>NZ_QEAS01000006.1:196217-236529 GCF_003130405.1 Pararcticibacter amylolyticus
CCCCCTGGAAGTGTTTATCCTGGATCCGAATGTAAGAAATAAGATTAATGCCATGCGGATTCCCTTCCTGGCACCTCTGTTCATCAAAAAGAATCAGAAATGCGATAAGTTCAAAGGCTGCAACTGTGCTTTCTGGCGCGAGGATTTTATCGCCGTCAATGGTTACAATAATGAGATGAACGGCTGGGGACATGAGGATATCGAACTGGCTGCCCGGTTTGTAAACTACGGACTTGTACAGAAACAGGTTAAAATGAAGGCCGTTTGTTATCATTTGCATCATCCTTTAAACTCCAGGGAGCATGATGAAAAGAACTTTACCAAGTATGCAAGTATCGTACAGGACGGCGCATGGTATTGTAAGAACGGATATAAACAACTGGTATTGAAAGTCAGCTCTTATTAATTTGAATACATCCGGCCAGCTTTCCCTGCCCCAAATTTCCATCATTATTGTAACCTATAATGCGGCCGGCAGCCTCCAGGACTGCCTGAACAGCATTTTTCGGCAGCGGTATCCGAATATCGCGATTATTGTAATAGACGGCGGCAGCACTGACGGCACGGTAGATATCCTTGAAAAAAACAACGCAAGGATCGCTTTTTGGCGAAGCGAACCCGACGAAGGGATATACGATGCCATGAATAAAGGGCTTCGCCATGCTTCCGGCGACTGGGTGTATTTCCTGGGAGCAGATGATCTGCTGCTGGATGCATTTTCAGACTTTGTAACACAGCTCCGGGATTCTCAGACTATTTATTACGGCAGTGTCATCATGAGCGGCCGGAGATATTTGTCGGAGGTAAATGCCTACCGCCATGCTAAAACAGGACTTTGCCATCAGTCTGTCATCTATCCGGCCTCGGTATTTAAGAAATATTCTTTTGATACCCGCTACAAGATATCTGCAGACCATGTATTGAACATGCAGTGCTGGAAGGATCCTGACTTCAGATTTGAGTTCCGGGACTATATCATCGCAAACTTTAGTGACACCGGTGTTTCTTCACTAAATAAGGACAAGCTTTTTGAAAAAGAGCATGTGTCGCTGGTTTTAAAACACTACGGGGTAAAGATATGGCTGCGGTTTCTGTTCAGGCGATTGAAAGCAAAACTGGCGGCTTCCTGATTGTACATCAATCCTCTATTTATCTTTTACTAAACACAAATCCCTGGTGCAGGCTGAATATTATTTTCCTGGGCAACTTAAACACTTTGGCTTTCAGCCGCTCCCTTAACTTAGCGAAAGGAACCAGACGAACCAATAAAAGAAGTAACCTGCACCACATGATGTCCCTGCTATTGTTACTTTCCTTCTTCTCCCTGTTAATGATAGCCTCCACTTCTCTTAAGTAGTCTTCACGCTGCTGATTACTTTTCTGATTTTCCCTCCTGAAACGGAATCCGCCCAGCATAAATGCTGAAGAGTAAAGCTGCTCATGCCTTAGGAACCTCATCCACAATTCAAAATCGGCAGCCAGGGAATACGAATGATCAACGAAAGCGCCTGAACGCTCCCACAAGCCACGCCTCCAGAAAACAGATTCCTGCTGAATAAACTTTCCCCTGTTGAAAAACATCTTTCGCCTGGACCATCTTTGCTCATTGGGTTCTCCGTCGAATGCAAAGACATTCCCGTCTTCATTATAGAAGGTACTATTTCCCATAATCCACGACACGTCAGGAAAGGCCTGGAACATCCCCGCCACTGCAAACAAAGATCTTCTATGGTACATATCATCGGAGTTCAGCCAAGCCATGATATCTCCTGTAGACCGACTGAAACCTTTGTTCAGGGCATCGTAAAGGCCTTCGTCCTTTTCACTTACCCACCAGGCGAGGCTGGATTCATACTTCCTGATAATATCCAGGGAGTTATCCGTACTTCCGCCATCAATGATGATATATTCCAGATTGGGATATCCCTGTGAAAGAATCGATTGAATAGTATCTTCGAGATACTGCCCCTGATTAAATGATGGTGTTACAATAGAAATCTTAGGATAGGAACCTTCCATGGTGAACGAAATAATCTGCGTCAAAGATAAATATTAAAGTGAAAGTCATTATTGACATGATCTTAATCTTATATCGCCTTCAATCGGATCATTTTTAATACTTTTGCAAATTATTAGATTGAATGAAGACATACTTCCGGTTACTATCGTTTGCGAAACCCATACAGAAATTTGCAATCCCATATATTATAACGACGCTCCTTTCTGTACTTTTCAACACTCTGAATCTCGCTCTTATAGTACCGCTGCTGACTTTCCTTTTTGAAACAACTAAGGTTAAAGAAGTATATTCCAGGCCCGACTCCTTCTTCGATATGATGGGTAACTTCAGATATTACTCCCAGGAGATAAATAATGCTTATGGTACTTATGGTGCTTTACAGTTTATTTGCGTCACAATTGTTATATCTGTATTATTGAGCAACATCTTCAGATATTTATCCCAACGCATTATAGAGAACCTGCGTATCCACACCTTGCTGAATATACGCAGAACCGTATTTAACAATGTGATGGACATGCACATTGGATACTTCAATAATGAACGCAAGGGAGATATACTTTCAAAGATCACCAATGATGTGCAGGTGGTACAATTTACAGTTACGGGCACACTCCAGGTAATCGTCCGGGAACCTTTTCAGCTGCTTGCTTATCTGTTTGCATTGTTTTCCATTTCATTAAAGCTAAGTCTCGTATCTATACTATTTATCCCCGTTTCCGCTATTTTCATCGCACGGCTCGTTAAGAGCCTTAAACAGCAGGCGAGTGGTTCGCAGGCGTCTTTTGGGGTAATGGTCAGCAACCTGGAAGAAGCGCTTACCGGGGTAAAGATCATAAAAGCATTTAACGCCTCCGCCTTCATCAAAAATAAGTTCAACAAGGAGAATGAGAACTTTTCGGAGATAGGTCGTCAAATGGCAAAAAAGCAGCAGCTGGCATCTCCTATTTCTGAATTCTTAGGGGTATTAATGGTCGTTTTTATCGTTCTTTACGGCGGAAGCCTGGTATTGAGCGGCAGCGGAGAGTTATCGGCACCAGAATTCATAGCCTACATCGGTATTTTCTCGCAGTTAACCCGCCCGGCGAAAGCCCTTTCCGATTCATTTACAGGCATCAATATTGGTCTTGCAGCAGGGGAGCGTATACTTGAGCTGGTAGATATGAAAGCATCAATAAAGGACGCACCAGATGCGGTAGAAGTGAATGGCTTTAAAGACTCTATCGTCCTTGATCAGGTTCATTTTGCCTACGGCGAGAAGACGATACTGAACGATGTCTCTATGAAAATACCGAGAGGTAAGACTATTGCGCTGGTTGGCCCTTCAGGTGGTGGAAAGTCGACTCTCATGGACCTTATCCCCCGCTTCATCGAGCCCCAGAGCGGTAACATCTATTTTGATGGGATCGATATTAAAAAGATAAAAATGGATTCCCTGCGCGCGCAGCTTGGGTTTGTCAACCAGGAATCTATCCTTTTTAATGACACCATCTTCAACAATATTGCTTTTGGAAAACCAAATGCCACCCAGGAAGAAGTAGAAGCAGCTGCCAGGATAGCTAATGCCCATAATTTTATCATTAATACAGACAATGGCTATCAAACGAATATCGGCGACAGGGGAATTAAGCTATCGGGAGGACAGAAGCAACGTATAAACATTGCCCGTGCTGTTCTGAAAAACCCTCCAATTATGTTATTGGATGAGGCGACATCTGCACTGGACACGGAATCTGAAAGGCTGGTGCAGGATGCTCTTAATAGTTTGATGAAAAACCGGACTACCCTGGTGATCGCACACCGTTTAAGTACCATACAGGATGCAGACCTGATACTTGTATTAGAATCGGGCAGAATTGTTGAGAGAGGTACGCATACTGAACTAATGAATGCCGACGGAGTGTACAGGCGTCTCGTTGAAATGCAAACTTTCGGTGAATGATGTTACGCTTTGTCTGGAATTGACGTATTGACAACAGGGGAGGTTGTTGCATTACGATGTATATCAAAAACAAAAAGAAATTTAAACTCGTCAAATTTATCCTGCTAAAGGTTTCCTGGCTTTTTCAGTTTATTTCCAGGTTCAGGAAAGCTGAAAAACGGATACTGTTAGTTAAAATAGATGCTATTGGCGACTATGTTCTCTTCCGGAACTTCCTTGAAGTACTTAAAACCTCTGAAAAATATAGAACCTATGAGATTGAACTCTTAGGAAATAAAGGCTGGAGAGACCTGGCGATTGAGTATGACGGGCAGACCGTTTCGAAGTTTCATTTTATAAATGAAGATCCCTTATACGAAAAGCCCCGGGAAGTATTTAAGTTAGGCTGGATGCTCTTTAAACGCAGATACGAAGTCGTATTGCAGTCAACTTACTCGCGTTCATTGATGGGAAACGGCCTGGCGGCCCTGGCTGCGGGACGAGAATCGGTTGCCTACGACAGCGATAACGAACACGACGCCATCTATAAGCCACAAACAGATAAACTCTATACCAGGCTCATCGATCTTCCAAAAGAAATTACGCACGAGTTTGAACGAAACCGTTATTTTTTTCACCAAATAATTGAAACGCGGGAACTGCTTATCAAAGGTCCTGAACTTACTGTCGAAAGACATCAATCAGGAAATATATTAATCTTTGCAGGATCCAGCTATTACAAGCGTAACTGGGAAAAAGAAAAATTCCTTGAAATTATAAAACGGCTTCTGGAAGAGACGACTTCCGATATCGTACTGGCGGGAGGCCCGGGAGAAGTACCGGTCGCCTCCTACCTCATTGGCAGTCTTCCGCCTTCAATCCGGCTAAAAGATCATACTGGCAGCACGAGCTTACCACAACTGGTTCAATTAATTGCTGATTCAAGGCTTGTTATCTCGAATGAAACCAGTGCTGTTCACATTGCCGCCGCTTGTAAAACTCCTGTGATATGTATTACCGGCGGTGGGCACTTTAACCGGTTTGCCCCATATCCGGAAAATATAACTTCTAAGCCGTCTTGTGCTTTCAGTCCAATGCCGTGTTATTATTGCAATTGGCAGTGTAAATACTATAATGATTTTAATGAACCTTTTCCTTGCTTGTCGAGAATTAGTGTTGACAGGGTCTGGGAAGAAGTAAAAATTTTGATAAAATCGAATCCATGAAGAGAATATTATTTTTCTTTCCCTCAAACCCACTGGACAAAAATGAAGGCTGTAAAATCCGGGCATTAAACTTGCTTAAGTATTTTAGAGAACGGAGTTTTTGCGTCGACTATGTAGGCCTGGATTACTGGGATAACTGGAATGAAGAAAATGTTGCCTCAATGCAATCGCAAGGGCTGGCTGAAAAGGTTTACCTCTTAAAAGAAGAGCCCGTTATGAAAAATAACACCTTTAAATATTCTTCTTTATTTCGATCAAAAAAGAGAGTAAAACAGGAATTGACAATTCCGGACCATACCCCGTCATATCTAAAAGAAGCTTTTGAGCAAATACTGGCAAATCAGCACTACGATGCGGTGATCATTAGTTACGCATATTGGGCCAATCTGATAAAAGATAGTGCATATCTTGATAATACAAAAACGATAATAGATACTCATGATCTTTTGACCTCTCAGCACCAGAAAGACGAAAACCTGTCTGTTGGGCTATCATTGGAAGAAGAATTGCGGCGATTGTCGTTATTTAATGAGATATGGGTCATTTCTTCTGATGAACAGTATATTTTCAGCCAGTTTTTGAAACAGAAGGTGACATTTATTCCAATGATGTTTGATGCCCAGGAGCGGGTGTTTCAGGCTAAAGAATTCGATATTATCTACGTAGCCAGCGATAATACCAATAATATTAATTCAATTACCTGGTTCCTTAATCATGTATATCCATTACTACCGGCCGGTGTCAGGATATGCATTATAGGAAAGATCACAGAACATATACATGGTGATTACGCCGGAATAACGATGATCCCTTTTGTTTCGGATCTAACCGATCATTACAGGAAATCCAAAATTGCCATCTGTCCTATGCTTGCTGGTACAGGGATTAAGGTAAAGGTTATTGAGGCCCTGTCTTTCGGGCTTCCGGTAGTAGGCACACAACGCGCCATAGATGGTATGCCCAATAAAATCAACAATGGGTGCCTTATTAGCGACGATCCGGTACGGTTTGCCGGATATGTCACGACACTGCTCACCGATGATACATTTTATAGCACACAAAGTAAACTTGCCAGTGAAATTTTCATGTCAGCATTTGTAACGGACAAGTGTTATGAAGATCTGGATGAATCACTCAGATGTTAGCTTAAAAACCTTTGAAATGGAACAAAGTAAACTGTCACTTTATGGTTGGATCGAAAAGAATAACAAACAGGTTTGTACAGAGATGATTGAAAAGTACTTCCTGTTTGGCAATGGCAACTTCAACTATATCTACCATAAATCGTTTGTTAAACTTTACGCGAAGCGGCTTGTATGGGTATTACTTAGTGTTCTTACCTTCAGAAAATCATCCTACAGAAAGTTCTTCAGAATTATAACCAAACAATCGTTTGCTTTAACAGCATCATACGACAGAAACATTAGAAATAACATGTGGAGAGAATTCTTATGGATTCTTTTAGGACACGGGCATCTGACAGCACAAGATCTTTTACCATTATTGCCCGATAGCGAGATATTAAAAAAGGATATTCACTTAAAATCGTCCGAATCGCCTGAGGTTTCCATTATTATACCTGTATACAATCAGTTGGCCTATACATATAACTGCTTACTCTCGTTGAGAGAAAAGATTTCTACGCATATTCAATATGAGATAATCGTCATTGATGATTGTTCAACCGACAGCACGCATACTTTTTTCATGTCAAATGCTACCGGAATAGTTTATATCAGAAATATGGATAACATGGGATTTCTCCGCTCTTGTAACAAGGCGGCATCCCAGGCAAAAGGACGTTTCCTATGCTTCCTGAACAATGATACACAAGCGCGAAACGGTTGGCTGGAAAATCTACTGAAGACCTTCTTTACAGATCAGGCGGTAGGATGCGCCGGTAGTAAATTGATCTTTCCAAACGGACTACTGCAGGAAGCCGGAGGTATTATTTATCGTAACGGATCAACAGACCGTTATGGCAGCCTTGAGCCTGCTGACCTCCTAAGATTTAATAAAGCTAAAGAGGTAGATTATTGCTCTGGTGCTAGTTTAATGATAAGAAAAACAGATTTTGAAAGGCTCCACTGCCTTGATGACCAATATACACCAGCCTATTATGAAGATACAGATTTATGCATGGGGGTAAAGCACATTTTGGGAAAGAAAATCATCTATCAGCCACAGTCTCAAATAGTGCACTTTGAAAAGATTTCTTCCATACAGGAAGCTGTCTCATCTCTGCTTCATAATAACAGACATAAGTTTAAAAACAAATGGAGAATAGAATTATTGCAGCACTCTGAAATACCATAAATAATTATTTTAACGTTTTTTCCGTTGACAACATAAATAAAGGAATCACTTCAATAAATAAACGCCCATAACAGACCTCTGAGCAGAGTTATCTTAAAGAATTAAAAAATAATCATATACTTGCCAGTGGGTGCCACCCATTATATTCATGCAAAAGTAACAAGATGAAGGAAACAGTTGAGAACCATTCAATAAAAGCAATTGCGATTTATCTTCCACAATTCCACCCAATCCCCGAGAATGACATGTGGTGGGGAAAGGGGTTTACTGAATGGACCAACGTCACCAGATCCAAACCTAAATTTAAAGGACATTATCAACCCCATCTGCCTGCAGACTTAGGGTTTTACGACTTAAGATTACTTGAAACACATATAGACCAAGCTAACCTTGCAAAGCAATATGGCATTCATGGCTTCTGCTATTATCACTATTGGTTTAACGGCAAACTATTACTAGAGCAACCTTTGCATCTTGTACTCAAAAATAAGGAGATTGATATGCCATTCTGTCTTTGTTGGGCAAATGAAAATTGGACAAGGCGATGGGATGGCTTTGATAATCAAGTCCTCCAGCCTCAACAATATAGCATTGAAGATGACAAAGAACATATTCAATATCTTATCAACTTTTTCCAGGACGAAAGATATATCAAAATAGATGGCAAACCCGTATTTTTAATGTATCGATCTGAATCTCACCCAGATATAAACACAGCAGTAGACATTTGGAGGGAGCAAGCTAAACTTGCCGGATTTCCAGATCTCTTTCTGATACGAGTGGAAAATTTCGAAAAAAATATTGATCCAAAACTGCATGGATTTGATGCGGGATTAGAGTTTGCTCCTGATTTTTTTGACTTAGGATCAAGTGCAACATATATCAATCCCACCAAGGATAAATTGGAAAAGTTTCTTCACAAAAAAAAGATAGTGAGAAATGAGTACTTTGACAACACCGTTTATCTTTATTCTGCATTAATGGAAACGACCCTTGCAAAAGAAGAAAGGACGTATAAGTATTTTCGATCAGTATGTCCTTCATGGGATAATTCTGCCCGGCGTCAAAGTGGCGCGACCATTTATAAAGATTCTACTCCCGAATTATTTGAAACCTGGCTCAAAATAGCTGCGCAAATGACAGTCTCAACCTTTCGTGAGTCTGAACGCTTTATTTTCATAAATGCCTGGAACGAATGGGGAGAAGGATGTCATTTGGAACCGGATCAGAAATGGGGGCATGCATACCTGCAGGCAGTGAAAAATGTTCTAAATAGCTGATTCTATTATCTTCTTTATCTCATAACCTGCTCTATTTACATCAAAACGTTGTACGATCTTTTGAGCTTGTTCTCCCATGACTTTGAGCTTTGTTTTATCATGATATAAAGAGAGCATCTCTTTTGCCATCTGCCGCGTATCACCATAAGGAAGTACTATCCCTCCCCCCTCGCATATTAGTTCCGGCATACCTCCTGCCTGGTCGAAACATAGTATCGTTTTTCCCAAGGAAGCGGCTTCAAGGCATACTAAAGGAAACGGATCCTCTCTTGACATTAAAGCAAATGCATCAAAGATCTGATAATAATTATGAGGATCGTGTCTATGACCAGTAAAAATCACATTATTTTCAAGGCTTAAGCACTTTAATTCATATTCCAGCTGAAGCTGATATTCCTTCTCATAAGATCCTCCAACCCAAATAAAACGAATCTTACTAGTCGGATCCAGCTTTTTTATTTGATATGCTAGATGTAAAAAAAGGTCAGTTCCTTTTCGCCAGTAACAAGTTCCAGCTGCTCCGACTATAAACTCTCCGTCCTCTATTCCCAATCTTTTTTTAACAGACATTGCGTCTTCCAACACGTTATCCTGACAACGTTTTAGATCGATAAACTCATAACAAAGGCTAATTTTATTACCAGGGATTGTAAAATTAGTAATGAGGCTCTTTTTCGTACTTTCCGACACAGCAATAAACCGATCGACATTCTGTATTATTTCCCGGTTTAAGCTACCCGGGAAATAGTTCTTTATCGTAAACTCATTTTCATGAACATGGCAAATTACAGGACAATTAAAAAGCTGTTTTAATTCAACAATTAAATCATTGGCGGCAATTGTATTAAAATAAATCAAATCATAACTTCTTCCCCACAATGCTTTAAAATTGGATTCCTTGCGTTTTGCAAAAAGCTTTTCTTTGATTCCAGATAGTATTCTTTTTAGTCCTTGTTTTTCTTCTTCTTCCTTTTTTAAGATAAAGACATTACCCAATTTCACAAACTCATTTTCAAGATCACCACCGGCTTTTAGTAGAATATCAAATTTCACTATCCGATTTTCTTTAATCCACTTCAACAAGTGTAAAAGCACAATTGGTGCACCTGATCTCGACGCATCATGGGAAATAAATAGAATTTTCTTATCTGACAACATTGACTACTTGATCATTAACTTTGCAGTGATTTCACGATTTCTATCTTTTGTGGAATATAGATAATCAAGCTTTAAAAAGCCAAGAAATTGTTTAAAGCTTAAAAGCTGAAGATCTGACACATTATTATAGCAAGCAACTTTTACACACTCTGCTATTTGAGATGAAGACTCAATTTCATAAGAACATCCCTTTTTATAAAGCAATCCGGCTCCGACATTTATAAGTGGCTTATTTTTTAATAAAGCTGAAAACTCCATCTTCGATCCAGAGCAAACGATAACATCCGCCCACCCTATAAGCTGATCTGGATTCCCATTAACAATCCACAAATTTTTCAGAACTTTTACGTTCTCAAAATACTCGTTATGTGAAGGATGAGGTTTATAAATAACTTGAAAAGCCGAATCAGCTTCTGCAAAAGCTTTTGCCGTTTGCAAAGAAGATTCATGAAATGGAAGAAGCCCATGTCTTTCCCTGTGCTCTCTCGGAAAAGCACCGGAATCGACCTCATCTATCCCTAACAATAAGACTTTAAATACTCCTTCTCTATCATTATCCACCCCTATCGGAAAAACAACATTATTTTGATTATAAAGACTAAGGCTGGAATTCTTTAACGTATCAAATATCTTCTCGCCTTCATAAAAATATCTTTGCATATCCTCGTCTGACTTTCCTTTAAGAGGATTACAATTGAATATTTGGGATGAAGCAAGGGTCCCCTTTTCATCAAGAATAAATGTATTGGGTAGAAAGCCCCATTCTATAGCAGATGTCGATATCCCTAAAACTCTGGCTATATCGAAAGCTATACCAAACTGACAACAATAGGGATTCCAGCAAATAAACAAATCTGGTTCAATAGTGCTGAAAAGAGCAATAGCCTCCTTCGAAAAGATGTTATATCTCTCATTTGAATCTCTATAATCCGTACCCAACCATTTCGTCAAACGGGATACCCATTTCTTCCTGTCAACAAAGAGTTTGACTATTAATTGATAAACGAAAATGCGAACTCTGGCTTTTTTATAATAAGGAACGATATAAAAATCAGAAAGACTTTCATATTTATTCTGACTCCAGAAGTAAACCTTGCAACCTTGTTGCTGCAGATCAAGCAATAAGTTTTTCATGCCATTCTGTTGTTCCTTGTTTAAAACGGGAATACAAGAAACAATAATCCTTTTATCTCTCATTGTCCTTCAAGCATGATCTTGTATTTCATTTATACTCTTAATACGTCTGATGTCTTGTATCTCTTTTTCTGAAACAAATCTGTATGCAAGGAAACCAATTCCGTTCGCTTTTGCTGCATCATAGTCGTTAATCGAATCCCCAATTAATACAGTCTCTTCCTTCTGATAATGATACTGATCAAGTATTTCTCCTACCAGAGTAATTTTCGGTACAGGAGATCCTTGAATCGTTTTAAAATAACCAGCTAGACCTAGTTCAGCACATAAATATCTCAGTTCATTACCATCAGAACCTGACACAATATGCATCTCGTAATTACGATAATTATCCCTGATAAATGCAACAGCGTCTTCAATTATAAGTGCCCTGTTCACCAATTCCTTCTTCATCAGCACAGAGAATTTCTCTGCAAGCTGGTTCACTTCTTCTTCGCTGATTTCCTTTTGCAGGACTTCTTCATAAAAATAACGGATCTTGTGATACCTCGACAGCCCTCCATTGTTCCTGTGATAACGCAGGATCGTATCTAGCTGACCAGCAGAATAACCGGCAAAAAGCATCTCAAACCCACGTTCCCTGACTCCATTTGAATCCAGGATCACCCCATCAAAATCGAATAAAATATTCTTAATACTCATCTCAACCTAATCTAAGAGCTTCCTCTACTTTACTGACATCTTCAGGAACATCAACCGCAAGTGTATTGCCTGCTGTATAAACCATTTTGACAGGGATTTTTAAGTCCAGGAATCTCAATATTTCAATATCTTCAAACGCTTCGAATTCTGCTTTCCCTCCCCTTTCGCCAAATGCTCTCAATTGATCGTAGTTGAAAGCATAAATACATACCTGCTTCAGGTATACAGGTCGCACTGCTCCAGGAGCCTTAATTCCCGGTATGGGTAACCGTGACATATAGATAAGGTCATTTCCTGAATTTACCAGAACTTTCGGGATATTTACACTTGCTGGGTCCTCACTATCAGCCAGTGCACACATCCCATTAATTACATAACCGGTAAATTCTTTCTTAACTGAACAAATCCGCCGGATATCTTTGGGATCAACCATGGGTTCATCACCCTGGATATTGATATATATATCAGCTTCCCTTTTCCGGGCAACCTCCCACAAGCGATCTGTACCGGTAGGATGATCATCCGATGTAAGCAGATACTGAAACCCCGCTTTTTCCACAACGTCCGCAATCCGCTGATCATCGGTAGCAATAATCACATTCTCAGCGCCCAGAGCAAGCGCAGCTTTTTCTGCAACGTGAATAACCATTGCTTTACCATTCAGCTCTACCAGCGGCTTGCCAGGATATCTTGAAGACCTGTAACGGGCCGGAATAACTCCTAATACTTTCATATGATATATTGATACAAAGAAAGCTGCTCCCTGATTTCATAACGGGTAGCAGTCAATGCGGCAAAAGTACTGAAGTGCTTTGCTGCTTCATTAAACAAATAATTGTTTTCGTTAACAAGATCCTGCTCTTTTACAGAGAGCGACTGGTTCGGATACCCGTCGTATCCCAGCAAAAACACCTCCACGGCTTTCAAAAGTATTGCTGTTTGCAGCGCCACTGCTGTATGAGAGTCTGCGTACTTTGTACTAAAGCTCACATCTTCAAGCTCGAAAGACTGTTCAATTAACCCCGAGGGCACAAAAGTTCCCATTTTCCTCGGATAAGGCGGCAGTACACAAATCCCGTCTATTCCCTCTGCAGCACTAAATACACTTTCAAGCCGTTGCCCTTCGTTTCCCACAATACAGTAATATTGTTTATTATTTACCCCTTTGAAAACCGCAGCATTCTTCGCACTTGCATGAATAACAACTATTTCCGGATCCTTCTCCACAAACAAACGGATTGCTTCTGCATGTTCGTTGACTGAAGGACCGCCCCCTACTATAATCACTTTTTCGCATAAAGCAGGTTGCAAAACAGGCAGCTTCAAATTATCTTTTTCACCTCTCTTTTGATTTTGGAGAGCCCTTACTATACTGTTAACGGAGTAATAACGCTTGCTTACCCAATCCATTACATCTTTTTGCGGAAGAGAATTAGCTCCCGAAACCATATAAGGAAGGTTAGTCCCCCAGCCATAATCCTCCTTCAACTTCTCAAATCTTGCTACAATATTTCCTAACTTATCGAAATCCGTTTCAAGTCCGTTCTTCGCAGCGAGATAGGTGAGGAGCAATTCGGTTCTCAGATTGCCGGCCCCACGTCCCATACCCGTTATTGTGGCATCAATTATCTCACATCCCGAGTCTATTGCAGTCAGGGTATTGGCCATTGCCAGCTCCAGGTTATTATGACCGTGAAAACCCAGAGGAATACTTGTGACTCCTTTACAGAGCGATACAATCAGCTTTAACTGTTCCGGGGAAACGCCTCCGTAAGAGTCAACGAGACTAATAGCATCTGCCACATCATCTCCTTTACTGAGAGTATCGAAAAGGGCGGAGTTCTCATTAAGAGAAGATATGTACATGATATTAATCCCAACTTTAAACCCTTTTTCCCTGATTATTTCCGCCAGGGCAATAGCATTTGAAAATCGTACCGGAGCAACCGCTATGCGTATCATATCGACAAGACCTCTGCAGGGATCAAGAAGCGAATCGAGCTCGTTCAGGCTGCAATCTTTTTCATTCAGCATGACAGCGAGAGTTTTCGTTGGCGCCAGTTCTCTTACTTTCCGTAGTAATAAAACAGGTGAATAAAAATACTGTCCGTAGTACCCTTTCTGAGGGCGACTCCTATACCCGAGTTCAACAATATCGACAGGCAACCGCTCCATCGTTTCAAAATATGGTTTTGCCAAATCATCCGGGAAGTCCCATTGAGTATAATATCCTCCGTCACGAAACGTACAATCCAGTATTTGCATAGCAGAAGGTTTAATGCAGATGCCGGAAATCTGCACAGAGTTTTCACATAAAACTTAGAGCACGAATATACGATAAAGTTTAGCAAAACAGTACAGGCACCTTATTGCTTACCGCTTACAAGTGTCCTGAATATATTCTGATAGTTATTCTTCATTACGTCCTCCTCTTTAAACGAGACAAGATTTATATGCATTTCATTAAAACGGTTAAAGTCATATACAATGTTGATAGTCCCATCCGGACTTTGCGCAAGATCGGGATAAGAAACACCCAGTTTAACATCGATCAGCATACTGTACTTCCAGCTTTTTGCCTCGTCATCAGAAAGAAATATTTTCATATTACTTCTTTCAACACTATTGCTTAGAACGAGTGCAAGTTTACCAGACTTCAACCTTCCGAGAAAAAAGCGACTACTTGCCGTCTTGCCTACTGCTGTAAATTTTTTCACTTTATCCCAGTTCCGCAGATCCTTGCTTTTTGTAAAATATATCCCGTCAATTCCCCTGATCATTACCAGGTAACTCTTATCTTTTAGCTGAATGACCTGATGCTCATCATATAAACGCAGGTTATCATCGAATTTTATGCTGCTTACTTTAGTAAACCCTCTTGAATTGTTATACTGATCGTTATAGGTCGATTTATAAACAAAGATTCCGCTATTGACCGTTCCTCCCATCTTCCATACGGCAATAGGATAAAGCAGGGAGGTCTTCGAGATATCCTCCGACGGTCGGTTCATCATTACTCCATCAGCAAGACGCCTGGGCATGGTGAAAGTAAAACGGTTCTCAAACCCTATTTTAGTAAACCAGACACCGCCCTTGCCGTCCCATAACGAATTCCGGGATTTCGACCACGATAAAAACACATTGCCATATTTATCTGTCCACAGTGCGGGATCAAAAAAACGAATCTCCGGTTTAGCTGGAATTACTATTAGGGCATTATGATTCCAGGTAACGCCTTTATCCGTACTAACTGAAACGGTTATATAATTACCCGGCCCCTCTCCCTTAGATCCCGTATACCATGCCACAAAGATAACCCCTTGTTGTGATACCACCACAGAGGGAATTCCCTGCCAATCCCGTTTCGTGAAGGCTTCATCGTTATTTCCGTCCAGCAGGATCTTCCCCTCAAAAGTTTCCGGAAGCTCAACCACCAGATTCGATTTGCGGGGTGGAATAGCTGATTCTGAACCAGGCCCAATAAGGTTCTCTTCATCCTTCTTGCAGCAAATCAATAATACCAATAAGAAAAGTCCCAGTAAGTTTATCTTCTTCAATATGAAACGACCGTTAAGTAGTATCCCCCTTTGCAATTTTTGATCCTAAAAAGCGGCTTCAATTTACATCTCTTTTGCGCGGATCCACTATAAACCATGAAAAAAATTTCCTATCAGGATCCAAAAACGTAGAAGCTTTTCCTCTGATATGCCCATTTTCAAATGTTTGCCAAAGCTTACAATATTTCGTTAATATTCTCTTCACTGGCGTTTAAAATAATATTAAATAATGATGGGTTATTTGTGCATGTCGTGCTTCCTTGTTTGATATACAGAGTCAGGATAGAGAACCCACAGTTTCATTTGATTTGTGTGTTTTTTCTTTCTATTATCGCAAACCTAAAGTATTTAGAAGGCAGGATATTATTTTCCTTCGTGCATTATTATGAAAAAACTGAAAAAATTTATTCATCTGTTAAAAGAATATAATAACGACAGGAAGCTATGCAAAGGGTCTCCTGTCAAGCTATTCAATTTTTGTAACATGAAAAGACCGGAAGAGGTCTGGTTTTATAATTTCATTCATAATGAGTTTTCAGGCAAGCTGACTCCTAAGAAAGAGATTGCCGTATTCTCTGTTTATGGTACCCGCGCTAAGATCAAATTAAACAGAAGCCCGGTAAAGATTTTTTTCACCAGTGAGAATATAGATAACTATTACGAATATAGAGACCATTGCCTCAACGATGTCGACTTGGTTTTAGGGTTTGAAAACTTGCACAACCAGAATTACCTTCGCTTCCCTTTATGGATCTTATATTTTATACCACAATCGTGTAATCACGGGGATATCAGGAAGGCTGTTTATAATATGTCTCATTTCAATTATGAGAGCACGCCTTTCCGCAAATTCTGCTCTATGGTAAGTAGTCATGATGGAGACGGTATCAGACCTGCCATCTATCATAGTCTCAGCGAAATCGAAAAGGTCGATAGCGGTGGGGCTTATTTAAACAACACAAGCGATCTCAAAGAGCTATGTAATGACGACAAACGCTTGTTCCTCACCAGATATAAATTTAATATTTGTCCCGAAAACTCGGATGGAGACGGTTATGTCACCGAAAAACTCTTCGAAGCGATTAACTCAGGCTGCATTCCCATATATATGGGAAGTAACAATAATCCTGAACCTGCTGTAATTAACAAAGATGCAGTTCTCTTCTATTCAGGTCCCGACAGCCTGGAAGCTTTAAAAAAACAGGTAGCCGAACTTCATTCAAATGAAAAACTCTACAGAGAATTTATCTCGCAGGAGAGGTTCCTGCCTACTGCAACGGAATATGTTCTGGATACAATAAGCGAACTGAAGAAACGGATTAAGGAATTGCTTTAAATACAGGCAATTGATATTGCTTTGAGTACTATTTTCTGAAAATTCCTCAAAAAAGCGACTTAAGATAGAGGGGTAAAGCGAGTTATATTCCGTTCATCTATAGTGCTGTCAGCACTTTCTATATGAAACAATGGCACCTTCCCAAAAAAAGCAGCCCATCCCGAATAGGTGCTTGGAGGCCCGATTATGTAATCGCAGCTTGCCAGGCTATAAAGGTCGATGATAAAATGCCTCTCCTCCCATTTGGCATTCAAGCCACTGAAGTTTTTCAAAGGTACTTTTTCGTTTGATGCAATGAAAAAATTGCAGACCTTTCCATTCTTTTTGTAAAACGCCTCAATACTCTTCATGTTCTTCAAATACACTTCATCCTCGTAATACCAGCTCCCATAATTAAAATCTTTATAGTCACCTCTTCGGATATGTACGCCTATCAGGATATCTGCGTTTTTTCTTGATTCTTCAATTTGCTTCCTGACCAGCTCCCGGTAATGGTTCTTCAGTGTAAAGATATTTCTTATTTCATTTGCATACAAACCAAAGCTTTCCTCGTCCCTGTATAACCATCCATTCGTAATCAAAACTTTATGACACGCCTTGGCGGTAAACAGCGGATCCCGCATATTAAAAAAAGGATCTTCAAGACTATTTTTTGAAAGGATATGAAATTCCCTGAAGAAAACAGAACTGACCCTCTTTCCTCTTTTTTCAAGGGATCTGATCAGTTGCTGAATTTTCCTGTAGATGAAAAGAAGTCCCACAGGATAATCCAGCTGGATACGCCCCTCTTCGAAATCAGGGTCTCCAAATTCAAAGAACTCCCTGTACTCCTGAAAAAATGGATAAACCAGCTTATATCCAAAGGCTTTGCTGTTTGCTATAAAATGGGAGAAATGAATTAAACGGTTAGCAAGCTGGCCAGCCCTATAATTTACAATAACCATCTGACAGCGAATATCGCTAAAATTTATGATACCTTATATCAGATCAGCAATCCCTCAATCAAAGCATATTTGCTATTTTTGTTCATTAACAACAATCTCCTCAGATAATGAAATATAACGGCCCCAATAAAAAAGGGTACCCTTTGATCAGCATTATTACCGTTACCTTTAATGCAGCCAAACACCTTCAGCGATGTATTGACAGTATCCGGAAGCAAACCTACCCTGCGATAGAACATATCATTATTGATGGAGGAAGTACAGATGGTACAGTTAGTTTGCTTGAAGAGAATAATGACTACATAGCATTCTGGAAAAGCGAACCCGACAGGGGTATCTTCCATGCTATGAATAAGGGGCTGGAACATGTGAAAGGAGACTGGATTTATTTCCTTGGATCTGACGACAGCCTTTATCACGAATTTTCTGAGATGGCTTCTTTACTAAAGGATCCCAGGACGATCTATTACGGTCAGTGTTCATGGGGAGAGATGATCCTGGGCGGCGAGTTTACACCATACCGCTTAACCAGGGACTGCATTTGTCACCATAGCGTGATCTACCCCAAAAGAGTTTTTGAGAAGTATCGCTATAGCGAAAAATACCCAACGGGAGGCGATCACCTGCTTAACATTCAATGCTGGAGCGATTCGGAATTCAGGAAAGAGTACCATCCAATTCTTATTGCTAACTTTGCCCAGGGAGGGGTGTCACAATTCACTCCTGATCCATTATTTGATGAAGACTTTGACGGGATCATACGTAAATATTGCAGCCTGCCGGTCTATCTCAGGTATAAATGGAAAAATTTAAAAACAAAAAACAAGCATTAATGGCCTTACATCAAGTCTCTTCCCCGGTACTTTTTTTGATTTTCAACAGACCTGACACTACTAGTCTGGTATTCGAAAAAATCAGGGAAGCCCGGCCCTCCCGCTTATATATTGCAGCTGACGGGCCAAGAAACGACAGTGAATTGCTTGTATGTAACGAAACACGAAAAATCATTGAAAGAATTGACTGGCCATGTAAATTCGAGACGCTGTTTCGGAATAAAAACCTGGGATGCAAAAACGCCGTTTCTTCGGCCATAGACTGGTTCTTCAGCAAAGAATCAGAAGGAATCATCCTGGAAGATGATTGCCTGCCGTCAAACGAATTCTTTTTATTTTGTGATATTCTATTAGAAAGATACCGTGATGATTCCCGAATCGCTCAAATTGCAGGGTGCAACTTTCAGAAGAATAAAAATCACGCTGACGCCTCCTACTATTTTTCGAGAAACGTGGAGGTTTGGGGCTGGGCTAGTTGGAGAAGAGTATGGAATAACTATGATCCCGACCTGATAAGATATGAAGACACTGAAGCCAATAAATACCTTGCGGAAATTTTTACTGACCCCATGCTGTTTAAGGAATATAGTAAATTGTTTCAGCAACTAAAAAAAGGAGAAATAAACACTTGGGATTACCAACTTAAATTTATTTCGCTTTTTAATAATTGGTTGTGTATAATTCCTAATTCTAACTTGGTTACTAATATTGGTTTTGAATCAGATGCCACACATACCACATCGCCAAACAGTAAATTTTCAAATATCCCTCTGGAGCCATTAAGGATGCCAATAAAACACCCTATATATATTCTGCCTTCTAAAGAAGCCGACGATCATATTCAGGACTTAGAGTTCGATATCGAGAAAAAAAACAAAAAGCTTAACAAAAGACTCAAAAGGTGGCTAAAAAAGCTCATGGGGTAATTTAAGCTGACACTAGCCAAAAGAGATTTACTTTCCCTTTGAAGAGCATTTGTTGTAGTAGTTCCAATAATATCATCTGTAAGAAACGTGCTATCCATCTTCTTAGATTATAGTACAAAGTGTTGATTTTTTGAGATAAACCGATTCGGACTATTCTTTATTTTTTATATTGTTGCCTGCTGACTTACATAGGCACTTCTTTTTATAAAGACAAACCTATAGGACGGATATGATGACGATACTAGATTAGTTGCTGCCTACCTCTCATATTGTTAACTGAAACCCTCAGGCAGATTTAATTTCATCTTAATCCACCTTATTCTGCCATTCATCTTCACAATTCTAACTTTCATCACTAGAATACTTTCATTCGTGTAATATTTTTTCACCTAAAAAAGAGCACTATTACCTTGTATCAAATTTGGGATATTCAGTAATTAAAGATTAAATCTTTATAAGTATGCTATCAATTCGCTCAGCTCACCGAAAAGCTCATATCATATTTGAATAAAATTTATGAATCCGAAAAAGGAATTAATATTAAAATGTTACATACACCCAGGACTATTTACAGCGAGAAATACTAGCTTTGGGTATAACTAAATTAAACTATATGAAAAATAAATCTAATTTAAAGGCAATTCTACTTGGAATGCTGGTTTTATTTGTCCTCTCCTTTAACAGTTGTAAAAAAGATCAAGATCAAACTCTTGAATCTAAAAATCCTGAGAACATTGAAAACTTTGATAAAATGATGAGGTTTCTCACTATCATGTGGGGAGTAGACAAAAAAGATATCAATTATGATGTGGAGAAACAAATTTTTACACTTATTCCTGCATCTTATAGTATGACGCTACAAGAGGTACAAGATTATTATGCTGCCTCTAATGAATACAAGCTCAAATACGAATAACTTATCTAAGCCGAGCTCACATGATTAACTGACTTAAATTCTAAATCAACCTCAATTTCATGAAAAAGTACTTTCTCCTTTTAGTGCTGATTGTATTAACGTCCTTTTTAAATACAAAAGCAGCAAACCTCTCAAATTTTTATGTTACCCCATCAACTGCCGATTTTAAAATTTCGGTATCAGAAACTAGCCCAAAGAATGTAACAGCTGGCTTCACTATTCAAAGAACATATTGGTCCTATGGCTGGGAGTATCTTGATTGGACTGTTACATTGGTATTAAATGAACCGTCACAAGAGACGGCCTTGTCAGCACCTATCCATATAACACACTATGATTTTAATGGCGCCACTTCTCTTAGTAAAACACTGTCAGCTACCATTCCCCAGGGAAAACTTTCAGGGGTAGTCAGCCTTAAATATCAGTATAAAGTATATAATGGCAGTGGGACTCCAACTGGAGTAACAAATACTGAATATTCCAGCCGGGTATATGAATTAACCTTACCCAACCAAGGCAATGTAGATCTGAATAATGCTAATATATTTGCTGTTGTTGGCAGCGAATTAAGGCGCATAGATAATAATACTGGTGCATATATAACCGTGGGAGGAGCTGTTTGGCCTAATACAAATGTGATGACCTCCTTAGATGGCTTCCTGTATATCATTCAAGCCGGCAACATTCATAGGGTAAATAAATCAACTGGTTCATACAACATTGTTACTAACAATTTCCCTAACTCTGAAGGAATAGCCGCCCTAGATGGAGAGCTCTATATTGTACAAAACAATGACTTGCATAGAATGAATAAGGATAATGGAGCCTATACTGTTATTAGTAGTTCTTGGAATGGAACCGAAGCTATGACCGCTTTAGATGGCTATATTTATATCATTCAAAACGGATACCTGCATAAGGTAAACAAAAATGGTTCATATTCAATATTGGGAGGACAAATATGGAATGGTACTAATGCGATGACTAATCTTGATGGATATCTTTATATTGTCCAAAATGGATATTTACATAAAGTTGATAAAGATAGCGGAACATATTCAATTTTAGGAAGCCAGGTCTGGACAGGAACTTCAGGCGCAGCCGCCTATAACGGATCTTTATACATTGTTCAAAACCAGAGAATACACAAAGTTGATAAGGACACCGGAAGCTTTGCAATATTAGGCAACCCTGTTTGGAGTGGAACAGCTGCGGTTACAAGCTTGTAACAATATAAGTATTGAAATAAAGCCGGCCATACTTGTCGGCTTTATTTTCGTTCCAGAAAGAAACCCTTATCATATCCTAATGGACTTCCGTCAATTAATATTATAGATTCACCTTCAACATAACTTGTAAATTCTGCACGAACAGCATAATATCTCTCGAAATGCCTGAGGAAGTAAGCCTCATTAAAAAACCAAGCGGGGTAAGAAGCTTCGTAAATCGACGGCCATACTCTCTGAATAGTCAACCTGTCTTTAGTTTCTTTCACGAATGCAGTTCGATCAATGATAAGAAATTTAAAACTGAAAGAAACCAACTCGTTCAAAAAAGAATGAGGGTTTGATAAATACTGGGTAACTCCTGAAAGTATAACCAGATCTATTGTATATTTCGCATTACATTCTTCTATGGAATGAAAGAAATGTAACAAATCATTTTCAAAGTACTCCCTTCCACATTCAACATAATGAGCCTGCTCCACAACATTCCAGCTTGAACATACCTGAGGACTTAAAAAGTCTTTAACCTGAAAGTAAGTACTTCCCAGTGATCCGCCGAAATCCAGAATATTCAATGGTGCCCCATTCCGAAATGCACTGTGAAGTAAATAAGTGATAAGTGGATAAGGATATGCCTTTTTATCAAAAACCACCGAGTCTCTCTCATACGCAGCCTCTCCATTCTTAACCTTTAAAAGAGCCTCCTTTGTCTTATCTAAAATATTTTTCTTATCATACCCGTCAGCTGAAGCTGACGCTTCCTCCCAGGAAGCATAATTCCCAAACCATCCATACTCTTCTTTTGGTTTATTTTTGAGTTTCCTTATTAGCTCGCTCAGCATTTTAATTACATTTGTTAATCTACACATCTTAAAAGATGCACAGAACTATATTTCTTGTAAATATACTAATCCTAAAAGTCGTTCATTACCTCAATTACCCTCTCAATCTCTTCAACTTTATGGCCATAAGATATCGGAAGGCTCAGCGTGGTCCGGTGTATCTCTTCTGAAATAGGGTAGCAGCCTTTAAACTTCCCGGCCAAAGCTACCTGCTGATGCGGGGGTACCGGGTAATGCACTTCAGTTTTGATGCCATTCTCAAGTAAGTAGGCCCGTAACCGGTCTCGTTCAGGGTGCCTCACATTGTAGATATGATAAACATCGAAATAGTCTGGATTGACCACCGGTTTCACAAAATCAGTCTTCAGCCCTTCGTGATATAAGCCTGCCAACCTCCGTTTATGGCTTGTTATTTCATCCAGCTTCTTTAGCTTAACAGAAAGAAAACCTGCCTGAACTTCATCAAGCCGGGAATTAGTACCGATATATTCGTTCTGGTACTTTATCCTCGAGCCGTAGTTACGAAGAGCCTTTACCTTCTCATAGAGAACCTGGTCTTCCGTTGTAATCGCTCCGGCATCACCAAGAGCTCCCAGATTCTTCGTTGGATAAAAACTGAAAGCGCCGAAATCACCAAATGTACCGGTTTGTTTCCCTTTGTACTTCGCACCATGAGATTGTGCGCAATCCTCAATCACACGAAGGTTATATTTCCGGGCTATTTCCATTACCGGATCCATATCGCAAGCTTTCCCATACAAGTGCACCACCAGTATGGCACGGGTACGATCAGTTATCTGCTCTTCTATTTTTGCCGGGTCTATATTGTAGCTTTGGATATCAGGCTCCACCAGAATGGGAACCAGCCCATTATGGTAAACCGCAAGGATCGTAGCGATGTAGGTGTTTGACGGAACAATAACTTCGCTGCCTTCAGGAAAGTCAAAGCACCGCAAAGCGAGGATCAGCGCATCCAGACCGGAAGCCAGCCCTGCACAATAACCTGATCCGCAAAAAGCTGCAAACTCTCTCTCAAAAGACGAAACCTTATTCCCAAGTATAAACCAGCCGCTTTCAAGCGTATCTGAAAAGCTGTTTCTATAGCTTTCAAAAAACGGTTCATTCACCAAACGAAGGTTTTCATATTCTATCATTGTACGGCTCATAGATATAATCTTCAGCGTCAAAAAACTCGGAAGCAAGTACCATCAATATCGCATCTTCCGTAAAATCGTACATTTTATGCCAGTCTTCGGGTTTAAGAAGCAAACATTTATCAGGTGTATCAAGTACGAAGTTCTCCTCTTTACTGTTATCATCGTTGAAAATCGTACAGCTTCCTTTTAAGCATATGGCAGCCTGAATTGTCTTTTTATGTCTGTGTCCCCCTCTCTCCGAATCATCTACTCCATAGATATAAAATATCCTTTTGATGTCAAATGGAATAACCTTTTCAACTACTGTCAGGTTGCCCCTCTTATCAGTGAAGGTCTTGAGATTTATTAGTTGTGCCATTTAATTCCTTACAATTTATCTATCCGGCAATACCTCGCCAATCCCGGTATGCGCGAACTATTTTAACGTACCTCTTTTGTAGTAGTTTTTATAATGGCCTGTCAGAAAGAAGGTAAACTTACGGCCAGTATTTTTCATAATCCAATCCAGATCAAGCAGGGGCTCATGAAAAGTTACATTTTCCCCTAAGGATCTTATACTCTTTTCAGCCTCTGTAAGCATAGAAATATAGGGCTTATATATGTAGCGTACAACATCGGGAGTAAGGCTATATTGTTCAGCTGTCAAACGAACAACATCCCGCTTGCAGTATCTGAAATCATGGAAGTGATAAAAGACAAGCTCCGACTCCTGTGCCGACGGCTGGTGATGTACTATAACTCTGCTAGCAGGCTTTATCTGATATTGAAGATTGTTCCATGGAGCTACTCCTCCTCCAGGGTTTTGCAGAACATGGACACCAGTAAAACGTTCAGTCCAGTCATCCAGATATTTCTGATCACCAAATTTCCCGTCTTCAAATCGTCTGTAGCACCATTCAATGCAGGCTTTTCGCCACCAATTCAGCACCCGCATTCCCTCTTCGGTATTTTTAAAGGTGATAAACTGGACACAGTATATTCCGCTGAGCGCGGATTGATCATGCTCAGGGCTATAGTTATGACTGGTGATAAGCACAGAATCATCACCCATTTCATCAATAAGCACCTTCGGATCACTGAAGAATAAAAGATCAGCGTCAATATAGGTACATTGGTCTAGTGCATAGGTCTTAATACAATACCAGATCGTAGAAGAAGTACATGTCCAGCAATATTCCCCTGCTGTACGGTCTGGTTTTACACTTAATAATTCCTCGTCTTCAAATTCGCTTAGAGAAATGATAGTAGCATGTTTTAGTTCAAGATTTCTTAAATGCTTGTAGCACTCTTCATCAAAAGCAAATATGTATAGATGAAAACTGCCGCTGCATTGCTCTAGCGAATAATACATTGCCAATCCTCTGGAAAGGTAAGCAGAGTTAAATAATGTGCAATAGTTTAGCATATTTGCAAAAGCCCAAATATACCGATTCGACTATAACTGTTCCTTATATATGAGCAATAATTCTGTTAGCAAGAGCCTCCCAGTCGAATTCTTCTATCTTCTTTCGTCCGTTCTTTGCTAAGTTTTGCAGCACCCCGGGATGTTCAATCAAATAAACGATTGCCTTTCGTATTTTGCATGACCATCGCGACACCACAATACCTGTCTCATTATGAATAAGAAAGTCCCTGGTACCCGAACTGGTTGCTATTAATGGAATACCCGATGCCATAGCTTCTGCCCCGGTATTTGAATAACCTGCTTTTTTTTCAGCGGCAACGAAAATATCTGCCTTATGATAGAGCTCAACATTCCTCTCTACAGGATGATTTAAGACAAATTCATAGGGAACCTTCGTTCTAAAATTATCTATTTTAGCTTTCGCCTTCTCGTTCACCGGCGTATCGAACAACAGCAGTTTAAGATTATAACCTTTCTTATATAGCTGTTCACAGGCTTTAACCACGAGCATCGTCCCTTTTTTCTTTTCGGCGAGTCTTCCAAAACACATAATGGTATACGGCTCGCCTGCCTGTTTCGGTTTAAGCTCTTTACTATAATATGATCTAGTATTAATGCCTCCAAAAGCTTCAAACGCCTCTATCTTGTATTTCCTTCTTGCAATTTCCAACACGTTCGTTGAATTGGCAAACACCTCTACTTCCGGATGTTTCTTCAACATCCGGATATCGTCAGAAGCCCTTACAAAATAGAAAATCCTTCTTCGCACATCCGCTTTTAGCAGATCCTCCAGAAACCTGATCTCTGTAATGAAAAGGGCATCGAGCGGATAAGCAGAAATCTGAGATAAGGTTTCTGTTTCAATATGTCCTTTATACCATGAAGAGGGAATCCCCTCGGGAGTAAAAATAATAAATTCATGTCCAAGCTTGAGAAATACACTTCCCAGTTCGTAAAAACGCTTCACGCCTCCGTAGAGATTTGTATTGGGAAGAATAACACCTATCCTCATCTTCAGACCATTCAGAACTGCTTAAAGTCAGGCCGGTTAAATAGAGAAACGACTTGCTTATAAACACCCTTAGTTCTTAATGCCCAACTCATTCTTGGCGCAGCCAGAAGTCCTTTAAAGTCCCTTCCCCTCTTCAAAACAGCATTTGTAAACGTGCCCGAGGTAATGCCCCACTTTGAAATAAACTGGTAGTATCCGGCATTCTTTTTAACACGTTTTACCGACACAGACCCAAAATGATAGACCCTGCTTCTGGAAACCCCTTTAAATAATCTGACCCCGGCCAGCCATAACTTCATTGAAAAATCCGGGTCGGAATACATGCCCGGAGAAAACTCTATACTATAGCCTCCAACCAGGTTCCACAATTTCTTATGAACGATGTTGGGTGGCCATGTGGCACCGTTCCAGTCTGCTTTTTCAAATTGGGTGAACTCTGCCAGCAAACGGTTCTCGTCGAAATTCGATACGTCTGTTCCATAGTTCTTTTCAATAGAGCAAATACTGGAAGCTTTAGGTTCTATTGCCGTTGCCGACAGGAAAAACAGGGGATGTCCGATTTGCACTATTTCTTCCCAAAGGGCGAGATCCCACTCAGGGCATACATACATATCGTCGTTAATAAAAAGGATATAGTCGGTATGAGCTAACTGGCTGGACGCATTTAACGCGTAACATACGCCTACATTCTCGCTGCTATAAGTATAATCGATTGATGACTGTTCCTTTATCCATTCAAGTGTTCCATCGTCTCCGCAGTTGATATGAACAATAATCTGGTGCTTAAAGAAAGAATTCTTCCTGATACTCTCAATACAAAGTTTTAAGTAATTGAGATTGTTCCAGGAGGGAATCAGAATAGAAAACTTATCGTCATCGTTACTCGTTCGCTTCTGAGATTCTATAGCAGTATTTAACATTATTGAACGGATTAAATCCTATCGTTTAAGCAAATTGAAAAATATCACCCTATTTGAGTAATACCTCGTAAAATTAAACATTTCAACTCTACATACAAGCTGGAAACGGGGGCAGAACCCGGTAATGCAAACGCCAAAAGTAACATTTTTAATACAAAAAAAAGAGGGCTGCCAGGAGCCCTCTTCTCAAAATATTTAAAATGCTTTTAAAGTTTTCTCTTTACTTCTACATTTTCGTATGCTTCTACAATATCGCCAACCTTAATATCATTAAAGTTATTAATATTAAGACCACACTCGTATCCTGCTGAAACTTCTTTCACATCGTCTTTATAACGCTTAAGCGAGGCCAGTTCTCCGGTGTAAACAACCACTCCATCACGGATGATCCGCACCTTACTATTCCGGTTGATCTTACCATCAAGGACCATACATCCGGCGATAGTGCCGACCTTACTGATCTTAAAGGTTTCCCTGATCTCAACATTCGCAGTGATCTTCTCCTCAAACTCAGGTGCAAGCATTCCTTCCATAGCAGCCTTCACTTCATTTATCGCATCGTAAATGATAGAGTAAAGCCGGATATCAATTGCCTCCTGTTCTGCAAGTTTCCTAGCACCGCTTGACGGACGCACCTGGAAACCGATAATAATCGCATCGGATGCAGAAGCCAGCAATACGTCGGATTCTGAGATCTGACCTACAGACTTATGGATAATGTTAACCTGGATTTGTTCGGTAGAGAGCTTCAATAACGAATCAGACAATGCCTCGATAGAACCATCCACATCACCTTTAACAATGATATTCAATTCACGGAAGTTTCCGATAGCAAGACGACGGCCGATTTCATCAAGAGTGATGTGTTTCTGACTGCGCAGTCCCTGCTCCCTCTGCAACTGAAGCCTCTTGTTGGCAATTTCCCTCGCCTGCGGCTCACTTTCCATTGCATTGAACTTATCACCGGCAGTTGGAGCTCCAGACATACCCAGCACCTGGATAGGTGTCGAAGGCCCGGCTTTATCCACTTTCTGTCCTCTTTCATTGAACAAGGCCTTAACGCGTCCGCTGTAACTTCCCGCAAGGATCGGATCCCCGATACGCAGTGTTCCCGCCTGAATAAGCACTGTGGTTACAATACCGCGTCCTTTATCAAGCGCCGCTTCGATAACAGTTCCGGTGGCTCTCTTGTTCGGATTAGCCTTCAATTCAAGAAGTTCGGCTTCTAACAGAACTTTCTCAAGGAGAAGGTCAACATTGAGACCCGTTTTACCTGAAATTTCCTGGCACTGATATTTACCGCCCCAGTCTTCAACAAGTAAGTTCATTGTTGCCAGCTGCTCACGGATCTTATCCGAATTAGCACCTGGTTTATCTATTTTAGTGAAAGCAAATACAATAGGTACTCCTGCTGCCTGAGCGTGATTAATCGCTTCACGGGTCTGAGGCATCACACTGTCGTCTGCTGCTATCACAATAATTGCAATATCGGTAACCTGGGCTCCACGGGCACGCATTGCTGTAAACGCTTCGTGACCAGGCGTATCCAGGAACGTAATCTTACGTCCTCCTTCGAGGTTCACCTCATAAGCTCCGATGTGCTGCGTAATCCCTCCTGCTTCACCTCCGATGACGTTCGTCTTCCTCACAAAGTCAAGTAACGATGTCTTACCATGGTCTACGTGTCCCATTACCGTTACTATCGGTGCACGGGGCTGCAGATCTTCCGGAGCATCTTCTTCCTCCAGACTTGCTTCTTCATCTTCCGGCTTGATAAATTCGACATTATATCCGAACTCATCGGCTACAATTGCCAACGTTTCTGCATCAAGACGCTGATTGATAGAAACGAACATACCAAGGCTCATACAGGTTGAAATGATCTGAGTAACCGGGACGTCCATCATATTCGCCAGTTCATTAGCAGTAACAAACTCTGTTACTTTAAGAACCTTTGACTGAAGCTCCTGTTCCAATGCCGCTTCTTCCGCTGAATGTGCAATATCATCCCGCTTCTGGCGTCTGAACTTAGCTCTCTGGGCAAACTTTCCTGATTTTCCGGCACCGCTTAACCTTGCAAGAGTTGCTTTAATCTGATCCTGTATTTCTTTTTCTGATGGTTCCTCTTTCGGAGCGTCATGCCGGTTTTGCTGATTCCTGTTGCCTCTGAAATCTGGTCTTGCCTGATTTCTGCTCGCACCGCCTCTGAAATCCGGTCTTCCGGGATGGTTTCCTCCCTGTGGACTTCCGGCCGGGTTCTGCTGACGGTTTCCTCCCTGCTGCTGGCCATGCGACTGCTGACCGTGTTGCTGGCCATGCTGACCACCATGCTGGTGTTGCCCCCCGTGCTGCTGGCCTCCCTGGCCATGTCCATGCCCGGGCTGTCCCGGCAGATCTTTCCGTTTCCGCTTCCGCTTATGATCGTTAGCCGCACTAGACGATGAAGCCACAGGCTGATCCTTACGCCTTTGTGGCATAGTTGCAGACAAATCGATCTTGCCTATCACATTAGGCCCGGTCAAACGTTGTGCCCTGGCTCTTATTACTTCATCTTCTGCGGTATCTTCCACTTTTTCCGGTTGTTCCTCTGTTTCATTATCATCGAACCCGGTCTCGCCTTCAGCCTCCGGTTCATGACTGTCATTATTGTCTAAAACCACTTCCGGCTCGTGATACTCAGGTTCTGATATCACCTCAGGCTGTCTTTCCGGCTCTGGTTCGGGTTCCGTGTGCACCTCAGCTACTGGCACTTCATGCGCAGGCTCCGGTTCAGGAACTGGCTCAACCTTTGGTTCCGGCTCAGCTACAGGCTCTGAAGGCTGCTCTTGCACAACTTCTTCCGGTTCTTCCTGCTTATTGGATTCGGGGCGATGACGTCGATTCAGCGAATCCAGATCTATCTTCCCTACTATTTTTACACCTGGCAATGCAGCTTCTTCCTGCATCTCTTCCGGTTGCTCCTCTTCCTGGCTTTTTGGCTTCTCCGCCACAGGAGGTGCAGAAGCTCCGGTGTTCTTTATAAGGATCTCATCCTGTTCAAAATCCTTAGAGCGACGAGGTTCCTGTCTTTCAGCAGGAGGAGGGGTGTCTTCCCGGCGTATTTTCCCTATTACAATTTGCCTTGCTTCCTCACGAACAATCTTATCCCCCTGATACTCCTTCAAAAGAGCATTATACATCTCTTCTGTGAGCTTTGTATTTGGTTTTGGATCAACCTTAAAGCCTTTCTTGCTCAAAGACTCTACCGCGGTTGATAAACCAATATTAAGCTCTTTTGCTGCTTTTAGTAAATTTATGCTTTTACCTTCTGACATCTAAAAAAATTACCTATCGCTAAAAATTTTAACAAAAATACGATTTTTATCCAGTAAATTAATAGCGGAACCCGAATCAGTCTAACTTATTCAAATTCTGCTCTTAATATCGCCATCACTTCTTTAACCGTACTATCTTCCAGATCTGTACGCTTCACCAACTCGTCTACAGACAATTCCAGTACAGATTTTGCAGTGTCAAGACCTATACGCTTGAATTCATCAATAATCCAGCCATCAATTTCGTCTGAGAACTCTTCCAGATCCACATCCTCATCGTCTTCGTCGGCTTCACGATATACATCGATCTCATAACCGGTAAGCTTTCCGGCCAGCTTAATGTTATGTCCGCCACGGCCAATAGCCAGCGAAACCTGATCTGGTTTCAGATACACTGCGGCACGCTTATCTTCATCATCCAGCTTAATGGTGGTGATTTTAGCAGGGCTCAGTGCACGTTGTATATACAGAGATACGTTGTTAGTGAAGTTAATAACGTCGATATTCTCGTTTTTGAGCTCTCTTACTATCCCGTGGATACGTGAGCCTTTCATTCCCACACAGGCACCTACCGGGTCAATCCTGTCGTCGTAAGACTCCACAGCTACCTTGGCACGCTCGCCCGGCTCACGAACAATCTTTTTAATCGTGATCAATCCATCGAATATTTCAGGAACTTCCAGTTCGAATAAACGCTGAAGGAATTCAGGAGCATTACGTGATATAATGATCTTCGGATTACTGTTCATCATGTCCACCTTTAATACCACAGCTCTTACAGTATCCCCCTTCTTGAAATAGTCGGCAGGAATCTGCTCCGTCTTTGGAAGAAGTAACTCATTCCCGTCATCATCAAGCACTAAAGTTTCCTTTTTCCAAACCTGGTACACTTCGCCGGTCACAATCTCACCCACACGGTCCTTATACTTACGGAAGATCTCGTCTTTTTCCAGTTCGAGGATCTTTGATACAAGGGTTTGACGTGCCGCCAGAATAGCCCGGCGACCGAAGCTCTCAAGCGTAATCTGTTCAATGAAATCATCACCAACTTCCAGATCCGGATCGATTTTCCTGGCGTCAGCAAGTTCAATCTCCAAATCATCATCTTCAGAAAACCCATCTTCCATGACTGTCCTTGTGCGCCATATTTCAAGGTCACCGTTATCCGGGTTCACAATCACGTCGCAGTTCTCGTCAGTACCATATTTTTTTCTGATCATACTGCGAAACACTTCTTCCAGCACACTGATCACCGTTGGACGGTCTATGTTTTTGAATTCCTTGAACTCCTGGAAGGAATCGATCAAATTAATATTGCTCATTTCTATTTAAATGAAATTAAAACCTTAGTTTCCATTATCTCACCAAAAGGAATAAAACTTTCAATCAGCACGGCTTTTTTCCCTTTCTCCTTCACCTTTTCTTCTATCGTAATACCCTCTTCAGATACCTGCAGAAGAAGCCCTTCTCTCTTTTCTCCTGCAATCAGCTTCACAGAAACATTTCGTCCCTTGTTCTTTTCGTACTGACGCTGCTGTTTTAACGGGGTATCCACCCCCGGAGATGACACCTCCAGATTATATGCATGCTCAATTACATTCTCTTCTTCAAGATGATATCCGACATGCCTGCTAATTGCAACACAATCCGCTATTCCTACACCTGTATCTCCGTCCACCAGAACAATCAGCTTTCCGTTCGAATGCATTTTAACATCTACCAGGAACAAATCAGCCCTGTCTGCAATCTTTTCTTCGACAAGCTCACTTACCCTTTGCTCTATATTCATAATTTATCAGTAAAAGAAAAGAGGGGACAAACCTGTCCCCTCTTTTTCAGTTCGAGCAAAGGTAAGTAAAAATATTAATTTATGCAAACGGTTGATTTACAGTGAAAGTAACTTTGCCTTCCTTCTTCCTGCTCCCGGACAGATAATATATCCACACCGGGATACCATGACTTTTAAATTTAAACGCTCCTCCGTTCAAATTCTGATCCCAAATCACTTAACGGTAAATATCATTTTTAATTTCCAGCCGTTTTACCACATTTGTATATGCGAATCATTATAGAAATTCTTTTAACAGGCATAGCCGTTTCTGTTGCCGCATTTGTGGTTCCTGGCGTTCAGGTCGATGGCTTTATCAATGCCATTATAGCCGGTCTTCTTATCGCACTGGCTAATGCTACAATCGGGACTTTATTAAGGCTTTTTACTCTGCCGATCAATATTATTTCGTTGGGGCTGATGTCTTTTATCATTACAGTCTTTATGGTACTTCTGGTTGATGCCTTCATGAAAAGTTTCAACACATCCGGGTTTGTTTCTGCACTGATCTTTGCCGCCGTACTTTCGGTCATTAAAATGGTTTTCAGTGCATTGAAATAATCTTCCGGATTATTTCTCACTCAGGGCTTTTTGTACACTAGGCGCTTTGTCGGAGGCGGATTTCATCAAAATGTCGGCATTATTCCGGTCCTTAAAGAACTTCTTCAGGTTGGAAATTGCTTCCGCCCGGACATAAGAACGTGTGTCATTGATTGCCATGCTCTTCAGTTTATCATAAACTTCCGGTCTTTCACCTTCAGGCAACTTTGAGATAAAGTTCAGCGCTTTCAGCCTTAGTTCCCAGCTTCTGTCGTCAAGCGCCATCACAATGGTTTTTCTTGCTCTCTGTTCTCCGGCAAACACCTCCAGGCCCTGCAATGCCTCAAGGCGATCCAGAAACAGGGGCGCATGGCTGTACTGGAAAATATATTGTGATAAGCTCTTGGTTTCTTTTTTTTCAGCCAGCAGATATTTTTCAGCATCTACATTAATGAGCTGAGGCTCCGTCTCAGAAGGCCAGCTGAATGTTTGTACCTGTTTTTCTAATACAATCTCTTTTCTTTCTGCCTTACCCGACTTATAAATATCGATGGCAAGGGGTAAACGATACAATGGAACCTTGCTTAGATCCTGCTGCTGTGAAATAGTCACTGAAACCTTTTTTGTGGCCATATCATATTTAGAATCTATTTTCAAAACAGGATGTCCTGATGCCAGGAACCACTGATTGAAAAACCAGTTGAGATCCTGCCCGGTCACTTCTTCAAAAGACATCCTCAAATCATTAATCTCGGCAGTCTTATATGCGTTTCTCGTCAGATAAAGATTAAGGGCTTTGAAAAACGCCTCGTCCCCAACAGTTTTCCTCAGCATATGAAGTATCCGGCCGCCCTTCTGATAACTCACAGCATCAAACATCTGTTCCCTGTCTGCATAGTTGTAACGGATCACATCTGCATCTTTTGCTTTAACAGACCCTAAATAGGTTTGCAGATCTTTCCATCCAAATTGATCAGCGTAATCCCGGCCGTATTTATATTCATTCCACAGGTATTCACCATAAGTAGCAAAAGATTCATTGAGAGGAAGATTGGCCCACGATTCAGCAGTCACAAGGTCTCCAAACCAATGATGAAACAACTCATGCGAAACAATGTCTTCATATGTTTCATCCAGGTATTGTTCCTTTGTGAGGTTCATCCGGTCAAAAAACACCGTGGCTGTTGTGTTCTCCATAGCTCCGCCAAGGAAATTACGCACTACTATCTGGGAATACTTTTCCCAGGGATAGTCCACCCCGGTTTTTCTTGAAAAGAACTCTATCATTTCCGGAGTCTTGCCAAAAATAAGACGGGCGTTTGGAGCATACTCAGGCTCCATATAATAACTCACCTCTTTATCTCTCCATTTGTCCTTCACAACCGTGAAGTTACCCGCGGCAACCATTGTCAGGTAAGTTGAATGCGGCAACTCCTGGCGCCAGGTATCCGTCCGGGTACCGTCACCGTTATCAGAAGAGAAATCCAGAATACCATTGGAAAGCGTTACCATACGGGAAGGGACTGTAAGACTGATCTCCTGAGTCATCTTTTCCTGCGGCCCGTCAATAGTAGGAAACCATGCCGAATTACACTCTGTCTCTCCCTGTGTCCAGAACTCCTGGGGCATATCCTTTTCTTTCCCGTCGGCATTTACGAAGTAGAAGCCGCGATCTCCTGAAGAAGCGATATCCTCACCTACCTTTAGCTTCGAAGGCATGGCTACATATTGAATATACACTGTATATTTTTGATCACGGGTATACGTTTTATCTAAAATGATCTTTAGCTTCTTTCTGTCATAAGTATACTTAAGAGGCAGCAGATCATCTTTCTTTACAAGTGCCACTTGTTCTATCTTAAATCCTTTTGCACTCAGGACAAGGGAGTCAGAAGGATAAAACCATGGCTTCGCCTGGATAAATGCTTTTCCGATTACATGAGAACTGTCCCAGTCAAATTTCAGGTCAAGCTTTGTGTGAATAATATCGGTTAACCTGGTGTAACTACCCCTGTAAATATTTGCACCCGGGCGGACCGAACTTACTGTTATCGGATCCATCACTACCTTTTGCGTCGAAGAGCACGACAGCAGAAACAAAACTGTCGCCGCAAAGAAGCAGTACTGATGTAGATATCTCATGCGCATTTTTGAAATTTATATTTAGACAGCAGAAAGAAATGCATGCTCATAGATGTTAAGACTCTTTAATAAGGTCATTAACCAGCTTCTCAAATTCTTCAACAAATTCAGTGTAATGTCCGCCTGTTCCGGGACCACTGAAACCTGTATGAATCTTGCGCACTTCACCTTTCTTGTCGATAATAATAGTGGTGGGGAATGCTTTAAATTCGTTTAATGCAGGCATGCTTGTAAGAGCATCTTTAGGAGTATAGCCGGTGAGCAGCAAAGGATAAGAAATATCAAATCGCTCCTTTAACGCTTCCACACTTTTTTTTGACCTGGCCGGATCAGTGGTCCGCTCGTATGCAAGTCCAACCACTTCCACTCCCTTATCTTTATATTTCCTATAAAAAGGAGCGAGATAAGCTGTTTCATCCATACAGTTAGGACACCATGAACCGAGGAACTGAACAATGACCACTTTATTGCTAAATCGGGGAGCATCAGCAGAGACTTGCTTTCCCTCCAGGTCGGGGAAGCTAAAACTGATTTTCTTCTGTCCTTTTTTCAGGGTGGTGAGAGAGTATGCATCAGGAAGCATGGCCTTATCATCCTTCGTTGCGGTCCAGTTATCTACAGACGACAGCCCTGCATAAAACTTCCCGTCGCTTATGGTATTGTTCTTTACCTTGCCGGTAAATAAAAAGGCATGTGAACCATCAAAAGTAGAGAGGAAAAGCCGGTCGCCCGAAACAGCGCCTTCAAGATAACGGTAATCACCGGTGGTTGTTAAAAAGGTGCCTGTCACTCTTGACGAATCCTGGGAGAATTCGCCGACAGCAATCGTAGTATCCTTGCCATCAGGACTGGTAAAAGTTGCAGACCATTTTCCTGTAACGTTTCCTTCGGGCTTCTCCTGTGAAGGGGCAAATCGCCAGTTAACCCCATGTTCCGCTGTAAAGTCCATAGAAACATCTTTATCAGCTAAATGCCGGATCCATCTTCCGCTCATCCCCGCAGAGGTAAAGCCTGCCCGTATTTCAGAATCAAACAATGGAAGTTTTATATTTACAGAATCACCTTTTTGCTCTATTTCGTCCACTCTGAATCGTTCTCCGGCATTTACAAGCCATATAGCCTTCCTGCCGCTGGTGTCACTAACAATAAAATTAAAAGGGATCTCTGTGCCCGACTCCGTTTTTAAAGTAGCTCTCCAGGTTCCGCTTTCTAGTCCGTTAACAGTTCTGCCACACGCAGAGAACAGCAATACCGAAGCAACAAGAGCACCGGCAAAAACCAGGAGCTTGCCGCAGTATCCTTTTTTAGAAAAAAGAGGCATTATTCTGAGACATCTGAGAATAGATCTGTTAAAATACTGTTTTGATTGCATCAAAGTTTTCATCATAAAAGGATAAGAACCGGGGATTAAACATAAACCAAAAGTAAATGTTAATGGCACAATGTAAAGATACACCCCTTGATAATTCTTCCTTAGCGGCTGAAACTAAAGGCTGGTTTCTCTGATTTTACGTTCAATTGCCGTTGTTGAATAACCTTCAATATAAGTAATTGTTTTTACCTCTCCGCCGTTTGCAAGCACTACATCTGCCCCTACGATTCTGTCGATAGTGTAATCAGCCCCTTTCACCAGCACATCCGGTTTTATAGCAGAAATCAGGTTTAAAGGTGTAGGCTCTGAAAAATACACCACTGCATCGACAAAGAAAAGAGAAGCAAGGATCGAAGCACGCGAATGTTGATCTGTGATAGGGCGTGCCGGGCCTTTCAGATCAGAAACAGATTTATCTGTATTCAGGCCAATAATGAGCTTTTGTCCCATACTGGCAGCTTTCGCTAAGTAATCAATATGACCGAGATGCAGAAGATCAAAACATCCGTTAGTGAAAACAATCTTCTTTTCCTGGAACTTCCATATATGGACGAGAGGTAAAAGATCTTCGAGGGACTTCACCTTGCCGTTAACAATATCTAATTTATCCATGACAATACAAATAAAGGCGTCAATTCAAACGGTTAGCTGTTACCTGATCAGGTGATTGTCATCATCCGGAAAAACCAAAATTGGCTGATATTTCTTCGCTTCTTCCATCGGAAGCGACCCATATGACATAATAATCACTATGTCTCCCACCTGTGCAAGCCTCGCGCATGACCCGTTAAGACAAACAATCCCCGAGCCACGCTCCCCCTTAATTACGTATGTTTCAAAACGAGCTCCATTATTATTATTCACAACCTGAACTTTCTCATTTGGAATAATATTAGCAGCATCTATTAAGTCTTCATCAATCGTGATACTCCCCACATAATTCAGCTCTGCCTGAGTCACTTTCACCCGGTGTATCTTCGACTTCAAAACCTGGATAATCATAGTACAAAATTACAAAAACAGTTATAAGTTATATTGCCCCCGTTGTAACTTAAGGGTAATATTATATAAGATGACATTATTCTTTACGATTAAAGAGACATGAACTGACGGCAGAACGGAAAACTGTAGTCTGCCCCCCACTAGTTCAATATCATATTATCAATGAGTCTGGTTTCACCCGACCGGGCCGCAACCAGAGCTATAATGCTTTCAATCTCTTTCGATTCTGCTGGCTTTAGGGTCGCCGCATCGTATATCTCAAAATAATCCAGATCGATACCTTCGCTGGCATTCAAAAACGCTACAGCCTCTTCCTTAAGACTTGCAAGATCTTTCTCCTGAAAATGATCTTTAGTCGTCTGAAGCGCCGCCGATAACGCCAGTGCATTTCTTCTTTCAACTTCCGAAAGATGTATATTCCGGGAGCTTAAAGCCAGCCCGTCACTTTCGCGTTTGATAGGACACATCACAATATTTACCGGGATCTCCAGCATCTCTGTCATTTTTCGCAAGATTAGAACCTGCTGAAAATCTTTCTGTCCGAAAAAGGCAATATCCGGCTTCACTATGTCAAAAAACTTCTTAACTACCTGCGTTACGCCCTGGTAATGCCCTGGCCGGGACTTTCCTTCCAGGATATGCTCAAGGTAACCCAGATCAATATGCCATGATTCTCCCTGCTGATACATTTCATGAACAGGCGGAAGAAATAAGATATCACAGTTTACGCTTTTTAATTTTTCAATATCTGCCTCTACGGGCCGGGGATATTTTTCAAGATCAGAAGGATCATTGAATTGAGTGGGATTCACAAAAATACTGCAGACAACTACATCAGATTGCTCGCGGGCGATGTTAATCAGTGACAGATGGCCGTCATGCAGGGCACCCATTGTGGGGACAAAGCCGATTACTTTCTTTTGCTTTTTCAGCTCATCAAGCGACGCGGATAATGCTGACTTTGTTACGAATATTTCCAATTTCTTATTTAGATACCGGCTCAGAATATGACTTTCAAAGCCGCACGTGTATAAATTTATGCAAACGTACATAAAATTGTTTAATCTCTGTTTTTGCTGATCATTTTCAGAAGGATCACTGCACTTGCCAGGCTCCGCACACTAAAAAAATATTAATAAACCGTGACAAAAATCATTTGTCTCAACAAACCGCTAAACGATTGTTTAAAATAAGATTTAATACTTTTTCAGAAATCTAAAACCGCAGCTTAAACTGTTAAAATTTAAAAAATCGAACACACCTCTTGCGTAAATCATTGATATATCATAATATAATGTGTATATTTGCAGTCCCAAATTCTATTCTTAAACATTTAACATTTGGAGATGGCAAAAACGAAGTTACTGTTTATTACCCACGAGATGTCGCCTTTCCTCGAGTTAACAAAAATTTCTGAAATCACGAGACAACTTCCTCAGGCTATGCAGGATAAGGGTTTTGAAATCCGAATTCTGATGCCGCGTTTCGGCAACATCAACGAGCGCCGCAACCGCCTGCATGAAGTGATCCGTCTTTCAGGGATGAACATTATCATCGATGATAACGATAACCCGCTGATTATTAAAGTCGCGTCAATACCTTCAGCACGTATGCAGGTATATTTTCTCGACAATGAAGAATATTTTCAGCGCAAGCATGTTTTCAGGGACAATAATAATAAGTTTTTTGAAGACAACGATGAACGTACTATTTTCTTTTGCAAAGGCGCACTGGAAACTGTTAAAAAACTGGGATGGTCGCCTGACGTGGTTCACTGCCATGGCTGGATGAGTTCATTGGTTCCTGTTTATCTGAAAACAACCTACAAGGATGATCCTACGTTTAAAAACGCGAAGGTTGTTTATTCGGTATATGAAAATTGCTTTGCTGAAAACCTGAATGCTGATTTCGCCAGAAAAGCGATCATGAACGGCATGAGCGCAAAGCATACAGAAATGTTTAAAGGTTCTGACTGTGATTCTTTACACATCGGAGCCATTACCTATTCTGATGCCGTAGTTTTCGGAAACGAAGAGATCAGTGAAGAGGTCGTTAATTTTACAAAGGCAAGCGAAAAGCCCCTTCTTGAATTCGAAGGCACCGCCGACTATGAGAACTATTACTCGCTCTATGAAGAAATATCAAGCGAAGACCTGGTTTCATTAGCGTAGCAATTGGCCCTGTTCAATAAAAAAGACGCTGTCTGTTGAAGGCAGCGTCTTTTTTATTTTCAGAAAGAATTATCAAACGGAATGGAACAGGTTATTTTTGTTAGCTAACCTGCCCGGCATACACCTGACAATCATTTTTAATCATCATCTGAAGCAGAAAGATCAAAACGCCAGGTATCATAGAGTCGTGTAGAACCAGATATGCCTGTCGTCACATACCCATAATTCTTGATTGCGAATCCAACGGCCGCTTCCCGTGAAGAACCTTCAAACTTATCTACTTCTTTCCACAGGTCACGATCAGGATTATACTGCCAGGTAGTACTTAAGGATGAAGAAAGATTTCCGGTAGTTACATAACCATAGCCATCTAAACTGAAGGTAGCAGCGCTCTTTCTGGAGATATTGTAGTTATAATCATCATTGTTTTTTATATCATCGCTCTCCTCCGAATCGCCATCCGGGTTAAGAGAATGAAGCTTTGTCCATGTGTTGCCGTCCAGACGATAAAATGAAATATCAGCCTGGCTGTTATTATATCCTCCGCCTACATAAGCCTTATTGTTAATGACAAAAGCAAATGGGAACTGCCTCTTGCTCTTAATACTCGCAACCTGTGTCCAGGTACCAGGATCGCTGTCGCCTGCACCCGGAGTATATTCCCAGAAGTCATTCAAATCGTTACTTCCATCATATCCGCACCCTACATAACCCTTTCCGTTCAGTGTAAAAGCGACAGCACCCCAGCGTGCAGCAGCCGCCGCCGGGAGGCTTGCTACCTGTCTCCACGAATTATTCCTGGGATTATATTCGTAAAAATCTTTCAAAGCCACACTCCCGTCGTTAGTACCGGTACCCACATATCCTTTTCCGTTAATAGAAAAACCTACTCCGTAAGCGCGCTCAGCACCGTCAGGCAATGAAGAAATCAAATACCAGTCATCCGCATCTGCATTATACTTCCTGAAATCTCCGACCCGTTTGGCAGTCGTTGAAGTGCCGGAATTTGTTACCCCACTCCCCACATAAGCAGTATCATTTATCACAAAACCCACCGCACCGTTCCGGGCAACTCCCACATAATCTGCCATTCTCTGCCAGTCACCTGCTAA
>NZ_QEAS01000006.1:236549-253556 GCF_003130405.1 Pararcticibacter amylolyticus
TACTACTGCAGGCAGCGACCAGAGTAAGCATGAAAAGAAAAAAAACTCCCGTGAAAAGTTTGCTCATAACATTATAAATTTAAGTTTGTGTATGTAATTTTTAATTGAATGTTCGCCCTGATATTGCTTGCTGAACCTATTACAAGACGGCCAAGAGACTTTTGTAAATCGGCTACCGGTAAGCTTAAAAACAGCGAAGTATTTAAGTAAACGGTACTAGATTTCGTAACATAATCCGTTAATGGAAAAGTATAATAGGCAGTTCCCATGCCATCGTTAAGACTATTCTGAAGGGATAAAGAGGAGACACTCGTCCTGGAATCCGACAAAATAGAAACCGGCTTGTTATTCTCATTCGCTACTAACAATACCAGCTGCGAAGGAAGAGTAAACAGATCATTATACCCGGGAGGAATTCTTATGATCAGCTCGGCCTTGTTGATAGCCGAATTCTCTCTTTTTGCAATATATCCTAAGTAAGGAATGTGAATTTTAGTCACCAGCCCCGTCCCTCCCTGTATATAGCTTAGCTCAGATGTTTGCGAGGCCGGAACCTCGTGATTTATCAAACTAATATTTTTCAGCTTCGTACCGCTCCTGTCGGCTGTAATATTGTTAAACTGATAACTGTTATTGTTCAGGCTAAATTTCAACTCACCGCGTTTCAGAAAACCATCGGCACTGGCATAAGAATAATAAATCTTCACTTCGGCAGTATCAGTATACCCGATTACTGCATTTCCTTTATCTGAACCGGGAACCAACACCAACCCCTTAAAATAATCAAGAAACTCTTCTGAAGAACTAATCAGCGAGCTGCCATCCTTAATCAAAGAAAAGAGTTCAGAACCGACCGATTGGTTAAGCCGGAAAACAAGAGTATCTTGTGAAGCCGGCCTGGGCTTGAATGAAATCTTTCCTACCGGATCACTTTCATGTTCCAGCTTCGTCCGGTTATAGAAGGTCTGCCCCCCCGAAAAAACATTTTCTTCCTCAGGTTCCTTAATTCCTCCGGATGTCGGCAGAGAAATCCTGTTTTTTAATTTATAAATACTGATCTCCTGGGTAACCGAGGTATCTCCGTAATAGTAACCGGAGTATTTCAGCTTGACCCTGACGGAATCAAATTTCGCATCATCTGATAGCGCCGAAGGAGAAATACCGTCGGGTGCGACCTGGAAATAACTGGAAGACTGAATATTCCCCAGTTCCGGATCAGCAATCCGCCCGACCAGCATCACGCCCTTCCCTGCAGTAGGCAGGGAGTCGAGCAGAAAAGTCGAGGTATATATAGTGGCTGTATCGGTAACATCAGTACCAAGATGCTCCTGCATCCCCAGTCCGACGTCATCCTGTTTCTGACAGGATAACAGAAAAACTATAAGAATCCCCGGAAAACTCAGCCTGGAACACTGGCGCTTTAAAAGCTGCTTCGATAATTTAAACATTTATCTTATTAAGAAATTTTCACTCCAAATATGGAGCTGGTTTTTATGCGTTTGCTTTTTTTTAACATAGTTTAACCCCTGTGAAGAAAAAGCCATCAGATATTAACAATCATTAACAAGGGGACCCGTTATCTGCCTTTTTGGTTAACAAATCTTAACCAGGCATCGGGATTTCCGGTTACCCCGAACGACAAACCAGAACCATACAACACAATTTTTCATCACGAATGTAGGAAGGATCGAAAGCAGGATTTTGCAAATGCGATCTAGCTTGTTAATCGCCGGACGATCAGCAGGATTTTATCTAGAATCCCGGCACCAGGAAGAATATTTCCGGACGCCGGGAAAATCTAAATAGACAAAAACCCTCAGTTTGTCGTTATTATCCAACCTTTAATCGTTTTTACCCTCATGCAAGTCACTTAGTTAGTATTTTAGTGCAGGATGAACAGAATCAAACTACAGAACTTAGTACATGAGGCGATTCCGTTATTGCTCTGGCTGGGGTTCGTATTATTTCCATTTCTGTTCCGCTCTCCTTCCGTACCGTCATCGGTTCATAAGCACTTCCTGGAGGCAATTTTCATCAACAACCTGGTGCTGCTTTCTGTATTTTATCTTCACGCATTTGCAATTTATCCCCTGAAAAAGGGACGGAATGGCATTCTGTGGTATATTGCCGCACTGCTTGTCTGTCTCATTGCTTTTGTGTCAGTGTCAAGTAGGCTCAACCCAGAACCCCGTATGACAGGATGGGGAAACGTTCACAAATTCCATCAAAGGGAACGTTTTCCGAATCCCCTCCCTCCCAGACACCCTCTTGAAAAGATTATCTTCGCAGGGAGCAACCCACTGAGGGAATTCCGGATCGTCCCATTTTTTTTTGTTATTCTTTGCAGTTATTGTTACAGGATCCTGAGAGACCACGCCAAACGTGAGAGAGCGCTAAAGGAACATGAGAACGAACATCTGAAAACGGAGCTGAATTTTCTCCGCTCGCAGATAAGTCCTCATTTCATGTTCAACGTAATGAACAGCATGGTATCGCTTGCCCGTAAACAATCTCCTTTACTCGAAACCTCTTTAATAAACATGTCGAGCCTGATGCGCTACATGCTTTATGAAACGGGAGATAAACAGGTGTCATTAAACACCGAAATTGAATATCTTAAGAATTATATAGACTTACAGCTGCTGCGCTATGGCGATTCTGTAAAGCTAAATCTCTACATAAACGGACATACCCAGGGATATCATATTGAACCGATGCTGTTGATCCCTTTCGTCGAAAACGCATTCAAACATGGGATATCAATGATAGAGGCTCCGTTGATTGATATTTCCTTAGCAGTTGATGCGAACACCCATTGGCTGAACTTTAACGTTGTCAACAGCATCAGTCCGCAAAAGGACAAAAGTGACAACGGAATAGGGATCGGACTCGTAAACGTACAGCGGAGATTAGCGTTGCTCTACCCGGAAAAGCACACTCTCAGCATTGGCAGGGATAACAACATTTTTAATATCAAACTTAAAATTAAGCTTACATAATGAACTGTCTTGTAATTGACGATGAAAAGTTAGCCCTCGAACTTTTAGAAGACAATGTTAAAAAGGTACCGTTTTTAAACCTCAAAGGATGCTGCAGAAATGCAATTGAAGCAATCGACATGATGAAAGATCATAAAATTGACCTGATCTTTCTGGATATAAAGATGCCAGGGTTAAATGGTCTTGAATTCATTCAGACCCTCTCTAGTCCGCCGTTGGTTATACTGGTCACTGCCTTCGCGCAACACGCACTGGAAGCGTTCAGCCTCAACGTTGTAGACTACCTGGTAAAACCGGTTCCTTTTAACAGGTTCCTTACCGCTGCCAATAAAGCATTTGATATCTTCAATATGAAGCAAATTTCGCAGCAATCACACGCTTTTCCTTCATCTGACCATATTTTCGTAAACGCAGGATATTCCCTTGTAAAAGTTCGCCTTCAGGACATCATTTATATTGAAGGGCTGAGGGACTATGTCCGGATCAATCTGGCAAATGATCAGGTGGTTACTACCCGGATCAGCATGAAGAGCCTTGAAGAAAAACTTGGCCCTGCAACATTTATGAGAATACATAAATCTTTTATTATAGCCCTCGACAAAATAGACTCAGTCCAGAAATACAGATTGATTATCCATGGCCGGGAAATTCCCGTCGGCGAATCCTACCGTAATGCATTACAGTCCTATATTACGCTGAGAAACATTTAACCAGCCAGACTTCTGCCTCTCCTTCATATTCTCTGTATTCAGGGAATAATACGCATGTTTCATACTATCCCTGCACGATCCAAAAGGCCATTTTGTGCGTTAAACTCACGTAGCCCGACAATATTGCTATGAATACCCCGTTTTATGCTACAAATGCTTATTTTAATTATCTTTGCCGGAGCATTTTAACCAGAAGAGAGAATAAATACTAATGAGATATTTCGGACAGGGCCTGTTAATGTTATTAATAGCTCTTTTTATTTTTAGCGGTTGTCAGAAAGCTGACAATATCGGACTGGATATAGATCCGCAGGATTCTATACAGGGAAAGCTGATCGTCGATTTTAATGTAAACACGATAACTGTAAGGGATGATAGTTTAAATACATCAAACATAGGGCAGTATCCTCTCGGCTCACTCAACGACCCATTGCTGGGAACTACTGAATCAGCAATTGCGATGCAGCTGAACTTGCCGTCAACTGGGTTTACTTTCGGAGAAGAAGCCGCTCTTGATTCAGTCGTATTGATCATGCGATATGGCAATGACTTTTATGGAGACTCTACTTCCTCAACATTCAACGTGAGTATCCACGAACTTAATGAGAAGTTCGGACAGAGCTATGCAAGTAATAAAACTTGGAATTACGGGTCGGAATCACTTGGAACCAGGGAGGGAACACGTTTTGCATGGCGTGACAGCATCAAGATCACCCAGCAAGTGAAAGGGGGACCGGATACCCTGGTGAAAGTACCACCGCAACTAAGGATCCGTTTAGGAGATACCTTCAAAGAAAGACTTAGAACTGCAGCTGCAGCAAACTTTGCCAGCAACAGTGCATTTACCAATTTCCTCAAAGGTTTTTACATGAAAGCATCTAAACAGAATTCTCAGATCGGAGGGATTGGGTTCTTCAACCTCGCGGCACCGGATGTGACAAGCCGTATGGATGTATATTACAGCAACAAGAACTCCTCAGGTGGCAGGGATACACTAACCGCGTCCTTTAACGTCGCGGGAGAAGCACCAGCCATAAAACATGATTACACCGGAACTCCTGTAGAAGAGCAGCTCGAAGATCCTTCAAAATCATACAGCACAGTTTATGTTCAGCCAATGGGAGGTTTAAAAGCGAAGATAACGTTCCCCGATCTCAAAAAGCTGAAAGAATTGGGTACCCTGGCCATAAACAAAGCAGAGCTGGTGGTGAACGTAGAAGATGGAACAACTAATCCTCTTGAGCCCTCACAGGCCTTAACAATATATCAAACAGACATCGCCGGACAGAGACAGGTGCTCCCTGATCAGTTTTCTTATTGGGGAGGATCTATTTACGATAGCGATAAAAAGAGATATATCTTTAATGTCAGCACTTATGTCCAGAGGATCCTCTCCGGACAGACAGAACAATATCCGGTTTATATTATCCCGGCGAACCTCAGATTCGTTTCTCAGCAATCACAAAATATTTCTCCAATAGCGAATACTGCTGAAAGATCAGTTCTTTCCGGAAAAGGCACTCCCGATCATTCCGGCAGAATCAAGCTTAATATTTATTATAATAAGCTTCGGAACTAGAAAAACATCCCTTAAAAGGCAAAAAGCAGCAAGATAAATGCAACAAAACGCAGCATTCATCTTGCTGCTTTTTGTTTAAATTAGCCTCATTAATCATATCATAATATGTGTGGAATTGTTGGATACATTGGCTACCGCGATGCATGGCCAGTGATCATAAAAGGTCTTCGCCGTCTTGAATATCGCGGCTATGACAGTGCAGGCGTCGCATTACTCGACGGCAGCCTCAAAACATATAAAAAAACAGGAAAAGTAAGCGAACTGGAAGGGTTTGCTGAAGGAAAAGATAAGACAGGCACCATTGGCATGGGGCATACCCGCTGGGCTACACATGGAGAACCATCAGACCGGAACTCCCATCCCCACCAGTCCGGAGACGGAAGGCTTTCTATCATTCACAATGGCATCATTGAAAACTATGCGACACTAAAAGAAGCCTTAATAGCAAGAGGCCATGTATTTAAAAGCGAAACTGACACAGAAGTTCTGATACACCTGATTGAAGCTATTCAGAAAGCCGATAACCTCGATCTGTCAGAAGCTGTACGGGTTGCTTTGGCAAAAGTTATCGGAGCCTATGCGATAGTAGTGATGAGTCAGGATGAACCGGACCTTCTCATTGCAGCCAGGAAAGGCAGTCCTATGGTAATTGGAGTTGGTGAGAATGAGTATTTCATCGCATCTGATGCCTCGCCTATTGTAGAATACACAAAAAACGTCATTTATCTGAAAGATAACCAGATAGCAGCAATCAAAAGAGATGAGCTCATTGTAAAAAGCATTGACAATATCATTCAAACCCCATCTATTCACGAGCTCTCTTTAAAACTGGAGATGCTTGAAAAAGGCGGATTTGATCACTTCATGCTGAAAGAGATCTACGAGCAACCCCGGTCAATAAAGGATTGTATGAGAGGCCGTATCTATGCGAATGAAGGAAAGGTCCAGTTGGGGGGCATCAAAGACTACACAGAGAAACTTAAAAACGCCGACAGGATTATTATCATTGCCTGCGGTACCTCCTGGCATGCCGGTCTGGTAGGGGAATATCTTATTGAAGAATACGCAAGAGTCCCCGTAGAGGTGGAATACGCTTCGGAATTCCGGTACCGGAACCCCATCATCTCTGAAAAAGATATTGTTGTTGCAATATCCCAGTCTGGAGAAACGGCTGATACTATGGCGGCAATTGAACTTGCCAAAGAGAAAGGTGCTACAATATTCGGGATTTGTAATGTGGTAGGCTCTTCTATTCCCCGAATTACACATGCGGGAGTATACACACACGCAGGCCCCGAAATAGGAGTAGCCTCTACCAAGGCTTTTACTGCCCAGGTAAGTGTCTTAACGCTTATGGCTCTCTATATAGCCCAGCAAAGAGGGACAATTAATCAAGCTGAAATGGTAAATATGCTTACAGAGCTTGATGAAATCCCTTCACTAGTAGAAAAATGCCTTAAAACAGATGAAAAGATCAGGGTCATATCCGAAAAACTGAAAGACTCTACAAACTGTCTTTTTCTTGGAAGAGGAAGCGGGTTCCCTGTGGCCCTGGAAGGAGCTCTGAAACTGAAGGAAATCTCATATATCCATGCAGAAGGATATCCTGCTGCCGAAATGAAGCATGGCCCTATTGCTCTGATAGATGAAGATATGCCGGTCATATTCATCGCGACTAAAAACTCATCATATGAGAAGGTGATCAGCAACATTCAGGAGGTAAAAGCGCGGAAAGGTAAAGTGATTGCCATTGTTACGGAAGGAGATAAAGAAGTCAAAAAGATGGCTGATTACATCATTGAGATTCCCGACACGAATGAGGCATACCTCCCTTTACTTGCGACAATTCCATTGCAGCTGCTCGCTTATAATATAGCTGTTATGCGGGGCTGCAATGTCGATCAGCCAAGAAATCTCGCAAAATCGGTGACTGTAGAATAACTGTCCTCTACTATCATCCCGCTTTATATAAAAAAGAGGCTTTCCGTCAGGATAAGCCTCTTTTTGTTTTAGTAATTAAACCCCAAATTATGCAACATAAACATAACATCTTTATTAGCTGCAAGTTACAGACAATCAGCTGTTAGCTCCTTATCTTAAACCAGTCATTTTTAAACCCTCCTTGTAATTCCCAAATGCGTAACAGGAATCATGATAATTTATTTCGGTTAACGATACAAATATCACCACAAACACACCATAAAAAAAATCAATATTTTCTATCTTTGCATAGATAACTATTATGACACTCGTTCAACTTGAATATATTGTTGCCGTAGATACCTACAGAAGCTTCGTTACGGCCGCAGAAAAATGCTTTGTTACCCAACCAACACTAAGCATGCAGATACAGAAATTGGAAGAGACCCTGGGCGTAAAGCTATTCGACAGGAGCAGGCAGCCTGTAGTACCAACAGAAATAGGCCAGTCGGTAATCGATCAGGCAAGGGTAATCCTTGCCGAATCAGACAAGCTGCAGGAAATCATAAGTATCCATAAAAAGGAACTTGCGGGAGAACTAAAAGTTGGGGTAATTCCTACAATCGCCCCCTATCTTCTTCCAAAGATCATCATGAGCTTCACTGCTAAATACCAGAAAGTTCAGTTGCACATTTGGGAATACACTACAGAACAGATTGTGCAGAAACTGAAAACAGGTTTGCTTGACTGCGGCATTCTGTCCACCCCGCTTGAGGATAAGAGCCTCTCTGAACTTCCTTTGTTTTATGAAGATTTCGTTGTGTATGCTTCCTCCTCAAGCAATCTGCTGAGAAAAGAAAATGTAAGGACGAAAGATATTAACATAGATGAACTCTGGCTGCTCAACGAAGGTCACTGCATGAGAAACCAGGTATTGAATATCTGTGCACAAAAAAGTCTCAATAAAACAAGGTTGTTTGAATATAACACCGGAAGCGTGGAGACCCTGAAAAGAATGGTCGATCTGAATACAGGGCTCACTATTTTACCCGAATTAAGTCTCAGCGATTTCTCTGATGATCAGATGAAGAGAATAAGAAGGTTCAGCAGCCCGGTGCCTGTACGCGAAATCAGTATAGTCACTCACCGGAACTTCCTCAAGCGCGGGATCATATCCGCTCTTGAAAGAGAGATCCTCGATTCTATTCCCCAGCATATGCACCAGAAGAACAAGAAGACAGTTATGGAGACTTTCGTAAATTAAAAAAGAGGCTGTATCATTTCAGACACAGCCTCTTCATTAAACTAAAAACTCTAACTTATTTTTTAAACCGCTCAGCGACTTTGTTCCAGTCAACTGCATTCCAGAAAGCAGCAATATAGTCAGGACGCTTGTTCTGATATTTCAGGTAATAGGCATGTTCCCACACGTCCATTCCCAAAATTGGAGTTCCCTTCACATCTGCAACATCCATCAAAGGATTATCCTGGTTAGGAGTTGATGAAACCTGCAGCTTGCCATCAGCGGCAACCGACAACCAGGCCCAGCCCGACCCGAAACGGGTAGCCCCTGCTTCGCTGAATTTCTTTTTAAACTCTTCGAAAGAACCGAAAGCCTCAGTAATAGCGTCAGCCAGCTCACCAGTAGGTTCGCCACCCGCATTCGGACCTAATACTGTCCAGAATAAACTGTGATTGTAGTGACCACCGCCATTGTTACGCACGGCAGCAGGATAACTGGAAATATTTGCCAGGATTTCTTCCAGCGACTTATTCTCAGCTTCTGTACCAGCAATAGCTTTGTTCAGATTGTCAACATAAGCCTGGTGGTGCTTGCCATGGTGAATCTCCATAGTAGCCTTATCAATGTGTGGTTCTAACGCGTCTGATGCGTATGGTAACGCAGGAAGTTCAAAAGCCATAATTAAATTATTTTAAGGTTAAACATTAAGCCGGTACAAAGATAACCTCTGCACATTTCTTTTGTTCAGCAGGATGTCAAGTTTTATTTCTTTTCTTTATAAAAAATTCCTTTATCAGAGAAGCACAATCATTTTCCATAATTCCGCTTACAATTTCAGTCCTCGGATGAGTGATCTGCTGGTTGATCCTGCTGAACCCGCGCTTCAGATCGTGCGCCCCGAATACAATACGGCTTATCTGAGTCCAATAGGATGCCCCGGCACACATAATACAGGGTTCGATAGTGACATATAAAGTACAATCCTTCAGGTATTTTCCTCCCATGAAGTTGGCAGCAGCTGTAAAGGCCTGCATTTCTGCATGGGCAGTCACATCATTAAGCCGTTCGGTTAGGTTATGTCCTCTCCCGATGATCCGTCCTTTACACACCACGATAGCGCCGATCGGCACTTCATCATAATCAAGCGCAAGCCTCGCTTCCTTTATCGCTTCATTCATATAAAATTCATCCGGCGCAATCGCTGGCTCGTCTGTAAAACTGAAATAACGCATCTTCCTATATTAATTTTGTTCCGTTTGGCACAGGTCTTTCTACCGTAGCCAGCACAATATCTCCATTCCCGTCAGCAACCCCTGTTACAAGGAATTCAGACATAAAGTTCGCAATCTGCTTAACAGGAAAATTAAGTACACCTATAATTTGTTTTCCTGTAAGATCTTCTTTACTGTAATGTTTAGTAATCTGAGCACTGCTCCACTTAATCCCAAATTCACCGAAGTCAACTTTCACTTTAAATGCAGGCTTTCGTGCCTCAGGAAAATCAAGCACCTCAATAATAGTTCCCGCATGAAGCGCAACCTTTTCAAAATCCGCCCAGGTAATCTGTTCCATACAACAAATTAAACTAAAAATCGGCGAAAGCTGGTACCAACCTCGCGCCACAGACCATAAATGATAACGCTATGAACTATGCCGGGGGAAGAGTATTTTTGCCGGATGCTGGAAGTACGACTAAAAAAAGGAAAAGAGAAAGCTGTAAAGCAGCTACACCCGTGGATTTTCTCTGGTGCAGTAGAGTTTGTTAAAGGAAAGCCCGATAACGGAGACATTGTCACAGTGACAGACCATTCCGGGGGTTTTCTTGCAACAGGCTTCTTTAACAGTAACTCACGTGTTGCCGTACGTGTGCTTGAATGGGAACAGGATATTCCTGTTGACGAAGAATGGTGGAGAAAAAAGGTGCGTAAATCAGTCTTGTCACGCGAATCAATCCTTAAGTCCGACATGACCAGTGCCTGCAGGCTTATATTTAGTGAGGCCGATTTCCTTCCGGGATTGATAGCCGACAAATACGCTGATTATATTTCAGTACAGGTTCTTACTTCAGGCATTGAAAAGGTAAAAGGCATTATACTTGACGAACTCAAAACATTACTGAACCCGACCGGGATATTCGACAGAAGCGATGCCTCTGCACGTGCTCATGAAGGGATGGATGCGTCTTTTGGAATTTTATACGGGCAGGAGCCTCCGCAATATGTCGAAGTCAGGGAAAACGGTATTAAGTATCTTATAAATATCGCTGAAGGGCAAAAATCAGGTTTCTTTTGCGACCAGCGCGACAACAGGAGGATTGTCGCCGAACACGCCCCGGGGAAAAGAGTGCTGGATTGTTTCTCTTATTCGGGCGGATTTTCACTGAACGCTTTAAAACATGGCGCAGCCGAAGTGATCAGCGTAGACAGTTCACCGCTTGCAATTGAAACGCTTAACAGAAATATCAATCTCAACGGATTCGGGGCGTTAAAACATAATGCGGTACAGTCCGACGTAAATAAGCAACTCCGTGCTTTCAGGGATCAAAATGAGCTTTTTGATATAGTCGTGCTCGATCCTCCCAAATATGCACCTTCCCGTTCTGCTCTGGATAAAGCCTCCCGTGCATATAAAGATCTTAACAGAATAGGCATGTCGCTGTTAAAAAGCGGAGGCTTACTGGCAACATTTTCCTGTTCAGGAGCTGTCGACATAAGTCATTTCAAACAAATACTCGCTTGGGCTGCACTCGATGCAGGAAAAGACGTCCAGTTTATCAGCCAGTTCTGTCAGCCCGAGGATCATCCCGTAAGGGCTTCCTTCCCTGAAGGCGAATACCTGAAAGGTCTTTTGTGCCGGATCCTTTAGGCGATCAAAAATTTAAGGAATGATATTTAAAACAGAATTTGGAGGACAGAAAACACATTTATAAGCTGCTGGCAGCCGGAATGAATCAGTATTAAATAGAAAAACCTTCCGTTGAGCGGAAGGTTTTCTAATCATTAATTTAAAAAGAACGTATACTTAGGGAAGCTAAGTCAAAAGAAAAAAAATAGTCCTGTCGCCTCTCCTGCCTGTCCTCACTCTTCAGATATCCGGGCTCTGTTTATTGCCCGATATCCGCATATCTTCAGACCATTCTACTATTTAGACGGAATTCTTTTACAAATGTTACAAATAATTTAAACAAAACTAATTATTTAAGCGTTTTGGTGTGTTAAATAATGTTAAGGTATTTATTAACAAAACTAACAGCATTGTTAAACCTCGTCGTATTATCCCCTTGAATAACGGCATATCTGGCATTTAAAGCATGCAGTTCCTTATGCCAGATGTCCATGAAATACTCCCGTAAATGTGGAAAATCTCTTAAGGGATCGTCCTCCCATGGAAGATCGGTGTCCATTAAAAGATATAAATCGTAAGGATGCCGGGGCAGTTCCTCCAGAACTTCGTCAGGAGATTTTCCGAAAGAGAAGTCACACCAGATTTTGACAGTAAGAAAGGTCGTATCGCAGATCAGGATCTTATTAGCTTTCTTTATCAGCCTGCTTTCAAGCTCCAGCTGCCCGTTGAACATATTGATCTCGTCCTGCCAGGAACATGGCTCCTTCAGTTTGCTGCAATATTCACGGGCGTACTCAGGAACCCATACAGTATTATAATGGTCAGCAAGTTGCTGCGATATAGTTGACTTTCCGGTTGATTCCGGACCAACTATCGCGATTTTTTTTATTTGTTCTCCAATCTCCATGTGCGTCGCCAGTCTATAAAACCAATTGTTGCCAGTATCAGGAATAGTGAATATAAAACTGCAGTGAGGGCCAGCTCCTTATAAAGATATAATGGCACATAACATGCATCTACAATAATCCACAGTATCCAGTTCTGAAGTACCTTACGCGTCATTAAAAACTGCGCTACAAAACTGGTAGCAGTACAGGCCCCATCTATATAAGGAACGTCGCTGTTAGTATACCGGTCAAGAAACGCTCCTAAGACAACAGAAAGTATGGCTACGGCGATAATTACAGCAAAATAACTGCCGCCGCTGAGCGAAGCGACAGGCTTCTCGTGCTGCTCTTTTCTCTTCAGCCAATAGTACCATCCGTAAATAGCTGTACCCAGGAAGTATATCTGAAGTACAGCGTCTCCGTAGAGCTTATAATCATAAAATAATACGGCATAGGCAACCACACTTATAATGGACACCGGCCAGTTTAGAATATGTTGTTTAGCTGCCAGATAAACGCAAAGAAATCCCGTTATAGTGCCAAGCCATTCAAGAAACGATGTCTGAACCAACTGATTCCAGAACAGTTGTATAAAAGAATTACCACCATCGACCACGATGCAAAAGTATAAAAACAGGCCCTCCTTTCAAGAAAAAAGCTTTGCATTATTAAACGATTTTCTAATATTTACAACAAAAAAAGAGAAATGAAAAAACTCCTTATCCTGTGTCTCCTTTTAAACACAGCAACCTTTGCACAGAAAAAACAAAATATTTATTTTCTGAAAAATGACGGACGAAAAGTACCGGTTAAAGACAGTGCTGATTTTATCCGGATAATCGAAGAGCCTGATTCAGGGTCAGTTTTCTTTAACGTATCTGAATTTTATCCGGATAATCAAAAAAAGTTAACAGGACACGCGTCGCAGGTTGAGCCATTGCTGATTTATGAGGGGCTGATCAAATCTTTTTATCCAGACGGAAAAACGCAGGAAGTCAGCTACTACGAAAAAGGGGAACTTATTGGTCGTTCCGACTCCTACTACAAAAACGGGCAATTAAAAGAAACAAAAGAATACCTGAGGGAAACAGAAAGCGGCAGATTAGCCGAAAATAAGTATAAGCCACAGAAATACAAGCTTCTGACCTACTTTGACTCTACGGGCACACAGACAGTGAAAGACGGGAATGGCTATGCGAAATACTTCGACGCACAAACGGATATATCGGAAGAAGGACAATATCTTAACGGTTTTAAAAATGGCACCTGGAAAGGAAAATCCGGGAACAACTTCTTTGAAGAAAACTACCAGCAAGGCACCTTCACGGAAGGTATTGCAACACTTTCCGACGGCTCAAAAAGCACTTATAAAGACCCGGATCAATTTCCGGACTATAAAGGAGGGATACCAAAATTTTACGAATATGTGTCTAAATCCTACAGGTTTCCTAAAGAAGCAAGAGAATACGGGGTAAGCGGCAGATTGATCCTGAGCTTCATTGTTGAAAAGAGTGGAGAACTTTCAAATGTCAAAATAGTAAGAAATCTCGGTTACGGGACCGGAGAAAAAGCTGTAGAAATGCTGGAAAGATCTCCAAAGTGGATCCCGGGAAAACAGCACGGTATACCAGTACGTGTCACCTATACTTTACCAATTATGCTCAATCTCGCCCCCGAACCAGCTTCAAGGACACCCTATCCGTTCGGCAAGTCGCGTTCGTTACGAACTTATTAATACAGCCTGCGATTAAAAATAAAATAATCTATAGCAAAAACGCTGCAAATTCATACCTTTGCATCCCGACAATACAGTCGGGATTTTTTTTACACAAAAACCAATCTCACTGGTTGTTAAGTCGTTTGACAGAAATTTACATTTTGACTTTAACAATTCCATGCCAAAAGATTCTTCAATTAAATCAGTCCTGATCATCGGTTCAGGGCCAATTATTATCGGACAAGCCTGTGAGTTCGACTACTCTGGTTCACAGGCTGCATTATCTTTGAAAGATGAAGGGATTGAAGTTTCAATCATCAATTCGAATCCGGCAACCATTATGACGGATAAGGTGATTGCTGATCACGTCTACCTTCGCCCCCTCACATGCGATAGTATTGAAACTATCCTGCAGGAACAAAAGATCGATGCAGTTCTTCCTACAATGGGAGGGCAAACAGCGCTTAATCTTTGTAAAGAAGCTGAAGAAAGAGGCATCTGGAACAAATACGGCGTCAAGGTAATTGGTGTTGATGTTGCCGCTATCGAGAAAACAGAAAACAGGGAAGAATTCCGCCAGCTGATGGTAGATATCGGCATCGGTGTAGCGAAATCCAAAATTGCCAATTCCTTCCTCGAAGGAAAAGAAGCGGCACAGGAAATTGGGTTCCCTCTTGTTATCCGTCCTTCCTATACCCTTGGTGGAACCGGAGGTGGATTCGTTCACAAAAAAGAAGAGTTCGATGCAGCACTTAGCCGCGGCCTGCAAGCCTCTCCAACTCACGAGGTCCTGGTAGAGCAGGCGGTACTCGGTTGGAAAGAATACGAACTGGAGTTGCTGCGCGACAATAAAGACAACGTTATCATTATCTGTTCAATCGAAAACTTCGACCCTATGGGTATCCATACAGGAGACTCTATTACAGTAGCGCCTGCAATGACACTCAGCGACCGTTGCTACCAGGAGATGCGTAACCAGGCGATCAAAATGATGCGTGCCATCGGCAATTTCGCAGGAGGCTGCAACGTACAGTTTTCCGTGAATCCGGCAGACGAATCCATCATAGCCATTGAAATAAATCCCCGGGTATCACGCTCTTCTGCACTTGCTTCAAAAGCTACCGGTTATCCCATTGCTAAAATTGCCGCCAAGCTGGCTATTGGATATAACCTCGATGAGATCGAAAATCAGATTACCAAAACTACCTCAGCATATTTCGAACCAACCCTCGATTATGTAATAGTTAAGGTGCCGAGATGGAACTTCGATAAGTTCAAAGGCGCGAATAACGAACTTGGCCTTCAGATGAAATCGGTAGGTGAAGTAATGGCTATCGGCCGTACATTCATCGAAGCTCTCCAGAAAGCAGCACAGAGCCTTGAAATTGGCCGTGCCGGACTGGGTGCAGACGGAAGACAAAACCGCAACCTTGAGGAGATCATGAAAGGACTGGAGCACCCGACATGGAACCGCCTGTTCCTCATAAAGGACGCAATGAACCTTGGGGTACCGATCGAGTCGATCCGTAAGGTTACCCTTATCGATAAATGGTTCCTCGTGCAAATCCAGGAACTGGTGGCCCTCGAGCAGGAACTTAAGAGGTATTCGCTGAATAATATCCCTAAAGACTTTTTCTTAACGTTAAAACAGAAAGGATTTTCAGATATCCAGATCTCCTGGCTTCTCGGCAATGTTACCGAAGACGACGTTTACAACAGGAGGAAGGAACTGGGCATTAAGCGGGTGTACAAAATGGTTGATACCTGCGCCGCTGAATTTCAGGCACAAACGCCATACTACTATTCAACATTTGAGCATGAGAACGAGTCGGTGGCTTCTGATAAAAAGAAAATTATCGTCCTCGGTTCAGGCCCCAACAGGATTGGACAGGGAATCGAATTCGACTACTCATGTGTACACGGGCTGATTGCGGCAAAGGAATCCGGATTCGAAGCGATCATGATCAACTGCAATCCTGAGACTGTATCTACAGACTTCAATATGGCCGATAAACTTTATTTCGAGCCAGTGTTCTGGGAGCATGTCAGGGAAATCATTGAACTCGAAAAACCGGAAGGAGTAATCGTTCAGCTGGGAGGTCAGACTGCCCTCAAAATGGCAGAAAAACTTTATGAGAACGGCATTAAGATAATTGGCACATCCTTTAAAAATATGGATATCGCTGAAGACCGCGGCCATTTCTCCGATCTTCTGAAAGATCTCGATATCCCGTATCCAAAGTATGGAGTTGCAGAAAGTGCCGAAGAAGCGATCGAAGTGGCCCATCAGGTGGGATATCCCGTTCTGGTGAGACCGAGTTATGTATTAGGCGGCCAGGGAATGAGCATTGTTATCAACGACGATGATCTGGAGAAGGCAGTCGTAAAACTTCTTGGAGACCTCCCCGGCAACCGCGTTTTGATCGATCACTTCCTTGACAGGGCAGAAGAAGCCGAATCTGATTCTATCTGTGATGGTGAAGATGTTCATATCATTGGAATGATGGAACACATCGAGCCAGCCGGAATTCACTCCGGGGATTCGAGTGCCGTACTTCCCCCATTCAACTTGTCTGAAAACGTTACCCGCCAGATGGAGGAATATACGACGAAGCTTGCGAAAGCACTGAACGTACGGGGCCTTTTGAATATTCAGTTTGCTATCAAGGATGAAAAGGTATATGTAATTGAAGCAAATCCAAGAGCTTCCAGAACTGTTCCGTTCATTGCGAAAGCCTATGACGTTCCTTATATTAATATCGCAGCTAAGATTATGCTGGGCGTGAATACTCTGAAAGATTTCACCATAGTCAGAAAACTCGAAGGATACGCTATCAAGGAACCCGTTTTCTCTTTCGATAAGTTCCCGGATGTAGATAAACAACTCGGACCTGAGATGAAATCAACAGGAGAAGCTATCCGCTTCATCAAAAATCTTGAAGATCCATACTTTGTAAAATTATACAAAGAGAAATCAATGTACCTGAGTAAATAAGCTATCAGCTTCAGCAGACTGCTGACAGCATTTTACAAAAACAGCTTAGAGGACCAATTCCTCTAAGCTGTTTTTCTTGAGCCCTCCACACAGCTCATTACCCAATAACTCCT
>NZ_QEAS01000006.1:253608-255061 GCF_003130405.1 Pararcticibacter amylolyticus
CACTATCCAAACAACCCTCCAAATACCTCCTCAATCTTCGAAACACTTTTAATTTCTATAACATAGCGAGACTGGTCAAGTCCCTTCCGGTTATATTTTGAAATATAAATTTGTTCAAAACCCAGTTTCTCAGCTTCGGCAATTCTCTGCTCTATACGGTTAACAGCCCTTATTTCCCCCGACAAACCAACTTCTGCAGCGAAACATATTTTCGGAGACACCGGAATATCCTCATGAGAAGAGATAACTGCAGCAACGATTCCAAGATCGACTGCCGGATCTTCGACCCTCAGGCCACCTGCAATATTCAGAAAAACATCTTTCGCACTCAGGCGAAACCCGCACCGCTTCTCAAGAACCGCCAGCAACATGTTCATTCTGCGCGTGTCAAATCCTGTAGCCGAGCGCTGGGGAGTTCCGTAAGCGGAATGGCTTACTAACGCCTGAGTCTCAATAAGCATTGGCCGGACCCCTTCAAGCATAGCGGAGATCGTGATGCCACTTAACTGTTCGTCGCGCTGCGAAAGAAGGATTTCCGAAGGATTAGATACCTCTCTCAGCCCACTTCCCTGCATTTCATATATCCCTATCTCTGAAGCAGATCCAAAGCGGTTCTTCACAGCTCTGAGAATTCTGTAAACATGGTGCCTGTCGCCTTCAAACTGAAGTACAGTGTCTACCATATGTTCAAGGATCTTAGGCCCTGCAATCGCTCCATCCTTCGTAATATGGCCGATAAGAAAAACAGGTGTCGAACTTTCCTTGGCAAAACGCAGCAGTTCTGCTGTACACTCCCTCACCTGCGAAACACTCCCCGGCGTCGAATCTATGTGAATGGAGTAAAGCGTCTGAATAGAATCGACCACCACCAGCTGCGGCTCAAGCAATTCAATTTGTTTAAATATGTTCTGTGTTGATGTTTCGGTAAGTATAAAAACTTCTCTGTCAGCACGGGAAGGGGAAAGACGTTCTGCCCGCATCTTTATCTGCTGCTCACTTTCCTCTCCAGATACATACAGCACTCTAAGCTTCTTCATGCTCAAAGCAAGCTGCAACATCAGCGTCGATTTTCCGATACCAGGCTCGCCCCCTATCAGCACCAGCGAGCCGGCAACAATACCGCCTCCCAAAACCCTGTTAAATTCAGCATCACGCGTTGCAATACGCGCTTCCTCAGCATATATTATTTCATCTATGGAAGCAGGCTTAGCCACTCTGCCGGCAGGAGTACTGTTTTTCCAATCAGGTACAGATGCCGGGGTCTTTTGCACCAGCTCTTCAACAAACGTATTCCATTGATTACACGACGGGCATTTTCCTAACCATTTAGGAGATTCATAGCCACAGTTTTGACAAAAATATGCAGACTTGGATTTAGCCAATTTGATTACCGATTTAAAGACTTGCGAGTTACAATTTTTAAACGTAATCAGCAAGTGAATGTTGAACCACT
>NZ_QEAS01000006.1:255101-256971 GCF_003130405.1 Pararcticibacter amylolyticus
AACAAAAGCCGGATGTCAGGTATTGACATCCGGCTTTTGTTTTTATAATTTAATCTCTTCTTCTTTGGAGTTGAGGAAGTGGAATTCGGTTAAATAATAGGAGGGGATACTTTTTACAGTTATCCATTTTCCGAAATTGAGGAACCAGCGCCATTGCCGGGTGATAAAACCCTTCTTGATATATGCTTCAATATAAGGGTGAACACAAAGAGTTACTTTTTTCTCATTCTGCTCATTCAGAATGTAGGTGAGGTTACTCTCTATATCATCCATCAGCACGATGCTGGCTTTAATTTCTCCGGTACCATTACAGGCCGGACATTTTTCATTGGTGACAATGTTCATCTCCGGACGCACACGCTGCCGCGTAATCTGAACAAGTCCAAACTTACTCGGAGGCAAGATCGTATGCTTCGCCCTGTCGAGCGTCATCTGCTGTCTGAGATAATCAAAAAGCTCTTTACGGTTATTCGGCTTGTGCATATCGATAAAATCAACAACCACAATACCCCCCATATCGCGCAAGCGCAGTTGCCTGGCTATTTCCCTGGCCGCCTCCTTATTAACCTGGAGAGCATTCTCCTCCTGATTCTCCGGATTTGCAGTTCTGTTCCCACTGTTAACATCAATCACGTGCAGTGCCTCAGTATGCTCAACAACCAGGTAAGCCCCCCCTGCAAGGTTAACGGTACGGCCGAAAGCAGCCTTTATTTGTTTTTCAACTCCAAAGTGTTCAAATACCGGCTCTTTATGCTTGTAAAGCTTAACGATCTTTTCGAGCTCAGGCGAGATCCCCTGAACATAAGACCTGATCTCTTCGTAAATTCCGTTATCGTTAACGTGAATGTTAGTAAAATCGGCATTAAGGATATCTCTCAATATGGTTGACGTCCTCCCCATTTCACCTAATATCTTCTTAGATGGCTCGGTTGTAGAAAGACGTGAAGCAAAAGATTCCCAACGCGCAATAAGGTCCAGCAAATCTTTCTGCAGTTCCACAACACCTTTACCCTCGGATACAGTGCGGATGATTACACCGAAATTCCTGGGTTTAATACTTTCAACTATTTTCTTTAAACGGCTTCTTTCTGTATTACTTTTAATCTTCTTCGAAATAGATATCGAATCAGAGAAAGGCACCAGGACTACAAATCTTCCTGCAATCGAAAGATCAGAGCTTAAGCGTGGCCCTTTAGTTGAAATTGGTTCTTTGGCAATCTGAACAGGCAGCAACATGTTGCGGTTCAGTACCTCAGAGATCTTGCCGGATTTATTAATGTCTTCCTCCAGCTTGAAACTATTCAGCAGTTTATCCTTATAACTGCCATTCTTTACTATCTTAGTCAGTTTAATCAATGACTGAACCTGGGGCCCCAGGTCAAGATAATGCAGGAAGGCATCCTTTTCGTAGCCTACATCTACAAAAGCAGCATTCAACCCGGGCATAATCTTTTTTATTCGCCCCAGGTAAATGTCGCCAACAGCATAATTGTTGTTAACGTGCTCCGTGTGAAGTTCTACGAGTTGTTTGTCCTGCAGTAAAGCGATAGTCACCCCGTTCGGGGCCGAATTGATAATTAATTCCTTTACCAACAGCTACTCATTTAATGGCAGCATAATACTGCCAGCGTACAACACCAGAATAATTCTATAACACAAGAACCTCCGAACGCATGGCGTGGAGGTCTTTGAGATTATAAGTCATACGTAATAAATGTAAGAATCGGCTGAATAGCAGCCGGTTTCTCAGCGTATTATTACAAGTGACTTATTTATTTTTTCTTGTGCCTGTTTTTTCTTAAACGTTTTTTACGCTTGTGAGTAGCCATTTTATGTCTTTTTCTTTTCTTACCGCTTGGCATAGTTTTAA
>NZ_QEAS01000006.1:257012-271206 GCF_003130405.1 Pararcticibacter amylolyticus
CGATTGCTTATCGATATATTGAGAAATTCCGGAATCAGTGATAATTTACGTGCTCCTGTAAGCAGACATTATATCCTTTTCCTCTCCCGGATTTTCGTAGCATTTCGTCAGGTAAGACCCGGCATCACGAATCTGCTGATTCTCTATTATACCGGACCTGTTTGCAGCTTTATCAATATTTGGTTCGTCTGCAAGAATAGCTAAGACATACTGAGTTCCCTGCACGGGGTTGTTGCTTTCTTTTGTATAGCTCCAATAACCTGAAATGTGTTGAGTAAGCTCTGGATCTATAAAATCTCCCGTCCTTCCGGAAACAAATTCGGGAGAAACTGCAGCCAAGCCCGAAGCACAGGTTGCAGCTTCTCCCGAATATTGTACTCTTCCTTTAACCAATCCCTTAACATCAACAGAAAACAAAAGCATAGTTAGTACTGCTACTAATCCTGTTATCGCCATTTGCTTCCTTTTGATCATGAGATTGTTTTACTATGCTTCAGTAGCTGTTTTCGCCTCTTCTGCTGCAGCAGCAAGTTTAGTAACGTTACCGTTCTTCACCTTTTCAACAAACACCTTTGCTGGTTTGAAGCTTGGAACAAAATGTTCAGGAATAATGATTGCCGTATTTTTTGAAATGTTACGTGCTGTCTTTGTTGCTCTTTTCTTCACAACAAAGCTCCCAAAACCGCGCACATATACGTTTTCACCATTAACCATTGAATTCTTTATCACTTTAAAAAATGCCTCTACCGCTTCCTGCACATCTAACTTTTCAATGCCAGTTTTACTGGAAATCTCTGCGATAATTTCTGCCTTAGTCATATCTTATTGGGTTAAACTTTTTCGTAAACTCTTAATTGTTTTGGGGTTGCAAAAGTATTGGTTTAAATTGAGAACAGAAAATAAATCAAAAAAAATTTATTTTAACACTCGCAGTAACAGCCACATACATTTCAAAAACGCGCTTTTTGAAGCTATTTTTTACGAAAAACACACAATCTCGTGAGCATTAGCAATGCCCTTTTTACATCATATCAGGAATATATAAGCTCCGGCGCTGAAAGAATCCTCACAAATTTGATTTCATTCTCAGAGAATTTAATTTTGCAGAAATCGGGGAATATCTATGAGTTTTATTGATGAAGTGATCGGGTGGTATAATAACAACAAACGTGACCTCCCCTGGAGAAATACAAATGACCCCTATCTCATCTGGCTTTCTGAAATTATTCTGCAGCAAACAAGAGTGGAACAAGGAATGCCTTATTATCATCGGTTCGCTGAAAAGTACCCCACTATTTCACATTTCGCGGCTGCCGGAGAAGATCAGATCTTAAACCTCTGGCAAGGGCTTGGTTACTATTCAAGAGGCAGAAACATGTACAAAACAGCGCTCATGGTAATGGAAGAACATGGGGGCTATTTTCCCAGTCAGTATGAGAAATTGATAAAGTTGAAGGGAATAGGGGAGTATACAGCAGCAGCAGTTTCTTCTTTCAGCGCGAATGAAGCGAGAGCTGTGGTCGACGGAAATGTCTTCCGCCTTCTGTCCAGATATTTCGGAATCGACGAAGTGATCAACAGCCCTAAAGGAAAAAAAGTGTTCACCCAGCTGGCTAATGAAGTGATCGACACCGGGAGGCCAGGATTGAGTAACCAGGCCATGATGGAATTTGGCTCCCTCCAGTGCCGGCCAGCCAATCCCGATTGCGGCAATTGCCCTCTTCGAACGGGATGCTTTGCATGTAACACCAGTTCAGTTCAGAATTTCCCCGTCAAACAAAAGAAAAAAGCTACAAGAGACCGGTACTTCAATTATATAGTAGTAAGCGATGGAGAAAAGGTTCTCATGAACAAGCGGACAGGAAAAGATATCTGGGAAAACCTTCATGAGTTTCCATTATTCGAAACGTCGCACTTTGTCCAGGCAGAAGAACTGATTACCACACCCGGGTTTAGAGAACTTTTTGGAGAAAATGTTAAAATAAGCCTCGTACATGGCCCCGTAAAGCACATACTGAGTCATCAGCGACTTTTTGCACAGTACATCATAATCAAAGGATTTGAGGAAAACTTCTTAATGAAAAAGCCCTGGTTCTATGCAAAAAATGATACTCTTCACGATCTCGCGCAGCCCAAATTAATTTTTGCGTTTCTGAAAATGTTTCCTACCTTCAATCTGATTTAATCATTTCTTAACTAATGTCGGGCGTTAACAAAGTTATATTAGTAGGACATCTTGGCAAAGACCCTGAAGTCCGCCACCTCGAAGGTGGGGCCACCGTTGTAAACTTCACTCTGGCAACCACCGAAAACTATACAAAAGATGGCCGTAAAGTCGAACAGACTGAATGGCACAATGTCGTAATGTGGCGTGGGCTGGCAGATGTAGCTGCAAAATTCCTTCAAAAAGGTAAACTCGTATATATAGAGGGGAAATTAAGGACCCGGTCTTACGATGACCGGGAGGGTAACAAAAGATATGTTACCGAAATAGTTGCTGAAAACTTCAACATGCTTGGCCGCAGGAGCGATAATGATACTGTTAATCAGCCTGGCGCCGCCAACCAGGGCTCTGCAAAAGCTGAAGAGCATATCGCTGACTTTAATTCCGGCAATGCTGAAGACGACCTTCCTTTCTAAGTAAAAAACCTTCCGGCGGGGCCCTCTGAAACAGTGATTTGTTTAAGTCAAAAATCCGATCTGCGCCCCGCCTGAAACGCCTTTTAAGCCGCCACCATCTTCTCATCCATCTATTTTCTTGACAGTCAGATGAATAAAAAATAAAATTCATCTTGTAATACTAAATTATAATTCGATAATTTTGCACTGTTTTAAAAGATTAAAGCACTGTAAGTCAAAATTAAAAATGAATGTAACCCTCTTTGTCCATATTAATGCAGCCCCGGCCAGAACAGGCCATTCCTGCGTTATGGTACGTGAGCAACATAACAGTGAAAAATTAATTTTAAGACACCGACGACCCTTCATGCCAAGAGTCTGATTCTGTTGGCATCTCTCTCCCCCAGTAAACCGGTAATCCGGTAATAAATAATTTATTTTCTTAAACTTAAAGACCCGATGTAGTCTTATCCGTATAACGGATCATTACAATAATGGACACAAACGAATTTTCTGTAGTAGTAGCATCTGAAGCGCATGCAGGGTATGCAGAACAGATATGTGAAGAGATGGCAGAGTCAGCGAAGGCAAGAGGAACCGGAATTGCACGCAGAAGCCATGAATATGTGGCAAATAAGATGCAGGAAGGAAAGGCCGTTATAGCTCTCCATAAGGATGGCACGTGGGCTGGCTTTTGTTACATTGAAACCTGGAGCCATGGCCAGTTTGTTGCAAATTCCGGATTAATAGTCAACCCTGTCTTCCGTAAATGCGGACTGGCTAAAGCAATTAAAAAGTGCATTTTCGAACTTTCAAGGAAAAAATATCCGGATGCGAAAATATTCGGGCTGACCACAGGGCTCGCTGTGATGAAAATTAACTCCGAATTAGGATACGAACCCGTTACCTATTCTGAGCTCACGCAGGATGAAAATTTCTGGAAGGGCTGCCAGAGTTGCGTAAACTATGATATCCTTACAGCAAAAGGCCGGAAAAATTGCCTTTGTACTGCCATGCTGTATGATCCTGTTGAAAAACAGAAAGAAATCGAGGAAAAACAAAGGTTGCTTGAACTGGAAATGACCAAATCTCAGCGTAAAACTTCTCTGTTTGAACGCATTGAGGAAAAAATCCGTGGTTCAGCAAAAGTTTTACTCTCTTTTATATTACTAATCCCCAAACTGTTACACTTTTAAAAATGAAGAAAAAAGTTGTTCTGGCATTCAGCGGAGGACTAGATACGTCCTATTGTGCTATCTATTTATCAAAAGATCTTGGACTTGAAGTTCATTCTGTGATTGTTGACACCGGGGGATTTAGTAAGGAAGAACTTGAGAACATTGAGAAACGCGCCTATGATTTAGGGGTTGCCTCTCATCATGCAGTCGATGCTGTTAAAGGCTACTATGATAGCTGTATCAAATATCTCATTTATGGCAACGTCCTGAAGAACAACACGTATCCCCTTTCGGTTAGTGCCGAGCGCGTTACCCAGGCTACGGCAATTGCTGAATATGCGAAAGAGATTTCCGCCGATTTCGTAGCCCATGGCTCCACAGGCGCAGGGAATGACCAGGTACGCTTCGACATGATCTTTAACATCCTCATTCCGGATGTGGGCATCATCACTCCCATCAGGGATATGAAGCTTAGCCGGGAAGCAGAAATAGAATACCTGAAACAGCACGGGGTTGAATTCAACGCCGAAAAGGCTAAGTATTCTATTAATAAAGGTATTTGGGGAACATCAGTTGGAGGGAAAGAAACCCTTACTTCAAACGGGATGCTCCCAGAAGAAGCCTGGCCGACACAGGTATCAAAAGAGGGATCTGAAGCGATTGAGCTTGAATTTGAAAAAGGCGAACTAAAAGCTCTGAACGGACAGAAATATGATCATCCTTCAGAAATCATCCAGGCACTTCAGGCAATTGCCCAACCCTATGGGATCGGAAGAGATATTCACGTCGGTGATACTATCATCGGGATCAAAGGCCGTGTAGGCTTTGAAGCTGCTGCTCCAATGGTGATCATCAAAGCGCATCACGCGCTCGAAAAACACACCCTCACAAAATGGCAGCTTACCTGGAAAGATCAACTTTCCACGTTCTACGGCAACTGGCTGCACGAGGGCCAGTTCCATGATCCTATCATGCGCAATATGGAAGCATTCCTTTCTGATACTCAGAAAACCGTTACCGGAAAGGTATTCATACAATTAATGCCCTACCGTTTCCAGGTGATTGGAATTGAGTCTGCCCACGACCTGATGTCCGGCAAATTCGGCAGCTACGGTGAAATGAACAACGCATGGACAGGCGAAGACGTAAAAGGTTTCTCGAAAATCTTCGGCAATCAGGTAATGATATATCATAAAGTAAACGGTTCGGCTGAAGGCTAGTCCGCTGAAATAAGACTGATACAATGCAAAACACAGCAGCAGGTAAAATAAAAGCCGGGATTATCGGAGGAGCCGGATACACAGGCGGAGAACTGTTAAGAATCCTGGTAAACCACCCGGCTACAGAAATAGTGTTCGTTCACAGCAACAGCAACGCCGGAAATTTCATTTACGACGTTCATGCCGACCTCTTCGGCGATACAAGTCTGAGGTTCACCGGTACACTCTCCCAGGATATAGATGTACTCTTTCTCTGTGTCGGACACGGCGACGCGAAAAAATTCCTCGACGCCAACCCGGTAGATGACAGAATTAAGATCATTGATCTGAGTCAGGACTTCAGGCTGGCAACCAGCAGTATGCAGGGAGATAAAGAATTCATTTATGGACTGCCTGAATTAAACAGGAACAAAATCCGCGAAGCTCAGAATATAGCTAATCCGGGTTGCTTTGCTACCTGCATCCAGCTGGCCCTCTTACCACTGGCACAGTCGGGACTGCTCAGCAACGAAGTCCATATCTCTGCTACTACCGGGTCAACAGGAGCCGGACAAAGCTTATCTGCCACCTCTCACTTTAGCTGGAGAAACAACAACACCTCTGTATATAAGGCATTTACTCATCAGCATCTGAAAGAGATCACTCAGTCGCTCAACCAACTAGGCTCTCCGTTACACGCTGACGAACTCAATTTCATCCCTTACCGAGGAGATTTCACCCGCGGCATCATGGCCTCGGTTTATACCGAATGCGCTCTCAGCCAGGAAGAAGCAGAAAAACTATATACTGATTTTTACTCCGCCCATCCGTTTACACATGTTTCTCCTAAAAACATCGACCTCAAGCAGGTAGTCAACACCAACAAATGCCTGCTTCATGTAGAGAAACATGGCAACAAGCTCCTGATCCTGAGCATCATTGATAATCTGCTCAAAGGAGCTTCCGGTCAGGCAGTACAAAACATGAATTTACTCTTCGGAATAGATGAGATGGAAGGACTGAAACTAAAAGCACCGGCATTCTAAGTGTAAAGTTAAAAGTAGAAAGTTAAAAGTACCTGATGCAGGATTATAAAGAACTACACGTTTGGAAAAAGGCACATCAATTCGTAATTGATCTTTACCAAAACACCGCGTCTTATCCTAAAGAGGAAATTTATAATCTCACCACTCAAATAAAACGGGCAGCGTGCTCTATACCCGCTAATATAGCTGAAGGGTGCGGCAGATTCACGCAGAAGGATTTTGCATCTTTCTTACAAAACGCTCTTGGATCAGCGCATGAGGTAGAATATTTCCTGCTTCTTTCCAGAGACCTGGGCTACATTACACTTAATCAATATGAACTTCTAAATAATGAGATATCAGAGGTTAAAGCAATGTTAATTTCTTTCATCAAGAAAGTAAGGCTTTAAACTTTTCACTTTCAACTAAAAGAAATGAAGCTATTCGACGTTTACCCCTTAAATCCAATAGAAATCGCCAGGGGCGAAGGAAGTCTCGTGTGGGATTCCAAAGGACAGGAATATCTTGATCTGTATGGCGGACATGCAGTAATCTCGATCGGACATACTCATCCACATTATGTCCAACGTCTGACAGATCAGTTAAATAAAATCGGATTCTACTCTAATTCCATTGAAATTCCCCTGCAAAGCCAGCTGGCCGCACTTCTTGGACAAGTATCAGGCAAGGATGATTATCAGCTTTTCCTCTGCAACTCGGGCGCCGAGGCAAACGAAAATGCCTTAAAGCTGGCTTCATTTTATAACGAACGTAAGAAAATAATTGCTTTTAAAGGCGCATTCCACGGGCGGACTTCGTTAGCAGTCTCCTGTACCGATAACCCCCGGATCGTTGCTCCTGTAAATAAAACAGAAAACATCATCTTTCTTCCCCACAACGATGAAGCTGCTCTGGAAAAAGCCTTCGCTGAATCTGGGGATGAGATCTGTGCGGTAATAATCGAAGGCATACAGGGAGTCGGCGGCATCAGGGTAGCAAGCGAAAGCTTCCTTCAAAAGATCCGCTCTTTATGCGATCAGTATAATGCTGTCTATATAGCAGACTCTGTTCAGTGCGGATACGGCAGAAGCGGAAAATTCTATTCTCATGACTTTTCGGGTGTTGAAGCAGACGTGTATACCATGGCTAAAGGTATGGGCAACGGCTTCCCTGTTGCAGGGATCTCAATTGCCCCAAAGTTTAAGCCATGGCACGGAATGCTGGGCACCACATTCGGAGGCAATCATCTGGCATGCGCGGCCGCATTAGCAGTCCTCGAAATCATCCAGCAGGATAAGCTGATTGAAAACGCAGCCAGAGTAGGCGCTTATCTGATGTCCGAACTCAGGGGCTTTGAAAAAATAAGGGATATCCGTGGCAGAGGGCTGATGATCGGTATCGATCTGCCCGAAGAACTCTCCCATGTAAAAAAAGACCTGCTGTTTAAACATCACATCTTTACAGGAGAATCAAAACCCAACGTTCTAAGGCTGCTTCCTGCTTTAAATCTGACTAAAGAGCATGCGGACAGATTTTTAGAAGCGTTAAAAAAAGTATTGTAAACAATACCGGGCAGGCTGCGACATTAGAAGCAGAATGCTCGCTTAATAACAAACAATATAATCAATAAAAGGCACGATGCAGGAAGCTGATAGCTGATAGCCGAAAGCCGCCAGCCAATAAAAAATGAAACAATTTACTTCCGTCAAAGATGTTGAGAATGTCACTGAGCTCGTAAAAGAAGCCCGGGCATTAAAGAATAACCCATACGCTGATAAGACCCTTGGAGAGAACAAAACCCTTGGAGTGATTTTCCTCAATCCCAGCCTGCGGACAAGGCTTTCAACGCAAAAAGCCGCTATGAATCTGGGAATGAACGTCATGGTAATGAATATCGATAAGGAAGGCTGGGCACTCGAAACACGCGATGGCGTAGTAATGAACGGAACAACTGTCGAACACATCCGCGAAGCAGCGAGAGTATTCGGTCAGTATTGTGACATTCTTGCCATACGCTCCTTTCCTGGCCTGAAAAACAGGGAGGAGGATTATAACGAAGAAATATTCAATAAGTTCATTCAATTCAGTGGGGTGCCGGTAGTAAGCCTGGAGAGTGCTACCCTGCATCCGCTTCAGAGCTTTGCAGACCTTATAACAATTGAAGAACACAAGAAAGTTCAAAAACCAAGAGTAGTGCTCACATGGGCACCACACGTAAAACCACTTCCCCAGTCTGTGCCCAACGCATTCGCTGAATGGATGTGCCAGGCGCAAAAAGAAGGGCTCATTGAATTTATCATTACCCATCCGGAAGGATATGAGCTGGCAGAACAGTTTACAGAAGGGGCCACGATCATTCATAACCAGGACGAAGCTTTGAAAGGTGCTGATTTTATTTATCCTAAAAGCTGGTCGTCCTATCACGATTATGGAAAAATCCTTCATAACGGAAAAGGTTGGATGCTTAATCTCGAAAGACTGAAGATCACCAACCAGGCTAAAGTTCTCCACTGTCTCCCTGTAAGACGCGACCTTGAACTGGGATCTGACATTCTCGACAGCACCGAATCTCTCGTTGTAGAGGAAGCCGGCAACAGAGTGTGGGCAGCCCAGACCGTACTGAAAAGGATTCTCGAAAATATTTAATCCCATTTCATAATCCATCATTCCGGACAATAATAATCAGGGTTCTTATCTTCGTTAAATACTATTTCTAATGGACAACCTGTATGTAATAAAAATAGGAGGGAACGTAATCGACAACTCGGAGAACCTTCATTTCTTTCTGAACGACTTCGCTTCTCTCGACGGATACAAAATTCTCATCCATGGGGGTGGCAAGCTCGCAACCGACCTGTCGCATACACTAGGTATAGAGCCCCGGCTTGTTGATGGCCGCCGCATTACAGATATTGAAACGCTGAGAGTGGTCACCATGGTGTATGCAGGCTTGATTAATAAAAATATAGTTGCCCAGCTTCAGCGCTATGGAAACAATGCAATTGGTTTAACCGGTGCCGATGCCAATCTGATCAAAGCCTCCAAAAGGCCGGTAAAAGAAGTTGATTACGGTTATGTAGGAGATCTGAACAAAGCCTCCGTAGCGTCAGATAAGCTTGAGCAGCTGCTTCAGTCAGGACTGGTACCGGTCTTTTCAGCCATTACCCACGACGGCGAAGGGCAACTCTTAAATACCAATGCCGACACCATCGCATCAGCAATTGCTGTAGCCATGTCTTCTTCTTTTAAAGTAAGTCTTGTATATTGCTTCGAGAAAAAAGGAGTACTGCGGGATGTAAATGATAATGAATCAATCATCAGGGAAATAGGCTCCTCTGAATTTGAACAGCTTAAGTCTGATAACGTTATTGCAGGCGGCATGCTGCCCAAGCTCCATAACGCTTTTCAGGCTATTCAGAACGGGGTCAGCGATGTATACATTGGCAAATCAGATGAACTCCCTTTTCTGAAAGAACATTTATTCGGAACAAGATTATTTGCATAAAATGGAGAATACAACAGGTACTATAGCCATTCTTGGAAGCGGGAATATCGGCCTCTCACTGGCAAACGGGTTAGTAAAATCAAATTATTGCACTGCTGACAACATCGTACTCACACGCCGTTCCCTGTTTCAGCTTTCTGCTAAAGCAAAAGAGGGATTCAGGGTGACAAGTGATAATGCAGAGGCTGTAAAAGGATCCTCTATAGTAATACTGGCCGTTCTGCCACAGCAACTCAATGGTCTGCTGGCAGAAATAGCCCCGTCCGTTAATCCTGAAAAGCATCTGATTATTTCAGTTATATCAGGAGTCAGCTGCCGGGATATAAAAGTTAAATTAGGTGAAGATGTTCCCGTAGTAAGAGCTATGCCCAATACAGCTATCTCTATAGGGCAGTCTATGACATGTATTGCCTCCGACAATGCAAGTTACCTCAATATGGAAACCGTAGCCGAGATGTTTGAAACCGTAGGTTCGGTAGTACAGATCAATGAAGAGCTGATGACCTCCGCGACCGCCCTTTGCGCCTGCGGCATAGCTTTCTTTCTCCGGGCAATCCGCGCTGCCTCGCAAGGCGGCGTCGAAATTGGCTTTCACGCGGAAGACGCCCTTAAGATGGCCGTACAGACAGCAAAAGGAGCAGCCGACCTGCTTCTCCAGCACAACAGCCATCCCGAACACGAAATAGATAAAGTGACCTCTCCTAAAGGCTGTACCATCGCAGGTTTAAACGAAATGGAGCATAATGGATTCAGTTCGTCTCTCATCAAGGGAATTAAGCTTTCTTCTATAAAAGCCGGCGGCCTTTATAACGAAGACAAATAATCCATATGAAAGAGAAGCTCAAGGAAGAGAGCATTGCTTTGCTTAAAAAGCTCATCGCAACTCCGTCTTTCAGCCGGGAAGAGGAAAACACCGCAGCGATCCTGGAGGAATTTCTGAATGCCAAAGGCTTAAAGATCTCAAGGCAACAGAACAACATCTGGAGCTATAATAAGAATTTCGATCCAGCCAGGCCGACTATCCTTCTTAACTCGCATCATGATACCGTTAAGCCTAATGCCGGTTATACAAGGGACCCTTTTTTTCCCGGCATCCAAGATGGAAAACTTTACGGTCTTGGCAGCAATGACGCGGGCGGGTGCCTGGTGTCCCTGATAGCAGCATTTCTTTATTTCTACGAACGGGATGACCTGAAATATAATCTCTGCCTCGCCGCAACCGCGGAAGAAGAAATTTCCGGAAAGAACGGGCTGGAGCTCATCATTCCTCAACTTGGAACACTGGATTTCGCTATAGTCGGCGAACCTACCCTGCTCGATCTCGCTATAGCTGAGCGCGGACTGATGGTTCTCGACTGTATCTCAAAAGGGAAAGCAGGACATGCCGCCAGGGAGGAGGGCGACAACGCTATTTATAAAGCATTGAAAGATATAGAATGGTTCAGAACATATCGCTTTCCCAGGGAATCCGAACTGTTCGGCCCTCTGAAAATGTCTGTTACTGTCATTAATGCCGGATCACAGCACAACGTCGTCCCTGCTACCTGCGAATTTACGGTTGATGTCAGGGTAACCGACGCTTACCAGAATGAAGAGGTGCTTGACATTATCCGGCAACACGTGTCATGCGAGGTAAACGCCAGATCCACACGCCTGAAACCATCATCAATAAATAAAGATCACCCTATCGTTCTCGCGGGCCTCGCAATGGGCAGGCAAACCTATGGCTCCCCGACTACCAGTGATCAGGCTCTGCTAAGCATTCCTTCTTTAAAAGTCGGACCTGGTGATTCTGCCCGCTCCCATATGGCCGATGAATTTATCTATATAGAGGAAATAAATCAGGGAATCGACTTCTATATCAGTCTTCTGGAGGAGGTAATTTCATGATTCCGGCGGCACAGGTATAGGGAAGCTTAATATTCACCCAATAATTCATAAATCAAAAAATAGTAAATCAAAATGAAGCTCTGGCAAAAAGACAAGGAAGTATCAAAATCGGTCGAGCATTTCACAGTGGGAAATGATCGCGAAATGGATTTATACCTTGCTGCATCCGACGTGCTTGGCTCACTTGCTCATACAAGAATGCTCGCCAGCATTAATTTGCTGGGCGATGAAGATCTTGCACTTGTACAAAAAGAACTTAAAGCGATCTATAAAGATATTGAAGCAGGAAACTTTACCATAGATGAAGGAGTGGAGGATGTCCATTCACAGGTAGAGTTGCTGCTCACGCAGCGTGCAGGCGATGCCGGCAAGAAAATCCATAGCGGGCGTTCAAGGAATGACCAGGTTCTGGTTGACCTCAAGCTTTTTTTTCGCAGCCAGATAAAGCAGCTGGTAGAAAACATAAACACGCTCTTCCATCAGCTGATCAGTCTGAGCGAAGAGCATAAAGACAAACTCCTGCCCGGCTACACACACCTTCAGATCGCGATGCCTTCATCTTTCGGGCTGTGGTTCGGGGCATATGCTGAAAGCCTGGCAGATGATATGGAGCTCATGCTTGCTGCCTGGAAAATCTGCAATAAAAACCCGCTCGGCTCAGCCGCTGGATACGGATCCTCTTTCCCGCTTAACCGCACGATGACAACAGAATTACTCGGCTTCGATTCTCTCAACTACAACGTAGTATATGCCCAGATGGGCCGGGGCAAAACAGAAAGGATCCTTGCCCAGGCAATGTCATCAGTTGCAGCAACTCTTGCTAAGCTGGCTATGGATGCCTGTTTGTTCATTAACCAGAATTTCGGGTTCATCAGCTTTCCCGATGAGCTCACCACTGGTTCCAGCATTATGCCGCATAAAAAAAACCCCGACGTCTTCGAACTCATCCGTTCACGGTGCAATAAAATACAGGCATTACCCAATGAGATCGCATTGATGACCACCAATCTTCCTTCCGGTTATCACAGGGATCTTCAACTATTGAAGGAAAACCTGTTTCCAGCCTTCGGTTCCCTAAACGAATGTCTGGAGATGACCACATACATGCTCCGCCATATAAGGATCAGGCAGGACATTCTTAAAGATCCGAAATATGCCTACCTCTTTAGCGTAGAAGTAGTGAATGAAGAAGTGCTCAAAGGTATACCCTTCCGCGAAGCGTATAAAAGCATAGGAATGCAAATCGAACGCGGAGAATTCAGGGCACCGGACGCAGTAAATCACACCCATGAAGGAAGCATCGGCAATCTGTGCAACCCCCAGATCGTTTCCTCATTCAATTCTGTCCTTTCTGCATTTAACTTCAGGAAGGTCGATGATGCTATAGGATCATTAGTAGCAGAATAAGTAAAATAAATACAGGGATACTGTTAAGATCTATTTAACAGATTTTATCTAAGTTTGAAGCAAATTTTCCAGTATGAGCGTTTCGCAGTTAGCAAAAAATTTAAAAGGCTCTGAAATCATTAAGATTGCAGGTGAGATCAATGAATTAAAGAAGCAGGGTCATAAGATAGCCAATCTGACTATAGGCGACTTTGATTCCACAATATTTCCAATACCAGATACACTGAAAGATGGAATAAAGAAGGCATACGACGAATACCACACAAATTATCCTCCGGCAGACGGCATCCCCGCTTTACGCGAAAATGTCAGCCAGTTCTTAAAAGAAAGATATTCACTTGATATCTCTGTATCAGAGATCCAGATATCCAGCGGCTCACGACCTTTAATTTACGCTACATACCTTGCGCTGGTCGACCCTGGTGATAAGGTCCTTTATCCGGCACCATCCTGGAATAACAATCACTATTGCGACCTCACCGCAGCTAATGGCGTAGCCATCTCAGCTACGGCAAAGAACAACTTCATGCCTTCAGCAGATGATATCAGGCCGCATGTAAAAGGAGCTACTCTTCTGGCTCTTTGTTCTCCTCTCAATCCTACAGGAACGATGTTCTCTAAAAAGGATCTGGAAGAAATCTGTGATCTTGTCCTGGAAGAAAACAAAAGCAGAACGGCTGGAGAAAAGCCTCTGTATATTCTCTATGACCAGATCTACTCAATGCTCACTTTCGGCGAGCATCAGCATTATAATCCACTGTCGCTGCGTCCGGAGATCAAAGATTATGTCATCTTTATTGACGGCGCATCCAAATGTTTCGCAGCCACAGGCGTACGGGTCGGCTGGGGATTCGGCCCAGCAGCGATCATCGAAAAAATGAAAACAGTGATCATGCACATGGGAGCCTGGGCACCCAAGCCCGAGCAGGTAGCTATGGCTTCATTCCTGAAAGATAAATCCTCAGTAGACAGCTATCTTGTCAGCTTTAAAGAAAAGATCCAGGAAAGCCTCCAGGCTCTGTTCACCGGCTTCCGCCAGTTAAGATCAGAAGGCTTCGCTGTTGACGCTATAGAACCAATGGGTGCCATATATCTAACGGTAAAAATTGATTACACCGGCAAAACTACGCCAGATGGCCAGACACTCAATACAAGTGAAGACATAAACTTTTATCTGATTAAAGAAGCCCGTGCAGCATTCGTTCCGTTCTCCGCTTTCGGTACTGAAAGCTCCGTAAACTGGTTCAGGGCATCAGTCGGCGGTTGTTCTCTTCAGGACATAACCGAAATGCTCCCGAGGATCAAGGAAGCACTCGCTAAATTGAGTTAAAAGCAAAAAGTGGAAAGTTAAAAGTACGACATCGCACCAAT
>NZ_QEAS01000006.1:271260-300131 GCF_003130405.1 Pararcticibacter amylolyticus
CCTTCCCTATCCTTCCAGCAAAAACACAATCAACTCCTTTGGCCCATGTGCGCCAAGAACAAGAGTCTTTTCAATATCAGCTGTCCGGCTCGGTCCGGTTACAATGGATACCATTGACGGAATATTTGTATCATAACGTGCTTTTAGCTGCTTCAGGGCATCTTTCAGATCCGGCACCAACTGCGACGCATAAGCTACAACAATATGATGAGGGGGATAGATACTAAGACGGCGGCCTGCGGCATTGCCATTTGACAAAACAATACTGCCATTTCGGGCAATCAGCGACTCACACAAGGTGATACCAACCTCCGCCTGCATAAAGTCTGTATCAGTACTATAAAAGGGGAACTCAAAATGAGAAAGCAGCTCCTGTAAAGCAGGTTCCCAGCAATATATCTTTCTCCATCCCTTTTCGTCTGCAAGTAAAAGAAGATTTTCTATAAACTGGATCTCATCCTCACAAAACACAAACTTTCCGGCTACCTGGCTAAGTTGTTCGGCGAACATAACCTCCAGATAGTCTCCATAAGGTTCATATACAGGAGCCTCTTCAAGATTGGGATACGGGTTTTCACGTTTCTCAAGTAATGCTTTTCTGATCTTCTTAAGCATTTTTTCTTTAGAGGTAGTATCTTTCATTGAATATTTTGTTTTAATGACTCAGCAACGTTATAAACATCCGCCCGGCCATCGGTTCGTTAATCGCAATAAATACCGGGGGAGAACGCGGCTTCCCGGCCCTGAGCAACAAAAGTCGCAGATATAAGGCTCACATCAAAGAAAAAGCCCCGAAAAAACGGGGCTTTATATATTAAAAATTAAATTAGTCTTTAGGCTCGATGCTTTTGAGCGGTTCTGTCGAATCACCCACCGGCTCAGGATGAAGGTTCTGAGCTACCGGTCCCTGGTCACCCGGATCATCACCATTCACAAACTCATCGTAAGTTGTCCGGTGACTGAACGGGCGCTTGCCAAGTATCTCCTCCAGGTCACTCTGGAAAAGAATTTCCTTCTCAAGCAATTTATTAGCCAGCTTTTCCAGGCCTTCCCTTTTATTTGTAAGTAAATCCTTCGTCTTGGCATAAACAGAGCCAATAAGATTCCTCACTTCCTCATCAATCAGTTCTGCTGTCTTCTCAGAATACGGCTTGTTAAACTGATCCTGCTGGTCATTAAAGGATATATTACCAACCTTCGGGTTCATACCATACAAAGTGATCATGGCATACGAAAGCTTGGTGATGCGTTCCAGGTCATTTTGTGCACCCGTCGAGATCTTACTGAAAACAATATCTTCTGCTACACGCCCGCCCATTGTCATACACATACCGTCAATAAGCTGTTCCGTAGTATACAGGAACTGTTCCTTAGGCAGATACTGGGCATAACCCAGAGCGGCCACTCCACGGGGAACAATAGAAACTTTTACCAGAGGGTCGGCATGTTCAAGAAACCAGCCCGCAATAGCATGACCAGCCTCATGATAAGCCACAATCCGTTTCTCTTCAGGAGAAATAATTTTGTTCTTCTTCTCAAGTCCGCCGATCACGCGGTCTATAGCATCCTGAAAGTCATGCATATCGACAGCCTCTTTATTCTTTCTGGCGGCTATCAGCGCAGCTTCATTACAAACATTCGCAATTTCAGCTCCTGCAAATCCAGGCGTCTGGGCAGAAAGCTTCTTGGCGTCCACATCTTCAGCAAGTTTAATAGGCTTCAGGTGAACTTTAAAAATTTGTTCCCTTCCAACCAGGTCCGGCTTGTCTATGGAAACCTGCCTGTCAAAACGTCCGGGTCTCAGCAAAGCAGAGTCCAGGACGTCAGGCCTGTTCGTTGCCGCCATGATAATGATTCCCGAATCCGTACCGAAACCGTCCATTTCAACAAGTAACTGGTTAAGGGTATTTTCCCGCTCATCATTACCGCCTACAATGTTATTTTTTCCTCTCGCACGTCCAATAGCATCAATCTCATCTATAAAAATGATACAGGGAGCTTTGTCTTTCGCCTGTCGGAAAAGATCTCTCACTCTCGATGCACCAACCCCCACGAACATTTCCACGAAATCGGATCCCGACAGAGAGAAGAACGGCACTTGTGCTTCACCGGCTACAGCTTTCGCAAGCAGTGTTTTCCCGGTACCCGGCGAACCCACCAGCAGAGCCCCCTTGGGGATCTTCCCTCCAAGGTTGGTATACTTCTTAGGATTCTTCAGGAAATCCACGATTTCCATCACCTCCTGCTTCGCTTCCTCAAGACCCGCTACATCATTGAACGTTACCGTAACCTGCGATTCCTTATCAAAAAGAGTCGCCTTTGATTTTCCGATATTGAAGATCTGGCCACCTGCACCGCCACCGGCACCACCCCCCATACGACGCATGATAAATATCCAGAACCCTATAAGAAGCAGTACTGGAAGGATAATGGTCATAAACCAGCCAGCCCAGAAATTCTCTCTGGTATCAAAGAACAACGGTGTCTTTTGCGCATCAGGAAGATCCTTTTGCACATCTCTCAGCTTAGTCTGAAGGGCTTCCAGTGTAGCATCCGTAAACTTATACTGCGGTCCGTTGCCCGACGACATGCTGAAATTCTCAGGCGTCCTGACACTCTTATATTTCGGCTGATTCAGCCGGTCCTTCTTAATATAAACTTCGGCAACAACCAGATCGTTGCTTTTATACGCAACGATCTTCTCTACGTCACCGGGTTTTAACATCTCCGTTTCAAACTTCTGGTAATCAATGCTGGCTATATTTGAAGTGCTGAACAAATACTGAACAGCAAACAAGCCAATAATGATCGCAGCGTAGAGCCACATGATATTAAACCGCGGAGGCTTAGGAACAATTTTTTTCCCGGTTTTCTTTCGGAAGTTCTTTTTATCGGTATCTCTATCTTTCATTTTCTGTTTAGTCATTAAGCCATAGGTCAGGCACTCTGATAATATTTCATTTCTGCGTCTCCCCACAACTCCTCTATACCATAAAACTGACGCTTATCGGTCTTAAATACGTGTACAATCACATCTATATAGTCAAGGAGTATCCATTCGCCATGCTCAAGCCCTTCAACCCGATGCGGAAATTGCCCCGAGACCTTATAAACCTCTTCTTCAACACTTCGCGCTATCGCTTTTACCTGAGTAGCTGATTCTGCATGGCAAACTACGAAATAATCTGCAACCGAACTATGTATATTTCTTAAATCAAGCCTGACAATTTCATTTCCCTTCTTTTCCTGCATCCCGTGTATTGCCAGTTCCGAAAGGTAGGTAGACTCGTTAATAACTTTGTTTTTTACCATTAAAAAAAATTAGTTTTGGATAAAATTAATTAGTACCCGTCTATTTTGCAAAATAACACTTTTTCAAGATTATTTGTTGGGCAAAATATAATTGCCTTGCAGCGTGTGGATTCAACTAACAATTTTCTCAGGAAAGAATTGTCAAAATCCAAGCCAATACCTGAAGGAACTGTAATTATGGCAGAAGACCAGTTCGCCGGACGAGGTCAGCATAACAACACATGGACAAGCGAACCGGGGAAAAACCTCACATTCAGCTTCGTACTTTATCCCGTATTCCTTCCGGCCAGTCAGCAGTTCCTTTTGAATATCGCTGTAAGTATAGCTATTAACGATGCTCTCACCCAAATTATTGGCTCAGCCTGCAAAATTAAATGGCCAAACGATGTTTTCTATCAAGACTCTAAGATCGGAGGCGTTCTTATTGAGAATACTGTCGCCGGTAACCATCTAAAATCTTCCATAGTGGGCATCGGGATAAATGTTAACCAGGTAGAATTTGCTGATTCCATCCAAAATATTACATCCCTTAAGAATATTACAGGCAATTCCTTTAACATCCGCGACCTGATGACAGGCATACTGGAGGCTATAGACCATCGTTACTCTGAACTTAAAGAAGCAAGAAACGAAAACCATTACGGCTTGTATACAGGAAATTTATACCGTTTCAATGAATTGCATAAATTTGTAATAAAAGGTGCAGTACAAAACGGCAGGATCACCGGAATAGATGAAACAGGACATTTAGTGCTGGATATTGACGGAAATCAATATCATTTTGGATTAAAGGAAATCCGGTATATCTTATAGGACAGGCACCTGCATGCGATCTTATAAATTATTAACTAAGGTATTTGAAACCATTTTTCACCAAACATATTAATTATAAAACCCCATGACAGGAACATCCGCTTCTACAAAAAATTCTGATATGAACACCATTAAAACTATAGGCGTTTTTACTTCCGGCGGAGATTCTCCCGGAATGAATGCTGCAATCCGCTCAATTGTAAGAACTGCTTTATATTATAATTTAAACGTAGTAGGGATCACCCGGGGCTACGAAGGAATGATCGCCGGTGAATTCATCCCAATGAGCAGAAAATCTGTCGCCAACATTATACAACGCGGTGGTACTATCCTGAAAACGGCCCGCAGCGAAGCTTTCAAAACCGAAGAGGGAAGAAGAACCGCTTACGAACAGATAAAGAAACAAAACATCGATGCCCTGGTAGCTATTGGGGGAGAAGGAACGTTTACCGGCGCAAATGCCTTTATCAGGGAATTCAATATCCCGGTTGTTGGACTGCCGGGCACAATAGACAACGATCTCATCGGGACAGACTTTACCATAGGATATGACACAGCAATCAATACCGTAATCGATGCGGTCGATAAGATCAGGGACACCGCCGAATCACACGACCGGCTGTTTATCGTCGAGGTGATGGGCAGAGACTCCGGACTTATTGCCCTGCGGAGCGGGATAGGAGTAGGAGCAGAGGCTATCCTGATCCCTGAATCCAAAACTAATATTGACGAATTGTTCAAGCGTCTCGAAGAAGGCAGAAAAGATAAATCTTCCAAAATCATCATAGTAGCTGAAGGCGATGAAATCGGAGGACTGGAAATCGCACAGATGATAAAGGAACGATTCCCGAAATACGATACCAGGCTTTCCATTCTCGGTCACATCCAGAGAGGGGGTAAACCAAGTTGTATGGACCGTGTTCTCGCAAGCCGCTTAGGCATAGCAGCAGTAGAGGCGCTCCTCAATGGCAGAAAAGGAATAATGGTTGGCCTTGTAAACAACAATGTTCACTATACTCCATTTTACAATGCTATTAAGCATCTGTCTGAAGCGGATCCGAACCTTCTGAAAATTGTGAATATATTATCTTTATAAAAAGTATGTTAAAGCAGATGTACAGAAGATGTACTCTTCCACTTCAATACCTCCCCGGCAGCATAAAACTCGCAATGTACGGAGGGCTGATTTTTTTCAATCTTTCCTGCGGCTCAGACAAAAAGCTGCAACAGGAGGCACAGACATTCTTAGGCCAGTACACCCGTGAATACGTACGGCTGTACACGGAATCCTCGGAAGCACAATGGGCCGCCAACACGAAGATCGTGGAGGGAGACAGCACCAATGCCCGTGCGGTTGAACGAACAGGACAGGCCTTTGCCAGCTTTACAGGAAGTGACAGCAACGTTGAAACAGCACAGAAATACCTTGATCAAAAAGACAAACTGACAGAACTCCAGGTAAAGCAATTACAAAAGATAAAATATATCGCTGCTAATAATCCCGCAAGTCTCGCCGATATCATAAAAAAAAGAATAAAAGCAGAGAATACACAGATCGAAAAACTTTACGGGTTTACTTTCAGGATCGACGGAAAACCTGTCTCTGCCAACCAGATCGACGATGTGCTCAAAGACCAAACCAACCTGCCGGCGCGCTTAAAAGCATGGCAGGCAGGGAAAGAGGTAGGGAAAGGGCTGAAAAAAGGCTTAACCGAACTCAGGGATCTGAGGAACCAGACAGTACAGGCATTAGGGTATAAAGATTATTTCGATTATCAGGTATCAGATTACGGCATACCTGCTGATGACATGATGCGCCTGATAAAGAAGATCAACAATGAACTCAGACCGCTTTACAAAGAACTCCACACCTATGCACGCTATGAGCTGGCTAAAAAATACGGAGTAAAAGAAGTGCCCGATTATCTGCCCGCCCACTGGCTTCCCAATCGCTGGGGCCAGGACTGGAGCGCTATGGTGTCTGTCAAAGGGATGAACACAGACTCGGTCCTGAAAACCAAAACACCAGAATGGATCGTCAAAGACGCTGAGGACTTCTACAGGAGTCTCGGTTTCCCGGCTCTTCCTTCCGGCTTTTGGCAAAAATCGAGCCTTTACCCCGTTCCCCCCTCTTCATCTTATAAGAAGAACAACCATGCTTCCGCATGGCATATGGACCTTCAGAACGACGTCAGGAGCCTGATGAGCGTAGAGCCAAATTCAGAGTGGTATGAAACAGCCAATCATGAGCTTGGACATATTTATTATTACCTGACGTATACCAACAAGGATGTCCCGCCCCTCATGAGAGAAGGTGCAAACAGGGCTTATCATGAAGCAATGGGAAGTTTAATGGGCCTGGCTTCCCAGCAATTGCCTTACCTCAAAAAGAAAGCAATCCTGCCGGAGAACACCAGGACAGACCAGGTGCAAACCTTGCTGAAAGAAGCTCTTAACTATGTTGTTTTTATCCCTTTCTCTGCAGGTACAATGACAGAGTTTGAGAAACAGCTTTATGCAGACAAACTTCCCGAAAACCAATACAACAAGGCGTGGTGGGATTTAGCAAAGAAATACCAGGGGATAGAGCCCCCTTCAGCCCGGGGAGAGGAATTCTGCGACGCGGCGACAAAAACTCATATCAATGACGACCCTGCTCAATATTACGACTATGCCCTTTCTTTCGTCATTCTTTTCCAGCTTCATGATCATATTGCAAAAAAGATCCTTCACCAGGACCCTCATGCAACCAATTACTACGGAAACAAGAAAGTAGGCGAATTTCTGAAAGACATCATGCGGCCGGGTGCGAGTAAAGACTGGAATTCTGTTCTTAAAGAAAAAACAGGATCTGATCTTTCAGCAAAACCCATGCTTGACTATTTCTCACCTCTTCTCAAATGGCTTAAGGAGCAAAATAAAGGACGCAAATACACTCTTTCAGAGTCGATATAAATGGAATCAATTAAAAATCACTTCTTAGAAGCACAAACAGTTATCAATGCATTTTTGTCGGATGACGAAAATTTCAGGAAAATAGAAGCAGCAGGAAAACTTCTTTCCGATGCCATCAAAAAAGGGAATAAGATCCTTTCATGCGGAAACGGGGGATCCATGTGCGACGCCATGCATTTCGCGGAAGAATTAAGCGGCCGTTACAGGAACGACCGCAAAGCACTGCCCGCCATGTCAATTTCAGACCCCTCACATATGTCTTGCGTAGGAAATGACTACGGATACGCTTTTGTTTTTTCGAGAATGGTTGAGGCAATCGGTCAGAGCGGAGACGTTCTGCTCGGGATCAGCACCAGCGGAAATTCCGAAAACGTCATTAAAGCAATAGAAGCAGCAAGGCAGAAAGGCATGAAAGTCATTGGGCTTACCGGCAAAGACGGCGGAAAAATGGCCCCCCTTTGCGATGTTGAAATAAGAGCCCCTAAATCAAATTATGCCGACAGGGCTCAGGAAATACACATCAAGGTCATTCATAGTCTGATTGATTTTGTAGAGAGGAATATATAGCCTCATTATCGATCTGGATGGAGTGGCTCTTTTCCACAATTTTATGGATCACCCCGTCCAGCTCGTTTATCGTGTCTTCGATATATCCTATGATCTCACCGTTGAAAGGATCAGACAGGTTAGCTTTGTTGAAAATATTGATCAAACCCATTAAAGAGGTAACCGGTCCGCGTATCTCGTGGGAGGCAAGGGCCACTACCTCTTTAAGTTCAATATTCTGTAAGATCAACCTTTTTTCAGCCTCCAGTTTTCTTTGAATATCACGTCCGACACATACAACTCCTATTATCTCATGCTCGTTCATAATAGGCAGCATCCTTATTTCAAACGTTTTCTTCCCTCCCCGGGATGTCGTCATATTAAAGAGCAGCCGTTCTCCCTTCAACACCCTGTCATAGTTCTTTTTCCAGTGCTCCACTTCGCGTTTCGGAACGGAAGGATCAAAAACAGAATCACCTCCAAGAAGCTTTTTGCCAAACAGGAACTCAACCGACCTTTGAAAAGAAAGATTTGAAGACAGCAACCGGTAATTCCGGTCTACCGACCAGATAAGATCATTGATATTGTTAATCAAAGCGTCCAGTTTCCGCTTGGCAATGACTATTTCCTTTTGATTCCTCACCTGGGATGTAATATCATGCACCATCACGATCTCTGCCTTCTGTTCCTTATATATAGTTGAATACCCGGAGATATTGACATACAAAAGTTGCCCTTTCTTTGTGTAGTGCCGCCAGCCCTTTGAATGTGAATAACGACCGAGCTTGCCTACGGTTGCACGTAATTTCTCTACATCTTCTGCCGGTCGTATATCCGCAAGCGTCATTGATAAAAACTCTTCTTCACTATAGCCATATTTGTCTATTGCGGCCCTGTTCACTGCCAGGAATCTCAGGGTTTCCGTATTATAAATCCATAATGGATTAGGGTTGTTGTCAAAAAGTGACCGGTAGATATATTCGGATTGGGCCAGCTTTAATTCAGCCTCCTTTTTTTCAGTAATATCAGATAGTATCCCGGTAATAACCTCAAGTTTTCCCTTATTGTCTGCTACAGGAGATCTCTTATCACTCACCCACCTGACAAGGCTGCCAACAAGAATCCTGTATTCTATTTCGACGCTTTCACCCAGGTATAGCCTGCCCATTTTTTTATCTACAAAACTGTAGTCGTCGGGATGAACCAGCCTCCGCCATATAAACGGGTTATCTTTTAACACATCCAAAGACGTGCCGTATATATCGGCCAGCCGTTGATTCACATATCTGAATTGCTGACTGATTACATCAAAACACCAGACTGCATCGTTTAAAAAGGACAAAAAATCATACTGACTCTCCATATCCATAATTCTCACCTTTAAAGTTCGGTTCCCTCAGCTCCGCCTTTAATTATATTCCCGGGGTCACACCGCCTGGTTCAAAAAAACACAACGAATGGAGGACCGCCCTTGCCTGCATCATTTTCGATTTATAAGTAATACGATTTACAAGCATTATGTTTTATATTGATAATCACTAAAATAATCATTTTATTCCCCTGGTTTTATTATCTTTGCATCCCCGCAGAAGGAGACTCCGGGAACTATGTTGAATACATAAATACTAAAATTAAAAATGGCAACTAAAATTAGATTGCAAAGACACGGTAAAAAGGGCAAACCTTTTTACTACGTAGTGGTGGCAGATTCACGTGCTCCGAGAGATGGTCGTTTTATTGAACGTTTAGGTTCTTACAACCCGAACACCAACCCTGCAACTATCGATATCAACTTCGATAAAGCTTTGGATTGGATGAACAAAGGGGCTCAGCCAACTGACACCTGCCGTGCAATCCTTTCTTACAAAGGTGTTCTTTACAAGAAACACCTCGAAGGCGGAGTGAAAAAAGGAGCTCTGACCGAAGAACAGGCAGAAGCAAAATTCAATGAATGGCAGCAGGGCAAGGAAGGAAAGATCCAGGGCAAAAAAGAAGGATTACTTTCATCCAAAGAAGAAGCAAGGAAAGCTGCCTTAGCTGCTGAAGCTAAGAAAAAAGCAGACAGAGCTGCTGCTATCGCTGCTAAAAACACACCTCCTGCAGAAGAAACTACTGAAGAAGCAACCGAAGAAGCTCCTGCAGACGAAAACGCAGAATAGGTTTCATTTAACCTCATTTGATGTCATCCGGATCCGAAGCCGCCAAGCATTGGATCGGATGACATTTTTATTTGTACCATGAAGATTGAAGAAAGCTTTTATATAGGGTATATCACTAAAACAAAAGGACTAAAGGGAGAGATCCAGGTCTATTTCGAGTACGATGAATTTGACGAGCTTACTTTTAGCTTACTGTATATAGAGATAAACGGCAAGCTGGTGCCCTTCTTTGTCTCATCCTCTAAGTTACAGCAAAACAAAACCGGCTATTTCTTCCTGGAGGATATCGACACGATTGAAAAAGCTGAAAAGCTCGTAAAGAAGAAAATCTATCTTCCCAATTCCGAAAAACCTCTGAAAAACGAGGATGAATTCTATTACACCGACCTCAAAGGATTTATAGCACACGACACAAAACTGGGTGAACTTGGCGAAATAACAGATGTCCTGGAGTATCCCCAGCAATTTATCGCTGTAGTAACCTATAATTTTCGCGAAGTAATGTTTCCTCTCAATGATGATATCATCGCTTCAATTGATGAAGAGGAGGGTACAATTGAACTGACTCTGCCCGAAGGCTTAATAGACATATATTCCTGACCAGCCGGTCTTACACTTACTTTTGTAACATGCGATTCGACATTATCACGGTCCTCCCAGGTTTGCTTGAAAGCCCCTTTGCTCATTCCATACTTCAGAGGGCACAGAAAAAAGGACTTTCCGAAATCATCGTTCACAATCTCCGCGACTACTCTTTAAGCAAACATAAAAACGTAGACGACTATCCTTATGGTGGCGGAAGCGGGATGGTAATGTCAATTGAACCTTTTGCAGCCTGCATTGAAAGCCTCATGAACGAAAGGCACTATGACGAAGTGATCTTCATGACACCCGACGGGAAAACCCTGAATCAGACAATGGCTAATGAACTGTCAGGCTTTACGAATATCATGATCCTATGCGGGCATTATAAAGGAATCGACCAGAGGATACGCGACTTATTTGTAACACGTGAAATATCTATCGGCGATTACGTCTTGTCAGGAGGCGAATTGCCTGCTGCCGTCCTCGTTGATGCAATAGTACGCTTACTCCCGGGCGTGTTGTCCGACGAAACCTCAGCACTGTCCGACTCCTTCCAGGGAGAACTTCTGGATGCACCGGTCTATACCCGGCCGGCAGACTGGCGTGGAAACAAAGTCCCGGATATCCTCCTTAGCGGAAACCAGGCAAAAATCGATGAGTGGAGATACGAACAGGCACTGGAGCGGACCCGGCAAAGAAGACCGGATCTTTTGAAATAAACGACCTGCAACCATTTATTCCGAAAAAGGATATACCAAAACATTCAGCCCCCATGGCAAATTAATTATGTGCAATAGTATAAACTATTCGCTCTTCGTGATAAGGTTGATAATTCGCTCCTTATCCTTAAGCTGCCCCTTTAAAGCCTCTATTACTTCCCTGCACGAAGCCAGTTCACTCTTCAGGCCTCCATACTGAACTTTATCTTCTGAAGCGATACTATCCGGAGCGTGCTCACTGAAAAACACCGAAACCGGCACATCCAGAACAGTAGACATACGCTTGAGGTCATTATACTTTATCGACCCCTTAATCAGACTTAACCTCAATCCCTCACTGGTCATGTCCATCTGACCGGCAAGCCATGAAAGAGGACGGCTATGTTCCTTAAGAAGTTTGTCAACGATATTTTTTAGCATTTCAGATCAAAAATATTTGGTAATAAATAAAATTAGTTCTACTTTTAGTGACAAGACTTAGACAACTTTTTTTGGAGAACCAACCCAAAATATTAGTTTAGAGCTCCAATATTTTGGTGTAAATATACAAATGTTTCAAGATGTATAAATACCGCATAAACGATCTTTTATCTGAACTTCCAATGAAAGATTACCATAAAGCACTCAAAATAATACCCAAGGCACTTGGAATATCTCCCAATACCTTTTCAAATTACCGGAACATCCGTATATCGGAAGACAAGGATATTCCCCATCAGAAAGCCATTCTTCTTGAAAAAATATTCGGACTAAATCCCGGAGAATTATTAAACGCCGAGATTCACTACAAACCGATCAGTCAGCTTATTAAAGAATACTACGAATAACATGAGCCGTTTTAAGCCTGAACACACCGGCAGCCTTTCACATAAGATCATTGAAATGATCATTCATGACATTAAGATACCCCTGGATTGCCTGGCCGACAATATCCGGAAGCTGAAACACCAAACTTACAGCCACCCGGAATTAAACAGCCCCCTTTCAGATTTAATCTCACATGTAGGAGCCTCCCGGAACCTGATGGACAACATCCTCTCGTGGTCAAAATTGTTTATTCATAATGGCAACGACATAAAACAACCAGTATTAATAAAATTGCAGACAGATCTCATCCTTCAGTCAATGAGATATCTCGCGTCAGAAAGACATCTTACCATCAGTAATCTTGTACCGGAGTTGCCTCAGGTCCGCATCAATCTTCCGGTATTCGAATTTGTATTCAGAAATATGCTCATTCGTGCCATCAATGAATGCGAAAGCTCCGGACTTATCCGGATAAATCTTAAGCTGGAAAATAAACAGCTCATTATGAGAATCTCCAGCACGAACATCTCGTCGCTGATCCCGGCATCCAAACAAGACGGAAAAGGCATATACGAGACCTCCCGGCAGGAATCCATGACGCTACAGGATAAAATATCCCTCGATCTTTGCAATGAATTGCTAAATCAGCACAAAGGAAAAATGTGGGCAAAAAGAGAAACCCTGCATACCAGATCGGCTTATTTCAGCATTCCCGCTATCATCGAATAAAAATCGTATAATTTTGCAGATCACTCTTTTATAATTAATTTTTTTTTCCTAATATTGCACTCCGAAAAAAAGGAAGCGGTCATTAGAGGTTAATACCGTTTAATTACTTGAAATCATGGATTTAGTAAAATTTGTTGAAGAGCAGGCTGTAGCCAGGAAAGAAGTGCCTGCATTCAAATCTGGCGATACAGTAAGTGTGCACTATAAAATCCGCGAAGGAAACAAGGAGCGTATCCAGATTTACCAGGGCGTTGTTATTCAGCGTAATGGTGTCGGAGCAACAGAAACATTTACTGTAAGAAAAGTTTCAAATGGTGTGGGCGTTGAACGTATTTTCCCTGTCAACTCTCCTAACATCGATAAAGTTGTAGTTAACAGCTACGGTAAAGTTCGCAGAGCTAAGCTCTTCTACCTGCGTTCATTAACTGGTAAAGCTGCCCGTATCAAAACCAAGAGAGTTTAATTACTTTACACACATAAAAAAAGCCTGTTCGGATTGCGGACAGGCTTTTTTTATGTGCAGGCAGTCTCTAAACATATCCGGACAATGGCCCTGTCCAGAAGGTATCACAGGTCAATGCTACCCCTTAAGCGCTATATAAGATTCCATAAAAAAACCTCAATCCCGGTATCGGATTGAGGTTTTTTTATGGATTAACCTGTTTAAATTACAACAGAGATTATTTAAAGGTCGCTAGCACTGTGATTCCCCCCTTCACCACATCTCCAAGGCTTACATTCACCTCCGTACCGGCAGGTAAAAAAACATCCACCCTCGATCCGAACTTAATAAAGCCAAACTGATCCCCCTGAACCACTTCATCTCCTTCTTTTACATACCAAACGATGCGACGTGCCAGGGCACCGGCAATCTGCCTGAACAATACCGGAATACCAGCCTTACTTTCCACTACTACAGTCGTCCTTTCATTATCGGTAGAAGATTTGGGATCCCATGCAACCAGGTACTTCCCCGGATGATATTTAAAATACTGAACGATTCCCGACACCGGGTTGCGGTTTACGTGCACATTAACAGGCGACATAAACACAGAAATCTGAAGCCTTCTGTCCCGAAAATATTCATTTTCTTCTGTCTCTTCTATTACCACTACCTTCCCGTCAGCAGGGCAAATTACCTGTCTGTCATTGAGAGAAGTTACCCGCCGCGGGTGCCTGAAGAACTGGAGTACAATCACAAAAAGCAAAAACGAAAGCACATATATTGCCCAGATCACCATTCCGTGATCCGACCAGAAGTAATGCGCTATTGCATTGATAATAAAAATCACAAGAACAGTTAGTGCAATAGAGGTATAACCTTCTTTATGTATGGTCATTGGAGTTAATTTAAAAACTAAAAACGGCTAAGTTTCACTTGGAGCAGAAACAAACCGGTAAATATCCCTGAGATTCCTTCCCAGCCCTTTATAGTCAAGGCCGTAACCCACTACAAACTCATTGGGTATCTCAAATCCGACATACGCAATTTCCTCCAGTTCGCGCTGAAGGGATTGCGGCTTAAGTAATAATGTACAGATCGCGATCGAAGCGGCTTCCTTTTCCTTTAAAACATCCACAAGATAACTGAGCGTTATTCCCGTATCCACAATATCTTCCACGATCACCACATCTCTCCCCTTAAGATCGATATCCAGCCCGATCACACTTTTAACAGTACCGGATGTTGTATCCTGCCCATGATAAGAAGACACCTTAATAAAGCTTATTTCTGCGGGAATATGTACCTCTTTCATTAAATCGGCCATAAACAGAAAGCTTCCGTTCAGCACACCAATAAATACAGGAACGCGCTTCTCATAATCCACATTCAACTGAATTCCCAGAAGTCGCGTACGCTTCTTTATTTGTTCGTATTCAAGGAAACAGCTGAACTCCTTGTCTTCTATCTGTACTTTCATTTAAAAACACTTATTGCATCCGCAGGCGGTGAAAGCGGCAAAGTTAGCATTTTTAACTCTCATTATCGCGTTTATCCTCACGTTCCTTTCGCTTCAGTTCCCGCCGCAGCTTCCGTTTCTCCGATCTGGACATGGTCGTATCCTCTTTAATAGCCTGCAGCCGGGTCTCCAGTCCGATATCGAGCGTGTCGGGCTTCCTGTCCGGCAGGATATCCTGGAATAATCCATTATTAATACCATCCTCGTCATACAGCGAGTCAATCATACTGGTATCCGCAGGAGCGATCTGCCTCCGCAAGCTCTCTTTTAATCTCACATTATAAAAACCATAAGCATTGGTGTCACGCACGGCCAATCCGCGTGATGCCATTAAGTTTCCGATCAGCCTGAAATATCCGCGCAGGCTGGTCCGCAAACTCCCGTCCGCCTGGAAAAAATACAGTGATGATTTAGGACGGGGAATAATATTCGCCAGAAAAAGAGATTCGCCAAGCGTCAGATCCGATGGCCTCTTATCAAAATAATATCTCGATGCCTCCCCAATACCATATACGTTCCTGCCCCACTCGATGAGATTCAGATACACCTCAAACATCCTGCGCTTTGTAGACACCCGGTTGTTCTCTATCAGCCACACGATCAGCATTTCCTCAATCTTTCGGGCAAGAGTCTTCTGACGGTTAAGGAACACATTCTTCACAAGCTGCATAGAAATAGTGCTCCCCCCGCGCTTAAATGCCTTTTCTTTAAAGTTTGTGGCAATCGATCTGCGAATCGATTTCTCAACGAACCCCCTGTGAGAAAAGAAAGAAGGGTCCTCCGCTGTAAGAACGGCATTCCTCAAATCAGGCGAGATCTCGTCAATAGGAGTGAAATCGGGATTCTGAGGGCCTATAACGATGTCCCTCATAGGCTTGCCATACTCATACGGAGTGTACACGAAAGGAGAGTTGATCTTCCCCAGATCGGTCTTACCCCATTTAACAATCCGGAAACCTATCGGATTCAGCAAAGAACTGAACCTCACGCTGTCCGGCTGCTTCTCATCCAGGTAAAAATCCATCTGATACTGAAGCTTTCCCGCCACCTTTATGCCTTCAAGAGATTCGAAAAGACCCGAAGGGAACGAATCAAAACCCTGCTGTGCATCCAGCTCATTTGTCTTCAGTTTAAGCTCATAAACCTTGGAAGGTGATAGGGTATACTTTATAAATGGATTAATGTCGATATTCTTAAGATGGATCACCGACGAACTGTCAACCGATACATAGTTCTCCCCGATAAGCAGATCAGCATCGATCGAACCATCCGGAACCACGATATCATTCGCCGCAATTTTGGGATGGTTTATCAACAGGTTCTTTATCGCCCACGACCCGTAAATATGGAACTCATCCCCGCTCTTCCTGGTATTCTTCAGCTGGGTATACACCGTATCAAAGCTAAGCTTCAGACCAAGCTTTTGTTCGATCACAGGGAGTTCCACCTTTTTCCCCTCTGCATATAACTTAAAATCCAGCTTCTGGTCTGATGGCGCCACCATCCCCTCCACATGCCAGACTGATTCGTTATTATTAACCAGGATCCGTGATTTCAGCTCCCCGTCATCAATGGTTGCAGAAGGCACAAAAAACCTCATTTGTTCCTTATCCCGGATGAAAAGCAACTCAAAGTTCCTGATATCCATTTCATCGGGGATCTTATACAGTACCTGGTTCAGAAGATTATTTGCCAGCTCTGCATAATTAGCTTTTCCTTTTACCTGCGTACTGTCCTCATTCTTCTTTTTGAAAAGGAAATCGTAGTTTCTGAGACTGTCTCTTTTAACAATACTGACCTTCGCGCTTTTAAGCTTCAACCCCGCCAGTTTAATGTCACCGAGTAAAAGAGGCATCAGCCGCACCTTCACATGCAGATCCTCGATATGCAAAAGACTGTCCCGGTTTTCTGGGACTACAGAAATATCCGAAAAGGCAATGGTACTCAATCCCTCAAAATGAGGGTTCTCAATAGTCAGGTTCAGATTATATTCTCTTTTCGCCTTGTTTTTCGCTTTTTGAACCACCGTTTTAAGTATCGCCTCCCGTTTCGAGTACGCGATAAAACCACCAATCAGGGCAATAACTAACAGACTTGCGAAAACAATACCAGCTATTTTAATATATTTTGAATACTTCGAGGGTATGTGCATGTATACAACAGCTTTAAGATCACCAGGATCCACCAAAAAAACTTCAAATGAAGATGTTTTACTTCTAACCCGTAAATATCACTAAAAACACGAATCAATCAAGAGTGGTTTCATAAATTTAACAAGTCAGCACTTTTCTTCGTCAGGGTGCAGGCAAAGTAAATTTTAATATGTTGTTTCTGTGAAACTTAAAGCCGAAAATTTCTATATGTTTGCGCTTTAATTTGTTCGCGACGATGATTACAAAAGAAGATGTTTTAAATGCCCTTCGTCATGTGGAAGAACCTGATCTTAAGAAAGATCTGGTAACACTCAATATGATTGAAGATATAAAAATTGACGGAGAAAATGTAAGTTTCACAGTCGTTCTTACTACTCCGGCCTGCCCCTTAAAAGGCCTGATTGAAAATGCATGCCGCAACGCTATCGCTCATTTCATCAGTGCAGAAGCCGTTGTCGAGGTAAAAATGACATCACGGGTGACCACACAAAAGAACCAGCCCCTCACAAACATCCAGAACATTATCCTGGTAGCTTCGGGAAAGGGAGGTGTAGGAAAATCTACGGTATCAGCCAATCTCGCTCTTGGATTATCTAAAACCGGGGCAAAGGTAGGCCTGATAGATGCCGATATATATGGCCCCTCTATTCCCATTATGTTTGGGCTGGAAGGTACCAAGCCTTTTGCGGTAGAGGTAGAAGGCAAAACGAAAATTGTGCCGGTAGAAAAATATGGCGTCAAAGTTCTGTCCATTGGTTTCTTCACCGATCCGGATCAGCCGGTGCCATGGCGCGGCCCGATGGCTTCAAATGCAGTTAAACAACTTTTCAATGATGCAGAATGGGGCGAACTGGATTACCTGGTGGTAGACCTTCCTCCCGGGACCGGTGATATCCATATAACACTAAGCCAGACTTACCCTGTGGCCGGCGCCGTAATCGTCACCACCCCGCAGAACGTAGCCCTTGCCGATACAAAAAAAGGAATAGGCATGTTCATGATGAATTCCATCAATGTACCTCTTCTGGGGGTAGTAGAAAACATGTCTTATTTCAGTCCGGCAGAATTGCCGCAAAACAAATACTACATTTTCGGAAAGGGTGGCGGCAGAACAATTGCAGAGCAGTTTAATGCACCATTCCTGGGCGAAATTCCTCTTGTACAGAGCATCAGCGAAGCCGGAGACTCAGGAGAACCCGTTATCCTCCAGGAAAACAATCCCCTGTCTGAAGCATTTATAAGCGTAGCGGAAAAGGTCGCCCAGCAGATCTCTATCCAGAACGCCCGGGAAGTAAAAGAGGTTTAATTAAAATTATTTAGTATTTTTAAAAAAATTATTTGATATGGACTTGTTGCAAAAAGTGGAGAGTGCATTAGATACGATCAGGCCCTATCTCGAAGCGGATGGAGGAAACGTATCTGTAGAGGAGATTACTTCAGATAATGTCGTAAAGATCAAGCTGCTTGGAGCCTGCGGATCCTGCCCTATGAGTTTTATGACCATGAAGGCGGGCATTGAACAGGCTGTCAAAAGAGCAGTGCCTGAAGTAAATGGAATAGAAGCAGTAAACCTGACTGATATTGATGACCCCAATGCCGTGATGCCTTAAAAGGCAAATCACGCTGAAATATTTAGAAAGCGGTAACGTTAATAACGTATCCGCTTTTCTATTTTAGAAGCAAATTTAAAAGCAAACACCGATTCTGTTCCGACCGTTCCTTTGTAAAAATTCTGCGAATGATCAGAACAAGATCGCATTTTAACAGTATTTAACGAAAGAGTTGCATAATTTTTGGTAGGTTTACGACGATGAAACACTTGCTGACAATATTGGCCGTCATCATAGCACTGAGCTCCGCAGAGGCTCAGGAGCGGCCTCTTGTCCAGTTTTCAGGTATAATTTACAATGTAGATTCGAATGTAGTGGTACCCTATGTATCAGTCACCAACAAAAGCGACAGGTACAAGGCTTTCTCAGCCAACTACCAGGGATATTTCTCTTTTGTGGCGCATGAAGGAGACACGGTTATCTTCAGCGCAGTAGGGTACAGAAAAGAGGCAATTGTAATTCCCGACAACCTGTCCGACAAAAGCTATACGGTAGTAGTGAAGATGAAAGCCCAGGTGATCAACCTTCCGACAGTCACTGTTCTGCCATGGGCAAGCGTTGATCAGTTCAATAAAGAATTCATGGCCCTGAAGTTCGCGGATGATGATATGGAAATAGCAAGAAAGAATGTAACGCGGACATCACTGCTGGCGATAGCCCGCGAGCTTCCGCGCGACGGCCAGGAAATGCGCGGTATTAACTTCCAGAATAACCACGTAGCGCTAACAAATAAAGCTATTAACCAGCGCTATGCTAATCCTCTTCTCAATCCGTTTGCCTGGGGATCATTCATACAGCAGATCCTTCAGGGCGACAAAAGAAGAGGCGATTCAAATTAACGCCTCTTAGATCCGGCAGGAAATTTCATTTTATAAGTCACCTTAACAGCACCGCGCGAAATCGCGTCAAGCCTGCTTTTAATCATTGCTCTTCTCAGGGGACTAAGCTTATCCGTAAAGAGCTTGCCCTCAGTGTGATCATATTCGTGCTGAATCACCCTTGCTGCAAGCCCGGTGAACGTTTCTTCATGATGCTCCCATTTCTCATCATAATAGGAAAGCTTTATCGTATCCAGCCTTTTTACATCTTCACGAACATCCGGAATGCTGAGGCATCCCTCATTGAAGTCCCATAAAGACCCCGATTCCTCCAGCATTTGAGCATTTATAAATACCTTTTTAAAATCTTCAAGTCCGGGTTCTTCTTTATCCGTTATGTCAATTACAAAAAGCCTTATGGAAAGTCCTATCTGCGGAGCCGCTAGTCCAACGCCATTGGCACCATACATTGTATCGAACATATCATTGATCAACTTAGGAAGTTCCGGATATTCAGGAGAAATCTCGTCAGCTTTCTTCTTTAAAACAGGATCGCCATAAGCTACTATTGGTAATTTCATTCTGCAAATATAAAATTATTCTCCCTTATGAATTGTCAGGCGGCATTCAATTAGCCTCCATTTCATCCCCCGGCTCGAACAACAGGGTACTAAGCTGCGCCGGATCAAAGATCTCATTGGCAATATCAGAAATACCGGACTCACTAACCCTGTTCACCCTCGCAAAAACCTCCTCCAGGGTGTCCACCCTGCCATAATCCACCAGGCTCTTAGCCATCGCAATAATCAGGCTCAGGCGATTATCCTCACCAAGGGCTATAAGTCCGTTAAACTTCTTCTTTGCCCGGTCGAGAACAGTCCCTTTTACCCCCCCTTCCCTCAATTGCTTCAGTTGCTTGTGAACCAGGGAAAGAGCCTTCTCTGTTTTCTCCGCATCAGTACCAAAATAGATTGTAAAAATGCCGGTATCAGAAAAAGGAGTATAATTAGACTCAATGGTATACGCAATTCCATATTTTTCCCTGATTGTCAGGTTCAGCAGTGAACTCATACCGGATCCTCCCAGGATGTTATTCAAAAGCATCAGCCCTGTCTTATTCTGATCATGAAACGAGTATGCACCGCTGCCCAAAACGCAGTGTGTCTGGGCGATAGGCTTTTGAACCCTGTTAGTTCCGGCATGACAAACAGGAGGAGTCCTGTTGAGCGTACCGCTATGGTGAGGCACTTCACTAAAATACCTGCTGAACAACTTTGTAAGCTCCTTAAAGCTATATCCGCCTGATACTCCAATCACAATATCCTCCGTATTATATCCGGCAGAGATAAATGAACGGATATCATCAACCTTCAGAGCCTCAACCGAGGCCGGTGTGCCCAGGATATTTCTGCCCAAAGCATGCCCTTTGAAAAGCATATCCTCAAAGTCGTCCTGAATTGCTTCTTCTGGCTGATCCTGGTAAGAAGCAATCTCGTCCAGGATTACACTTTTCTCCTTATCCATTTCCTTTTCGGGAAACGTTGAATGAAAAACAAGATCTTCAAACAGATCAAAAGCACGGCCAAGGTACTGTTTAAGAAAAGATGCGTGGATACAGGTATATTCTTTGGTGGTGTAGGCATTCAGATCTCCCCCTACCGCTTCCAGATAATTCAGTATCTGGTTCGTACTGCGTTTCTCCGTACGCTTAAAAAGAAGATGCTCGATGAAATGAGCCAGTCCGTCTTTGCCTTCCGGTTCATCCCGGGAACCTGTATTAATAATAATGCAGGCATGTGTAATAGTCGATTCATAAGGCTTGTATAAAAGCCTGATACCGTTGGGCAATGTAAAAACCTGATAATCCATTGGAGTGCAAAAGTAATGATTGGCAGCCGGATATCAGGCAGGCATTTTCCGTCCCCGGTTACAGGTCCTTTCTCCTGAAAAGGCGGACAGAAAGGATCAAAGGTATCCCAACCCAGATTAACAGGCAGCAGACAGAATAAAAACTTCCAAAAGCCGATCCCAGGAATTTCTTGAATAACGCACCGGAATATCCCATTAATACCGCGACATCCAGTTGCAGCAGCATCAGCACCCGGGCCAGGTCAACAGGATTAAATGCGATGAATCCCAGCACAGCTTTGTCGATCGGGTAATCATTAAATGAATAAATAAAGGTCAGCAAGAACCCGTCAAACAACAATGTAAAGAACAGTGCCACCACCAGGGATGCACCAATAGCCTTGGTCTTATCCTTAAACAAAACGAACACCAGGAGAGCAAGCGCGGAAAAGATCAGCGTCAGCAGCAATCCGGTGATCAGCAAGATCAACGCCGGCATCCCGGGAGCCATTAACAATACCGGCAGGCCTATCCCCAGCAGGTAAGCTATACTCAAAGAAGTTGCCAGCCCGGTATATTCAGCCAGCAGAACTTTATCTCTCTTTACAGGCTGTGCCAGCAGTAATTCGATGAATTCTATTGAGTTAAAAAAGTAAATGGTAGCAAACAGTATACTGATTAAGGGAACAAACAGTAACGTAATATTCAATAAACCAAGCAATCCCTTAGCGGTATTATTGTCCAGATTTAAAAGGCTGAAAGACAAAAGAGCAAGGATGACCGCATAAACCAATACCACTTTGTTCCTCAACAGGTCTAAAAATATATACTTTACAATGGTCCTCATTATTTTTCCTCCCCGCCATGAGATACAGATCTCATGAGCTTAGCTACCGCCTTATTTAATTTCTCCTCGCCCGCCGACTCTAGTATATCCCGGACACGCCTGTGAAACATCAGCTTCCCGTCCTGAAGATAGATCACCTCACTCGCCAGGCCCTCAAGATCACTCAAAACGTGAGAAGTAATCAGAATAAGTTTCCCCTTCTCCCTCTCGTTGCTGATCTTCGCCCTTAATATTTCGCTCGACAAAGGATCCAGCCCTGCCGTCGGTTCATCCAGGATAAGGATGCCGGGATTAAAAAGAAAAGCAAGGCAGGCACTCACTTTCTGCCGGGTCCCTCCCGATAAGGTTCTCATGACTTTATTCTTCAACCCCTCTATCCCAAAATCACGGATCAGGTCCTCATCATAAGCCCTTACGTCGCTGCGCATTTCCCTTACCATATTGATCACCTGCCCGATGGTCATATTATCGGGGTATCTTCCTATCTGCGGCATAAAACCTATATCCGCACGGTAAGAATAACCATGCTTCACCTCTTTACCGTTCACACTTATTGATCCACTTTCAGGAATCACTAATCCTAAGATCGACTTGATCAGCGTCGTCTTCCCCGACCCGTTAGAGCCCAGCAGGGAAATTGCCTGATGCCCCTTCAAGCTGAGACTGATATCGTCAAGTGCCCTGAACTTTCCAAAAGACTTAATTAACTGGCGTATTTCTATCATGAAGATTTATTCTTTTAATAAGCGGCCTGTCATCCTTCATCTGATCCGGAATAAGAGTAGGCAGTATTTTTTCAACCATCTCAATAAGTCCCGAAAGAAAACTCCGGTACAATATCATAGCCACCGGCACCTGCTCCGTAATAACGGAATAGGCACTTACAGGGTAATAGGGAACGTCACCCGTTCCATCTTTATCCAGGTCATATCCGTCATACTTATCCCAGTAATTATTACTGAAATAATTAAGCATCAATGTTCCGTTAGTAGCAACATCAAAAGAATTCCCGACGAAATTATTCCGGTGAAAATTACTTCCGCTGCTGTTTGCCTGCACACGCAGCGCCCACCCGTTTTCTTCAAAAGTATTCTGATTCACTTCTATACGGCTTGTTCCCTCCATATAGATGCCTACTGTATTTTTCAGGAAGCGGTTGTTCGAAATACGGCTGTCGGAAATATCCTTAAGCAGCAAACCATAGGATGCATCGCCCCAGTTATGGATGAAAATATTTCCAACCATCGTTACCACCTTGCTGTACATCACCGCCACACCCGCGCCGTTCTCACTGAATTTGTTATACTCATATCTGTCATTATTGGAAAACATAAAATGCAGACCGTAACGCACATTCCTGAAAGAACGGTTATTCCGGATAGTAGAATTGCTCACAAACTCGAAATAGATACCGTCCCGGTGCCCTGAAATAATATTATCCAGGATCAAAAGATCTGTGCTTTTCCAGGCATGTATGCCATTCCCGCTTGAAAGCTCATCCGTAGCGTTCGACTGTATATAATTGCCCTTTACCACGCAGAACTTACTGTTCTGCAAATAGATCCCATAAGTACCGTTAATAATCCTGTTACCCGTTATTACCACATCCCGGTGATCCGATACCTTAATCCCGGCGAGATCATTCATACTTGATTTCCCGATATTCTGTACCTGCAAGCCCTTCACTACCACCGAGTCTGCATAAATAAACAGAACCTCATATTTCCCAAGGCCATCGAAAACAGGATAATCCCTCCCTATCAGCGTAAGCTTTTTCTTCACTACCAGGCTGTGCTGCTTATAATACCCCTTCGAGATCAGCAGGGTATCACCCGCCTTCGCCCGGTCTATTAGAGCCTGAACATTATTCCCCGGCCTTACAGGAATAACCTTAGCCGCTACATATCCTGTAAATACAGAATGCAGCAGCACCAGGAAGAAGAAATTACGCCAGGTAAACATCATATAATCTAATTAACATCTTTCAGGCTCACTGGAGCCACCTTCAGCGAATCGGCCAGAGCCTGTGCCTCCTCCCTTGAGGCAAAAGCAGCATACTGCCCGTTCATGGGGCTTCTGAAAAAGCCGTGCCGCAGGAAGATGACATCCTTCCCCTCCAGCATAGGCCTGTGCTCCTTACGATAATCACTCACGAAGATCCTGTTCTCCTTCTGCTCAGGATGTTCCTTTTCAAAATGCCTCAGGCAGATGATATCATCAAATTTATATATCTTCCCTTTGGCTGTAACCAGCTCTGCACCAAAACGGTTATCCACTATGGTCATTTTGCAATGAGCACAAGCGTCCTTCCCGTAATTAATAGGCTCAGGCGACTGTGTGCACGCACTCGTAAAGAACAGGACAACACACAATAAAATCAATTTCACACACTTCATATCTTTTCTGTTTTTGATTTTCTCCATTCAAAGAAAGATACCAGCACCAGGATCAAGCCTGCCATAACAAAAAACCAGCCTCCGGTATCAGGCTGCGACAAAGCCTCAAAATTCAACATCTTTTTATAACCGATCAGAGGAGGCTGGTAAGCCATCCCCGGAACTTTGATAGGAGCAGAGGGGTCCAGGTTATGCCCGTAGTCATATTCCCACTGCCAGAAGTCATACATGGCGGCAATCCCGAACAAAATAAACAGCAGCGTCCAGCAATAATACCCCAGCTTCCTGTTCCACATCAGCACCACCAGTCCCAGCGCCATAAAAGCCCCCAGGATATACGGCAAATAGACAAACTCCTTAAAATCTTCTTTATGGATCGTTTTCATGCCGATATAATGATTCAAACCGTTTATGATCTCCACATCCCCTTTCACATCATTTATATGGATCTTCATACTGATACCTTCAGGGTACTGCGGCGCCCGGAGCTCAATTCGCCACATGGGCAGGAAATACAAGGTCAGGATGCACCCGATGACAATAAAGATGCTTATTTTACTTAATTTACTTAGCTTTCTCATACCATTTTGATTCACGCAACGAATCGGTCATGAGCTTATAAACAGAGACGCAGGCAATAAGACACATGAACGGTTCGTCAGATAACGGCGCTCTTTAAAGATAAAGAGCGCCGTATTAGTTTATTTTGCAGCAGCAACCGTCGGTGCCGATACAGATTCCCCGATTCCAAATTTCAACGGAACCTTCGCTCCGCGGGGCGAAACCCGCAGATATCCCTGCATTTCCTGGTGCAGGGCAGAACAAAAGTCTGTACAATAGAAAGGTACAATGCCCACTCTGGTTGGAACATACTTCAGCGTAGCTGTTTCTCCCGGCATAATTAACAACTCGGCAGAAGCAGCATGCTTGATAGCAAACCCGTGAGGAATATCCCAGTCCTGTTCCAGGTTGGTAACATGGAAGTAAACGGTATCTCCAAGGAATACCCCTTCAATATTGTCAGGATTCAGGTGAGAACGTATAGCCGTCATATAAACATCCACCCGGTTGCCTTTCCTGGTCACCTTAGCATTTTTTTCACCCATGGTGACATAAGGATTCTTATTCTTGAAAATATCAAAGATCTTTATGCTCTTATCTCTTACCTTTTCCGCAGGTATCGCCTGTGCATAGTGAGGTTCACCTACCGTAGGGAAATCAAGAAGAAGCTTCATCTTGTCGCCTTCAATGCTGTACAACTGAGCAGATTGCGCCAGCTCCGGCCCGGTAGGCAAATAACGGTCTTTAGTGATCTTGTTATACGCCATTACATATTTACCATAAGGCTTGCGCGTGTCACCACCGGGAACCATCAGGTGACCGATAGAATAGAATGTAGGAACGCGGTCAAGGATCTTAAGATCCTTCAGGTTCCACTTCACAATCTCAGAAGAAATGAAGAAAGAAGTATAAGCATTTCCTTTATCGTCAAATTCGGTATGAAGGGGGCCTAATCCCGGCTTCTGCACTTCCCCGTACAACACTTTAGTATAATCAAGCACAGGAATATTATGGTATTCTCCTTCAAACTGCTTTTTGCTGATAGCATCCTGTAATTTACTGAAAGAAAACACAGGGATTAAAGCAGCAAGCTTTCCGCTGCCTACGATATATTCACCGGAAGGATCCACGTCGCACCCATGAGGAGATTTAGGACATGGGATCATATAAACCAGGTCTTTCAGCTCGGCAGGATCTAATGTAATGACTTCGGTCTCTTTAGTTGAAACGGCAGAATGAGTTTCTTCATTCCATACGTTATGCACATAACTGGTTTTAAGCTTCTTCCCTTTTCCAGCCTTCACATATTCTTCAGCCTTCTTCCAGTTAACAGCGACAATATAATCTTTATCTTTTTTTGAAGCATTCACTTCAAGAAGAGTATGAGCCTGTTCCGTATTATAAGTAGAGAAAAAGAACCAGCCGTGAGACGGCCCTTTACCAGCCCTGCTCAGGTCGAGATCCATCCCCGGAAGAATGATCTGAAAGGCGATCTTCATACGGCCGCTTTCCTTATCTATCGAGATGAAGGACGCTGTGCTCTTAAAATTATCCTTAAACGAAGAAACAGGAACATCTTCGTTCCCTACAGGAACAGAAAAACGTGTACCGGCAATGGTATATTCCGTATTCTCCGTGATAAACGGAGATGAGTGATTCCCTGCACTGTTCGGGATCTCCAGGATCTCAGCCGTTCTGAAGGATTTAAGATCAATCCTGGCAATACGCGGCGAATTATTTGCATTGGCAAAAAGCCAGCGTCCATCCTGCTCACCATTGGTTTGCGACAAAGCCAGGTGATGCTGATCATCCCAAGGCACAAAGCCCTGTGAAGTAGTTAACATGGGCTTGCTTTCTTCGCTGTAGCCATAACCGCTTTCCGGGTTAACCGAAAATACCGGGATAATCTTCAGAAGCCTTCCTGACGGAAGCCCGTAAACAGAAACCTGGCCATTGAACCCGCCGGAAACAAAGTTGTATAACTCGTCATACTTTCCCGGAGCAACATATACCTTAGAAGCGGCATCGCCTTCCACAACAGAGCCTGCATTCTTCATCTTACAGCCCTGGATGGAAGCAACAGCTCCCAGTATACAGAATAAACCTAAGAACCTTTTCATCTTATTTCTTATTATCGTTTTTTCTCATGTACTCAAGGATCGCACGGGCATCATCATCGCTTAAATTCTGGTTCGGCATTCTCACCATACATAGTTCAAGCATTGCCTTCGCTTCCGGATCTTTATCCAGCATCTCGTCAACATTGGTAACAAAATTCATTATCCATTCCGGCGTCCGCCTGTCTGTCACACCCTTCCATCCAGGTCCCACGAGTTTCTCGTCTGTCAGCTTATGGCAGGAACTGCACTTCACATCAAAGATCTGCGTGCCCTTTGCCAGCATCCCTTCGTCCAGCGGATGGGTCAGCTGAACATCTTTAAACTTACCGATGCCTTTGTCATCTGCGGCTGCGGCAGGAGCACTAGCCTCCTGCGCCGCTGCTGTTGATGATTCATTCTGCACAGTCTTATCTCCTGTGCTGCTACCTCCGCAGCTACCGAAAAAAACTGCAAATGAGAGAATTGCGTAAAGAAATCTTTTATCCATAATCTTTTTAAGTTTAGTCCAATAAAAGACATTTTTATCTTTTATTAGACAATAGTAAGACAAGAATTCAGTTAAAAAAAATGACATTAATCACTAAATCAGAGAAGGGCAGTTCTAGAATGCTCTGGATGGTGAATCTTTTCTCTGACATCCGGAACTAGCGAAGCTGGCCCGGCAGCTATCTTTGTTCAAACCATGATAGTTTGTAAGTCCTTATATCCTATATATAAGGATACAGGGATAAACTAGCTAACAGATTCATCAAGATGTCTCAAACTTAGGCCTTTCGTATCAGATCTTAGGCATCCAGCCATATTAAGTCAAATATATTGGTACTGAATGGTATTACCACTCGTATATATCAACGCATTTATACCCGGGCCGATGCTGAGGGACCAGCGCTGGTTGCCGGACCAGACCGGATGTTTAAACCTTACTACATTCTCAAATCCAGGATGACGCATCCCGTTACTCTTTCTTAAGCTTCAGCTTGCACTCTCTTTTAAAGGATTCAAAACGTGGCACCGACACATTACGAACATACGAATCATAAGGGTTCTCCTTTGTATAATTCTGATGATATTCCTCTGCCCTGTAAAAGGTTTTGAGCGGCGACACCTCGGTTACGATGAGATTTTTAAATGCCGGAGTCCACTTCTTTATGGCTTCACTTGCCAGCCGCTTTTGTTCTTCACTGGTATAAAAGATGGCAGACCGGTAGGAGGTACCCACATCGGGGCCCTGCCTGTTCAGGGTAGTCGGATCATGGGAAGAAAAGAAAACATCAAGGAGATCAGAATAAGAAATAACCCCGGGATTGTAGTATACCAGCACTGTTTCTGCATGGCCGGTCTTCTCCGAACATACTTCATCGTATGTCGGGTTCTTGGTATGGCCGCCGGCATACCCCGAAACAGCCGAATCCACTCCCGCGAGTTCTTCAAAAATATGCTCCGAACACCAGAAGCAGCCTTCTGCAAATGCTGCAACAGCTTTTTTGCCGGAGGAGTCAATTTTTACCCCGGTTGTACCCTTCTGCTGACCCGCAGAATTGCAGGAGAACAATACCCCTGAAAGCAAAGTAAGGAGAAAGAGCCTGATCAACTTCATATCATTCATTCTAAGCTCTAAACGAAAAAAAGAAGTTTTAGGTATGTCGCTCAGAACTTTACCCTTTTACCCTCCAGCGGTACCGGCTCCTCAGGCTCCGCTTTAAATACCCTCTGATGCTTCTTCCCCCGCCTGGATATCTTTTCCGTCAGGCCCTTCATCTTACCCAGCAGCTCTTTTCCTGCATATCCTGATAAGGGACGGATCATGTAGTGATCCCCTGTTTCCTTTCCGGCCTTTAATGCCTCCCTGATCCTTCTTTTTCCATAGCCTTCCTCTGCTTCTCCTTCAGTGGGGAAAGTAGCCAGGATCGTGCCCGGGTTGAAGTCAAGGCT
>NZ_QEAS01000051.1 GCF_003130405.1 Pararcticibacter amylolyticus
TCTGCAATCATATTACCGGCAACTGCTAGTTTATACTCATGAGGATTAGTCGTTCCAATGCTTATATTTCCCGACAAGTCTATATACAATGCGGTATTATAAGACAAGTCCTGGTAATTGGTCTTGGCTGGTGAATATTGAAGCTGAAGCCCTGGTCTGTCATCTAAATCTACAAGAAAACGAATACCATAAGAGGTGTGTACACCGGTATGGTTAACAAATTCCATAGCCATGTTGCCATTTCCGATTTGACCAAACCGGAGTTGCTCAAAATTATACACTCCCGGAATGAGAATCTGTTTACCGGATATTGCATTCCCCTGTTCACCCAGCTGTAACCCTGTCGTCGGATTAGTAGTCCCGATACCTACGTTGCTGCCATCCGTCGGAAAAACACTTTGGCTGAAAACACCAACAAGAGGAGATAGCGCTAAAAAACCGATTATTGTTATTATTTTCTTCATATTAATGATTAAAAAAAGAATGATTATTACCTATAGTAATACCCCCTAGCTCCGCGCAAACAAATTCAATGAGGATAAAAGATAGCATCAGTTTTTCTTACGGTTTTAAATGATAGTCGTAACTTTTTAAAATCTTGTTATCATAATCACGGATAATTTTCAAGCGTTGCAAACTGTCATATTCATAGGTAGTAATCCGGTTTCGCGGATCAATCTCACTGGTTATTCCCACCAGCGGATCGTAAGTGAAGGTGGTCATTAGCGCGCTCTCAGGGTATACTCTCAGCTCATCAATGTAACTACCGCTGGTCCCAATAACAATACTCGAAGGATACGCCGGAACCGTGATTGCCTGCGTAACCAGCTTCCATGCCGAGCCTGCATTCAGCTTGATCCAATAGGACAAGACATATTTGTTTTCGTCGGCTGGGCACGGTGGAAGTGAGATTGTATAATCGCCGAAATGAGACTTCCTTCCGGTTTTGAAATAAACTGCATCCGTGGCCACCTCGTCTTCTTCAAAACTGGTATAGACGGGAAGCGTAGCGGGGTCGCCTGCTGGTCCCTCCATGATAATTCCCACTTCATGGGTATATAATTTGTTTGAGGGATTGGATGAGCTAATTTCTACGGTATAGGAACCACCGGCTAAAGTCATCTGGCTGGAAACAGTTAAGGACGTTTGTGATTGCGACATGTAATCAGAATAGGATGTTATTAAGTTGTGACCAGCATCATAGATATATACATAAAACCAGGCTGAATGATCATCTCCCTTTAAGTACTGCCGCATAATGGTAGTGCTGCCCGCTTTGATCGTACTATAAACTCCATTTAAGAAATAGCGTTGGTTAGCGTTCATAAAATCCACGAAATAGAATGACTGATAAGCTGCCGCTCCGTCACTCTTTATCAGTTTGGCATTCTCAACCTTCGCAACAGGCAATATATTCTGGTAACCCCAAAGATAAGTTACGGGTACGCCTCCCGCCTTTTTCAGGGAGCCTACGTTACCCTTCTTATCATATGAAAGGTAGTTTACCAGTGTTTCAAGCGGGCCTGCGGCTTTTTGTACCTGAACTTCTTTAGGCTCGATAATATTGTTTCCCCAGTTATCATAACGCACCTTTGTTTTCTGAAGAAAACCTGACCCTTTATATAATTCTTCTTCCAATACCGGGGTAAGCTGATTACGGTTACGGAGTGCCACTGCTACCGGGTCTGCCGGAAAATCAGAAGGGTATTTATTGATAGTCTTAAGAGTGTCACCCTTACTGGAAAAAGTGGTCTTTTCTTTTATCTGCAAGTGATTCTGATCGTATGTATAATCCGTATTTGCCAGAACATACTTTGTTGAATCAAGCGGATCAAATGTATAATTCTTGCTATTACTCAGAACTGATGCCTCCTGGTAGGCTTTTGTATCGATAGCTACAATGGATTCGATATACTGGTTTACTATCGCTGAAGGCGTTCCTATGATATCAAGATAGCAGTCAAATACAAAATATTTAGCAGGGTCTGTAAATATTTGAGGCCTCGTTAACTTAAAACCTGTATGTAATTCCCTGCTGAATAAGACATTGTACTTATATTCCTCCTTTGAAAGAGGTATATAAGCTTTACCGTTGTACCGAAAGTTAGTTTTGTCCAGCATTTGTGGCACATAATTTCCTCTGTCGTAGTGAAAAGGGTGATAAAAACGGTCCTGCTCCCATTGAGCCGGATGTATAGGATTGTTATCATAAGACCATGGCGCGTATGGTTCCTGGTATTCATATACTGTTTTCCCTGTATTATTTGTTTTAGTACCATTGAACTCTATCACTGTCCGATACATCACCTGCATTCCCGGAGCGACCTCTAAAGGCAATGTAGAACTGGAAAAAACGAGTTCCCGCGTATAGTCTGCAAAGCAATCATTGGAATATTGACCATGAGGAAAGACGATATCATGGTAAACCTGGTCATACTTGAAATAGTGTGGACGAATGAGGCGCCACCGGGCGTTTTGGTATTCAAAACTCTTCACCTCAGCTATCTCGTTGCCTGCAGAATAGTTGGTGATACTGGCGACCCTAAAAGGTCCAAAGTAGCCTCCGGCATTTTTGTATTCGTAGAGGGACGGAGAATAAGGTCTTTCAAATTCAAACACCGTCCTGCCGCCTGTAGGATATTGAATTTCTCTAAGCATACATGCACGCGAAAGGGAAAGGTTTGCTTCGCGGTTGCTCCCATAATATCCCCTGTCTGAAGCATTGGATATAAAATCAGCAGGAATAGATGAGTAAGAATTACTCCCGTTATAATATCCCCAGTAATCCTCGTTATACCTTATATCGGATTGTATTTTCCAGGAATAAGGAGGTAAAGTCTGACTTTCGTATACGAAACTATATTTACTTGAGGTGGTACCACTATTATCACTTATGATAATATAATCAAGTCCAAGTCTTTTATCTGCATTGGTTGAACCGAAATATTTAGGTGTAAACCTAACGCGCTTAATAACCTGAGTTGGTGCGCTGGCCGGCGATATACTGATTTCCGACAGCCTAAGCATGTTGAAGTCTTCACGGCTTGCATAAGAGAAACTAACGATGGCAGTCGAGCTGACTATTTTCTCAAGGACTGGGGGATGGTAGGTCACTGCGGAACTTCCCAATGAAAGAAAAGGCTCCGAACTAGGGGGATTGCAAGAAATTGTTATAGGTAGCCGGCTACCAAACACCTGCGACCTCGTCCCCATAGTATACTCCCCTTCGTTCGTCCTGTATTGAAAACTTATCGTCTCCGTTCCATCACCAGATTGCATTTCAGTTAGATACCACTCCATCGCGTCAGGAGATGTGTTACTCATCCGGTTGAACTTATAAATTGTTCCATTATTATCTGTAATTTTAATACTATCCAGCTGAATGCCATTTTGGGTCTCGATTTTATAGGGCTTGTAAGGAAGTGTGATTATAGAATCACTAAAAAAACCCTTCCTAAATACGCCCGATGTGCCGTCAGGTAATTTGTAGAAAAAGCGGTCGCTCATTGTATCTTCATTCTCAAATTTGCCTGATTGAACCAAATAATCTTCCACATTTATTATCCCTCTAAAGCAACAGCAAGACCTGTCCAGAAAATGGGCGTCTGTAGTCGCTTTGTTGATTAACTGGTTGGCGTAGCTGAAAGTTCTTGGCGCGCCGGTTCCATCAGGCTGACTAAATACTGTGCGCGAAACGAGTCCTCCTGCATTCAACACCCAGCCAAGTCCCACTTCGGATGCAATATCATTCACCTTAATACCTGAAGCATGATAGGATATAGAAATAGGAACATTTAACTTTTTTCCTTCAAGCGTGTAGATCGGAATAGAAATATTAGGAACTCCTGTGCTGTAATCCACGGGAATCTCCCCATAGCGCATAAAGTTCTGCACTGTAGGAGAAGGGGGAATAATCTTAGGTAAAGAAGGCACTGTTTGTGATAGAGCCTTTACCGATAGCAATAGCAAAAAAAACAGATTTTTCGGTAATTTCATATAGGTTTATATTTACACTACTGGTACTATTTAAAAAAATATGACATGCTCCTTTAAAGATTGGTTACTACTGTAGCTAATCAATGTAACGGCCACTGTCGCACACGCGCTGACTCCTGAAGACTTCTTTTTCATTGGAGCATTCTTCTGGCTCCTAAAGTATCCCCTTTCACTGCGCTCACACCGCAGTGGGATTTTTTTTCTATAAACAGGAAAATTATCACCAGCAACTTTACGATCCAGGCTCTAACAATTCTTCTCCTGTAGAATAATAGGCCGTTTTCTGAGTCGTTATCATTAGCTCTAAACCCGGTACATTCAAATTCTCATCTAATTCCTCAACAGCTTCAAGCCATAAAATAGTCCGGATTAAAGCTCGGGCATTCCCCCGTCGGATTCTTATGCCTCATTATTCGTTTAAAGACTTCCACTTATGCCGCCGCATTGGAACACGTTATTCTTCAACTCATCAACAGCGGAAAACATTCAAATGCGATAAAACAACCACTGCGCTCAAACCGCAGTATATCCTATTATACTAGCGGCTTGAATTCAGAAAAAAGAAATTACATGAAAACATTAATCTTATTATTACTCTCGCTTTCTTTGGTTGTCAAAATCGCCAATGCTCAAAGCTCCGGTTCTATATTTGTAGGAGGCGATTTTGACAAATTTTACCCGGTAGTTTTTGGTGACCCTTTCTTGATGGCTGGTGAATTAGAACTAAACCGGGCTCAAGTACATCAAGATGGAGACTGGCACGGGTCGTTGATCGCGAGGTTCAGGTTCCATGTGACTAATTGGGGCAATGGCTCGCAATTTACAGATGCAGATATCAGGCAATATGCTCCCTACCCTCCCGTAGACAACAAATTCATTGCGGGATGGTCAGACGCAACTCGCGGTAATAACTCATCTAATATTATTATTTGGTTACGAGGTGCTACTCATTATAATTATCGGACCAATGCAGCGGCAACGCCAACTGTTTATGACGGTACCCAAAACGCACTCCCGTTTAATGAAGTGAACGGGCCGTCTCATAGCTTCAAAACTTCAATTGAGCCATATGTTAATTCAACAGGTATGTCAAATGAAGGTACGGTTAACTTCAATGGAAACGGCACCAATACGTTCATGGGATCAGTTAGTATAGGCGGTTATGATGCTCATGG
>NZ_QEAS01000052.1 GCF_003130405.1 Pararcticibacter amylolyticus
GTTAACTTCAATGGAAACGGCACCAATACGTTCATGGGATCAGTTAGTATAGGCGGTTATGATGCTCATGGATACAAGCTTTCTGTTAATGGAAACATCCGGGCTAAGGAAATAAAGGTAGAAGCAGCGAATTGGCCCGATTATGTATTTACCTCCGAGCATAAGCTCTCAGACTTAAAGGAGGTAGAAAATTTTATTCAGAAGAATCAGCACTTACCAGGAATTCCATCAGCATCCGAAATACAGGAAAAGGGGTTAAACGTTGGGGAAATAAACGCAGCCCTTCTGAAGAAAATTGAGGAGCTGACCTTATATGTTATTGAGTTAAAAAAAGAGGTTGAATCTTTAAAAACTAAAAATCAATGAAAAGATCGTATTGCCTGGGGGCCGTTGGCCCAGACCCCTGCTGCCCACTTTCCCCCACAGGGGTGCACTTTTATACCTTTTTGTCGAAGGTGTCCGCACGAGGGGGCGACCGAGTGTCGAACAAGCTCACCAGCGGTCCCGTCTCATTCTGCACCAGGGCCCCTCCAGCACCTCCAGCCCCCCTTGCTTTAAAATCTACGCTTCTTATACTTGTCTATGCCCTTCCCTTTAACACTAACGAGATAAGGAATCAACTTTCTTAAGAATACCTTCCATCTGTCCCTTAAGCTCTTCAATCTGTTCCTGCTGGGTTTTAATCAGCACTTCCTTTTCTTTGTCCATTGAATCTTTCCTGATCAGGTATAAGGTTAGCTCTTCTATCTTCTTCAATAACAGCCGGTTCATTTCCCCCAGATTAATTCCATTATCCAGAACCTCCTTTTCACTGGGTACATCAGGCAGGTGGCGGTGTTTTGCGATATATAGATCTACTTCCTGAAGAGAGGGAAGCAGATAACTTTTATCAAATACATAATCCGGCCATCCATTCATATCTACTTTCACTTCCTTCGTATGAATCGTCCCGTTGACAGATAATCTGGCATCAGGAGCGGTCATTCCTATACCGACATTTCCATCTCCGGTTATACGCATGTGTTCTCTCCAGCCACTTCCAGAAGATGAATTCAAAAACTGCAGTGTCCCGTGGTAAGATTGAATAATTGACGCATCCCCGGTAGATAGATCATTAAATTGAAGAGCAGGACTACGCCCCTCTCCGGGCGAGGAACTGCTGCGTGTAATACTGATATCCGCCCCCATATAGGTATTATCGTTCCCCCCAACTTCCAGTTTAGCACTGGGAGTAGATGTTCCTATACCGACATTTCCATTCTCTATCAAGCGCATGCATTCACGCCAGCCGTTGCCAGAAGAATTAAAGAATTGAAGCTGACCGCGGAATGATTGGATTATAGAGCCACGGCCACTTTCAGTATCTTCTAACTGTATTGTAGGACTTTGTCCAACACCCTGAAGAGAGCCTGACCGCTTAATAACGATATCAGCCCCAACAAAACTTCCGCTATTTCCGTCAATACTAAGTTTGGCAGCTGGATTTTGTGTCCCAATTCCTACGCTTCCGGAATTCAGAAGAACATTATTCCCGGATTGAACCCATTGGGCAGTCACTTTGGACGAAAATCCCAGCACAATAAGTACTGATAAAGTAATTTTGATATTCATTTTTGCCGTTATTTTCAAAAACTATTTATTAATGCACTCCTTTAGGGATCTCACTTCCTGTTGCAGTACCCCAATCAACCGGAGCTGTTCTTCGTTCTTCTTTCCCTGTTCAATTAGGTACAACGTAAGCTCTTCTACCTTCCTCAGAAGTTTTGAATTCATTTCTCCAAGATCTATCCCATTTTCCTTTACATCTTCCGCAACTGGCATTTCCGGCAAATGCTGTTCCCTCCTAACAAACTCATCCAGCTCTTTAAGCGAGAGTCGCTTATATGAAGAATCAAATACATAATCCGGCCATTGAGACTGCAGCTTTACCTTAACAGCCTCAGCAATAATACTTCCTCCAACAGCAAGACGCGACCCAGCAACTGGATTTGTTCCTATAGCAAGTTCGTTGTTTTCGTTCGCTTTCATCAGGTGTTGGTTATTGGAACTATTGAAGATGAAAAATCCGCTATTACTGGCGCCAACATCATAGTAGCCTCCATTCTGCTTATACATAAGCAATTCTGATGAAGTACTTCCATTTGACTTTATAGATAGGTTCCCATTCACACTCCCAGTTCCCGTCGCTTCAAAAGATTTAGCAATTTTAAGATCTCCTGCTCCACTCAAAACCATCGGGTAACTGCTGATAGCCCTGGAACCCCAGTAAAAACTACCATTACTATGAAATCCAAACATCAGTTCCTGCGGTGTGCCAGGTTGATATACAATAGCAGCGTGATGGTCATTCTTCAGTTGCACGAGGTTATAAAATTCATTTATTGAACTTATCGGATTTCTTCCATTCACTTCAAGAGACGAAAAAACAGTCTGAGCAAAAGCAGTATAGGGCATCAATAGGATTATGGCTAGCTGCCAATTCTTTAAGAATAAATACATATTATTGGGTTTTAATGAGTAGTTCTTTTGATAAGTATATTACCTAGAAGATAGGGAAACGTTACGCGTTCCCTCGAAATGCGGAATGCTTATTTTGAGGCTTTCTTTAAAGCCGCTATATCCTTTTCCATTGCCGGAATCTTTTCATTTTGTCTTTTCAAGCTCTCAATTTCCTTTTGTTGATCTATAATGTATAGAGTCAATTCTTCAATTTTCTGCAGCATCTTTGCATTGAGCGCACTTAAGTTTACACCTTCCTTTTTCACTTCAGTTGCAGATGGAATCTCAGGAAGATGCCCATTCTTACTAATATAGGCCGCTAGATTGTTCAGAGTCATGGGTTGATATTGCTTTTCAAACACGTAGTCTGGCCAATTGTCGTTTTCTACTTTAATCTCCCTAGCTCTGATCTGGCCATTTACCGTTAACTTATGAGTTGGATTCGTTGTTCCTAACCCCCAGTTCCCATCTGACCGAAAGAAAGCTAGACTTTCCGGGTCATTTTCAGAGCTCCAGACGAAAGTAGTAGGAATTACGCCTTCCTCTGCAAAATGAGGAACATAGGAGCTCCCACGGTATAGAAAGCTTAAACCCAAATGAAAGGTGGGAGTCTTCACATACACGGTGTATGACCCGACGTCGTTGCTTGTGATGTACCATTTCAATTTCGTGCAAGAGTTACCATTAATAAATAATGTCGGCTTCTGCCAGCTATTTATGGTTTGAGGAAAGGCGAAGTCGACATAAGAGCCTCCCACTCCCTGATAGTCTACGAAATAAACTCTTCCTGAAACACCTCCATAACTCCAGTTACTATTGTTAATAGTAAACAGCTTAAGCCATTTCTCTTCCCCGGTATGGTGGTAGTACTCATATACTTCCAGCCTGGTATCCGTCCCTTTTCCCAGGGTTGTTTGATAAGTTTGAGCAAAAGCGTTTAATTTAAAAAAAGATAAAGTGACAATGAGTAATAAGATTTTCCCTTTCATTTGTGATAATGCTATAACAGGAATCAAATATATAACTACTTCTGACATTTCTGCTTTAAGAAAAATGTCATCGGTTTGCAAAACGAACTAAATCGAACCGTCCTTGCGATAGCTTAGGGAACCTGGAAGAACCATTTAACAATTAAATATATCTCTATGAATTCACAAACCCTCTTTCCTATGATTAACAACAGAATAACGAAGGCCTTTCTTTAGAAAATCTGATCTTAATCACCTTTTTCCGCTTCTATCAAAAACTGCTGGCAACAACCAAATCCAGTTCATACATTAGCATGATAAAACCGTCAATATTAAAACTTGTCTGACCATTTTTTGAACATATATTTTTTGCAAGAAACAAAACTTCTAAGACATCAGATATCTGCCTTAATTAAGGGCTTATTCAGATAAAAGAACTACCTACTAACTTAATTATCATCATAACAATCTTGAAAAGAATGAAAAGAAATCTGTCCCTCACATTATTCTTACTTCTAAGCATCAATCTTTTTTCGCAAATTCACTCAGAACAGAACGGACTGAAAACAACAGTTATCAATGTGGCGACAAACGGAGCAGCCGCCAAAAAATTCGAAATTGCCACATTAGGATTCAATTCCCATCATTGGCAGACCGGAGGCCTGGTAATCATAGAGCTGTTTTGTTCGTCTTATCAAACAGGTTACCAAAAATATATCATTGAGGTCGGATATGATCAGGGAGCACATACAGGAGATCCAGCCCTCAGGCTAGCAGAAGTTCACGGTATCTCCAACGCTGCCCGGATGAGTTTTGGTACGGCTACTAACCTAAATACAGAAATGGGAGGATATATTAACAAATCTATTCCGCTTTATCTGGAACTGGCCAGTTATATGGCATACACAGTGAAGATTACATATCTTCAGGAACGCGTAGACCAAGTCTCAGGATTGAATCACATTAAGATCAATGAGAATCCTGCAGGTACTCCTATCGACGACTTTAGACTTGATCCAACGCTTAATGTTGACTTCACAACGAGTGGCAATCTTTTAGTAAAAGG
>NZ_QEAS01000053.1 GCF_003130405.1 Pararcticibacter amylolyticus
GCAGGACTATTCGGCAGGCTTCACGGCCAGTCCAATCCCGTCAGCGTGAACCATTTCACCGGGACCGCCAATGTATCTATCCCCCTGTACGAATTAAAAAGCGGGGGAGTATCCATGCCGATAGCGTTGTCGTACAGCGCTACCGGGATCAAAGTCAAAGACAGCGAAGGCAATGCCGGCATGGGCTGGCAGGTCAACATCGAAGGCTCCGTGAGCCGGATCGTGCGGGGCCTTCCCGACGACTGTAAAAAGGACGATGCCGGGTATACCCGCCTGGGGTGGCTGTATAATGCCAACGGGACAAAGATCGCTGCGTTTACCCCTGCCAATGACAAGAGCTACAGCACCTGCAACGACGAAACAGCGGACGTTAACTTCATCAACACCAATTTTACTGGTTATTCTGATACCGAACCGGACCTGTTTGTGGTAGACGCACCGGGGTTGTCTTGTCAACTGGTATTTGATGCGAACCACATCATCCGGACGATACCATATGCAGATTTGAAAACGGAGTATACCACCGACCCGGTCAGCGGACTGATCACCTCTTTTACCATCACTACAGACAAGGGGTTGAAATACGTCTTTTCAGATTGCGAAAGTACTAAAAGGACATATACGGGCCAGTTTTGGCTATTAAGGAACGAGTATGAACAGTACCGCTATGGCGTATCCTTCAGTCACAGCTGGAAGCTAAGCCGAATCACAGACCCTGGTGGGAATGGTCTTTCATTTGGGTATAGATCCTTCGGAGGTATACATCTGGACGAAGAAAATCCGCAGTATAACAAGAATATTTTCAGCAGCCGTTCCAACTATGCAGGATACACCATTAATGAAATATCCGACCGTAAGCGGCTCGATACGGTTTCAAGAATACATTCCGGAGCCAGGCGACCGGTGCTCACAGCTGGTTATGTGAAAGATGACAACGATATCCTTGCAGGCCTTACAGGCTCTGGGAAATCTTATTTGTTTGAATATATGGGAAACGTATCTGTCCCCCCGCCCGCCACTAGTTCCCGGTACTTTCTAAAAACACTTTATTTGGATGGTCAGGATCGGTGCGAGTTTGAATATAACGGAGAGGCTGTAGCAGCGTTGGTTGATAAATATGTTCCCTTTCCTGATAACCAGTCGAAAGGTATAGACAAGTGGGGCTATTATAATGGGGCTAATGCCACAAACTTAGTGCCTTCGATATATATTAATCCGGGTGAAAACGGCTGGGAAAGATACAGGTTTTCCCAACTTCCAGGGCCATATAAATACTCCATGCCGGGAGGACGAGGCGGTCCGAACGCATCCATGGTCATCATGGGATCATTATCCAAAATACTCTATAAAGCGGGAGGCTATACAGAGCTGACATATGAACAAAACGACTATTATGATGATCTGGCAATGGGAAAATCGCTTGGCCCGGGCATTCGTATCAAGCAGATCACTACATCTGACGGGATCAGTACTGCCAACAACATCATAAAGACGTATACGTATACCAATCCCTCTACATCACTTACCTCGGGTAAGATTGTGTCGGTGCCGGTATATGCCTTTACCACCGATTATGTCTCAGATCCCCTGGACGGAGAAACTATCTCCCAGATCTGGAAGAATTCGACCTATGTATCAGATGAAGATCTTTCGCAGGACGATCATTCGGTCATTTACAGCCACGTGCAGGAAAGTCAGAGCGGAGCAGGCAGCACCCTATACCAGTTTTCGGTGCCTGCCACCAACTGGGACAATAGCGCCCCCGATTGGGTACCATCCATGAGCTATGCCGCGAGATCGTATTGTGATGCTGATCCGGCAAAAATGAGAAGCGATAAGGATGGTTATCCTTTTTCGCCAAAGACAAACTACGACTTTGAGCGGGGCTTATTGCAAAAGACCAGCATGTACAATGATGCCGGTCAGCTGGTGAGCGAGCAGAGCTATACCTACCAGCGTACCGGACCGCCTGTGCCGGTCTGGGCTTTGAAAGCGGAGAATTACGGAGAAATTAAGTTCTACTCCAGATATCCGGTTCTCACCGGCTGCAGTGAACTGCTGACACGGGAGGAGAAGAAGATCTACGATTCAGCTACCCTCAGCCAGTCCGGGCAGATCACCACTGACTATTTTTACAGCAGTCCCTACCATAAGCAACTCACCATGCAGCAGGTGAGCAGCGGCGAGGGAAGTGTCTACCGGACTTATACCAAATATACAAGGGACTACGGCCCGGTCAGCGGATCGGATGCAAGTTCCATCGCCCTGCAAAACCTGCAGGCCGCGAATGTCAATGTTCCGGCCGAGATCTACAGCCAGACCGAGCGAAACGGTACGGTGGTGACGACCGGGGCCGAGCTGACCCTTTTTAAAGCGTATACCCCAGGTGGTGCAACCCTTTATTTGCCTTCCCAGAAGCTCACGTTGTCTGCTGCAGGAGGGTTAAGCAATTTTCAGCCCTCCACGGTCAGCGGAGGAACGCTGAATAAAGATGCGCGGTATAAAGTCAGTGAGAACATCCTGGCCTATGACAGTTATGGGACCACACTGAGCACGGACAATAATAAAATGAAGGTGCAAACTTCCCTGACCGACCGGGCGACGCTCCTTAAAATCGCTGATGTAAGCGGGGCGCGGTACGACGAAGTGCTGTTCAATGATTTCGACAGCGAGCTGAACGGCCTGAGCTTTGCCAAAGAGGACCAGGCCTACAGCTATTCGGCCGACAGCCGCAGCGGGAAGCAAGTTCTTTCCCTGCCCGCTTCCCAGGCTTTGTCGCAGACCCTGTCGCGCAATCCATGGTCAAAGGAGTATATTTTTTCCATCTGGCTGAAATCCTCTTCAGCGGGGGCCCTGTCTCTCAGCCTGACCGGTAATTCCGGGCAGACGTTCCCGTATACGCTCGCTTATCAGGGAAGCAGCACCTGGAAGTATTACGAATTAAAAGTTCCCGTCAATCAGTTATCGGCTACTTTTAAGGCCAGGTTCTACACCAGTACAGCGGTGCTGGCAGATGATATCTGGTTCTATCCCGGATCGGCCGAAGTCAGCTCGGCGTCCTATGATCCCGAGAACAGGCTCCGGACCTCTGAGACCAATACCAACGGCGTGTCGGCTTATTATAGTTTCGATGCCCGAAACAGGCTGTTGACCGTGCGGGACCAGGACCGGCAGATTGTCAGGAGGAATACCTATTTCAAAAAAGACGCTCAACAGCAACTAGGTCCTCCCAGGTTTAGTTTAACTGCAGGGTTTAACCCGGTACGGTTGCGACCGCTTTCATTTACTATCGACTCCAATTCCTATTATTATCCTTATAACGAAGGCCTCAGCTATGTATGGGATTTCGGGGATGGGAGTGCCCCGGTGACGACCACCTCGCTGGTCTCCCCCTTGCACACTTATTCCCAGGCCGCGACTTACAACTTATCCCTGAAAGCGATATCTCCTGTATTCGGGGAGGCTTCCAATATATGGCATTTTACGATCTCTCCGCTAACCTGCGTCGTAGGCTATAATAGCCAGACAACGAACGGCAAGATCAAAATGGTGGAGTTTTATCAAAACGGGGTGAAAAAATATGCTTTTTCAGAATCTGATCTTAAAAACACCGCTTGTTCTGTACCGGAAGGGATATACACCGTAAAAGTAGACCAGTGGATCCTGGACTTTGAGCAGGCTTATGCTACTTACCAGATAGGATCGGGGCCTCAGCAAGATATCCCTCTGGGAGCGAATCCTGCCACGCTGACGCTGGACCTGACCGGGCAAACCAGTCTTAAGTTCAGGGTAAACCAAGTCCAATAGCCACACTAAATCTTAAAAACATGAAAAAAGAGATTTATTTAGCCGTGCTGTTGATCATAACGGCAATATATAACAGAGCTTATGGCCAGGTGGGGGACTATATCCGGACAGAGGATATCCTGGTGGAAGGTGTCACGAC
>NZ_QEAS01000054.1 GCF_003130405.1 Pararcticibacter amylolyticus
AAAGAGCAGCAAAAGAGCAACAAGGACAATGCCGCAAGAAATGCCCTATGATTGAAGAGCTTTTCCAATGCGCTCAATCTGCTCTCTTTTGGCTGACTTTATGGACGGACACTAATTAGCTCTTCAATAAGAGATAACTCCAAGCGATTCATGATTTACTTGTCTAACACCTCTAACTTACTGGTGCGAATGAGTATATGGTATAAATTGTCATTCTCATCCTTTTTATGTGGTATCGTAATTAGACTGTCTTCTGGCTTTCCTTCCCATTCGATTCTTACTCCTTCCGCGGTTTGTCTGATATTTTTTCGGGCCTTTCCATTAAGACTGTTAGGGTTAGGTTTAAATGATTGCCCGGAAATTCCTTTGTCATCACAGAATTGTTTAAGCGATTCAGCAAGCCTTTCCATTCTAACCTCATCCATATCAGTTACGACTGCATTTATAAAATCTTCAGTTCTAAACATCGGTGTAGATGAAAGGTAAACTATTGCACGATTCTTATAACTTGAAACATCTTGTGTAGGATCTAATTCTTCTTTGTTTGCAATGGCCCATTGTCTGACTGTACTTACGGCCCTTTCAGTCAACCTGGATGGAGTGTCCTTAGCAACCACGTCTAAAAACCTGGCGAAATAATCTCTGATTCCACCTTGTGGTCCTGGAGTCCTTTCTTTTGCCAATACATCCCAGCTATAATAGTCCGTGATATCAATTAAAGCTGACTTTTGAATTGCTTTTTTATCCTCAATAAAAGTGTCTTTAACTTCTTCAAGGGCGGCTTTGCTCCTCTTAATCTTATATTGATACACCTTACGATTATCTAACTTTAATAGAAATATTAAATGACGACTATTTTCAACTTTTACTAAAGCAGTAATAAATACGCCGTCGGCGGTGTTTTTTTGGTGCTCCTTCTTAAATACCGCTGAAAGTACTCTTGAGATACGTATAAATTGTTTTTCGGGATCATTAATTAATTCTTTACAATATTTTAAAAATTGCGACTCTTCTCTTTCCTTGAAGATATATTGAACTCCTTCTGAGATTTCGATGAAACGATCCTTAAAAAACTTAATTTGGTCATTGTCTAATTCTACCTCGTCCAAGTAAAGAGGTGCTGGGTCTGCTTGAATTATGATATGAAAAATAAAACGCTCAATCTCAAACGATTCTTTTTCAATTGTCGAGAGTACACTTTCTTTGGGCATAATAGTAAGGCTTTCGCTAATATATAAATTGTGTTTCTTTTTACGTTAAGTGGTCCTAAAATATTTTGAAGAAGGAGTCATCACTTTTAACTTGAATAGTTTCCTAATGATTTGCCTTTATGTTTTCATGGAGAGCTACAGTTTGTGAACTATTAGGATTCCAAGGTCCTACCAAAGGAACTCTTTAAACGGTCACGTTTTCGTGAAAGTTCTACTAGCTAGAAATCCAGCATCACCCTCCTGCTATACTACCACTATAACTAAATCTTACTTTTGTAACGCAATAGTTGCTCGCAGGAAACTTGTCTCCTTTGGCTCTATTATTCTGCCATTGTAATGGTTGGAGATTGGATATGAGGTCGTCTCCTCCTTTTGCCACTGGCATGATGTGATCTATCTCCCATCCTAATCCCTCATCCATGGTTTCTCCATGCTTATCAAATTGAATCCATGCGCCACAAGTGTCTTTCCTTATTTTATTTGGATCGTAGTCACTCACAATAGTTGCTTTTTTCCATACAATTGCAATGATCTCTGGAGAGAAGTTTCTTCCTGTTTGGTCAGTATTTGGTTTTCTCATAATTAAGTTTTTGTGTTATTCTTCTAATGCTGATTTAATGAAAGTGTAACCCTCCACCACCTCCATCAACTTATCCCCCAACCCGAAAATATCATCCAGCACCTGTATCTCATTCCTCACGAACTTCTTGTTCTCATCCGGGATATCCACAAACTTCTTCTTCCCGTTAAAATAGAGCCTGCAAATCGGCTTCCGGTTGTTATCGTCAAACAGGATGGCGCAATACGACTGGGCATCTCTTAAATGGATCCGCTGAGGGTCGGTCTTCTGTCGGAGGATCGACTTGATGATGAGGTATGCTTCGATTTCTTCCTGGGTGGTTTCGATTCCGTTATCGGGCTTTGTCTCCTGCTCGTCCTGCTGCTCGCCGGTAAGGGGCTCGGACTTGGCGGTCTCTGTCTTCAGGGCCGACTTGAGGCGGTCGTTAATGAGGTCGCTCACGATCAGGTTGAAGGCCTTCTTGGTAATGGTGGTGAACTGCTCGAGCACCTTCTGGGTTACCGAAGAGGGATATGCTTTTTTGGCAAAATAACGCACGAATTCTTCCGAGGGGTTAGAGAGCTCGTTCGAGAGCAGCGCCCGCACCTCATTGAGGAATTTCAGCTCGCTGGCGGCATTGGAAATGTTCTCGATATCGAAATAACTCTTATGGAACTTCTTGAGCTCGGCGATCTCGTTATCCCTGATCTCCCCGATGTTGAACTCGAAGAAGGGTTTGTCGTCCATCTTATTGGGTGTCACCAGGTCGGTATAAAACCGAAAGGTGATGCCGTTGGTGAGGAGCCCGAACTTGGCCTCGGTGGTATGGAAGTAGCGGAACAGCTGCGAGTTGTGCGGATCGAGGTTCTCGGTGTAATGCTTGCACTCAATCAGTACGATGGGCTTGCCTTCGCGCATCAGGGCATAATCTACCTTCTCCCCTTTCTTGATGCCAAGGTCGGCCACGAACTCGGGGTTCACCTCGAAGGGGTTAAACACATCGTAGCCCAGCAGCTGTATAAAGGGCATAATAAGCGCATTCTTGGTGGCTTCTTCGGTTTGTATCTGAGGGCACAGCTTTTCGACCCTCCCTGCAAATTGCAGTATCGAATCTTTGAAATCCATATCGGATTGGTTTTTTGGATTGGTTGAGCGTTTATTGTTAGTTTTCTTTCTGCGTTATGCAATAAAGTTTCAGGAAAGTTACATTGTGGTATTTTGATAAAAAATGACCGCGATCATTTTCGTTTATTTTTTTGTGTGCCATGGGGTTATTGCTTTGATTATGTCTCAAAGCTAGACAGCGGTTTGAGGATTTTTTTACGGGAAACCGGAATGAGAGGGAGAACAAGAATGCCATCTGTTTTTCTACCATCGAAAAAAAAGCCACGCAATGGTGGCTATCATATTAAGAAAGGGAAGTTATGGCTACAACCCTTCTATTTCATCGGAAGTTAGACCAGTGAACTTACTGATTTTTGCTATTGGTAATCCGTCGGCTTTCATTGCCCTGGCAATGGCGCATTTCTCTTCACGCATTTTTGCTTCGGCTTTGATGTGCTCTTCGCGCATCTTAGCTTCAGCTTTGATACGCTCTTCACGTATTTTAGCTTCCGCTATCACCCGCTCTTTCTCTGCTCCTCTTTGGAAAAGAAAATCCTTTTCTTCCCGGAAAAATTGACTTACTGCTTGCATAACCTTCTCAAATTGTGGTTGTATACTGCTTCGTAACTGTACAAAGATACGTAATTGTTTGAAATATCTGCTTTGGGCCAGATCGCCTTTTGTGTGTTCCCGGATCTCCTCTACTACCTCTTTTACAATCGAATAGCTGTCTGTGTTTGCAAAGTCGGCCAGTATGGCCAGCATCTTCACTTCGGGGTTCTCCGAGTTGAGAAATAAACGGTAGTTCATCTCTGAGATCAGCAGAAGCGGATAGCTGAACTTTAGGTG
>NZ_QEAS01000055.1 GCF_003130405.1 Pararcticibacter amylolyticus
CAGGCTCTTCAGCCGGCCGGAATGGTCGTAGCTGAGGGTGCTGAGCACCGTGGTGCTGCTGCTGGCAGCGGCCTGAACGGTCTTCACCTGGCGGGCCTTGCCGGTAAAGTCGGGCACCATTTATATTACCATATCATTAATCGGTTGTCGTCCAACAAGGCAATTTTCAAGGCAGTACAATACTTCCTGCTTCGATTTTTTGATAATATTCAAAATCTTGAAGAATGGTTATCTTAGGATTCTTGTGTTTTATAATGATTGTATCCTGAGGTGTAAAATCATTCCGATAAACAAGATACTGAAGTTGAGGAAGCATTGAGATGCTCTCGATCATCGTCTTTTTATTTATTAAAGAATTGTTAACTAATATCAAATATTTCAATGGAAGGTCTTGCAATAACTTTAAATCACTAATTTCAAGAGACTCCAATTGAAGAAAGTACAAATTAGTACATTTAGACAGCCATAGGGGTATAGGTTTGTAGACGCTTGTGAAGTTATTACCATATCCCTCCGGCGGCGTTAAGCTAATCCTCTTTAACTTTTGGTAAATATCTTCAAATCTTGAAGGAAGATCAGAAGGTTTAAAATCGGGTTTAGCTATAAGATAATAAGGACAATTGTTTATACCAACAACTGCACAATTGCTATCAAAAAACATAAAATGAGCGCCCTTAATACTACGTAAGTCGCCTCCATATATTCCTGACCCTAGGATAGTTGAATTTGGAAGATCGTTAAACTTGCTTGAAATATATTGATTATCTGTGTGATATTTTATCTTATTGGAACAAGAAAAAGTACTCAATAAAAATAGCACTGGCAAAAACATGAGCTTATTCATATAGAATATCACCAACAAAATTATAACTACTTATATCTTCGTTGCTAAACAAGGCCTGAAAAATACTTGAATCAGAATCAGGATTATGCGATCCGGGGACTGATAAGTAAGGAATTCTTTTGCTTAATAGAGAGTAGCTGATAAAGCTATAATCCTGATAACACGCTTCAATGTTTTTTCTAATTATTGAGAACCAAGGTTCATATATATCAAGTGGAGATATATATATCACCGGACCAAATTTTACAGGTTTCGTCAAATTGGTTTCTATAATTATGTTATCGTATCCTAAAATAGTATAAACAGGTGCAAGTACGCTAACATAAACTCTTATCTCTCTCGTGAAGAGAAACATATCCTTTTTCTTTTTGAATAAAAGCAAGCTCCCTGAATATGAAGGTTGAAAGATGGGTGATTCGGCATCACCCTTTATTATACCTTTCTTGCTGTTTTTTATATCTCTTATAACTTGCTTCCACACTTTATACTTTTTAGGCGAAAGCTTATCGCTATTCAGCTCATCCAATAACCGTATACCACAAAAATGTGAATACCTAGGATCAGATTCCTTGAATCCTATAGGATAGTATTTAGCTATTTTTTCATAAAGCCTGATATAGTTTATTTCCATTTTCATCGCTATTTAAATGGTATCCAACCCGGATACAAATATACAAGGCTTGATTTAGGAACTCCTGGCCATTTATTTGGGGTGCGTTCCATAATGGTTACATTTCTAAAGTCAAGCCGTCCATTGAAATGGCTGCCTCCATTGCCGATGCCCTGGAGGTTTCTCTGGATTACCTGGTAGGCAATACAGACCTGTTGCTGGATAAAGGTATTTTACAGCGGATTGTCGAACTGCAGAAGCTCGCCCCCGAAGAACAAAGGGATGCCTTTAAGTTCCTCGATATGTTCCTGCGCGATGCCAAGGCCAGAAAAGCGTATGCCCAATAATAAGTCAAGCCCCGCTCCCTTAACGGACCGGGCTTGAGATATAGTTTTATTTATCATAAACCAGATCATCAGTATTGTTATATTTATCCGTTGCCTGATATCTCTATTACAGATTCATCAAGTCTACCTGCAATTATAGCACGTTCTAAATCGGCCAATGACAACTCTTTACTTTTAACCTTTTTTTGACCAGTGAAGTAACGGATTATAGCCGGTAATATCTTGTCTCCTTCTGGTTTAAAATACTCATCTGCCATAAAATTGGAAATATCAACATTGAACTCCTTTCCAAAAGCTACAAGGAATTCTACCGCATCATCACCTGTTATCCCCAGATCTTTTTCTAACGTTGTTGTCCTTTGAAGGTCAAATGGATACCTCCATCTCTGTTCCTCAACAAAATCTTTTATCTGTTCAAAAATAGCGTCACTCATATATATTACTTATTATGTACCAAGATCTTACTATCAGTCACAAAGTAATTGTGCTCTCCTTCTACCTCGATATTAAAGACAGACTCCGTTTTTTCCTTTTTCACAACATTTACAATGCGTTCCTCTATATTATCTAACCTCTTTAGAATATCTCCATTTCGTAAGTTCTTAACTCTTATCCATCCTCTTCCGATAACGTAAAAAGGGTGTTCGGCTGTTACCAATACAGTCTGACTACCGGTAACAACTTCATATATTTCGTTGCTCGATCTTTTGAAGGATTTTGTAACCTTATTTAAGCAAACAGACTTCTTTGTAAAACTAAATGAGTAGACACTGTCTCCGACGGCAATCCTCTCAATGGGCTTTAAACCCTCTTTGGTAAATATGTGAGTACCTGCAACAAAGCATACGTAAATTATTGAGCCTTCCTCTGTTCTCACTCCGTTTGGAGCTCCATTCGGCCATTGGACATCTATCATACCTTCGACAAATTCGCCGATTGCTTCCCGATTGTCATAAACATCATACGCTGTCATTCCCCATCCTAACCAGGGAACAAGGCGACCTAATGCCCTGCCAATAACATTTGTTCCTATTCTTGTTGCTACTTTTGTCCCTAATTCCTTTCCTAGTGTCTTGGTAAAAGTTCGAGGCAGAGCCTTTGAAAGAGTATAGGAAGCAATAGAAGAGCCTGGCTTCGAACCGAGTGCTCCAATAGGCTTCAACGCCCTGATTGGCTGGCCTAAACCAATTAACCCAGGGCCTACAAGATGCTCCCATCCTGACAAAGTCGACTCGTTTTGAGATACATTATTTATACCTCCTGCCGAGTTAGCATTCGAATTAACCGGAGTTGTCTTAGTACTGGTCACCGTTACCTTCTTCACCCATCCCCCGCTATAAAACTGCGGGTTCACCGCCGTAGCCAGTAACTTCGGGTCACCACCTCGTGCCAGCCACTCTTCCTGGCTGATCCGCCCCCCTGCCCATGGATTCCACTTGAATCCGGA
>NZ_QEAS01000056.1 GCF_003130405.1 Pararcticibacter amylolyticus
TCTGTGTTTGCAAAGTCGGCCAGTATGGCCAGCATCTTCACTTCGGGGTTCTCCGAGTTGAGAAATAAACGGTAGTTCATCTCTGAGATCAGCAGAAGCGGATAGCTGAACTTTAGGTGCTCCGTGTCTATCGACACGGCCATAGATGGCCGTCTTTTGCGAAGGAAGATGACATACTGCCTGACCGGCAGCTTGTACTTCCGCATCAGCATGATGCTGTATTCGGCCATCCGGTAGACCAGCTCTTCTTCGCTTTTTACCTGGAATTCGATTTGGAGGATGAAGGTTTCACCATTTACTGTAGTGATCTTCTTCAGAACGTCGGGCTTGCGCTCCTTGGTGTGCTGGATATCATCGGGAAGCTCTTCAATCTCTGCTACCTCTATTCCTAATACTTCCCTGATAATGACGGGTAGGGTTACCTCCAGGTTCTCTTTCAGAATCTTATCGTACTGGTTCCCCTGCCCACGGTTTGGATTATTATCGGGCATAAACAAAGGTAAGGTTATGTGCGGAGTCTCAGGCTGCTGGATAGATGATCTTCGTCATGTTTTTCGTTATAGATGCCGAACTACTCACTCATATCCATCTAATTCCGCTGTTATGTCTCTTATGAATTCATAAGGATCAACAACAAAACCAGTTTTATTTCCAACAGGGAACGCATTTATTAAATAGCCTTCTTTCTCTATGCGCTTTAAAGTACTTTTCAGAAATTCGTTAATATTAATTTCAATAACTCTAAAACCTGTCCATTCATCAATCATACAATTTAAGGCGTATTCCTTTGCTGGCCACACAGGATAAAGATTGTATTCATTAACGAATGAAGAGGCCCAATCTCCTTCCAAGCTTTCTATGCTATATAGTATCTCTGTATCGGCAACTCGTTTTTACAAATGTTGATAGCGTTTAAATGGCTCTAGAGAAGATACATTTTCTATTTCTTTTTGATTTATTTTCATACATAATCAAGATTAAGATTCAAAGAAAATGCCGAAGCGCCCTCGTTACTTCGATCCTCATTGAATTGTCGTAAACTTTTCCGCCTGAGCATCATAAAACCGTGCTCCATAACCAGCAACACCCCTCCTGTGACTCCTCTTGTTATAAAGATAGTATATGAGGATGTTTATCTTCAGACTACGCTTTCCCTTTCGGGAGCAAGATAATTAAACTTTCTTTCTTCAAACCTGGCTTCTAAATCCTCTATTCCAAACTGTTTCTTAAACTCTACTTCCTCTTTGGTAACAGGAATAAGCCAATAAAAATGTAAGGAGCCTGCTTTTTCTGAATCAAGATTCTCCAGTCCCGGACCGTCCAGATAAGGCAGGGAGATCAAACCGTAGGAAGATTTCGAATTCTTCTGCCATGGACGTCCGAAGTTGACTGTATGATTAAGATCCAGTGGATTTCCGGTTCTGTGATAATGACATACAGCCGCTAATAGTTCAACTATACTATCATCCTGAACTGAGGAAAATATATGTAGTTCAATTGGAACGGCAATTTCAAAAGAAGACATTCCATTCGTAGCATATGTCCACATTTGTCTACTTGACCTGGGTTTAAACTTCATGACTCGAAAATCAGATGCCAGTACTCTCAATGGGCCTTTTTGCCACACTTTTTCTTCAAAACAATCTCCCCAATTTGAAATATAATGGTCTGTTACTATTTGTTTATACTCTCCCATACTCCCTTACTGTCAGAATTTTGTCTCTTTAATATGAAGCGAATAAGGCCATTGGCTTACATCACTGTTATTCAAAGTTAGTTATGCACAAGATTCCATCTGAAAGACAAACAATTGCCATCCAGACATCTTACCATCATGTCGCCATTATCGCGAATGCTCATGCTTCTAAATATATCAGGAAGACCATATTTCCTGACAACTTTATATACCATCATGTCAATCAAAAGTATCTCAAGTTCTGTAATGACGAAAATAAAATTCTTAAATTGCCTGACTTGATAAAAGAAATACGCTAGCTTCAAGTACAAATAAACCTTTTTGTCCGCCAATCCGACAATAGCAAAATCTTGATCTATGCCCACGCAGAAAGCCCTATCGCCAACCATGTACAGATCTGGTTTCAGTAATTCACTTCTCCACCCGAGCCTGTAAATTTCGCCGGTATAATCTGAAATTGTCCCGAAACACCTATCAAACATTTCATCACCAAATAATACCGGAATATCACGGCTTTGATATTCGGATTGCGATATTTGCTTAAATACGACGTTCATGATCCTGGTTGAATAATTTAGGTATAACCGCGATTGTGCCAAGTTAAAAACAATCATGAATTTTCCGACTATTTATCTTCAATATTGCCCGGATCAGGCGCAAATACCGGTTAATAAACATTTAGCTCCCCTATTAAATTAGGCTTTACATTTATTCAATTGAGTACCTGTGTAAAAAAAGAGGCTGAGTTGGAAAAAGACTTTGGCTGGTGGTTGTACCTGTTGAAAAACCTCAGCCGGTTTAACCGGATTCCAGCGGTTCTGAATCACTCGGTGTTTGAATCGTTATTTCATATAGCAGAATACAGTAAATTACCAAAGGAGAAGAAGAAGTTATATGATGCAAATTTAAAAGCCAGATGGGATAACAAGAATGCCATCTATTTTTCTACCGTCGCAAAAAAAGCCACGCAATGGTGGCTATCATTTTAAGAAAGGGAAGTTACGGCTACAACCCTTCTATTTCATCGGAAGTTAAACCAGTGAACTTACTGATTTTTGCTATTGGTAATCCGTCGGCTTTCATAGCCCTGGCAATGGCGCATTTCTCCTCACGCATTTTTGCTTCGGCTTTGGTACGCTCTTCACGTATTTTAGCTTCAGCTATCATCCGTTCTTTCTCTGCTCCTCTGGCTTCACCTCTTTGGAAAAGAAAATCCCTTTCTTCCCGGAAAAATTGACTTACTGCTTGCATAACCTTCTCAAATTGTGGTTGTATACTGCTTCGTAACTGTACAAAGATACGTAATTGTTTGAAATATCTGCTTTGGGCCAGATC
>NZ_QEAS01000057.1 GCF_003130405.1 Pararcticibacter amylolyticus
GGCTGGCTGAAAGGGACCAGCTCCGCAGAGTTCAGCCAGACGCTGAACTACGAAGAAGGAAGCCGCTACAACGGGGACATCACCTCGGTGAACTGGACGCTGGCAGGCAGCAGCAAGACGTTCAGCTACAGCTATGACCCGCTGAACCGGTTGACCTCCGGCACCAGCCCCGACATGAGCGAGAATAACATCAGCTATGATAACCTGGGGAACCTGCTGTCAATGACCCGCGACGGGAAGACCCTGGGCTACGACTACACCTATGACGGGGCAAGAGGGAACCGGCTGAACGCGGTAAGCGGCACCTGGTTCAATGGCACGAAGTACTTCCGCTATGATGCGAACGGGAACGTGACAAGAGACGACAGCCGCGGGATCAGCAGCATCAGCTATAACCACCTGAACCTGCCCTTGCAGGTAAGCTCCGCCTCGGGCACGCTGCTTAGCTACAGCTATACAGCCACGGGGGAGAAGCTCCGCAGTTACAACAGCAAGACCGGGACGACCACGGACTATGTAGGCGGAACCCGGTATGAGAACAATGACCTGAAGGTAGTGCTGACCGAAGAAGGGCAGCTGAGACGCTCAGGCAACAGCTACAGTTATGAGTACTGGGTGAAGGACCACCTGGGCAACACGCGGGTGGCTTTTTACCGGAACCCCACGACGGGACAGCTGGAGGTACTGCAAAGAGAAGATTATTATCCATTTGGGTTAAATAAGGTGCGGGGCAGCTTAAGTTCCAGTAAAACGAACTATCTTTATAACGGGAAGGAGTTGCAGGAGGGGTTTGACCTGCTGGATTATGGGGCGAGGTTCTATGATGTACAGACAGGGAGGTGGACATCATTGGATCCAAGCGCAGAGAACGATCCAAGTCTGTCACCGTATATTTATGGCTTCAATAATCCTGTAAGATTTACTGATCCGGATGGCAAATGGCCCGATGACGATGGGCCGGATCAAATGACTTCTGCTAGCATCGGGGCTGCTTTAGGGAGTGTCATAGTGAATGCCAAACTTTCATTGCAGACACTTGCATACAATATGGGGGATTTAGTGGGAATTACACCTGCGGGAGAAGGGAAGAAATGGGAAGCACAACAAGAATTCTCCAAATCCGAAGGACGGTATGTTACTGTAATGAGACAGGTTCCCCGGGAAGGACTAGTCAACGACATGTTAAGTCATGTTGGTGATGGGCTTAATGCTACTGCGGCAGTTGCTTCTTTTACTAGGGGAACCACTTCTAGTTCATTTTTTGCAAAATCCGGTCAAGAGCAAGCCGGCACGAATGCTGTCTCTCAAACGCTAAAAAAAGGACTTACAGAGCCAACTCTGCCCCCAAAAACGATTGCTGAATCAGATGGTGTAAAGATTGTGCATTATACCCGCAGTGGAGATCATGGACCACCACATGCCCATGTGATGGGAGGAGGCAAGGAAACTAAGATAGGGCAGGCGGGAAGACCTATAAAAGGAAGCCCTGAACTTACTAAACAACAGGCTGACGTTATATCGCAATATAAAGCTGAGATTAGGAAGGCGATAGATAAAATTGGACGATGGTTTAATTATAATAGACAATAATGAGTATCATAGAGAATAAGTCAATCTGGCTATTCCACGGATCAGGTGGGCGTTTTGCAAGTGCTGTATTTACCTCGGTTGATAAAGCAGAAGCATGGATTAGAAAGTATAAATTGGACGGAATTCTGACGGAATACCCATTAGATGTTGGAGTTTACGATTGGTCAATAGAAAATGGTATTTTCGACATTAAGAAAGAAGAACACACGACGTCAATTTTTATTCAAAAATTTACAAGTGCTGGTCAGGAACACTTTCACTACGAGAATGGAAAAAGAGAAGAATAGCTGAAAACCTGTTCTGAGGAGATGTTAATTTCCTGGAATATTTATCAGTCGGCTATGGATTTCTTGAGCAGAACCAATTGAGTTTCTTCAGCTCATTTCTTGTAGTTCACATAGTCGTTGGCTATTACTACTTTAAGAGAAATGATGCCATATAGGGATGGTTTGCCTTGTTGGAATTACGAAACGTTCTTTGAGATGGGTGAAAACGGGTGGCTACGGACTTCTGGAGATAGCGGAAAAAACGCAGTAACCAGTATGATTACGGAGCACGGTTCTATGATGCTCAGACGGGGAGGTGGACATCAGTGGATCCAAGCTCAGAGAACGATCCAAGTCTGTCACCTTATATTTATGGCTTTAATAATCCTGTAAGATTTACAGATCCGGATGGAAGATGGCCTTATGGAGGACCCATACTTGGCGGACCTGTGTTAACTAAGAATGTTGGTGAAGCAGTTAGGTTTGTATTAAATGCTGTAACAGCTTTATTCAATTCTGTTTCCGATCCTATATCGAATGCCAATAATGCAGGGATGGCAAAAGGGAATGTTAAGGCTGCATATACGAAAGCTGCAAATGACGGCATTAAACAGTTGGCAGCTGAAGTGGCAATTGGTGCTGCAACTGGAAAAGTCGTAGGATCCGTGGCAAAAGCGTTTGCTAAAGAGAGTTCAGCTTTATCTTCAGAAACCTCAGTAACTGCTACTAGTAATGCTTCTGGTTTAGGTGCGGGAGCTGCACGCGCATCTAAATATTCCTCTCAATGGAATGGTGCGAGTTTAGAAGGTGCAATTGAGAAATTCGCTCCCGGTGCAAAAGGTGTAGTGCAGGGGCAAAAGACCATCTATGTCAATGGTGAAACAGGTGTTCAGGTTGTTTATGACAACTCTGGAAATTATTTTAGAATACAGAATACTAATTTAACCGGTAAAAGACAATATTTGGACATGAATGGTGGCGTGCCCAATAACAAAACTGTAAATGGCAGACAGATGGGACGGAGTCAAGCGGAATATAATGAAATAACTCACTTTAAAAATACGGATAATTAATGAAGATAATTTGTGTGCCAAAACATGACCAAGCACTAAACCGTTTGGAATTCGATGAAAACATAGAAGGTGATCTTATTGAGATATCAA
>NZ_QEAS01000058.1:0-947 GCF_003130405.1 Pararcticibacter amylolyticus
GGTTCGGAGTGGCAGAACGACTACGGGGACCTTCCGGACTATTACCAGACGTATTACCGGAACTATGATGCGGCCCTGGGGCGTTTCCTGGGGGTAGACCCGATGGCGGAAGCTTCGGATGCAGTGAGCACGTATCATTATTCGGGGAACAACCCGGTGATGTACAATGACCCGCTGGGGGACAAGAAGCTGGAGGCGCTGCCGCCGCATGGAAGCGGCAGCAGCTGGGGGGCCGGCACCGGCCTGAACCAGGCGGTGCTGGACCTGGCCTGGGCTTACTGGAGCGTGACCCCGGAGGATGGGAAAACGTACACATATGACGATCCGGCCTCCGGTTTCGAGTGGAGCCCCTGGGCTGGAGGGCGGATTACCCAGGAAGAGTGGCTGGCGCGGGGCGGTGACCCGAAGTTACTGGCTACGGCGGTGAACCCGCAGTTTTATAGCGGGGGATGGGTAAAGAAGGTAACGGTGACCAGTACTAAGACGGCTCCGGTGAATGCGAATACTAACTCGGGGGGAGAATCGAGCTGGTTAAAGACTACCTCTGACATTTTCGGAGCAGCGGGATTAGGAATGGCTGCCAAAACTGAATTGCTTGAATGGGCTGTTCGTAGTAGTTATAAATCTAATAATACCCGAGAAGGCTGGGATCTTCTTAGAAAAACGCAAAAAGCGTGGAGAACTACAAATACTTTAGGGAAGACCGGTGCAAAGTATCTAAAATTTGCAAAGGGTCTGGGAGTTGCGGGAGAGGTCGTAGGTGTAGCATCTGCAGGCTATCAGTTAATAAATGATCCAACTGCCGGAAATGCGACGAGACTTGCGGTTCAGGGAGCAGCAATCGGAGCTGCATTCATACCTGTAGTTGGTTGGGGCATCTCTCTTGGTATAAGCACAGCTGATATGATATGGGGAGATGATTTTTATAAATGGATAGATGAGAAATA
>NZ_QEAS01000058.1:990-2451 GCF_003130405.1 Pararcticibacter amylolyticus
AAAGCTACATTGAAATCTTCTTTATATGACATACCAGAATTCATTGCTCCTGTCTTTTTAGGGGGATTAATCGGTGCAAATCTTCTTGTGATAAATGCATTTTTAGCTAAGATCAATCTTTTGCCATTTTGGTTTTCTAGTAATCAGCAGGCTGGTGGAGTGTCATTAATCTTAATAGTTTTAATGGTACTATTCTATAGGAAAGATAAAAGAAAAAAGATATTAAAGAAATACTCACAAGAGAGCAACAAGGAGAGAGTTCGTGGAAATATCGTCGTGGCAATCTATGTTGCGTTATCATTCCTTTTGATTTTTGTAGTAGCCTTTTTTAAACCGGGACAAGTGCAATAAGACGGTAATGTTTGTGTTAATATAACAGTCATGCTAACTCGGGGGGAAGTGTTCTAAAAGCAGGCTTTGCTGACGAAATGGGACAGATCCTTAATCTTGGGGGTGTTGTGTGGGGAGGAGCAGAACTGGGGATACAGGCTGTCAGACAAAATAACGGTGCCCAGACTATCGGCAGATTTCTTGGTTTCGGTACACAACGTACAGCGGCTGCGTTAAGAGGTACGCTTGGTCAAGTGAGCAAACTTGGGAAACAGCTGGGAACGGCGGGTATGATTCTGTCTGCGGCTACTTATGGTTCTCAATTGCTTACTAACCCTCAGGGCATCAGCACAGCCACACACGCTAATTTCTGGATAGGAGCTACCCTTTATGGTGCAGCAGCAGTTTTTGGTGGTCCTGTAGTTGCTGGAGCAGCTCTAATATATGGAACGGCTCAATTGGGGTCATGGATTTATAATGGTAAAACGTTAGAGGAGAATGTTATAGGAGATTAATATGTGGCTTGACTTCTTAATATTTATTACGCATCGTTTCCTGGTTATTTTTAAGAAGATAAATGAACATGATCTAAAAGGAAGATGCGTAAATGCAGTTACCTTAATGCTGTTTTTTATTTGCTTATTGATAATAACTTCAATTTATCTGTTTTTAATAAAAATAGATGTGTTAATCTTCAATAAAGTTGCCTACTTCATTAGCTGTGCTTTGCTTTTTTTGATTGTTTCAACTTTGGTAAAAAGAAGATACAAGCCCAGATATGAATCCGTTATTAATAGATTAGGAGAGCGATTTCAATATAAAAAGCGGACTTATATATTGCTTTTTATATTGTTCTGGTTCGTTCCTCTCTTTTCCTTTTGGGGAGGTTTACTTCTTGTGCGAAATCTGCTATACTGATTTCGCACTTATATGATTACTGGAATTGCAATATTTTACTGAAGGAATTTACAAGGTAGCAATTTTGTAATTTATAAAATATTTGATTCTGTTTGTGGACAAGAAACTGCATTCCACCAACAGCGGTTCCAGCTACCTGCAGTCGGTCGACTACCGCTATAACATCCGGGGCCAGCTGACCTCGATCAACAACAGCAGCCTGACGGCTGACGA
>NZ_QEAS01000059.1 GCF_003130405.1 Pararcticibacter amylolyticus
TTACCTATACATATGACCCGGTGAACCGGCTGACGACTGCTGCCTCCAGCCATGCCAGCAATAAGCTGGGCGAAACCCTTACCTACGACAAGATGGGCAATATCCAGAGCCTTGCCAGGGGGAACTACGGTTCGCTGGCCTACACGTATGACGGCAACCGTCTGAGCTCCGTCAGCGGCTTTAAGACCGGCAGCTTCGGGTATGACGCCAACGGCAATACCACGACAGACGGCACCCGGAACCTGACGATCACCTATAATGAGCTCAATCTCCCCTCGCAGGTGACGGGGAATGGTACAGCCACCTACACGTACGATGCCACCGGCAATAAGATCCGCTCGGTACAGGCAGGTACCACCCGGGACTATATCGCCGGGATCCAGTATACCAACGGGACAATCGACTTCATCCAGACCGAAGAGGGCAGGGCAGTGCGAAACACGGACGGCACCTACCGCTATGAATATGATCTGAAGGACCATCTGGGCAATACCCGGGTGAGCACCGATGCTGCAGGCAATGTCATCCAGGAAGATGAATACTATGCCTTCGGGTTAAACGCACCGGTATATGCTGCCGGAACAAAAAACAAGTATCTTTACAATGGAAAGGAGATACAGGATGTCTTAACAGATCAGTATGATTATGGGGCGAGGTTTTATGATCCTTTGTTGGGTAGATGGAATGCGGTTGATCCCCTGGCGGAGAAGTTTTACCTGTTCTCGCCATATAATTATGGGCTGAATAATCCAATGATAATGGTTGATCCCGATGGAAGAGCCACAAGTCCTATCTATGATACCAATGGTGATTTTTTGGGCACTGATGATCAAGGGTTAAAGGGACAAGCTATAGTTATGAATAAAAGTAATTTTACACAAGGCATGAATCATGACGAAGCAGTAAAAAATAGTACTTATAAAGAAGGTGATCCAAATTATGGATTTATAAGTGAAAAGGCAGCTTTAAAATACGCCAACCATTATATCGGTTTGAAAAACCGGCCGGATTATGATGGGAAGTTAACTTTAAGTGAAGCTAATGAATGGTATAGAACAGGTGGTGGGAAGCCTTTATTTGTCGATGCTTCAAAAATAGATTTGACTCCGGTTTATGAGGGTGATCTAAGCGTAGGTGATAGCAAATACGTGAACTTTGCTTCGCCAGCTAATGCTAATTTTGAAACTGGTCTTGTTTATGGGACAATAAAATTGACACTAGTAGATGGAAGTAGAGTGAGGCTTGGAGGGGATAACGGTGTTTTAGACATTTATGATTTTGACTATCAAAAAGGTAGAACAGGAAGAAATGTTGCTACATGGATGGGGAAAACTGTAGCAGGAGAAGGTGCTGGTTATACTATTTACAACTATGGTATGTCACATCTCAAAAAAAAGCCTCAGTAATATAATATACTGCTGATTTGAAGTAAATTATGATAAAAATGTATGTAAGAATAGTACTTTCTGCCTTGATAGTTTTAATCTCTGGATGCCAAAGTAGTTACTTCAAGGATGATCTTCCCCAAATATTGGGTGTAGAGCAAGTGGACATTGAAAGAGTTAGTTCTAAAGATGACTTTGGAGGGTTTGGAGAAGGCTACACCATAGAAAAATATAAGCTAAAAAAAGTTACTATCGATGAATTCTATCGTGTTCGATCTAAACTACTTCCTTTCAAAGACGGTGGATGGCAAAGATATGGATGGAGCAAAACTCCTATTGACAGTTTGTTTAAGGAAGTGATTTATATGCCTTTAGAATATTACAATGGCAATAAGAAATTAGAACCAGTGCTTCAACACGTTAAAAAGGCCTTAGAACAAGCCGATGTATATTATGCATTTTATTACAAGCCAGATAGGTTAAATCCCCAAAGCGTTCAGTTATTTGTCGTAGACATACAATCCAGGGAGTTATATGCTATAGATATAGCTATATAATTACGAATTTATATGCTGGTCGACTAATTGCAGCATAAATGTTTATGCTGGTGTAATTACAGTTGAGAGCGTGTTTGGTCCCAAAACGTCAATAACAAAATTGTAAGCGCATGCAGATGGGACGCAGTCAAGCGGAATATAATGAAGTAACTCACTTTAAAAATACGGATAATTAATGAAGATAATTTGTGTGCCAAAACATGACCAAGCACTAAACCGTTTGGAATTCGATGAAAACATAGAAGGTGATCTTATTGAGATATCAA
>NZ_QEAS01000060.1 GCF_003130405.1 Pararcticibacter amylolyticus
TACTCATATGATCAGAATGGGAATCTTCGGACAGACAGCCGTAAAGGACTAAACTTCGAGTACAATCATCTGAACCTTTCGAAAAAGGTAACAAAAGGATCAACTGGAGAATCAATTAGCTACCTTTACGATGCATCTGGAAGAAAGCTAAGAAAGGAGACAGCAGGAGGCAACCGTGATTATATCGGCGGCATCGAATATGGCAACAATGGAAACATTGAGTTTGTTCAGACGGAAGAGGGGAGGGCTGTGAATACAGGTGGTACTTATAGTTATGAATATATGCTAAAAGACCATCTGGGCAACACCCGTGCAGTGGTGAAGCAGGATGGAAGTATCTTGCAAACGCCGGATTATTATGCTTTCGGGATGGAGTTAAACCGGAACCGGCTGACGCCAAGCCCTGATAACAGATATAAATATAACGGGAAGGAATTGCAGACAGAGTTGGGATTGGGGCAATATGATTATGGGGCGAGGTTCTATGATGCGGTAGTTGGGCGATTTACTACTATGGATCCTTTGACTAACAAATATGCAAGCTTCACCCCTTATAACTATACCTTTAATAATCCAGTTAGGTTTATTGACCCGGATGGAAGAGATACTGCTTTATACAATGCAATAGGAGGACAGCTTATTACGAGAAAGCCTGGAGGAGAAAAAACTGCCATATATACGGTTGACGGAAACTCTGACTCTTTTGATTCAGATAATCCTTGGGCAAATGCCGAGGCTCTTACATATCAAGTTGGAAGAAAATCGGGAGGACTTAGTGGTAGATCATTTAGAAGTAATCATCCATTAAGGAATATTGGAACTAGAGTAGGATCACAAGTCTTTTTAGAAGATCTTCTTGATTTAACATCGGAATTCACAAGTATAGTTAGAAGTGGTATTCCAGAATTTTCTGCGTTAAGAGGATTGAGCACGAGAGGTGGATTTTTAAGTGATAGAGCAGAAGCCTTTCAAGATTTAGTTACTGATGGTGCCAAGTATGACTTAAAATCCTTAACTACTAGCGATGGCACTCCTTCTTATGCGGCTTCAGTAATCGGAGAATGGAGCATTCTTAATGGAACCTTGAGACGGTATGATGATTATGGAAATATTTCATATGGAGCATTTGGGGTTGCAGCGGGATTTTCTCAGTCTTTTCTTTTCCAGGGATCAAATTTAAATCAGCTTTGGAAAGATATTACTGGGAAAACAAATGGAAGTGGGGATGAACGAAGGGATATTGATATGATGCGTACAGGGATAGTTAATTACCAATTTTACTTAAAGAAATAGCTATGAAAGCCTTTACATTAATAATTTTTTTGTTCTTTTTATCAAGTTGTTCTCGTTCGCAGATCTTGTTAGAAGAATTGGTGCTAAAAGAAAATATTTACTTCCAAAAAGGAACTTCAATGCCATATGATGGTGAGGCAATATCTAAGTTTGATAATGGCCGTATTTCAAATAAAATTTCGATTAAAAATGGGATTCCTGAAGGCCCTTGGACCGCTTATGGTTTTGATGGAGAAGTTGTTCAATGTGGGAAATATGTTCCTTTTAAAAATAAGGAATTAACTGTAAATGGCGTTAAATCTATTAGGAGACTTAATGTCTGCGAGGTAAAGGAGGGGCAGAATAGTTATACAGATATTTTTGTTGTTGTAGCAGATCAACTAAAGGTTCCTAATAATCCAAAGGAGTTAAAGAATACTTTAATCAAGTTGTTGAAAATGAAAGGGTATAATTTTGAAAATAAACAAGTTAATCAGGTGAAACTTGTAGCAGGTGAATTAGAGTTTCAATAAGTGTCCACAATGACGGAGCGAGACTCTATGATACGGTGATCGGGACATTTAATGTGGTGGATAGATTTGCCGAGAAACACTTTTCTTTTGCCCGTACGGCAGTGCTTAACAACCCCTCAAAACTGTTGTGGAATGTGAATTATTATGATGAAGAAGCACAGGTAACGAAGAACGTGAGCCAGCATTACAAGGGAGGAGCACTGGCTGAAGGGAATTATGACGAAACAGATAATACTTACAGCTTTACACACGAGTTGCTCAGCAGCATGCGCAGCCATA
>NZ_QEAS01000007.1:0-12120 GCF_003130405.1 Pararcticibacter amylolyticus
TGGAAGGATATGGAGGCGCTGGACTTTGAGATGGAGGGGACGATCCCGGAAGGGTGTATGGTAATAGTGACGGCCTCGCTGGATTGCCTGGGCGTCAGTGATACGGGTGCAGGGGGCGGCCTGGTCAATACGCCTTCGTTCAGCCCTGCGGCGATCCTGGCGGCTTTCAGGACGACGGAGCCTCTTTCGCTTGAGGAGCCGCTGAAAGTGAGGAAGGAGGCCGGGAGGCGTCACCCGGGCTTGTGTTATGCGGGGAATGAGTTGCTGGAGAAGATGGCTAAAGGGGCGGAAAAGATGAGGGACAGGGAGCAAAGGGGGAGCCGGAGGGTAAGAGCAGATGGGTTATCGGGAAGTGGCACGGGGAGAAACGGGCCGGAGGGTGTTGTAGAGAATGAGAGGGTGTTGAGTTCGGAGGGGGTGTTGAGCGCGAAGGAAAGATTGAGCACTGACGGTGATGAGGGGATGCCTTTTGTTCTGGGAAAGAGGTTTTCTCTTTAGAAGCAGCTTTCTCTTTAAGGAAGGTTTTCTTTGTAAGGGAAGGGGGCGAATAAGCGAGGGTACACAGAAGATGCAAATCTGAAAGTGTTACCTTAGCCGCTGTTTGCACTAAAACAGGAGATGAGTCACGTGGCACAGAAGATATTTATAACAAGGAAAATTACCGCATCGGGAGTAAAGTTGATGGAAGATGCCGGTTTTAGCGTTACGGAATGGACAGAAAAAAGGGATCTGACACAAGAGGAACTGATTGGCCATTGTAAGAACTATGATGCACTGGTGAGTGCGGGACCTAATAAGCTCGATAAGCACTTTTTAAACGAGTGCCGGCATCTGAAGGTAATTGCCCTGCACGCCGTTGGCTTTGATAATGTGGATGTAGCAGAAGCTACACGGCTGGGTATTCTAGTAGGTAATACGCCGGGAGTATTAAGCAAAACGACTGCCGACACGGCGTTCCTTTTAATGCTGAATGTTTCAAGAAAGGCATTTTATCACCACCAGCGTATTCTGAATGGCGAATGGGGATTCTTTGATCCTACGGTAAACCTCGGAATAGAACTCGACGGGAAAACCCTTGGAATCTTTGGACTGGGTAATATCGGTACTGAAATGGCAAAACGATGCAGCAGGGCATTCGGAATGAAGGTTATTTATCATAACCGCAGCCGCAATGAGGAGGCGGAAAAAGAGCTGGGAGCGGAATATGTGAGTTTTGATGAACTCCTGGATAGAAGTGATATTCTTTCGGTTCACTCCTCCCTGAACAAAGAAAATGGTGCCATATTCAACCGGGATGTTTTCGCAAAGATGAAGTCTACTGCCATATTTATCAATACAGCCAGGGGAGCGATGCATGATGAAGAGGCACTGATTGAGGCTTTGCGGAACGGGATCATATGGGGGGCCGGTCTTGATGTTTCAAATCCGGAACCAATGCTTCCCCATAATCCTCTTTTAACAATGGAGAATGTTGCTGTAACGCCCCATATTGGTACTTCTACGGAAGAAACAAGAGTAGAAATGGTTCGTCTTATTGCTGAAAATATCATTGCGGGGCTTAAAGGACAATCTTTGCCGTATCCGGTAAATCCGGAGGTTTACAAGGCTGATACTTCCGAAAAACAGCATTAGCTTAGGCCACCCGCGTGTGTAAGTGAAATATAAATCACCCGGGTGTGTAAGTGAAATATACCTCGGGAAGCAGTATGATGATTTCCTGCTCCGCGTCTTCTTTTTTCCAGTAAAGGATGTAATTTATCCTGGCCGACCTGATGGCAAAGCCTTTCGTCTTCAGATCCAGGACCGTGTTTTGGAATTTCTTGGAGAATTTTAAAACTGTAACACCATCGGGCTTTTCGCAGCCTTCTTCTGTTACCATAAGCCTGTCTCCGCTGCGAAGGTTTGACAGTAAAGCCTGACGGGGTATGAAATAGTCAAGCCATACGTCTTTGTAATTCAGCTGAATCAACCACCCGCGGGGTGGCGGGTAAATGTTGCTGTCTTCGGTCACTACAAGCTCATCAGTTTTTATATTTCGAAAGAAATTATCTGTGGTATGAACCGAAAGATGTTTTTTAGCCCTTGTGATCCCTACATACAGAAGCCTTTTTGTATCATCATCCGCAGGGTTGCACGCGCCGAGTAATAAAAAGATATGTTCGAACTCTTTCCCTTTTGCCTGATGAATAGTGGATACCAGGATAACATCTTCGGTGGCGAACAGAAAATCCTCCGGTTTCGATTCCTGCAGCAGAGTTTGCAGGTCGGTCCTGTATTTCGCTTTTGTATTAGTTTCTTCAAAATCTTTCAGCACGCGCAGGCACATATCGAGTTTCGTGCTCTTACCGAAGTGTTTTATTAGTTCCGCCTTTGCCTGCTTCCAGTGTTCCTCCTGGATAATAGAAACGTCAGGGTAGCTGTCAATGAGCTCCAGGAAAAACCGGATCTCAAGAATGTTTTTAACACTGATGCTATCGTCGGACTGGCTCAGTTTAACCGGCCTGCGATGACTTAGCAGCAGCCCGGCGATCCTGGAAGCCTCCTCGTTTGTTCTCGTTAGTACGCAGGTGCTGCCTTTGAGGTCTGTATTTAGCAGGTCGTTTACCAGGGGAGTGACAAGGTTTTCTCCATTATAGTGTGTCAGGCGGATCTCTCCATTGTCTATTTGCCGGGCAACAACCGGGCTGCTCTTTAGCCTGTGAGAAATGCTTTCTGCAAGCTGATTGGCAAATTGCACCAGGTTATTCTTACTCCTGTAATTTTCAATAAGTTCATATTTGCGTGCGCTCTTTTCACGGATAAATCTCTCCAGGTGTTCAGATCTTGCACCGCGGAATGTATAGATGTTTTGGTCGTCATCTCCAACCATGATCACCCTCATGTCCTCGTTTTGCTCTATGAGTGCTTCCACCAGGGAGTATTCAGTAGCATCCATATCCTGGGCTTCATCAATCACCAGAACGGTTTTGGTAATGCGGTTGGTTTCAACTTCCCGGCTGCGTATTTTGTTAACTGCCTCCCTGATGATATCGCCGGATCTTTCAAGGCTGCCTACCCGCCCGGTCAGATCAAAACAATATGAATGAAATGTTTTAATCTCAACGAAGTTTGCTGCATTGCCAATGAGCCCCGTCAGGCGTTTTTTGAATTCAGTAACGGCCGCTCTTGAAAAGGCGATCATGAGCAGATGCTCCAGTTTGATGTCTTCCATCATTGCCAGTGAAGCAAGCTTGTGGACGAGGACCCGGGTTTTTCCACTTCCAGGGCCGGCCGCCACAACGATATATTTAGAAGTATTGTCGTTGATTATCCTGAGCTGAGCTGGTGACAGATCACCTATGATCTGCCTGAATTTTGCAGGTGTCAGGGTCCTTTTAATTTCAACCTGCCTGTCTCCCCTGAAGTATTTGCTGAGGAACGAGGAGTAGTTTAATTGAAAATAGTCATCGACAAACCCGAGCGCCTCTTTATAATCATTAACCATCTTTTGCGCATACTCGCCAACTATATGGATTTGCTGTACTTTATTCTCATAAAACTGGCTTAGTTTCTGGTAATCTGCAAGGGTGTATTTTGCCCTGTTGTTTTTCTCAAGCCTGTCAATGGTCAGCTTATTATAAATTACCAGGAAACCCCCGTCAAGCTTTAAAGCGCCGGTGCGGGAGAGGTAAAACAAAGTATCTTCAATATCTTCATGGTTTACTTGTGTTTTGAATAGTCCTGTCTGCCCGTTGTATCCGTTAACGAGTTCCAGCTCTGAAAATTCCACCAATATCTCTTCGGAGTCAGATCCGGTTACCGGGGTGCTGGCTGCTGTCTTTTGGTAAAGATGATGAATAATGAATCCTGCAAGGTCCCGGCGTTTCTGGAATTTCTCTTTTGCCTCTTCTTTTTTGATAAGCCAGTGGATCCTGAGATGATTTTTTGAATAGCCATCTCTCCTCTTGGAGATCCATTTCTTTATAGCCCAGAAATTGAGAATAGTCTGGATCTGGTTAGGGTTAGCGTTGCTGATTCCTTTTTCTTCTGCCAGGTCATTCAGTTCTTTAAGCGAATAAACAGATTCATCTTCGTCAATGGCAGATAGCAGGAAGTTCTCTATGCCGCAGGCCATTTCTGTGATGTTCAGCGAGCGGTTCCTGTTTTCTCCCTTTTTGATAAAGGCCGTGAGATCCATGGCATCGGCCAGGATGTTTTCGTCCCGTAAAAGATTGACTGCTTCAATTACTTTTTCTCTTTCAATCCCCAGGTGGTCGGATATGTAATCAATCCGTGATTCAGGAGCGTCGTCGCTGACAAGCTTCCGGCTCCTGGCTGAGATTAACTTTTTGATGATCCGGATGGCGCTTGTCTTTTGGTCATCGCTGAATCGTTCAGATGCCTGTATCCTGTCTGCTGCTTCCTGAGCTGTACGTGGTATGATACTGCTGGCGAATACCTTTGGCATGTTCTGTTTTCGCAGGACATACCCGGCATCTTCAAGTGCAGCAATTGCGGTGGTCACCCTGGTCTCTACATCGGCAATGGAATCGTCCCAACCGGCTTTACGTGCTATATCCAGTGCTGAGTTGGAAACAGCAGACCGGAACCGTGTCAGGTCTTTGATCGCTTTCCATACCTGCTGAATGTCTTTAATACCCAGTTTGGTTTGGTTATGCAGGATGAAATGCCTGGAAAGATCTTCATCATTATACAGGATATAGCATTCGGCCGTAATATTTTCGTCTCTGCCAGCCCGTCCGGCCTCCTGGACGTAGTTTTCCAGTGAATCTGAAATGTCATAGTGGATCACCATCCCTACGTCTTTTTTGTCGACTCCCATTCCAAAGGCTGACGTGGCAACCATAATGCGTACCTTCCCTGAGAGAAAATCGTTCTGGTTCCCGATCTTTTCGGATGAATCCATCTTTCCGTGATAGGGGAGTGCCTTTAATCCATCATTGGTCAATTTATCGGCGAGCTCGCAGGCCCTCTTCGTTCTCGAAACGTAGACAATAGCAGGGCATGGCTTTTCGCCGATGAGGTCCCGGAGCGTGCTGTATTTGTGAGTATCGTCCGCGCTGTTAATCACGCGGTAACGGAGATTGGTCCTGGATGCCCCGGTTCTGAATAATTCCAGATCCAGGGAAAGTTTTTCTTTAAAATACTGACGAATATCTTCTATTACTTTTCGCTTTGCAGTTGCGGTAAAACACGAAACAGGGATCGGCATCTCGCTGTTCTTCTTTTCCTGCAATGAGCGGATGAAGTCGCCGATATGCAGGTAATCGACTCTGAAATCATGCCCCCATGAAGAAAAACAATGTGCCTCATCAATCACGAAACGAGCTATTTTCCTGCCAAGCAACAGCCGTTCAATACTTACAGACCGTAACGATTCGGGAGAAATGTAGAGGATAGATGCCGACCCGTCTTCAACCCTTGCAAAAGATTTCGCGCGTTCGATGGGATCGAGCAATCCGTTAATCGTAACGGCTGCCGTACAACCTGCTTTTTCAAGGTTGTCTACCTGGTCCTTCATCAGAGATTGCAGGGGAGAGATCACTACTGTCAGAGCTTTTGAATTTTCTCCGCTCATTAAAGCCGGAATCTGGAACGTAATTGACTTGCCTCCTCCTGTTGGAAAAACTGCCAGGAGTGATTTATTATGGACAGCTGCTTTCACTGCCATTTCCTGCAGCGGCTCGCCTCCGTATGTACGGTATGCCGTAAATCCAAAATGTCTTTTCAACCCTTCATGTATGTCCAGTGCTCTATTACAGTAAATACAGCCTTCCAGGCAAGGAGTGTCCCGCAGCATGTGCAGGAGCCGGGCGGCCTTTGGGTATTGCATGATCACCCAGGGCGGCAGCTGCGAGTTCGGTTTTTTGCAGCTGAGCAATGCAAGGCAATAAGCGAGTTCTACCGGGTATTCCGTAACCATTTGCTGTAAATCAGCCTGGTTGCAAATATCTTCTCTGAAGACTGTGCTGATAAGAGTCCTTACATCCTGATCGTCGCTATGGTATCCGGTGTAAATAAAAAATGCACTAAAGTTCGGATGACGGTGCAGCAATAGCCACAGGACTTGTTTCAATGGTGCAGCAAGATCATGAAACGCTGATACTTCATCATAAAAGAGATCCCGGGCCTTTATAGCATCGTTAAGAGGATTATTCAGGTCATCTGTCTGAAGTTTATCGTCCTTTAGCAATGCATGTGAGGGTTGGGCAGGGAACATCAGCGGGGAGAGGAGCAGTGTGTCAATCACGCCGTGTTTATCTGTCAGATCCTGCCCCAGAGCCCTCTTAAGAAACTTCAGGTCGTGACTGAAAATGTTATGTCCGCAAATGAGTTTCGATCCGCCTATAAAGCTGACAAATGCGCTGACTGATCCTGAGTGAAAAGGGCGATGGTTATCAAGGATACATCCTATATCCAGTATTTTCTTGCTGCGCGGTTCAATTTCCGTATCAATAAAAGCGATTGATTCCATCCCCGACCGATATAGGTGAGGGTAAAGATAATGGAATTTTTTACCTTTGGAAAAACAATAAGTACCTGTGCCATACCTTTCAGAAATAAGATATCAGCCTGTTGATAGTAGTGATTATCCATTTAGCATTCCAGCCCTGAGAAACGGACTGAGGCTGTCGTTGTATTCAAATGTTGCTTTTTTTGTAGGCGAGAATGGCTCAGGTAAATCAACTGTACTCGAAGGAGTTGCAGAAAAGTGCGGTTTTAGTCTGAGAGGAGGAAACAGGAATCACAATCTGAACAGCGGATTCAGTTTTGATGAATATGAATCGCCACTCGCTGAATTTATACAATTAGTCTGGAAGCCAAGAAGAATAAACCAGGGTTTTTTTATGAGGGCGGAGAGCTTTTTCAATTTTGCATCGTATATCGATGAAATGGTAAAAGAAAATCCTAATCCCGCAGATGGTCAAAAATTACTTGATGCCTATGGCGGCAAGTCCCTCCATGAACAATCCCATGGCGAATCTTTCCTTTCCCTTTTCGATAACAAGTTTGATTCCGGCATTTATATCCTTGATGAGCCTGAAGCTGCTTTGTCACCCGCAAGGATCCTCGCTTTTATGTCCGTGATCAATAAGCTCGAAAGAAGCGGGCGCGCACAGTTCCTGATAGCGACACATTCGCCCATATTGATCTGTTACCCCGGTGCTGCGATTTTTCATTTCAGTGAGAGCGGAGTTACTGAAACTACTTACCAGGAAACGGAGCATTACAATCTTACCAAATCTTTTCTTGATAACCCGGAGACATTCCTCAGACACCTTTTTTAAATGAAAAAGTTTGATACGATAGAGTATCTGAAGGCTGGAAATTCTGTCCAGCAGAAAGCCTGGAAGGTTTTAGGCGAACATAGGGTTATGGAATTACTTGAGCCTTTTGATCCTGTTCTGACAGGCACCATCCCCCTGGAAATAGATATACCGGGCAGTGATATGGACATTGTATGCTGTTGGAGGAATATTGATGCTTTTAAAGCAGCACTTCTCTCTTTCAGCGGGGAGAAAGAGTTCTCAATGTCGGAGTCTCATGTCAATGGCGTGCAAACCGTTATGGCATTCTTCAGAATGGAAGATCTTCCCGTTGAGGTTTTCGGTCAAAACCGGCCGGTAAAACAGCAGGAAGCATACCGGCATATGATGATTGAATATTTTATACTTCAACAAAAGGGAGAGGAATTTAAAAGAGCTGTTATAGAATTGAAATTAAAGGGAATAAAGACAGAACCAGCCTTTGCAATGCTGCTGGGGCTGGAAGGAGATGCTTACAGCGCCTTACTGGATTATCCGGAGACTGATCCGGCCATCGCCCTGGAGTTAAGGAACCTGTAAAGCCGGTTATTCAACAAAGAGAATCCGGATACTCCAGGGGACGGTTTTGATGGTCAGCAACTAATATGCCGCTGGATAAGTTTAAGAACTATATGTAAAAACCATGATACGATTATACCTCCGCATTCTTATTTGGGTGTAATGGTCGGTGAAGGATGATTCCGAAGAAATTAAGAAATAACCTTCTGAACCTTAAAATAATAGACCGTCCTTTTGTTCCTGTAAATGCTAAATAAGCGTATCTTACCTTTATTGTTTGTTTTTGCTCAGGATAATATTATACAATATATAGAGAACTTTTCATAAAAAAGCTCCTCGCTCCGCCAGTAACTTTGTTTGCTAACCATAGATACGAAAGAAGAATGCGCAAACTAACTACAGTTTCCTTGCTCCTGTTTTTTATTTCTTTAAGATCCTTTGGGCAAGGGATTTGGGTAGAGAATTTGCGCTGTGAGGGGAAAAAGGATCCCATAGGACTGGATATGAGAACTCCCCGGCTGAGCTGGGAGATCCGTTCATCCAGCCGGAACGTTCTGCAAATTTCTTATCAGATATTAGTTTCAGATAACCTGAAATCACTTTCTGCCAACCAAGGGAACATCTGGGATTCAAAGAAGATTTCGTCTGATGCTTCTATACAGGTAAAATATGCGGGCAGTGTATTAAACCCCGCCAAACAATATTACTGGAAAGTAAGGGTCTGGGACAATAAGGGGCGCGTCTCTGCCTGGAGTAAGGCAGCTTCATGGCAAACTGCTTTGTTTTCGGCTGCGGACTGGAAAGGTGCAAAATGGATCGCCTGGGAAAACCTGCCAGATGCGGAAAAGATAATACCTGCTTCGCACGGGAAGGGCGGAAAAAATTTGCAGCCAACTAATAATGTATTGCCGCTTATCCGGAAAACGTTTGATGTTAAGGCTTCTTTAAAAAAGGCTACGGTATTCATTTCCGGGCTTGGCCATTTCGAAATGAGTGTCAACGGAACGAAAACAGGAGACCATTTCCTTGATCCGGGATGGACGAAATACGATAAGGAGGCTCTCTATGTGACGTTTGATATAACCAGTCAGCTGAAGCAGGGGAAGAATGCCCTGGGAGTTATGTTGGGCAACGGCTTTTATTACACCCCCAGGGACAAGCGCTACCGGAAGCTTACCGGGGCGTTCGGCTATCCCAAAATGATCTGCCGCATTCAGCTTGAATATCAGAACGGGACTGTCCAGAATATCCTGAGTGACGGCAGCTGGAGAACAGCCCCAGGCCCGGTCACCTACAGCAGTATCTATGGGGGAGAAGATTATGATGCCCGCAAAGAACAGCCGGGATGGAATACGCCGGTGTTTAATGATAGCCGCTGGAAGCAGGTGGTGATAGCAGATGGCCCTCCGGTCCTAAGGTCACAAATGGCTGATCCTCTGAAAACTTTCGAAAGTTTTGTTCCTGTAAAGACCACCCGGATATCTGATGTTTCTTATGTTTTCGATCTGGGGCAAAATGCCTCTGGAATTCCGGAGATTACCGTTCAGGGGAAGAAAGGGGATACCGTCAGAATTACCCCGGCTGAGCTGATCAATGACGATGGCTCTGCCAATCAAAAGTCAACAGGTAAGCCTGTATATTACGATTACGTATTAAAAGGCGGAGGAGTGGAAACATGGAGTCCGCGCTTTACTTATTATGGCTACCGCTATTTACAGGTGGAGGGCGCTGTTCCCCCGGGAATGGCAAATGCTGCGAATAAGCCGGTGCTCAGGTCTGTCAGAGGCCTGCATACCCGTAACGCAGCGGAAAAAGCCGGTGAGTTTGCTTCGTCGAATGATCTGTTTAACCGGACAAGTAAACTGATCGACTGGGCCATCCGGAGCAATATGGTGAGCGTTTTTACAGATTGCCCCCACCGTGAGCGTCTTGGCTGGCAGGAGCAGGTTCACCTGGTGGGCAATTCGATCCGCTATAATTACAATATCGCTAACCTGTGCAGGAAGGTGCTGGATGATTTAAGAACGGCACAGACGCCTGAGGGTTTGATTCCGGCCACAGTACCCGAATATACCGTGATGGATTTCATGGAAGGAGTGTTCCGCGATTCTCCGGAATGGGGAAGCAATGCCATTATCCTGCCCTGGTACCTCTATGAATGGTATGGCGACAAGGATGCCCTGGAAAGCTCCTATCCGATGATGCAGCGTTATCTTGATTATCTGAGCAGTAAGGCCAGCAGCCATATCATTTCTTACGGATTGAGTGACTGGTATGATATCGGGCCGGAGCGTTCCGGCTTTTGCCAGATGACACCGATGGGCTTAACGGCTACTGCCTATTATTACTATGATCTGCAAATCCTTCAGAAAGCAGCTTTACTGCTCGGAAAAAGTGCAGATGCAGATAGATATGCTTCTCTTGCCAAAGAAGTGAAACAGGCATTCAACAGCAAGTTTTTCGACAGGGAGAAAATGCAGTACGGTTCCGGAAGCCAGACTTCCAATGCCATGCCGGTGTACATGGGACTCGTGGAGCCTCAGTATAAGGAAGCTGTGATCAACCATATAGTAAAAGATATCAGGGACCGAAACAATAGCCTCACATCGGGAGATATTGGGTTCCGTTATTTGCTTCAGGTGCTTGCTGATGCCGGAAGATCGGATGTGATCTACGACATGAACAGTAATACTGAAGTTCCGGGATATGGGTATCAGCTTGCAAAGGGGGCTACAGCGCTTACTGAATCGTGGGTCGCTTCTCCCGCTGTTTCCAATAACCACTTTATGCTGGGGCATATCCTGGAGTGGTTTTATAGTAGTGTAGCAGGGATCAGGCCGGGTGAGAACTCTGTGGGCTTTAACACGATAACGATACACCCTGAGATCGTAGGAAATATCACTTCTGCAAATGCTGACTATCAGTCGCCTTATGGCCTGATATCCAGTCAATGGAAAAAGAGTGAAGGCCAGTTTGAGCTGACTGCTAAGGTTCCGGGAAATACAAAGGCTACCGTATGGCTTCCCGCGGGAAAGATCTCACAGATCTCCGAAGGGGGGAAGGCTCTTTCAACAGACAAGGGAATATTGGTAAAAGAGACAAGGAACGGAAAAACCGCTCTTGAAATTGGTTCGGGGGTATATCACTTTGCTGTGAAAAACAATAGTATTTTTTAACACACACACACATATGATATTTAAAGGCGCTTTAACTGCAGTACTGCTGTTTGCAATCGGGCTTTCATCAAAAGGTCAGGGACAGAAAGTTCCTGATGAGAGGATGCGCGGGGTGTATGAGGAAGTGAAAACACCTCATAAATATGGATTGGTCATGGTTCCGGCTGATGATTCGCAGAAGATGGACTGCCCCAGTGTGTTCAAAAAAGGTAATGACTGGTATATGACCTACGTGATCTTCAACGGTCGCGGTTACGAAACCTGGCTGGCAAAGAGCAAGGATCTTCTGCACTGGGAACAGCAAGGACGTTTGTTGTCATTTGGTGACAGCACCGAATGGGATGGAAGTCAGCGTGCCGGATATATCGCCCTGCAGGACACAAAATGGGGAGGCAGTTACAACGTAAAAAAATACAAAGGCAGATACTGGATGTCTTATTTCGGAGGATCAGCAACAGGATATGAGGCCGGCGATCTCGGAATCAGTATGGCTTATACAACAGGCGACGTGGCGAAGGCTCATGAATGGAAACGCTTCGAAAAACCCTTCTTTACTTCCAAAGATCCGGATGTGAGATGGTGGGAAAACAGGAAGCTGTTTAAGAGCAGTGTGATCCTGGATGAAAAGAAACTAACCGGGCATCCTTTTGTGATGTACTATAATGCTAACGGCGATTCCGCAAAAAATAATATTAAAACAAGATGGTTTGAACGGATCGGAATGGCTGTTTCAGATGACATGGTCAACTGGAAGCGGTTCAATGAGGAACCTGTAATGCATCATCCCGTTGGGATAACCGGCGATGCTGTTTTGCAGAAGATGGATGACCTTTGGGTCATGTTTTACTTTGGTGCATTCTGGCAGGATCGTAAAGGTGCTTTCAACCGTTTTGCCTGCTCGTATGACCTGGTGAACTGGACTGACTGGACAGGCGACAACCTCATAGAGCCTTCAGAACCCTATGATAGTCTCTATGCACACAAGTCATTCGTCGTCAAACACAAAGGCGTTGTATACCACTTCTATTGTGCAGTGAACAAGAAAGATCAGCGCGGCATCGCAGTAGCGACCTCAAAAGATTTGGGCAAGAGCGGTGTACGGTTTAAGTAGGTGGGGG
>NZ_QEAS01000007.1:12346-17339 GCF_003130405.1 Pararcticibacter amylolyticus
TTAAAAAACATGCTTAATTTAAAATATCTTTTTCTGTGTTTCCTGATTGTGCCAATAATGGTTTATGGCCAGAGGGACGGACGTTCAAGGGAGTCGTTCAACAAAGGGTGGAAGTTTTTTGCGGGAGACAACAAGGACGCGTCAAAAGCAGAGTATAATGATGCCTGGTGGAGGGCATTGACCCTGCCGCATGACTGGAGCATTGAGGGAGACTTCAGCAGTTTTAATCCTGCAAAGCCCGAAGGCGGGGCGCTGCCTACGGGAATAGCCTGGTATCGCAAGAGTTTTATTGTTCCTTCATCCTCTAAAGGAAAGAATGTATCTGTTGTTTTCGATGGGGTATATCAGAACAGTGAAGTTTGGATCAATGGCAAATTGCTGGGTAAAAGACCTAACGGCTATATCTCGTTCAGTTACGATTTAACTCCGTACCTTAATATCGGGAAATGGAATGTGATTGCAGTAAGGGTTGATAATTCAGCACAGCCCAATTCAAGATGGTATTCCGGATCCGGGATCTACAGAAATGTCTGGCTGGAAACGGCAGGCCAACTGCATGTGGGATTATGGGGTACCTATGTGACGACCCCGGAGGTAAGTACCTCATCGGCAAAAGTGGTCGTTGAAACCTCACTTAAGAACACAGGCAGCGCAGCTAAAGTTACGCTGAAAACATTCGTGCTGGATGAAAAGGGAAAGGAAGCAGGGAGGAATGTCTTTTCACAGGATATTACGGGCAACACCGCAACTCTTAACCAGGAGATTCAGGTAAATAATCCGGTATTATGGTCTGTGGATCGTCCTTATCTGTACCAGGCTGTTACAGAAGTTTATGATGGAAAGAAACTGACAGACCGTTATATCACTCCTTTTGGTATCCGCTATTTTTCATTCGACGAAAAGAAAGGCTTCAGTTTAAACGGCAAGTCCCTGAAGATCCTGGGTGTTTGTAATCACCACGATCTCGGAGCCCTGGGTGCTGCTGTTAACGTGAGAGCTATGGAGCGTCAGCTTGAACTGCTGAAGGAAATGGGATGTAACGGAATCCGGACAGCTCATAATCCTCCTGCTCCTGAGTTGCTGGACCTGTGTGACCGCATGGGCTTCATCGTCATGGATGAGACTTTCGACATGTGGAAGAAAAAGAAGAACTCTAAAGATTATCATCTTGATTTTCCTGAATGGCATAAGAGAGACCTCGAAGACCACATTAAGCGCGACAGAAATCACCCATCCGTCTTTATGTGGAGCGTGGGAAATGAGATCAGGGAGCAGTTTGACAGTACCGGGATCAGGATTACCCGCGAGCTTGTTTCGATAGTAAAGAAGCTTGATCAGACGAGACCGGTGACTTCTGCACTCACCGAGATGAACCCTGAAAAAAACTTCCTTTTCCAGGCAAAAGCCCTGGATGTTCTTGGGTTCAACTATAATCATTCAAAGTATGATAGCCTGCCTGTAACTTTCGGTCATCGCAAGTTTATTGCTTCTGAGACGACCTCAGCTATTGCAACCCGCGGACATTATGATATGCCGTCAGACAGTATCCGGCGCTGGCCAAAAGACGGCAAGACCAAACTGACGGACGGAAATGCGGATTATACGGTTTCTGCTTATGATAATGCTTCGGCTTACTGGGGATCTACTCATGAGGAAACCTGGAAAGAGGTGAAGAAGCTTGATCATATTTCGGGGCTGTACATATGGACTGGTTTCGACTATCTCGGAGAGCCGATTCCGTATCCATGGCCTGCCAGAAGCTCCTATTTTGGGATCTTCGATCTGGCCGGATTCCCGAAGGATGCTTATTATATGTACCGGAGTGAATGGACAGCCAAGCCTGTTCTCCATATTCTGCCTCACTGGAATTGGCAGGATGGAAAGACAGTAGATGTTTGGGCATATTACAATAATGCCGACGAGGTGGAATTATTCCTGAACGGAAAATCACTGGGAGTGAAGAAAAAAGAGGGGGATGATCTGCATGTGATGTGGAGGGTGAAATATGAGCCCGGTATTCTGAAGGCCGTATCCCGCCGTGACGGAAAAGAGGTGCTTGTAAAAGAAGTGAAAACTGCCGGAAAGCCTGCGAAAATTGAGTTGGTAGCAGACAGAAAAGAGATTAAAGCTGACGGCAGGGATCTGTCGTTTGTGACGGTCCGCATACTCGATCAGGACGGGAACCTCGTTCCCCGGGCTGATAACCTGGTGAAATTTAAAGTCAGGGGAGAAGGCTTTATTGCCGGAGTAGATAACGGTTACCAGGCAAGTATGGAGCCCTTTAATGCAGATCGCCGTAAGGCATACAATGGTTTATGTCTTGCCATTGTTCAGGCAACGGAAAAACAGGGTTCTATTACCCTTGAAGCTGTTGCCGAAGGACTTGCTTCATCGGTTATTACCTTAAAATCAAGATAAACAAAGTTCAGGCACAGAAACATACTGAAGATGACAAGTCTGATTAGAAAAAATATCTTTATAGCTGTTGCGGTGCTTTCATTAGCATGGGGACTGAGTGCGACAGCCGCAGAGATCTGGGTTTCCCCGACGGGTAATGACAAAAATCCGGGAACTAAGGAAAAGCCGGTCGCCAGTGCTCGTATAGCGCTGAGGATGGCTCGTGAACTCCGGCGGTTAAATGACCCTTCTGTTGCCGGTGGCATCCAGATTATCTTAAAGAAAGGCACATATAACCTGTCTGAGCCGATATTCGTAAGGCCCGAAGATTCGGGGACACCATCAAGTCCTACCATTATCAGGTCGGAGGCTGGCGGAAGAGCAGTGCTGAGTGGTGGTATAGGCATTAAAGCGTGGCGGAAGGCGGCGGCTGTAATTCCGGGCTTGCCGGAGAAAGCAAAGGGAAATGTTTGGGTGGCCGACGCTCCCGTTTCAGGCGGCGACCTGCTGAATTTCAGGCAACTGTGGGTAAATAACCGGAAGGCGGTAAGAGCACGGGACGTAAATGCTCCGCAAATGAACAGGATATTGTCATGGGACAAGGCTTCTGAAAGCTGCCGGATTCCATTGCCGCAGGTCAAAGGCCTCGAAAATGCAGAAGGTCTTGAGATGTTCATCCATCAATGGTGGGCAATCGCAATGCTGAGAGTTAAGACGATTGAGCCGGAGGGAAAAAGCGCCCGTCTCTCTTTCTATCAGCCGGAAAGTCATATACAGTCGGAACATCCCTGGCCTGCTCCCTGGATATCGGAAAAGACAGGAAACTCCGCTTTTTTCCTGAGTAATGCAATACAGTTCCTGGATGAACCGGGTGAATGGTTCCTGGATAAGAAAAACAGGAAAATATATTACTGGCCACGTAAAGATGAGGACATGGCTAAGGCAGAAGTTGTTGTTCCTGTTCTGGAGACCCTCGTGAAGATCCGGGGAACAGCAGAAAGGCCCGTTTCTTATATCACTTTTAAAGATATTGCATTTCATCATACGGGGTGGCTGAGGCCATCTAAAGCCGGGCATGTCCCTTTACAGGCCGGGATGTATTTGCTGGATGCCTACAAGCTGAAGGTGGCGGGTACTCCTGAAAAGAAGAACCTTGAAAATCAGGGTTGGGTAGGAAGGCCGGAATCTGCCGTTGATGTAAGTTTTAGTAATCACACGGTGTTTGAAGGATGCAATTTTGAGCATCTTGCTTCTACCGGCCTTGACCTGAAGAGAGGAAACCTGAATGACAGGATTGAAGGAAACCTGTTTAAAGATATTGGCGGCAACGCTATCCTGGCAGGAACATTTTCTGATGAGGCCTTTGAATCTCATCTTGCTTACAACCCTGCTGATTTAAGGGAAGTAACTGCCGGGACAGAAATTGTGAATAATCTCATTACGGATGTTACGAATGAAGACTGGGGATGTGTGGGCATTGGGGCCGGATTTGTAAGAGATATCAAAATTGAGCATAATGACATAAGTGAAATAGCCTATTCAGGAATTTCCGTCGGATGGGGCTGGACAAAGGATATCAATGTCATGCGGAACAATGTCATCCGGGCAAACCGGATTCACCGTTATGGGCGTCAGATGTATGATGTGGCCGGCATATATACTTTGTCCGCGCAGCCAGGTTCATCTATTACAGAAAACTACGTTGACAGCATTTATAAAGCGTCGTACTCTCATGATCCTCATCACTGGTTTTACCTGTATACAGACGAGGGATCGGCTTATTTTACGGTTAAAGACAACTGGTGTCCTGCCGGGAAGTTTTTGCAGAATGCGAACGGACCGGGAAACGTTTGGGAAAATAATGGCCCCGAGGTTGCCGACAGCATCAGGCTGGCCGCAGGCTTGCAGGTTAAACATAAGCATTTGTTGAAATACATCGCTCCTGTATCGGGAGAGATTAATTCCGTTTATTCACATATTGAAGGCCAGGGCGCAAAGCCCAGGGCGATTGAGATTGCCGGAAAGGAGGGTAAACCCCTGGATAGAGCATTTATAAAAGAGGTGTGCAGGCAGCACGGCATTGCATCCAATTCCATTTATCAATGGAACAACCGGGTGGTGATCTTTGACGACTTTTTGAATGATTCGGAGAAGATGCAGAAGAAATTCGCCGAAAAGTTTCCGGATGCCGAAGTGAAAGCTTACGAAACTCCTTTTTATGTTTTTTCAAAGAAAGACCGCTGTACAGGCGGTGCCGCTGCTTCCGAATGGGATCATGTACTGCTGACCGCCAACCTCACTGTAGACGGGACTCTTCAAAAAGAATACATGGAATACCATGCGACCCAGTTCAATAAGTGGCCCGAAGTTTCAAAAGGCTTCTGCAATGCGGATTTTCAGCAGCTCCTGGTATTCCGCACCGGCAGGCAGCTTTTGCTCGTCATCAGTATCCCGAAAGGGAAATCGCTTGACCAGCTTAATCCACTGACAACAAAGGACAACCCGCGTGCTGTCGAATGGAACGCCTTGATGAAGAAATACCAGGAAGGAATAGAGGGAACAAAATCCGGAGAAGTCTGGGTAGAAATGGAGCAGG
>NZ_QEAS01000007.1:17386-17523 GCF_003130405.1 Pararcticibacter amylolyticus
TCGTGGAATAAACTGACTGCCGATAGCTGATAAGTGTTCGCCGAAACAGAAAAAAGAACAATGCAGGAGGCTGATAGCCGATCGCTGACTGCCGATAGCTATTAAGTGCTCGCCGGAAACAAAAAAAACAATGCAGG
>NZ_QEAS01000007.1:17636-28640 GCF_003130405.1 Pararcticibacter amylolyticus
AACAATGAAAAAGATTTTTATCCTATTAACAATGCTTTCATTAGGAGCTGAACTGACAGCTCAAAGCAGGGCGACCTGGATTTGGTATCCGGGAGATTTTGAAGTATGGCTGAGCAACAGGATGCAGAACAGGAGGACGGAAAGAGGATCATTCTTTCCGCCGTTCTGGAGAATGGATAGCCATTTTGTGCTTGTGGACTTTCACAAGGTCTTTGAGGTTCCTGCGGAAGAGCAGGTGGAGCTTCATGTGGAAGGGCAGTATAATGTAAAAATCGACGGCAAAGGGATCAGTGGTTATCCCCGTACTATTACAATGCCGGCGGGAAAGCATAAGTTAAGTTTAAAGGTGTTCTGCCAGGACCGGGTGCCGGCTATCTTCGTGAAAGGAAAGTCTGTGGTTTCAGATTCCTCCTGGCTGGTGACTTATGAAGATAAAGAATGGATTGATGCCAGCGGTAAAGCATCCGATCAGTCGGGCACAACATGGTTATCGGCAGGAAGCTGGAATTTTGACAGTTCTTCCACCCCGCCGTCGAAGTTCACTTTGGCTACAACTCCTCAACAGGCAGTAAAAACTGAGAAGACGGCTGACGGCCTCCTGGTTGACTTCGGAAAAGAGACATTTGGCTATGTTAAGCTGGAAGGGCTGAAAGGGCAGGGCCGGGTGTCTGTCTATTACGGCGAATCGAAAGAAGAAGCGCTTGCAACAGAAACCTGCGAGACGCTGGATCATCTGGACATTAACTTGCCTGCAAAAAAATATACGCTGACGAGCCTTACTAAGGCATTCCGTTTTGTAAATATAAAATTTGACAGCGGCATCAGTCTCGATAAGGTTTCTATGCTGTATGAATACCTGCCAGTGGCCGACAGAGGCGACTTCCGCTGTTCGGATGCTGAGATTAATAAGATCTACGATATTTCTAAATATACCTTCCACCTGAACACAAGGGAGTTTTTTATTGACGGAATTAAACGCGACAGATGGATCTGGTCGGGCGATGCCTACCAGAGTTTCCTGATGAACTATTATTTGCTGTTTGATTCGCCGTCCGTTACACGGACACTCCTGGCCCTGAGAGGAAAAGACCCGGTGAGCAGTCATATGAACACCATCATGGACTATACATTCTACTGGTTCCTGGGCATCAGCGACTATTACCTTTATACCGGAGATAAAAAATTTATTGAGCAGTTCTATCCGCGGATGCAAAGTCTGATGGAATTCTGTTTAGCACGCCGTAATGCCAGTGGCCTGATGGAAGGCTTGCCGGGCGACTGGGTCTTCATCGACTGGGCAGACGGGTTAAGTAAACAGGGAGCAGTTAGTTTCGAGCAACTTCTACTGGCCAGAAGCCTCGAAACTATGGCTACCTGTGCCGGTATCGTGAATGACAAAGACGGGGTTACGAAATACGGGAAGCTTGCCGAAGATCTTAAATCCAGGTTATTCTCTGTTTACTGGAACGAGCAGAAACAGGCCCTGGTGCACAGCCTTGTTGACGGGAAACAGACAGATAATGTTACCCGCTATGCCAACATGTTCGGGATTTTCTTTGATTACTTCAGCGAGCAGCAGAAGCAGGGAGTAAAGAAGAATGTGCTTCTCAACGATAAGATCCAGAAGATCACCACCCCTTATATGAGGTTTTATGAGCTGGAGGCGCTTTGTGCAATGGGCGAGCAGAAACATGTGACAAGCGAGATGAAAGACTACTGGGGCGGCATGCTCAAATTAGGAGCTACATCGTTCTGGGAAGAATATGATCCATCCAAAAAGGGTGCAGAACATTACTCGATGTATGGCCGTCCGTTTGGTAAGAGTTTATGCCATGCCTGGGGCGCCAGTCCTCTTTACCTGCTGGGAAAATATTACCTGGGTGTGAAACCCTTAAGCCCCGGTTATGCTACATATGTTGTAGAACCCGCCCTTGGGGGGCTGAAGTGGATGGACGGAAAGGTTCCTGCACCTTCCGGCGATATAAAAGTCTATTGCAGCACCACTGAGATCAGGGTGCAGGGGATAGCAGGCAGGGGAGTATTAAGAATTAAGAGTAAAACAAAGCCTTCGGGAGACAGACTGGATGTGAAATCTCTTGGAAGCCAGATATATGAAATTGGGATAGCACCTCACAGCACTGTTAAGGTAAAATATTCCGCTTTGTAATGAAACAGGAAAATATGATGCGTAAGCTTTTTGTTGTTTATTTATGTTGTTTAATGTCAGGGAAATTCGTTAGTTCCCAGACAGTTGACGGACTTCCGGCCGCCATTCCTCCCGTACCGGGGATCTATAGCGCTGAGCCATGGGAAGATCCCCTGGTCACCAGCATTAACCGCGATCCTATGCGAACCACGGCCTATTCTTTCAAAACGGAGAAGGACGCGCTGTCGTGTGACAGAAGTAAGAGCACCAGGATGCTTTCGCTGAATGGAGAATGGGACTTCTCTTTTGCTTTTAAACCTGCTGATGCACCTAAGGATTTTTATAAATCGAAGGTACAGGGCTGGAAGAAGATTGAGGTGCCATCCAACTGGGAATTGGAAGGCTATGATATCCCTATTTATAAAAGTGCTGTATATCCTTTCCGTCCTGTAGATCCGCCGCGTATACCGAAGGATTACAATGCTGTCGGTTCTTACCAGCGAAGCTTTACCGTTCCGGCTGAGTGGAAAGATATGAATATCACACTTCATTTCGGAGGAGTGAGTTCAGGCTTTAAAGTATGGGTGAACGGGATATTCCTGGGATATGGAGAAGACAGCTGTCTCCCGTCCGAATTTAACGTAAGTCCTTACCTGAAGGCTGGTGAAAATATCGTATCAGTACAGGTGATTCGCTGGGCGGATGGTTCTTACCTGGAGGATCAGGACCATTGGAGGATGAGCGGCATTCAGCGCGAGGTGATGCTGCTGGCAGAACCCAAGGTCAGGATCGCTGATTTTCACTGGCAGGCTAAACTTGATAAAGACTACAAAGACGCCATATTCAGCATCCGCCCGAGGGTAGAAAACCTGACAGGAAAGGAAATAAAAGGATACCAGGTAAAGGCACAGCTGTATAATAAAGCCGGGCAGCCTGTTTTCGCAAATCCCCTTGAGAGAAGTGCCGAATCTATCATCAATGAAATCTACCCCCGCCTGGATAATGTGAAATTTGGCTTACTGGAGACAACGGTGAAGAATCCGGATAAGTGGAGTGATGAACAACCCAACTTATATACGCTTGTTCTTTCTCTGACTGATTCGACAGGGAGAGTGCTGGAAGCCAAAAGCTGCCGTGTTGGCTTTAGAAGCATAGAGTTCTCTAAAGAGAACGGAAAGCTTCTGATCAACGGGAAGGTTACTTACTTATATGGCGTAAACCGTCATGATCATGACCCTGTTAAAGGAAAGGCGCTGTCGAGAGAAGACATCCGCAGGGACGTTGAAACAATCAAAAGATTTAACTTTAACTGTATCCGGACCAGCCACTATCCCAACGACCCTTATTTCTACGAGCTCTGTGACCAGTATGGCATCATGGTAATGGACGAAGCTAACTATGAGACGCACGGTCTGGGTGGAAAGTTAAGTAACGACCCCCAGTGGACCCATGCTTTTATGGAGCGTACCATGCGCATGGTGATGAGGGACAAAAACCATCCAAGCATTATTATCTGGAGTCTTGGAAATGAAGCGGGAAGAGGTCCTAACAATGCAGCGCAGGCGGCCTGGATCCATGATTTCGATATTACCCGCCCGGTTCACTATGAACCTGCTATGGGTAGTCATCAGCTGGAAGGATATATTGATCCTTCTGATCCCCGATATCCAAAGACAAACGACCACTCTCATCGCCTTCAGAATCCTTTGGATCAATACTATGTTGACATCGTAAGCCGTTTTTACCCGGGGATATATACTCCTGATTTGCTGGTGAACCAGAAAAACGGCGATAACCGGCCAATTCTTTTTGTGGAATATTCTCACTCGATGGGAAACTCGAATGGGAATATGAAGGAGTTCTGGGATATCTTCCGTTCCCGGCCAAGACTTATCGGTGGCTGTATCTGGGAATTTAAGGACCATGGGATCATAAAAAAAGATTCTTTAGGGAACGATATGCTGGCCTATGGTGGTGATTTCGGTGAAAAAAGGCATGATGGCAATTTCTGTATAGATGGAATTGCCGCGTCAGACGGCAGGCCGAAGGCGGCTATGTATGAATGTAAACGGGTATATCAGCCGGTGGAATGCAGTCTTACAGATGCAAAATCCGGATTGCTCAGGATCAGTAACAGGCATGCTGTAAAATCTCTGGACGGATATGCCGTTACACTTAACATCAGGGAAGACGGAAACGTGATAAAAACTTACCAGTTGCCTTCTTTCGGTTTACCGGCAGGAAAAGACACCGTGATCAGCATCAGGAAGTATTTTCCTTCTATGAAGGCTGGAAAGGAGTATCTGGCAGATATTCATTTCTCTCTTTCTAAAGATGAGAACTGGGCACCAAAAGGACATGAAGTAGCCTCTAACCAGGTTGCTTTAACACCGGTATCTTCTGGGAGGCTGCCTTCCAGCCGTTCTTATCCCACCCTTAGCAAAACGGAGAATGACAAAGATGTAGTTCTCTCTGGAAAGGGCTTTAAAGTGAAGATCAGTAAAGAGAACGGAGCCTTGTATTCCTATGAATGGAACGGCGCAGAGCAAATCTTTAAGCCCTTGCTGCCTTGCTTCACAAGACCTCAGACCGATAATGATAAGAAAGGCTGGAAACCGCAGAAGAAACTTAAAGAATGGTATCAGAATGATCTTAAGCTGGAAAACGTGACTGCTGAAGAGAAAGGGAACGGCATTGTCCTTATCACAAGTAACTATACGTTAATTGACGGTAAAGCTACAACCCGTATTACTTATACACTCAACGGGGACGGGGTTTTAAAAGTTGATTATTCCCTCAATCCTTCGGCCGGATTGCCGAATATTCCGAAGGTGGGTTTACAATGCGGTATAAAGAGGAACTACGATCTGATCAACTGGTACGGAAAAGGACCTCTTGAAAACTATGTTGACAGGCGCTATGGATTTGATGCAGCGATCTATTCTCTCCCTTTAGAACAGTTTATGGAACCCTATGTATATCCTCAGGAAAATGGAAACCGTACGGATGTAAGATGGATGTACCTGAAAGACCGGAGTAAAGACCAGGGACTGATGGTGGTTGCCGATAGCTTATTGAGCATGAGTGCCAGGCCATATACCGATCAGAATATCGAAGCTGCCAAACACCAGAATAAGCTGAAGGATGCAGGTTATCTTGTCCTTAATATTGACCTGGTCCAGATGGGGATCGGGGGAAATGACAGCTGGTCGGATGTGTCACAGCCATTGCCTCAGTACCAAATTCCGTCAAAACCTTATAAGTATAGTTTTTACATGCTGCCGGCGAAGATGAAAGTGGATGGAGCCTCAGCACTTTCCGGAAGGATTAAGTTTTAGAAATGAGAAATTACAGGAATATGAAAGGCCTATACGTTGCTTTGCTCATCTTGACCGGGCTGTCAGGAAGTACCCTGAATGGGCAGCCTAAAGGGCTTCCCGATCATATCAAACCTATAGGCGAGGCAGCAAAGTCATGGGTGTTCTGGTACTGGATGCATGGTGCATATTCCAAAGAGGCCATAACTGCAGATCTGGAGGCCATGAAACAGGCTGGTATTGGAGGCGCTTATCTGGCCCCTATTAAGGGAAAAACAGATCCTCCTTTATATACTCCGGCCATCGATCAGCTTAGTCCTGAATGGTGGCAGATGGTTCGCTATGCGCTGGACGAAGCCGATAGGATAGGGCTTAAGATTGCGATGCTTCCCAACGACGGCTTTGCAACCGCGGGCGGCCCGTGGATCACACCGGAGCATTCAATGCAGAAGGTGGTTTCCTCTTCCGTCCTGGTAAAAGGGGGACGGACGTTTAATGATACCCTGCCTTCTTTGCCTTCATATAAGGGATATTTCAGGGATATTGCGGTGTTTGCCTATCCGGCCGCCCCGGGAACGGGCATTTCAACAAAGACAGTCGTTCCGAAGGTCACTACGAGTACAGGGGCGGATGCGTCGTTCCTGGTGAAACCGGGTAATAAACAAAATTTTGGCAGTAACGATTCCTGCTGGATTCAATATGAGTTTACCAGGCCATTTACCTGCCGGTCGGTCGTGATCCATGTAAATGGCTTTAATCATCAGTCAAACCGCCTGATCGTACAGGTGAGCAATGATGGCAAAAATTACCGTACAGCTGAACGGCTTCAGCCGCCCAGGGCAGGATGGCTTGACTGGGATGCTGATGTTACTCATGAAATTAAACCTGTAACCGCACGGTTCTTCCGCTTTATCTACAATAAAGAGGGCTCAGAACCCGGCGCGGAGGACCTGGATGCTGCGAAATGGAAACCGTCTCTTAAGATTGCAGGGATAGAATTATCCTCAGAGGCACGTATCCACCAGTATGAGGGGAAGACGGGGGAGGTATGGCGTGTCAGCCCAGGGACAAATAAAGAACAATTGCCAGACTCTTTGTGTGTACCGCTGGCCTCTATAAGAGAGATCACCCAATATACAGATGGCAAGGGGCGCCTGAAGTGGAAAGTTCCGGCAGGCAACTGGGTGATCCTGAGAGTTGGATATACGTCGACAGGGCACATGAACGAGACAGCAGGTGCAGGGAAGGGGCTCGAGTGTGATAAGTTCAATCCGGAAGTTGTAAAAGTACAGTTTGATAAATGGTTTGGTGAGGCACTTCGTGTAGCTGGCCATGATCTGGCAAAAAGAGTACTGAGCATTTTTCACGTGGACAGCTGGGAGTGCGGAAGTCAGAACTGGTCGCCTGTTTTTCGGGACGAATTTAAAAAACGGAGAGGGTACGACCCGGTCTCCTATCTGCCTGCAATGGCTGGAGTACCTGTTCAGAGCGCTGATGTTTCCGAGCGTTTTCTGTATGATATCAGGCAAACGATATCGGAGCTGATCACCGATAACTTTTTTAAGACGCTTAAGCAGCTGGCTCATGAAAAGGGCTGCATCTTCACTTCCGAGACGACAGCTCCTGTTATGGCTGCCGACGGAATGCTTCATTTTAAAGAAGTAGACATCCCGATGGGGGAATTCTGGCTGCGCAGCCCGTCTCATGACAAGCCTAACGATGTACGTGATGCGATAAGCGGAGCACATATATACGGAAAGAACATTATTCAGTCTGAAGCATTTACAGAGGTAAGGATGCATTGGGATGAACATCCCGGAAATCTCAAAACCTTGCAGGACCGGAATTATGCCCTCGGGGTAAACAGGCTTGTTTATCACGTGTATACACATAATCCCTGGATGGACCGCAAGCCGGGAATGACCCTGAACGATGTGGGTTTGTTGTTCCAGAGAGATCAGACATGGTGGAAGCCGGGAAGAGCCTGGGTTGAATATGCCGAACGCTGTCAGACCCTGCTTCAGCAGGGTCGGCCGGTGGAAGATATTGCTGTATTTACCGGGGAAGAATTTCCAAGAAGAGCCCTGCTGCCTGATCGTTTTGTATCGTCTTTACCGGGGATCTTTGGAAAAGAAGTAGTGGCAGCGGAAAAGGAACGGCTGGCCAATAAAGGTATACCCATGCGTGAAATGCCGGTTGGCGTAAACACCGTGGCGAATATGGCAGATCCGGCGAACTGGACTGACCCCCTGCGTGGATATGCATACGACTCATTCAATGCAGATGCATTGCTTAACCTCGCGGTGGTTCGCAATGGTCGTATAGAATTGCCGGGAGGTGCAAGTTATGCCGTTCTCGTTCTGCCGGGAAAACACCAGATGGAACCGAATTCTGGTTTAATGAATATTCGTGTTGCCGAACGTTTGCTTCAGCTTGTGAAAGAGGGTGCCACTATAGTGCTGGGAGACCGCCCGGTTTCTTCTCCGGGCCTGAAAGATTTTGCAGATGCGGATAAAAAGCTGGAGAAAGTGGCAGAGGAATTATGGGGTGGTGCTTTTGCTGCTGTTCAAAGCGGTTCAGCACCCGTTATGATGAAACAGGTTGGGAAAGGACGGGTAATACAAGGCCCTCTTGCTGCCGGATCATTTGATTTCATTGGAATTGCCCGCGATTTTAAAGCAACAGGCAGGAGCAATGGAAATCCGGGTAAAATAGCCTGGAACCACCGGAGTACTTCCGACTCTGAGATTTATTTTGTTTCCAACCAGGATTCCATGGAGAAGGAGCTCCTGCTTTCATTCAGGGTAAAGGAAAAGGCCCCTGAAATTTATGACCCTGTAACAGGGAGAACGATCCGGGCTGGTGTGTGGAATGTCTCCGGCGAGCGGGTGGAACTTCCTTTGGTATTTGCTCCGAACGCTTCTTATTTTGTGATATTCAGGGATAAAGCAGCCCCGGAAAATGATAGTAAAGGAAAGAATAGCCTGGAGTTTCAGAAAGTTACTACCATTACGGGAGACTGGTCGGTCCGCTTCAACAGTGCTCTTGGCGGGCCTGAGAAGCCTGTTATATTTAAGACTCTGACCGACTGGAGCCAAAGCCAGGATACATTAATCCGTTACTATTCAGGTACGGCTGCATACCAGAACAGTTTTAAGTGGAAGAGATCTAAAAGCGGTGAACGCATTTGGGTTGATCTTGGACATGTTGCCAATATCGCGGAAGTAAAATTAAACGGCTTAAGCTGCGGGGTTGCCTGGACGGCGCCTTACAGGGTTGACATCACCGATGCGCTGAAGAACGGAAAGAACGAACTGGTGATTGAAGTGACGAATACCTGGTTCAACCGGATGCAGCATGATCAGACATTGCCTGAAAACCAGCGTATAACCCGCACTACTGCTCCTTTCCGTCTTGGAAAGCGTCCTTTATTAAAAGCCGGGCTTACAGAGCCGGTCACCATCCTTTCAGAAAAATGATAACGATTAGAATAATGAGAGATAAATTAAAGACAGGTTTAATTCTGGCAGCTTTGTCTGCCGGCATGATCATGTTTGCAGACGACAGCCGCGGACAAGATAAAAGCCTTGTAAATACGACATCCAGCCCTTATGTGAAGTTGAAAAATGTCAATATGGGCGATGTGAAACTAACGGGCGGCTTTTGGGCCGAGCGCCTGAAAGTTTGCCAGGACTCCATGATCCCTTACATGTGGAACCTGTATAAGGATCCCGAAGTGGCACATGCTTTCAGGAATTTTGAAATTGCTGCCGGTCTGAAAGAAGGCAAACATTCTGGTCCTCCTTTTCACGATGGTGATTTCTATAAGCTGATTGAGGCGCTGAGTGCCATGTATGCGATAACCAAAGATCCAAAGCTCGACAAATATATAGACGAGGTGATCCCGGTGATTGCAAAATGCCAGAGAGCTGATGGCTATATTCACACACCAACGATGATTGAAGAGCGAAATTCGAAAGGGAATGCCTCCGAGTTTAAGGATCGTCTTCATTTTGAGACCTACAATATGGGCCACCTGATGACAGCTGCCTGTGTGCATTACAGGGCCACCGGGAAGACTTCTCTTCTTGATCTGGCGAAGAAGTCAACGGATTACCTCTACAATTTCTACAAGAAATCATCTCCTGAGCTGGCGAGAAATGCCATTTGTCCTTCTCACTACATGGGAGTAGTGGAGATGTACCGTACCACCCGCGACCCGCGTTACCTGGAATTATCGAAAAGCCTCATAGATATCAGGGGCCTGGTAGAAAACGGTACGGACGATAACCAGGACCGCATCCCTTTCCGCAAACAAACAAAGGCTATGGGCCACGCTGTCAGAGCCAACTACCTTTATGCCGGTGTAGCCGATGTATATGCAGAAACGGGAGATACCTCATTACTTAAAAGGCTTGACCTGATGTGGGACGACGTGACCCGGCATAAGATGTATATTACCGGGGCCTGCGGGGCATTGTATGACGGAGTATCACCCGACGGGACCTCCTATGAGCCGACAGATGTTCAGAAGATCCATCAGGCTTATGGCCGGGATTACCAGCTTCCCAATTTTACGGCTCACGGTGAAACATGTGCCAATATCGGGAACATGCTTTGGAACTGGAGAATGCTGACAATGTCGGGCGATGCCAAATATGCGGATATTGCAGAGCTTACTCTTTACAACAGTATCTTATCCGGGATCAGCCTGAACGGAACAAAGTTTTTATACACGAATCCCCTGAGCTACTCGGATGATCTTCCTTTTCAGCAACGCTGGTCTAAAGACAGGGTGGGGTATATCGCCCTTTCCAACTGTTGTCCGCCTAACGTTGTCAGAACGATTGCAGAAGTGAACAACTACCTGTACAGCGTTTCTGATAAGGGGCTTTGGTTTAACTTATACGGTGGCAGCAAACTATCCACAAAATTAAAAGATGGATCGACCGTGAAACTGACGCAGGAGACAGCCTACCCCTGGGACGGGAATATCAGTGTGAGTTTTGAATCAGCTCCGTCGAAAGCATTTTCTGTTATGATGCGCATCCCCGGATGGTGCAGAGGCGCTGCTTTAAAGATAAACGGTAAGGCTCAGCAGGAAGAACTTACTTCAGGCACTTACGCCACAATTACCAGGAAATGGAAAAAAGGAGATCGTATTGAACTCGTTCTTCCAATGAACGCCACCCTGGTGGAATCTAATCCGCTGGTGGAGGAAACCCGCAATCAGGTTGCCGTTAAAAGAGGCCCGGTGGTATATTGCCTCGAAGCGAAGGATCTCCCTCAAAATGTGAAGATGTTCGATGTAGCCATTCCCTCCAATGCTGCCTTTACTCCCAAAGAGATAACTGTCAGCAACAGCAATTTAGTCGCCCTGGAAGGGGAAGGAATCCTTACCGGCAAAAAGAACTGGAGCAACCAGCTATATCGTGAAATATCTCAGGACAAACCGGAACCTGTGAAGATCCGCCTGGTTCCTTACTACGCCTGGGGCAACAGGGGACATAGTGATATGGAGGTGTGGATACCGGTGAGATG
>NZ_QEAS01000007.1:28678-28804 GCF_003130405.1 Pararcticibacter amylolyticus
AGACTGGATGCAGATTGCAGGAATTGAAAGGGGGCAGGGACGGTTACTGATATACGGCGATCGGCTACAATGGGGAGCATTACTAAAGACCGATAGCTTTAATTTAATTGATAAACGCTTTAAAGA
>NZ_QEAS01000007.1:28981-30413 GCF_003130405.1 Pararcticibacter amylolyticus
AAAAATGAAAAGAACAGGCATATTTATATTCTTTTTCTGCGCTTCATTAGGTATGAAAGCGCAGGTGAAACTTCCGTCGGTATTTACGGATAACATGGTATTGCAGCAGCAGGCGCAGGTTCCCGTATGGGGATGGACAAAGGAGGGAGCTGCTGTTAATGTGGTGACCTCATGGGATGGGAAGAGTTATTCGGTGAAGGCTGATAAAGCCGGAAAGTGGAGGGCGACCATTTCTACTCCTTCAGCAGGAGGTCCGTATGAAATGACGATAAGTGACGGCACGCCTGTTAAGCTGAGCAACATCCTGGTAGGAGAGGTTTGGCTTTGCACCGGGCAATCCAACATGGAAATGCCTTTAAAGGGATTTAAGGGGCAGCCAATACTCGGTTCAAACGACGCCATATTAAAGTCGCGGAACAAGAACCTGAGGATTTATACTGTACCCCGTTCCTCACAAAAGGAGCCGCAGGCCAATAGCAAGCCCTCACCCTGGAAAGTGGCGGGGCCTGAGACGGTATCAAATTTTAGCGCGACAGGTTATTTCTTCGGCCGCCTGCTTAATGAGATGCTGGACATTCCCGTAGGACTGATCAACGTCAGCTATGGAGGTTCTACCATAGAAGCGTGGATGGATCCTGATGTACTAAAGTCCTTTCCTGAAATTAAGATCCCCGGTAAAAGCGATTCTATCAAGGTGGTCAACCGTACGCCGACAACGCTTTTTAACGGGATGCTTCATCCCGTGATCGGATATGGAATCAAAGGATGTATCTGGTACCAGGGAGAATCAAATTATGAAAGGCCCGACCAGTACGAAATTCTTTTTCTGGCAATGGTGAAACGGTGGCGTTCCTTGTGGGCTCAGGGCGATTTTCCTTTTTACTACGTTCAGATTGCTCCTTTCAACTATTCGCAGCTTCCGCCTTATAATTATGGTGGAAAGTTTAATTCTGCCTACCTGAGAGATGCACAGCGTAAGTCGGCAGCAAAGATCCCTAATTCTGCCATGGCGGTAGTTCTGGATATTGGAGAGGAAAATTGTATACATCCTGCTCATAAAGAAGAAGGTGGTAAGCGACTGGCCTTGCTTGCTCTTGCGAAGACTTACGGCATGCAGGGTTTCGGGTTTGCCAGCCCCGAATATGAATCATTAACAGTAAACGGAAGTATCGCTGTGCTTAAATTTACAAATGCGGCTAACGGCATTACTTCATTCGGAAAAGAGCTTTCAAACTTTGAGATTGCCGGAAAGGATAAAACATTTTATCCTGCAAAAGCAGTTATAAACGGGGGAAGTTCCGTTGCTGTATCTTCACCGATGGTAAAAGAACCAGTTGCTGTGCGGTATGCATTTAAGGATTTTGCGATCGGCGACCTGTTTGGTAACGACGGCCTTCCGGTGGCGTCGTTCAGAACGGATGAATGGTGAGGG
>NZ_QEAS01000007.1:30627-34846 GCF_003130405.1 Pararcticibacter amylolyticus
TTAAATGAATAAATTTATTATTTCTTCGCTTCTTCTTTTTTGCTTCGTTGGAGGTCTGGCACAGCCATCCGGATTGAGCAGATATAATCTTGTCTGGAATAGTCAAAGTAAGAACTCTGGTGAATCTATGCCTTGTGGTGGCCGTGATATCGGGTTGAATGTGTGGGTGGAAAACGGAGAGCTGATGTTTTATTTGTCGAGGAGCGGCACTTTTGACGAAAACAATACATTGCTGAAGCTGGGCAGGATGAGAGTGAGACTCAGCCCTAACCCCTTTGAAGACGGCGAGTTCAGGCAGGAACTGGTACTCAGGGATGGCTACGTGAAAGTGTCGGGAAGAAAAGGCAATTTATCAGCGGACATCAGGGTATGGGTGGATGTATTTAATCCTGTAATCCATGTGGATATTGCGGCTAACAGGGCGCTTTCGGCGGAAGCTTCTTTTGAGAGCTGGAGATATACCGACAGGTTTCCAAAAGGGAAGGAAAATAATGCAAATTCGTGGAAGTGGGCGCCGAAGGGAATCGTAACGACCAGGAAAGATCAGGTAGATTTTGAAAAAGATAAAGTTCTTTTTTATCACCGGAATGCCGATTCGACGGTGTTCGATGCGGTGGTTAGCCAGCAGGGAATGGATAGGGTGAAGGACCAGATGTATAATCCTGTTAAAAACCTGATTTTTGGTGGTGTCCTGTATGGCCGTAATATGAAAGAGGTGGGAATATCGGACGGAAAGTACCTGGATACCGATTTCAAAAGATGGACCCTCAGGAGCAGCAAACCTTCTGTCAGCCACAACCTGCTCATCGCCTTAGGCACCGAACAGACAACGGATACGGAGAGCTGGCGAAGGAACCTGGCGAAAGTGCTTGAGCGCGCAATTGACAATATAAAAAGCGATTATACAAAGACTACTGCCTGGTGGAATCAATACTGGGACAGGAGTTATATCTGCATTCAGCCCTCTTCTTCCAGTGCATCATCTGAAGAGTGGAAGATCGGAAGAAATTATCAGCTATTCAGGTATATGCTGGGGTGTAATGCTTTCAGCGAGTGGCCCACCAAGTTCAACGGCGGCCTCTTTACTTTCGATCCATCATTGACTGATTCAACCCTTAAGTTTACTCCCGACTTCAGAAACTGGGGAGGAGGGACCCACACGGCACAAAATCAGCGGCTCGTATATTGGCCCATGCTCAGAAGCGGTGATTTCGACCTGATGAAACCTCAGTTTGACTTCTATATGAACGCCTTAAAAAATGCCGAATTAAGAAGCCAGGTCTACTGGGGCCATAAGGGGGCATGCTTCACCGAACAGTTAGAAAACTTTGGTTTACCCAACCCTGCTGAATATAACTGGAAACGGCCCGCCTGGTATGATAAAGGAATGGAGCATAATGCCTGGCTGGAATATGAATGGGATACGGTACTGGAATTCTGCCTGATGATGCTTGAGGAGGAAAGATATACAGGGCGTGACATTTCCTCCTATGTGCCGTTTATTGAGAGCTGTCTTGATTTCTTCAATGAGCATTACCAATACCTGGCTAAAAGGAGAGGCAGTAAGGCCTTTGACGGGAATGGCCATTTGGTCTTCTACCCGGGATCGGGAGCTGAAACTTATAAGATGGCTTATAACGCGGTGTCTACTGTATCAGGACTGAGAACTGTTTTAACCCGGCTGCTGGAGCTGCCTGCAAAATATGGCAGTGATGAAAAACGAAAAGAATGGTCCTTAATGCTGAGCCGGATCCCGCCTCTGAGTTTCAGAGAATTTAACGGAAAACCAACTATTGCGCCGGCAAAGCTCTGGGAAAGAATCAATAATACGGAGGCACCTCAGCTGTATCCGGTATTCCCCTGGGGAATTTACGGACTGGGGAAGGCTGGTTTGGATACGGCAATAAATACCTATAAGTACGATACCGATCTCCAAAAATTCAGGAGTCATGTCGGCTGGAAACAGGATAATATTTTCGCAGCGAGGCTTGGCCTGACTGATGAAGCCAAAAGGCTTACTCTTTTGAAGCTGGGTGACTCAGGAAGGCGGTTCCCTGCATTCTGGGGGCCGGGGTATGACTGGACTCCTGATCATAACTGGGGAGGATCGGGGATGATCGGTTTACAGGAAATGCTGATGCAGACCGATGGCAGGAAGATCAGCTTGCTGCCTGCATGGCCAAAAGAATGGGATGTTCACTTCAAACTGAATGCTCCTTACGAGACAGTAGTAGAGGCCGTAGTAGTGAAAGGCAAGGTCATTTCTCTTAATGTTACACCTGCGAACCGCAGGAAGGATGTCGAGATCATGTTGAAAAACTGATGTTTACGACGCTTCTGAATGCTATTTAATGAAAACATTCAGACAGCCGGGGGTGTTGAATAAGAACATCTGCTAAAAAACATGATTTTTATGGAACAGAAACCCTATTTCCTGTTCATTGTATTGCTATTTCTCTGTGCTGTTTCTTACGGACAGAAGCTGACGGGTCCACATGGTGAAGAATTTAAATCGAGGATCATAGCAAAAGGTTTAAGTGATCCCTGGGAGGTGATAAGCGGGCCCGACAACTTTCTTTGGATAACGGAATCCAAGGGTTATGTTGTCAGCCGTATTAATCCGAAGAACGGGGAAAAGACGGTGCTCCTTGACTTGAATGACAAGAAAAATTTCCCCCGCTATGATAAGATTCCTGATTCGGCAGATAAAGGAAAGCCCTGGCCGCAGGGAGGCTTAATGGGAATGGCACTCCACCCGCAGCTTCTTAATGGAATGCCTTATGTTTATCTCGTGTACATCTATAACGATGCGGCTGCCGGCAGTCCTGACAACGGCGGAAAGCCCAACCTGGGCGGTCATTTTTTTACCGGTCGGATAGTATGTTATCAATATGATCCCAAAAAGCAAACCCTGACCAACCCGGTAGTCGTGTGCGATACTATTCCGCAAAGTAATGACCATAATGGCGGTCGGCTTGCGATAGCTCCGGTTGATGGCACTGATTATCTTTTTTATTCTGTAGGCGACATGGGAGCGGGACAGTTTGACAATGGGGGAAGGGAGAATCATGCTCAGAATACGCAAAAATATGAAGGCAAGATCCTGCGGTTTAATGTACTGCCAGACAATGACCTCGATGTATACGACCGCTGGATCCCTAATGATAATCCCTTTAACAACGACCGGCAGAACGCTGTGTGGAGCTATGGCCACCGGAATGCTCAGGGACTGGCAAGTGCAACGATAAACGGGAAGACGCGGTTATATTCTTCGGAACACGGCCCTTTTTCTGATGATGAGATCAACATCATTGAGCGCGGAAAGAATTACGGGCATCCCCTGATTATCGGCTATAACGACAATAATTATAACGGCTTTGCAGCTGCGGTGTCTGACCGGAAAGATCTTCCCGGACAATGGCATACAACATACCCGGATATTCTGAGTGAAGAACAGAATGCGGAAAAAATAGGAGCAGATATTTTCCGTGCTCCGGTAAAAAGTATGTATGTGGCAGAAGGAAGCCGCCTGAAGGAGATCTTCTCTGCTACACGTGATAAAACGGGGGAAAAGCCGGACTGGCCGGCAGTTGCGCCTTCAGGAATTGATGTCTATACGTCCGGGGGCATACCGGGGTGGAAAAATTCCTTGCTGGTGACGTCCCTCAAAGAGGGACGGATCATCCGCTTGCGGCTGAACAAAAATGGGGATGGCATCAGCGGCGATACGATCAGTTATTTCAATGCGAGAGCGCGCTACCGGGATGTTGCTGTTTCTCCTGACGGTAAAAGCATCTATGCGCTGACCGACAGCTCGTCCGTTACCTCCGGCCCCTCAGAAGAAGAACCGGAAGGAAGCAGCCTGAGAGGATGTCTCCTGGAATTCACCTGGCACAAAGGAGGCGCTGATCTCGAAGAACTGGAAGAGCAGGCAATAACAGTTGAAGATCAGAAATCAGCTAAGAAACTGCTGAAAGACCTGGTGAAATCAATAAAGGCTATGGACGGCGGAACAGCCAGGAAAGTAATCACAAGCCCCGAAATGAAACTCGCCTTCAATCTTCTGATAAAACGACGGTTGTCGGATGATGATATTCAGCTTACGAAGAAGCTTACATCAAGTTTAGTGAGCAACATCCGGGAAAAGAATTGATATAAACACCGGCAAGAATTTGATAACCGGCATATACTTGCAGTTATGGAGCACGGTAGTGATTCC
>NZ_QEAS01000007.1:34901-35935 GCF_003130405.1 Pararcticibacter amylolyticus
GTCCATGAACTATTGGTTAGTAAAATCTGAGCCGTTTAAATATAGCTGGCAGAAGTTTAACGAAGACGGACGAACATTTTGGGACGGCGTCCGCAATTTCCAGGCGAGAAATAATCTGAAGTCTATGAAAGAAGGCGATTTGGTTCTTTTTTATCATAGCAATGAAGGGAAAGAGGTTGTTGGGGTGGCAAAAGTTGTCAGGGAGTCTTACCAGGACCCTACTACCGAAGATCAAAATTGGGTAGTGGTAGATCTTTCACCTGTAGAAACGTTAAAGAAAACGGTTACTCTTGAACAGATCAAGAAGGACGAGCGTCTTCAGAATATCGGCCTGATAAAGCAGGGAAGGCTTTCCGTGATGGCATTAAAACCAGAAGAATTTGACCGCATCCTGGAATTAGGAAATGCATGAGCCAGGATCAGGTTGTGAGCTGTGAGACATCTAAAGTGATAAATACATCACAGCTCATAACCAGAGCCTCTGAGCAAAGAACCTTTTTATTCTTCCGGAAAGAAGATCGCTTTCAGGTGGGAGGCCTCTTCCGGTTTCATTTTACCCGCAACGATAAGACGCAATTCGCGGCGCGACTGGGCCGTGTCGAAAAGATGCTTTTCCTCTTCTGTCTCGGGGAGCAGCTCCGGAATGACAGCTGGTTTGCCGTCCCCATCCAACGCCACGAAAGTATAGTAAGCTTCATTACTCTTTATTTTTGATCCCGATGGAATATTCTCGCTCCATACTTCGATCCTGACTTCCATAGATGTGCGGAAGGCGCGTGTAACCTTGGCATTTATCGTGATGACGTCTCCCAGCTTAACTGGTTGTTTGAAGGAAACATTGTCAACAGAAGCAGTTACAACGATATGATTAGAATGTTTCTGAGCGGAAATAGCTGCGGCAATATCCATCAGGTGAAGCAGTCGTCCTCCCATTAAATTGTGCAGAGGATTCGTGTCATTAGGGAGTACCAGTTCATTCATGACTGTGTACGATTCGCGGGCGGGTTTTGATGTGATTTGCATTTTGTTTTATG
>NZ_QEAS01000007.1:35982-36105 GCF_003130405.1 Pararcticibacter amylolyticus
CGGTAATCGGCTTTCAGTAATCAGCTTTAATATAAATCCTGTTTTTTTAATAAACCTATGGGGTAACGGCAATGTTTGGTTTCGTATTGTATTATACAATTCAAATTCAACTATTCCACACTG
>NZ_QEAS01000007.1:36155-39639 GCF_003130405.1 Pararcticibacter amylolyticus
CTAAATCATAATTCACTAAATCCCACTAATTCTTCCCATCGTGCACCGGGCTTCCTGTAATAAAAGAATACCTGATAGGTGTTCTTTGTTTGATAAAAGGACCCTTCAAATGGGGTACTGTCAGCGACTTTTCCATTTGCTGCCCATACATATTGATAATCATAAAGACCCTGTTTTAAAAGAATGCTGCCATAGAAGCGGTTGCGTTCAGAATCATAGATCATCTTATTTTCGTCCGTTAAAGTATAATCGTTAAACTTTCCGGTTATGTAGGCAGCTCCGTCTCCTGATGGGGGAAGCGCTTCCAGAATGAAGTTGACTGTGCCATAATCAGCGTCTGTACGGTTATCCCTGCCATCGAGGTTCCTGATATAGAAGCTCCCGTTTTCGTCGTAAGATGAATTGTACGCAGTATGGCTTCTTTCGATATCCGGAAGAAGCTGTATCACGTTCGCTGTATCTTTTTGTATGCTTCCCACCCGCTCGGACTGCAAGCGGAAGGTCCGGATGTCAAAAAAACGGAATTCATTGCCGCCCGCGAAATCAAATGAGTTCACGTCGTTATATATCACCTGGTTCTGCCTGATAAAAGAAGGGCGTCCACCCATCTGAGCATTGTCAGGCCTTCCGTTCTGCATGACGATCGTGCGGATATCGAGATAAGGGTTCTGAATATTCAGCGCGGGATGGTTAACCACTATGTTGATCTTTTGGTTCTGGTTCCTGTTCTGAACCTTTGCTGAAGCTACAACTTCTGCGGAAATAGTTACCAGCGGCGCCACTACAAAAAAACGCTTTGTGAGGAGTAACCTCTCCTGATCGCCATCCTCATATACCTTCAAAAGATAATTTCCTGATATTTTAGGTCTTATCGTTGGGTTAGGGAAAATTAATTCGTAGTGAGTATACTTCTGTAAGGTGTTGAACGATAGCCGGTAATCGTTAATCCTGTCTTCTGTGAAACTTTCCAGGAAGTCGATAGGAGATAGCCGGCTGCTGTTCCAGGACGCATCGCAATGTTCTATCGCATAATAGAGATTGCGGGTGCCGGTTCTCAAGTCATCAAAGGAGAGCAAAAGTTCGTCGTTTGTCCCGAGAGTAATAACCGGCATAGATTGTTCTTTCGCCCTGTTATAGAGTTCAATACTCCGGATTTGCGGGATATAAGCAAAATTCTGATACCGGAGTTCCTGGCGCGGAGCTGCAGATATCACCTCCCTTTTTCTTTTTTGCGCAAAACCTTCAACTGCCGCCGCAGTGAACAGTGTGAACGTTAATATGAACCAAAAGCAAGTTTTCATAGATATATACGAATGTTAGCTGCCTTCAAGCTCCATGATCTGCTCTGCGAGGCCTTCCCAGTCTGCCTGGCTGGTTTGCAATTCAGTTTTAGCTTTTTGGTACCGTTCATTGGCGGTTTTAAGCTTCGCCTGGTCCTGGTATATTTCTTCTTTACTCAATTCCAGTTCAGCGTCTTTGATTTCCTTTTCCAGTTGCGAGATTTTATCCTCGAGCTGCTGAAGTGTCAGGTTGAGTTTCTTTAATTGTTTGCTCTTATCGTCATGCTGAGCCTGTGGTTTGGGGGCCGGCTTTTCTTCTTTCTTCTGTTGTGCCGGAGCCTCTTTCGGAGCAGATACAGCCCGTTTAGCCTGCCATTCCTCATACTCTGCATAAGTGCCGGGATATTCCTTTATCTTCTGATCTTCAATAAACCAGATCTTATTCGCAACATTATCCAAGAGATAACGGTCATGCGATACCACGATAAATGTTCCCTCAAACTGGTTAAGTGCCTGGATCAATATGTTGACAGACTGGATGTCCAGGTGGTTGGTCGGCTCATCGAGTATAAGGAAGTTGGCATCCGCTGTTAGTGCTTTTGCCAGTGCCACTCTTGATTTCTCGCCTCCTGAAAGGACCCTGATCTTTTTGAATACATCGTCACCCGTGAAGAGAAAACTTCCCAGGATGGATCTCAGTTCTGTTTCAGTGTGTTTGGGGGCAAAGGACTGAAGCTCCTGAAGGACTTCATTGTCGAGATGCAGCGATTCAAGCTGATGCTGCGCAAAGAAGGTTTCAGTGACATTATGTCCCGTTATACACTCTCCCCCGAACTGCTCTGTTCCGGCAATGATCCTGAGCAGGGTTGATTTTCCTCTTCCGTTAGCTCCGATAAGTGCAATCTTATCACCTTTTTCAATGATAGCGCTGGCGTGTTCCAATATCTTTATAGCGGGGTACGACTTACTGACGTCTTCCAGGCGAATGACGTGACGTCCGGATTGTTTGCTGAATTTAAAGCTGAAATTAACAGATGGATTGTCATCATCTACATCATCCACCCTGTCCATTCTCTCCAGCATTTTTATTCTTGACTGGGCAAATTTGGCTTTACTTGCTTTTGCCCGGAACCGTTCGATAAGACGCTCTTCCTGTTTTATTTTCTGTTGCTGGTTTTTATATTCATTTCGCTGGATCTCCTCACGCATGCCCTTTTCTTCGACATAAAAGCTGTAGTTTCCGGCGTAGGAGATGAGCTTTCCTTTGCGTGATTCGACAATACGGTTGACAACGCGGTCAAGAAACCACCTGTCGTGCGATACGATAACAATAGCCCCGTCAAACGCCTGCAAATAGGTTTCGAGCCATTTGATGGACGGTAAGTCCAGGTGGTTGGTAGGCTCATCCAGCAGGAGGATATCTGGCGCTTGCAGCAGGATCTTTGCCAGCATGACCCGCATACGCCAGCCTCCCGAAAACTCAGAAAGAGGACGTTTCTGATCATCTTCGCTGAAGCCCAGACCTGCGAGAATCTCATGTGCTTTGAATTCTATGTTGTAGCCATCCAAAGCGTCAAACTCATGCTGTTTGTCGCTGAGCTTATGGAGTATTTCGTCTGAATAATCCGTTTCGAGCTTCTTTAATAACTTTTCTATTTCTGTGTGCAATTGATTTTGCCGGGCGAACGCTTCCATGGCGACATGCAGGATACTTTTTTCCGACTGATAGGAGAGGAGATCCTGGTTCAGATAACCGATCTTCAGATCTTTCGCCATTGAAATAGTACCACCTGTTGGTGCATAGTCACCAACAATCAGTTTCAGCAGGGTTGTTTTTCCTGTACCGTTAGCTCCTATTAGTCCGGTTTTGTCCCCCGGTTTTATATGCCAGTTTGCTTCGTCGTATAATGCTCTTGCACCAATCTCGAACGTCAGGTTATTAATCGCGATCACGGCTGCAAAATTACGAAAAAGCTTTTAGGTTTTGGCTGTTGGCAATTGGCTATTAGCTTTTAGCAATTAGCTTTCAGCAATTAGCTTTCAGCAATTAGCTTTCAGCAATTAGCTTTCAGTAGTTAGCTATCGGCTATTAGCAATTAGCTATCAGCTGTCAGCCATCGGCTATCAGCATTGGGACTGACAGTTGCTTTATGTACAGATCTGTATTTTTGCGCTTACTACTTGCTACAACAATGGGCGTTTAT
>NZ_QEAS01000007.1:39704-70642 GCF_003130405.1 Pararcticibacter amylolyticus
CTTTTCAGCTCTTCTTAACTATCTCATGTACCTCATAATGGAATGCCTTTTGGTGAGTTTCAATAGGGCAGTTCAGTTTATCGCTGAGAGCTTTAACGAAGCAGCCGCCAAAATAGAATATCATTGCCGAATAAAACACAAAAAGAAGGATGAGGACTATAGAGCCGGATGCACCGTAGATGATACCGATATTGCTGATGGTCAGCATGCTTTTTAATACGGTTTTTCCGAGGGCAAACAGGATGCCGGTAAAGAATCCTCCGGCCCATGCTACTTTCCAGGCTGGCTGCCCGTCGGTAAGGTAGCGGAACAGCATCGAAAACCATATGGTAACAATCACGATGAAGAAGAATTCGTTCAGTGCACTGCCAAATAAAGAATCTGCTTCAGGAAGGATAAAAGACAGATAATCGCCCAAAACGGCCTGTATTGCTTCAATGATGAGCCCGGCAGCGAAAAGGAGTCCCGCCAGAAGAATAATACCGAGAGCCCTGGCTCTTAGTCTTAACGTGAAGATAAATCCCGGTTTAGAAACTACCCGGATATTCCATATCTGGTTCAGTGAGTTTTTAATCACACTAAACAAACTGGTAGCTACGAAAAGAAGGAAGATAAACCCCAGAAGCGTAACATACCAATGGCGGCTCATCGTATTCATATTCTCCAGGACGTCACGGATCTGCAAAGCACTGTTTTTGCTGATCATCCCGCCAACCCGTCTCAGCAGTTCCCGCCTGATAGTTTGTTCATTGAAAAACAATCCAAAAAGCTGAATAAGAATAATAAGAATCGGAGGTAAAGCAAAGGTGGTGAAAAATGCAGTAGCCCCTGCAAGACGTAAAGGATCATTCTTCTGTAATTCGCTGAAAGAGCTGCGTAACAAGGCCGGCAGCATTATCACTACGTCTTTCAGTTTCCGTATGTTCTCTGTTATTTTATTCACTTTAATCTTGCACTTAGGCCTTTCACAGGCAAAAGAAATGCCTAAGATAAAAAAACAGGCTGAGTAACAAATACCCAGCCTGCCTGTTAACAAATGCTTGCTGCTGATCTACCAGATCCGGATCCTGTCTTCCGGTTTCTTGTAGAGTTTATCTCCCTCCTGAACATTGAAGGCTTTGTACCATGCGTCCATGTTAACCGGAGCACCAATAGTGCGGTATTCGCCTGGAGAATGAGGATCTGTGAGGATAAATTGTGCCGCTGTTTCGGCTAGTATATTCCCGCGCCATACCTGGGCCCACGACAGGAAGAAACGCTGATCGGGAGTGAAGCCATCGATCTTCTCATTTGATTGCCCCTGTTTAGTCATTTTAAATGCTTCATAAGCTGCATTTAGTCCGCCAAGGTCGCCAATATTTTCGCCCATAGTCAGTTTGCCGTTTACATGGATAGTATCCAGGACAGTATAGGAATCGAACTGCTCTCCCAATGCTTTCGTCTTCGCTTTGAATTTTGTCAGGTCTTCCTCTGTCCACCAGTTCCGCAGATTACCGTCCTTATCGTACTGGCTGCCCGAATCGTCGAAGCCGTGTGACATCTCGTGCCCGATAACCGCGCCGATGCCTCCGTAGTTTACAGCATCATCAGCGTTTGGATCAAAGAAGGGGAACTGGAGTATGCCTGCCGGAAAAACGATCTCATTCATAACGGGACTGTAATAAGCATTGACAGTAGGAGGAGTCATTCCCCAGCGGGAACGATCAACTGGTTTACCTAGCTGTTTTACCATTTCATTGTACGCCCATGTATCGGCATTGCGCAGGTTCTGGAAGAAAGAAGTGCGGCTGATCTGCAGGCCTTCGTAGCTTTTCCATTTATCAGGGTATCCGATCTTGGTGTTGAAGGCATGGAGCTTGGCCAAAGCCTTCTCCTTAGTAGGGTCGCTCATCCAGTCGATGTTTTTAATACGGATCTCATAGGCTTTCCTAAGGTTTTCAATCAGCTCCTGCATCCGGGCTTTTGCTTGCGGCTTAAAATACTTCTTTACATACAGTTGTCCGAGAAGTTCACCAATATTGTTATCGGTAAGCGACGACATCCGCTGCCATCTTGGAGTCTGCACTTTTTGCCCGGTAAGAATCTGGGTAAAGGCAAAATTCGCCTCAACAAAAGGAGAGCTCAGGTAGGCGGCAGAGTTCTTCAAAACATTCCACTCAAGGTAAGTCTTCAGATCTTTAACCGGGGTACTGCTCAGAAGAGAATTAAGGCCGGAGAAAAACTTCGGGACATTCACCAGGATGGTATCCTGTCCGCTGATTTTCATTTTGGGCAGGAGTACCGACCAGTTGATAGCCGGAGTAACACGGTTAAAATCAGTTACCGTGAATTTATTATAAGTTTTATGCGGATCCCGCATTTCAACCCTGCTCATCTGCAATGAAGCCAGCTCCTTTTCAAAGTTAAATATAGTGCTGGCATGCTTCTGCGCCTCTGACTCCGGAGTGCCGGTCAGGGTAAACAGGGTTTTGATGTAATTCTTGTATGCCTCCTGTACCTTGAGGCTTCTCGCATCATTTTTCAGGTAATAATCCCGGTCGGGCAGGGTTGTGCCTCCCTGAGATAGCTGAGGGATGTTTTTAGTGACGTTCTTCCTGTCCTGACCTACATACGCTCCAAAGAACGGGTTTCCAATACCGGTGGTGCGCATGAAGGCTGCTTCATCCAGTATACCGGTAAGACTGTTGATCTTGCCAATCCTTGTGAGGTCTGCTTTTATTGGAGTAAAGCCAAGTTTTTCAATTCGCATGCTGTCCATTCCGGCGGTGTAGAAGTCACCAACCCGTTTTTCTACTGACCCGGCGGGTGCCCCCGTATTTTTTTCCGCTTCTTCAAGTATCGATCTTACAGCATTGATATTAAAATCGCGGAGAACATTAAAACTTCCCCATCGCGTTTCTTTCGCCGGGACCGGGTTATTTTTGATCCAGGTGCCGCTTGCATAAGTATAAAAATCATCGCCCGGCTTTACTGACAGATCCATGTTTGCCTGATCAATAAATTTAGTTTTAGAGTTTTGAGCAGATGCCTGCATGTTTAGTGTCAGTATTCCTGGGAAAAGAAGACTTAGATAGTATTTATTCATGTATTTACCACTCTCCTTAATAGAAAGAGATGTAAAAATAGAGGTTTATGTTAAGAGAACATAAAAGTAAAAGTTATTTTACTTATTAAACCATCTTAATATGCGGTCAAGGTGAAGATAGTTGCAAAGAATGGTTGAAATCTTATGATTAATATGGTGTTTCATTTCGTAATCATAGTTTTACAGCCGGTATCCCGCGCTTCAGCTAATTAAGAAACAGGCGATAAAACAAGTTGGTCCTGCTATATAAACTGAAAATTAACAGGAATATTGCCTGCAGCGGCATTTCCTGTTAATTTTCGTCAACCTGTAATGAGGATTTGTCTGCCGGGCTATCCGGGAGGATAACCCGGGCTGGCTTACAATATTTCAGCAAGGTTTCCTTTTCCCTGTCTTACGATTTTAAAATCACCTGTTGTACAGTCAACTACGGTAGATGCGATATTGCCGCCATAACCGGCGTCTATAATGATGTCTACCTGGTCCCGGAATTTTTCATGAATCAACTCCGGATCCGTTGAATATTCCAGGATTTCATCTTCATCCCGTATGGAAGTTGATACAATAGGATTACCTAACTGCTTTACGATCTCACGGGCAATATTATTATCCGGGACCCGTATGCCAACTGTTTTCTTATTGGAACTGAGAAGCTTTGGAACCTTGTTGGTGGCTTCAAAAATAAAAGTGTAGGGGCCTGGAAGCGCCTTTTTCAGCAATCTGAAAACGGATGTATCTATGGGTTTTACATATTCGGAAATATGGCTCAGATCGTGGCAAATGAATGAAAAGTTAGCCTTTTCCGGCTTTATCCCACGCAACTGGCATATCTTCTCGATAGCCTTCTGGTTGGTGATGTCGCACCCAAGTCCATAAATCGTATCGGTAGGATAAATAATTAATCCGCCGTTTTTAAGCACATCCACAATCTGCTGGATTGCTTTTTCATTTGGGTTTTCAGGATAAATTCTCAACAGCATATTTAAAAAAATTAAAGTATTCCGGTTTATTTATTCAAATTCTATCAGGGTGTTTTCTTCCTTCGGGAAGCCTGTACAGGTTAAAATCCAGCCCTGTTTCATGTCATTATCAGTTAACACTTCATTTATACTCATCTCAACTTTGCCGGTTCTGCAAATGGCTGTGCAATTACCGCAGATTCCGCCCCGGCAGCTGTAGGGCAGTAGCAGCCCCGCCTCAAGCGATGCTGTGAGGATATCTTTTCCGCCGGGAACATTTATTTCATGCAATTCCTGATGAATCCGTACCCGGATATTGGTGTCCGGAAAGTTTGGATGGTGCACATTGCCGGAACGCATAACCTCCGGGATGAAGTTTTCCTTAAGAATATTCTCTTCCCTGAAATGCATAAAACGAAGAGTTATGCGGATCATCCGCATATAGGAGAAAGGTCCGCATACAAGAAATATTGCATCTGCCGGCAAATACCTGAGTTCTTTTTTTACAAAAGCTTCCAGGAAGATATTGCTCAAATGTCCCTGTTCATGAATCCTGGCAACAGGATCGGAAAAGAGATTGGTCAGGCGTAATTCCCTATGCTCTGCGGCAAGAGATTCTACCTGATCAAGGAAAAGCGACGAAGCTTCATGATGGTTACTGAAGACTAGGTGTATACAACTTTGAGGCTCCTCTTTGAGAAGATATCGTATCTGGGGCAGAATGGGTACAATACCGCTTCCGGCCGCAAAACAAAAGATATCTCTTGGTCTGTCTTTCACAGGACTGACGGAAAACCTGCCTGCCGGTGCGAGCGCGGTAACTGTCATTCCTTCCTTCCAGTGCTGAAGAATAAATCGGGAGATTGCACCATTTTCCACCTTTTTGACGGTGATCTTCAGGGGTTCTCCGGGCAAACTCAGAATAGAATAGGAGCGCCTGAGCTCCTGCTTCCCGGTCATAATAATGAAAGTCAGGAATTGTCCCGGTTTATATTTCAGCTCTCTGCCATCGGGCAGTTCGAGTTCATACGTTTTTGCAAACGTTGTTTCCTCTTTTACCGAAGTGATCCTGAAGCTTAGTAGTTTCTCCTGACTCAAGGCCATATGATACTAAAACCGCAAAATAACAAAGTTGTTCGGACTGGCGGGCTGAAAGTTAAAAGTAAGTGTTCCTCTAAACTTCTTCGTAATCCCCGAACCTGGGTTTTATCTCCTGATTGACGTAAGTGCCGGAAGAGCCGCCGGTCTTTATGATCTCAACGTATTCGTTCCATATTTCCTGAGGGACCCGATGATAGTGATAGACCCTTCCACCTGTGTATTCTACTTCCAGGATCTGCTTCCCTTTTTGGTAGTTGATCAATACAGTCGTATCTGAATCAGGAGTGTAAACGGCATTTTTGCGTGGCAGGCGTTTCATAGCAGTTGAGTTACCAATAGTTGAGGTAGAAATAAATAACCTGCCGTGCCGGTGATTGTTTAGGCATTTTAATCTCTCCCCTGATTAAAGGGGAGAGATATAGTAACTAAAATTCTGCGTTCTTGGGGGTTCTTGGGAAAGGAATGACATCCCGTATGTTAGTCATGCCTGTGACAAACAGTACGAGGCGCTCGAATCCCAGTCCAAATCCGGAGTGAGGAACTGAACCGAACCGCCGTGTGTCGAGGAACCAGTTCATTTCTTCTACTGGAATGTGCATTTCCTTCATTCTTCTTTCCAGTTTTTCGAGACTCTCCTCCCTCTGCGACCCTCCGACAATCTCACCGATGCCGGGGAAAAGGATATCCATCGCGCGTACAGTATTCCTGCCTTGTTCGTCGGTGCTGTTTTGCTTCATATAGAAAGCCTTAATTTCAGCAGGGTAATCGGTCAGGATCACCGGCTTTTTAAAATGTTTCTCAACCAGATAGCGCTCATGTTCTGATTGGAGGTCTGCACCCCAATCCTCGATGAGATATTTAAATTGCTTTTTCTGGTTGGGCTTTGAGTTTTTAAGTATCTGAATAGCCTCTGTATAGGTGATCCTCTCAAAGTCATTTTCGAGACAAAAGTTCAGCTTGGTGATCAGATCAAGTTCCGACCGTTCGTTCTGTGGCTTTTGTTTTTCTTCTTCCTGCAGGCGTCCTTTCAGGAATTCCAGCTCATCACTGCAATTGTCCAGAGCATAACGGATAACATATTTCAGCAATTCTTCGGCCAGGTCCATATTATCATCCAGCTCATAGAATGCCATTTCCGGCTCAATCATCCAGAACTCTGCAAGGTGCCGTGTGGTATTTGAATTTTCAGCCCTGAACGTAGGACCGAAGGTATAGATCTCTCCAAAAGCTAATGCCGCTAATTCCCCTTCCAATTGTCCCGAAACGGTAAGGTTCGTAGATTTACCAAAGAAATCTTCCTTATAGTTTATTGAGCCGTCTTCAGTCCGGGGGAGGTTATCCAGATCAAGAGTGGTCACCCTGAACATCTCACCGGCGCCTTCAGCATCAGAACCGGTAATGACCGGAGTGTGCATATATACGAATCCCCTCTCATTAAAGAATTTATGAATAGCATACGCGAGGGCATTCCTTACTTTAAATACAGCATTGAATGTATTCGTGCGAAAACGCAGATGTGCAATTTCTCTTAAAAACTCAAGACTGTGTTTCTTAGGTTGAAGAGGGTATTTCTCAGCATCACAGTCACCTATAATTTCGAGCTGTTCCACTTTAATCTCCACTCGCTGTCCCTTTCCAAGGGATTCAATCACTTGTCCTGTTACTGAAACCGCTGAGCCAGTCGTGATCCGTTTTAATACGCTCTCTTCTGTCGTAGTAAAATCAACAACTGCCTGTATATTATTAATTGAAGACCCATCATTAATGGCTATAAACTGGTTGTTACGAAAAGTTCTTACCCAACCTTTTACTGTAACCTGCTGACCAAATTCGGTAGTGTTTAATAAGTCTTTAATTTTTGTACGTTTCATAAGTGACAAATCTATAAAAATTTCAGTTATTTAGAGGTCAGCGCCTGCTGCCGCAGTTAATTCAAGACCATTAAATAGCAGAGGCACATGGCCGTAATAGCATGGTAACCGGAAAGAGAAACTTGTGTTCTCTTTCAATAAATCACAGCAGGGTTTTTCGAAATAGTTTTACCTTTACCCTTCAGAGCAGCTATGATCGATAAGGAACAAGGGCGAAATCGAAGTTTTGAAGAAATATATCTGATTTATTACCCCAAGCTGGTAAGATTTTGCAGAGAGTATATTTTGTCGGAGCCTGATGCCGAGAATATAGTGCAGGATTGTTTTTTATATATCTGGGAGCGGAGGGATACCCTGGAATCGATTGAAAACATTAACGCTTTTCTCTTCCGGCTCGTAAAAAACAAGTGTATTGATCATCTCCGGCACAGGATAACTGCTGAAGCTAAGAAAGAAGAAATACGAAGTACCTATCTTAAAGAGTTTGAATATAAGCTGCTTGCTATATCATCATTCGACGATTCTTTGTCAGACGATGAAATTGAGACCATTATTTATAATGCAATAGGCCGCTTGCCCGATAAATGCAGGGAAATTTTTATTCTCAGCAAACTGAAAGGCATGAAATATGAAGAAATAGCTTCTCATTTAGAGCTATCGCCCAATACTGTGAGGAATCAGATCGCCATCGCATTGCAAAAAATGCGGAAGGAGTTAAAAGACTATTTGCCTCTTCTGCTTTTTATCATCGGATAAATTTAAAGGGATTAAGACGCGCTTTCGGCCTCACTGCCGGGCGCAACAGAAAAATAAAAATTTTTCAATTCTGTTTGGTAGTTTTTATAGTGCCATTCGACATAGGGACATATAACCAGTAAATCATGGAAGATTTATTATACAGGTACTTTTCAGGGTTGCTGTCGGATGATGAGAAAGACATTCTTTTCGGAAAGATGAAAGAGGATGCCGAACTCCGGGAGCAGTTCGTTGAGATTCAACACTCGTATTCCCTGGCACAAATGCTGAAGAATACCGGTGATGAAGAATATGCAAAGAAAAGCTACCTGCAGTTTAAAAAAATGCGCAAAGGAGCTAAGATTCGCCAGCTCAGTACCACACTCGCCAGATACGCAGCGGTGGTATTACTGGTAGCCGGGCTGTTCTCCCTTTTTAAAAAATATATTTTCAAAGCAGACACGGAGGTTAAGTACACCGAATACAGGGCACCATTAGGCACAAGAAGAGAAGTATTACTTTCTGACGGCACAAAAGTGTGGTTAGCACCTGCATCGAAAATCAGGACACCCGTAAAGTTTAGTGGAAATACACGTGCTATAGAGCTGGATGGCGAAGCCCTTTTCGACGTAGCCAGAAATAAAAAGAAGCCCTTTATTGTAACGACGGGTAAGTTTAATGTGGAGGTACTGGGGACCATTTTTGTTGTAAACGCCTACTCGCGTGATAAATCGTTCAAGACTTCATTACTGGAAGGAGCAGTTAAAGTATATAATAAAAATGAGGAAATGACCTTAAAGCCCGGGGAAAGCAGCGTTCTGAGTGATAAGAAATTAATAAGAGGAAAGATCTCGTTAAATGAGATCCATTATTTACAGAGCGGGATCTACAAGTTTGATGACATGTCGTTAAGCGGGATTGTTAGTACAATGAGCAACTGGTATGGAATGGATTTTATCATAAAGGATCCCAAACTGGCGAAAAGCTTATTAACAGGTAAGATCAGAGAGAATGATAAGGTCGAAACTATATTAACAGCCGTGCAGAAAATATATCCGTTTAAATACCGCAGAACGGTGGATAACCAGATTGAAATTTATTAGGCCCTGTGCATAATAAGAAACTGACCGCATAGTAAATAACCAATTAAACAACCAATTAATAACGATGAATATAAGGGATTCGTGACTTTCGTCAACTAGCAAGTCAGGGAATGCGCCAACATATCCCTGACTTAAGTGAGCTACTACAATTACTTAGCAATTGAACCGTAATATCAACACCCTAATTATGAAGCAAAATTATGAAAAATAATAGGCTGCTCCTTTGCCTTATCCTAAAAAAACTAACGGCAGGATATTTTATGAGATTATCCATTTTCTTTTCGTTCCTTCTGCCCGCACATTTATGTGCAGCAGCAGTTTATTCTCAATCAGCAAAGGTCAGCATTAAGAGCAATGGAAATACTTCATTGGCGGCCTTAATCACTGAGATTGAAAAACAGACCGATTACCTGTTTATTTATAACGAAAACGATGTTGACCTTCAGCAGCGTGTAATCGTTACCTCAGGAAAAGAATCGGTGCAGTATTTACTTGATAAGGCCCTTAAGCAAACGAATATTGTCTATGCGGTGTCGGACAAGTACATATCATTAAAGTCGAAAGGCCCGGATAGACCCCGCGAAAACACTCAGAGGGACGACCGGCCCGTGAAAGGAAAAATACTTGATTCGAAGGGACAACCCATTATAGGTGCTTCGGTAAAAGTCCAGGGAACGGCTACCGGAGTCAGCTCGGATGCCAACGGGTATTATATTATCCAGGCATCGAAAGGCCAGACTCTTCTGTTTTCCTACCTCGGGTTCAAACCGGTAACAGCTGTTGTTCCGGCATCATTATCTCTCGATATTGTCATGGAAGAAAATGTGAACGGGCTGGATGAGGTAGTTGTAGTCGGTATGGGTACTCAACGCCGGGCCAGCGTGATCGGCTCCATTTCTAATGTGAGGGTGTCGGACCTGAGAACAGCATCCAGGTCGCTGACCAACTCACTGGCAGGCCGGATGGCAGGAATTGTCGCTGTTCAGCGTTCCGGGGAACCAGGGTATGATAATGCCAATTTCTGGATCCGGGGAATCTCGACCTTTGGCTCTAACAGAAATCCGCTCATTCTGGTGGACGGAGTGGAGCGGGCAATGGAAAATCTCGATCCTGAGGAAATAGAAAGTGTGTCTATCCTCAAGGATGCATCAGCAACGGCTGTTTACGGGGTGAGAGCTGCCAATGGCGTCGTTTTGATCACAACACGTAAGGGACGAGCTTCGGAAACTCCTGATATTGGCTTGAAAGCCGAGTACGGTATCAGTAAGCTCACACGGATGCCAAAGTTGCTCGGCGGGGTAGACTATATGACTTTATATAATGAGGCTGCCGGAAAGCAGGTCTACTCGCAGGAAAGAATAGAAAAAACGGCCGAAGGCGCCGATCCTTATCTTTACCCTGACGTCAATTGGTTCGACCAGATCTTCAAAGATAATTCTAATAATGGTATCGTCTCTTTGAATGTACGCGGAGGGGGCCAGGTTGCGCGCTATTTTGTAGCGGGAAGTGCGTTCCAGGAGTCAGGAAACTTCCGGGACAATCCGCAAAATGCATATAAGTCAAATATCAACCTTGACAGGTATAACTTCAGGACAAACGTTGATGTCTCTCTTACTAAATCCACTACAGTGGAAATTGAACTTGGAGGATATCTTATAGATTCACGTTATCCTGGTACTGGTACAAACGATCTGTTTAATAAGGCATATGTTGCCAACCCCATCAACATACCGGTAAGATATCCAATGGGACTTAATGAAGATGGAAGCACCCATTATGTCTGGGCCGGAACGGCCTCTAACACCACCGAAAACCCGGCGGAACGTTTAATGGGCTCGGGCTTTTCAACTGAATACCGCAGTCAGTTACTGGGCCAGACCCGTTTGACCCAGGATATCGGAAAACTGGTGCCTGCCCTTAGTGGATTAACGGCCAATGTAGCGTTCTCATTCGACGCCTACAACCAAACCCTAACTCAAAGACATAAAAAGGATTCTTATTACCTGGCCAACGGGCGTGATCCGGAGACGGGCGATCTGGAACTGGTACAGACCTATATCGGCAATGAGTACCTGGGCTATGACAAATCTTTAGGCAGCAACCGCGCGATCGAAATGAAAGCCCAGCTCAACTATGACCGGGTCTTTGCTGACCACCGTGTTGGGGCTATGGCCATGTATTATCAGCGGGATTATAGGGATGGTAATGCTGGAGATGCTATTTCATCACTGCCTTTCCGGAAGCAGGGCATTGCATTCAGAACTACCTATTCTTATTTCGACCGGTATTTTGCGGAGTTCAACCTTGGATATAATGGTTCCGAGAACTTTCCGAAAAATCAGCGGTTCGGCCTTTTCCCTGCCGGAGCCGTAGGCTATCTGGTTTCCAGCGAGAACTTCTGGAAGGATCATAAAATAGCGGATATTATTAACATGCTCAAACTAAAGGGCTCTCTCGGACTGGTTGGTGCTGAAGCGCTTCCCGGTGGTCGTAGGTACGGCTATCTTTCTATTGTAGGCGGAGGACTTGGCGATTATTGGTTTGGGGATGGAAACAGGTACTACGGAACAGGTGAAAATCAATATGGAGTAGCTAATCTTTCCTGGGAAAAGGGTTTGAAGTCGAATATTGGAATTCAGGCCGAATTTTTCAAAGGTGCAGCTTCTTTAGAAGTGGATTATTTTCATGAAAAGAGGTCGGATATACTGGTACAGCGCAACTCGCTACCCACTATAGTAGGTATCAGGCAGGCTCCGTTTGCCAATCTGGGGAAAATGAGGAATCAAGGTATAGACGGCACCCTCGAACTAAATCACCAGTTTGGTAAAGTAAATACGCGTGTATATGGTAATGCAACTTTTACAAAAAACAAAATTCTTGAGCAGGATGAACCTGATTGGAAATATACTTATCAAAACCGGACGGGACAGAAACTGGACCAGCAGTTCGGACTTATTGCTTTAGGTTATTTTAAAGACCAGGCGGAAATTGATAATAGCCCCAACCAAACATTTGGTACCGTTCGCCCCGGGGACGTGAGGTACCAGGACGTAAACGGAGATGGCGTCATCGACGCTTATGACGAAGTCCCGATCGGGTACTCCGGTATACCGGAACTCATTTATGGGTTCGGATTCCAGGTAGGGTTTAAAGGATTTGATGTGGGAATGTTCTTCAGAGGACAGGACCGGGTTTCCTATATGCTGGGAGGAGAAGGCTTTGTTCCCTTCCAGGAAGGAGGCGACAGAGGAAACCTGTTTGTGCAGACCCTCGACAGATGGACGGAAGATAATCCTCGTCAGGATGCTTTCTACCCCAGGCTGAGCATTGGTAACTCTAATAATAACTACAGAAGCTCTACGAAATGGCTCTACGACGGCAGTTTCCTTCGTCTGGCTGATGTGGAAGTAGGCTATAGTTTTCCTAAGCGCTTCGTGAAACCGCTTGCAATGAAAGGCCTGCGCATTTATTTCCATGGGAGTAATATGGCACTTTTCTCCAAATTCAAAATGTGGGACCCGGAAATCGGGAAAGGGCGGGGAGATTCCTATCCCCTCCAGCGAAAAATGAACGTAGGATTAAGAGCTGGCTTTTAAAATATACTAACATGAAAATCAAACATATCATCAACGCAGTTCTTGTCTTTTGTCTGCTGGCGTCAAGTTCGTGCTCCGATTATTTAGACAAGATGCCTGACGACCAGAAGACAATGGATATAGTCTGGAAAAGCCAGAAAGAAACGGAAGCTTATTTATATAACGTATACTCTCAGTTGCCGGATGACATCAACATTTACAGTGGGTCGCCGTGGGTCGGGGCAGCAGATGAACTGGACGTTGTGTGGGAACGTTATCAGACGGCGAGCATCAACGTTGGCAACTGGGCCCCGACTAATGTTTACCACAACCCCTGGCCAGACTTTTATCAGTCAATCAGGGCTTCCTTTGTTTTTGAAAACAATGTCGACAAGAGCTTCCAGCTAACCGAATCGCTGAAGAAGCAATATAAAGCAGAGGTTAAATTTTTGAGAGGCTACTATTACTGGCGCTTACTCAGACAGTACGGTCCTTTTGTTTTGATAGACAAAGAAACAACTTTTGATGATGACTGGAATAAATACCCCAGAACTCCTTATGACCGTTGTGTTGAGTATATCTGCCAGATGATGGATGAAGCGTCAGCCGATCTTCCATTCACATGGAAATCAAGCCCCAAATGGCTGGGTAAGCCCGATCAGGTTGCCTGTAAAGCTGTTAAATCGCAGGTTCTTCTGATGGCGGCGAGCCCTCAATGGAATGGGAACCCCGATTATGCTTCATTTAAGAATCCGGACGGCACTCCACTGACCAGTACGACCTATAGTGAGGATAAGTGGAGACAGGCTGCTGCGGCTGCTAAGGCAGTAATAGATGCGGCTGCATCCTCTCCGGCGGGACAGGAAATCAGGCTTTATAAGAATAATGAAAACGGAGATGCAACTTTCAATCCCTATAAATCGGTCAGGGACGTCCATTTGGCAAAATGGAACTGTGAGGTTTTATGGGGAACTGCAAGAGGAGAGAACAGAGACATATCCGAGCTGGAAAGGCATATGACTCCCAGGCCCGGCGGTTGGAATGGTTTAGGCCCTACTCAGCGGATCGTTGATGCATTTTTCATGAACAACGGAAGGACAATCGAAGACCCTGCATCCTCATACCAGGAGACGGGATTTGCTCAGTCTGCACATCCTAACTGGAAAAGAGACAATGTGGACGAGGTCAGGTCGGGTAATTCATGGGGGAACCGCGTTGGCGAATGGAATATGTACGCCAACAGGGAAGCCCGCTTTTATGCCAGTATCGTGTACAACGGCCGGCCCTTGCCCCAGGTTTCGAATGATGACAGGAATGTGTATTCGAGTAATAAGAACAAGAACGGATGGGGTAGAGTTGAATTGTACTCGTCGGGTGTATCCGGATCAGGCTCCACCGATCACTCATCAACAGGCTATTTGATGCTTAAATTCACCCACCCCGACAGCAACCCTTACCGGGACCAATTCGGCTCCTGGCGTCAGCACACCTATATCCGCTTAGCTGAAATATATCTCAACTATATTGAAGCTCTTAACGAATATGACCCGGGCAATCCGGACATCCAAAAATACTGGGATTTAATCAGAGAACGTGCCGGCCTCCCCAGCATATTTGATACATATCCGGATATCAAAGGAAATAAGGCTAAACAGCTGGAATATATTATCAGGGAACGGCAGGTTGAGTTATGTTTCGAAGGAGATCGTTATTTCACTACGCGCCGCCGGTTGCTCTCCGACAAAGTTGATACTCAAAGGCCTGAAGAAAGACGGTTATATGGAGATAACGGAGGAATGTACGGCATGAATGTGCTCGCAGGAGACGACTTCAGCTCTGCCAATTTCTACAACCGGACACGATTTGAGACCAGGGTCTTTATGAAGAAAATGTATTTATGGCCTATTCCGCAGTCTGAACTGGACAGAAATAAATCAATGGTTCAGAACCCTGGCTGGTAAGGGGATAAGTCAGTGCCTTTTTATGCCCCAAGGCATGAAAAGGGCCAGTTTTTACCAAATATATAGTCCTTTTATGAGAAAGATATTACTAATATTATCCGTTGCTTCAATCTCCCTGTTTGCTCAGTCCTGTAAAAAGAGTAAAACAGAGGACACCAGTATCAGAGTTGATCCGCCCGTAGAACAGGCGAAATCTTTCAAAAACCCTTTGATAGATGGCGCGGACCCCTTTGTAGCGCAAAAAGACGGTTACTATTATTTCTTGTCTACACGGGGCGGTGATATAGCCATTGCAAAAACGCGTGCGATGTCGAAGCTTGCTACCGCAGCAAACAAGGTAGTATGGACGCCAGCGCAGAATACCGAATACTCTGCTGATATCTGGGCGCCGGAACTTCATTTTCTTTCAGGAAAGTGGTACATCTATTTCGCCGCCTCCCAAAGTGGTGTTGAGAATAGTAACCGCATGTTTGTGCTCGAAAACGGAAACGCCGATCCCACGCAGGGAACATGGACATTTAAGGGCAAGATATTTGATGCAACCAATGATCAATGGGCTATAGACGGCTCGATACTTACCATTGGCGACAAAAACTACCTGATATGGTCCGGATGGGAAAGCGTTTCGGAGAGGTTTAAACAACTTATCTATATAGCGCCGATGTCTAACCCCTGGACACTTAGCGGACCAAGGGTACCGATATCAACGCCAACGAACGTATGGGAAAAATACGAACCCAGCTCTATGGGTATCGGTGTAAATGAGGGTCCGATAGCTTTGCAACGTGATGCGAACAGTCCGCTATTTGTTATTTTCTCCGCCAGCCGCTATACCAGCGATAACTACTGCCTCGCCCAAATTCAGCTAAAAGAGGGGGGCAATCCTCTGGTTGCAGCAGACTGGATCAACAAAAAACAGGTTTTCGGGCGAAGCGACAACAACGGAGTTTATGGCCCCGGGCATAATGGCTTTTTTACTAGCAGCAAGACAGATGACAAGGGGGGGACTCAAACTGAGAACTGGTTTATCTATCATGCGCGCAGTGTGCCTAACCAGCCAAATGCGGCCCGGACAAGCCGGATGCAGAAACTTACCTGGAATGCCGATGGCTCGCCAGAATTTGGGACCGCTATTGGCACTAACGTAGCCATTCCCAACCCTATAGGAGAGTAAGTAATTAACAAGAATCTGATAGCGCTATGGTTTCCATAGAAAGCCAAATGGTGACGACCAATTATTAATAAGTTAATAACCAAAACTATTAATCATGAAAAAAACGACATACAGTAAAATAGTTATACTTCTGTCCCTTTGCTATTTTTTTCAGGGGTGCAAAGATGAAATTAACCAGCCCGATCAGGATGAACCACAATATAACCAGCTATACATGCCTCAGGCGGTAAAAGGCGCCGTTATCAGGACGCTAATAGAAAAAGCAGAAGATCAGACTCTGATTTACGGAGCGAATGTTGGCGGCAGAAAGTCTCCTGATGGTGACATCAAGGTTTCTTTCCATGTAGACCAGGATATGGCTGCTGCCTATAACTCAACGAATCATACTTCGTATGAAATACCACCGGCAGAATCGTTTCAGTTAAGTGGTGCCGAGGCGGTAATAAAGAAAGGCACGTTCGCGACCGAGCCGCTGAAGTTGGCTATAAAAACCACCGGCGCAGGAATGAAACTCTTTAAGACCTATTTGATCCCTATCACGATTACCTCTGATCATATGACAAATGCGAATCTTAAAACAACCTTTTTCCTGGTAAGGTGCGAGCCGGATATTGCAAATTATCCCGATTATGACCGCTCTGGCTGGAAGGTAATCGATTTTTCAACACAGGAATCCAGCGGTGAAGGACCAAATAACGGACGGGCTATATTTGCGTTTGATAATGACATCAATACTTTCTGGCATTCACAGTGGACAGGCAGCGGCAGCCGGCTACCTCACTATTTAACTGTTGACATGGGTACGACAACAACCGTCCACGGATGTAATTTTATCCAAAGACAGGCAAGTGGCATCGCCGGTAAGGCGGATTCAGTTGTGATCAGCTACAGTTTAGATAATAATGAATGGATAAAAGCTGCTGGTATTCACTTGCAGCCTGTACAGTCACAGCAAAAAATATGGCTGCCGGATTTTGTCGAAGCACGTTATCTCAAATTCACCATCGTTACAACACATAGCGAACAATTCTCAAATATGGCTGAAATTGGTGCTTATTAAACTATATTTATTTCAGATTATAAAACCAAAACGATCAATACATGAAGTTCATCAACAAATTTGCTTTCTGTCTCCTGCTTTTGGCGGCATCCGGGCGCCTCGCAGCGCAAAAGCCAATCGACCTTACATCGCCAAACGGGCAATTGAAGGTGTCGGTCACACTTAGTGATAAAATATATTACTCCGTGGCCGCCGATGGCAAAGAGCTGCTTATTAAAAACCATCTGGGTCTTAGCCTGGCTGACGGGAAGCTGGGCGTTAACCCAAAACTGGCGTCATCAAAGAAGACAAAAGGCGAAGAAGTGATCAAACCCTATGTCCCTGTTAAATTCTCAACAGTGAAAAGCGTTTTCAATTCGTTGTTGCTGAACTTTAAGGGCAACTTCTCAGTGGAGTTCCGCGCTTATGATGAGGGCATCGCTTACCGTTTTATCACCGCCCAAAAAGGTGATATTGAAGTAATGACTGAGGATTTCAGCATTGGTTTTCCGGAGGATTACGTATTAAACCTGCAGCAGACCGGCGATTTTAAGACATCATCCGAGGAGCCTTATACGCACGTTTCGTCAATGAGCTGGAAACCGGAGGATAAGATGTCGACACTTCCTGTATTGATCGGGACGAAAAATAAATATAAGATACTGATCAGCGAATCTGATTTATCAGACTATCCCGGTCTCTTTCTGAAGGGAACGGGTGAGAATGGCGCTATCGGGACTTTTCCCAAGGCACCGCTGGAGTTCGGTCCGGACGGCGATCGTAGTCAGAAGATCCTTAAGACAGCTGACTACATCGCCAAAACCAGAGGCACCCGGAGCTTTCCGTGGCGCTATTTTTTGATCACCAGCGATGATAAACAAATCCTGGAGAACACCATGACCCTTAAACTGGCACCGAAAAGCGCTGTCAGCGATCCTAACTGGATAAAACCCGGACAGGCCAGCTGGGAGTGGTGGAACGATGCAACTCCTTACGGTCCCGATGTGAATTTTGTATCGGGCTATAATCTAGATACTTATAAATATTATATTGATTTCGCCTCCAAATATGGGGTTAAATATATCGTAATGGACGAAGGTTGGGCAAAAACCACCACTGATCCTTACACCCCTAATCCGAAAGTCGATCTCAAAGAACTGATCCGTTATGGCAAACAAAAGAACGTCGGGATTATTTTGTGGCTTACTTGGCTGACTGTTCACAATAACATGGATTTGTTCAAGACTTTCCATGACTGGGGCATTAAAGGAGTAAAGATTGACTTTATGGACCGCAGCGACCAATGGATGGTGAATTACTACGAAAATGTTGTGAAGGAAGCCGCAAAAAATGAAATATTTGTTGATTTCCATGGCGCTTTCAAACCTTCCGGACTGGAGTATAAGTATCCAAACCTGTTAACTTACGAAGGTGTGCGGGGTCTGGAGAATATGGGAGGCTGTTCGCCGGATAACAGCACTTATCTGCCATTCATGCGTAATGCTGTTGGTCCGATGGATTTTACGCCCGGTGCTATGATTAACATGCAACCCAATGTTTACCGTGCCGATCGCCCTAATGCTGCCGCTGTTGGTACCCGTGTTAATCAGCTGGCCATGTATGTGGTTTTCGAAAGCGGTTTATCCATGCTGTGCGATAACCCGACATTGTACTATCGCAATGCCGACTGCACTGAATTCATAACCAGTGTACCTACTACGTGGGACGAGACAAAAGCACTGATTGCCGATGCCGGCCAGATAGCCGTAGTTGCTAAACGCAAAGGCCAGAAATGGTTCATTGGCGGGATGGTAAACGGTAAAGAAGATACCCGTGAAGTTGAACTGAACTTTGACTTTTTACCCAAAGGCAAGACTTATACCATGACCTATTTTGAGGATGGTATAAATGCCGGAAGGCAGGCAATGGATTACCGTAAGAAGACCAAAGAAGTTAAATCCGGAGATAAGATGACCATTACCATGGTACGGAACGGCGGCTGGGCTGCCAGTTTGCAATAAGAGATTCTGACTTTCAATAGAAAGCCCAGCTTTATATGTAGTCGTTAAACAACGTTAGATAAATGACCGGATATACATTTAGCAATGGTCCGGTCATTTCTTCTTTAGCCCAGGGCTTATGAGGAACTTAATAAATGCTTCTTTATGAACAAAAAAATTTATACCGCGATAGCCTGCTCCTTTTTTTTATTTGGATGTAGTTCATCTAAAAAGATAGCATCTCTTATCCCCGAAAAGCCGTCACAAGCGCCTGACTACTTTTGCACCTGGAACTTACAGGGGTATGTTACCAGTTTCTCGTCGACGGAATCGCAGAGAAATGCAATGAATGAAAAGAATATTTTCGGCAAAGGCCAGTACGAGCATTGGGCCGCGATGTTCAAAAAAGTGAATCGCGATCTTTATTTCCTCCTGGACGATTCATGGGATGCGCCGCTCGATGGCGACAAAAGTTACTTCGGAAGCCTGATCGTTGACTCAGCCAGGTTCCCCTCTGTAGCCGGAAGAAAGCCGGCACAGCGCTTAAAAATCTTATCAGATAAGATCAAAAATGCCGGCTGGAGAGGTTTAGGCCTTTGGATATGTGCACAGGAAGCACCAAAATACAAAACCGGAGATAGCGTTGAATACTGGACGGAGCGTCTTCAATGGATGGACACAGCAGGTGTAGGGTACTGGAAAGTCGACTGGGGCGAAAAAGACAGAAGCCCTGAATGGCGCGGATTTCTAACTGATCTTGGAAAACAAGTTGCACCCCGCCTGAAAATCGAACATGCACTTATCCCCTCGGTTCTTGGCAAGGCCGAATTGTACCGGACTTACGATGTAGAAAATATTATCGCAGTCCCCCATACAATCGCACGCATCGGTAGTGCATTATCACATCTGCCGCCCGGAAAAGCTACAAGTATTATCAACTGTGAGGACGAGCCGTACATAGCGGCAGGAACAGGCTGCGCAATCGGTGTTATGAGGCACGAGTTTAGCGGCAAGCTGCCTAATGGTGTTCAGGATATGGTTTTCCCACCCAGTGGACGCGATCTTAAAAACAGGATTGACGAAGTGGTGAGAGCGGTACGGTGGCATCGGATAGCAGTGCCTTTTGAAATAAACAGGAACGAGGTTTTTATAGACACGATGCAATTGCATGACTACTGGGTGATGGAGAAAAACGAAACATGGATGGATCGTAAAGCCGGTGACATCAATTCTATGTCGGCCCCTGCAATCATTACCCGCGGACTTGGAAAGCCCGTTGTTACGCTGAAGGATGGTGATACAGTACAGCCCTATATACTGGCGTCTAAATATCCTAACGGCGCAATAGCCGTTGCAGCGATTGGCAGGACAATAAAAAGGGAATACATTACTCCGCGTGCAAATGTGATGTTAAAGACTGACAGCCTGAATAAACCTTTAGGCGTGTTCGGCCATTTTAACGAGCTTAGCATACAGCTAAAAACTCCGGCTACTATTAAACGAATATTTGCTCAGGATTTAGCCGGAGACAGAGCTGTCGATGTAACCCAAAAGATAATTATAAAAGGAGATACGGTAGTTATTCCCGGGGCATTGATCGATGAGATTGGATTGATGTCGGCAACAAAAGGCGACAAATCAGAACCTGGTTTAGTGCTTGTTTTTCAACATTGACATCCGTGAACATATTGTACCTGACTCTTCTAAAATTGTAAAAATGAACATGAACTTTTGTAAACACCCACTCAAAAAAAGCTGGATCGGAGGCTTGTTATCCGTTCTCATTCTCTTTTTTGCTAACAAGGAGATCCTGGCGCAAAGGAAAACGATTGAGCCGGGCGCGATCTGGCCCGATCAAAACGGAAACCACATACAGGCTCACGGTGGGGGCATTATAAAAATCAAAAACACCTATTACTGGTATGGCGAGCAACGCCGACAGGGGCTTGATCCTAATCTGCGTTATGTGAGTTGCTATTCATCAAAGGACTTAGTCAACTGGAAGTTCCTGAGCGATGTAGTGCAGATGTCAGACCCGGAGAATCTCGGTCCGGGGTGGGTACTGGAAAGGCCTAAAGTATACTTCAATGCCACATCGAAAAAGTACGTTATGTATTTTCATCTGGACAATAAAGACTATTCGTATGCTCGTGTAGGCATTGCTGTCAGCGATCGCGCTGACGGAAATTTTAAATTCGTAAAAAGCTTTCGCCCGCTTGGGAGGCCCAGCCGGGATATCGGACAGTTTATTGACGACGATGGATCTGCTTACCTGATCTTCGAAGACAGGGAACTTGGCTTTCACATCGTTAAGTTGTCATCCGACTTCATGAGTGTTGAAAAGGAAATGAGCCTGATTAATGCCCCATTAGAAGGCGGAGCCGTTGTTCATTACAAAGGTCTTTATTATGCTATCGGCTCGGCCTTAACCGGGTGGAACCCCAATCCTAACAAATATGCAACGTCCCGCTCATTGGAAGGTCCCTGGACTGAATTCAAGAACATTGCGCCTCCTGAGACCAATACTTATCAGTCGCAGTCGACAATGATGATTAAAGTAACAGGCACTAAATCAACAACCATTATTTTTATGGCTGATCAGTGGCGGCCCTCAGCACAATGGGACTCCCGTTACTTGTGGATGCCCCTGGAAATCGGTGACGGAAAGCTTTCACTGCCTAAGCCCAGGCCCTGGTCATTAGATGTTAAAGGCGGTGTGTTTAAGATCCTGCAAAACCGAGATTGAAACGCGCTTTTCGCCTGGACTTGATTTATAGACCAGGATTTTCATTATCTTTAGAGACACCAAAACAACGAATCGCTCAATAACCTGAATTCCGGAAATGAAAAAGCTACTATTCCTTCTTTCGCTGATGCTATCGACCGCAATGGCACAAACCAAAACCACCACTTATACAGGTACCATTAAAGGCTATACCAGTAATGCAGGATTTAAAACCGGTAAAATATATGTCACCAACGTGGTAACGGGAGTAGACGATATGTATTTAATTGATGTAGCTCCCGAAGGAACATTTACAGTCGATTTCCCTCTGAGGATGAATAAGGAATGCTGGGTTAGCTTTCCCTTTTTTAATGGTATTGTATATTTTGAGTCAGGCAAAAAGGTGGTTCAGGATTTTGATATAACGAACACAGCAAAGGTTACAAGTGTTTTTAAAGGTTATGTTGCCACGACAAATAACGACCTTAATAAGGTTAGACCCATTTTTTCCTATGATTGGGATGCTATTTACTCGGATATTTATCAATCTACACCAGAACAATATAAAGCCTATTTTTTACAGCTGCAATCTCAGAAACTGACTGCAATAGACAGCATGAGGAAAAATAAGGGATTAAATGCGACAGCCTGCCGTCTTGCGACGGATAACATAAAATATGAGATTGCGGGTACGCTGATTTACTACAATGATACCAGGGAGGTTGCTTATCGTAAAAAGAACAACATTGCTTTCACCAGCAGAACCCCGGTGTTAAAAAAGGTGAAGCTTGACTCCGCTTACTATAGTTTTTTAAGAAGTCTCAAATACAATGATCCGTCTGCAATGGCTGCATTTAACTATAAAATGTTTATAAACAGGCTAATGTTTTTAGATTTGATTTATGATAAAGCCGGACGTATTGATTATACAAAAGAAATAAATGATCTTAAACAGCGGGGAGACACTACTGACCGTAAAATAAGGGAATCAATTGAGGCATTAGAAAAATCAATGCTTTACAATGCTACTGTACCGGGCACAATGGAAAAAGCACGCCCCGTAGTATTAAAGAGTCTTCTAAATACTGATATTACATTAGAACTTGAATTAATGGATTTACAGGATGTCTGTCAGAACATCAACAACAACAAGATGCCTTTGTCGGATAAAGCCTTAGCCCGCTTAAAGGCACGTTTAAAACATCCCTATTTATTCACAGAGGTACTCCAATTAAACAATAAGGTTAAGCAAGCTATTGAGGCCAGTAAAGCTCAGACAGGCTATACTAATAACGAAACACCGGGGACCGTTGCTGACAGTGTTTTTGATAAGATCATGAATAAATACAAAGGCAAAGTGGTATTTATTGATTTTTGGGCTACCTGGTGCTCCCCATGCCTGGAAGGAATCCAGGAAATGGCTCCCTTAAAAGCAGAGCTAAAAGATGAGAACATTGTATTCTTGTATATAACGAATAACACCTCTCCTGAAAAGACTTATAGTGTAATGAGCCCCGGCATAAAAGGGGAGCACTACAGAGTGACCTCGGACGAGTACAATGTACTTTCAGAAAGATTCCGGATAAATGGTATACCCCATTATGCCATAGCCAACAAAAAAGGAATAGTGGTTGATAGTAATTTTCACTGGACTGATCATGAAAAATTAAAAGAGAAGCTTCTGCAAATGACAAAGGAATAGCTTGCGAAGTATGGGTCCGCCTTATGCGGAAAGCTATGGCACTGACTGGAGCGGAAGCTCAATCCAATACCTTTGCCGGTCGGAGGTTATTGTTTCGAGATAAAGCATATGACTTTTAGTCGGAAGCCCATAACATCAGAGGATTACAATTGAACAGCAAAAAGATGCAAGCATTTAAAGCAAAACTGGAAATCATAGGGATCAATCCTTTTGTATATGTGCCGGAAGAAATATTAGCACAGGTTTTCTCTGAGGCGAAAAAGAACAAAGGTCAAATTCCTGTATCCGGAACAGTGAATGGAAAGGAGTACATCCAAACCCTGGTAAGATATAGTGGAGAATGGAGACTATACATTAACACGACAATGCTGCCGAACTCTCCTAAAAGAATCGGTGAGATCATCGAAGTAACTATTCAATATGACCCGAAGGACAGAACTATAGCTCCCCATCCCAGACTTACAGAAGCCTTAAACCAGAACAAAGAGGCAAAAGAAGTATTTGAAAGCCTTTCTCCCTCAGTGCGAAAAGAGATAATCCGCTACATTTCATTTTTGAAATCTGAAGCAAGTGTGGCTAACAACGTTGAAAAGGCTATTGGATTTTTATTGGGAAAGAACAGTTTTATTGGGAGGGAAAAAACTGGATAGAAGAATGTCAGCCGGTTGGGCGAAAATGATATTGCTATGTCCCACTATGCTTGCAGAAATAAGCACTAAAGTGTATGATACATAATTAGATAGCTTAAAATCAATTAATTTATAAAACTGCACTATTTCCGCACATCAAATGCCCATTTATGAACAATAGTGTGTTGTTTTATTGGTAACTCGTTGTAGGTAAGGTTGTTGGCGGATTGGCATATTTTTTATTGTACGTATTAAAAACAACCCTGATATGACCGCGAACCATCTGAAAGTAGCTCTGCGGCACTTTAAACGGCATAAGGTGTTCACATTGATTAATATAGCCGGACTATCGATTGGTATCAGCGCTTCCCTGATCATTTTTCTAATCGTTAAATATGATTTTAGCTTTGACAGGTTTTACCCCGAGGGCGATAAGATCTACCGGGTTGTTACAAATTTTGATTTTTCGGGCGAAAAAGTATACAATATGGGTGTCACTGCCCCCTTACCAGATGTCATCCGTAAAGAGGTAACCGGCATTGAGAAAACTGCCGCATTTTTTACATTGTATGAAATGAATGTGAAGGTGCCGGCCGCTGCTGAAGTTAAGGGGAATGAGTTTAAGCGACAAGGAAACATTGTTCTGGCGGATGCCGATTATTTTGATGTCTTTAAATATGAATGGCTTGCCGGTTCGGCCAGTAGTGCATTGACTGAACCTAATAAGGTAGTTCTCACCTCAGAGAAGGCGAGGCTCTATTTTCCTGGGCTCTCTCCGGCCGCAGTTATCGGAAAGATGATTACCTACGAAGATTCGCTAACCATGCAGGTTACCGGCGTAGTAGCCTCTTTTACTCAGAATACAGATTTTAAATTCGGCGATTTTATTTCCCGCAGCACTCTTGAAAGAAAAGCGATAGCAGATAATCTCGGCTTGAACCTTACCAACTGGGGCGGCACCTCATCCTCTTCACAATGCTTGGTAAAGCTCTCACCCGGTACGGACCCGAACACGGTTGAAAAGGCAATCACTTCATTAGCAGAAAAACACAATCCTCCCCAGCCGGAAGACAAAGGCAATAGTCGTGCTTTTGGCTTACAACCGTTGAGTGACATTCATTTCAATCCGATATACGGAAACTTTCAGGGCGGCCATATTGCCAATAAAAACACGCTCTACAGCTTATCGATTATTGGGGCGTTCCTTCTATTCCTTGGCTGCATCAACTTTATCAACCTGAATACGGCACAATCGACCCAGCGGGCTAAAGAGATCAGCATCCGCAAAACAATAGGAAGCACACGAACACAGCTGATCGTACAGCTTCTGACGGAAACGTTTATAATAACTGTAATCGCAGTCATCATTTCCGTTGGTATATCTCCCATCTTGCTGAATCTTTTTTCTGACTTTATATCTGCAGAGATCAGGCTTGATCTGATTCAAGCTTCCGGAATAGTAATCTTCCTTCTTATCTTGACTGTAGTGGTAAGCCTTTTGTCAGGGTTTTACCCCTCTATGGTATTGTCAGCCTATAAGCCTGTCGTGGCGTTGAAAAATCAGGCAGCCAGTAAAGGCAATACCCGAAATACATTATTGCGTAAATCGCTGATCATAAGTCAGTTTGTTATTGCCCAGTTCTTTATCATCGCGACTGTCGTAGTAGTGAAGCAGACCCGCTATGCCCTTAATAAAGATCTTGGATTTAAGAAAGATGCTATTGTTTTCGTTACTACCCCGTGGAAAAATAACACGGAAAGCAAGAAGCGGTTATTCGCCGACAAGCTCAGTAAGATCCCACAGATAAACTTGGTAAGCCGCGGCGGTGAACCACCTTCATCTTACCAAACCAGCTCTACTGACGCCGAATTCTTCGATGGTAAACGGAATATTAAACTGCAACTATACCTTAAATTTGCAGATCCTGATTATATCAAATTATACGGTATCAAAATGCAGGCCGGGCGTGACATCAGACCGTCGGACTCGTCGAGTGCATTTGTGATAAACGAAACCTATGCCAGGCTCATTGGCTTTAAAAATCCTTCTGATGCCGTTGGGAAATATATAGAGAATTTTAATGGCGACAAGCGAATGCAGGTGGTAGGCGTATTCGCTGATTTTCGGCAAGAATCATTGCACAGCCCGGTTAAGCCAATGGCAGTCATTACATCTGATGAGGCATGGAATAGCGGCATATTCCATATCGCACTTAAGCCACAGACGCCGGGTGGTGATGAATGGAAAACTGCCCTGGGCAGCATCGGAAAAGCATGGAAGGAAAGCTATCCAGATGATGATTTCAATTACCATTTTTATGATGAATATATTGCTAAGTTTTACGATAGCGAGCAACGCACCTCTCGCCTGCTGGCATGGACGTCCGGTTTATCCATCCTGATCAGCTGTCTTGGATTGCTGGGCCTGGCTATCTATACAACCAGCCTGCGCACTAAAGAAGTTGGCATCCGTAAGGTTCTCGGAGCTACGGTTGTGCAAGTTGTCACGCTCCTTTCCCTTGAAATGATCGCCCTGATCCTGCTGTCCTTTGTCATCGTTGTCCCTCTGGCATGGTGGGCCATGAATAGCTGGATGCAAGGCTTTGCAGACCGCACCACAATTAGCTGGTGGATCTTCGTATTAAGCGGCGGAGGTATGCTGTTTACCGCATTGCTCACTTTGAGCTCGCAAACTATTCGAATAGCGCTTAGTAATCCGGTTAAGAGCTTACGTACGGAGTAAGCGCTCAGGCAAGAGTGAGCACGATCTTTCCCTGTATGTTCCCCTTTGCAGCCCGCTCATGTGCCTTACGGGTATCGGCGAGTGGAAACGTGCTGTCAATGCCGACGCGAATAGCGCCGTCATTGAGCAGGCGGGCAAGTTCCTCCAGTTGAGCGCCGCTGGAGCGTACCTGCGTAGCCGAGACCGTAACGCCCAACTTTTCAGCCTCCTCGCTGCCGGAGAAGCCTAAGGGAAATATGGGGAACAACGCACCTCCCCGCTTAAGTGTACGCAGAAAACGGCCGGTAGTGGGGCCACCAACACAATCGACGACAAGATCTATGTCATGCACAACATTCTCAGGATGTGTTTGGGTATAGTCGATAAATTCATCAACCCCAAGGTTACGCAGAAACGCTTCATGCTTACCTGAAGCTACAGCGATAACATACGCGCCCTTCCATTTTGCCAGTTGTACAGCAAAGTGACCCACGCCGCCCGCAGCGCCGTTGATCAGCACCGTTTTTTCCGCAAGTGGTACCGGTTCATGTTTGTTCGGCTGAAGGGGATTTTGAACGTTGTGGCCTACCTCGATCAGGAACTGCCAGGCGGTAAGCAGCGACATCGGTGCCGCTGCTGCACGCACGTGATCGATGCCAGTTGGCTTGAAGGCAAGCTCTGACGCTGGCACGGTGACAAATTCGGCGTAGGCCTGGCTCTGTCCATAACTGGGAAAACGAACCATGGAATACACTTCATCGCCTGCCGCGAAATCCTTTACATCATCGGCAACCGCCTCAACAACGCCAGAAATGTCTGTCCCCAGGATTACCGGGAAAGGCACCTTTGGCTGCCACTCGGGAGGCAGGGTCTTGTAGCCGTCGCGCAGGTACCAATCAGGGGGATTGAGACCGACCGCGTGAACCCGAACACGTACCTCACCTGGCTTCAGCTCTGGAATCGGAGCATCCTCATAACGCAATACCTCCGGTCCACCAAATTCGTACTGCCGGACCGCCTTCATTGCTGCTGTTTTATCTTTTGGTTTTAAGTCCATTTTTTTATTTACTAAGCGACAAAACTAAACCGTTTGTTTACTTTTGGCAAGTATGTACTTATTTGTATGTTACCTACCAATAAGTATCTAATGTTGATTATCAGTTATTTATAATTGAGTAAAAAATGAAAAAGAAGTCAGAAATTCCGGAATGTATCCAGAAGTGCGGCGTTGAATATGCCTTTAAGCGTATTGGCGGAAAATATAAAGGACGCATACTCTGGCATCTCGGCCTGCAAAAAGTATTACGTTATGGCGAGTTGAGCAGGACACTCCCTGATATTACTACCAAAATGCTTACTCAAACTTTAAGGGAACTGGAAGACGATAAACTGATCATCCGGAAGATGTACCATGAAGTGCCTCCGAAGGTGGAATATTCCTTAAGCGACACGGGATGGGAATTAATGCCCTTTATTGAGCATTTACACAACTGGGGTAAGAAACAGTTGGAAACAGAATCGGTGGGACCTGCAGCAGGCTCCTGAAGGTTAATCTTTCACGCGTTCTACGGTTGCCTGTAAATCCTCCGGATCTTCTTTTTTCAAAAACGACATGTAGACCTTTTTGCTAATACTAATTGTTTTTGTGCTAAAAATATTAGTATTTTTAGCACTATGTCTGAACGCATACTGGAAAAGCTAAAAATTCTGGCCGACGCAGCCAAGTACGATGTCTCCTGTGCTTCAAGCGGGAGTAACCGGAAGAATAACAATAAAGGATTAGGCAACACAGGTCACGGGATATGCCATACTTATACCTCTAACGGGCGATGCGTGTCGCTTTTAAAGATCCTGCTTACTAACTTCTGTATTTATGACTGCGCTTATTGTGTCAGCAGAAAGAGCAACGACATAGAAAGGGCGGCGTTTACGGTGGAAGAGGTGGTGGATCTTACCATAAATTTTTACCGTCGGAATTACATAGAGGGGTTGTTTTTAAGTTCAGGTATTTTCAGGGATGCAGACTATACCATGGAGCGTCTTGTGAGGATTGCGAAATTACTCAGAACAGAGCACCGGTTTAACGGATATATTCACCTGAAGTCTATTCCCGGCGCCAGTGACGAGCTCATGTATGAAGCCGGGCTTTATGCAGACCGGCTTAGTGTGAACATTGAGATTCCTACAGACAGGGGGCTAAAACTTTTAGCGCCGGAAAAGGACCGGAAGGATATGATCCGGCCAATGAACTATGTTAAGGAGGGAATTATCCAAAATACAGAAGAGAAGAAAATATTTGCCAGAACACCTTCCTTCGTTCCCGCAGGACAAAGTACTCAGATGATAATAGGAGCTTCCGGAGAAACGGACTGCGATATTATGCAGTCGGCCAGCCGGCTATACAGGGAGTTTAATTTGAAAAGGGTGTATTATTCAGGGTATATTCCTGTAAGCAATGATAATCGTCTTCCTGCCATTGGAAGTGCAGTTCCCCTGCTGAGAGAAAACCGTTTGTACCAGGCCGATTGGCTCACCCGCTTTTATGGGTTTAAGGTGGGAGAGTTGCTCAATCCTTCTGCGCCTAACCTGGATGCCGACATTGATCCCAAGTTAAGCTGGGCATTAAGAAATCCCGCTAAATTTCCGGTAGACATTAACCGGGCTGATCTTCACCATATCTTGAGAGTACCGGGTATCGGTCTCATTTCAGCCAAAAAAATCATCGCAGCCAGGCGTTTTCAAAAGCTGGACTGGGAACATCTGAAGAAGCTTGGAGTGGCGGTCAACCGTGCCCGGTATTTTGTAATTTGCCGGAGCCGGGAGTTCGAGCGCCGTAACCTTTCAGCGATGCAGATAAAGCAGTTTATACTTTCAGGTTCTCAAAGCAAGTATTTGAAAGATAATCCTTCTCAACTCTCTCTCTTCTGATGATGTCTTTAGTCTACGACGGATCGTGGGGGGGACTGCTCACCTGCATTTTCGAAACATATGAGAGAAAGCTTCAGGCTGTTTCTGTTGTCAGGAAGCAATTATACTGCCCCGGCTTCTTTAATGATTGTATCACAGTGCAGGCTGACGACAGAAAAGCAGGCAGGGTGTTAAAAGGACTGCGATGTAATTTATCTCCGGCAGGATTTCTCGGGTTTTATGCGTGCTACCTGTCCGAACTGCCGCAAATGGAGGAGTGGCTGCTCGCCTATACCAAACTTGTTTTTTCTTTGAAAAATGCTGAATGCGCTTTCGGAAATGATACTGTTCTGAAAGTATCCCAAACGGCCAGGATGGTTTTCCGGGAAAGTCACCGGATGAAAGGCTTTGTCAGGTTCGCTCTTACCAGAGACAATATCTTCTACTCTGAAGTGGAACCTGATTTTAATGTGCTTCCTTTGATATCCGGCCACTTTAAGCAACGTTTTACTGATCAGCAATGGCTCATTTACGATAAAAAAAGAAAATATGGGATTTACTATAACCTGGAAGAAGTAACGGAGGTCCAGTTTGAGCCGCCATCCCGGGTTCCCGCGGAACATAGCGGACAAATATTTGCTGAGCCGGAAATGCAGTATCAGAAACTCTGGAAAGAATATTTTGTCAGCACAGATATTGAATCGAGAAAGAATACCCGGTTGCAGCTCCGCCATATGCCCCGGAGATACTGGAAGTATTTAATCGAGACACGGGACCAGGCACCTGAGTAAGCTTTGAAGCCATGTTGCTGCAAAATTCTAACGCCTTTGCAGAGAGCAACCATGTGGGCTGGCTGGACGGTTATCATGATGAATTAGATATCAGAACCGGAACGGATTTTCCGGTCGGGCGCTTTTGCTGACAATTTCAAAATACTCATTATATTTGCGGGGCTTTACATAAAATTAACCCATTCTTTATGTGAAGTTTAAGTTTGATGAGTAATAAAAAGACTAGGCTGGCAAGCTTATCACTTGCCGGCAGGTGGGTGCTGACATGGCAGTCCCCCTTATTTAAACAAAAGCTGTTAATGGCTGTGGCTGTGCTTTTATGCCTTACGCCTGTATTCCCCATGTTCTATCAATACATTGAAAGGAGGGAGGGATACTTTTATAACGATATTTTATTAAATATAATTCCTGCAATAGACGTCTCTATCCCGATTTTTGTGATCACCTGGGGAATGGCGCTATTTGCCCTTACACGGGTGGTGCAAAATCCTTCGTTGCTCTTAGGCCTTCTCTACGGTGTCATCATTGTGAATATATCGAGGTTTATCTCTATATCCATGGTCCCGCTCAATCCGCCACATGGCCTGATTGATATCTGGGACCCGATAACTGACCTGTTCTATGGAGAGACTTATGTTACAAAAGATCTTTTCTACTCAGGTCATACCGCTAATCAGTTCCTATTCTTTCTCGTTCTTCAGAAAAAGACTGATAAGTACCTCGCATTAACCACCACCATTCTGATGGGCATTCTGGTAATGGTTCAACATGTTCATTATACCATTGATGTGATTTTTGCCCCGCCGCTCACATATCTGTGTTATCTGCTGGCAAGGAGAATGGCGAAGCTTTAGGAGTA
>NZ_QEAS01000007.1:70724-70914 GCF_003130405.1 Pararcticibacter amylolyticus
ACTAAGTTGGGAGGTCAGAAGGAGCGAACAGTTTCTGAGAAGCGAGGGCTTATGAACGGTGTACTTTTCGTCTTGAGGTGTGGTTCTGAAAAATAAATAACGGGGCTTTCAAACTAAAAATACTTCCATAAAAAAAGCGGCTGAAAGCCGCTTTTTTTATAAAAACATGTTATATGTAACCTACTAAGTT
>NZ_QEAS01000007.1:71022-72282 GCF_003130405.1 Pararcticibacter amylolyticus
TTGCTCTCTTCGAGGACTTTTGTGACGAGTTCGGCAGCTTCTTTTAACAGGATGGCAGAGTAAACTTTCAGTCCTGATTCATCGATCAGTTTTTTCGCTTCTTCGGCGTTAGTCCCCTGAAGTCTGACAATGATCGGAACGTGGATATTACCCAGCTCATTATAAGCATCAATAACACCCTGTGCTACGCGGTCACAGCGAACGATACCTCCGAAGATATTGATGAGGATTGCTTTCACATTCGGATCCTGGAGGATAATGTTGAAGGCTGCTTTTACAGTCTGAGCATTAGCAGTACCACCTACATCGAGGAAGTTAGCTGGTTCTCCGCCTGCAAGTTTGATAATGTCCATAGTGGCCATTGCCAATCCGGCGCCATTTACCATACATCCAACGTTACCGTCAAGCTTCACATAGTTGAGGTTAGACTTGCTGGCTTCAACTTCCATCGGATCCTCTTCAGTAATATCCCTCAGTTCAGCATAATCTTTATGGCGGAAAAGTCCATTGTCGTCCAGGTTGACTTTGGCATCAACGGCGAGGATTTTATTGTCTGAAGTTTTCAGTACAGGGTTGATCTCAAACAAAGAGGAATCAGTTCCTTCGTATGCTTTGTAAAGAGCAGCCACGAACCTGGTCATATCTTTGAAAGCATCACCGCTCAGGCCAAGATTGAAAGCAATCCGGTTTGCCTGAAACGGACGGAGACCTACCTTAGGGTCGATCTCTTCTTTGAAGATCAGGTGAGGAGTGGTTTCTGCCACGTGCTCAATGTCCATTCCGCCTTCGGTAGAATACATGATAATATTCCGGCCCTTTCCGCGGTCGAGCAGCACGCTCATATAGAATTCCTTAGGATCTGATTCTCCCGGATAATAAACATCCTGGGCAACTAATACTTTGTTGACCTTCTTGCCTTCCGGTCCGGTTTGCGGAGTAACCAGTTGCATCCCAATGATCTGTTCCGATCTTTCTTTTACTTCATCAAGATTTTTGGCCAGCTTTACGCCGCCCCCTTTGCCGCGCCCCCCGGCATGGATCTGTGCTTTTACAACAACCCAATCCGAATTGAAATCTTCTTTAAGCTTTTTGGCCGCTTCTACAGCCTGTTCCGGCGTGTCAGCAACGATTCCTTCCTGAACCCTGACACCGAAGCTTTTTAGAATGGCCTTGCCTTGATATTCGTGAATATTCATTGTTTTGATAGTTTGCAGACGGTAAAACTAATAGTTTTTTTTTATTAGAAAGCCATCAGCCTCC
>NZ_QEAS01000007.1:72465-72584 GCF_003130405.1 Pararcticibacter amylolyticus
GATCAGTAAGAAAGATTACATTAAAGGAGAGCAGAACACAAAGGCAAACCCTTATTCAGAAGCTAATCGCCAATAGCTAACCCCTAACCGCCATCGTCCACTCTTAACGCCGGTTCAGA
>NZ_QEAS01000007.1:72629-84118 GCF_003130405.1 Pararcticibacter amylolyticus
CAACATCCAACATCCCAATACCCAACATACACCCAATTAGCGATAGCTAATTAAATTCCTTACTTTCGCGTCATGCTTCAGGCGAAAGAAATTCATAAAGCTTACGGACAACTGGAAATACTGAAGGGCGTTGATCTTGAGGTGAAAAAAGGAGAGATTGTAACGATACTGGGGGCTTCCGGTGCCGGGAAGAGCACCCTTCTTCATATTCTCGGAACCCTTGATAAACAGGACAGGGGAGACGTAGTCATAAACGGTACCAGGATCTCTTCTTTATCCGCGGCAAGACTGAGCGCTTTCCGTAACCAGGAGATAGGTTTTATTTTTCAGTTCCATCATTTACTGCCTGAATTTACAGCACTGGAAAATGTCTGTATACCAGCTTTCATATCGGGAAAAGGGAAAAAGGATTCGGAAGTTCTGGGGAGAGAGTTATTGGGCATGCTGGGGCTAGAACACCGGGCAGAGCACAAACCGTCTGAGTTGTCCGGGGGAGAACAGCAAAGGGTTGCCGTTGCCAGGGCACTCATAAATCAACCTTCCATTATCATGGCAGATGAGCCTTCGGGAAATCTTGATTCGGAAAACGCCAGGAGCCTTCATGTGTTGTTCACGGAGTTGCGGGATAAGTTTTTACAGACCTTTATTATCGTAACCCATAACGAGCATCTGGCCGAGATGGCCGACAGGAAAGTGATTATGAAAGACGGGTTAATAATTAGCGGAACATAAAGTGAATATTCTTATTACTGCGGCTTCTACCGCCCAGGCTTATCAGCTCCTCGGGTTACTGGGTTTGGAAAATAATGTGACTCTGGCAGATTCTTTCGATCTTCCGGCTTTTATGCTTAAAAATAAAAAGTTCATGAAGATCCCTTCGGGGGACTCCGGTACTTTCGCGCACGAGCTTCTTACGGCATGCCTGGATCTCGGAATACACCGGATCTTCGCCTTGCGTCCGGCAGAAGTGAGAGCTTTGGCAGAGGCTCGTACCTTATTTTCAGAATATGAAATTGATGTGATGGTCCCACCGCTTGTTCTGCTTGCAAAACTGGAAATGAAGAGCGGTCCCGGCACAATTGTGATCAAAGACCCCGGAACCGGTCATTTGTCTCTTCCCGAAGGTGCCGATTATGGCGTTTTTTTGGTGAACGAAGAAGGTACCGACTCGCATGTCTCCATTTTTACAACTAGCTAATGTTATTATACTCAGATTTAGATCCTTCTAAGAAAGCCTTTGTTTTTGAGCTCGACAATGTTCTTTACCCGGAGCGTGATTATCTGCTCCAGGTGTACTATCTTTTTGCCAACTTTCTGGAATATACAGAAACCTATCCTGCCGCTAAAGATTTAACAGAATTCTTTAAAAAGGCATATGAGCATGCCGGTTCCCATCTCATTTTTGATAAGGCTGCTGAAGCTTTCGGGATTGATAAGAAATACAGGGAGAATTTTGACAGGCTGCACAGGCAGGCAAAGCTTCCGTTAAAGCTTTTGCTTTTTGAAGATATATTAAAGCTGCTTCAGGACATTGTAGTTGACAGGAAGGAAATCTTTATTGTAACGGCAGGCGATCCGGTGCAGCAGTTAAATAAGATCAAACATATTGACTGGCACGGGCTCGAAAAATATCTGAGAGTATATTTTGCAGATGAGGTGAACCCTAAACCCTCTCCCGACGTATTAAGTAATATTCTGAGCAGTCATAATCTGGAAACAGGAGACGTGTTGGTAGCAGGAGTAAGCCAGTTGGACGAAATTTTTGCCCAAAATGCAGGCATCGATTTTGTTAGAGTCTGAAAATAAGCTACCTTGACTTAGTTTTTATTAAATAAAATAACAGATGTGTATTGATACAAATCAACCATTTTTAAAGCTCCTTTTTCTTCTTTTTATAGTTCCTGTGGTTTTTGCGGGTTGTAAAAAGAACAGCCATAAAGATGAGATTGACCAGGAAACGCTTCTTAAAGATTCGGTTTACCTGTATACCCAGGAAGTGTATCTGTGGCAGGATGCACTGCCAGCCAAGTTCTATCCGCAGAATTATAGCACGGCAGAAGATGTTCTCACTGCTTTAAAACAATATAAAAAGGGATCAGACGGTCAGCCTGTTGATCATTACAGCTTCCTGGACCGGGAAGGAACGGTAGCCGGAGAAATCCAGGATGGAGTATTAGGAGATTTCGGGTTTGATATTCGTTATGAGTCGGATCCAGCAGATTTAAGAGTGAAACTGGTATATGAGGGATCACCCGCATGGAATGCCGGCATCCGGAGAAGCTGGAGAATAGTAAAGGTCAACGGCAACGCTGCAATTGACTATAATACTATGAAGTCGCAGAACTTTAAATTTATTCTCGACGCGCTGAGTGCAAAGTCTATCACTCTAACCCTTCAGAAGCCCGACGGCACACAAGTTGACAAAACTCTTAATAGTACTACCTATAGTATTAACCCGGTTTTGTACAGCAATGTTTATGAACGCGCGGGAAAGAAGATCGGCTATATTGTATTCAATAGTTTTGTTTCCATATCGAATCTAGGTGTCCCAACATTAACCAAAAATAAGATAGATGCGGCATTTGCCTCATTCAGAAATGCAGGGGTGAGCGAGATGGTGGTGGATCTGAGATACAATGGCGGGGGATCAGTAGAAACTGCAGAATATCTGACCGATCTGCTGGCGCCCGTATCAGCTAATGGGAAGGTCATGTATTCATACCGGCTAAACAAAACCCTCACTTCCTACACGCAAACCTCTGAATCGTGGAAAAAAGCTTTTGCCAGCGTCATGATATCGACAAACGGATCCCTGGCTTTAAACAAGGTTTACTTTATCGTAACAGAAGGAACCGCATCTGCAAGTGAACTATTGATCAATAACTTAAAGCCTTATATTTCGGATATTAAGGTGATTGGTGAGGGCAGAACTTACGGAAAGCCTGTGGGATTTTTTCCTATCACCATTTTTGATGCAGACTTGTATGCTGTTTCCTTTGAAACTCTGAACGCGAATAACCAAGGGGAGTATTATTCGGGTATACCGGTTAGCACGGGTGGCCTCGAAGGAGATGACCTGACAAAGGATTGGGGAGATGAAGACGAAGATTGCCTCGAACAGGCTTTGTATTATGCGCAGAACGGCAGCTTTAAGCCGGCTTCCACAACAAAAACCTCGTCTTCGTCGAAAGCATCAGGAGTTGCCTCCGGTATTTCGATTAACAAGGCTCTGGATGCCAGGGGCAACAAGGATATGTACTTATTTAAGAGGATTAAAGAGTAAACTAAATAAAAATAGTAACAGGTAAAAAATTATGAACATCACAGGATTTGTGAGAAAGGAAGTGTGGGGTTTGTCAGCTGTGATGATCAGTTCCCTGCTTATTTTTTCTTCATGTAAGAAAGACAAGCACGAAGAACCCAAAGCTTCAGGATCACGCTCGGAATTAACAGCAGATTCGTTATTCCTCTTTGCCAAAGAAGTCTATTTTTGGAATACTTCGCTTCCTTCGTACGACGCTTTTAGTCCGCGAAGCTACGTGGGCAGCGATATGGAGGAGGGCTTAAACCGCGAACTTCTTGCGTTGACAAAATATGCGGTCAATACCTCTACCGGACTTTCGTTTGAATATAACAAAGATGATCCCGGCGAGCCTAAATACAGCTATGTTTTTAATACCAATGATGCCAATCCGATAGCCTCTGTAAATCCAGCTAAAAGTTCTGTCGACCTGGAAGGCCACGGGAATGATATTGGTTTGCAGGTGGGCTACTATGGAAACCAATCTGATTACAATGTACGCGTTCAGGCTGTCTATCCTAATTCTCCAGCTGAGAAAGCCGGGATGAGTCGGGGGGATGTTATTACGAGCATCAACAACATCACAGTTGGAAAAAACTTCAATGCTGATCAAAGTACCTTATACAATGCTTTCTATACTTCGGGTTCCCTGGTATCATTGAAGGGGACTAAAAGATCCGGGACTTCATTTAGTGTGACATTAACAGGAATTCCCTACCAGAGCAGCCCGATTTATAAAGACTCAGTTTACCAGGCTGGTGCAAAAAAGATAGGATATCTTGCCTATGCAAGGTTCTCAAATGAGGCCGACTCTAAAGCGGCTCTTGCCTCGGTGTTTGATAAATTTGCTTCGGCGGGCGTCACAGACCTCATATTGGATCTGCGTTACAATGGAGGCGGGTATGTAAGTACAGCTCAATACCTGCTGAACCTGATCGCTCCCACCTCTATTAACGGAAGTACGATGTTTACGGAACATTACAACGAACTGATGCAGAAGGGGCAAGCAAAGATCTTGTCGAAGCTTCCTTTGCGTGATGACAACGATAAGATCGTTACTCAAGGAGGCCGTATCGTCACGTATGCAGATCAGAGCTATTCCGTTGTCCGCAATACCTATAAATTCGCCAAGCAGGGAAATCTTAATGCGATCGGTAATATCGTATTCATTGTTACCGGTAATACCGCTTCTGCCAGCGAGCTTGTTATTAATAGTTTGAAGCCCTATTTTAAAGATGCCAAAATAATTGGCCAGCGGACGTATGGTAAGCCAGTAGGGTTTTTCCCGATAAGGATTGATAAATATGATGTATATCTGGCCTCTTTTGAATCCAGGAACTCAGAAGATAGTGGTGGTTACTATAATGGCTTAGATCCGAATATAAACGCGGCAGACGATACTCGTTATTTGCTTGGAGATCTTCGCGAAGAGTCGCTTTACCTGGCCTATTCTTACCTGAAGAACGGAAGTATGCCTGTGGGGGTATCGTCTTCTAAAGGCTCCTCTGTCTCTTCCTCTGATGAGAAACTGGAAGAATTAGAATCGGCAAAGAAAGCACTGCCCAACCGGGAATTTAAAGGTATGATTGAAGACCGTTTCCGCGCAAAGTAGCCCAAAAATAGCTTATCTCATTACCCTTTTGTTCCTGAACAACTGTTGTTTGGTCAGACCCTGGTCGTAGTTCTTTACAACAGTCAGGATAGTATTCACGGCATTGGCATAAAATTCTTTATTAATGTTAGCAAAGTCATCAGTTGGCTGATGATAGTCTTTATGATCTTCCACCCCGAAATAAAGGAAAGGGATCTTCGCTTTATGAAACATTCCGTGATCTCCCTGGAATGTCCAGTCATCTTTGGTTCCATTTTTAGGGTTATCGTGTCCCGGGAGCAATTTAATCTTCGGATCCGGGATTAAAAGATAATCCTTTAGCTCGGGATAGTGATATGTCCCGCAAACATATAGCTCTCCCTTGTCATTATGTGAGATCATGTCCAGATTGATATTTAGCCGGATGGAGCTTAAGGGTACAGGAGGATTGGCTACAAAGTACGCAGAGCCCTTCAGCCCCATCTCTTCCGCATCGAAAGCAGCGAATATCAGGGTGTGCTCCGGTTTATTAGCGGCAAAATAGGCCGCCAGATGGAGCAAGCCACCAACGCCCGAAGCATCGTCATCGGCTCCATTATAGATCTTTCCGCCTACGATTCCCAAATGATCGTAATGTGCCGAGATCACGATGACATCATTCTTCTTTCCCGGAATATATCCCACCAGGTTGGTTCCGCTAAACTTCTTTCCACGGTCCTTTAGGGTAAATCCCTGCTTATATGCGTCATGATATCCTTTCAGTCCGATTGCTCTGAATCTCGAAATAATGTACCCCGCGGCCTTCCTGTTGCCTTCTGTTCCTGTTTTTCTTCCCTGATAACTATCAGAGGATAATTCCTTAACATCTTTCAGTAGCTGTGTCTGCGACCGGCCTTCAAAGGCAGTAATCAGTAGCAGGAACAGCCAGCAAAAGTACTTACCCGCAGAAGTCTGCAATCGGATATCCAAAATCATAATCTCTAAGATGCTATCGGATACTCTCTCAAATCCACCGCTACAACCCTCGAAATACCCTGTTCCACCATCGTTACACCATATACGATATCGGTACTGGCGATGGTTTTTTTATTGTGGGATACCACGATAAACTGTGATTCAGAGGAAAATGTGCGGATGATATTATTGAACTTGTCAATATTCGTATCATCAAGAGGTGCATCCACTTCATCAAATATACAGAACGGCGCCGGTTTTAAGAGATACAAAGAGAAGAGCAGGGCAGTGGCAGTCAGCGTCTTTTCCCCTCCCGATAGCTGGTTGATCGATAAAGGCCGTTTCCCTTTAGGCCGGGCAATAATATCGATATCAGATTCAAGCGGATTGTCCGGGTCTGAGAGGATCAGGTCACAACTGTCCTCTTCGTTAAAGAGCGAACGGAACACTCTTATAAAGTTTTCTCTTACCTTCAGGAATGAATCCATGAACTTGCTCTTAGCACTGTCATCTATCTCCCTGATTGTTTCCATAAGGGAAGCTTTAGCTTCCAGAAGATCCTTTTTCTGACTCTGAATAAAGGTATACCGCTGGTTCATTTCCTGATATGCCTCCATTGCCATGGAATTAACCGCTCCAAATTCATCGAGCTGTTTTTTAAGCTTATCAGTTTTTTCTTTGAGGTCGTCTTCGTTCTCATCCTGTGGAACTTCGTTTTCCAGCAGGTCTGCGATATCAATAGAAAATTCTACCGATAATCTTTCTTTTAATGCATTCAGTTCAAGTCTCAGGCTGGTTTTTTTATCCTTCAACTCATTGCCTATCACCTCAGCCTGCTCTTTTCGCCGTCTCAGTGTTGAGATACTATTTTCTGTTTCTGTGATCAGCCCGCGCGATTTATAGTATTCCTGTTCCGCTTCTCTCACTCCGTTCTCAAACTCCTCTTTCTGGGTATACATTGCGAGGAGATCTTCGTCCGAATGATCTACATGCTGGAGTGTATCGTTGATTTCCGACTTTGTTTTCTCCAGTTCGGTGCTGTTGGCAGCTATGCGCGAATCGAGGTTCTGCTGCTGGCTATCCCTATAATCAAGATCTTTCTCAATACCGGATACCTTATTTTGCTGCTGGTGAAAGCGGATATTTTCCTGGTTCCAGGTGCTGGCTTTTTCTGTGACAAGCTCAGCCAGTTCATTGTAGGCCTGCTGTTTATCTGTCAGATCATTGCTCATTTCCTGCTTCTTCTCTTTCAGCAGGTTCAGCTCCGGCTCAGCCTTTGCCAGTTCTTCATTGATTGACCCGATCTTTTGCTCGATATCCTCTTTCCTGTTCTGGCTGTTCCTGATGAAAGTGACGTATTGTTCCTGGCGTGTCTTCAGGGAAATCATTTCGTTATTCAGCCTGTTCACGTCCTGTTGTAAAACGCGTAATTCTTCTTTTTTAGAGGAAGCTTTCAGCGTACCCGCCTTCTGGTTTTCCCGGTCGATGGATGTTTTTAAGCCACTGATGGAGTTTTCGAGCGAGCGGATCTCCTTTGCAAGGTTTTCAAGATTCTTGGCCCGCCCTATTCGTTTTCCTTCAAACAGACCTACGGAGCCTCCGGCCATAGTGATCTTACTTTTTGTGAATTTGCCGCTGCCACTTAAGACTACAATCCCTCTGTCGGGAAGGTTGCTTCCCAGTTCCTCTTCTTCACCCGACATCAGAATAAAGACATTCCTCAGCAGGTGACGGCAAAGTCTGCTGTATTTAGGATCTACCTCGATAATATTCAGGGCAGGAATAAGATTACTTTCCACCATATCGAGCACCGATGATTCAGGAAGCGAATTGATCGCTTCAAGGATGAAAAAGTTGGCTCTTCCTTTTGAAGAATCACTGAGCAACCTGATGGCCTGAACGGCTTCTGCCTGCGTTTCGACCACATAGTGGTTCATTACCGGTTCCAGGTAATTCTCAATGGCGATCCTGTATTCTTCTTTACAAAAGAGAATATCCGAAAGGAGAGGGGCCTGACGGGCCCATCCTGTATTTTTTTTCAGGAACCGTATAGATTCGGGAAAGCCTTCCAGATTGTCAACAAGTGACTTTGTTAGATTATATTCGTTCTGTTTTGCATCCAGTTTCCGGCTTTCCGATGACAGCTGTTCCTTGTAACGGGCAAGAAGCTCCTCTGCTGATTTTATCTGAAGCTCCAGGTCGTCTTCAAACAACTGAGCTGATTCCAGCTCTCCTTTTTTGAGATTAAGCTTGTTGTCAAGTTCATCTATCGCCTTATTAAACTCACCCAACTCTGTTTCTTTCGATTCTGTGTCGGCAATGTTGCGGCGGCTTTCCTGGTAGAGTGCATCTTTTTGGATATTCAGGACCGTAAGGTCCTTCTCAACCTTGTATACCTGGTTCTGAAGCTCATTATTCTGCTTAACAAAGCTGTCAAGTGCTGTTTTGGAAGATTGCTGCTGCAATCTCAGTTCGTCGAGTTCTTCTTTCCGTTCGGCGAGGCCGGAACTGATAGTATTAAGCTTTTCACTTTCCTGAAGATGTTCTTCATTCAGACGCTTGATATTGTAAAGAATGTGATTCAGCTGGTTCTTGTCACGGTCAAGTTCCTCGCTAAGACGTTTTTCTTTATCCTGGAGAAAGCGGAGCTGTTCATTCTTGATCTTTTTCTCACTTTCATAAGCCCTGATCTTAGACGTGAACTCATTGGCTGCCTTTTGCTGGGCAGAGAGGTTCTTCTCTTTCGTGATATTTTCCGACTTAAGTTGCTGTAAAGCAGCTTCAAGTTTATCGATCTCCGCGGTGATATTTGCTTTTTCCAGGCTGTGCTGCTGCTCCTGTTCATCCAGTTTTTCCAGTGAATCGCGGAAGCCCGCAATCCTGAAAGAGGCAAGCTTTACACTCAAAGCCTGGTACTGTTCCTTTAGCCGGTAATAACGTTCTGCCTTTTTTGCCTGGTTTTCGAGCGTTTTAAGATTTTTCTCGATTTCAAACAGAAGGTCTTCCACCCGGCTAAGGTCGGCTTCTGTATCCTTCAGTTTATTAAATGTTTGTTTTTTCCGCAGCTTGTATTTTGAGATGCCCGAAGACTCTTCAAACAGGGTCCTTCTGGAACCTTCCTTGTTGGCAATGATCTCGTCAATCATCTTCAGTTCGATGATGGAATAAGAGTCGGAGCCTACCCCTGTATCCAGGAAAAGGTCGGTGATGTCTTTCAGCCTGCATTGTACATCGTTGAGCCTGTACTCGCTTTCGCCGCTCCTGTACAATTTCCGGGTAATCGTTACCTGTGCAAATTCCGTGGGAAGGATATTTTTAGTATTATCGAATGTCAACGATACTTCGGCCAGCTGGGCTGGTTTACGTGTTTTGGTTCCATTGAAAATAATATTCTCCATTTTTTCCGAACGGAGCATTTTTGTGCTCTGTTCTCCCAAAACCCAGCGGATTGCGTCGACAACATTCGACTTCCCACAGCCATTCGGTCCGGCTATAGCCGTAACACCCTCATTAAAATTAATTGTAATCTTATCACCAAAGCTTTTAAAGCCTTTAATCTCCAGCCTCGTTAATTGCATCCCTTATTTAAAATTCTCCATCCCTGTCCGGGGACTACTTTTCATTAACCAAATAATCTTGCAAATTAAGGAAATTTAAGAGAGTTTTTCAGAACCATTGTGCGATTATCGGCGGCAATTAAGTGCCCGGCAGTAATCGTTTTCTGAGACATAAGGGATATGACGGTGCCCGGCAAACAGCAGGCTAATCTGCGTTTGATTTTGCAGGAAGGAAGTATTATACTTGACGGGAAGTAAGATCAGGAAACTGCGGTGCCCCCAGTTGATCCCGCCCCACAGTGTTCCACCGTGGTACGCAATGTTATGCCTGTCTTCTTCCTATGAACCCAAATGTCGTCAGTGAACAATTTACCTGTCGTTAAATCTGCCTTCTTTCTCATTTGTTAAAAGAAATACTAACTTTAAAAAATGAAGGAATATTTGCCATTTCTTATCGGAGCTGCTCTGGTGCTGTTCCAGTTCTACAATAATTTTAAAAAAGAGCAGGAGAAAGCAAGAAAGAGAATCCCTTCGCAACCGCGAGCTGAGGGCGAGCCGGATGTACCGCAGGCGAAAAAAGCCAGCAGGCAATCCCCAACACCTGTGCCTTCTCCCTGGTCGCAACAGGGGCGCGATCAGCGGCCTGTTTCTCCTCTTCCCAAAGTAGAAAGGAAACCGGAGCCGGTGCTGGTGAAGGAAACATTTGACCCGCACCGTCCTTATGAGCCAACTTATAAAAGAGAGTATCAGGAACCTTTATATCAGCGTCCGTCGAAGCAGGAAACTGTAAAACCGGAGAAGGTCAGTACAATGAAGCGTGTGGAAATCTCTCATCTGGAGGATATTTCCCAAGAAACCTTGTTCTCCAGAAGCATTCATCAGCCCCATCAGCATGGGTTCAAATCATTTCATCATGAAGACGGGGAGGTGTATGAATTTGACATGCGGGACGCCATTATAAAGGAAGCGATCCTCAACCGGCCTCAGTATTAGCCGGACTCTCTTATCTTTTACATTTTGGTGTTTGTTTTTGGCGGATGTTTTCCTTTATTCGTTGCTTATATAATTCAACAGGTTTTAATCACTCTTAAAAATGGAATATAGAAGATTAGGAAAGGCTGGAGTCCAGGTGAGCGCTTTATCGCTTGGAAGCTGGTTAACATTTGGAAAGCAGATTTCTGATGAAGTTGCCGGCGACCTTATGACTATTGCCTACGAAAACGGAATCAATTTTTTTGATAATGCTGAAGGTTATGCCGGGGGCAAGTCAGAAGAGGTTATGGGAAAGATTCTTAAGGCCAAAAACTGGGACAGAGAATCTTACCTGGTATCGAGCAAAGTGTTTTTTGGGGCAGAGCCTAAAGGGCCAAACCGTGTCGGCCTTTCCCGCAAACACGTGATCGAGGGATGCCATGCTGCCTTGAAAAGATTTCAGCTTGATTACCTCGACTTTTATTTTTGTCACCGTCCGGATGTGAATACCCCTATAGAGGAAACCGTGTGGGCCATGAACACACTGCTTCAGCAGGGAAAGATCCTTTACTGGGGAACTTCTGAATGGAGCGCGGTAGAGATCATGGAAGCAATAAAAGTTGCAAAGGAGAATCATTTGATCGGCCCGACGATGGAACAGCCCCAGTATAACATGATCGAACGGAATAAACTCGAGAAAGAGTATTTGCTGCTGTTCCGCGACTATGGATTGGGTACTACGATTTGGTCTCCTCTGCATTCAGGAGTTTTAAGCGGAAAATATAATAATGCTGATCCGGGTGACACCCGCCTTCATCTGGAAGGACTTGACTGGCTGAAGAATCGTACCCTGGCTGAAACAAAGATTGAAATTTCAAAGAAAGTAACTGCAATAGCCCAGGAACTAGGGGTGAGCATGCCTAAGTTGGCTATTGCCTGGTGTCTTAGAAACCCGAATGTAAGCACGGTGATCTTAGGTGCTTCAAAAGCTGAACAATTAAAAGAAAACCTGACGGCTCTGGATGTATTGCCTTTATTGACGGAGGATGTCATGAAAAGGATAGAAGACGTGCTGCAGAATAAGCCGTTTATTCCGCAGTATTAGCTAATGGCT
>NZ_QEAS01000007.1:84156-86303 GCF_003130405.1 Pararcticibacter amylolyticus
GGCATTTGTGGTAGCCATCCATTCCATGGGAGAAATCCATTTGCGATCAACCATGTGGGGCGTTTATTTGATATATGAGGGGGATGTGGAGTATGGTAAGAGGCTTTATGGGTTGATTTTTAAGGGATTATAATCTAAATACCAATGGCCAACAGCTAAAAGCTAAGCTCGCTTATGTAATTATAAAGGACCAGGTCGGACTCGTTCCTGATGTTGTAAACTGCATTATTGTGCATCAGAACGATCCGGTCACTGACTTCCATAAGCGGGCGGTAGAGATGGTCGGTGAGGATAATCCCTTTCTCTTTGCCTTTCTCGCGGATGATGTCCTGGAGCGTTTCGATCTGATAAGGTGCGATTTCTGAAAAAGGCTCGTCAAGGAGCAGGTATGTAGCTGGCCTGGAAAGAATCCAAAGGCATTCGAGGAATCTCCTTTCTCCACCGGATAAATCGTTCATTCTGCTTCCGGCGATTGGTTTAAGCCGATCCATTGTTTCCTGGCTTACTACAGATGGTCCGCAATCATCCAGGATCTTACCGACCTTCAGGAAAGAAGGGAGAAATTTATGCTGTGGAAGATAAGCGATGTTTTTTCCCGCAAATGCCTTTTTTATAATCTTGTCATCTATCCGTAAGTGTTTGAATTGGGCATTAAGGGTACCAAAAATGATTTTCAGTAAACTTGATTTTCCGCACCCGTTTCGTCCGAGAAGCCCGACTATCTCTCCTGCTTTACATGAGAGGTAGCAACCGGAAAGAATTTCCCGTTCTCCGAAACGAAGTGTTACGCTATCAATCTGCAGCATAAGTAATGATGATTTTGATGGCGGATATCAGGAGGGTAAAAGCAGCGAGATTGATTGCGGCAACCCTTAAAAATATAGCGAGAGAAGAATATCCAAGGTTTTGAAAATAGCATAAGTACTTTCTAATGGAGGATGCAGTCAGAAAATAGATCCCTATATAAAAAAATATCTTCAGTATCAAGATAACGGGAATGACCGGCAAAGACAGGAACAGCCAGATCCCAACAATGTTGGCTACGCTAAACCAAACAACGTATAAACGATAAAATTGAAGGTATATCTTCACTCAGGCAATTTAACAGTTTTATTGTCGCCATTCAAGACCCTGTAAATGTAAAAAGGCTTCCTTTCGGGAAGCCTTAGTATGTTTTAATAAATCTGAAATTTCTTAACCTAAGTAAGATTTGAGAATTTTACTGCGTGAAGTATGGCGAAGCCTTTGCAGGGCCTTGTCTTTAATCTGGCGAACACGTTCGCGGGTTAGATTAAATTTTTCGCCTATTTCTTCGAGGGAAAGAGGATGATTGGTTCCTAAGCCGAAGAACAATACAATGATTTCGCGTTCACGTTCTGTTAATGTTTGTAAAGAACGTTTTATCTCTTCTGAAAGAGATTCATTGATCAGGTTGCTGTCGGTATTAGGATCGTCATTTTCGAGAACGTCCAGCAGGGTGTTTTCTTCTCCCTGAACAAATGGCGCGTCCATAGAAACATGCCGGCCTGAATTACTTAAAGTGTCAGAAATCTTATCCACAGTTGTTTCTAAGATATCTGCCAGCTCTTCAGGGGACGGTTCACGCTCGTATTCCTGTTCCAGCTTTGAAAAAGCTTTGCTGATCTTGCTTAATGATCCTACCTGATTTAAAGGCAAACGAACAATACGCGACTGTTCGGCAATTGCCTGCAGGATAGACTGGCGGATCCACCAAACTGCATAGGAAATGAATTTAAAACCCTTAGTTTCGTCAAAACGTTTAGCTGCCTTAATCAGGCCCAGATTTCCTTCGTTGATCAGGTCTCCTAATGTAAGTCCCTGATTCTGATATTGTTTTGCTACTGATACTACGAAACGTAAGTTGGTTTTGGTTAACCGTTCCAATGCGGCCTGATCGCCCTCGCGGATCTTTTGCGCAAGAATTACTTCTTCTTCAGCAGTAATCAAATCTACTTTACCAATCTCGTGAAGATACTTATCAAGTGATTGCGACTCGCGATTGGTAATCGATTGTGTTATTTTGAGTTGTCTCATTTAAAATTATGATACCCCTTTCTAAAAAGCGTGTGCAAAGTTAAGAACTTTTGTCTCTTAAACGATTTTTTATCAAAAAAGTTGCCAGCTAA
>NZ_QEAS01000007.1:86342-89720 GCF_003130405.1 Pararcticibacter amylolyticus
GCAAAAATCATTCCACGAGACATCATTTTCAGGTCTTTGCGATGCATTTATTATTTGAACGTCCAGACGGATTAAACGTTTACATCCCGTGCTTTATTGTGTAAACGGTATGGATGATTCTAAGGTTTCCGCAATAAACAATATTACATAAAGTCGACAAAATCAGGTTTGTAAAATGTCCGGGGGGCTTTCTGTCAGAAGTCCTCTTCCCGTTCGAGCATGAGTACTGCTGCCTGTGGAATGATAAAGTACTTTTCATCCTGATATACGATCTCAGTAGCGGCATTCTGCAGAAAGATCGCAAGATCGCCTTCCCGGGCCTGCAGGGGAATATATTTTACCTGTTCGTCGCGTCCTTTCCACACCTCGTCTTCATCGGCAATTAACGGCATTGGATAACCTGGCCCTGTTTTGATAACATAGCCATGACGCACTTTCTCCTTTTCCTCCACACCGGGAGGAAGATATAAGCCCGAGGCTGTTTTTTCTTCAGGCTTCAGCGGTTTAATAAGAATCCGGTCGCCTACGACGATCAGTTTTTTGAGTTTATTATCAGGAGTGAGTTGCATGGTGTTCGAGCTATCAGCTGTCAGCAATCAGCCTTCAGAAATCCATCCTCTATTGCAGGGGGGGCATCTAGCGGGTTGCAGCTGTAAATGTATGTGTTATTAAATATCTTCCAGTGAAAAGACCTTATCAATTCGTATGCCTTTTTCTGTTTGCCTGAGGGTGCAGCATTCGGCATAGGGATCGTGTTCGAAGAAGAGAATATAATTATTTTGCTGAGCCTCATGCAGAAATTCGCGTTTTTCGGACATGGATTGCAATGGAAATACATCGTAACCTGCCACGTAGGGAACAGGAATATGCCCGGCGGTTGGCAGTAAATCTGCCACAAAGACAATAATCCGGTCTTTGTATGTTAATTGTGGCAGCATCATGGCACTTGTATGGCCATGAGCAAAACGAATGGAGAACTGATCGGTAAACTGGTATTGTTCTTTTTGCCAGGGAATAAAACGAAGGCGCCCGTTTTCCATCAGGGGTAGTATGTTCTCGGAAAGGAAGGATGCTTTTTCTCTTTCATTTGGATGAACGGCCCAGTCCCAGTGCTTTTCATTTGTCCAGTAAACGGCATTGCTGAATGCTGGCTGGAGTTCACCGTTTTCAAAAGCAACTGCTCCTCCGGCGTGATCAAGATGAAGGTGGGTCAGGAAGACATCTGTAATATCATTCCTGCTGAAGCCATGACGGGCGAGTGAGGTGTCCAGAGTGTCCTCTCCATGAAGGTAGTAGTGGCTAAAAAATTTTTCACTCTGTTTGTTGCCAATCCCTGTATCAATGAGAATGAGCCTGTTTCCGTCTTCAACCAGGAGACAGCGCATCGCCAGCGTACACAGGTTATTCTCGTCAGCTGGATTGGTTTTGCTCCAGATCGTTTTAGGGATCACGCCGAACATGGCGCCGCCGTCGAGTTTAAAAAGTCCTGTATTGATGGAATATAACTTCATGGGGATTTACGATTGAAGGAGATTTTTGATTTTTTGGACGGATTTGATTTTAAAGGGCAATAAACGCAGGAAGGAGAGGAGAATTAAAAGGAAGAGGTTGCCTTATCAAAGACAACCTCTTCCTTTTATAGTTTTAATGTGTTATGCATGATACAGCTATGGCCGATCGCAAACAAATCAATTATTAATTACAAGTGGATCACTTCTCCGTAAGCGTCAGCAGCAGCTTCCATTACGGCTTCACTCATAGTTGGGTGAGGGTGAACAGACTTGACAATCTCCATACCGGTAGTTTCCAGTTTCCGGGCAACTACAACTTCGGCGATCATTTCTGTTACACCGGCGCCAATCATGTGGGCACCGAGGAATTCACCATACTTAGCATCGAAAATAACCTTTACGAATCCATCTTTATTCCCCGCAGCACTGGCTTTACCAGATGCAGAGAATGGGAATTTACCTACTTTGATTTCGTATCCGGCTTCTTTTGCTGCTTTTTCAGTGTATCCTACTGAAGCAATTTCAGGAGAACAATAAGTACATCCCGGGATATTGTTATAGTTTAACGGCTCAGGATGGTGGCCGGCAATTTTTTCGACACAGATAATTCCTTCTGCGGATGCAACGTGTGCAAGAGCCTGTCCTTTTACGATATCGCCGATCGCATAAACGCCTTCTACATTTGTTTTATAGAAATCGTCTACCACAACGCGGCCGCGATCTGTTTTTACTCCTGCTTCTTCAAGTCCGATGTTTTCGATGTTTGGAGTGATACCTACAGCTGAGAGGACGATATCTGCTTCGAGAGTCTCAGTGCCTTTAGCCGTTTTTACCTGTGCTTTGCATCCTGTGCCTGAAGTATCAACAGATTCAACAGTTGAACTGGTAAGGATATTGATGCCAATTTTCTTCAGGCTGCGCTCCAGTTGTTTTGAGATCTCTTCATCTTCAACCGGAACAATGCGATCCATAAACTCTACAACGGTTACTTTGGTACCCATTGCATTGTAGAAGTACGCAAATTCAATCCCGATAGCTCCTGAACCGACCACGATGATGCTTTTAGGCTGTTCGGGGAGATTCATTGCCTGGCGATAGCCAATTAACTTTTTTCCGTCCTGTGGGAGGTTTGGAAGTTCGCGTGAACGTGCGCCTGTAGCAAGGAGGGTGTGTTTAGCGGAGTACTCTTTTGCGGAACCATCGGCTCCTTTTACTTCTACTTTGCCACCTTTCTTAATTTTGGCAACACCCATGATCACATCGATCTTGTTCTTTTTCATCAGGAACTGGATACCTTTGCTCATGCCTTCAGCCACACTGCGGCTGCGTTTGACGACTGCAGCAAAGTCAGGTTCTCCGCCCTGTACATTAATGCCATAATCAGAAGCATGTTGAATATATTCAAAAACCTGTGCGCTTTTCAATAGCGCTTTTGTTGGAATACATCCCCAGTTAAGACAAATTCCGCCTAAAGATTCGCGTTCTACAATGGCTGTTTTGAGGCCTAACTGTGAAGCGCGAATCGCAGCGACATAGCCGCCGGGACCGCTTCCGATAACTATCAAGTCGTAATTCATAAGAATTTCTAATTTAATATTTTTGAACGCGTCAAACTTACATAAATTTTTGGATTCAAAATTTCATGGAAATCACATAAACTGAGTTGAGGGGCTGTTTTGCGCGAAAGGCCCTGTGGCATCATAGGGAAGAAGCAGTTGAGCCTTGAAGTATATAGGCGTGTAATTATCCACAATTGCCTGAAAAGTTTTCCACAGTAAATGTATTGTCTGATATCTTCCCGATAGAAATCGTAAAGAAAAGAAAGAAAATTTCCAATATATCAATAATTGGTTCGTGTTTAGTTGAT
>NZ_QEAS01000007.1:89753-146290 GCF_003130405.1 Pararcticibacter amylolyticus
TTTTTGAAAAACGTAGCTATCTTTGTCGTCGAAAATCAGAATAAAATTTTCATTTTTTTATCAAACAGCAAATTTTTATGAAGAAAATTTTACTTTCCTTAGTTGTGGTAGCAATGATTGTTGCTTCTGCGGTGAATGCGTATGCTCAGGAAATAGTGAAGGGTAAAGTTGTAGATGCTTCGACAAAAGAAGCCTTACCCGGGGCCTCTGTGCTTCTGAAAGGGACAAAAAAGAGTGTATCTACGGGTTTAGATGGTTCTTTCTCGATTTCGGCAACTTCCCCCGGTACCCTTGTAATTTCCTACATTGGGTATATCCAGAAGGAGATCGAATTCAGTGGAGCGATTAATTTAGGTAATATTCAGATAGAACCTAATGCTACCTCCATGCAGGAGGTGACCGTTACCGGTAATGTGGCTATAGACCGGAAGACTCCCGTTGCATTTTCTACCGTCAAGGCTGTGGATATTGAATCCAAAGGGGTGAACAGAGAGTTTCCCGAACTATTGAAAAGTACCCCTTCGGTCTACACAACTAAAGCCGGCGGTGCTTTCGGTGACTCACGTATCGTTATCCGTGGTTTTTCTCAGGAAAATATAGCGGTAATGGTGAACGGGGTTCCTGTAAATGATATGGAGAACCAAAGAGTTTACTGGTCTAACTGGGCTGGCTTAACTGACGTTACAAGCAGCATGCAGGTTCAGAGAGGCTTAGGTGCTTCAAAGTTGTCTGTTAGTTCAGTAGGTGGTACTATTAATATCGTTACCAAACCTACAGAGATGACCGCTGGTGGTTCCGTAAGCGCTAATATGGGGAACGACGATTTTATGAAGTATACGGTGAGCTATTCAAGTGGTAAATTGCCGAGCGGACTGGCTTTGACGGTACTGGGAAGTTTAAACCAGGGAGACGGATATGTTCAGGGGACTCAGTACAGAGGCTGGAACTGGTTTGCATCTCTCGGTTACGAGATCAATTCAAAACACTTGTTAACTTTCACAGCAACCGGTGCTCCTCAATGGCATAACCAGAGGTCTTTCTCTTTACCGTACCAAACTTACTACGGAAATCCTAATGATCCTTCAGTTATCGCTAGAGGAAGTAAATACAATGACTCATGGGGCTATTTAAATGGCGAGGAGTTCAACGCTAAGAAGAATTTCTATCATAAGCCGGTGTTTAATTTAAATCATTACTGGAATATCTCTGATAAACTTGAGTTAAATTCAATCGCTTATTATTCCATTGGACGGGGTGGCGGTACTGCGGCTAGTGGCCGCATTAATAATACCACTTATGAAAGATTGCCTAGAACAGAGGATGGCCTTATCAACTGGGACGATATTTCAAAATGGAATTCTGGTACTGCAGTGAATGGCTTCGGTGCCCAAACCGCGAATACGCCTATTGCTTCGGGAACTTATCAGGGACAATATCAGTTAAGTACGTCTGGAAACAACTCAGGAATCTCTCGGATTTCTTCTATGAACGAGCATAACTGGTATGGGTTAATCAGTAATCTTGGTTATAGAATCAATGATAAATTCAACCTTTCTGCCGGTATCGACTATCGTGGTTATAAGGGATTGCACTACCAGAGAGTTGAAGATTTCATTGGTGGAGATGTCTTCTTTGAAACGAAAGATGCAAACGAAAATCCTAAGTACATCTTAAATGGAGATAAAAAAAGTACAGTAGGATATGACAATCCCGGCTACGTTCAGCAATATGGTGGTCAGGCATCTTTAGAGTATACATATGGTTCATGGGATATTTTTGTAGCAGGTGCTGCTAATAATACAAGCTATCAGAGAGAAGATAAATTTTTAGCTTCGGATGATGAGAACCGTAAGACGCCTAAATACAACTACTTTGCCTACACAGCTAAAGGCGGAGCTAACTATCGTATTGATGAAAAGCACAACGTGTTTGCCAATATTGGTTATTTCACGCGTGCTCCTTTCTACAACGCGATTTTTGCGGCGAACAGCAACTTGCCTAATAAGATCAATAAGGATCTGGAAAATGAGAAGGTCTTTGGTACAGAGTTGGGTTATAGCTTCCGCAGCAGGGTGTTCAGTGCGAATGTGAATCTTTACAGGACTATGTGGTCAGATAAGACCATCTCCGGATCTTCCTATGTAGAACAAGGTGTCCGCTATCGTGATCTCACTGTAGGTGCAAAGCAGTTGAGCCAGGGATTAGAGATTGACATGGCAACTACGCCGATTCGTAAACTCGAGCTTACTGGTATGTTTTCATTAGGTAACTTTGAATACAAAGATAATGCGCAGGCTTTAAAGATTAATGACGACACTAATACACCTACCAGCGACTTTAAGACAGTATACATTAAAGGTCTTAAGGTAGGGGATGTTGCTCACGTGACTTATGCATTGGGCGCTAGCTACGAGGTAGTAAAGAATGTTCGCGTAAGGGCAGATCTCAACTCTTTTGATAAGTTGTATGCAAGATATCTATACGAGCAGCGCACTGCAGTGGAGAGCGCTGGTACACAGCCATGGCAGCTTCCTTCTTATACATTAGTAGATGCTGGTGTGTCTTACCGATTCAATCTGTATAAGACTCCGATAACTTTGAGATTCAACGTGGACAATATTTTTGATGAAAAATATATTGCGGAATCTTACACTGATACTAAGTTTGATCCAACCGATGCTACCGATTTTGAAATTGGAAAAGGAGGATCAGGTAAGAGGAATACTGTTTTCCCTGGATGGGGCAGAACATGGAACCTGGGGCTTAAGGTCAATTTCTAAGATCTTCCCATAAAAAAGAAGCCGTCTCATAGCAAAATGAGGCGGCTTCTTTTTTATGGGAGTTGTTGTGAGTTTACTACTTCCAGATTGTATTTGACTCTCTGGGATATTTTCATTTCTTACATTTGCCTTTATAACTTTCTTAATATTCACTGCATTGCCATGAGAGTTTTTACCGTTACTATCTATAGTCTAATTTTCTACGGCTTTACACTTAGTTCTGCCTTTGCTCAAACCGATACTACCCAACGCATAGAACCTGGCAGAAGAAATAGCCAGGGACAACAACAGAAGCCTTACGTAATTCTAATTTCAGCGGATGGTTTCCGGTATGATTTTGCTACAAAGTATAATGCAACTTTTCTTCAATCGATGAAGAAGAAAGGCGTTAGCTCCCCTTATATGCAGCCGTCGTTTCCTTCATTGACTTTTCCGAATCATTATACGCTTGTTACAGGGCTGTATCCATCTCATCATGGCCTCATCGGTAATTCTTTCCAGGATCCGGAGAACAAAGAGTGGTATTCAAAATCAAAAAAGGAGGCCGTAACAGCTGGTAAATGGTATGGAGGGACGCCGTTATGGGTTTTGGCAGAACAACAGCAGATGGTGAGTGCCAGTTTTTATTGGGCCGGCTCGGAGGCGGACATTAAAGGTTTACGGCCAACATATTGGTATCCTTACAATGAAAAGATTTCTATGGACAGGAGGATTGCAACCGTAGTAAAATGGCTGAAGCTTCCAGAGGAACAAAGGCCGCACCTGATTACGTTTTATTTGCCGGAGGTTGATAATGCCGGACATGATTTTGGGCCTGATTCCAAGGAGGTTGAAGATGCTGTATCTGTTGTGGATTCTGCTGTCAGAAAATTAACAGAAGAGGTTGCGAAGACTGGCTTACCTGTTAACTTTATCTTCGTTTCAGACCATGGCCTTACGAAGGTTAATAACGAAAATCCTATTAAGATTTCTGAAATCCCGGCTGATACCACAAAATATACGATTTCGGGAAGTGGTACTATGGTTGAAGTCTTTGTTAAGAATAAGGGGGATGTCAATGCGGTTTACGATAAGCTAAAGCACAATGCTATGGGATATAAGGTGTATACGAAGTACAATACCCCTTCTTACTGGCACTTTTCGACCAATGATGATGTTTTCGGACGGATTGCTGATATTTTGCTTGAACCTCAGTGTCCTGAGTATTTCTCTGATAAGAAAGCTAAACCGGGTGCTCATGGCTATGATCCTGTAAAAGTAAAAGATATGCGGGCGATTTTTATTGCATGGGGACCGGCTTTTAAGTCATCTTTAAAAATCAGAGCTTTCGAAAATGTTCATATTTATCCATTAATTGTTAGAATTCTTGGATTGAACATGTCAGAAGAAATAGATGGAAGGAGAAGCGTGCTGGAGAATACTTTAAATGCTAGAGTTAATTGACAGGAATCGTATTTCATATTGTGAGCAGGGTAAAACTGAAGACATGTTTGTACCAAACGACGTTTTATGTTTTTGATATCTTGCAGGAAAATACAGACTATATTTGTAGTATGAGGTTTATTATTAGCCGATTTTCGATATTTTCCTTCATTTAGTCATTTAAAACTTAACCTTTGAAATGGATGCATTCTGTAAGTGATTTGTTGACTTATAAACAACAATAGTAGATTTTTAAGTTGTTTCGGGTGATTTTTGCTTGAAACCCTGAGAAAAGAATCTACTGCAGTGGTTAAGAAAGATAGGTTGCGATTAATTTGATTAAATAAGACTTGATGTTTTTATTTAAATTCAACATGTGTTGATATTTATTTATCGTTAATCTTGGGATTAAGTGGTTCATTTTGTTATTTTTATAAATAGATGAACCGGGATCGCTTGACCAAATCAATGTTGTATTACTTAAGAGATGAACCGAGAATTAGAAGTGAATAATGTTGTTTCTTGATTGTTCAGATTAGTAAAAAAATCAATTTAACTTCAAAATTCAAACCATGAATATTAGAAAGGCATTACTTTTTATTATTTGCATTCTTGCGGTCATCTCTATAACATGTAGAAAAGATGTTGATAATAGAGAACGCAAGTCCATTGTCTTTACTTTAGAAGAAGTAAAGGCACAATTCCTCAAAAAGAAAATAGAGAAAAAGCTCGTTTACTTGGTAAATGATACAATAACGGCACAATGGGCCCCTGTTTGGACAAATAATTCTTTTTTTAAAGAGGAATATATATATTCCTCTTCAACAGGTATTTAGAGTTAATAACAAAAATAGGATCACTGCTCAAAACGAGACGAAAAGGTATTTAATTGCAAAAAAAAGTGCTGACACAATACAGTTCTTTTTAGCAAAGTATGTAAATGATCCGTCTGCAGAAAAAAGAGTGGGGAAAGAAAGTACAGTAAATTTTAAAGGCTTTAACGGATTGGCTGTCATATCTTCACTTGACAATGGATCTCAGAGAGCAGTACAATACAAACAAGGGAAAGAAACGACGAGTAAGAAGGCGACTGTAAGTTCATGTATAAAATGGTATTTTGCTGAATTCTATAGTATCTGTAATGGCCAGAATGATTTTGCAGAAACGTTTTCTCAAAATTCAGTTGCTTGTCCGCAGAGAGCACCGGCAGGTTATTGCGGTGGATGCGGCTATTGTGGTGTTCCTGGAACTTGTCAATATCCTTGGAGTAAAATATCAGAGATCGTTATAGAAAATTGTAATAACCCCGATCCTACCAATCCCGATCCAGATCCAAGCGATCCACCTACTAATCCTCCCTTACCTCCCGATAACGGTCTTATATTCGCAAGGTTGGAAATGACAACTAATACAACCTCTGGCCATAATGGAGACGATGAATACACAAGAAATTCAGCTCATTTGTACGTGAGATTTTATAAGGATTTTCATTGTACAATACCAATAGCCGCAGATCCGTCAATTTCCTTTGGCATAGCTGTTATTTATAGAAGTTCATGGTATAATGGAGGTACGTATAATGAGTCTACAATTACCGCGAGTAACGCAAATAATAACCAATATCAGTTAGATCTGGGAGTTTATAATACATATGACTATTATAAATATTACGACCTATCAATGGGGTACATGGAAGAGATTTCATCATGGGAGTATACCTTGGCGGGAGGGGAAAAATATAACGCAATTTTAAATCCATACTATTACTGATTCAAATGAGAGCAAGTTCTGTCTTAATTAGCCTCTAAGACGATTAAAGCGAAGGAATAAGGATCTCTGTATATGGGAGGAGGGACCTTGTTCCTTTTTGCATACTATACAAAAAGACTAAAATATATGCAAACGATTGAATAGCTCAAAAAGGGGCTACTATCTCTGGAGTCAGTTTAATATTATAGTTTTTGATAAAAAACCATATAATCAGTCCGGGTTGCCCCGGTACTGAACTTTTATGGCCGATAAGATTGGTGCCAAAATTTATATAAAAGGGAGACGCAGGGTAAGCATAGCTCTTTCTCATTCCTTCTTCTAAGAGGTGCTGTCCAGCTCCCGGATAAGTCCGGGAACTCAACAACATATCTGTTACGGCTATTGCTTCCCTAAACCAAGCCGTTTGGTTTTTATTTCTGTAGCCTTATTACCTGCTATAAGAACGTCAAAATGTAGTAATGCTGGTGTTTTTTTATTGAACGTGTGTGCATCAACTCTCTAAAGATAGCACAGAGTATTTCTTTTGTAAAAAAACTTACATGAATGTGGAGATTGTAGTGATGAATGCTCGTATTGTGAAGACGAATGAAACATTCATGTATATGGAACAGTTGAAATTTTACCCAAAACTCATACTCCGTAGCCCATCAAGGAGTATTGAAGAGTACGCATCCGCTTCACTGGATCAACTCTTGGCAGATCGTGATTTTAAGCAGGCTTTAAAGCATGCCAACCCCATGTTCTTCGGACTCCTCTCCAAAAAGGCATTCAACGCAGAGAAGTTGAATGATCAGGAAATTTCTACATTGAAAAAGTATCTGAACAGAATGTGCTTCAGGCCTACCCCGTTTGGATTGTTCTCCTCTTTTTCCGTCGTTGATTGGAACGGGGAGAATCTACCGGCCGTTTTTCTAAGAGAACAACAACGCGTTCATGTGTTGCCTGATCAGATTATCAACCATTTGCTTAATAGCTTGCTGAAGGAAAATACCGATCCTTCCGCACTACATTACAGGAGTAATGTATCATGTTATATCATTCACCAGGAGATAAGGTACTTACAAACATGTATTGTAAAAGGTACGATTGAGTATCAACTGCAAAGTGTTCCTGCAAACTTCGTAAACCGTAAGATCCTGAAATTTTGCGATAAGGGGAGGTCTTTAGCTGAAATTATCAGGTTTTTAATGGAGCAGGTATCCTGTGATTCTGAAGAAGCTCAGCATTATTGTGAATTCCTCATAGAAAATGGAATGCTGGTTTCCGCATTCTTTTTTAATGTTACGGGAACTCCTTATTGGTCAAGATTTATTGATAAAGTTAGTGAGGATACGCCATTGCGTAGTGTGCTTTTGGATCTCGATGAGAAACTGAAATTGTCTGACCTGGATAAGGCCGGTGAAACAGTGAAGAAGCTTATGGCGGTTAATGGTTATCCCGAAAGTGAAGAAAAATCACTGTTGTATGTTAATTTTGAAAGAAAAATCACGCCTGGAGGCGGTTTGTCATCCTTTATCCAGCCTCTCATTCTGGATGCGATAGACTGTTGTAAACGACTTAGTCTTCCTGCCGTTGCTCCGGATATGACACAGTTTATCCGGCTGTTCAAAGATCGCTATGATTTGCAGCAGATACCTTTGCTGCAAGTGCTCGACCCGGAAGCTGGTATAGGATATGGAAATACGAATTACGAGGTGCTTCTTTTAAAGGATCTTACTTTTAAAGATCAGGCTGAAAGTCCCGGAAATAAATGGTCGGACGTACATGTTCTTCTTTTGAAATTATGGAACGAGGGCCGGGTTACAAAAGGAGGACTTCCTTTGATCATGATAGACAAAGAAGCCTTGTATGCGCTGCCTGCTTCCGAAAATGTTTCTCTGCCTCCCAGTTCGTCTGTTATCTTCAGACTTACAGGAGAAAACGTTTTTATTGAGTCTGCCGGCGGGGCCACTGCGATGCAGCTGGCCGGGCGATTTACCTTGTTTAGTGAAGAGTTGCTGAATGCAATGAGGGATATTGCGCGTGCTGAAGAAAGACTAAATCCCGAAGTTGTATTTGCAGAAATTATTCACTTAACGGGTGCGCATACCGATAACATCAATTTACGGGAAAATATCTATGAGTTTGATCTGATCGTTTCGGGGCAATCGGTATTGCGGCCGGAGAAACAGATATTTTTAAATGATCTCCTTGTTTCAGTGCGAAACAACAAGGTGGTTTTGTATTCCAGGAGACTTGATAAAGTGATCGTACCCAGACTAAGTTCCGCATATAATTATCGACTTAATGATCTTCCTGTCTTTCGGTTCCTTTGTGACGTTCAAAACCAGGGTATCCAGCCGAATCTCTCTCTGGATCTTTCCGCTCTTTTCCCCGGATTGGACTTTTATCCCAGGGTAATGTACAAAAATAGTATTTTGTATCCGGCCACCTGGCGTCTTAAAGAATCAGTGATCCGAAAGATCTTGTCAGCATCTCCTGATGATCAAATTCGGTTATTTAATGAGTTTGCTGATGAAGCTATTTTAACTGAATATTTTTCTATTAACCAAAGCGACAGATACCTGGTGTTTAACCGTAAGTCAGAGAATGATATTCGTTTTTTTCTAAAAACTGTAGCTAACAAGGAGGATGTGATATTGAAGGAGTTTTTTACTCCTGATTCTGCTTTATTTAGCCTGCGGGATGAGCAGAGCAAGTTATACGGACATCAGCTCATATGCTTCCTGGTAAATGATAAAAACGTATATAACGGAGGTTTTGTAGGGCATGCACCCGCTATTAAAAAGCAAAGACTTTTTTTGCCCGGCAGTGAATGGCTTTATATAAAAATTTATTGTAAACCCATCGCAGCGAATCATCTGTTAAGTCATGTACTGATGCCGCTTATCAGCAAGAAGCAGCATGCTATAAGTAAATGGTTTTTTATACGATACAGTGATCCTCATCCGCATATCCGTTTGAGATTGAAGCTGTTTAATGAAGAGCCGGCTGGCATTATTGGATTTATCAGTAACCGGCTTGAAAAAGAGATCCATAGTGGTATAATAGTGTCTTATGTAGTGGATGCCTATCAAAGAGAACTTGAACGCTACGGGGCTGCAATAGAACTGGTTGAAGATGTTTTTCATGAAGGTTCGTTGCTGGTAGCCAGCCTTCTGAGAGGACTTCATGACTTTGAACAGACAGCTACAGAGTATTCTGTCACTTTTGTCAGCCTCTTGAGTTTGTTTAAATCTGTTAATTCAGATCTCTCCTTTAATATAGATCTTTTTGAAGACTATTATTCGGGCTTGTTTGCAGAATTCAGGGGAAATAAGCTACTAAAGATACAGCTCGATCAAAAGTACCGGATGTTTAAGAGAGATCTGGAGAGATGGGAGAGGTCGGGAGAAAAAGAGATTTATTCCTTTTCTGCAAGAAAACATCAGCGGAGCTTTAATAAAGCTGTCCGCTTGTTGCTTCAAGCCATTCCCCAAAAGGGATATAAAAAATACCTGTCGGACATGGTACATATGCAGATCAACCGGATCTTAACTGATGAACATCGTAAGCAGGAACTGGTAATTTCCTATTGTTTGTTTAAGCACTATACGTCTATGTACAAGAGGCAATATCAGGAAGTATGACACGTTAAATCTTCCTTTTTGAGTTAAGAAGCCGTTTTGACAACTTTTCCAGAAACGGTATTCTAAAGGTAGTGCCGATATCGATTTTTTCTCCGTTTACAAGAAATATGCGGTTGCCTTCTACTGCTTTAATTTTCCGGTTGTTAATGATTGTCGATTTGTGTACACGTGAAAAATGCTCCTCCGGGAGAAATTGTTCAATTTCAGCCATTGTGAGGTAAACCAGGTGCTTTTCATTTTCCAGATTGATCTCTATGTAGTTTCCTTCGGATTTTACGAAAACAATCTCGGCAAATTCAAATCGTATGATTTTTCCTTTAAACTCACTTTTTGCAAAAAAGAAGTCCTCCTCTTTTGGAGGACTTGCTGTTTCTTTAGAAGCAAGGTGCTTCCTTGCTTTTTGTATGCTCTTTAAAAATCGCTGATACTGAACCGGCTTTACAAGGAAGTCGAACGCTTCTTTTTCAAACGCCTGTACTGCAAATCGGGGATGCGCCGTTGTAAAGATGATCAGGCTGTATACAGAAACATATCCGGCAAACTCCAGCCCGGAAAGCTGCGGCATATCTACATCAGCAAAAATGACATCGGGAAAATGAGTTTTGCCGATCTCACTTAATGCATGTAGTGGATTGGTTGTCGTACCAATCAATTTAAGCCCATCAGTCTTCCCTATATACTCTTCCAGAATTTCAATAGCATGAAATTCGTCATCCACTATGTAACAAGTCATGTTTCTATAAAGATAGTTTTAATTCAGTAAAGAAAATTGATCCTTCTTTTTTTGTTTCCAAATGAAACCTTTCCGGGTAATGCGTGGCGAGCCGGGTCTTCACATTGCTTAATCCAATGTTTCTTCCCGGAAGAGGATGTGAAGGCCTGATTTTATTCCTGCTTGTAAACGATAGTTCGTCGTTGTTTACGCTTATTTCAATTAATGCCGGGTTTTTATGGTCTGTCAGGTCGCCGTGTTTATAGATGTTTTCAACAAGGGTAAGAAGGATGAGTGGAGGTACTCTGATATCTTCAAAATCTCCGTTGAAATTTGCGTCTACATATAATTGATTTCTGAACCGAAGCTGGTTTAACTTCAGGAAGTTTTCAATTTGTTCAACTTCCTGATCAAGGTGAGTCTTGTTATCATCACTGATGTCTTCCAGTGAATACTGCATGAGTTGGGATAGCAGCATGATGCATTCTGCGGCTTCGGCAGAAGTACGTCTGACACTGTTATAGATAAAATTAAGAGTATTGAAGAGTAAGTGAGGATTGATCTGGGATTGTAGAAAGGCGTTTTCTGCTTTTATGAGGTTCTTTTCTACTTCCAGTTTGTGTTTTTCTGCATCGCTGAGTTTTTTTCTGTAATCGAGGAGGTACTTTGCGGCGCTGTATCCTATACTGAATGTCATAAACTGAACACCTCTGGTAAGATTTCTAAAAACGTGTTCCCAGTCGGTCTCTTTCTTTCGTTGTACAGGGTAATATCCCATTACATAATAATCCATAACCGTTTTTACAGCGAGATAAAGGATCAGCCCTAAGAGTGTTAATACTATAAATACATAAGGTGCTTTTGATTTGGAGAAACAATACTCCAGAATACAAAAAGAACTGAAATAAAAATATCCAATGTTTAAAATGTAATATGCAATATAAGTGGAGGGGCCATAAATAAAGGAACCGAAGCTGATATAGATACTGAGTAATTCATAGATGATGAAAATTGTCCAGACTAGTAAATGTTGAATATATGTTTGCCGGAGGAGCTCTCTGAATTGTTTTCTTTTTGTCATTGAAATGTAATCACACTGGTTTCATCTTTCTAAACCTTACGCTCGTGTAAAAAAATTTTCTGACAGAGCATAAGCCATCAACTTGGGAAAAAGCAAAATTATGAAAAAGCTCAATTCCAAGAAACTGGTTTGTAAGGCAACCGTTCGTTTTAAATTTAAGGGGAAATCGATTACTAACAGTTTTAACTTTCCGACTGATCCAACAAATCCCACTGTTACAAGTAGTAGTCTTGTATATTGATATTAAATAAATCCTGCGAGGATTTTTAATGTGCTTTTAATATTCTCTTAATATTAAACCGCTTCTTTTGGCTCAGTAAGATCCGTCGATTCATGGTTGTCTGTTTTCTGGATACAATTATTGGATTTATCGTCAATGGTTATCCGAAAAGGAAGGGCCTGTAGAAATATTTTATATTCAGTTTAGTAAAAACCGCATATAAAATATTTCTATCTTAGTTGATAGAACACTGATATAACGCTGGTTAGCTGGTACGAGCATGGAAGAAGATAAGTTTTTATTGAGAAGAATGCAGGAGGGCAGCAGTGAGGCGTTTGATGCCCTTTATGAAAAGTACTGGGAAGTCGTCTATTCAGCCGCATTTAAGAGACTTACTGACGCTGATTATGCAAAAGATATCACCCAGGATATTTTTCTTCAGCTTTGGACGAGGCGGGAGGAGCTGCTTATAGACAATTTGCCGGGTTATCTTTTTACAGCAGTAAGAAATAATGTATTTAAATGGCTGGAGAAAGAGCAGAAATATACTCCTATTCCTGAACTGCTTTCACAACTCGAAATATCCAAAGATCAGGCGGACGCTTACATCCTGAAAAAGGAATTTCTGAACGTTTATGAAATGCTTGTCGGTTCTCTTACTCCTTCACAACAAGTTATTTTTAAGATGCGGTTTAACCAGGATCTCTCCACAGAAGAGATCGCAGAGCAACTAAATATTTCGCGCAAAACCGTACAAAATCAATTAGGCAAGAGCATTGCGCAATTGCGCCAATCACTCACTATCATTTGCCTTTTATCAATTCTCGGACTTTTTTAAAAAAAGTTAAAATTCCTGTGGGACTTTTTCGTGTTCGGCGGTCATTGATATAAAGAGCCGCTAAATGAACATGGATAGAGATGAGTTTCTCCGGATCCTGAGCAAATACAGAAGGGGAGAAGCTACTGACGCAGAGAAAGAGTTCCTGCATTCGTATTACAATCTTTTTGATGCCCGGGAAAGTCCTTTGGATATTATCAGCACAACTGAGAAGGAATCTCTGAAGGACAGCATGAAAAAAGAACTGCAGCGGCAAATAGCTTTGGATAGAAAGGGGGAAGTACGGGATCTTCATCGTCGTCGTTCTGTCTTACGCTGGATGGCGGCTGCGGTGGTTCTGGTCGTATCGGCTCTTACTATTTGGTTCTATCAAAATAATGAAAAAAGAATAAGTACCCGGAATCTGGCAGAAGCCAACCCCGTTAAAGCTAAGCGGCAGGATATAGCGCCGGGTGGTAACAAAGCTACATTGACACTTGCAGACGGATCTTCGGTAGTATTGGACAACGCTGGGGCAGGATTGGTGGCGGATCAGTCGGGTGCCTCCGTAAATAAAACTAAAGATGGCGAACTGATATACAGTCCTCATGAAACGAATAACAGTTCAGCAATTTCTTACAACACGGTTTCTATACCAAGAGGAGGGCAGTATTCTCTTGTGCTTTCCGACGGCACGAAGGTTTGGCTGAACTCCGCTTCTTCGATTCGCTTTCCTACTATTTTCAGCGATAATGAAAGGCGTATAGAAGTTACCGGGGAAGCCTATTTTGAAGTCAGTCATGTTTTCTCAAAAGCGGGCGACAGAATCCCGTTCATTGTCAGTTCGCGTGATCAGGAGATAAAAGTATTGGGTACTCATTTTAATATCAGTGCTTACGAAGACGAGGAGCATACATCTACTACATTACTGGAAGGAAGTGTTATCGTGAAAGCTGCAGGCAGTACAGGAAAAGAAGTAAAACTGCAACCCGGCCAGCAGGCTGTTGTCAATCCGGCTTCTTCATCTATCAGGGTACAGGATGCCGATCTCGAAAAAGCAGTTGCATGGAAAAACGGATACTTCAAATTCGACAAAGAAGATTTACCTGCCATCATGCGGCAGGTGTCGCGCTGGTATGACGTAGACGTGGAATACAGGGGCAAGGTTCAGTCGGACCAGTTTGTCGGGAAGATCAGAAGAACAGCTTACGTTTCCGGGGTTTTGCGCATTCTTGAATTAAGCAATGTGAACTGTCACATTGAGGGAAGAAAAATAATTGTAGGAAATAACTAAATAAGGCAGAAACTATGAAAACATAACTACACGCCCCTGAAGTTTGATCCAAAAGAACCGGAAGTGCTGCAACACCACCGGTTCGGTTCCCCGAAGGGATAGCCGGATTAACAAAAGATTTTATCTCGAACTCATCCATTAATCCAAACATCACAAATGTATGCATTTACACTCTCATGGTAAAATGCCTGGGATCAGGACGTTTTTATCATCCAAACCGTTTCTGGTAATGAAACTCACAGCAATTTTACTCACAATTACTTGTCTGCAGCTCAGCGCGAGAAGCTTTTCCCAAAATGTAAGTGTCTCGGTGAGAAATGTGCCGCTGGAGAAAGTATTAGCGGCCATAGAAAAGCAAAGCGGCTATTTTGTGTTCTATAAATACAATGAACTGAAACAGGCTAAGCCCGTTACTCTTCAGCTCAATAACGTGCCCCTTCTGAAGGCTTTGGAAGAAAGCTTCAGGGAACAGCCGTTTAAATATGTTATTGAGAACAATACGATTATAGTTACAAAGAAGACTGAAAAGGAGCGGGAAAAAGAGGCTCAGTTAATAGAAGTCAGGGGAAAGATTACCGATACAGAAGGACAGCCGCTGCCGGGAGCGACAGTCAGGGTGAAAAACTCGAATCAGGCGGTTGTTTCTGATGTGAACGGGACGTTTGTTCTGGGAAATGTAAAAGACAATGCTGTTCTTGTGGTAAGTTATACCGGCTTTGCTCAGCAGGAAATTCCTGTGAATGGAAGAACACAGGTAAATATCAGCCTGAAAGAGGATTTGCAGAACCTGAGTGAGGTGGTGGTTGTGGGGTATGGAACACAGAAGAAGGTAAATCTGACGGGTTCCGTAAGTGTGGTCACAGGCGCTGATATTGAGAACCGCCCCGTCAGAAATACCACATCTGCGTTACAGGGCTTAATGGCTGGGGTGACAGTAGTGAGCAGTACTGCCCTTCCCGGGAATAATGCTACTTCGATCCGTGTCAGAGGAATCGGAACGCTGAATGATGCTAATCCTCTACTGGTCGTGGACGGTGTGCCGGGAGGAAATATGAATATTCTTAATCCGGATGATATAGAGAGCATTTCTGTTTTAAAGGATGCTTCTTCTTCTTCTATTTACGGGGTACGGGGATCCAATGGAGTTATACTGGTCACCACAAAAAAGGGAAAAGGAGAACAGCCGTCTATTGGCTATAGCAATTACTTTGGTTTTCAAACCCCCACTGCTTTGCCCAAAAGGCTGGGATCGGTTGATTATATGCAACTACTTAATGAGTCGCGGGTGAATGTGGGGCTTAATCCTACTTATACCGATGGCCAGATTGAAATAGCCAGAAGTGGTTCAGATCCGAACTATTATGCCAATACCGACTGGGTAGATGCAATCATGAAAAAAAGCGCACCCCAGCAGAACCATAATGTAAGTATAAATGGTGGGGCAAAAAATCTGAACTACTACCTATCGTATGGTTATCTGAAAGAAGGAGGCCTGGTTACGGGTGATAAATATAAAGCCAAAAGGCAAAACATCCGGGCTAGACTGAACACAACCCTTTTCGACAGACTGGACTTGGATGCAAATGTGGGTTATATAGACAGGAATTATGCAGGATCGTCCGAGAGCGTTACATCTGCCGGTGGTCCCATTTATGCATCTATGCAGATCATTCCGCTCGTTCCTGTACGTTTTACTACAGGAGGTTGGGGGTATATCGGTGGGTCTCGTAATCCTGTAGCAGTGACAACTGACGGTGGAACGAACGATTTTGGTTCTCAGGAAATCACAGCGAATCTGCAGTCGAAGCTGAACCTTGGTAAGGGCTTAAGCTTAAAAGGGCAGTATGCTGTGATCCGCTCCAATTCTAAAAGAACAGTTTTCAATAAAACGATCAATTATTATAGCCCGGACGACGGTTCTTTAATTTATCAGACCAATCCAACAAACAGTTTGACTGCATCTGATTATACCAATTTCTATCAGTCGTTTTTAGGACTTGCAGAATATGAGAGAACTCTTGCCGAAAAACATGAACTAAAGGCGATGATAGCGTTTTCAAGGGAAGAAGAGATCAGTGATAATTTTTCGGCAAGCCGCCTGAGTCTTCCTTCCCAGGATGTACCTAATTTAAATATTGGTACAACCCAGCAGGAGAATAAAGCTAATGCCGAACAATGGGCATTACAATCAGTTTTTGGAAGGTTAAACTACATTTATAATAAGAAATACCTGGTGGAAGGAAACTTCAGGTATGATGGATCCTCACGCTTTATAAGCAGCCTCCGTTGGGACTGGTTTGCTTCAGGGTCCTTGGGATGGGTGTTTTCTGAGGAAAGCTTTTTCGAACCATTGAAAAAGGTGTTTGATTTTGGTAAGATCAGAGCTTCTTATGGGAACCAGGGAAATGATAATGTATTGAATTCTGATGGTGACCGGCTAAATTATGGGTTCCTGGCAACGATAGGTCCTGTTCAGACCATGCCCCTTGGGAATACCCCCCAAATTGGATACAGGCAAAATGGGGTTGCTAATGAGATAATAAGGTGGGAAGCGGGATCAAAACAAGATATCGGTATTGACCTCACTATGCTGAAAAGCCGCCTTGGGATTACAGCAGACTATTTTGTGAATAAAACCAACGCTATTCTTTTAAATGTTCCTCTTCCGGATGTAATGGGAATACGAGGTAATTATCCTCCTCAGAACGCCGGAAAAGTAGAGAACAGAGGGTGGGAGTTACTCTTGTCATGGAAAGACAGAATAAAGAAGGTAGGTTATGGAGCCAGTTTCAATATTTCGGATGTAAAAAATGAAGTAACAAGTCTTGGTGGTGTCGCTACAACACCTGCAGACCGGGTTCGGATGTTAGGTTATCCGATTGATGCTTTCTATGGATTTGTTTCTAATGGAATTGCACAGGAAGCTGATTTTGATTATAACCCTGCAACGAAGACATATACCCCGAGATTTCCTTACGACTCTCAGTACACACCTAAGCCGGGAGATATCATGCTGAAAGACCTTAACGGAGATGGTAAAATCACTACTGCCGACGACAGGCAGGTAATCGGGAATGCCATTCCCCGCTATACCTTTGGATTTCGTGGTGATGCGGAATGGAAAGGTCTGGACTTCCAGTTCTTCCTTCAGGGAGTTGGAAAAGCGAATGGTTTAATTACAGGCTCCGCAAGACACGCGTTTACTTCCGAATCCACTATGCCGCAGGATGTTCATCTAGACAGATGGACCATCGATAATCCGGATGCAACTTATCCCCGTCTGACCTATAATCAAACTTATAATCAACGCTTATCAACGTTCTGGCTGGAAGATGCTTCGTATCTCCGTCTTAAAAACATACAGCTTGGATATACATTGCCGGCTTCTCTTCTTCAGAAGGTCAGGGTAAGCCGTCTGAGGATATATGCGTCTGCCGACAACCTGTTCACCCGGTCAGACTACTTTCACGGATATGATCCGGAAAGCCCGGTAACTTCCGGAGGATACTACCCTCAGGTGAAAACATTTGTGTTTGGTTTGAACGTCAATTTGAAATAAGATACAATGAAACGATTAACACTATTTATCATTATAATATCGGGGTTGGCGCTATCGTCCTGTAAAAAGGATTTTCTCAATCGTGTGCCACTGGACCAGATTGTGGATGAAACATTCTGGACTACGGAAAATCAGCTTGTGCTGGCTGCGAACGGTCTATATGCCAATATCAAGAATAAGAATACGGTCGATATGGATCAGATTGGCGATAATACCTACAATTCCAGTACAACAGATTACAGAAATATTGCTGCCGGCCGGTATGGCATAGATGTAAACACTATCAATAATGAGTGGGGGAGTATGTATTCGGCAATCCGGGAATGTAACGTCTTTCTTGCTAACTACAACAGGGCCACAACGGTTAGTGAAGCCAGGCGGGAAGAACTTGCTGCGGAAGCAAGGGTGATAAGAGCCTATACCTATGCGTATCTGACTCTTTTTTACGGGGATGTTCCTTTGATTACCACTCCAATTACAATAGAAGAGGCATACGGCCCTCGTGATCCGGCGGAGAAGATTCAGGACTTTATCCTGAATGAGCTGCAGGAAGCTTCCGAACACCTGAAGGCTGAACTGCCAGCAGCTGACAAAAGTGACCTGGGCCGTATTCGTAAGGGAGCAGCTTTGGGGTTGAAAGCCCGGTATGCGCTTTACTTTGGTCGTTACGATGTGGCAGAGAAAGCAGCGAAGGATGTAATGGATTTGGGAGTTTATCAGCTTTACAATACGGGTAATCCGGATAATACATATAATAATTTTTTCACCTGGGCCGGCAAAATGAAAAATGGAAATAATAAGGAAACCATTATTGCCCGTCTCAATCTGATAAATGAGAGTGTACACAACCTAAGCCGGGAGATCCAGGTGCCTGATCAGAGTTCAAGATTTAATCCAACAAAGTCGTTGGTTGATGCTTATCTGTGCTCTGATGGTCTGCCTATAGACAAGTCTCCATTATACAAAGAGACTTCGTATAATGATGTATTTCAAAATCGAGATCCCCGGATGAAACAAACTGTTTTAGCGCCTGGAGCTCAATGGGGGGGCAGATATGATGGAAAGCCGGGAAATACGAATCCCGATATTTTTACTACGCCGAAATTCCTTTCAGATAGAAGAGGGTGTGTTACCGTCACTGGATATTACTTCACGAAGTATGTTGAATTGTCAGCAGTTGGAAAAGTGGGACAGGATGAAAATGATATTCATGTATTGCGTTATGGAGAGATACTTCTTACTTATGCTGAGGCTCGTTTTGAACAGGGTAAACTCACTCAGGATGATCTGGATAAAACCGTTAACCTATTGAGAGGGCGCGTCGGAATGCATCCTATGATTCTGACAGAGCTGGCGGCAAATGATATGGATCTCCGTACGGAGATCAGGCGTGAACGCCGGGTTGAACTTGTCCTGGAAGGTCAGAGATACTTTGATATTAAACGCTGGAAGCAAGGTAGCCTATTGGCCGAACCGATCAAAGGCATGAAAAAATCGTGGGCTATGGTTCAGGCCGATGTTAGCAATTTAAGGGCTGATGCTCAGGGATATATAATAGTGGATGACGACCGCAGTTTTACTGATCCCAAGAATTATCTGTGGCCTGTGCCAATGATACAGCGTGACCGGAACCCTAACCTGGGACAGAATCCCGGATGGGAATAGAAAATCAAGATGTTAGCATGGCAGATAAGATATTAATGAGAAAAAAGACTAGATCGGATATGTTAAAAGTGAAAATGTTAAAGGGAATGTGGCTGGCAATGATCATACTGGCTGCCTCATGCGGGAAATCTGGTTCTGACGGATCTGAAGAACCCGAAAAGCCAGTGGAAGAAACGCTAAAGACGATAAAAGCCGGACAAACCATCAAGGTGATGACCTATAACATCCATCATGCGAACCCACCTGCGCAGGCAAATGTGATAGATATGGCAGCCATTGCAGCAGTGATCAATGCCGAAAAGCCGGATTTTGTCGCACTTCAGGAAGTGGATAAGAATACAAAACGTTCCGGTGTCTCTCTCAACCAGGCGCAGGATCTGGCGACCAGGACTAAAATGACCATGTTCTTCTCCAGGTCGATTGATTATGATGGTGGAGAATACGGGGTTGCTGTATTATCACGCTATGAAATAACAGATAAGACACGCTACGCTTTACCTCTCGCTCAGGGATCAAACGGTGAACTTCGCTCGGTTGCGATGATCTCTGTCGCTACGGAAGGAGGGACCGGCAAGTTCTATTTTGCATCTACTCATCTGGAAGTTTCGGATAACGCGAGCCGCCTGGCGCAGGTGAATGAGCTGCTAAGGATTAATTCTGGAATTCAGTCGCCTTTTGTCCTGGCGGGCGATTTCAATGCGGTTCCGGGCAGCGAGTCGATTACAACCCTGCAGCAGGGTCTTACAGCAGGGTGTATTTCTGGTTGCCCGCTGACATCGCCGGCGGTAAGTCCCGCACGGACTATCGATTATATTTTTCTCAATCAGCATGCATCATCGGCATTTTCAGTTCAAAGCTATCGTACAGCCAGTGAAGCCCTGGCTTCAGATCACAGAGCTGTAGTAGCTGAGTTAAAATTTAAATAGAGTATGAAATATTTTATAAGGAAGGAATTGTTTAAGAGTTTACTGTTACCAGTACTGTTCATTGTGCCGGCATTAAGTTCCTATGCACAGAAAAAGAAGACAGATGTCAGCATAAGGGTGTTAAGCTATAATATTCATCATTGCAACCCGCCTTCCAAAGCAAAGGAAGGGCTTATCGATATTCAGGCGATAGCAAAGGTGATCAGGGATTCGAAAGCCGATCTGGTGGCTTTGCAGGAAGTGGATGTTCATACCGCGCGTTCCGGCAAGGATGTACACCAGGCCAGGGAGTTGGCGAAGCTGACCGAAATGCATGCGTTTTTTGTGAAGACGATTGATCATCAGGGAGGTGATTACGGCATTGCTGTTTTGTCGAAATATCCTATCCTTGATTCGGCTGCTTATAAGCTTCCTATGCAGGAAGGATCAGGAGGGGAGCCAAGAGGTCTTGCCGTTATTACAATACAGTTAAAAGGAGGAAAGAAACTGAGATTTGCAAGCACGCATCTCGATTTAAAAGCTGTAAACAAGCCATTGCAGGCTGCTGAACTGATCCGTCTTCTGGATAACGGAAAGACCCCGGTAATTCTGGGGGGCGATTTTAATTCGGTGCCTGACAGTGAAGTTATTTCTATCCTGGATAAAGCATTTACCCGGACCTGTACCGGCAACTGTGGGTTTACCATACCTGAAGTGAATCCTAACAGGACAATTGATTACATCATGTTCAGGAAACCAGGACAACTGGAAGTTTTGTCGCACCGGGTAATTAATGAACCATATGCCTCCGATCATTTACCCATCGTTGCGGAATTTAAAGTGAAATAAAGACCAGGTTATAAAGGATTTTTATAGATGAAAAGATTTATGCTTCTGCTTTTAGCAATAGGATTGTTAAATGCATCCTGTAAAAAAGATGAAAAAACAGGGAACAGGCCTGATCCGGTGGTGAGTTCTATTTCTCCGGAGAGAGGCCGTGCCGGCACTGTATTAACAATTAGCGGTGAAAACTTCAGCCGTCTTCGTACAGATAACATAATCAGGATAAATGGAATTGAGTCTAAAATTGTAACGTTCAATGAACAGAATATTTATGTGGAAGTGCCGGAAAGCGAAGCGGTTGGGAATGTTCCGGTAAGTGTATCTATAGCTGGACGCCCGGTTGAAGGTCTTTCATTTGAGTATATGGAACCTATTATTCCCTATACGACAGAAACATTTGCCGGTGATGGAACGGCTTCGTTTGCGGACGGAACAGGTGTTGCTGCTAAGTTCAATAATCCTGAAGGGGTTGCCATTGATTCAAAAGGAAATATCATCGTGGCAGACCGGGTTAATAACCGGATTCGGAAAATAACGCCGGATGGCGTAGTCAGTACGCTTGCGGGTACCGGTACGGCTGGAAGAGTAGACGGGCCAGCTGCGACCGCCCGTTTCAGCGGGCCCTGGAAGGTTGCTGTTGATAAGAATGATAATATTATCGTCGCTGACCGTACGAATAACATGATCCGTAAAATCAGCGCTGATGGCATCGTGTCTACTATTGCCGGGAATGGTACCGCCGGAACCGCGGACGGTCTGGGTACGGCAGCCCGCTTCAGCTATCCCCAGGATGTAGAAGTGGATGACAACGGAATTATCTATGTAGTCGATTATACTAACGACCGGATCAGGAAAATTACTCCGGATGGGACGGTTTCTACTCTGGCAGGAAGCTCGACCGGTTATGCAGATGGTACGGGAACCGATGCAAAGTTTGATAAACCCTGCGGGATTGCCATCGCTCACGATGGAAATCTGCTGGTAGTGGACAGGAACAATCAAAGGGTCAGGAAGGTAACTCCTCAGGGAGTGGTAACTACCTTCGCCGGGAGCGGAACTAAAGGACTGGTAGACGGAGATCTTGCCACTGCTGCTTTTTCGGAGCCATATGGATTGTGTGTGGATAAGAACGGGAATATTTTCGTGGCTGATCTGGCAGGGCATGCTATACGGAAAATAACCATTTATGGAGAGGTCATTACTATTGCCGGAAACGGGACAGGCGGATTTGCTGATGGCACTGTTGCATCTGCCGTCATGCTAAAAAATCCGACGGATGTAGTAACGGATAGCCAGGGAAGGGTCTATGTCGCTGATCTCGCCAATCATAGGGTTCGCCGTCTGGTACAGCAAAGTAAATAATTGGAATACTATTAACAAGAAGAGCATACGCAGGGAAGCGTATGCTCTTTATGGACATTTTATCAATGTATAAGAAAATCATATTGTTCTTTATCCTGGCTTCATGGAACGGAATTAACGTGGAAGCAAGACAAGTGGATGTGGGGAGTATCACAGCTAGTTCCCGCAACGTAATACGTCGCACGATCGGAAATAGAGCCGACGCCATTGATCTCCAGGTTGTTCCATCTGAGAATGGAACGGATGTTTATGAAATTGAAGCCCGTGGTGGGGTGCTCACCGTCAGGGGAAGCAGTCCTTCAGCTATCTGCTCAGGTTTTTATGAGTATTTAAGAAAAGCCTGCAAAAGTATGGTAAGCTGGAGCGGAAGCAATCTTCATATACCTCTTAAATGGCCTGACTATTCTAAAGTGAAGGTAGTGTCTCCCTATAGGTATCGTTATTATCTCAATGTCGTGACGTTTGGTTATACTACTCCATATTGGGACTGGGCGCGCTGGGAGAAGGAGCTTGACTGGATGGCCTTGCACGGTGTAAACCTGCCGCTGGCTACAGTGGCAAGTGAAACCATCGCAGCAAGGGTTTGGAAGAAACTCGGCTTAAGCAATAAAGAAACAGATGCTTTTTTTACCGGACCCGCGCATCTTCCCTGGCATAGAATGGGAAACCTGAATAAGTGGGATGGTCCTGTCCCCTCAGACTGGCACAAAGATCAGTTAGATCTGCAGCATAAGATACTGAAACGTATGCGTGAGCTGGGAATGAACCCGGTGGCACCTGCCTTTGCCGGTTTTGTTCCGGAAGGATTTAAAAAGAAGCATCCTGAACTCCATGTGAATGCATTAAAGTGGGGAGGATTTCCCGCGGAGTATAACGCGTATGTCCTTTCGCCTGGCTCTCCGTGGTTTAAGACAATCGGAAAGATGTTTGTAGAAGAATGGGAGAAGGAATTCGGAAAGAATACGTTTTATTTATCCGACAGCTTTAATGAAATGGATGTGCCAGTGCCAAAAGATCATCCGGAACAGAAATATCCTCTCCTTGCCGGGTATGGCGAATCTATTTATAACTCTATAAAAGCCGGGAATCCTGATGCCGTTTGGGTAACCCAGGGATGGACATTCGGTTATCAGCACAAGTTCTGGGATCAGAGGTCATTGCAGGCGATGCTTTCAAAGGTGCCTGACGACAGGATGCTGATCCTTGATCTGGCTAACGAGTATCCTGAATATGTTTGGAAAATACCTATGGTCTGGAAAACACACCAGGGCTTCTACGGAAAACAATGGATATACAGCTTCGTGCCAAACTTCGGCGGTAAAACTCCGTGGACAGGTGTTTTATCTTTGTATGCGTCGGGTTCGGCTGAGGCTTTAAAATCGCCGTTCAGCAAAAATCTCGTTGGCTTTGGTTCTGCTCCTGAGGGTATAGAGAACAATGAGGTGGTGTATGAACTTCTGGCTGACATGGGATGGAAAAGAGACGCGGTGGATCTTGACAAATGGCTGGATGAATATTGCCGCTCACGTTACGGTGCTTATCCGGATAAGATGAAACTTGCCTGGGAGCAGTTGAGAAAGTCTGCATACGGGAGTTTTGGATCCTATCCACGGTTTTTATGGCAGCTGGTGGTACCGGATACGCGAAGAAAGGGAAGTGTGAATTCCGATTCTTTGTTTATGAGATCAGCAGAGAATTTTCTGGATTGCTCGGAAGAGTTGAAAGCCAGTAAACTATACCAGAATGATGCCATTGAGATTGCCATGCTGTATCTGGGGGTAAGGGCTGATCAATGGTACTCCCGGGCGTTGAAGGCTGATGCTCAAAACGATCAGACTGTGAAACGCAAAGCGGGAGAAAAAGCTGTTGAGATCCTTTACCAGATTGACCGCTTGCTTGAGTCACATCCAAATAACCGTTTACAGACCTGGGTAGATTATGCACGGTCACACGGAAAGACAGAAGAGGAAAAGAATTATTACGAGGCCAATGCAAAACGTCTGATTACAACGTGGGGCGGTGTTCAGAACGATTATGCAGCCAGGATATGGAGCGGGCTGATCCGTGATTATTATATTCCAAGGATTCAAAAGCATCTCGCAAATGCCGGCTTCAGACGTTTGGATTGGGAGGAAAAGTGGATAAAGACGCCGGGGGGTAGCAGGGTTGAACCTTTTGATGATCCCATACAAAAGGCGAAAGAGCTGGTTGCAGCTTATGGGAGTATTGAGTTGTAAGTTATAAGGTGAATCGGGTGGATACTTTGATTCAGGTGATCTAACAAGCCGTTTATCTTTAAACAGTGGTACGATAGTGAAAATAGTTATTTACAAACATTATTATCTGTCAGGGCTGGTAGCCCTGCTTATTGTTCTTTCTGCTTTTTCCGGTTATTCGCAGACTAGCGGGAATCCGACGGACAAGCTTCAGGCTGTGCGTGACCTTATTAAGCGCGTCCTGCCCCGCCATGCTGACCAGTTTGAGATCGGGGTTATTCCGAAGGTGAATGATAAGGATGTTTTCGAAATAGAAAACGGGCGGGGCAAGATCGTTTTGCGCGGAAGCAACGGCGTTTCGGTAGCCAGTGCTCTTCATTTCTACCTGAAAAAGTATACCCATAGTGACATCAGCTGGAATGGAAGTAATTTAAAACTTCCCGTAAAGTTGCCTGCCATAAAGGGCAAGGTAAGGGAAACTACGCCCTACCGTTATCGCTATTATTTAAATTATTGCACGTTTAACTACAGTATGAGCTGGTGGGACTGGGAAAGATGGGAGAAAGAGATAGACTGGATGGCGCTTAATGGGATCAATATGCCGCTTGCTATAACAGGGCAGAATTCGGTGTGGAGCAGGGTTTATAAAGGTATGGGCTTTACGGATAAAGATCTCGAATCTTTTTTCAGCGGCCCGGCCTACTTCAACTGGTTCTGGATGGGCAACCTTGACGGCTGGGGAGGACCTTTACCTCAAAGCTTCATGGAAAAGCACGAGGAGCTGCAAAAGAAGATCCTTTCGAGAGAAAGAGAGCTGGGAATGACGCCAATTCTTCCTGCCTTTACAGGACATGTACCCCCGGCATTTAAAGATAAATTTCCGGATGCGAATTTGAAGAAAACGGATTGGGCCGGATTTCCGGAGGTGTATATCCTGGATCCGGACGACCCGATGTTCACCGAAATTGGAAGGAAATTTCTCGAAGAAGAGATCAAAACCTTTGGTACAGATCATTTATACTCATCAGATACCTTTAATGAAAACGCTCCACCGACCAATGATCCCGTTTTCTTGAATGCTGTTAGTAAAAAGGTGTATCAGTCTATGGCGGCAGCTGATCCAAAGGCTGTCTGGATAATGCAGGGCTGGTTGTTTCATTTTCATTCTAAGTTCTGGCAGCAGGAGCAGATTAAAGCGTTGCTGAATGCTGTCCCCGACGATAAGATGATTATCCTCGATTTATGGAGTGAAAATCATCCTGTCTGGAACAGAACGGAAGCCTATTATGGAAAACCCTGGATCTGGTGTATGCTGCATAATTTTGGTGGTAATATTAGCCTGTACGGAAGAATGGATGAGGTGGCGAAAGGCCCTGCCGGGGCATTAAATAGTCCCGAGTCCGGAAAATTGATGGGTATTGGCCTTACGCCGGAAGCCATTGAGCAGAATCCGGTGATGTATGCACTGATGATGGAGAATGTCTGGAGAGATAAGCCAGTTGATGTTGACAGTTGGTTAAAGGACTATTCAAGAAGACGGTATGGAAAACAAGATCCGGATGCAGAACGCGCATGGCAGATATTAAAGGAGACGGTTTACACAGGGGGAATCAGAAGCGGCGGACCGGAGTCGATTATTACGGGGCGCCCGACATTCAATAAAAGTACAGGTGGGACGGATACACGCAAAAACTATAAGCCGGCAAACCTTATCCCAGCCTGGGAGCTTTTAATAAAGGCATCGCCGCGGCTAAAGGATAGTGAAGGATTTAAGTATGATTTAGTTGATCTGACACGGCAGGTCCTGGCAAATTATGCAGATACGGTTCAACAGATGTTCGCATCGGCCTATCAAAAGAAAGACTATGCTGTATTCGATAATCAAAGTAAGATGTTCCTGGGTATAATAGAAGATATGGATCTCCTTTTGGGAGCAAGAAAAGATTTTCTGCTCGGCGTCTGGTTGAATTCAGCAAAGTCTTACGGCACGAACGAGCAGGAAAAACGCTTGTATGAGAGAAATGCCCGTAACCTGATCACCCTGTGGGGAGACCGTAATTCGGGCCTGCATGAGTATTCAAACCGTCAGTGGAACGGAATGCTCAGTCATTTTTATCTTCCGCGCTGGACACAGTTTTTCGGTTATCTTAATCAGTGCAAAGGACAAGGGAAGGAACCTGATTTTAAATTATTTGAAGAACGAATAAAAGATTGGGAATGGCAATGGGTTAACTCAACTGATGAATTTAAAGATCGGGCCGAAGGAGATCCGGTTGAGATTGCTTTAACTTTGTACAGAAAATATCATGATAAGATTATAGCACTTTACTAACGAATGATAGCAGGATAATGATCATGGAGCGTGAAGTGTATGGGCAATTCTTATCTTTAACGCAAATGATCTTATGCAAATAAAGATTACGATAGCAGCTGTTTTCCTCTGTTGGGGTGTTAACTGCGCGGTGGCGCAGTCGCTCGTAGATAAGTTTGATGACCGGATCCTGATAAAGGTGGCAGACAACAGGACGGAAGCGAAGAATGATATATTTCTTTTTCTCTCTAAGACTAATAACTATGTTAATATAGCGGTGCCTGTTGGTATGTTTGCTGCCGGCCTTATGGATGGCGACCAGCAAACGCGCAGGGATGCGATGTATGTTGCCAGTAGTTCTGCCGTATCGTTTTTACTGACTAACCTGATAAAGGTAGTCGTGAAACGCCCCCGGCCATTTATTAGAAATGTGAAGGTTGTGCCTTTATACCGGGCAGGGGGATATTCATTCCCGTCGGGACATACTTCTTCATCTTTTACCACTGCTACAGCTTTGTCTTCCGTGTACCCGAAGTGGTATGTTATTGCGCCTTCTTATCTCTGGGCTTCATCTGTCAGTTATTCCAGGATCTATCTGGGAGTCCATCACCCCAGTGATGTTTTGACCGGTGCTGCCCTGGGCGCGGGATCAGCGCTTTCACTGAAATTTATAAAAAAGGAGTAGTAAATCTTACACAACCAATTTAACCGATATAATGCAAAAAAATGAACAACTTTAAACAAATCTGTTTTGCCTCCGTATTTATCCTCCTCTGCTGTCTGAGTGCAGTGGCCCAACGGAAAACCGTCTCATCGCCCGATGGTAAAATCACTCTGAATATTGACCTTTCTGAGGCTATAAAATGGTCTGCTTCATACCAAGGGAAAGAAGTGATATCGCCATCAGCAATATCGCTGGTAGTAAACAAGGAAGTACTGGGTAAAAAGCCGAAGCTTCTTTCTGAAACTAAGAGGAAGATTGACGAACGGATCAATGTTGATGTACCCAGAAAAAATAAGGTTGAGCACAATTTCTGTAATGAACTGAGACTGAATTTTAAGAACTATGCTGTTTCTTTTCGCGCGTATAATGAGGGCGTGGCATATCGTTTTGAAACGGGCTTTAAGAACGGGATTGAAGTGAATAGTGAAGAGTTGAATGTAAATTTTAATAAGGACAGCCAGGTGTTTTTCCCGGAAGAGGAAAGTATGATATCTCACTACGAGCGGTCATATGTGGATACGGCGCTGGTATCCTTGTCATCCAGCCGTTTTTGCTCTTTGCCGGTTCTGGTTACTTCTGCAGGGGTAAGAGTGTTGATCACAGAAGCAGATCTCTTTGACTATCCTAACATGTTCCTGTCGGCTACCGGTGGAAATTCGCTGAAATCAAAGTTTCCCCCTGTCGTTCTGGAAGCTGAAGCTGACCCCGGTAAACCCGACAGAAATGAGAGAATAGTTAAGGAAGCGGGCTATATAGCCAAAATAAGTGGCTCCAGAACGCTGCCATGGCGGGTGTTCACGATGACGCCTGATGATCGTGTACTGGCGGAAAGTGATATGGTATTTAAGTTATCACGCCCTGTCGCCATCGATACAAAATGGATTAAGCCGGGAAAAGTGGCCTGGGACTGGTGGAACGCTAACAATATTTACGGAGTGGATTTTGCGGCAGGCATAAATACCGCAACGTATAAATATTATATAGATTTTGCTGCCAAATATGGTTTGGAATATATCATTCTCGACGAGGGCTGGTCAAAAACTACTACGGATCTGACGGAACCTAATCCGGATCTTAATCTTCAGGAACTTATTAATTATGGAAAGAGTAAAGGAGTTGGCGTAATTCTGTGGATGCTATGGAAGCCGTTGGACGAGAATATGGACGTGTTGCTTGACAAGTTCGCTCAGTGGGGGGCGAAAGGAATAAAGGTCGACTTTATGCAGCGTGCAGATCAGTACATGGTCAATTATTACGAGCGTGTAGCGAAGGAGTGTGCGAAACGTCACTTGCTGGTAGATTTTCACGGCGCTTTTAAGCCGGCCGGTTTGCATCGCGCTTATCCTAATTTTATGAGCAACGAAGGTGTTAAGGGAGCGGAAAATAATAAATGGAGCAAGCTTGTTACTCCTGATCATAACCTGATGCTTCCTTTCATCCGGCAGGTAGCCGGTCCGGTTGATTATACCCCCGGGGCTATGAATAATGCGAATAAAATCAGTTTCAGGGAGATCTTTGATAATCCAATGAGTATGGGTACCCGTTGTCATCAATTTGCGATGTATGTGGTTTACGAAAGTCCTTTGCAGATGCTGGCTGATAATCCTACTCATTACTATAAAGAAGCCGAGTCGGCTGAATTTATATCCCGTATTCCGGCTGTCTGGGATGAGACGAAGGTGCTGGATGCTAAGGTTGGCGAATACATCCTTGTTGCCAGAAAGAAGGCTTCTAAATGGTACGTAGGAGCAATGACTGACTGGACTGCCCGGACGATGACCCTTGATTGCTCTTTTCTCCCTCGCGGAAATTACCGGATAGAAATTATGCAGGACGGTATTAATGCAGAGCGGAACGGCAATGACTATAAAAAAATGGTTCAGAAGATCACGAACGGGACTAAGCTGAACCTTAAACTTGCTTCCGGCGGAGGATGGGCTGCTATCATAGAAAAGGCCGATTAGTATGCGTATCCTCATCGCTCCTAATGCGTTTAAAAATAGCCTGGATGCGGCAGCTGCCGCACAGGCTATTCAGGAAGGTTTGAAGAAGAGCGGACTGGAATGTGTATGCGAGTGTTTTCCTGTGGGAGATGGAGGGGATGGTACGGGGAAATTGCTGGTAGAGCGCAAAGGGGGCCGCTTTATAAAAACGGAGACAACAGACTCCCTGGGAAGAAAAATTGCCGCTTCCTATGGACTTATTAACGAAGGGCGTACTGTCGTTGTTGAAATGGCTGAGGCTTCCGGTATCAAATTGCTTAAACAAGACGACCTTAACCCACTTTATGCGGTTACTGACGGCACGGGTATCTTAATCAGGAATGCGCTTGATCGTTCTATTGACGAAATTGTTGTTGCCATGGGAGGGTCGGCAACTGTAGACGGCGGATCGGGTATCCTTAGGGTATTGGGTGTTCGTTTCCTTGAACCAGGAGGCAGGGAAATTACTGATCTTCCAATTGGACTGAAGGGACTAGATTCGATCGATCTTTCAGGGCTGGATCAGAGGATTCTTCAATGTAAGGTTGTGGTGATGTGTGATGTGGAGAACAGGCTTTTGGGAGAGGAGGGAGCAGCAGCTGTATTTGGTCCTCAAAAGGGGGCAACAAAAGAGGTGATTTTGCATCTCGAAGAGGCTCTTTCCAGGCTCAGAGATATTGCATTAAAAGTGACAGGTGTGGATATGTCGGAAGTAAAAGGAGGCGGCACAGCCGGAGGGGCGGCTGCGGGTCTCTATGCTTTTCTGAATGCCTCTCTTGTAGATGGAATAAGTTACTACCTGGATTCTACCGGGTTTAAAGATAAGCTGGAACATGCTGACCTTGTCATCACCGGGGAAGGAAGTATCGACATGCAGACATTGCAGGGAAAAGGTCCTTTCGGAGTAGCTTTAATGGCCAGGGAGAAGAAAATTCCGGTAATTGGCTTTGCTGGAAAAATACCTTTAAATGAAATTCCCGAACTTAGTGAGTATTTCCATGCGCTTCTGCCAATAGGTAATGGGCCTGCTGATGTAAATTCTGCGATGGCAGATACATACCTCAATCTCTTAAGAACGGCCTTTAATACCGGTGCCCTTTTGAAACTAAGTTCGGGCATTTGAACCCGATTTTGCATGTAAGCGACAAACAATTCTCTTTTTCCGGCTGTATTGATAAACATGTCGTTAACCGCACAAATAGTATGGCTTTTTGTACTGGCGATTCCGATAGCGTGTATAGCCTGGACTATAACCCATGAAGAAATATTCAGGGAGCCACGGGAATACTGCGTTCGCTGCAGCCGCGAGGGGAAGACCGCTTTAAAACGGAAATTCTTTTATCTTTTTACCTGTGAATATTGCTTTAGTCATTATGTCACAATCTTTATACTGGTCCTCAGTGGTTTTAAACTCCTGTTGCCCGACTGGCGGGGATACATTCTGTCGGGGTTTTCACTTGTATGGATCGCCAATGTGTACATGAGCCTTTATAACCTGGTGAGGATTGATCTTAAGAAGGAGAAACTGCAGGCAAAAAAAGAAGAACAAGAACTGGAAGGATAGTGGATATCTCAGACTTTAATGATAATATTTTTTCTGTACATAGGCCAAAGGATCAATAACCAGAAGAGCACAAACGCAATTGCCCATGCGAGTGATGCGTTGATATCAGAAAGCCACGGTGTAAAGAACGAGTCGTATAGCCATTGCTGCAAGCCAACTTCTTCGCCTTTCATATTTACTTTGATCCTCCACATAATCTTAACGATGATAGCAGACAGAAAAAATACTGTTATGGCGTTGACTCCGTAGGCGACAAACGGGGGAGTCCATTTTTTATATCCCTGTACATCAATTAACCAGTATAGAAATCCAAGCATCATCATGGCAAGTCCTCCTGCATACAGGACATAGGAGCTGGTCCAAAGTGATTTGTTGATCGGGAAGGCTAAGCCCCATATCTGGCCAAGAATAGCGGTAGCAAATCCTGCAACGAACAGCCAGGCGATCTTCTCACTTTTGGTTCTATCTTTTCTTCTGATCCAGGTTCCGGTGAGCATACCGAGAATGCCAGTTCCGATTGCAGGGAGAGTGCTTAAAACACCTTCAGGATCCCATGTCTTCGCGGATTTCCAGGTGTGCTGCTCTGTAATGATAAGCCGGTCTATCCATGCCGCCAGATTCGTCTCTTTACCTAGATTGGGATCTCCCACTCCGGGCACAGGCACAAGTGTCATAAGCGCCCAATAAAGCAGCAGGATAAAAATCAGTATGTAAAACTGTGTTTTGGAATTCGTCTTAACGAACAAAAACGCACTAAGAAAGAAAACAATCCCTATTCGCTGGAGTACGCCAAAAACACGCACTGTGCTAAAGTCGAATGAAGGAAAAAGTGCAAGAAAGAGGCCAAGAAGAAATAATATCGCCCCTCTTTTCAAAGCGCGTAATATTAATTGATGGTGTTGTGAGGGGTCTTCTTTTTTGGAGCTCATGGCGAACACGATGGCGACTCCTACAATAAATAAAAATGAAGGGAATACGAGGTCTGTAGGGGTACAGCCGTTCCAGTCTGCGTGTTCCAGTGGAGGGTAGATATGTCCCCAGTTTCCCGGGTTGTTGACGAGGATCATTGCTGCCACTGTGATACCCCTGAATACATCAAGAGAGAGAAGGCGTTGTTTCGGGATCATGCCTGATTTATTTGGTTGTTATAATTAAAAGAAAGCTAAATATAGCTATTATCTTCGTTTTTTTTGATTGAAATGTGTTTGGACACATCTTAATGATGTGCATGTTGTGCATTTTTATGCTTTTTTGTGTTAAATGTATGTAGTAATTTGCATTATTACTTATATAAGTTTAATTTCACTTGTCAATTTTGCCGTGCTATTTATGAAAGTTCACAATGTGATATTTGAAATGCCCGGGAAGTATATTCCTCCTGTATGAAACAATGTCCATACCCGGAACAATCTAACTGCTCGTCCAGGTGCCAGTTAAATTTTGGTATAACTAAGGTCAAAATTTCTATAAAAATCAACAATTAATTAAACAAACAGCAAACATGAAAAAGGATTTACTAAAATTTTTCATTTTCCTGATGTTCTGCTCTTTTCAATCTTATGCGCAGGAAAAGACCGTTACTGGCAGGGTAACGTCGGCAGAGGATGGGATACCTCTGCCCGGAGTATCAGTGAAAATTAAAGGGTCGGAAAAAGGTACGAGTACTGCCCCGGATGGAAACTATTCAATCAGGGTTTCTCAGGGACAAACTCTGATATTTTCTTTCATAGGGACCCAGTCGCAGGAAATACCGGTAGGAACATCGAATGTGCTTAATGTGTCTATGCGGGCAGATTCCCGGTCTCTGAATGAGGTAGTTGTAACAGCCCTCGGTGTTAAGCAGGACAGGCGTTCTTTGGGATATGCAGTTCAGGAGATTTCGTCGGATGTACTTGCACGGACGAATCAAACAAATCCTCTTAACGCCTTAAAAGGTACAGCCGCGGGTGTGCAGATTACAAGCGGCGGTGGAGCTGCGGGAGCGGGATCAAGAATTCAAATCAGAGGGGTGAATTCCCTCAATCCTTCCGCTAATAATCAACCTTTGTTTGTAGTGGACGGAATCCCGATCTCTAATAATACAGATCAGTTTGGGCTTGATCCGAATAATCGTTCTGGAGGAGATACCTTTCAGAATACAAACCGTGCGGCGGATATTAATCCTGATGATATCGAAACGGTATCTATCTTAAAGGGGCCCGCAGCTTCGGTTTTGTATGGCCTTCGCGCAGCGAACGGAGCGGTAGTGATCACCACTAAATCAGGAAAGGCTGGCAAGACGTCTTTCAATTATAAGGCATCTTACAGCTTTGATGATGTGGCCAGGACACCTTCTATTCAGACCAGGTTTGGTAATGGCAACAATAATGCGTTCGTTCCTAGCCTGAATTCATGGGGACCGGTGATAGACAGCAGTTTGCCGGTTTATAACCTCTATGATCTGTTTTTCAAAACAGGAAACCAACTTCAAAATTCCTTTACATTCAGCGGAGGAAGCGAGAAGGCTACCTATTTTACGTCTATCTCAAATCTTGATCAGAAAGGGGTAGTGCCGAATTCCGATTTCGGAAAAACGTCTATCCGTATAGCAGGTACTTTGAGCGCATCTGATAAGTTTAAGTTTGAAGGATCTGCTAACTATATCAATTCTGGTGGGAAAAACCCAAGGGCTGGAACGGCCTCGGGTGTGATCAGCTATCTCATCCGGCATACCAATACGGTGGATCCTTTAGATTATTTAAATCCGGATGGTACACAGAAGGTATATAATGCCAGTATCGATAATCCTTTTTATTTTTCTGAAAACGCTTTTCTCAAAGACAATGTAAACAGGCTCCTCGGGAATGTTGGGGTTGATTATACGGCTAATAAATGGCTTTCTTTTAATTATAAAGTTGGGATTGACCATTATACCGATTTTAGGACTGCATATGTCGAAAGCGGACTTATTCTTTCAAGCAGACTTGGATCTATGGCAGAACAACGTATCGGTTATACCGAAATTAATTCCAATTTTTTTGCGAAAGCAGTAAAAGATTTTGGAAATAAGTGGATCGGTAATTTTTTACTGGGACACAGCTACACGCATATCAAAAAATCCGATATCTCATTGAATGGAGCTCAGGCAATTGTGCCGAACTTTGAGTCTATTAACAACTATAATGTTTATACAACGACTACCTATCCCGGGGAGAGAAATATTATAGGGGTGTTTGCAGATGCCAAGTTCAGCTATGATAATACTGTATTTCTGGACCTTACTGCCAGAAATGACTGGTCCTCCACGCTTCCTAAAAGTAACAGGTCCTTCTTTTATCCTTCTGTAAGTCTTGCTTATGTATTTTCGGAAACTTTGGGATTATCGGATAATCCCATTATGAATTTCGGGAAGCTGAGGTTGTCTTATGCAGAGGTAGGAAAGGATGCTGATCCCTACCAGGTAGGTACCTACTACTCAACTCTGCAGGCATTTAGCGGAGTTTCGGGTGTAAGGCGCGATATTAGGGTCGGTTCCGAAAACCTTCGCCCTGAGCGGACAAAAGGTCTTGAATTTGGTGGTGAGTTTAAGTTCCTGAGGGATAAGATCTCGCTTGATGCGAACTATGCCATCACAAATAGTATCGATCAGATCGTGCCAGTTCCTGTTAGTTATGCATCAGGTTTTGATATCAATGTGACCAATGCCGGGAAGATCAGGAACAGGTCGCTGGAACTCATATTGTCGGCTGATATCATCAGTAAGAACGATTTTCGCTGGAGTATGAACGCAAATTGGGCCAGGACTAAAGGCCGTGTTCTGGCAATGCCACCGGGAGTGAATGAGATTATATTCAATCCCGAATCTCCGTGGGTGAAACAGATTATAAAAACAGGCGGAAGGCCCGGGGACTGGTATGGCTGGCCTATGTTGCGTGTAGATGACAAGGATAGTGAATATTATGGGCAGCTGATTATTGGTCCGACAGGAATACCCGGTATTACAACTGATCTTGCAAAGAACTACCTGGTGGGAAATGCTTATCCCGACTGGACAGGAGGATTAGGAAGTACACTTTCTTATAAAGGAGCTTCGTTGTCTTTTCTTTTTAACTTCAGAAAGGGAGGCGATGTGTTTGATATCGCCCGGCGCTTAAGATATGAAACCGGAATAGGTGCTGAAACAGAACTGCGAAATACTTTAGTCGTATTCAAGGGTGTGAAAAATATAGGTACTGCTGCTGCGCCGGTATATGTGCCGAATGATATTCCGGCAACAATAGATCAGGCTTTCTACAATGCGACTTACAGTTACAGGCTTTCTTCCGAGAATAACGGACTCCAGGATGGATCCTGGGTAAGATTGCAGAATGTCTCTCTCTCCTATAGTCTTCCCGCGTCTTTGTTAAAGCGTACGTTTATTAAATCTGCATCGGTTTCTGTAACAGGGAATAATTTATGGGTAAGTACTCCTTTTGTTGGTTTTGACCCTGAATCAAGTACTTATGGAGCGGGCTCGAATGCTGTCGGATATGTAGGAACGGGCATTCCGGCAACAAGAAGCTTTTTTATGGGATTAAATGTGAATTTTTAACTTTTAAAAAATGAAAGTATCATATAAAAAACACGCGGTGACCTTTTTGTCGATGGCTATGGTCATGACCGCTTGCAATAAACAGCTGGACATAAATGTGGACCCGTCGAAACTAACATCTGATCAGGTGAGTCTTTCAGCTCTTCTTCCTTCAACTATTCAGTTTACGGCTACATCTTTTTATAATGCCGGACAATACGGAAATTATTATCCTCAATATTTTGCCGGAAATGCAGGTCAGGAAGCCCAGATCGAATCTTACAATCCCTACGGTTTCGATAATATCTGGGAATCAGCGTACCGCGATGCCATGCCAAATTTAAAAGATATGATAAGCCGGGCTCAAACTGCCGGAGCTCCTCAATATCGGGGTATAGGAAAACTTTTGCTTGCATTGAACCTGATGCAATGTTCGGACATCTGGGGTGATGTTCCATATTCAGAGGCATTTCTTGGGCTAAGTAACCTGAGTCCGAAATATGATCCGCAATCAGAGATCTACAATAATTACCTGAAAGATCTTCTCGACGAGGCAATAACCGATCTTTCTCAGCCTATACCGGCGTCAACTGTTTTACAGGTGGGTTCTACGGATCTGGTTTACGGGGGAGGAACCGCTGGTGCCGCCAATTGGCTTAAAGCTGCTTACGGAGCGAGGGCGCGATATTACATTCATCTTTCTCTGAAAGACGCCTCAAATCTTCAGAAAGCTGCATCTGACGCGTCTCAGGCCATTAGTGACCAGACGGGAGCCCTCGATCTTCAATTGAAATATAGCCAGGAGCGGCCTAATCCCTGGTTTACATATCTTTCCAATACAGCAGCGACTTCCAGATCGGCAAGGCCCGCTCAGTATTTTGTTAATCTGCTGAATGGTAATTCATACTATAGTGGTATTGTAGACCCAAGAATATCAAAATTTGTCGACAAGGGAACTGCTGCTACGTATATTGGTAAACCTGCAGGAGTCAGGAATGGCGTGGCGACGACTGACATTACTGCTAATACATTTTATGGCCAGCGTACCTCTGTTATTCCTATTCTTACCTATGCGGAAATTCAGTTTATAAGGGCTGAAGCTTTATTCAATACCAATAAGACGGACGCGTATGCCGCTTACCTCAATGGGATCAAGGGTAGTATGAAGAAATTGGGGGTGTCTGATACAGATGCTGGTACTTATATCAATAACCCGGCGGTTTCAAAAGGAGCTCAAAGTTTTACGCTTACGGATATTATGCTGCAAAAGTATATAGCTAACTTCATGCAGCTGGAAACATGGTCGGATATGAGAAGATATCAGTACAGTACAACGATCTATCCCGGTTTGACAAAACCTGATAACATTCCAAACGCTTTAAATCCATGGGTTCAAAGAGGGAATTTTCCTGACAACGAGCCGGGCAGGAACCCAAATGTCCCAAGTTCTGATCAATGGACAAAAATATGGTTGTTTAACAATTAATACTCTGAGTGATGAAACGATACATTATAAAAGGATTTCTGGGCGTTCTCGCCATGGCGGCTGTCTTTCAGTCCTGCAAGAAGAATGATCCCGACCAGTGGCTAAAGGATAATATTGAAATAGTAGGAAAGTTACCGGTTCCTGTGTCTTTAAGTGTGGTAGCGCCGCAAACAGCTAATGTGCAGCCGGGAAGTGCTGTGAACCTGGATTTAAGATACTGGTCGGAAGCAGAGATTGAACAGGTTGTTTTCAGGGATAGTGTGGGAACCAATGCAAAAAGGGTGTTTCTTACTGCGCCTTATCAGAAGGCCTATTCGGCTGTCACCAGGACAGATTCGTTAAGAACGGTCTACCAGGTGCCTGCCGGGCTTGCTGCTTCGACTAAAATTATTATAGAAGCGGAGGTTCAGAATAAAAATGGATTAAAAAAGAGTATAACAACGACTTTGAGTGTTCAATAGGATAAACGTTTCTAAGTACCTCTAAATAATTAGGGCCAGGTTATGTGTTAAAGCAAGCCTGGCTTTATTATTGTCGTGCCTTATGATGCATTTTTAAATTTAATGCTGCATATTCTTGCATAATTGCATGAAAGTGCTTATCTTCACACTAAACTAATTATAAATTTTCATGCTGTATGTTGCGTCTCTCTGATTAACTATGTGGTTTTCTATTTTATTATCTTTTTCTGTGAAGATAAAAGGAAGATGTCATGCAGTAACAAAAAGCTGAATGTTTGAAAATCATAATGGATAATGTTTTTCAGGGAAATTATGCCTGGATAGCGTATAGAATCTAGTTCGTGTGTAGTGTTTCGGTTTTGGCTTGTTGTTTTTCATGAGCTCTCTTTTTTTTGCTATTATTTGCGTTTTATTGTTGGTTTTTTTTGAAATAAATAAGATAACGCATTGTTTTGCTTGCAGGTTTTACTAATTTAGTGTCCAAGTCTTTGTTTGATTGTGCGTTTTTGTAATTGTTTATGCATTATTTTTTATAAACGCTGTAAAAGGCGCAGTTTCGCTATTCAATAAAAATAAATAATATGAAAAAAAGGTTACTTGCACTCGTTTTGAGTATGGTCTTCATGATTGTGCATTCAATGGCACAGCAAAAGACGATCACAGGCAGGGTTACATCAGCGGATGATGGAACCGCCTTACCCGGAGTTTCTATAAAGATCAAGGGGACGTCTTTAGGATCCAGTACGGATGTAAATGGGAGGTACAGCATCAGCGCCTCCACTGGCCAGATACTGGTGTTTTCATTTATAGGAGCGGCTACCCAGGAGAAAGTGGTTAGGACGGAAAGTGTCATCAATGTCCTTCTGGGCGCTGACGTTAAATCTTTAAACGAGGTGGTAGTTGTTGGATATGGAACGCAGAAACGGGCTAATCTGACTGGTGCCGTTTCGACTGTTGATACAGAGGTTTTGCAGTCAAGGCCGGTTGTTGATGTGGGAAGAGCATTGCAAGGCACCACACCGGGATTAAGCATAACCACGCCTAGCGGGGCAATCGGAGTGAATCCATCAATTAAATTAAGGGGAGCCACGGGGACTTTGACAGGTACGGCTGGCGCGCAGCCTCTGATATTAGTTGACAATGTTGAAATTCCCAGTTTACAGCTTGTAAATCCCGATGATATTGAATCGATTTCGGTATTGAAAGATGCTGCATCTTCTTCTATATATGGGACGCGAGCTGCTTGGGGAGTAATATTGATTACCACAAAATCGGGAAAAAAGGGCTCCCCAAGCAGGATAACTTATTCTAATAATTTGTCAATCAGCGCCCCTACGACTACACCCAAAATAGCTTCAGGGGCAGAAGGTGCTGAAATGGCTCTTCTGGCATATAGAAGAACGAATCCTAGTCAGCCTTCTTTTGGTTTTATTGGAGTAACCATAGATGATATAGCAGTTCAAAAAATGAGGCAATGGCAGGAGGAATTTGGAGGTAAAGATTTAGGCGCAGAAATGGTGCCCGGGAGGGATTTTGAAATCAGAGAGAATAAATTGTTTTTTTATCGTTCCTGGGACGCTGGAGAGATGTTTATGCGGGATTGGACTCCCCAACAGAATCACAATATTTCTGTGTCTGGTGGAAGTGAAAAGACTACTTACAATTTAGGGTTAGGTTTTACAGGTCAGGAAGGGGTCTTGAAAGCAAATCCAGACAAGTTTAATAAATATAATTTAAGTTTAGGTGTAACCACTACTGTAAATTCTTGGTTGGATGTCCGGAGTAAAGTTCTATATGCTAATACTCTGCTTTCTCAGCCATTTCAGTTTGCAGCTGCCGTTTATGATCCATGGTATTATTTATACAGATGGCCGGCGATATTTCCCTATGGTACCTATGAAGGCAGGCCATTCAGGAACGCAATAACAGAGGTTGACCAAGCTAAAATGAACGAAACAACGAATGCTCTTACCAGGGTTAGTGTTGGTGGAACTTTAAAGCCTCTAAAGGGATTGACAGTTGATGCGGATTACACTTTTACAGGAGTGAATACACATGACCATCAAACGGGGGGCTCGGTTACTGCAATTGATTTTTGGAGTGGTTTAGTAGATGGACAGATGCCATATCGGACTTATACAAATAGCTCATATAATAAAGCTTTTTATAGGTCTGATTGGAGTGGGCTTAATTCAGGAAAAGCGTTTGCAACATATCAAAAAGACCTAAAAGATCATTCTTTCAAACTGATAGCTGGAGGAGACGTTGAGGTGTATACGAATAATTGGCAATCATCTTCGAGGGCCGATCTTATTGATCCGGAGAAAGGTGAACTAGCATTGGCCACAGGTGAACAATTAGTAGACGGGCGGCACGGTCGCTGGAATACTGCCGGCGTTTTCGGTAGAATTAATTACGATTTTAAGGACCGGTACTTGCTGGAAATAAACGGAAGATATGATGGATCTTCAAGGTTGTCTCCTAACAAAAAGTGGGGTTTCTTTCCGTCAATGTCAGCAGGATATATAATTAGCGAAGAACCATTTCTGCAATTCGTTAAGCCTTTTCTGTCTTATTTGAAATTTCGTGGATCCTGGGGCGAAATAGGGAATCAGAATACCACAGTTAGTAATATTTATCTTGTACTTCCTACAACAAATTCTGATTGGCTTATTGGAGATAAAAAGGTGCTGATTGCCAATCCTCCATCCCCTATTTCAGGAAATCTCACGTGGGAAACAGTGGGGACCCTTGATTTTGGAGCTGATGCTAAATTTCTCAAAGATAAATTAGGTGTTAGTTTCGATTGGTATCGCCGCACAACAAGTGACATGCATTCTGCCGGAGTTGCTTTGCCAAGTTCCTATGGCGCAGATGCTCCGAAACGAAACTATGGGGAACTTCGGACTACCGGCTGGGAACTGGCAATAGATTTTAATCATACACTTGATAATGGTCTCCGCTTTAATATTACAGGAACGCTGTCTGATTTTAAAGAAAGCCTAACGAAGTTCGAGGGATCACGTCTGATTTCGGGGAATTACCAGGGAAAAACATTAGGAGAAATTTGGGGGTATGAGACCGACAGATATTTTACGAAGAGTGATTTTGTTCAGGATGCAAATGGAAATCTCGTTATGCAGGATGGTAAATATATTCTGAAAGAAGGAATACCAAGCCAAGCACAGTTTGAAGGAAGTGGGTTCTTTTATGGACCCGGAGATGTAAAGTATAAAGATCTAAATGGTGACGGAGTAATTTTTAGAGGCGATAACACTGTTGAAAATCCCGGGGATCAGAGAGTGATTGGAAATTCGACTCCGCGCTATCAATATGGGCTGAGACTGGGAGCTGATTGGAAAGGATTTGATTTCAACCTCTTTATGCAGGGGGTTGGAAAGAGAAGCTATTGGGCTCAGGGACCGATGTTCATTCCCGGCTGGCGCCCCGGAGAAGCCTGGTATGCTAACCAGCTTGACTATTGGAGAGAGGATCATCCTGATGCTTTTTATCCCAGGCCCACCGTTATCGGAGAGGCAAGCGCCAAGAATTTTTATCCTCAGACTAAATATTTGCTAAACCTGGCATATCTACGTCTAAAAAATCTGGCTTTAGGGTACACATTGCCTAATAGAATAACCAGTAAACTGCACATGGAAAGATTACGAGTGTATTTTAGTGGTGAGAATCTATTGGAGTTTGATAAGTTAGGAGATATCCCTATCGATCCGGAAGTGAATGTAACAGAAGCTGGGGCAAATGACCCAGCAGCGTTTGGGCGTGTCTATCCCTATCGCAGAACATTATCTTTTGGACTTCAAGTTACACTATAATTAAGCTAACGGTAATGAAAAAGAATATAATTATAATCATACTTTGTACAATTGCATTGGTTAGTTGTAAAAAGGATTTTTTAGAAAAACCTCCATTGGATCAGCTGGACGACGAGACATTTTTTGTTAATGAGTCAAATGTCAGAACTTTTGCCTATAGTTTTTATGTAAAAACAACCACTCATCCTGACAATGAATTTAACGCCTATGGTTCAGGAAATACATGGGGGGCGTTTTTTTCCGGTCAATCATTGAACGACGATTTTGCTCCTGGAACACCAACGGAATACACCAGGGTTGTTCCGGCTTCAGAGAAAACCAAGTGGAATTTTGAAGTTGTACGAAGGGCTAATTATTTTATTGAAAAAGTTCAGAGTATGCCCGTTAGTGACAAGATGAGTGATGAGGCAAAAATGCACTGGACTGGTATAGGCCGATTCTTTCGTGGACTGGAATATTATAGTTTGGTGAAAAGATATGGAGATATCCCCTGGTTCGATAAAGCTCTTGCTGAGAATGAAAGCGATGAAATTTACAGGCCAAGGGATCCAAGAAGTTCGGTTATGGATAAAGTTCTGGAAGATTTTAAGTATGCTGTGCAAAATGTAAGGGTTAACGATGGGACAAAAGGTTTAACAGTAAATAAGTACGTAGTGCTGGCATTTATGTCACGGGTTTTTCTTTTTGAAGGAACATGGCAAAAATATCATGAAAACAACAATGAAAAAGCAAAAGAGTATCTTGAAGCCGCAAAATGGGCGGCAACCCAAGTAATTTCATCTAATATTTATAGTCTTGGAAACTATAGGAGTGTTTTTAGTTCTTTGGATCTTACGGGGAATCCTGAGGTTATTATGTTCAGACAATATGTTGATGGAGTACTGACTCATAATTTAATGACATATAACAATAAAGAACCGCAAACTGGTGCTTCCAAAGATCTTATTGAATCTTATCTTGCATCCGACGGGTTACCCATTAAGATATCAAACTTATATCAGGGAGACCGTACGATAGTTAACGTAATGGCCAACAGAGATCCCAGATTATCTGAGACATTTGCTCCTGACTTGAGAATATCAGGAGAAATCTCGAATTATTCGACTACCGGCTATGCATCGAGAAAGTTTTTAAACGAATCCATAAAAGATCAAAATAGCGGAACTCTTGCTTTGAATCCAACAGATGCTCCTATAATCAGATATGGGGAAGTGCTTGTAAATTATGCTGAAGCATCTGCAGAACTTGCTACTGTCGGGGGGGATGCGTTATCAAATGCTGATTTGGATAAATCGATCAATGTATTGAGGAGCCGGTCTGGGATTAATATGCCACGTCTTACCCTGGAGGGTGATAAATTTAAAGTGAATGGAATTGTTTACGATGACCCGGACAGGGATCCTACTGTTCCTTCTGTAATCTGGGAAATTAGAAGAGAGCGCAGAATAGAACTTGTGTTTGAAGGGTTTAGATGGGATGATTTAAGAAGGTGGAAGAAGGGTGAGTATACAGATACTGAAGCAAATCCTGATATTAATAGAGGGATGTGGATAAAGAAATCTGAGCATCCAAATATGTCGGCTTCGATAATCCTTAATAAGGATCAAAATGTTACTGAGGGGTACATAACACCTGCGTGGAATACTCAATCTGTTCGCCGCTTTTCTAATCCGAGAGTTTATCTCAGCCCTGTTCCTCAAGATCAGATTGTTCTATATAAAGAGCATGGTGTAGAGCTCAAGCAAAATCCCGGTTGGGAGTAGTTTTTATACAGAATCCTCTCTTTGATTAAGTGAAGAGGGGGGCTTTTTTTCGTTAGGATATTGTTATGCTTCTAAGTAAAAGAATGTTTCTTGCCAGTGTTTTTTTTCTCTGGTCTTTAGCTCTTCTATCCCAGTCTCTTCCTCCCAAGCGAGAGTTACGAGGTGTCTGGGTAGCAACTGTTCAGAACATAGACTGGCCCTCAAAGCGTGGACTGGCCTCTGATGTTCAAAGGCAGGAGCTGATCAGAATCTTTGATGAACATCAAAAGACAGGGATCAATGCAATAGTTCTTCAGGTCAGGCCGGTTGCGGACGCGTTGTATGCAAAGAGCCGGGAGCCCTGGAGTATGTTTTTGTCGGGTAAGCAGGGACAGCCTTCGCTGCCGGTGTATGATCCGCTGGAATTTGCGGTGGGTGAGGCGCATAAAAGGGGGATGGAATTGCATGCGTGGTTTAATCCTTACAGGGCGACGACTGATACTATTGATTCGAATACGAGTGAACAACATATTTCGCGTACGAAGCCGGAATGGTTTTTTACTTACGGTGGAAAGAAATATTTTAATCCGGCGCTGCCGGAAGTGAGAGCCTATATTGTCCAGGTGATTATGGATGTGGTGAGGAACTATGATATCGACGGGGTTCATTTCGATGACTATTTTTATCCGTATCCGGTTAAGGGGCAGATTTTGCCTGATTCTGCATTGTTTTCAAAATATGGGCAGGGTTTTTCTTCTGTTGATGACTGGAGGCGGAACAATGTCGATCTTTTGATAAAAACTCTTTCCGACAGTATTCATAGTGCTAAGCGTTATGTGAAGTTTGGTATCAGCCCTTTTGGTATATGGCGGAATAAGAAAGATGATCCTGAAGGGTCGGAAACGAATGGGCTGTCAGGCTATAGTGCATTATATGCTGACGCGCGGAAGTGGATGAAGGAGGGATGGGTGGACTATAATGTCCCGCAGGTTTACTTTCCGTTTAATTATGCTCCGGCGGCGTATGAAAAGCTGGTGGACTGGTGGAGCAATAACGCATTTGGAAAGCATTTGTACATCGGGCAGGGTGTTTACCGGGCGACTGAGGACAAGGAAGGCTGGCGCGACAGGAAGCAATTGCCTGAACAGGTGCGCTATCTCCGCCAAAATGAGAGGGTGCAGGGGAGTGTGTATTTTAGTTCCAAGTCGCTTACTAATAATCTTGCCGGTTTCCGGGACTCTCTGAAGAATGATTTTTATAAATACCCTGCGCTGCAGCCTCAGATGATCTGGCTGGATGCTATTCCTCCTCTTGCTCCGCTTGAACTCGAGGCGACGGCTTCGCAGGAAGGTGTTAAGTTGAAATGGAATCCACCGCTTCCTGTCAGAGATGGAGAATCTGCCTACGGGTATGTCGTATACCGTTTCGACAAGAAAGAGCGGGTTGACATCAATAATCCCAAGAATATTATTCACATTGGCTTTAACCGGAGTGAGACTTTCTATACGGACAAGTCTTACGGGCACACGGGCAAATATGTTTATTTGGTTACCGCGATCGACCGCCTCAAAAATGAAAGTACTCCTTCAAATGTTGCGAAGGTGAAAGTAAAATGATAATCAATGTAAACTCCGATAAATTATGAGGAAAGGTCTCCTTTTGATTCTTTGTCTGGCATTTCTGACTACAGTAAAAGCTGAAGGGGATGCCTGGATCAGGATTAACCAGTTGGGATATACTCCCGCAGGTATAAAGGTGGCTGTATGGGTGAGTAAATCTGAGCAGAAGATAGGCAGCTTTCAGGTGGTAAATGCTGAAGCCAATAAAACGGTATATTCAGGAAAAGCCGGGAAGGCCTACGGTAAATATGGCTCCTTTATGCAATCATTTCGTCTTGATTTCTCTGCTTTTCAGGCTCCGGGCAAATATTATTTGACAGCCGGATCTGCAAAGTCGCCCGTCTTCAGGATCGGAGAGGATGTTTATAAAGGCACTGCCGACTTTGCTTTGCGTTACATGAGGCAACAGCGCAGCGGATTTAATCCTTTTCTTAAGGATTCATGTCATACCACGGACGGGTATACCATGTATGGCCCTATGCCGGATAGTACCCGCATTGATGTCGCCGGAGGCTGGCACGATGCTACTGACTATCTTCAGTATAGCACCACTTCCGCCAATGCAACGTATCATTTGCTTGCCGCTTATCGTGATTTTTCGCAGGTTTTTACAGACAAGCACCAGGCAAACGGACTGGATGGCGCGAATGGCACGGCAGATGTGCTGGACGAAGCAAAGTGGGGGCTTGGCTGGCTTCTGAAGATGCATCCGAAAGAGGATTGGTTATTTAATCAGTTGGCGGACGACCGGGATCACCAGGGGATGCGCCTGCCTACACATGACAGTGTTGATTATGGCGTCGGTCCGGGAAAAGGAAGGTCGGTGTATTTTGCGTCGGGACAACCACAGGGGCTCGGAAAGTATAAGAACCGGGCTACTGGTGTTGCCTCTACGGCCGGGAAATTTGCCTCGGCTTTTGCCCTTGGAGCCGTTCTTTATGAAAGAAAGGACCCGTCGTTATCGGCCCTGCTGAAGAACAAGGCACTTTCAGCCTACCTTTTGGGTGAGCAGAAGCCGGGAGTGTGTCAGACTGCTCCGAATGTCTCGCCTTATTTTTACGAAGAGGACAACTGGGTGGATGATATGGAACTTGGAGCTGCCGCCATTTATCAGCTGACGGCCGAGAAGAAGTATTTTCAGCAGGCTTTTCGGTATGGTTTAAAGGAGAAGGTCACTCCCTGGCTGGGTGCTGATACGGCACGTCATTACCAGTGGTACCCTTTCCATAATTTCGGACATTATGAACTCGCATTAAAAGCTGATCAGAAGACAAGGAAAGATCTCGTGAAATTCTATAAGGAGGGGATTGAACGGGTTTGGAAGAAAGCGAAAGAGAATGCTTTTTTCAGGGGTGTGCCTTTTATCTGGTGTTCAAATAATCTGACCACTTCTTTCGCAATCCAGTGTAATTTGTATGAACGGTTAAGTGGCGATAAGGAGTTTTCGGAGCTGGAGCAGGCGAATTTTGACTGGCTGTTCGGCTGTAATCCATGGGGAACAGGAATGGTATATGGATTGCCGGGAAACGGAGACACTCCTTCTGATCCGCATTCGTCTCTTTCTCATTTGTATAGGTATCCCCTGGACGGCGGACTTGTGGACGGACCGGTTTACGGGGCCATTTATAAACAGCTTAAGGGTGTCACTTTGCATGGTGCAGATCCTTATGCGGAGTTCCAGTCCGACCTGGTCGTCTACCACGATGATTACGGAGACTACAGTACCAATGAGCCGACCATGGATGGAACAGCTTCCCTTGTATATTTACTGGCAGCAAAAGAAGCGGGGCTGAAGGAGGGAGCCTCCGCAAAAAAGTAGTAGTTGATAGGTTTGGCGCTATTATCCGGGGGGATCCGGGAAAAAAGGCAATAGCCCTTGTTTTTACGGGAGATGAGTTTGCAGACGGGGGAAATGTGATCGCAGAGACATTGAAAAAGCATCATGTGAAATCATCCTTCTTTTTTACCGGAAGGTTTTACAGGAATCCGGAGTTCAGGTCCCTGATAATGAGATTGAAGAAAGACGGGCATTATATGGGTTCACATTCGGATCAGCATTTGCTTTATTGCGACTGGAGAAAAAGAGATAGTCTGCTTGTTTCACGCAGCCAGTTTGAAGCTGATCTGAGAGAAAGTTATAAAACATTGCTTGGATTTGGTATTAAAAAGAAGAATGCATTGTTTTTTCTGCCGCCTTATGAATGGTATAATGCCACAATCGCAGGGTGGACACGACAGGAAGGCCTGCTGCTCGTGAACTTTAGTCCCGGAACCCGTTCTACCGCCGACTATACCTATCCGGAAATGGGAAAACCATATCTCCCGTCGGATGAAATATTTAAGTCGGTAATTGATTTTGAATTAAGGGATAAGAACGGGATGAATGGTTTTATCCTGCTTGTTCATGCAGGTACAGATCCGAGAAGGAAAGATAAATTCTACAACAGGCTGGACGGGTTGCTGGAGGTGCTGAAGCGTAAGGGATACCGGTTTAAAACCATTGACAGGTTGTTGAGTAGTTTGCGTTTTTGTGCATGTTTGTGTAAGAAACTGTAAATAATGTTTGTGTTTAAGTGAATAGTTTGTATTTTTAATCAGGAATAAAACGAATTGGGGAAATCGGAAGATGCGTTTTTGTGCCTGATTTGTTTTTAGTCTGCAATATCTTCACAACTTACCGGAATGAAACGTATTTTTAAGAAACTGGCTTTGCCATTATTGGTTCTGTTCCTTACTAAAGGAAATGCGCAACCGCTCAGGTTTGCTTTTGTCACCGACACGCACATCGGGAATAGTACAGGTGCTGAAGATCTCAGGAGAACTGTAAAAGACATTAATGATAACAGCTCCCTTCAATTTGTGGTTATAACAGGTGATATTACTGAGTTTGGTGCAGATGAAGAGCTGGCAACGGCAAAACGGATACTTGACAGTCTTAACAAACCCTGGCATATTATTGCCGGAAATCACGACTCCAACTGGTCGGAGAGCGGCAGCAATAGTTTCAGAAAAGTTTTCGGGGGCGAGACTTTCTCCTTTGAGCAAGGGGGATACCTGTTTACCGGTACAAGTTCAGGTCCTAATATGCGTATGGGGCCGGGACAGGTTCCAAGAGAGAATATTGTATGGCTCGACTCTGTCCTTAACCATATGAAAGATCCCCGTATGCCGGTTATTTACCTGAATCATTATCCCCAGGATTCTTCTCAGAATAACTGGTATGAGGCGATTGACAGGCTGAAGAAACGAAATGTCCAGTTGATTCTGTGCGGGCACGGTCATTCGAATCATCGTTATGAGTTTGACGGTATACCGGGAGTGATGGGACGGTCTAATCTTCGCGCGAAGGACAGCATAGGAGGATATAACATTGTTACTATAAAAAACGAAGAGGCTGTATTTGAAGAAAGAAGGCCTGTTGTGCAGACACAGCGGCAGTGGCTGCAGGTTAAACTTGAAGATCATCACTTTAGTTCTGACACGACAAAATACTTCAGACCTTCCTACGCTGTTAACGGGCGCTATCCATCAGTTAAGGTTCTTTGGGAATACCAGGACAAGAGCGATGTTGGTGCGGGAACTGTCGTCTCAAAGGGTTTGGTAATAGCTACAAATACCAGCGGGCATATTTATGCCCTCGATGAAAAAACAGGGAAACAGAAATGGGTTTACAAAACAGGGGGAAAGATCTATTCAACACCGGCAACGGAGGGCAGATTTGTCGTCGCCGGATCTTCAGATAATTATATCTATTGTCTTGATGTATCAGACGGGAAGCTGGTCTGGAAATTTCCTGCTCAAAAGCCTGTACTGGGGGCTCCGGTTATTCATAATAAGAATGTTTACATTGGCAGTTCAGACGGTCATTTTCGTGCGCTTAGCGTGAGTACTGGAAAGCTTATATGGGACTTTGATCAGGTGAAAGGTTTTGTTGTTAGCCGGCCGCTGATCTATCAGGGAAAGATCTACTTTGGATGCTGGGCAAATGATTTTTATGCTCTTGATCTGGAGACGGGAAAATTAGTGTGGAAGTGGAACAATGGCTCATCTAACAGAATGTTTTCTCCTGCTTCCTGCTATCCCGTTGGAAGTAACGGGCGTGTCTTTATCGTTGCCCCTGACCGCTATATGACTGCTTTTGATGCCAGCACAGGTAAAGCAATCTGGAGAAAACAAATGAAGGACAAGAGGGTGCGTGAATCAATGGGACTCTCTGCCGATAGTTCCCTTATTTATGTGAAGACGATGGACGGGCAGGTGTATGGTGTATCCGCCAGGGCTGACTCTATGGAGATTGCCTGGCAGTCGGCACTCCAGTTGCCGTACGAACTTACACCTTCGGCAATAGTTGAAAATAACGGAATTGTGTATGTCCCTTCTCATTCGGGACTTGCTTCTGCAATCGACAGAAAAGATGGATCTGTTTTATGGCAGTATAAGATATCAAATAGCCTTATGAATCCTGTGATGCCTTTATCCCGGGATAAGGTAGTGCTGAGCACGATGGATGGTAAGATTACTTGTCTCGAATACAAGAGTAATAAAGGTAAATAATGAAGATATGAAAGCTGTTTATCTGGTGCTCCTGTTTTTTGTGGTTAATCTCCCGGTCCGGGCGGCGGGAACGGGTGATTCTTTGGAGTTTAAGAAAGCCAATGAACTTATTGAAAGTACACGGAAGAAGTTTGCTCCCGACAAACGAACGGCCCTCTTTGCAGCTGAATTTACTGTAACCAGCCCTCTTGCTGTTCACGTTGAAACAACAGAGCCTGATGCTGTTTTACATCTGAAACGGCTTTTTACTGACGCCGGCCTGAGTATTCTGATTAAAGAACATATTTTGCCTGATTCTGATCTGCATGGCCTTATCTATGGCCTTGCAAACCTCTCTGTCTGCAACAACAGGGTCCGTCCGGAACAATCAGCAGAACTGGTTACTCAAGTATTGCTTGGGACGCCTGTCATAATCCTGAAGAAGGAGAGGGGATACTATCTGGTCCGTACTCCCGATCAGTATTTATCGTGGATCGAAGATAATGCTGTCGCAGCGATGGATAAATTTGCTTTTGATTCATGGAAGCAGGAAAATAAAGTGGTGTTTACTGCAGATTACGGCCATGCTTTTGAGGAGCCCTCTTTTGACGCCACCCGCGTTTCTGATCTGGTTGCGGGCAATATCCTTGTGTTAAAGGGAAAAGCAGGAAAGTTTTATCGGGTGATCTACCCTGATGGCCGCACTGGCTATGTGCCGGTGAAGCAGTGCCGCCCGTATTCAAAATGGGCAGGCAGAAAAGACCCGGATCCGTCACAAATAATCAATACAGCAAAAATGATGACGGGAGTGCCCTATCTTTGGGGCGGAACGTCAGTTAAAGGTGTCGATTGCAGTGGTTTTACTAAAACCAGTTATTTTCTTAACGGAATTATTCTGGCAAGAGATGCATCGCAGCAGGCTCTTTATGGAGAAAAGATTGATATTTACGAAAATGATTCTTTAAGCGTTACCAAATGCCTGAAGAACCTCCTTCCCGGTGATCTTTTGTTTTTTGGCACCAGGAGGGCCGATAGGAGCGATAGGGTTACTCATACGGCTATTTATATAGGGAAGGGCGAATTTATCCAGTCATCAGGGATGGTGAGGATCAGCAGCCTGGTCAGGAGTTCTCCCCTTTATGACACCTATCATTCTCCGGGCTTATTGAGTGCCAGAAGGATACTGACGGCTATCGGAACGGAAGGGATCACCAGAGTCAGGGAACATTCTTTATATCAGAATATATCAAATTAAGATCCGGACATGTCAGGAAGAAGAGACTTTATTAAAACATCGGGTTTAATCACGGGAGCAACCATGGTAATGGGAACAGATAATTTATTTGCTTCTGCTAAAGGAAAGTATGCAGGCAAAGGTTCGTTGAAATTGCGCTTCAGGCCTTATACGCTGAATTTGAAACATGCTTTTAACCTGGCAACCAGTTCACGTACCACCACGCCTGTAGTTCTTACCGAGATAGAATACGATGGTATCATTGGATATGGAGAGGCTTCTATGCCTCCTTATCTGGGGGAATCACATGAATCGGTATTAAAATTCCTTTCAAAAGTCGATCTTTCCCGGTTCGATGATCCCTTTCAAATGGAGAATATTCTTCATTATGTGGATGGTATCGAAGACGGAAATAAGGCAGCAAAGGCTTCTGTAGATATTGCCCTGCATGACCTTACAGGGAAGATCATGAAACAGCCCTGGCACCGGATCTGGGGATATGATCCGTCCAAAACGCCTGTTACTTCTTTTACAATTGGTATTGATACACCTGAGGTGGTCAGGCAGAAAGTGAAGGAAGCCGATCCCTATAAGATTCTGAAAGTAAAGCTCGGCAGGGATACTGATAAGCAGATGATTGAAACTATCAGGGAAATAACAGATAAGCCGTTATGTGTAGACGTTAATCAGGGCTGGAAAGACAGGCAGTTCGCTCTTGATATGGCTCATTGGCTCAAAGAGAAGGGAGTGGTCTTCCTGGAACAGCCGATGCCTAAAGAGCAAATTGACGATATGGCCTGGCTTACAGAAAGAAGTCCGGTTCCGACGATCGGTGACGAGTCCGTTCAGCGCCTTGATGATGTGCTGAGGGCCTATAAAGTATATAGCGGGATTAATATAAAACTAATGAAATGTACCGGTATGCGGGAAGCGCACAAAATGCTGACTCTTGCCCGTGCCCTCGGTATGAAGGTCATGATGGGGTGTATGACTGAAACCTCCTGCGCTATTTCGGCGGCAGCCCAGTTAGCACCGATGGTGGATTGGGCGGATCTTGATGGTGCCCTGCTGATCAGCAATGATGTCTTTAAAGGTACAACGGTTGTAAACGGGAAGGTCACTTTGAACCCTTCTCCTGGTATTGGTGTGTCTAAATTATGATGATGAATACTTTCTTGCCATTTTTAAACATTCAGAAACGCAGACTTTATGGCCTGATCTGCATCTTTTTACTGGTGTTTTCCTCTCAGCCACTCGTTGCTCAACGGTTCCTGGAAGAGGCTCCTTCATCGAAACGCTGGGCAGACAGTATTCTCAACAAGCTTTCAAGGCGTCAGAAAATTGCTCAGCTGATGGTCATCCGCATGTCGGAAAGGCGAGGGGATGGAGTCGCGTTTTATGAGAAAGAAGTTTCAAAATACCTGAAGAAGTATAACATCGGATCAATTTGCCTTTTTCAGGGCACCCCGCTCCAGCAGGCAGAGGTTGTGAACCGCCTTCAGCAAAAGGCCAAAACACCACTTTTAGTGTGCGTGGATGGCGAGACCGGTGTGGGGATGCGGTTTGCCGGAGTGGTGCCTTACCCTGACCAGTTGACAATTGGAGCTGTGCAGGATGCCCGGATCGCTTACCAGGTAGGAAGAGCAATAGGTGAGCAGTGCAAACGGATAGGCATTCAGGTGGATTACGCCCCTGTTGTAGATATTAATAATAACCCGGCGAACCCCGTTATTAATTTCAGGTCGTTCGGAGAAGATAAATACAAAGTTGCTTTGCTGGGTACACAGATCATGAAAGGAATGCAGGATGAGGGTATAATGGCTTGCGCCAAACATTTCCCCGGACATGGGGATGTTGCTGTAGATTCTCATCTTGATTTACCGGTGATCAATAAGTCGGTTGCGCAACTGGATTCACTCGAACTCTATCCTTTCAGGGAACTGGTGAAACAGGGAGTAGGCAGTGTCATGGTAGCCCATTTATATATTCCGTCCATTGATGATACCCCGAACAGGGCGACTTCCCTGTCTCCGGCAAATATTAAAGGACTATTACGCCAGCAACTCGGATTTAAGGGACTCACCTTTACTGATGCGCTGGAAATGAAGGGTGTTGCGAAGTTTTATCCGCAGGGGGAAGCTGCTGTGCAGTCACTTATAGCCGGAAATGATATGCTTTGTCTTCCCGGAGATATTAAAGGGAGCATTCGCAAGGTGAGAAGGGCGATCCGCAAAAACCAGCTGAACTGGAAAGATATCGACGATAAGGTTTACCGGGTTTTACTGGCTAAATATAACCTCGGGCTTAACGCCAGGGGAAGTATTGACACCAGCGCATTAACTTCTGACCTCAATACAAAAGCGATCCAGGTAAAGAAGGATGTTTATGCAAATGCAATCACACTTTTAAGAAAGGATGCCGGGATGAGCTTCCCGATCTCTAAAAGTAAGAAAGTTGCTTATGTGGGGATAGGGATTGAAGGAGAGAATCATTTTGCGGGTTTGTTAAAGAAGTCGTTTGATGCGGATTGTTTCTATTTTAAGAATACGGCTGATACTGCTGCCGCTGCAAGTTTGCTGGCGCGTATAGCTAATGGGTACGATATTGTCCTGATGGGCTTACATCATTACAGGAAATATCCCGCTTCTAATTTTGGTATCAGTCAGGCTTCTGCATCTCTTGCCAGCCAGCTCAGCGAAAGAGATAATACGATCAGCCTTGTTTTTGGTAATCCCTACGCGATATCCAACCTGCCCGGTGCGAAGAACCTGATTGCCTGTTACGAAGACGACAGCCTAATGCACGAAATTGCGGTAAATGTGCTGGAAGGTAAACTTTCACCTAAAGGAAAGCTGCCGGTGACTGTTGCTCCGTCTTTTGCGTATGGTAGTGGTATTATTCAAAACGAGTACTTCCCGTTGGCTCAACCGGAAGCTGCGGGACTGGATGAGACGGAATTAAATCATATTGATGATGTAGCATTGAATGCTATAGAGAAAGGGGCTACTCCTGGTTGTGTTGTTCTGGTGGCGAAGGATGGGAAAGTGGTATTCAACAGGGCCTACGGGCACATGAATTATGATAAAAAAGAGCCTGTAACTGTCGAATCAGTGTATGATCTGGCTTCTGTGACCAAGATCTCGGCGACTACGGTAAGCGTAATGAAATTATACGAAGAGGGAAAGCTCAGTATCGAAAAAACATTAGGAGATTACCTTCCCTGGGTAAGGGGATCTGATAAGGCTTCTCTCAAACTAAAAGATATACTATTGCACCAGGCAGGGCTTGTTGCCTTTATCCCTTTTTATAAAGAAACCCTGGATCCTTCGGGAAAACCGAAACCGGGATTTTACAAACCTGCTCCTGACAGCACATATTCGGTAAGGGTTGCAGAGAATATGTATATGCGTAAGAATTGGACAGATACGCTCTATCAAAGGATCCTTCAAAGTAAGCTCGGACCGGCTAACAAATATGTATACAGTGATAATGATTTTATCTTCCTGGGTAAAGTAGTTGAGCAGATAACCGGTATGTCGCTGGATCAGTATGCACGTAAAACATTCTATGAGCCTTTGCATATGCCCACAACAGGCTTTAAGCCGCGTGAGCATCTCCCACTGAACAAGATCGCTCCAACGGAGAATGAGAAGTATTTCCGGCTTCAGCAGATCAGGGGAGATGTGCATGATCCGGGAGCGGCGATGTTTGGCGGAATCGCAGGCCATGCAGGCTTGTTCAGCAATGCCTATGACCTGGCCCAGCTTTATCAGATGCTGCTTAACGGTGGCGAACTTAACGGTGTGCGGTTATTCAAAAAGGAAACGATCGACTTCTTCACGGCCTATCATAGTGAGATCAGCAGGCGCGGTCTGGGATTCGACAAGCCGGAAAAAGATAATGCGACCAGAAATGAGCCGTATCCATCTCTAAGTGCATCTCCTCAGACTTTTGGGCATACCGGTTTTACGGGCATTTGTGTCTGGGCGGATCCGAAGTATAATCTTCTGTATATATTTATGTCTAACAGGGTTTGTCCCTACGGAGACAATAATAATCTTGGAAAACTGAATGTTAGGACTGATATTCAGGAGATTATCTATAAGGCCATAAAAAATAAAAAGTGATGAGATCTGTAGGGGTATTAATAGTACTTTGTATGATCAGCATGATTTCTTCTGCTCAGAAAACTGATAAGTGGTTCGGTAGTTTGCTGCTAAAGGAAGGAAGCCCTGCTTTTAAAAAGGTACTGGATGCGCCTTCGGTATATCAATACCAGGTGATCTATACCCGGATTGACAGGGACAGAAATAATAAGCCCCATTTTAAATCTTTTTATCTCAATACGGATGCCGGCAGGTATTTCAATCCTGCATCTACCGTAAAATTGCCTGCAGCCCTGATAGCCCTGGAGAAATTAAACGATCTGAAAATAACCGGGGTTGACAAGTACTCCCCTATGATTACGGACAGTGTTTTTAGCGGGCAGACAAAGGTGCTGAAGGATGAAACATCTGAAAACGGTTATCCTTCTGTTGCCCATTATATAAAAAAAGTCTTCCTCGTGAGTGATAATGACGCTTACAACAGGCTGTACGAATGGGACGGGCAGCAGGACCTAAACGAAAAATTATGGCAGAAAGGGTACGTGAATACCCGGATCAACCGCAGGTTTGTTCCTTTGAGCGAAGAGGAAAACCGGCATACCAATCCGGTTAGTTTCCTGAAAGAGGGAAAGACAGTTTATACCCAGGCTCCCGCTTACAGCAAGGTGACTTTTGATTTTAGCAGAAAAGTGTTGATTGGGAAAGCTCACTATAACAGAAGTGACGTTTTGGTGAACGAACCAATGGATTTTAGCCGGCATAACAACTTTCCTCTGGAAGAGCAGCAAGCGATGCTTCGTGCTATCTTGTTTCCCGAAGCGGTAAAACGGAAACAAACATTCCGTCTTTCCTCAGACGACTATCATTTTCTTTATCAATATATGTCCATGTTGCCGCGGGAAAGCCGGTATCCCAGGTATGATACCACGGAGTTTTTTGATGGCTATGCTAAATTCTTTTTAGGCAGGGATGGAAAAAGCGTCTTACCTTCGGCGGTGCGTATTTTCAGCAAGGCAGGCTGGGCTTACGGGTTTATGACCGATAATGCTTACGTGGCAGATATGGAGAATAATATAGAATTTTTGATTTCAGCAACTATCTATGTAAATAGCGATGGGATATTGAACGATGATAAGTATGACTATGACACGATAGGCTATCCCTTTTTTAAAGAACTGGGAGAAATAATCTATAAAAACGAATTGAACAGGAAGAAAAGATATAAGCCGGATTTCAGCAAATTTAGATGAGCATAGATTTTGCTGTAACTTTGGTGTGACAGTTAGAATAAATTATTAGAATGGAAATAGTAACAGAGAAAGACTCAAATTACAACGATCTTGAAAAAATGTCCCTTAGGGAGGTATTGGTTAATATAAATAATGAAGATAAGACGGTTCCTCTTGCTGTAGAGAAGGCGCTGCCCCAGATAGAGAATCTATCGGCGATCACCTCTGCAAAAATGCGGGAAGGCGGTCGTTTGTTTTATATAGGTGCCGGAACGAGCGGGCGTCTCGGCATCCTGGACGCATCTGAATGTCCGCCTACTTTTGGGGTACCATTTGATTGGGTGATTGGCATTATTGCGGGGGGAGATTCGGCTATCAGGAAAGCGGTGGAATTTGCGGAAGATGACCAGGAACAGGCCTGGACAGATTTGCAGGAATATGGAATTAATTCAGGGGACGTTGTGGTTGGGATCGCCGCATCGGGCACTACTCCTTACGTTATCGGCGGACTGAGAAAGGCTAATGAAAACGGTGTTACTACAGGTTGTATTGTGTGTAATTCGGGAAGCCCGGTAGCGGCAGAAGCGCAATATCCGGTTGAAGTGGTGGTCGGTCCTGAGTTCCTTTCGGGATCTACTAGGATGAAGTCAGGCACAGCTCAGAAGCTTGTTCTGAATATGCTGACCACCTCTGTTATGATACAGCTTGGCCGTGTGAAAGGGAATAAGATGGTCGATATGCAATTGACAAATAACAAACTCTACAGCCGGGGAGTGAAGATCATCGTAAAGGAAACAGGAACGGATGAACAAACGGCGTCTGAGCTTCTGGAAAAATATGGAAATGTCAGAAAAGCTATTGAGGCGGTAGGGCAATGAAATAGCTGATT
>NZ_QEAS01000007.1:146330-147888 GCF_003130405.1 Pararcticibacter amylolyticus
TGACTACTCACTCTGGCTTTCGTTTATAACTTACGACTTATAACTTACAACTTAAATATGCCTCCTATTGTTCTTTTATCTTTCCTGATAGGCTACTTTAGCCTGCTGATTTTAATTTCGTACCTCACTTCGCGGAAATCGGCGGATAACTCAACGTTTTTTATCGCCAACCGGAATTCTAAATGGTATTTTGTTGCCTTCGGAATGATAGGGACGGCCTTGTCAGGAGTGACGTTTATCTCAGTGCCGGGGGCTGTAGCTCACAGCAACTTTGGATATTTCCAATTTGTGCTGGGTAACGCGGTTGGGTTTATACTTATTGCCACCGTTTTATTGCCTCTTTATTACCGGATCCATCTTATTTCCATTTATACATACCTTGAGAATCGTCTCGGATACTGGAGTTATAAATCAGGAGCCATGATCTTTTTAATATCCAGAACGATCGGATCGGCTTTCCGGCTCTACCTGGTAGCCATCGTGCTTCAGAAGTTTATATTCGACGCCTGGAATGTTCCTTTCTTTGCGACAGTAGCGATTTGTTTAGTCCTGATATGGCTGTATACTTTTAAAGGAGGCTTGAAAACGATCATTATCACGGATACTCTCCAAACGGTATTTCTTCTTTCCTCGGTTGTCCTTTCTATCTGGTTTATATCAAGAAGTCTTCATCTCGACCTGGCGCAAACGTTTGAAACAGTAAAGAACAGCTCTTATTCAAAGATCTTTTTCTGGGAAGATTTCCTTGGGAACAAGAACCATTTTATCAAACAGTTTCTTGGGGGGATCTTTGTAACAGTAGCGATGACCGGTCTCGATCAGGATTTGATGCAAAAGAATCTCAGTTGTAAGAACTTAGGAGAGGCTCAGAAGAATATGCTGACCTTTACGACCGTATTCGTGGTGATAAACCTTTTCTTTCTGAGTGTAGGCGCCCTGTTGTATATTTTTGCAGCGGCAAATAATATTGACGTAAACGCACTGAATACCCCTGATCATTTGTTTCCGGAAATAGCTTTAAACCACTTAAATGTTATTCCTGCTATTGTGTTTATGCTTGGGCTGACAGCTGCTACATTTGCAACAACAGATTCTGCTCTTACAGCCCTGACAACATCTTTCTGCGTGGATTTCCTCAGTTTTAATAAGAAAGAAAATCACAACGATCCTGGTCTTGTTCGTACCCGCCATATCGTACACGTTGTTTTCTCGTTCATCATGCTCCTGGTCATACTCGTATTCCGGATTATCAATGACGACTCTGTTGTAAATGCAATATTCAAAGCAGCTGGCTATACATACGGCCCTCTGGTAGGATTATTTGGATTTGGAATGCTCACTAAAAGACAGGTTGCCGATAGATTTGTTCCATGGATTTGTATTCTTTCGCCGATTCTTTCGTTTATAATAGATAAGAACTCAGTATCCTGGTTTAGTTACTCCATCGGTTTTGAACTGATCATCATAAACGGACTGATTACTTATTTGTGCTTGTTGCTAACGAGTAGAGGGGGGAGTAAGTTATAAGTGGTAAGTTATAAGTGGTAAGTACTGGGGG
>NZ_QEAS01000007.1:147926-148023 GCF_003130405.1 Pararcticibacter amylolyticus
GGGGAGAGCTTGACGGGGGGATGAAACTGAGCTGTTTCATCTCAGGTAACGAGAGGCTGTGCATTCCCGGTACTGAAATAAAGTATTTTAAAGTTAA
>NZ_QEAS01000007.1:148097-150939 GCF_003130405.1 Pararcticibacter amylolyticus
CATCATGAACATAGGAAAACTATTAGAATCTGTTCTGCCTAAGGATCGAATCAAAACCAGGTTGATCGATGTCGTTTCTTACGCGTCGGATGCTGGATTTTATCATTTGCAGCCGAAAGCTGTCGTGCAGCCGGTATCAGAGGACGAAGTAAAAGCGCTGTTCAGGTTTTCCCAGAAGCATAAGATTCCCCTTACGTTCAGGGCGGCGGGGACCAGCCTGTCTGGTCAGTCGGTGACAGACGGGATATTAGTAGAATTAAGCAGGTATTGGAAGGGGCTCAGTATTGAAGAGGAGGGAACGTCCGTCAGGGTACAGCCCGGGGTGATCGGTGCGGTGGTAAATGCCCGTTTGAAGAAGTATTTCAAAAAGATCGGTCCGGATCCGGCGAGCATTAATTCTGCTATGATGGGAGGGATCCTCTCAAACAATGCCAGTGGGATGTGCTGCGGAGTTAGCAGGAATTCGTATCATACGACCAGGTATATCCGGTTTATGCTTCCCGATGGCAATGTTTTTTCCACAGAGAATAAGGATGATTATATACGGTTTGCTAAGGAATGCCCTGCTGTTTATCATAAAATTGTTCTTCTGCGTGATCAGATCTGTAATGACCCGGAGCTTTATAACCGGATCAGAAACAAATATAAAACTAAGAATACGGTTGGGTATTCGGTGAACTCCTTTATAGATCATGACGAGCCCCTGGATATTTTGGCTCATTTGATGATTGGGGCAGAAGGAACGCTGGGATTTATATCGGAAGCCGTTATGCAGACCATCCCGGATTATCCGGTTAAGTCGACTGCTTTGCTTTACTTTTCCGATATATACGCTGCGTGCCGGGCGATAGTGCCGCTTACAGCATCAGGCGCAGAAGCAGTAGAGTTGATGGACAGGGCGTCGTTGCGTTCCGTCGAACATATACCCGGGGTTCCGGAGGTGTTAAAGGTACTTCCGGATGCAGCAGCTGCTTTGCTGGTAGAGTACCAGGGAAACAACCATGAAGAGCTGAAAGAGAAATCAGATCGCTTTGTAGTGCTCTCTCCCGGCCTTTCCATGCTTTTTCCAGCTGAGTTTACTGCCGATCCTCTTGAACAGGCATTCTTATGGAAGATACGCAAGGGGATGTTTCCCGCTGTCGGTGCTGTCAGAGCCAGTGGATCAACGGTTATACTGGAAGATATTGCTTTTCCGGTAGCGCAGCTTGGTGATGCTATCCTGGATTTGCAGGAACTCTTCAAAAAATATGGGTATCAAAATGCCATTATTTTTGGGCATGCAAAGGATGGCAATATTCATTTCGTAGTCACGCAGGCTTTTGAATCGCCTTCCGAAGTTCAGCGATACGACCGGTTCCTGAGAGAGGTAGTGGATCTCGTTGTTAAAAAGTATGATGGTGCGTTGAAAGCGGAACACGGGACGGGCCGAAACATGGCTCCCTTTGTGGAAACGGAATGGGGTGGTGAGATTTACCAGGTAATGAAAAGCCTGAAGCAGGTGATCGATCCGGATAATCTCCTTAATCCCGGAGTGATTATTAATGAAAATACGAATGCGCATATCCTGCATCTCAAAGAATTGCCAAGGGTAGAGGAGGAGGTTGATAAGTGTATGGAATGCGGGTTCTGCGAATACAAATGTCCAAGCCGGAACATTACTTTAACTCCCAGGAGGAGAATTGTTGTAAGAAGGGAGTTATTGAAACTAAAGAACGAAGGTAAGAAAGATAAGTACAAAGAGCTGCTCGGCCAGTACCAGTATGATGGTCTTGATACCTGTGCTGTCGACGGCCTGTGTGCTACCGCATGCCCGGTTGACATCAATACAGGGATGCTTGTAAAACGGCTAAGAAAAGAGAATCATAGTGATTTTGCTAATGGGGTCGCTCTTTCGATAGCCAGAAATTTCGGAGCGGTTGCTTCAACGGTTAAGGTGGGAGTGCAGGCTGGATCGGTTGTCAACCGGATATTTGGCCCGGGAACACTCCGCAAGTTTACAAAAGGAATGAAAGGGCTGGTTCCGCTCTTTCCTTTATGGAGCAATCAGCTAAAGCCTTCCGCGGATCTTAAAGCAAGTATCAGGCGTTCCGCGAATAGCGGGCATGCGCCCCGTGCGGTTTTCTTTCCTACCTGTATAAGCAGGAATATGGGTGGTTCTGCGGACGGAAAAAAAGGAATTATCGATGCATTCCTGAGTGTGTCAGAAAAAGCCGGGATTGGTATGGTGATCCCGCATGATATTCAGTCTACCTGTTGCGGGCAATTGTTCTCATCTAAAGGGTTTAATAAGGCATTTGCGTTTACTGCTAATGAAACAGTAGAAAAGCTATGGCGATGGACAAACGAAGCACAGTTTCCTGTTGTATTGGATGTAACGTCGTGCACGTTTACTCTTCATCATTGCCGTCCGGTACTTTCAGACGAAAACAGGCTAAAGTTCGATAAACTAAAGATCCTTGACAGCATAGATTATCTGCTCGACTATATTGTTCCTGCCGCTGAAACTAAAAGAATGAAAAAGGAAATTGTCCTTCATCCCGTTTGCTCCTTACAGAAGATGGGATTGGAAGGAAAGTTCCTGAAACTTGCACATCATTTTGCAGAGAAAGTAGATATTCCTCTTGCGGCAGGTTGCTGTGGAATGGCTGGTGACAGAGGATTCTGGTTCCCTGAGCTAACCAGGTCGGCAACGCTTCCCGAAGCAGAGGAGGTAAAGCAGAAGGAATACGAAGGGTACTATTCGACAGCTAAAACATGTGAAATGAACCTCTCAGACGCAGTTGGTAAGAATTATGAGTCGATTGTCTATTTAATGGACGAATGCATGTAGAGAAGCCTGGCG
>NZ_QEAS01000007.1:150979-152492 GCF_003130405.1 Pararcticibacter amylolyticus
TGGTAGAGAGGGTTTTAATAACCGGTATCTTGCCCGGAGCCCTGTCAATTAACTCATAACCCATAACTCAAACCACCTTCACCGTTTTTGAATAGCCCTCCAGCAATTTATCGGATGGGTTTGCATCGGTCACCAGGTAATGTATGGAGTTGAGGTTGCATACTTTCATTTTTTGAACGGAATTGAGCTTTTCTGCGATGCTGACCATTGCGGTCTTCTGCGCTGCCCTTATCATAGCTTTCTTTACCTGTACAACTTCCCAGTCCGAGTCTGTGATGCCTTCCTCGAGAGAAATTCCGTTTGTGCCAAGAATACATAAATCAACCTTGATTTCAGAGAGCAGGCTAATGGTCAGCGCACCGGTATTGATGTGAGAATTTTTAGATAAATTCCCGCCAATGAGAATAACGTCTATCCCCGTACGTTCCGTCAGTTCAAGTGCAAACAGGGGGCTTACAGTGAACACCGTACATTCCATCGTATCAGGAATCATCCGTGCCAGTTCGATAAGTGAAGTTCCTCCACCTGCGAGCAATACCATGCCCGGCTGAATAAGTCCGATCACCTTTCTTGCAATTTCTCTTTTAGACTCTCTTGCATAGACATCGTTTTGCTGAAAGGGGTAATGAAATGATTTCGATAACGCCCCACCATAAACCTTCAGTACCTTGCCGCTTTCTGCAAGTTCGTTCAGGTCTCTCCTGATAGTATCTTCGGATACATTCAGTTCAATGCTGAGATCTGATGAAAGTACTTTATTATGCAGGTTGATCTGCTTGATAATATAGGACTGGCGTTCTTCTTTTAACATTCCTGTTAGTTTAAAGTTAATTCGTCTAAGATAAATTGTTTTTTAGATACATACTAAGTTAAATTTCAGAGCGACGGCTAATTAACTTAATTTAACAGAATCTGGACAAAGGAAAGCAAGATCCGGTATGGGAGCTTGTTTTACACAAATACGAACCATATCTGCCGCGATTTGTTAGAAGGGTAACACCAACTGACGAACGAATGCGCTTGTTTTTTTTTCTTTTGCTTTTAAGTTTATTTATATTTTCATGCGGACGTAACAAAAATGTTTCGTCTAAAGAAGCGAAAAATACTGCCCAAAAGGCTGTGATAGAGAAGGGCCGGGTTCTTTTTGAGAGAGAGGATTGTAGCGGCTGTCACGCTGAACGGGACGCGATCATAGGCCCTTCATTTCGCCAGCTGGCGGGAGAATATGCAGCTACAGACGCAAATATCTCGCACCTGGCAAATATGGCCATCATAGGCGTAAAGCCGGAACAGGGAATCTGGGGATCACGTGAGATGACTCCCCATCCTCATCTTAAACAAGAAGACGCCGAAGCTATCATCCGGTATATGCTCTCATTTCCTGCCGATCCGAAGAAACCCTTTTTACATAATACGAAATAGGGGAGAGGGAGTTAAAAGCTGAGAGTTTAAAGTTTAAAGTCGAAGAGGGCATTGAAGCTAATTGCCAACTACCAAAAGCCGTTAGCCAAGT
>NZ_QEAS01000007.1:152529-157497 GCF_003130405.1 Pararcticibacter amylolyticus
CATAAATTCCTGAACATTCTGTAATTTCGCTCCCCGATAACAAATTTATAATGAGAAAGAATAATGTGTTAATGGCATTCTTTCTGAGTTTAGTTATACTGTTCAGTTCAGTAGCTAAAGCAGACGAAGGAATGTGGATCCCGATGCTGATCGGGAAAAACTATGATCAGATGAAGAAACAGGGCTTTAAACTGACGCCCGAAGATCTTTACAGTATTAACAAAGCCAGCCTGAAAGATGCTATTGTATCGTTCGGAGGATTTTGTACAGGGGAGATCGTTTCAAAGAACGGATTAATTTTCACGAATCACCATTGCGGGTATGATGCTATTGCATCGCATTCAACTCCGCAGGATAATATCCTCGACAATGGATTTTGGGCTAAATCCTATGTTGAGGAAAAAGTGGTTCCAGGTCTCTTTGTAAATTTCCTGGTACGTATGGAGGATGTTACCGCTAAGATCAATGCTGCAACAGCGGGGCTTCCTGATGCTCAGAAGGCAGCAAAGATTGAAGAGACAGGTAAGCAGATCGCTGCCGATGCGGTTAAGGGAACAGGTTATGAAGGGTTTGTCCGTGACTTCTACAAGGGAAACCAGTACTTTCTTTACGTTTTCCAGAAGTTTACAGATATACGCCTGGTTGGTACCCCTCCACAGTCAATAGGTAAATATGGTGGCGATACCGATAACTGGGTATGGCCGCGTCATACAGGTGATTTTTCTGTCTTCCGGGTATATGCGTCAAAAGATAATAAGCCGGCTGACTATTCCGCTGAGAATAAACCCTATACTCCGAAGAAATACCTTCCTGTGTCAATCAAAGGCTTGAAAAATGGTGACTTTTCTATGGTCTATGGTTTTCCCGGAAGAACGGACCGTTTTCTTACCTCTTATGGGGTGAAACTCGCGACAGATAAAACGTCTCCCACCATTGTGAAACTGCGTGACATACGCTTGAAAGCCTGGAAGGAAGAGATGGATAAAGATGTTGCCACCCGCTTAAAGTTTTCCTCTAAATATGCCAATATCGCAAATTACTGGAAGTATTATATAGGGCAGACAGAACAGCTGAAACGGCTGAAAATCTATGAGCAGAAACAAAAACAGGAAGCTGAATTTACAAAGTGGGCCGCATCGAATCCTCAGTATGCCCAGCTGACAGATCAATACAGAGCAGCTTATGCGGCATATGAGCCATTCGCAATAGAGCGTACTTATATCAATGAAGGATTTCTCGCTACCTCTTGGGTAAAACAGCTTGTTGCTTTGGCTTCGGCCGCAAAGAGAGATGAGAATACATTTAATGAGGCAAAGAAAATTCTGGTTTCTTCGCTTCCTGAGTATGAGGAAACGTATAATGAAACAGCAGATAAGAAGATCTTCGCAAAGATCAACGCTTCCTTCTACAATGATATTCCGAAGAACCAGCACCCTAAGTTCTTTACTGTTATCGCGCAGGATAACTGGCAGGGGAATCCGGAAGAAACATTCAGCAAGTATGGTAATTCCTTATGGGAGAACTCGAATCTGATTAAGCCGGAAAAGCTGAAGTCTTTTATGAGCGGTAATCCGTCTTTAAAAGACATTGAGAAAGATCCGGCATATCAATATGCTGTTAACCTTATTCCCGTTGATTTTATCAGAACCAATATGGGGTCGGTGATCAGTGATTTTGAGACAGCGAAAGCCAATCTTGACAAACTTTACTTAAAGGCTCTTTTGGAGAAAAACAAAGGGAAACTTATGTATCCGGATGCGAACTCAACTATGAGGATCACCTACGGAAATGTTCAGAACTATACTCCTAAGGATGGTATTACATATAACATTACCACTACTATAGATGGGGTAATGCAGAAATATGTTCCCGGCGACTCTGAATTTGATCTTCCCCAAAATTTGATCGATGCTTATAACGCCCGCAACTTCGGACAGTATGGAGAAAAGGGTACACTGGTGGTCAATTTCATCAGCAATAATGATATTACAGGTGGCAACTCCGGTTCTCCTGTGATCAACGGGAACGGAGAGCTGATTGGCTTGGCTTTTGATGGTAACTGGGAAGCCATGTCGGGTGATATCGCTTTTGATAAACAATACAAGAGAACGATCTGCGTAGACACGCGTTATGTGTTATGGTGTATCGATGTATTGGGTGGTGCTAAGAATATCATAGCTGAGCTTGACATCCGCAAAGACAGTGCTACTGTTCCGGCGAAGAAAAAAGTAGTAAGTTATAAGTAGTAAGAACAACGCTAATGATTATATCAAGAAAGGCCTGCGGAATTTAAACCGCAGGCCTTTCTTTTGTTAGTCTTTTATCTGACCAGCCTTATTTCATGATCGGAGATCACGATTTTTCTCTCTTTATATAGTGCGCCTGCTGCTTTCTTAAATGCACTTTTACTTACCTGGAAGCGCGTATAGATGTCTTCAGGTGAACTTTTATCGCCGAGAGGAATCACTCCTTTGCTTTGTTCCAGATCTTCCAGAAGAGTGACTTTGAAGTCAAGAATGTGTCCATAACCGAGGGGTTGCAGACTAAGGTCTATCTTTCCGTCAGGGCGGAATCTTTTGATCCATCCCTTTCTTACATCACCCGGATGAACATAGGAAAAAAGCTCATTCTGATAAAGAAGACCGATATATTTATTATTGATAATAGCATTATATCCAAGGTCAGTAGGATCGGCTATCAACAGGCTTACTTCGTCCTTCTCTTCGAGATCGATGTCATCTTCTTCTGCAAAGGATGATAGGTGTGAACTTGCCAGCATCCGGTTATTACTCTCATCGAGAAAGATATAAACCACATAGCTGTCTCCTTTATGCATTTTCTTCTTTTGCTGGCGGTTGGGTACAAAAACATCCTTGCCGATTCCCAGGTCCATAAACACGCCGTCCCTGTTTTCATCTACTACCTTCAACCAGGCAAAATCGCCAACACAGGCATAAGGCTTTTCGGTTGTTGCTGTCATAATGCCTTCTTTGTTCAGGTAAACGAAAACGAAGAGGGCATCTCCCGTTTCTGCATCCCTGGGGGCCAGAGGAAGAGGAAGCAATACTGTGTCGTACCCATCCGAAAGGATCAAGCCTTCTTCTTTTTTGCCCGTTATCCGGAGCTCGTTGTATTTTCCGATTTCTATCATTGTGTTTCCCGACCGGTGGTTGAATCTGTTATGCTGCAAAGTTAACAATAGCAGCGAAATTCGGCTTCCCCAAAGAAAAGTACCTTATTTGCGGTTATAAATGTGCAGCGATTCAGGGGTTCTGATTTTTCTGAGAATGCAGGCTTTGCGTTTTGATCTTTTCAAGGATTTGAAAAGAGCGTTTGATCCTTGTGTCTACACTTTTCGCGCTCCGGATATAATAGAGCAGGCTTCTTTTTAATCTAGGCAGCAAGGCATCAAAAAGCTGACTTCCCCACTCATCCTGGTTTAATACTTCGAGAAATTCCTCTGGAAGCTCCAGTCCGTCATTTAGGTCTGGACGAATAGAAACACTAAACGTCTCATTATTCTTTAGCCTGTGTTTGCTGATCAATTGCTTGCTCGCCATGATAACATATTCTCCATCCCGCGGATTTAAGGCGCAGGGGAACTCCTCTTTTCCTTCAATGGAGCAGAGGACCCGTATGGCCCCTTTATTTATTCTAAATCCAGCAGCTACCTCTTCCGGTACTTTGATCACATGATGGATCATGGGGCCTTCAATTGGTGAGAGACTGGCGGTAAATCTCATAGTCAGATCTGGTTACTCACAACCTGGATTTAATACTCAAATTCTCCGAACTCAGACCGTATAGTAACCTTTTTCGCTTCTGCATTTTCTACATGTCCGACAATCCGGGCGTCAATATTAAAACTCTGCGATATAGCTATGATATCGTCAGCAATTTCTCTGGGTACATATAGTTCCATCCGGTGTCCCATGTTAAATACTTTATACATCTCCTGCCAGGAGGTCTGAGACTCTTCCTGAATCAGTTTGAACAGGGGAGGTACCGGAAACAGATTATCCTTAATGACGTGAAGGTTGTCAATAAAATGAAGCACTTTTGTCTGAGCGCCGCCACTGCAATGGACCATCCCGTGGATCCGACTTCTGAATCTGTCGAGAACCTGCTTTATAACAGGTGCATAGGTACGGGTAGGAGAGAGTACGAGTTTGCCGGCTGTAGCAGTTTCGTCTGCGCCGGTTTCAATGTTATCTGTAACTTGTTTGCTTCCGGCAAATATGAGCTCATAAGGAACTGCCGGATCATAGCTTTCGGGATACTTTTCGGCTATATATTTATGAAAAACATCATGTCGCGCAGATGTAAGTCCGTTGGATCCCATCCCTCCATTATATTCTTTTTCATAAGTAGCCTGGCCGAATGAAGCAAGCCCCACTATAACGTCTCCGGCCTGTATTCTGTCGTTCGAAAGGACATCCTCTCTTTTCATCCTGCAGGTCACGGTAGAATCAACAATGATCGTTCTTACCAGGTCTCCCACATCCGCCGTTTCCCCGCCGGTGGAATAAATGCCTACTCCCAGTTCTCTTAGTTCAGCCAGTATTTCCTCGGTGCCGTTAATGACAGCGGCAATGACTTCTCCGGGGATAACATTTTTATTCCTGCCGATAGTCGAAGACAGCAATATCTGATCTGTAGCCCCAACACAAAGCAAATCATCCAGGTTCATGATAACCGCGTCCTGGGCAATGCCTTTCCATACCGACAGATCACCGGTCTCTTTCCAGTAAACATAGGCCAGAGAAGATTTCGTTCCGGCTCCATCGGCATGCATGATATTGCACCACTCTTCGTCTCCGCCCAGTATATCAGGAATAATCTTGCAAAAAGCCTTTGGAAATATCCCTTTGTCGATATTTTTGATAGCATTGTGGACGTCTTCCTTGCCTGCTGAAACGCCTCTTTGGTTGTATTTGAGATCTGACATTTGAGGACAAAGGTAGTAAA
>NZ_QEAS01000007.1:157535-231081 GCF_003130405.1 Pararcticibacter amylolyticus
CTAATAAAGACAAAGCCGGGCGAACCCGGCTTTGTTTGATCTTATGGAACCAGATGGCGACTGACAGCTGACTGCCAATAACCAGCATCCGTTACAAAATATCAGTATTATTTTATAAACAGCAGTTCCCTGAACTTCGGTAACGGCCATTTGTCGTCTGCAACCAAACGTTCAAGCTTATCAACGTTATAGCGGATAGTTTCGAAATATGATTTCACCTTTTCATCGTAGGCGACTGCTTTCTCTCTTGCATCCTCAATCACGTTAGCTTTTTTGCGCTCGTTCACCATCTCAAGAACATTCGACCGTACAATATTGATATGGTATGAAAGCTTCTTAATGATGTCAAGCTGTGCCGTATATGCGTCTTCCTGAAGTCCTATTTCCTTCAATCCCTTTACGTTTTCGATCAGTGAAGTCTGATACGACACAGAAGCCGGAATGATGACGTTGTTCACCAGTTCTCCCATAACACGGGCTTCAATCTGAAGCTTCTTGAAATAGTTCTCCAGAAGGATTTCGTGACGGGCGTGAATTTCACGGGTGCTGAATACTCCGGTATCTTCAAAAAGCCTGGTTGATTTTTCGTCAACCAAAACATCCAGCGCTTTTGGCGTTGTTTTGATATTCGATAAACCTCTTTTTTCAGCTTCTTCAGCCCATTCGTCGCTGTAGCCGTTTCCTTCGAATCTGATTGACTTTGACTCTTTGATGTACTTTTTGATCACCGTCATCAGGGCAACGTCCTTTTTCTCGCCTTTCTTTAACAGCTTGTCAACTTCGACTTTGAATTTGGTCAGTTGTTCTGCTACGATCAGGTTGAGAATAGTCATTGGAGCTGCCGAGTTTGCTGAAGAACCTACAGCACGCAGTTCGAACTTGTTACCCGTAAAAGCAAACGGAGAGGTACGGTTACGGTCAGTATTATCCAGAAGTATCTGCGGGATCTTCGGAATATTTGTCCATAAAGTAGGCTCCTGCTTCATCTTTCCTGTTATACGGGAAGTTTCGATCTCATCCAGTACATTGCTCAGCTGGCTGCCCAGGAAGATCGAGATGATAGCCGGAGGCGCTTCGTTAGCTCCCAGGCGGTGATCATTGCTTACTGAAGCGATAGACGCACGAAGCAGGTCAGCGTGTTCATGAACAGCCTTAATAGTATTCACAAAGAATGTGAGGAACATCAGATTGTTCTTAGGAGTTTTTCCAGGTGATAACAGGTTCTTACCAGTATTGGTGATCATAGACCAGTTATTGTGTTTTCCTGATCCGTTAACACCGGCAAATGGCTTCTCATGAAGCAATACTTTAAAGTTATGGCGTAATGCTACTTTATCCATGAGATCCATTAACAGCTGGTTATGGTCGATAGCCAGATTAATTTCTTCGTAGATAGGAGCACATTCAAATTGAGAAGGAGCTACCTCATTGTGACGTGTCTTTAAAGGAATCCCAAGCTTCAGTGATTCAATTTCGAGATCCTGCATAAAGGCAAGAACACGGCCTGGGATAGATCCGAAATAGTGATCTTCTAATTGCTGGTTCTTGGCAGACATATGACCAAACAGGGTGCGTCCGGTGAGGTAAAGATCCGGTCTAGCGTTAAACAACGCAAGGTCAACCAGGAAATATTCCTGTTCGATACCAAGGGATGCGTTTACTTTTTCGATACTCTTGTCAAAATACTGAGCCACACCTACTGCTGCTTTGTCAAGTGCGCTTACTGCCTTGAGTAAAGGAGCTTTATTGTCAAGGGCTTCACCCGTATAGGAAACAAATACTGTAGGAATACAAAGCGTCTTTCCCATAATGAAAGCAGGAGAAGACGGATCCCAGGCAGTATAGCCACGGGCCTCGAATGTACTGCGGATTCCACCGTTCGGGAAGCTGGATGCATCCGGTTCCTGCTGGGCAAGGGCATCGCCTGTAAACTTTTCGAGTCCCAATCCATCACCTGATGGCTCAAAGAATGAGTCATGCTTTTCAGCAGTACTTCCAGTAAGGGGTTGAAACCAGTGGGTATAATGCGTAACACCCTGACTAATAGCCCAGGCTTTCATTGCTGAAGCTACCTGCTCTGCAATTTCACGCTCGATTCTTTCACCTAGAATGACAGAATCAGTAACACTCTGGAACGCTTCTTTTGAAAGATAATCTTTCATCTTTCTTCTATCAAAAACATTACAGCCGAAAAAATCGGAAATCTTAGGAGAAGGCAATGTAACTTCAGGAACTGATCTTGTCAGAACGGCATTTAATGCCTGAAAACGAAGATTTGACATGATAATATATTAGTTTTTACTGGATTTTATTGGAATAATAAAATTTGGGTCAAAGATTTGGAAAAAAATGTAAATATGCTAATTTATTGTGTGGTATTTTACATTAAAAAAATATATGGAAATTAGTAAATCGATATAATCAACGCATTCGCGTTGATTATCGCTGTATCCCATGAAATCGCGGACGTCTCTTAGTCTGTGTTATGTATTGTCTCGATGCTGAAGACGGCACTCTTGATCCTCTATAACACATATGAAAACAACGAATTGCATGGGCATAAAAAAGGGGAAAAGCGTCTTTTAACAACTCTTTTCCCCAATGACGGGTGGAAGGACTTGTTGTTGTCCACGGATTTTATGTACGATTTGACGCGTCTGGCTAATATGAGAGGGAAAATGATGGAGCTTGACCCCCAACTTCCAGCTTCAAGTTTGGCATCTTAGCACGTTTTTTTCGCATGCGCTTATTTCAATCAGTTTAATCCCTAGTAGAGAGCTAAATCTCAACTGGGGATTATTCTTTAACAGCAATTTTAGCACGCAGACCAATTAACTCCTGTGTATCGGAATCAACGTCATACATATATTCATAATCTTCAGGCTTCCTTTTCCCTGATAAATGAATTTCAAAGACGAATTCATCACCGTCTTTATTTAGAAAAGTAGCTTCACCGATGTTAAACTCATGGTTTTCTATTATAACGTACTTCTTTCCTTCTTCAGCAGTTGCATCCGAGGATATTAAACTTTGGTGTTTCATAGCAACAAAATTACGGATTAACGCAATTCTCTACTAGTTAAGTTTTTATTACCATAATCTCTACTATTTACTATATAAAACACTTGTCACTGATGTCGGAAATACCGAATCTGATAGACGATGCCGGAGTCGGGTTTTTGTCGTTTAAAATTTTAAGTATACCGTGATAGATCAGTTGGATATTCAAATTTTTAAGCCCCCAATAAAGCTTAATGATTAAAAGCTTGTCTTGTGGCTCGCTTTGCTTCTTGGGTACATAATCGTACAACCTATAATTAGTTCCGCCATGTGCTACTTCATTCCTGACCCTGAAACAATAATTCAACAATTCCTGAATTTTCTTTGCATCGGCCTTGTTTTCTGCAACAATAACCGATGAGACCAATTTCATGATTTCGGTAGAGGTATTGTTATCATAGAAACTCTCCAGGGTAAACATCAGGTCAAGAAAATTATCAATTGTAATATAATCTGAACGAACACCCTTCAAGAACCGATAAAAAGACCAGATATTCTTATGCCAGACTTGGGCGATTTGAGGCAAAACAGCTGTTAACGCCGGTAGCCTATCTTCTTCGATCAATAAAGGATAAGAAAAAATGTCGGAGTGTTCATCCATAATGTATTCGCCATTGCCGGAAAACGATAATAATCCACTCGATTGAGGCTTGAAAGACTCGTGAGAGTTGTTATGCGTGGGGTAAGTAATGTGAAGTCCTAGGAGAAAAAAAGAACAAATATCGCTGACCAACGAAATCATTTTACGTCTCATATCTTCAAAATCCATATCCCAGTTCATCATTTTTTCAATGTCAGTTTCCTCCGAAGTCCTGAGATTTTCAGTGTAAGTATAATCACCCTGAAACTCGACTGTAATAACCGCCAGGCCTTTGGCAAGCCTAAGATTTCCCCTATGAATGATATGTTCAAACTCTTTGAATGGCCCGATTTCCTGTATCACTAGTGTATTGGCTTCATGGGTATTGCTCATTGGAGCTGAAGTAAACGGATGGATTACAATTGAAATACGGTCAATTAGTGATGCAAAAGCTTGATCATAGCTATGCTGGGTATCAAACTTGACCTTCTTTTGGTAATAATCAGGTTGGCTTAAAAAGATCTTGCAGTCATTGGTAATGTCGAACTCAAACTTTGAAGTTCTGCTTCTCATCGAGGTTGGTAAAAACCATCGGAAAATATGTTTTTGCATAATGAATGTTATTTTGACTTGCTTCCTTTTCGAACCTGTAAGGTCTTTCCTTTTTCAACGATTAAAGAATCCTGACCGCCCACAATTTCACCATTGTCGTACATCAGGGTAATAGGATCAGAAAAATTAAATGTGTAGAATTCAAGTTGATGTGAGTGCAGACCATCTTTGCTTTCGGGATAATTATTATATAATAGCCTGTTATGCTTTGGTTTTAACGCATTGATCAGTGCCTTTTCGGCATCTAAATAAATGACATTATCGTCTATAGGTTTTTCGCCCATAAGCATCCTAACCGCAATATCCATTTCGTCATCGTCCGGGGAAAAGGTATTCATGAAAATGTTATCCTTGAATGATAGGAATAATATGGCAATTTCTTCGGTAGGCAGGGTTCCGTAATGAAATGGCCTTTCGACCGACAATATATCTTGCAGATGGGAATGCCCAGTGAGCCTTTTTATGATATCCTGTTCTGTTGCCTTACCAATGTAATGAACCTTGTATTTCAGGAATTTCGCAATGTCTCCCTTTATCCTGATATCCAGGGCATCCCTTAAGTAATGATAAATTAGTTTTTCGGGTGAAATCCAATAATAATCTTCCCCGGTATGTACCACGAAATTCGCCATTGAAGTAAATGGCATGGGATGCTGGAATACAACTTCCGATTTCGGATAGGTATAGTTAATAGCAATATCGCAGTGGCTGCCAAAAGGCACATTAAACTCGTCCTGAAATAACGGAAACTCACATTCGAGTATTTCACTGGTTCCTTTTTGATGGACTTCAAATTTTAAAACAGGGTTCTCAATGTCTTCACTGTCTATATAGAAATTTTCAAAGGTTAATACCGGGCGCTGGGCAATAATATACAGTTTTCCCGAATTGATAAACTGCTGGATGATGGCATCGTCTTTCACCATCACAAAATCGTAATTGCTCAGGGGGGTGTATGCCAATTGCAATATATTAAACAGCCTTTGTTCAGCCATAGTCTACGATTTTTTAACCAAATTCCTTTTTGCTTGCTCCGCTGCCATCTCTAGTGGACGCTTTACCATAACATCGTACCATAATTGCTCACTTACGACCATGATCTGATTGTCACCAGGCTTTACGTTACTGAAATTAGCCATAAAATTCCCCGCGATATCTTTTTCAGCTTTAAAGATATAGAAGCCGAATTTGTCAACGTGCAGGGATGCCGGGTTGCCAGGGTTTATAGCTGCTAAGACATTTTTCGTTTCATCTTTAAATGCCCCTGCCGTCATGGTGGCATAAGGATGCATTGTAAGCTGTTTGGCTTTGACATTGGCCTGCAGGTCCGCATTCGTCAGGGCTTTAAATTCCAATAAGCTGACCCTCAAGGATTCAGCCAGATCAGGATCTAGCTTATAGTCATTAAATGATTCCAATGATGATATATCAACCCGCCAAAACATAGAGTAAACCAGTAAGCGCATGATCACCGGATCAGGCGAATCAAGCTGCACTAATTTTAAATGCGGATGCACCGAAATAATTTTCAGATCGCCCTTTGCGACCTTATCCTGCCAAAATTTCAATGAAGCTGCTGAAGCTGTTTCCAGTAAACTCAAATAAGCTTCACACTCCTCACAAAGAATATAATTTTCTTTCGGTGAGTCCTGAACGGTTTTTGGTTTAGCGGTAAGTTCATTTTCACCGTTCAATAAATAACCTTTTCTCGGTGATCCCTTAGCGCCCAAAAAACCGGTCGATATAAACCGGGGTAAAATATGTGAATTGGTCTTGCCTGCGGCATTGACCCGGCATAACAAGCAATCGTCAGTAGCTTTTCTCATAATTTTATTTAAACAGTTTCGCGGGTAGTATGAACGGCGATATATCGGCTGATTTCCTCAAAACCAATCTCCTGAAACATACGATTGGTCACGGGATCGCTTGCATCAGATACAATTCCGCATTTTCCGTCACCATTAGTTGTAATCTGCCTGGTAATTTCGTGCACCAGACATTTGGCATAGCCCTTTCCACGATCCTGGGGATTTGTATAGAGGCTTCCAATAATTGGTAATTCCGTATCAGAATCCAATACACTTGCCATGGTCGTTATTTTACCGGCAGATTCCCAATGACAACTTGTTTCCTGCAAAATTGATTGATAAGAAAGCTGACGGGCATGGTTCAAGTCCCGGCCTTCGCGTACTCCCCATTCCTCTACGCCATAACGGTAGGTCATTTCTGCAACGGTATCCAGATCGGCCGTCGTGCTAAAAAAAGCAGCGCCGTTACATGGTTTGGTCAACGGCTTAACCTGCTTACATTCAAACAAAACGCGCTGTTTAAAAATTTCGTAGGCTACTCCGCTTTTTCCAAACAGTTCCAGGATCAGTTTGTCTGTGCCGCAAAAGGAGAATCGCTTGGTATATTTGGCAACATCTATCTTGGTCAATAAACCATCAAGGATAGTATCAGACCATTTTAAAGCATATAAATAATAAACCGAATCGCCCCAAACAGCAATTACATTCCCGTCGTCGTCATCAACTATGTTATAAGCCTGATAAACAGATTGTCTGCCAGCATTCAATTCGTCAAAATATTGAATCAGGTGATAATGCGCCAGTCTGTTCTTGTAAACGACCTTCTTATTTTCATTAAAAAAATCCTGAACCTTAGGATATTCGACGATTTTGAACATACATTAAAACATTTAATTAAATGTACAAAAGAAAATCAAGACACCTTATAAAACACTTATGCCCCGCAAGGGGCCGCCCGGAATTTGGGCGACACCTTGCGGGGCATACAACATTAAGGTACGGGCTACAGCGCTAACCCCTTAAAAATCCTTGTTGCCAAATGTTGGTTAACCATTGCTCCGCAAATTCGGCATGATCATGCTGCATCATATCATCACATCTGATAATAACTCCATTTTCATTAAAGGTAAGGCTTTCTTCATCGATGCCCATGTTTGACTGTTTGAAGGAATATGGTGTTACCTGCACATCCTCATAAGCTTCGGTTTGACCGCCCCTGTGATCCACGACCACGAAACACACTTCGGGGTCTGCCATCAAATCGCCAAGCTGTACATAATAATGGCAAAGGCTGTATAACGCCGCTTCACCGCCATAAGCCACACCGATATTTTCAATAGTCAGGGGCATAAACGGCTCATTTTCTATTTTAAGGTGCTGTTTGCCGTTCATTTTATCTAAAAGCAAACAGAATATTTTAGTGCAATCTGAATTTAACGTTTTCATAAAAAGATGCGCCCTTTGCACGGTTGCGCCTCCGTTTTGATTAGTGTTTCAAAAAATGCCGGTTAGGTCGGTTGCTGTTCAGCACTTCGCTGCCATATTTCGCCCTGATTTCATCAAGCGATTTTTTACCGCCCTTATTGACTTTATATTCAGCGGTACGGAAGTACCAGGCCAGCTTTTTAGGTGCAAAGAAAAATCCTGCCTGTTTCAATGTTTGTTTAACGGGCCTGGTCATGCCCGTTACCCAAATCCACCAGCCCACCAGTTCAATGGTGATACCATCCAAATGAATAATGGCTTCTATCGCTTTGCGGTAGGCTTCGGATGATAAAATTTCATTCTCGGTTTCCTCTTCCGACAGGTTAGCCCCCTTGATGACTTTGGCACTGGCAAATGCATATTCCTTGTTGATTTCCTGCATGGTCAGCGTATCACCTCCCAAATCAGGATGATGTTGCTTCGCCAGTTTTTTGTAAGCCGACTTAACCTCGTCAAGCGTCTTACACTCATTAAACCATTTCATGAACGGATTTTTGAGGTGCTGTAAATCTCTGTATACTCGGCTAACTGCTTGTAAAATGTATCGGGGTTATCCTCTTTGAACTGCTCCCCGTAACCCTCGTAATAGATTTGATCGAGGTACTCGATAAATGCCTGTTCCATCTGCTTGAAATTTTGATTAAATAGCCTCCCGATGAATGATCGGGAGGCATTGAAGGTTAAAGGGTCAACGAAATTTGCGCTTCCACCTCGGCCAGTTTGCCCTCACAAAGCGCCTTAATGTTGGTCGCTACCTCGTTAATAATAAAAGGATTCTTGGTGCTGAACGTATTCCCGTTATCATCTGTAATTTTCAATTCGCAACGCTGAAAATGGTTCAGGTTGGTTTCCTCGGCGTCGTCTAACTGCTTCACCTCAAAAGCGTCCAAATCCTCAATAGTGGATAGCAGTTTTTCACGTTGGTTGGATAATCTGCTTAAATCTTTGATTTTCTTTAAGGTCTGTTCCAAATTCAAAGCGGGCTTTTCCTGCTCCAACTGAAATTTGATTTCTTTTTTTGTTGGCTCTGCCTTTGGTGCCTCTCCTGTGGGAGTTTCCGCCTGTGGTTTTACCTCTTCGAGTTTAGCCTGTTCCTGCGGCTTTGCTTCTTCTGCTTTCGATACAGCGTTTACAGGGTTTCCCGCCACGAATTTTGGGGTTTTGTCAGCTTTAACGGTGTTTACATTTGCTTGTCCGTTGTTTTTTGCTTTTGTTTCCATTTTGTTAGAAATTAAGAGTTTGAACCGGCGTACTACCTTTCCGCCGGAGCCTTTCCTGGCTTTTTGATAGTCACCCTCACCTGATTGGGCGGGGATTGCGGACAAGGCTTTGCCGAAAAAAATACTACCCGAAGGGTGGAGATTTTTTTCGAGCAAACCCGTAGGGCTTGGCCTTGACCGTAAGACCCGGCCATCAGAAATTTGTGCTCAAAAAGCTTGGAAACCACTCTTTATACATCTTGGAAAAATCATCATGAAGGTCAAGAAGCAGCGCTGCGCATGCAGGGCTGCACCGGCAGGTTAAAACAGCGGCTGAAGGCTGTGCAGCGGAGCGAACAGACAAAGCGGCTGTCCTGCCTCGCATGATCAGCCACTTTAGCTTAAACAGTAAAATACTTACATTTGCAGGGTGTCATCCGCCTAAACAGCGGTAGACAGAAAAGATTTATTGAAAATATTGCGTTACGCAATCCTCGCTAAAGAAAACTGGTAATTTTTAAATGCACGAGGAAAACAGCGTAGCCCATGCCAATGGCGTGTGGCTGGCTTGTTTCGTGCATGGGTATACCAGTACCTCTTTAGCGGACAAGTTTTGCCCGCGCCATTGGTATTTATGATGAAAATAAAGGATTTAGTTACCCCTGGCAATGAAATGTTAGTTGCCGGATCGACCGCACTTCAAGCGGACAGGACGATTTTTCAGGCACTCGACCAATTTCTGAAATTAAAGTTAAGCGGCTCCCTGCCTGTTTATCAGCAAGGGAAATATATCGGCAATTTGGCCTTGATAGACATCACAAACCATCTGCTTGGTGAACATAAGATCGAAAAAGATAAAAGGTACAGATTTACACGTGGCCTGATGATCAATGTTATCAGATTAAGGAATTTGGCCAAACAAATTCCCGCAGCAGAGCATCGGTTAAAATTCGTTGCTGAATGTGACAGTATAATTATGGGTATAAAGGATTATATTTAAAAGTCTGTTGCCAAGGTTTAATAGTATTTGAAAGATTCTGCATCAGAACTAACAGCGAAGCTTTTTCCGAATGAAGTTATATAAATATGTCACCAGTGCGCGGATCGATATCCTGCAAAATCAGAAAATAAGATTTAGCCAGCCCTATGCACTCAATGATCCATTTGAAACTCAACCTTATTACAGTGATCATCAGGAAATCCATCCATTAAAAAAACTTGCCGAGTTTGCCAGCATCGTAAAAGAAGTTCAGGATACCGGCGTTATACCGGAAGAAAAAGTAGCCCGATGGGAAGAGGATCGGAAAAAACCGCAAAAAAACATCTTAAGCTGGTACGTGAATACCAATTTCGTGTCCTTATCACTGACAGAAGATCACGAAAACCTGTTGATGTGGGCACATTATACAGGTAACCACAGCGGATTTGTCCTCGAACTTGACAGCACACACGCTTTTTTTACGGATACTACTCGCTACCTCTATCAGGTTCCTTACGGAAATAGACGTCCGGCAGTAACGCTCCGGGAGTTTGAAAAATTAATCGTTCGGCAAGCCAACTTGCTCAAAAATGGCACGCCTGAAGCAAACGAAATGCAAAAAATAGTGCAGTTATTTCAAAAAAGTCACGATTGGGCCTATGAAAGAGAATGGCGGCTACTGGCGGTTCCTGAAAATGCGCTCAATTTTAAGAAAGAAGACCAGCAATATACCATCCATATCGGACAGGATAGAGCGTTTGATGAGGAATTTGAAAGCAGTTATGTAGCCCTTTTCCAGTTACCTGCTGATTGTATAACCGCGATTTATTGTGGAGCAAGGATCACCAAAAGTGCGCTGCGCAAACTTTATCTGCTTATTGAAAACAATGAATGCTATCATCATATAGATCTTTTCATAGGCGTAGTGGATCATCAGTATTACAAATTGAATTTCCGAAAGGTTGAAGCGGCCGATATTTTAGTGGTGGGTGAATTACAATACCATATGGCAGTAGTCTCCGGTAAGCGAAAGCGGCATGTCCCAAAATGGTATAAATTTTCCATGCTTGACCACTTAGAAAAGGAAAGGCTAAATGCGGTGATCCAACATAAGGTATGAGGCTTTGGATAGAAGAGCTAATCTTTGATTTCGATAAAATCGGTTATTTCACCGGCTTCAACGCGTTCTTCCGAAACATCGTCTATCGTAATCTCTTTGTAGGTAGACTTGATTTCCGGGCTGATTCGGATCTTTAAGGAGCCCTCCGTCTTGTAACGTTTAGAAATCAGCTTCCAGTTTAAAAGTACTTCGCTATCGGTTGCTGCAGGCTTAATATAAATGTCAGCAGATGTAAACGCATCATCACCCACCAGTATGTTATTCCTGGGGATCAGCTCGCCAGATAGTGTTTTCGCATCAACGTAAGTAGTTGGCCGTACGACATGGGCAACCGCTATGAGGGCCGGAAAGTCATCTTTAACATTTGTTTTTGCAATATCCTGAATATCCCCTTGCAGCCAGAATGATAGTTTGTAATCTTCCAGCGCTTCGCTGCCTGTATTGGTAATGACCAGGTTAAATTTGGCGTAACTAAAATTAACTGTAGCCCTGACTATTCGTGCTGACATACCGGCATTAAACATCCTGTTCCATGAAGCATTTGCGTTCATGGCCGCTGAAAGTCCCATTAGCCCCTTCTCCAGTCCGGCAGTAAAATCTTTCCTGTAAACTGTTTTGTGTTGTTTAAACTTAGGTTTCAGGATTATTTCATTTTCCCCGTTTTCAAACGTTACTTCAACACTGGTGGTATTTCGGAAATTCTGGCTTTCCATGTAATAATTAAAGGTCTGCCTGTTTTCTTCGATCAGGTCAGCAATATCTTCCCATGAAAACAAATGGACTTCAAAAATGCCGCTTTCTATGTTTTCCAGGTTTTTAAGGCGAACAAATTCTTCTATACCGGCATCTTTATTGGCCGTGGTTGCAAAATACAGTTTCTTCAACGGCGGTTTGAAATTCTTTGCTTTTTCGATCTCGTTGATCACTTCCTGTTCCGTAAACTGTTTGTTTGCATATTCGTCTTTCCCTTTGCATTGGATGCCGAAATATTGCGTTTCTCCCGACGGTATTCCAAAAACATCCACACCATTTTGTGCCTAGCCGGTGCGTCCGTTTTTCTTGATCTCCTTACATTCCCATATCTCACCCCATAGTTTTTTACATAGGGTTTCAAAATCCTGCCAGTTCAGCGGCTTACGTAAAGATTTAGGTGCTTGCATAAGGATTGAATTACTTACCGATAAAATCAGGCTGTGTCAATTTAGCTTTTGGTAAACTTACAAATCTTCATCAGCAAAAAACGTTCAAACAATCATTTGTTTTTTGTCAGAGATTTGAGGTTATCAAAAAAGGGGACAGTTATAAAAAGGTAGATCAGTTTGAGGTACTGATCAATGTTTGCCAAATGCGCGTTTATGATAGCAGTAAATTTTTCTACGAGGTCCTTTTGTATATCGCTTATGGCGAACTCATACCGATATTGTTCCAGTCTGTTTTTATGTTTTATGTCAATGGTGTAAAATGAGTTGACCAACGCGAGGTCTGGCATAGTGATAAACCCGTTATGGGCTACATGGTTGCGGTAGGGTTTTAGTTCATCTAAATTTTGTTTGACCTGCGACCAGATGCCTTGAAAGTGCGGATGATCTTTTGCGAGCAGTTTCAGTACGTTGGCTTCTAAGTTCAGGCCTTTTTTTATTTTAAGCATCATCACCTCATTGATTAGCAATAGAAAAAGATCCGTCATCTTTCCCATACGTAAAAAGAAATTTTCATAGTTATATCTGATCATTTGACCAGCATTTACAGTACGGTCAAGCCTAGATAATCCAGGATTGTGTGCACTGATCAATTGCTCCGTCAGCGCAATATCTTCGATATTTTGTTGAATATCCCAAATGCGGCTCTGAACCCGCCATAGATACTCACCGGAAGGTGTCTTGCGTATCTTAGCCTGTTCTTCGTCGGGTTTAACAGCAAAGACTTTAACAAACAACTCATTGAGTCCCTTAATGAATTGCATGTCTTCCGATTTCATGCTGTTTAATTCTGCGTTGGTCATCGTTTTTGAGGTTAGTAGAGGTTAAGACAACTGCATTTTTGAGTGGTCTTTGATCGCCTTGGTAATATCCGGCCTGTATCTTTCAATTACCGCATCGAATATGCGCTGGACAAAGGGTGCCACCTGGTACTGTAGCTCTTCGTCAGGTTTCTCCCCACATTCCAGACAATCCATATAATCAGAGGACATCATATAATGGTCATTCATATAAAACAGGTAGCCAAGGTGAAGAATAAAAATCTCCCGGAGATCATTCCTAAACCTTTCCAATATCTTCAAACGTTCATTGATGTAAACCCTATTGTCATTGAGCAACAGGGTGTTGTAATACAAATAGTGGGTATGATCGTTGCACCGTTGCCTGATGGCTTCAAATCCGCTATTTTTAAAGCCCCCGTTTTGGTAAAGCAGCTGAGTGATCGCTTTAACTTTACCAGAGGCAAGAATATATTCGGACATGGTACCAAAACCCGGAATAGATTCTGTGCCCCGGCGCCATTTTTCAATCTTTTCAACGACAAAGTTATCAATAGAAAAATGATCTTCCAGGTAAAGATTAGAATATATATTGATGATCGAGGAATCATAATATTTACGAAGCAGGGCATACCCGTCATTGATGCGCCCCCGTTTCAGGACATCAAAAATCGATTCCAGCGTCCCCTGAATAGAGCTAAAAATATAGGTATCCATATTCAAAAGGCTGCTTACTCCCTGGGTAACCCAGTGCATAGTCGAGAAGGACAGGCTGTCGTAGAACTTGGCATTCATGGTAAGCTCGTCAAAAATCGCGTGCTCCTGATACTCTTTTGAATTAACCTGCATGGTAATCTGTTTTTAATATAAAGCCAAAAGTATTTTCAATGTACGCAGTCTATCTGCGCGGTGATAATATTGTTAAAATAAATTTGTCAATACCTTTGAGGGCCAACGTACATTGATAACTAAACGAACCTGTTAACGATCAGTGGCTGAAATATTTCGTCCGTATTCTCTTCCAGTTGATTGCCGATAATACAATCTATATTGACAACAAACGCATTATTGGCAAAAGAAAAACATTTCCGCGGGCCATTCACATCCCTTTTGCTCAAATCATTGAAAGCAGATTCGGGAATGCGGCCTTTAAGCTGCTGGAAAGCAAGTGCATCAAAATCGAAAGTGACGACGTAACGCTGCCCGTCAATATTTACTGCTCCGGAAATACTGTACATATCCGGGTCTAATTGCCCGATATTCGTGATCGGCACGGCGGGAAAGAACATGCTCTCAAAATGGTCAAAGCCCAAGCGTTTTAAATGTAATCCTAAATCTTTAGCCAGCTTATGCTGGTCATTATTGAAAATAGCATCAGGTTTTAAAAAACGTTGAAGGTCGCCCCAGTAAAGCGATATCGCTTCGAGCGAAAATTGCAGTACCGGATCGTTTTTACTGATATTATAAAGAACGAACTCATTTCCATTGCAAAGCGCAAAATAATTTACCCGCACTTCGCTATGGATAGCATAAGAATAGGCTTGTTCAACATGCTTTGACTTGACCAGCATTTCACCGGGAGCTTTCGCGTCCATGATCCAGGCCGGCCGGTCATTAACCTCAAAAAGGTAGTCAGGAATGATATTGATAGGATGACGCTTGGAGCCTATGGATACGAAAGGGTGCAACAGCTGGCGACTCCTAATGATCTGGTATGGCTTGCTGGCACTATACCCCAATCCTTTGATTATCGGAACCACCAGTTCCTCGCGTACAGCATCCTCTTTAAATTCGGGGTTTTTTAAATGTGAAAAGTCAAATCCCTCAAGGATATTAAAGATAGGCTGTGTTTTCATCTATAAGTGTCGGTTTCAGGCTGCCATTAATAAAAATTACTCTAAGTTAAAATAAAACCTGAAGGGCCACAATTATAAAGCCCGCCGGAAACCGGCAGGCTTTATCCCAAAGCAGTTTACCCTGTTATTTACTTTCCTTGTTCTTCAGTTCGGTTACTTCATTACGGCCTGCTGAGGCGAGGTTCTTTATCTCCATGTACGCCTTGCGTAAACGGGTGCCAGCTGCTTTGTTGTTTTTCTCGTAAAATGCTGCTGCATCTTTTTCTGTGGCAGCTAACAGTTCTTTTAATTTTTCAAATGAGTTCATAAGTTTTAAAATTTGAAGTTTGAATATATGGGTTAATTAACTCGATAACAAATCAGATCGACATTCCCTGTTCCTGCCTTTGGTTAAGCTTTTTCTCGAAGATGTTCTGCTGGCCTTTTGCCATATCCTGCGAAGGCTCTTTCAGGAATTGTTCACGTTTTTCGATCTTGCCGTTCAATTGAAAGAAGTTGATGTTGTTGAAACGGGGCATCGCTTCGACACGAAGTTTTAGCTCTTGACCGTCCTGTCCAACTACGGTTACCACAGGTTTATTGCCGTCTTTGAGCGAATCGATCACCTGGGCTTCTTTTTTGGGATCAGCCAGCTCCTTGATGCCATACTTGTTCAGTTCCTTTGCGACATCAAAGCCGTAGCCCTCGCTATACTGTTTAACCTTATAATTGCCGTATTTGTCCTTGGGCTCATCAAACTGGTGAACGTTCCAGGCTTTATAGCTTTCTCCGGCGCGACTGACCAGATCGTCCCGATAGGCGGCGCGGCCTTGCAGCATATTGGCTGCTTGTACTACGTTGAAGCCCCGACCTCTATCCACGAATTGCGAATTGGCGATCACCGGACTATAATAAGCGGTACGGAAATCTTTGTTGACATAATCGACCTTGCCTTTTTCAATTGTGGCGAGCGTCATTTTATCGGCCACACTTTTGCCCACTGCCAGTTCACTGGTCTGTTTCTGCGATTTGAAATAATCCATCGCCTGTAAGGCACTGTCAAATTTCCTTGTGAGGTGCTTGCCCTTTTCTTCCGGGTTAGGACTGATCACAAAATACTGTTTGCCTTCTTCCAATGGTTTGGCTTTTGACAAGGCCAGGTCGTACCTGTTCAGGAAATAATAATCGCTCGAACCTGATTGTTTAAAATTTAAGGTAACGTCCAGCTGGCCGTTATCGGCCGGAACCTGTGTGTGAAGCTGGAAACCAGGCTTGCCTTTCTCCATTTCCTTTTGCATCTGTTCGATGAGCTTCTCATCGAATTTCAAGGCACGCATTTCGCCCTGTAGATTCTCCAAATTGTTTTTGTTCATCTGATAAGTATTAATGAATAGTCTGTTTTTTCGTATTGTCGCGCAACAGCAACGGATAGCCTGATTTGAGCGGCTGCTTGATGCGTTTTAACTTTTTGGTCAGAAGCGACCGTGCTGCATCAATACCCGCCCCGGCAATTTGGGTGGTCAGGTCAAAGCCCGTGATGCCGATGCTTCCGGCAGCATCAACCACGCCACCGTTTACTGCATCGGCCAATACCGCTTCGGGCGCATTGATCCCGCTCATGGCATCGCGCATATCAAATACGGTCAGGTTGACCGGTACGATGGAGTTACCCAAACGGATATTCTTGATCTCCAGGTTCAATCGCTGGTTACTGAATGCAGCCAAACCAAAAATCAAATGCCCTTTAGGGATGACCTGCCCACCCACGATCAGGCAATCCAACAATTTGAGTTTGACCACAGCGCCCTGAACAGCTTTCTGATCGCCCTCGATCACTGCGGGTATCGCTCTAAACTGACTGTCCGGTGCAGCGGCTGGCATCGCGTTCTTGTACTTCAATTTAGCCAGCTCTGGATTTTGGATTTCCTGAATGCTTTGCAGCATGGCCGACAACTGCTTCATTTCCGCATCTTCGCCTGAACCCGATTGCATACTTTTCATCAGCATTTCCAGCTTGGCCACATCTTTTTCTAGGGCTGAATCACTGGCATTGTTTTTACTGGTCACAACTCCCGTAGCCCTCGGCTCATCAGGCTTGGCCATTTCTTTGTTCAGTGCCGCCAACTTATCAGCAATTGCCTTGGCCTGCGGGTCTTCCGGCAGTCCGTTAAAACCCAATCGCCCGGCTACCGCCTCAATTTCTGAGGCTGAAGTATCGTTGCCGGACTTTTTCAGCTGGTCGTAGACCGACATCTTATCGGTGAGCGTATCACGGTTAAACTGGGCATCCGGCAGGGTCATATTGATACCTGCCTGTTTGGGCTGATCGGCAGCCGCCGATTTTTTGCCACCACCCAGGGCATAAAATGCAATGGCCAGCAGTGGAATGATCAGTAAGGGCAGGAACAATAGCATCCTGCGCGTTTCGATTCTTTGTTTCATTTTAAAGTTATTATGGTGAATAAATAGGTTAATTAAATGCGGAAACCAGCAGGTAAAGGCAGTACGCCCCGAAACCTAGGCTGAACAGTACGAGCAGCCATAGCCAGTTTTTAGCCGTTAGACCGGCCGTTTTGCCGTTTAGCCATTCTGCCAGTCGGCATTGGGTTTGGCGGATGCGGCCTGCGATGCGGTCAGCCAGGGCTTCCTGCTTAGGCGTTAGCTTATCCGCTGTGCCTTTTGCGAATAGCTTCATTGTTTAGCGGCGTTAGGGTTTACGTCCTGGTTAAGCAAGGTTTCCCATTTTTGAATGAGAAAACCGTGCGGGTTGTTATCAGAGCGGCTGACGTTGCGCAACCATCCCTGCGTGACAAGCTTGCGAGTGACTGCTGTACTTGAGCGTATCAGTTTTTGGGTAGCATAACACCTGAAATGATATGGGTATTCGCTGATGTCCAGTTGGATACTGTCTATGCTGATCTCCTGGGAGATATTTGCCGAGATGATATTATTATAATAGCCCTGCTCTTTCAGATTTTCATAGTTTTTGCGGGCGCTTTCATCGGCCAGGTTCAGTGCCTTGCCCATGTTGGCCTGTATCACTTTCTCGTCAGGGTCTAGGGTAAAGAACCAGTGGTGGAACATACCAATATGGTCGCGTGCCTCTACCGCCACGTTGTCCTTTCTTTCAGCCGAAAATGCTTCCAATGCCTTACCGTTCGCCAGGATATAGATCTTGCCCTGCACGGTCTTCACCATATCAAAACTGGTATAAACCGCAAAGCCGGAAATCAGTATACAGGCCACGACAAGGAAAAGGCTGAACCTTTTGATGTGCTGGAAAGCGGTATCGATGTTCTTAAGTTGTGTGAACATAGTTTATCCTTTCAATTTGTCTTTTAAATAATTATTTTGGTCGCCGCCTGCCTTGTCGGTGTTCATCCTGCGCCAGGCATCGCCCATCGCATCGGCCACCATGCCACCTGCGGCTATCCCGGTGTTCGCGGCAGTGGAACTTCCACCTACGACAAGCATGTTTACCTTTTGCAGCATTGCATTGCCACCGCCTGCATGGACGATATAATTCGCCACGTTCGGCACGGTGAAATAGCCGACAATGCCGATGACCATAAAAACGAGATACCCAACATCTGTGGGCGAAAAGAACGTATCGCCCGCCTGCCCGATCTGGCTCAAATCGATTTTGAGCATGTTTTCCTGTATCTTCCCCAGTATGGCACCGAAGATATTGGCGACGGGCAGCCACATGAAAATGTTGATATAACGCGCTAGCCAAACGGTCAGGGTATGTTGGAACCCATCATAAACTGCAAAGCCAAATACCAACGGCCCGAGTATGGCCATGACGATCAGGTAAAAGGTACGTACTGTATTGATACACAAGGCCGCCGCTGCGAAGAGTACCTGCAACACTTCCGACATCCACTGTTTGATAGAGTTCTTAAAGTTGTAGGCATTGCGGTCAAGCCAAAACTTAATATCATTGCCGACGCCCTCGAACATACCCTCTTTTTCTCTATTGGGGTCTTTTGGATGTGTGTAGCGATACCATTTATTTTCGTCACCATTGCCGGTTTCCCCAATATACATTTGCCAATGGGTGCTTTTTTTAATGGCTTCTTCTTTTTGTTTCAGCAATGCGGCTATCGCTTTATCACTATCACGAACCATGCCGCCCGTAGCCGAAACAACGGGTTGGAGTACGCCGTTCAGTACCCCGATGACCATCGGAAAAAGAATAATGGCCAGACCCAAAGCGAATGGCCGTAACAGCGGGTAAAAGTCAACCGGCTCGGCATTGGCAATGTGCCGCCATACCCTTGAAGCAATGTACCACAGCGCCCCGAACCCGGCCAAACCTCGCGCTACACCGATCAGTTTGGAACATAAGGGCATCATATCCCGGTAGACCTGATCGAGTACAGGCTGCAAGCCCGTAATACTACCTGCCATACCATTACCACTTTGCGCAAAGGAAATAACAGGCAAAAGCATGGCTAAGAGTGCGATAAAAGCACCCAAAAAAATTGTCTTTCTCATAAGCCGTTAGTTTTTGTTAAAGTAATTGTCCACGCCTTGCAGGTCTGCTTTCTCCCGCGTTCGCTGGATGCTGAGCATCCCGGTTTCCCGGTTGAACGAGCGCAAAAAAGTCAGTTTGTCCAGGGTATCATCATAAATCCGGTCAATGGCCTGTAGCCGTTCGTCATCGCTCATGCGCATTTTGCCCGCCGTAATCACCATGAGCAACCGGTCAAGGTTTTGCAGACTTTCATTAAAGAGCTTCTGATAGACTTTCGACAAGTAATCCAGTTCCGCTACGGAAAAAGAACCACTGCCTGAAAACCGCTTGTAGGCCGATTTGTATTCGGAGAGGATATCGCCCTGATAGGTGATGATGTCCGCTACCTTGTGGTATCTTCTGACCTCGGGACTGACGAGCATTAAACCATCCAAAAAGACTTCGTGCAGGCTGAAATTGCCCTGGGCGATGTTCCTGACGGAATTATAGCCGGTGGTTAGAATAGTGTAACCTTTTTTCATATCGCTCAAAATGCTTTTGAGTTGCGATAGCTTTTCCACGTTGAGCAACAACTGCTGAATTTCCGTGCTTTGCGCTTTCACATCGGGAGAAAAGAGGTTTAGCACCAATACACCACATAAGCTGACCCATAATATTTTCATCCTATTCATGATACCTCCTTAACTGGCTGGTCGACCTTTTTTCGGCTTCCTGCAATCGCAAAAACAGATCGGCCTTATTATAAAAATCCTGCGTAAAAGCTGATTTGTCCTGCATAGCGTCAAAAATCTGGTTCAACCGTTTGATCCGTTCATCATCGGTCATTTCTGCTTTTCCCGAAGTGATGACCAAATACAACTGTTCCAGGTCGTTAAGGCACTCGTTGATTACGCCCGCCTTGACATCCAGCACATATTCAAGATGTTCGCCGCTAAACCCGCTGGCCAAACCATTGAATGTTTTAAGTATATCCAACTGCATGGAGATGATCTCTGCGATTCGTACATCATTTCGGATAGCTGGCGATACCTTTTTTAGCTCCGTAATAAATAGTTCATGTAGCTTAAATTCGCCGTTAGTGATATCGCGGATCGTAGATAAACCCGTTCCCGCAATTTCATAGCCCTTCTTCGCATAACCTAGATACACCTGCAAAGCGGCGATCTGCTCGATCAGGTATTTCTTCTGCGTTTTCTTTTGGCTCCACCATTCGGCAAAGGTCTGTGCCTGAAGGCTGAGAGATGCCAATAACAACAAGCAGCAAACCGGAATAATTTTAATTGATTTCATACACATGCTTTAAGGTTTTTACTTCCAGTTCAGAACGGGCACGCTGTATGGACAGCGTAATGTTCTGCTGGTTGAACTGTTTGAGGTCGGCATAATTCTGCTCCATTTTGCCCCAAGCCTCATCGATCAGCTCCAGGCGTTTGGCATCGGACATCTGCGTTCTAAAGGAGTTGATGACGATAAAGATCTGATCCAGGTTTTTTAGGCTCTCCTCTAAAATCCCTTTGTACACCTCTTCGATATGCGACAGTTCATCTGCTGAAAAGTGCTTATCCCTGCGGAAAAGACTGGCTGCCCACTGATATTCCCTGACGATCTCGGCCTGTGTACCGGTCAGGTCTTTGATACGCTGGTAGGTGCTGATCACGGCTTTCACCTTTTGCAGTTCCTCATAATACCCGCTATAAAGTTTCTTTTGCCTTTCCGTCCAGTCGGATATTTCCGTCAGCTTGAATTTGGACAACTGATTTTCAACCACCTTTTGCGCGTTCTGCAACCAGATGGTCTGGTTTTGCAGGCGCTGTACCTTCAGGTCAATGGCCTTGATCACTTTTTTGATACCGGCCTTAATGACCTCGGCAATGATCAGTTGCGCATTGGCACCGGTTGGCAGAGCGACCAGCACGGTCGTGCCGCTGAGCGACAGCACGACCATATAAGTTTTTAATACTTTTTTTAATGTTTTCATACTTAGATAATAGGGTCAGGGGATGCGCCTGTAAAGGCTGTTCTCTAACAGCAGGCCATCCGCACTAAAGCGGATCAACCTGCCTTTTTGCTGTCCGGTCATGACCTTTTGTTCAGGATCGTAGATCGCTTTCCATTCTTCAGATTCCAGGATCAGTTTCCCGGGCTTACCGCTTTCATTGAGCATTCTAATGCCGGTCTTCCGGCGGATGATATAGTTTTCTTCCTGTATCTTTTCTACTGCCAGGGTATCGCTGGCGATACTGAACTCGCTTTTGGCCTGGTTCACATAGGTACCGCTGAAGGCAACCTGCGGATGGCGCTGGCAACCACCGAATAAGCTCATGGCCAAGCCAAAAAGGATAATAAAAACAGCACACCACTTTAGTGAACTGTCTGTTTTCAATGTTGAACTCCACATAATCAATTGGTTTTAGTGAATAAATCTGTTTACAATGCTTCGTCTCCGTTACGGAGCTGGGCCGCCAGTGCGGCGACCCCACGGGATATGTCGCCGTACTTGGCGGCGTATTCCTGAACTTTCATTTTCTCCCTTTCTTCGGTGGTGTATACCAAATATTCTTCGAGCGAAACCTCTGTGCGGTAAACCTTGGAATGGCTGGTGCCGAGCGATATAAAAACCTCTTTGTACTTCAGTTTGGGATCGTTGGCTTTGTTCATGGAAAGGATCTGCGTTTTTTCCGTTTCGCTGAAACCGAGCATGGCCTGTACCTCGTCAAACTTGTTCTGGTACTTGCTCTGATCCAGCAGGATTTTACAGTCGGCACTACCGATAATGGCCTTTTTGACAATGGGCGAGCTGATAATGTCTTCGATCTCCTGCGTGACCACGACCGCCTCCCCAAAGAACTTACGGACGGTTTTAAACAAATATTGAATGTACCCGCCCATGCTCTCTTTGGCAATGCTCTTCCAGGCTTCTTCCAAAAGCAAGACTTTACGGATACCCTTCAGCTTACGCATCTTGGAGATAAACATCTCCATAATGATGATGGTCAAGACCGGAAATAATATGGGATGGTCTTTACACTGGTCAATTTCAAAAATCACCAGTCGCTGTTGTAGGAGGTCAAGGTTTTCCGTGGCATTCAGCAGGTAGTCGAACTCTCCACCCTTATAATAAGGGTTCAGCACATAGAGAAAATTCTCGACATCGAAATGGCGCGTCTGGACTTTTCCATCTTCCAATACCTGTAAGTATTCCTGCATCAGGAAATCGTAGAAAGAATTAAAGCAGGGAAATATTTCAGGGTGCTTGTCCAGATAAGCGTAGTATAAGGTCAGTGAATTACTGATCGCCACATATTCCGAGCGGGTAAATTTCTCATCGTCCTTTTTCCAGAGGGTAATGAGCAGGGTTTTGATGCTTTCCTTTTTTTCGGTATCCAGCACATCGCCTTCGGTGATATAGAAAGGATTGAAACGGATTGGGTTTTCTTCCGAATAGGTAAAATAATAACCCTCCACCAGATCACACAAGCCCTTATAACTGTGCCCCACATCGACGATGACCAGATGTGCACCTTGCTCGTAATAGCTTCTCACCAGGTGATTGGTAAAAAAACTCTTACCGGAACCGGAAGGGCCGATAATAAATTTGTTCCGATTGGTTGTCCAGCCCCGTTTCATGGGTTCGTCCGAAATGTCCACATGCACCGGATAGCCCGAATTGCGTTCGGCCAGTCGAATACCAAAAGGAGATAAGGAACTGCGGTAATTGGTTTCCATGTTCAGGAAACAACAGGCCTGTTCTGCAAACGTGTCAAAAGTATCGCCCATCGGGAAATCCCCTGCATTGCCGGGGATGCCCGCAAACCAAATTTGTGCCGCGCCATCGGTTTCCTGTTTGCAGACCGCATCCATTGCCGCCATTGCCGAACCTACTTTGTTCTTCAGTTCTGCCGTGTCCTCGATATTGTCCGCCCAACATAGCACGTTGAAATGTGCCTTGACGGGCAGCTTTTGCGTGGTAATGGCTTCATTCAAAAAGTCGTTGCAGGCATCCCGCGATATCGCATTTTCCCGCGAGTAGGCAGAAAGCGATTGCAGCCGCAATTTTTTGGCTTCCAGTTCTTTAATCGTCTTCTGGCCGTCGCCGATAAACAGGTATTGGCAGTAGATATGATTACAGTCCAGCAGCTGTCCCAACGGCGAAGCGAAACCGACACTGAATTTGGTCTTGTCGGTAGAATACCTATCGTAATTGATACGGCTGCCACAAAAAGCGGGCAGATCCTCCGCATCAGATAATGCATAAAGTTCGATCTGTTTATCGCCGATACGAATACCATCCCTGATATGTACGTCCCTGATCATAGGCTGTTTGTGCCTACCGAGCAAAAAGCAATACCGTTCTAAAATACCGGCCTCGCCAGCTGTCCCGGCGAGTTCATCGTCTGTCAATCGCTGCAACCCGAGCAACCCACTATCAAGCAGTATCCGTTCAAACTGCCCACAGGCAGATAAAAAGGTTTTGTAACGGCGCTCATCCTTTACCTGTACCGGTGCTACGGATTTCCGCAATATGCCGGAATAAGAAGACGATGATGCCCTGCGGTTTGCAGGTTGTTGGGTTAAAAAGATAAAACATTCATGTTCCAAATAAGGCCGCTCATTGAAATGTCGTTCCGATGCACGGGACAACACTTCATGGTCACCAAATGCCTGCTTACTGAAATCGGCCTGCACCTTGCCACGAAGGAACCAATCTATCTTTTGCAGGATACTACCGGGCGGCAATACCCGTACCGCTTTCACAAAAGCCAGGTGCAATGCCTCGAACTGATCAGCGGACAGCGTGCCTGTCTCGGGCAGGGTCACTTTGAAACCGATCGTTAAGTCCCCTTGCATGGAAACCATAGACCCGTTTTCGACCTTCCAGATTGGCAAAATATTTTCCATACCGATCATAGGCCAGTCCTCCTGATTAATGACGGGTCGGTTGTATGTACCTTTAGCCTAGTGAACAACCGACGGGAACGGAAACTGATATAACGCGGCAAGCCACGCTTGGCAAAATACTTCTCCAGTCCATGCACGCCGAAGCGTTTGGACATACGGGCTACCAACCAGAACAAGACACTACCCAAACCGAAGATCAGCGGTAACAGGACGTATATCGGCATACCGATCACGTAAAGGATGGCAAAACTGACCAGCAAAGCGACCAGTCCGCCTGCAAGCCAGGCAATGTATTGCCCCTGCAAACCTTTAAAAACGATGGGCTTATTGATGCCCTTATTGATCTGATATATTGTACTCATAAAAAATAGATTAAAGACCGGTACAGGCGAAGCCGATAGCATTCTTGTTCAGCAGGGCACCCGCCCGAACCGGTCAGTTTTAAAAATTGTTAGATGCCAAAGAAAGATTTCAGCACCGTGGCCACCACCACTAGGAACACACAGCTCCCGAACCATGCCGCGGCAACCTTGTTGGTATCCGGCTCCCCGCTATTCCACTTGGAATACACCTTAATCGCACCGATCAGGCCCAATACCGCACCAATGGCATACATCAGGTTGCACCCGGCTTCAAAGTAACTGGTCACCTTACTGGTCGCCTCCTGAATACGTAGGATAATTCCTCGACGCCTTGTTGTATTTCTACAGTAGGTTTTCGTGTCATCTCCTCCAAACCGTACGTACCTGTCTCCAGGTATACGGCTTTCCACTAATATCCGCAGTCTAACTTCCATGATGAATCTTTTTGTGACAGGGTACGCATACCGCCATCGTTTTCCTTGCACGACCAATCATTTTGATTTCCCACGCCTCTTTCTTGGGGCGTTCTTTGAGGTCACTGATTTTCCTGACATGGTGCATTTGTAAGGGCACATCTGTCACACCACATAGTTCGCATGAACGGGCGTTTAGCCTATCTATCATGCTGGTATGTGCGTGTCTCCCCGTATATTTCGGGAACTCGTCAACCCGTGCGGTCAATGCTTCATCACGTTTTTGAAAACCACGATTGTAGAATATTCTCATCCTGTTACGGCCTTTTTTGTCCGTATATCTAATGGTGAACTCTCCGTTGATTTTGAACTTATCCAGTACTTGCCCGGTGAACAGCCTGTATTTTCGACCATAGGTTTTGTACATGCTGTATTCCATGAAGTAGTGGAAAGAGTTAATCGCACCAGCATTTAAGGCAATAGAGTAGTAGTTGTAGAAGCCTATGATTTCAGAGTTGTACTGGCTGATGATTTCTAAGTCATCTTTATTAAGCAGCCATGGCCTCGATTTTGGTTTCCAATGTTGCTGACTGTCGTAGTGTTTGAATTCTACAGCGCCATAGTACATCAGCTTTTCCTTCATCTTATCTTCCGGCATTTTCAGTACTACCCGTTTGTTATAGATGCGTTCTAACCGTCCTGATTTATTATCCCTTTTGGTTAGGTTGGATTTCTTTACATTAACATCGTATGAAAGGAATCTCGCTGCGTTTTCCGAGTGGGTAATCAGCGTTTTCTCTTCCGAGAGTTCCAATTGCAACGTATCATGCAGAAAGGTTTTGATGTCTTCCTTTATGCGTTTGCAATCTTCTTTATCACCGATTATTCCCACTAAAAAGTCATCAGCGTACCTGACGTATTTCAGTCGTCTGTAATTGCTGTCCATATCTTGACCGTAGGGTATCATTACTCTTTCACGTTCTATTAGCCTTATTTGGCTGATGAGTTCTTTTCTTTCGTTCTCATCACTTGTGATTTTCAATTTGTTTACCAGTCTGATTTTCATCGTACCGATTTTTGAGCTTTCAGGGGTTTGTTTCCTTGATTCGCCTTTATCGAATGTTTGGGCATATTCTTTCATGTATTTGTCCAGTTTATCGAGATAGATATTAGCCAGTATAGGGCTGATTATCCCACCTTGCGGTGTCCCGCTGTACGTTTTATGAAAGACCCAATCTTCAACATAACCTGCGTTCAGGAACTTCCTTATCAGTCGGATAAATCGGTCGTCTGCAATGCGTTCCCGCAGGATATTGATAAGCACCTCATGTTGGATGTTATCAAAGAATCCTTTGATATCGCCTTCAACGAACCATTTGACCCCTCTGTAGGTCGTTTTGATTTGCATTAATGCGGTATGACAGCTTCGTTTGGGACGGAAACCGTGAGAGCAATGTTCAAATTGCCCTTCGTAGATGGCTTCCAGTATCATTCTTACTATCTCCTGCACCAACTTATCATCGAATGCTGGTATGCCCAATGGACGTTTCTTCCCATTTTTCTTTGGGATGTATGTCCGTCTTGCCGGGCATGGCTGGTACGATTCATCACGAATGGTACCCATCAGTTTTTCAATCCGTTCCAAGCTCATCCCATCGACAGTACTGCCGTCTGAGCCGGGTGTCATGTTGCCGGGTTTCGCATAAATGCGCTGGTAGGCTACATGGTACATTTCCGGATTAAAAAGAATCCTGTATAGCTTTTCAAACCGGTAGCTTGAAACCATACTGTGTTTTGTTAGACTGTTCAATACTTTTTGCGGACTTCTCATAATGTCTCACACATTTTCCTTTATTAGTATTAAAAGATATTAGCTGCTTCCCTTCGCCATGTACAGGGCGTTACCCTGCTCAGACTACTACGGAAGCTCCGTTACCATATCGGATTTTCAGAAACTGCTCTCATAGCCGCGCCAGCGGCATTCCGACTTAGGTAATCCCCAGTTAACTGCTTAGTAACTATGGCTCGACAAATTGTCGGATATGACTTCCGCCTTTTCCTGCTTATTGCAGTTGTGCTGTAATTTGTTCTATGGTCTCTAATCACGCCGGGCTAAAAGAGACTATTACAGTATGACGAGTTTAGTTATCTTACGTCATAGACACGGTTGGGGCCACTCGGGCTATCATTTGGTTAGTATGAACCTTATCCTCGTATTTGTCTTTTCATCTCCCCATTCAGTCGCAGCCTGATAACTGGCTGACTCATGGCTTTACCGACATGCTGTTTTCCCCGGTATTGGTTTCCCTCACGGATAAGTCGGTGATGATGGATTTTTAAAGAACACTAATCCAGTTTCTTGCCAAAGAAACATTTACTAAGCAGCCCTATCTGGGCGCACCTGCCGAACCATCCTGGGCCAGTAACGGGATACTGCACAGCAGGTTATAGACGCAAAGCGTCATGGTTAGCAATAATCCTTTAGCGATCAGTCTTTTGCGCTCTGGTTGTTTTTCAAAGTTTTTTTTCATACCTATTGATTTGATTTCCTCTAATGGGCAGCCATTCATGCCGCCGTTACCTGCGGTAAGGAAAAGCAGATCAATACTTGTTCTACTAAAAAACAGCGTTACAGCCAAAGACTTTCCAGTTCCTCTTCGGACAAAAAGAACGGTACATGTTCGCGGATAAAATCATTTAGCAGTTCACGCGAAGCCTCCGGTATCGGGTATCGATCCCTTATCGAACGGAAAAGTGCATAGAATTCCTCCTTGCCGCCCAGGTCGCGTTCGATCTCACGGCAGGCCGATTTGATTTCTTCCTGCACGTCCGGCAACACGCCAAGCCTTGACTGTTCAGGTAATCCGAAAGAAAAATCTCCGGCATCAACCACACTTACCCCTCGTTCCAAAGCCCGTTTGCCCATCAGGTCGTCTTTAGGCACGTTTTCCAGCACATCCACTTCATCCTGCCAGCCGTGCGGCAGGGGCACGTCTGTGGCTGGTGTTTTTTTGCGATAGAACAGGAGCCATACACCGGCGTACCAGACCAGGCTCAATACCGCTGCGGCAAGCAAAAATTCCTGCCATGAAAAATTGTTGAATAGCATAAAATATTGTTTTTAACCTGCCGCTCCATTACGGCAGGCTTGACGATGACAAAGTTTAGGAACCTGCAAAAACCTTTATCTCTAGTAGCTATAAATAAATAATAAGCCACAGATTTACAATACTATACGGCTTTTACTATTCGGGCATGGAAACACTTTTATCGATGTATTCCATCAGCATTTCCTGCATCGAATCCAGGTATTTGAGCTTGCTGAGCCGTTTGCGGTTCTTGATCTCGCGCAAACGGTTGGCGGGTATACCGATTTCCAGTCCAAAGGCTTCTTCCAGCCAGCGAAAAATCTCCGTTAACCCGGCCTTGCCATCGTTCAGCTGTTTGGTCAGGTAGAGCGCATAACCCAATTCGACCAAGTTGATCGAATCGCCCGTCCATCGAAAAGTTTTTAGTGAAGCTCCTGCAGAAACAGCTAGAACCGGAGCCGGTCGATCCAGCTCCTTTAATTGTTCCAGGATAAATTCCTGTAATAGCTCGTAGGCGATAAACTTTGCAAATAGATAATCCCCAGCCGTAGAAAAGCCGGGATCGAGTTCCGGTACTTCGGGGATGAAGACCGGCTGTACCTCTGCGCCGCGCAGGAAAAGGATCTCATCCATTTCGGTAAAACCTGACCGGTAATACCCGTAGTGAAAAGCATGTTGCTTGAAAAAGCGGGATATGAATTTAAGTTCCTCTAGCCAGTAATCGCGGAGCATTTGTTCTGTACCTGACGGTTTGCCGTTCATCAAGCCAAACCAACAGGCCAGGAATATTTTTTGCGCATAGTATTCGGGCTTTTCAAATTTGAAAAAATAGATCTCATCAAATTTGTCTTTGAAGGCCATCGCTGTTTTTTCACTTCGGGCAAAGGCCAGGAACTCGGAGATCAGCGACATGGCCTGGTTAAATTTTTCCACCAGGGTCAGCCCGTCATTAGCGGTAATGGATCTTACTTCCGCACATAATTCACGAAAGGCAACTTTAAGGGTTTTCTTCCTCATATAGGTATGATTAAATGAACCCGTACGGCACCTGTTTACTGGTATCTACTTGCACACCGCACGGAAAACGTACACTTTTTTCATAGGCATTCTCATTTTAAAAAAATCACTATTGGAGCAGATCACAACTTATGCGAATGCCCCAAATGTGCGCCTCTTCAAGAAAAATCATCTACGCAAAACCACTATTTCTGCTACGCAAAAGCATCCGTAAATACAAAAACGGCCCTCCGCATTCCGGAAAAGCCGCTTTAAAACAAAATAAAAAAACGATAAGTATCAGACGCCCTCGGTCAGGGCATCTCCAATTTGGCCATCAGTTGCTGTCGGGTCGAAACTTCTGCTTTTTCGTGGATAAACTGAATGTGCTTACCCAAAGTACCGATGGAAATACAGAGCATATCGGCGATCTCCGCCCGCGAATAACCCTGGCGAATCAGGCGCACCACTTCGAGTTCGCGTTCGGTAAACCGGTACAATAAGATATTCCGCTCAAAAGCCTGTGAGAAAGGCACCTTGTTTTGCAATTCCAATAACCGTTCTTTATCCAAACGCTCCGCACGTATTGAGCGGGAAATGAAAATAAAAGTGGTAAACAAAAAGCCCAGGTTGGTGACCAGAACTTCGACCCATTGTGTGACGTGCAGCCATGAAAAAACACTCATCAACACCCACGGTGCAACAGAGCAGTACACCAACATCATTTCCAGCTTCGTATTGTACTGGCCATCCTGTTTTTCTTCATCGAACATTCTACGGACCGCCACCAGAATTACCCATATTAAAACGATTGAATACAGAAACGGCACCGGCATTCCCCACGTAATCGCCTTTTCCAGATCAGCGGTCAGCGGATAAACGACCAGGAACGCGGTCACATAAGGTAACAATAAAAACAGCGGTACACCCACCAACGCATGCCAGCGTAGGGAGGAAACCCCAAATCCCTTGAAGAAAAAAAAGGGAAAATAAGAAGCCATTAAAAACCCGCCGCCATAGGCAATGATATTCTGCGTCATAACCGGCAGCCAGCGAATATTGGGATCGGGAAAAAAACCACCGGTCACATTATAGAAGATCAGCAAGGCCAGCAACACCAGATACCAGAACCGCGACTTGTCATCCGGCCAGGCCAAATAGTGCGTCACCTGATAAAAAAGAAAACAACATTCAATCACGACGATCACTAACGTAACGCCGTGCATTTCTCCAAAAGCAAACATACAAGTAGATAGGTTTATGTTTACGGTTGAAGTTCAGTTGGCCGGTTAAGGAAATATAAAAGGTAGCCAAGATCGATCGTGCCATAAACCGAGAACCCCGAACGGATATACCAGGGCAGATTGCGCTCCGTAGAAGTTTCCAGCATCACGAATCGACCGGCTGCCTCGCTGATCTCGACCACTTTGTCCATCAATAACGTTCCCAATCCATTGCGCTGAAAAGCCGGATCAACCCCAATAAACCAAAGGTAGGCACTTTTGCCCGGCAACTGCATTGCTTTGATCTTACCCTCGCGCGACAGCACTTTCCCGATACCCATGATGCCTACGCAATTCCAGATCAGCGAAAGATCAAGCGTAAGAGAAGTAAAATCGGTTTTTTTAAGTTCAGGATAAAGGATCAACGCACAACCTTTGAAGTCTTCGGTAACCAGCACTTCACCATAACGATAACAAACCTCAAATGCATAGTCCATCAACCATTTGATCTTTTGCTTGCTGTCCTCTCCATTACCGGCGATGTATAAAACACTCAAGTTATCGGCAAATGCCCGCGACAATATTTCTGAAACCGCCGTCTTATCGGCTGGGTAAGCTTTTCTGATCATTGGATATTTATCATAGGTAAATTATTAAAATCAAATTCTCTTGGAAGCGAAAACTCAAAGCCAAGAAAGCGCCACCCGCACCGGTGACGCCTCTACTACTACTAACTATTAACTAATCTTATAAAGAACAAACGTGCTTAAGACCAAACCTTCATTGCCATCTCATTTCTTACTTCACTTGTAATCGTTGTCAGTCGTTTTTTAGTCCACCTTTTAAATACTTGTTCCCCTTTGCAATGATTGGTATCGCCGATTCTTGATAGATCGCAAGGCCATATCCCCGGAGGGCATCCATTGTATCCATCTGGTGCATTTTTGGCTGCATAGCTTTGCCATCGCCTTCTTTAAAATTATTTTTATAAAACTGGTTAGCGCCACCCAAAATGGGTTTAACGGCAAGCAGTTCAGTGGTATGGTCTTTAAAAACCGGGGTAACCCGTTCCTGGGGCGCACGTGATAGCATACCTGCAAACGTATTTTTCCGGTAAATGCCATTCTCAGACCAGTCGCGAAGCGAAAAGCCGGATAAAAATTGGTTACCGATCACCGTGTAGCGGCCATGATTGACCTCCGGAAAAAAGTCCACATAATCATTGTCATAAAACACGTTCTTTTTTACCAAAGTCCCCTGTGCCATCCAGTCGAGCCATAGGCCGACAAAAGCACCATGCACCCGGTTACCGGAAATCTCTATATCAATGGCACCATGAAACTTCATACCCGCCATTTCTGCCCCATAGAAATTGCGTCTTTTGTAGATGTCATGTATAACGTTGTTCAGTATCCGTGAATAAGCCGCTCCGAAACTGCCGCATATGCCCGCTGCACCACAATTATAGATCTTATTGTTCCGTACCAGGTGCGAGCCGATGTTCCCTTTATTCCATCCGCCAGCGATCACCCGAATAATCATTTCGTTATAAACCACCGACCCGTCTTTCGACATGTCCGCAGACCAGACATTTTGGCCCGAAGCCCGATCTTTTCCCAGAGTGATGCCTACGCATTTGCTGTCCGAGATCACATTGTCCTCGATCACCCAGCCCTTGCTCCAGTTCGTTCCGATCAAGCCAACTTGCTCTGCCGTGGGTGGCGCCCACTGCGTTGCGGCCTGGGATAAATGAAAACCCCGGACGGTAATGTAATTTACGCCTGTTTTTTGCGGATAAAAGCAAGCCGGGCGCACATTGATCTCCACCAAAGCATTATTGGGATTGGTGTTGCCGAAGTTGGCCTGTATGACCGTACTGTCACCTGAATACCTGCAGCTCCACGAGTTTTCATCCCTGACGTTTAACCTTTCCTCCAGTGCTTTTCCGTTCAGGTATACTTCACCGGTATGCAGCTGCATTTCTTTCGGAAAGAACCAATCGCCAAAAATGATATCATTATATGGATTGTATTCGCCAAAAAATCGATCCGGTAATCGCTTTTCCCATACACCGTTACCAAGCGATGCCCAATCCCTAACTACTTCCGATCCTTTGATCTCCACCAGCTCTCCAGGTGCAGCCCGGAACGTGATCCGGTGGTCTGCATCCGTACCTGAAAAAGCTGGCGCAACCCATTCCCGGTAGGTTCCGGCGTGTACCGTCACGACATCGCCGGGCCGGGCAAGCGCCGCAGCGTGGTTAATCGTCAAGAACGGTGTACTCTTCGTACCGGGATTGGCGTTGCTGCCATTTTTGGCGACATGGTATTCCGCTGCAATGAGCCTCGTGGCGCAAAGCATTACAGCTAATAGCGATAAAAGCTTTTTACTCATCATCAATGCTCCTGTATCGCTTTTTGAAACATCGCCTTTTCATTCTCTTTGATATTGGTGCTATACTTATCAAGGTAAGCTTTCGCTGCGGGTTTATAAGTGTTCCAATCCTGCTGATTGTACGTATGAATGACCTTAGCCCTTAAATAGATTTCCTCACCCGGCGAACCGAAATCTTTGATCTTGCTTTCTACTTCGTTCCAATTCGGTTTTGCGTCCGGTGTTGGTACATATGGCTGGATGACATCTGTAAAGATGGTATTCATGGCTTTCACATAGGCCGTGCGGTCCGTCTTTGCCCGTGCCAATAATGAAGCAAACCCTTTATCGCTTACCTTTTTCGTCATACCGTCGATAAAAACAATGTCTTCCACACTGTAAGGCGCTTTAAGCGTGGCGAGGTAATCATTGCCAAATCGCGCCTTACCGGCCAGGTCATTGGTCTGTCCCGCCAGCATCGTTAACCGTTTCAGGAAAGCCGCGTCGTGTTTACCATTGATATATTGCTGAATAGCATCGGCATATACCTGTGCCGGTTCAGTCAGGTCAGCATCTTTCGCGGTAACAACCGGCACATTGGTATTGGCATCCGGGTTCAGTTGGCTGTGAATTTTTCGTAATTCCGAAAATGGCACCTTGACCACTTCCCGGTCATAGGTCATCAGACCATTTTGCTCGCCTTCCACATCAAAAGGCTGGGTATAAATCGAACCCGATAAGCCTTCCTTTTTCAGCAGTTGTAAATGCTGGTTCATAATTCGGTATTTCCCGGCTAGGGCCGCAGGTTTTTCCTGGATGTAGCCCCAAGCCGAACCGGTCAGCCACTGATGATCAGGGATAAAAACACCGATCCCGCCAAACTCACCCACCACCTGTGCTTTTCCGGGCTGCTTGATCGGCATCATCGGATCAGGATAAGCATGCACATCCGTCATATCCGCAGACACATATGTATTTGGTGAAGGAGAACGCAGTTGTTCATTCACATATAACAACTCACCTGTATGACCATTGACAATACGCGAAGGATCTGTTTTCTTTACCCATTCGGTTAGCCGCTGCTGATCGTACTGGCCCCATTTTTCGTTGAACAGTACCCAGCAAATAATACTCGGGTTGTTATGCAGTTGCACCAGCTCTTCCGCTGCCTGCTTTTCAAACGCAGGTTTGGCACCTTCCGGTAAGCCCTGGTTCGGGTTCACAAAGTCTTGCCATACGAGCATACCCAGCTTATCCGCATAATAATACCAGCGGGCGGGCTCGATCTTAATATGCTTGCGGATGGTGTTAAAACCCATCGCTTTGATTGCTTCGATATCAAATTTCAGGGCGGCATCGGTCGGGGCGGTGTATAACCCGTCCGGCCAGAAGCCTTGGTCTAAAGTACCGAGGTTGAAATAGGGCTGATTATTGAGGGCAATACGGTCAACACCCTGCTCATCTTTCGTGATCGAGATCTTACGCATACCAAAATAGCTTTTAACTTCATCCGAACCTAGCTTCACGTTCAGATCATACAGGTAAGGGTCGCTAACACTCCATAGGCGCATGTTGGTTATCGGGATAACGATATTGCTGTTGGTTTTTCCTTCGACGGTCTTTCCGGCAGCGGTCAAAGTTACAGCGGCGTTTAAAAGTGAATGCACAACAATATTTACCACCTTTTCATCAATATCCGGTGTAATGGTTAGTCGCTCCACGTAAATGTCGGGTACGCGCTCCAGCCATACGGTCTGCCAGATACCCGAAGTGGGCGTGTAATAAATGCTCTGAGGGTTCAATACCTGTTTACCATGCGGTCCATAACCCTGATCACTCGGGTCCCAGACTTTTACGACGATCTCATTCTCGCCGTTTTTTAGTAATGAGGTGATATCATAGGTAAACTCTGTATAACCGCCCGTATGTTTCCCGGCTTCCTTACCATTAATCAGCACTGTGGCCTCAAAATCTACCGCGCCGAAATGGAGCAGGGTTTTGCCTTTGCCATTGTAGGTAAATGTTCTCTTGTACCACAGGTTTTCGTTGGGATGCAGTACTTTCCTAACGCCGGATAGCGCCGACTCAATGGGGTAGGGTACTAAAATCTGGCCTTGAAAATTAGCAGGCTGTGCGACATCTTTTTTGGTAATGGCATAGTTCCACAGCCCATTCAAGTTTTGCCAGTCCTTTCGTTTCAGTTGCGGGCGCGGGTATTCCGGCAACGCATTAGCCGGGGCTACTTCCTTTGTCCAACGGGTTTGAATAGGCAGAGGTTGTACTTTATATTGCTGGGCCGTTGCTAATAATGGCATTACCGGCAAAACGGTTATTATTATTCTCTTAATAAACTCTTTCATAACGTAATTTCATTTGTGAATTTTTAATCACCAGCAGATCCAATTCCAGTTTGTGCTAAAAGTTATATTTGCTGCCAGCCAGAATTGTTTACTGCGGCTTATTTTATCAGGATTGTCAAAACAACATTTAAAAGCTTCACAATAAATGGCGCGACATCCCAATAATCAGTTTCTTGATTTGCCCCCCGGTATGCCCTTTGGGGCGTTGGAATAATAACCAAGATGTCCCGAATTTCGCCTTGATAGCCGTTCATAGCTGTCCAATCTGTTGAACCATAGGGGGCTTGGCGAACACCATCAAAACTGTGCACTATTTAATATCAAATTAGTCTATTTATGCAGTTTCCGTTTTCTCAGGTAAGCAATCAGTTCATGTGGCCTGTCCGTCTGGATGATATTTACCCCTCTAGCAATCAGCCAGCCCCAGCTTTCTTCAAGCTTTCCTTCAACAGATGCCACATCGTCGTTGTGCCCTCCACAGAGATTCGCCCATAAAGTATTCACCCAAATTCTGGAACCGCCTTTTTTGATGAATTCATTGCGTTTGAATATGTCAATTGTATCATGTTCAAAGACTAGCTCAACCGCTGCAGGCTTCAGGTGTTTTTGGTAATCCAGGATCATCTGCTTATTGCCGCCATAGTCAGTTTCTACAACGGGCATGAACGTAATCGAATCCAATATGCTTCCATACATGGCGTGTAGTATCGAATAATGTTCGTCGCTCTTGAACAAAGCCTGTGATAATGTTCCTGTTTTCTTCAGCACAGCAAATGCCTCTTTGTAGAAAGGCGTGCTATGGTCCAGGTTCACCAGCACTTTACCTTTAGTGAGTAACATGACGTCTTCAAGTGTTGGGATACGTTGTGATGTAGGCGCGCCCAATCCATCCCGAAGGTTTAGCCGTTTTAATTCGGCAAGCGTAAAATCTGAGGGCTTGCCCTTACCTGTTGTCGACCGGTTTAGCGTCTGATCGTGCAGGATCACCAACACACTGTCTTTCGACATTTTCAGATCAAGTTCGACAATATCCACACCTTCCGCGATTGCGAGTTTGTAGGCTTGAAGTGAGTTCTCAGGTGCATTCCGCCAGTCGCCACGGTGAGCGGCGACCATTACCTGTTTATCATTCGGTTCATACAGTTGTTGGATTAGTTTGGCAACCTGTCCAAAGCTGGTCTGGGAATAACCAAATAGTAACATTCCGCAAAACCCATATTTCATCTTTTTCATAAAAAACTATTCATCTATTTTATCCAGTGGTGTTTACCAGGTTTTACGTAGAGCGGCTGTTTCGAACCCGGCAAAAAGACCTCAGCGGTACAGCCCTCAGGAATCTCCACATCCAGTAAAAACTGATCACCTTTTATCTTCCAGCTTACACTGATCTTTCCCTGCACGCTGTCATAACTCGCCTTACACCAAGTCAATCCGCCACCGGGATGAGGCCTGATCCGTATTTTTTTATAGCCTATTTCTCCAGGCGCATTGTCTATCCCCGCCATCACCCGGTACATCCAATCACCGATTGCGCCGTAGGCATAATGATTGAAGCTGTTCATTTCTGGGTTCTGCAGACTGCCATCCGGACGGATCCCGTCCCAACGCTCCCAAATTGTCGTGGCTCCCTTGGTGACCGGGTACAGCCAGCCCGGATACGTCTTCTGCAACAGCAGGCGGTAGGCGACATCGGAGTAACCGAATCTAGAAAGCACATGGCAGATGTAGGGGGTACCGATAAAGCCAGTAGTAATATGGTCATTATAAAACCGAATGTTGTCAACTAGCCGTTTGGCTGCGCCTGCACGCATATTTTCAGGTAATAGGTCAAACTGCAAAGCCAGCGTATATGCGGTCTGCGTATTGGATGAGACCATGCCCCAAGGCGTCACATACTCAGCGCAAAAAGCTGCTTTGATTTTATTCAGCAATTCTGAGTAGATCCTGATGTCATCCGTTTTGCCAAGTACTTTCGCGGATTTCAGTAATAGTTCAGTCGAATGGGCATAAAAGGCCTGGGCTATCAGGTACATATCGGTATGAGCGGTGTATTCCCGGTTGGTCGTCGAGCGGTAGCTCAGCCAGTCGCCATAATGGATGCCTGTATTCCAAAGATCGTCCTTTGCCTGGCTGTGCATATATCCCACAAAGGCCTTCATCGAAGGATACTGCCGGGCAAGCAATTCCCTGTCTCCATATACTTCATACATAGTCCATGGAATAATGGTAGCCGCATCGCCCCAGCCAGCTGATCCTTTTAGTTCCGGGACTACATCCGGGACCACGTGCGGTATCATCCCGCTGGGCAGCTGGTCTGCGGCCAGGTCATTCAGCCATTTGGAAAAAAATGTCCTGACGTCAAAGTTAAAGCTGGCCGTACGGCAAAAAGCCTGCGCATCACCTGTCCAGCCCAGCTTTTCATCGCGCTGGGGGCAATCCGTCGGCACATCCATGAAATTGCTCTTTTGTCCCCAGACGATGTTGTGGTGAAGCTGATTGAGCAGCGAATCGGAGCATTCAAAACTACCAGTGGGTTTCATACCAGCATAAACCGCTACTGCGGTAAAGTCCGACGGGTTTAGCCTACCTCGAACACCGCTTACTCTCACGTACCTGAAACCGAAGTAGGTAAAATGAGGTTCAAAGTGTTCTTCTGCTTCACCGGATAGTATGCCTTTATAAATAGTCTTTGCGGATCGCATGTTATCCATATAGAAGTTTCCTTTCGGATCCAGCACCTCACCGTGGCCTAAGCTTATGGTATCTCCTTTTAGTCCATGCGCCTTAAACATTACCCAGCCTGCTAGGTTCTGTCCGAAGTCCAGCACCTCTTCGCCTCTTGGGGTAATGATGAGCTTCGGGGTAAAGGTTTCATGTTTGCACACCGGCACTCCTTCATTCAACACCAGGTTCCCAAAACCATACTCTGCAACTCTAACCGGCCTGTCAAAATCCGGGTTCTTAGTCGCATCATAGGTTTCCCCGTTCATGATCTCTGCAGCACGGACAGGGCCTTCACTACATTTCCAGCTTTCATCTGAAACAATAGTTGCCTTTCGGCCATCGGTATATACGACCTCGAGCTGACAAAGTAAGGCCAATGTGCTACCAAAGAAATTTTTATTGCCCATCCAATCGATCTGTCCGCGGTACCAACCGCTTGCAAGGGTGACCGTCAAATGATTATCTTTCTGTCGTAGTAGGTGAGTTACGTCATAGTTTTGGTATTGCAGTCGTTTTTGATATGCGGTAAAGCCTGGTGTAAAATAGTCATCGCCAACTCTGTTGTCATTCATCGAAGCGTCATATAGACCATGCGCAGTAATCAGCAGGCTCGCCGATTTTATTTCCCCTTTTAAACTGAACACTTTACTAAAATACTGGGCAGGACGATTAACCGTATCTTCATTATAACCAACCTGGAGCCATCTTGCTTTCCAGTGAATTGATTGAGCATGTGTGGCTGAGCATAAAAGCACTAGCCACAGTGATATTATCCAGGATTTCATTTGTATTTGGATTGTGTTTATTAATAAATTAGTAGAGGTATTTTACATTTTATAGGTAATGAGATTATGCATTGAGTGTACGCTCTGAATTTGATTTTTTAAATCAATTCGACAACTTCCAATCTTTTGGATAGGTTACCTCGTTCTCATTTAATTTTTCGCCGTTCTTCATCTTTTCAATTTTCTTCAAAAACCCACCGCAGCCCCTATTTGCTTCATGTCCATTTTCCAAATTTTCTCTTCTAATCATTTCTAATGCAGTATTTTCAATAGCTATCGCTTTGTGTCTGTATCCAAGTTTGTAAAGTAATGCGGCTTTAGTATCAAGTAATGTTGCTTTATCCTCTGAATTAACCTCTTTCTTTTCCATCAATTTAATAATTGCCTTATCCATCCAAGTAACTGCCAGCTTTAATGATGTGGGCTCTATAACGTGATTGAAATATGTAAACCAGCACAGGTTATTCACGCCATATATAAGAACGTCAGCGGTATTTTCAATGAGATATGTTTCAACTAAGCGATTGTAATATGCATCCCGCTTTTTTATGTTACCTACCCGCCCGTAAAAAGACAAATCTGGCCCTGTCAGTCCCCTGTTTAAGCCCCATAGTCGATATTCATCCACAATTTTATCAGCATCTAGTTCCGGATATTTACTTCGAATCATCTTAGCCAATTGCACCCAATCAGGTCCTTTTTTAAGTGGCTTCCCATCTTTCCATAACCTGTCCTCTAATTCTTCCCTTTTGACTACCGCAACAATAAGAATCTGTGCCCAACCAGCAGATCTTTCCAAAAGACTGTCTGTTTTGTCCACGCCGTATTCCCTTATTGCCTTGAAAATGGCATCGGATGATTTGACAGCAGGTCTGGCGTATGTGAAGGCAATATCAAAGTTTTCTTTTGTTAGAATGATTGATTTTTCCTTTTGTAAGTTGAGATAATGATCAAAATAATCCCTGGTCATCTTAACCACAAGTTCGTTGTCCTGTAACACAGTATAAACAATCTTGATGAGTTCAGGTAATCGCAAATAGTCCTTATTCCCCATCTGGTAGGCAAAAAGCTGATCCCGGAAATGCATAACTTCGGGTTTAGTAGCGAACTTCACCATATTCAGGAACTTGTCTGCTCCTGCGTATCCATAACTTCTGTAAAGTAGCTCTCCATCAGGGGAGAGAATAACCTGTGCTGGCAAAACGCTTAAGCTATACTTTTTATTGATCATTTCAGCGTCCTTGTACCAATTTCTGATAAACTGACCGTCCTTATCTGTCTGATCAACTTGAACCTTAACCGAAATAAAATTTGGATTCATGAACTTACCAACTTCGGAATTGGCAAAGACATGTTCCTCCATTAGCTTACAAGGTGTACACCAAGTAGCGTAACCATCAATAAAGATAAACTTGTCGGTTTCTTTGGCATCCTTTAAAACGTCTGCCCAATTTGTGGCTTTTGAAAACTGTAGCTGTTGAGCTGTAGAAAACGTAACATTTGCCAGGAATATGGCTATTAATGCAATTAATTTCATATAATTTCCTTTTACGAGTTTATGAATGGATTAATGTTTCAGGAGATTGCTGCTCTGAGGAGTTTGAACCTTTGAATCAAATTCGTAGCCAGAGGTCACACCGCGGTCATTGCCCCCCATTACCTTCGTCATCCATATAGGGGCAGGAGAACCTTTAAGATAGTGATCAAAAAATTGCTTCATCCTCAGATAAAAATCTTTTTGATCATTCAAATCTCCGACCCCATGACTATCTTCTTGATATTGAAGCATCCACGCTAGTTTTCCTTCTCTTCTCAGCGAAACAAACCATTCTATTCCCTGTTGAACATTAACGTTTCCATCATGCAGTGTATTGATAATTAAAATAGGTGTAGTGACACGTTTTGTGTAAGTAATAGGTGAGTTTCTAAGATAGCGCTCAGGATCAGTTCCAAGGCTCATCCCTATGCCAGGCTGACGCAATTCAAGATGATCTCCACCTGTACCTGGAATTGCGGAAAATTTACTAATTAGGTCCGAAGCTCCTGAAACGCTAACCAAAGCTTTGAATTTCTTACTCAATGCCGCCAAGCAGTTTGTAGCATATCCACCATAGCTTCCTCCTGCGGCACCAAATCTATTTCTATCTATATAAGTTCTTTTTGCCAATTCATCTGCGGCACCTTCGACTGAGTTTACAATTGCCTGGGCTGGCTCTCCAATTTTATTTTGCTTAATATCTGTTTGGCAGATAATGTACCCCGCAGAGAGCATCATTGGAAAGTTAAAATACATTCCGTGATCTGTATATCCCGGATATTTGAAAACATGGAGATGATCACCCATTCCTGCTTGGTAATAATTAAACAATACAGGATATTTTTTATTCTTATCAAGATTTCCGGGCTTATACAGTACCGCTTCGCATTTAAATCCGTCTTTGGTCGTAAAAGTAAATAACTCGGTATTAAACCATTGATATTCCTTTTCAAAGGAGACATTGCTGAAGTTTCTAAATGTCTTAAAATCACTTGTGGTGAAAAAATTGGGCGATTCCAATTCCGACTGTCTTGGAACAAGCCATATATTAGCATATTTTGCCTTCATTGGTGCTGCCCAGTTACCAATATCTTTACCTGGCGCATAGTATGCATAAGGTCCCATTGTCAACTTTTTAAGACTTGAAGGCTGGCCAATAGTTAGAGTATAAAAGCCGTTTTCCTTTGTATTCTGGTTGAACGCTGAAATGATCAACTGATCCTTTTTGCCAATCAAAAGTTCTGGCCCATTTGAAATAAACCGGAAGCAGATTTTATTGTTTCTTCCGGCTCCGCCCGTAAGGTTGATCGGCGCAATGATACCTGCAGGATCTAACTGCCAAATATCGTAACGGTCATAAACAATTAGTGCTCTTCCGTCCCGGCTCCAATTATAAAATTCAAGTCCCTTACTTTTTGCGTTCATCGGAATTAAATAATCAATATCTGGAACTGGGATATTTATTACATTAGTGAGATTATGAGAGGCTTTCTTTTGATTATCGTAACAAACAAGATCTCCACCTCTGTCACTTTGACCTATAACAAATTTCCCATCAGGGGACATTTTACTCCACAGCACATTATTCAAAATCACTTTCTTTCTATCTTCCAAAGACAGAATGAAGTCCTGATGTTCTCCCATTTTATTCCAAAAATATTCAGTATCGGACCCCTCAATATGGTCAATCAAAGCAAATCTTCCATCATAAGACAAATTCTTCAGTTTATCTTTCTCATGCTCTATCCTGATTGTCAGATTATTTTTGGAATCATACAGTGCAGCATATGATTTTTCAGCTCTTACAGCCTCATCAGTAGCGCTATATGCATAAGGATTCTGATAGCTAAAAACTTTGACCTGATTGACGGACGAGTCAATTTGCTTCATTGGTTCAGCCAACCTAATTAGCAACTTGCCGTTCTCAGTAAAACGAACAACATCTTTTAACGAAAGGTCTGAAAGTTGGTTATTAATTTTCCCATTCAGTTCAATTATATTATTATCATGGAAATTATATAAAAACCAGTTGTTATCAACATCAGAAAACGCAAACCGATCACCTTTACTACAAAGGATGACCTTTTCAATTTTTCGTGTAGAATTATATAGTGTTTCTTTTCTTTTGCTCATAACATCAAAAAGGATTATTCCAGATCCAATGCTAGATTGCTGAACCATATAAATTTTATTGTTCAATTGATCGCTCACGAAAGAGTAAATGTTACTAAACGACATTTCTCTGCTCAAATTAAGGTCACGAAAGAAAAGTCCGCCATTCTTCAACGTATATAATATGTAGGGCTTACCATTCAGACTCCATAACTCATATTGTTTTACGTCGCTAATACTATGAAACTGCTCAGTTCCTAATGCTTGAATATTTAGTTTTCCATTCTCATGCATGCAAATTGCAAATCTGGAATCGCTGGAAAATTCAAGACGACTTAACTCCGAAAACTCCATTTTCCAATTTCCATCTACAGCTTTTATGGTTGAATTGAAGGGATAGTACTGGCCTACAAGTGTAGTATGGAATGCAGCATATTTTCCGTCATCACTGATAACGCCGCCAACAACTTGTTTCCATTTTTTTATTGCATCGGGATCTAGTTGACGTAAACCCCGCTCCTGTCCCTTAGAAATGAGAGAGGAAAGAGCAATAAGAAACGATATTTTAATGAAGTGTCTCCAAAAAATTAGAGAGGCAGACATATAAGAAAACATTAAGTGATCTAATTTTCTATAAAGCTGAGGCCAATGGCGTTCCCAGCCATCCTTATTATGGATAATTTGCATATTATCTATCTGAAAGTTCTATTATCTCTCCAGATCAAATACAATCTGGAGAGAAGTAATAATTAATAGCCAGGGTTCTGGGCTTTTGCAAGATTGGGGTTAGCATTAATCGACTGGATAGGTATTGGATAGAGTTTCCAGTTAGGGCTCCAATTACCACCTTTCGCTCTTGTTACCGTGGACATTACCTCATCTGCTCTGGTGGAGGAGGCATCCGTAAAACCCGGAGTACGCTTAAGGTCTAACCACCGGTGGCCCCACTCAGTAAATAATTCAGATTGACGTTCATGTTCAATAGCAACATAAACTTGAGGAGCACTCAAACTTGTTGAAAGCGGAGGAAGCGGATTTGGAGTTTGTATGCTAGTTGCGGAGCGGGCTCTGGCTCGAATCAGATTAAGATCTGCCACTGCACCTGGAATATTTGATTGCCTTGCCCTAGCTTCCGCACGGATCAAATACTGTTCAGCTAAACGCAAAACGATGGAATATTCCTTAACTACTGTTTCGGAAGGTCTTGACTTATATTTATAAGCGTATCTGAATTTCGTGCCGTTTGCTACCACGCTATCTATCCAACTCGTTCTTCGTAAATCTCCGCCTTCAAAGTTATTAATAGTGTAGTCACTCAAATACACCGGGTAAGAAGGCGATACCCCTGCATTAGGTCCTTCCGAAGGTAAAATGAATAAACGGCCTTCAGCAGTGTTATAACCAAATGTGGCGTTTGCATATATTTGTTGCAGTGCCCAAATTGTTTCATCACTATTTTTAAGGAACACCTTGTTGAGATCCGAAACCAAAGCAAATCTTCCAGAGTTAATTACTGAATCAGCTTCTTTCTCAGCGGCGTTAAACTTCGAGTCATAAAGATATGCCCTCGCTAACAAACTCCCTGCTGCCCATTTTGTTGGCCTGACGCGCTCACTAGTGGTTTTCAATAAAGTAGCGTCAAGAAAATCCTCATTTAAAAGCGCCTTCGCTTCTTTAAGATCGTTTTCAATTTGCATGTATACGGTGGCCTTTGGAACCCTTGGTAACGACCTGTTAACCTCTGGATCTGTTCCCAATACCAAAGGGACATCTCCGTAGCAGTTTACTAGATAAAAATAATAAAAAGCACGCATGAATTTTGCTTCACCAAGCAACTGCTTTTTGATAGTAGGGGAAATAGTAGTCGAACTATTTAGTCCTTCTATGGCCGAATTTAACGTAAAGATGTCAGTATATAACTTTCCCCATATACCTTCATTTTCTTTTGAACTAAGGTTATTCTGGTAATATCTCTGAATGCCTGCATCAGTTTGATCATATAAAGTAAATTCATCTGCTGAAAGTCCGGAAACGTAGAAAAGCGAGCCAAAACTAGCTCCAAGTGATTGCATACTAGCACTCAAACCAGCATATATTCCCGTTAACACCTGTGATGCCGTCTGATCACTTTGATAAACATTCGCTTGGGTAATCGCTGTTTTTGGCGCATCTATTTCTAAGAACTTGCGACAGCCAGCTAAGGTTAATCCTAGGAGTGCCGTGAGAAATAGATATCTTTTTATTTTCGTAAGATAAGCGCCGGTAATCCTACGCTTTTCAAAACAAGGAGATGCTCCAAGCTTAGTACTGGGACCACCATTCTTAAATTTATTTAATTGTTGCATTACTTCTTGAATTAAATGGTTAAAAAAAGGTTAGAAGTTTCTACGATATAGCTCTAATTCTCAAAGGCCTAATTGAAAACCAAATACTATAGTTCTCAACGGCCCTAAATTGCTATTTCCGCTTTCTGGATCTATCCCGTTATATTTTGTAATTGTAAATAGGTTCTGAGCATTGGCGAATAATCTTAGATCCTTAATTCTTGCTTTCTCTAACAAATTGGGCACTATAGAATAAGACAATCCAAGGTTTTTTAACCTAATAAAAGATGCATCAGAAATACTTGCATCAGAAGATAAGATGTTGCTATATCCATCTGCTACGCCACCACCTCCGGTAACACTGACTTTTTGTAGACTCGCAATTTGATTGGAATTAGTCCAGTAATTTCCGCTAATTGAAGCCAGCTGATTAAATAATCTTCCTGGCCTTCTCGAAGCTAAAGCGAAGGTATTATTGGGAAGTCGTTGCTTGGCGAATGAAAATAATATATCTAATTGGAACCCTCTGTAAGTGAAACTATTTTTAAAACCTCCTAAAAACTTTGGTAAAAGATCAATATTCTGAGTTCGGTCTTTTGAAAAATCAGGTGTGGAAGTCAGATTACCCGCAGCGTTGTAAAACTGATATAAACCGGTTTGTGAGTTTACTCCTGCATATTGAAAAGCGTTTAATGAATATGTTGATTTACCAATTGCAAATGTGGTCGCATATGATGATTTTTCAATATCTGGGAAACTGATCAATTTGTTTCTGTTAAAAGAGATGTTGAAATTGCTTGACCACGAAAAATTACCCTCTTTTATGTTAATTGATCGCAAGTTGAATTCCCAGCCAGAATTTTGAACCGTTGCTGGCAAATTTGCGTTAATGAAATTTCCACCCGTAATAATTGGTAAAACGTAACTTAAAAGCTGATTAGATGATCGGTTTATGTAATAAGTTACATCGAAAAGAATCCTGTCTTTAAACACACCAAGATTCAATCCTGATGAAAATTTTCGAGTTTCTTCCCATTGTAAATTTGGATTCGGTAATCCCTCAGGCGCTAACCCTACCTGTCCTTGATAATTCACTTCGTAATTATTTGGACTATACAAATTCAGATATTTGTAATCGCCAATTTGATCATTACCTGTGGTTCCATAACTGGCTTTAACTTTACCAAAACTTAGCCAAGGCAAGCCAGACTTAACCAGCTTTTCTTCTGAGAAAATCCACGCAGCTCCTGTACCCCAAAAATTGTGAAAAAGATTATTCGCTCCGAATCTTGAACTTCCATCCCGACGGGCACTTAAATTAATTAGATATTTGTTGTCCCAGTTATAGGCTATCCTTGAAAAAACACCATTGTATTTATACTCGGAAATATCACTAGTAGACCTGCTAAGATTTCCTGCTGCGGACATACTTTCCAGCAGCAAATCATTTGCGTAATTACTTGCATTGATCGCTTGCTGATTTGCATATTTTGTCTGGAAGGTAGTACCTAATTGGACATCTAATACTCCTTTTGAAAAATTACTTGTATATCGCAATTGCGGCTCAACCTGCCATCCATAGATACTAGAATTATTAAAGAACGAGGAAGGTTTGTTACCAGCCCTAACTGCGTCCGGAGACATTGCTTTTAACGGGCTTGTCTGGAACTCGTTTAATTGAAGATTTGAATATCCAAAAAAAGATGAAAAATTCAGGCCATCTAAAATTTCATAACTCAAATTAAGACTAGTAATTAGATTCGATGTCTTACCATTATTTTTTGCGTACTTGTTTGATGCTATGGGGTTAGTCCAGGACGAGTTACCAGACGGTCCGGGTTGCCAGTTCAATGTTCCATCGGGATTCAAAAGTGCTGGTGCTACAGGAGATAGTTGTAAAGCTAATACCCCTAAATCAACAATCGGCGCCTCATTGAAATCTAACTGGTACTGTGACGAAAGAGTAGCTTTAAATTTCCGGTTTTTGCTCATATGATTCAGGTTGAAACTTAAAGAGCCTTTCCGATCACTAGCATCGGTGTAGTTAAATATAGTTGACTGACGGTGAAATGCGGCCCCAACGCGATAGACGTCAAATTCATTTCCACCCTCTAGCGAGGCAGAAAAGTCACTATACTGTGCTGTTCCTAGCAGTTCTCTTTGCCAGTCTGTATATCTGTTACTATCCCAAACACCATTCAAATCATACGCTGAAGCCCATTGGGGAGAACTTGTGAGTAAACCATCTGTTTTAAAATAAGCATCTTTTCTCATTTGTAGATATTGATCCCTATTCATTAATTGTTGAAATCTCCCAGCCTTCATGACACCCTGCTGTAAGTTCAAATTTACCTTTGAATCACCTGGTTTCCCTTTTTTTGTGGTAATCAATATAACGCCGTTTGAACCTCTAGAACCATATATTGCAGTTGCATCGGCATCCTTCAAAACACTAATGCTTTCTATATCCTGAGGATTAAGAAAGTTTAACGGGTTTCCCATAGTTGTCGGAAAAATCCCGGCAAGATTTGGATCTTTGCCACCAGAAAATCCGCTACCCGTGACATTAGTTGGGAGCTGCGATGTAAAAGGCATGCCATCAATTACAAATAAAGGATCTACTCCTTTTGTCATGCTATTTATCCCTTGTATCTGAATTCTTATGCCTGAATTTGCATATCCGCTCGCCTGATTAACTGCAATTCCCGCAACCTCGCCCTGCAAAGCTAGTAATGGATTAACAATAGGCTTGTTCTCTATTTGCTTAGTCGTGATACTGCTGATATTTCCAGTGCTTAACCTTTGTGAGGTTCTCCCGTAGGCTTGTACCAACACCTCATCCAGCTTTGATGTCGCAAGGTTAAGCTTGACCGTGCCGATATTCGACGTCGCTTTCAATTCTCTTTCATCATAGCCAATAAATGTAATGACAATCGTCGCACCTTCATCTACATTCTTAATCGTGAAATTTCCCCTCTCATCGGTGATAGTAGCGCCTTTGCCATCTTTTACCCTTATCGTCGCTCCCGGTACAGGTTGACCTTTTTCATCTAAAACCTTACCGGACACATCAATACGTTGCAATTGAGCAATGATTTTTTCAAGGATATTTCGACTTTCTTTTTGCTTTACAGCAATAGTATTCCCCTCAATCTTGTAAGTAAGGTTTAACCCTTTCAAAATCTGGTCGAGCGCTTCTTCGATGGAAGCTTCTTTGAGTACAACAGATACCTTCTGATTTTTTGGAAAATCTTTGCCATCAGAGAACACATCATACCCGCTTTGCTTGCGAATCTCCTTTAAAACGGAAGTCAGTGGGATATTCCGGACGTTCAGCGTGATCTTCTGAGCAAGCCCGGCAGCGCTGACCTGCATCAGGCAAGCTATCAATAGCACTGTGGTCAGTCGCATGATAAGCCATATTTTGTGGTATAGCCGCTTAGGCCTACCAATTACTTGAATTAATTGATACATTTGTTTAGTGTTTGGTTCAAGCAGTATCCTCACTCTTTCCACGGAACAGGACACTGCGGATTAACAGTTTAAATATTTAATATTTGGCGGTGCCAAACCACAACCAGTTCCTTCCTGGAGCTGGTTGCTTTTTTTTAATTTTCCTTTCGTAAAGTTTTATCCATCCAGTCCTGTGGTTTAAATTGTGAACGATTCAGTTAATTGTTGTTTTAACATAGGATGATCAATATGATTACTTAAACACATATACTTTTTTACCCTCGATCCTGAACCTGACAAGACCTGAATTTTCGATCAGTTTCAAGACAGACGACAATTTACTGCTCCTGGAGATCCAGCCCCAGGCCTCGATATTTTCGGGTACAGATTTATCATAAACCACCTCGATATCATACCAGCGGGCGATCTTACGCATAGCCGTCCGGAAATCCACCTCGTCCAGGTTAAACTCACCATCTTTCCAGTCCACCACCTTATCAACATCCGTCTTAACTACTTTAATACCAGCTCCGTCATTCAAGGCCTGCTGCCCCGGTTTAATCATGTGCGCTCCGGACGAACTACTTACCTTCACAGAGCCTTCAAGCAGCGAAGTGGCTACCGCAGCCTCATCAGTGTAGGCGTTCACATTGAAATGCGTACCCAGAACCTCTACTTTCTGCGTAGCGGTCTCCACAACAAAAGGATGTAATTTATCTTTAGCAATTTCGAAATAACCTTCCCCGGTCAGCTTGACCGAACGGTTGCCGTTTTTAATCAATGACGCAGAATAGGTCAGGCTGGAAGCGGCATTTAGCCAAGCCTGCGACCCATCCGGCAACCGCACCTGATAAGTTTCCCCATTGGCCGTAGTCAGTGTATTAATCTTATCTTCGCCACCGTCTCCGGTCACCTGATAAAGTAATTGCCCGTTCTTAGATTTGCTGATCTTAACCCCGGCCTCCCTGGCCAGCTGTCCATTAACCGCATCCGTCAGCAGTATCTTTTTGCCATTGGCCAAGGTCAATGTCGCACCTACTTTACCGGGCGCCACGTCATTGACTGCCAGCGTTTCTATATTATGCTTATTATGCCTGTTTACATATATCAAAGTACCGATACCCATCACCGCGGCGATAGATGCGGCAACGGCGATCTTCGGCCAAAGGCGGATCTTTTTCGGTTCCGGTGAAACCTGCACCGGTTCAGACTGGAATATATTAGCGATCATCCGGCGGTCGGCACCGGGTAGCAAATAACGATCTGCGGTACCCTGCTCCGAGGCATCCTGCTGATAGGCTTCCTGCATCAGCTCTTTGAACCGCTCGTCATAAGCACCATTATTCAGCATCGTGTAGAACTCGCTCAGCTCATCTGGATTAGCTAAGTTTTTCCATAACTGATGAAATAAAAAATCGAAACGCTCTTTCATAAATCAACGGGGCTAATGCCCTTTAAAAGGATAGAGTATTTTCGACGGAAAAAACGAGTAATGAAAATGAAAAAATTATTAAAAAAATTATTACCGCCACATTAAGGGCGTAGTCAACAGTATCATCAGACCCGCACTGATGCCTTTTTTGGCAATATCGTTTTGAATAAACTGCACAGCCAGCTGCACGTGTTTTCTCACCGTAGTCACCGATAATCCTAATTGAATGGCGATCTCGTCGTATTTTAACCGGTCATAACGGGACATGGTGTAGACCCGTCGCTGCTGTTCAGGTAGTTTGGCAACCGCTTGTGCGATGATCTCCCGATATTCCTCGGCCGGATTGTCCATCAGGTCTAACGCCGCCTCGTCTATGACATACTGTTCGAAACTGCCCTGCAAAGATTTTTCAGCGGCGATCTTTTTTAGTGCCGTAAAAGTACCGTTCCTACAAATGGCGAACAGGTATTTGCCAAAATGGTCGATTTGCGCAAGTTTTTCACGCCTAAGCCAGATGCTAACGAAAGCATCCTGCACAATTTCTTCAGCCAGTTCCCGTGAACCGGTAAGCTTATACACAAATCTGGCAAGTGCGGTATAATAATGATAGAACAACTCGGTAAACGCACGTTCGCTTCCTTCTGCTGCACGAAGCAGCAGTTCAGTTTCGAGGCTATGAGGTTTAACGGCCATTTTTGAATCTATCAGTTATTCTAAAGTTACAAAAAATCGACCTCAATATTAGTTATTATTTGCAATATATCACGTATTTATACGTAGTATCGACCTAATTCATTAGGTGAATACGACTACATCGACATCGGCTTCACCTGACTCTGTTCGATCTTTTTTTCAGAGGTTTTCCGCTCTTTTGGCTTTTGGGCTGACCTCCTTAGCTGCGATTGCGACTTACGGTTTTTGTCTTGTTCTGTTTGCCTGGGCGCAGACTTTTCGTCGGGTTCGTCCAAATCATTCATCGTTACAGGCCTAAGTTTCCTGAGTTCAGCACACACCAGTTCAGCAACCTCTTTTTTTATCCTACTGTAGTTTTCTTCTACAACTTCAGCTGTGACATTTGCAATCCGTGGAATGGGTTTATAATTTTCTTCTTCACGCTTTAAGGCATCGTGGTCGTTCTGTATAGCCGAATGAAACATCTTTAGCGCGATTTTTTGCTCTGGATTGTCCGCAACAATACCAACAAACTCGCCCGATGACAAAGACGAGATCTTACTGGCCGGTATAGCATTATCCATTTGAGTAGATTTTGAAATAGAAGTATCGCTGCTGCTGATGCTATGGCTTTCTTTATCCTGCATGATCTTACCAAAAGTCTCGCTCAATGTTTTGGCCGTATCACCTGTTACCTGACCACTGATCACATTGCCCACAATGCCGGTTATTACTTCCGCTTGTTCTTTCCCATAATCCTTGCGTAACTGGCTGAAATCCTGTACGGCTAAGGTCGTGGCTACCTTATTGCTTCTTGCTGTTGCGATCAGGCTATCCATGTGGTTAAAATAGATGGTCGGGAACTCATCAAAAACCAAACTGCTTTTTTGCATCCCTTTCCGGTTGACCAGCTTGATCATTCTGGAAATATAAAGCGACAGCACCGCACCATAGGTTTGCAGCTTCTGCGGATTATTACCGACACAAATGATCTTCGGTGATTTCGGATTGTTGACATCCAGTGTAAAATCGTTGCCGCTCAATACGTAGTACAACGACGGTGATGCCAGTCTTGCCAGCCCAATCTTGGCAGAAGCAATCTGTCCTTCCAATTGCGCCTGTGCATTGTTTTGCCAGGCTGAAATAAACGGGTTGATCAGTACGCGTATCTGCTCCTGCATTTCCAGCAAAGCAAACAGCTGGTCGTAATTAACCTGCATTAGTTCAATTACATGTGGGAGCGTACAAAACCGTCCATCCTCATGTTTTCTTAAATACCATATAATGGACGTCAGGAAATTGATCGGTGACTCTACGAAAAAATCGCCCTGCTTTTTAATCCAGTCCCTATTTAAGCCCATCATGATCGTTCGGCTGGCTTCCGTAGCATCGGTCAGGTCTTCCATGCCCTGCGGATCGAGCGGATTACAACGGTGGGTTCTGTTCAGATCATCAAAATTGATCAGGTAAAAAGAAGGCTTAATTTTATAATTAGCTTGGTATTGCAATAGCTTGTTGTAGGCGATGACCGACAGATCATCGAATTTGAAGTCATATAAAAACATGGTGAACCCTTTTTTGATATGTTGGTCAATGATGTGCCGGATCACAAAATAGGATTTACCCGCGCCGGGTGTTCCAGAAACCAATAATCCCCTGAAAGGATTGATAATGTTAATCCAGCTGCCCCGTATCTTACTTTTAAGCCTATATTTCGCTGGCAGGTTGACGGAGTATTCATTTTCCAGCAACCGCTCTTCTTGGGGGAACGTTTCGTTATCGGTGTTAAAAACATCTTTATTCAAGCCGTTTTTAATCAGCCTCGATAGTCGTGTACCGCCAGCGAGGATAAGTAGGTAGCCTGTTACGGATAATCCGATATAACAGGCTGCGAGAATGCTGTTGCCTCCAGGCATGTAAAACAAGAGGGGACTAATCAGGTATACCAGTAGCCCGCAAAGCAGGTAGGCAGCTATGCTATTCTTTTGGATGTGCTCATCTTTACGGCCTTTAGCACCAATAAGAGATATGATTAGCATTAATAACACGGCCAGCTTTGCCGGCCAAATGCCCTTAAACAGACCGGTCTTTGCAATGTTCGCAATAAGCTTATCGGTAATTTTAGCTGTCCAATGCCATTCGTAGAATGCCTGATAGCATGTCTTATAAAAATGAATGGCCAGTATCATCAAGCTAAGCAACCTAGTGAAATCTATGATTTTACGCAAGCCTTGCATATCTTCCCCTGTATTCATAGTAATATTTTATAATGTTAATTGCTGTTGTTGTTTCTTCTTTTTCTTTCGCTTAGGTACGCCCGTGCCATAATCCGGCTTGGTCTGCGCTAACGCCATCTCCAAAAAGTTGACCGAGGGTTGATCTCTTAACGTCCTATTATTTGATGTCTCAAATTGTTTTTCCATACGTTTTGCAGCTCTCGGTTGTGCTGTTCGAGTTTCGCCTAAGCTTCGTGTTTGTGCCGAAAAACGCTCGGACAGTCCTTTTGCGCTGTAAGTTTTGCCAAGATCAGAGCCATTGAAAATGCAATGGTTCTTGTGATCGACAAAGGTCACCCCGAAAACCTGGCCTTGTTCATTTTGCCTGAACATCACAGCAATGCCATGTTTTCTTGCTTCTACTTCAAACCTGCTTTGAGCAATGCTTCTAAAGGATTGGAAAATACGATCAATACGAAGTTTCAAATCTTCTTTATGCGGTTTACGCCTCCTGTTGTTCTTTTCGAACTGCTGCTCCAGGTTACGAAGTGTGGGTTTGGTATATAAGGAACTGGCTTTAACCGGCACCCCAATAGGTCTGCCATCCTCATTTAAGATCGAATACATCAAACCTTTTTTGACAAACATGGCCGTATGTTCTTCACCACGGAGCGCCACCACATTAAAACACTTCAAGGCCGCATTTAATTCCGCGAGTGAGGTGAAAGCATAATCGCGCGTTACCGCCGTAATTACATTGCTTATCGCCCGTTTAGTCGGTAGGCGGCCATATTTCGCTTTTTCAAGGTTCGCTTTTTTAATGACTGGAAATTGTTTAAAGTCTTTACTTTCGGCTTTAACTAGCTTATAATCTTCTTCAATGGCTTTTCTTGCTGGCTCTGATAGCTTGCGCCCAATATCATGCAAGTCGATGCGTTCCCCCTGCGGAGTGATATTGGTGGTAACTATGTGCATGTGGCTGTGTGCTGCATCTTCATGCCGGTAAACTAAGAAAGGCTGGTCGCCAAAACCTATCTTATCCATATAGGTAGCTGCGATTTGTTGTAGCTTAAAGTTGCTGAGTGTCTCACTGGAATGAAAGTTCAGGGAGATATGCAAGGCATTGGTTTTGACATTTGGTTTTAGCTGTAACAGGTGATTAAAGCGGTTGAGCTTCTGATTAAAATTTATTTGGTCGATATCGCCCGCAAAACCGCTGGCCAGTATTAAACTGGCTTCCCCTTCGATAACCTTATTTTCGTTATAATGAAGCATCGCGCGTAGGCTTTTTCCAATACTTATTTTTGTAACCATTTTTCTGCGAGTTGGGCCACGATGGCCAGTAAGTGATCTACTTTGGCGTCTACGTGTTTATACAGGTCTGCAACTTGTAAAGCATAATAGCTGCGATTGCTTTCTGCTTTTGCACCATTGAAACTTCTTGTGACTTGATTAATATTGATACCAATGGCTTTCAGTTCCTTTCTGATCATCGCCAATTGTTCCATAGTTGGATTCATAGTGACGTCCTCCTGGTAAAATTTGATCTTCTGATTGGTCAGTATTTTTCGGCAGACATCAGCAATCGAAGGACTGCGGCTTTCTTTCCTGATCTTATCGAGCTTATTGAACAGCTTTTCAGAAACACGGATAATGATATTATGGCTCAACAAATCCTCATTGTTTGGCAATTTCTTTCTTGACATGGGATATACTTTATGAAAGCTTTAGCACCACGAGTTCCGAGTGATGCCCCGGCCTGAAGGACGGCAAAGATTTTTTTGCGCATGCAAAAATACATCTTTGCCTAGACCACGCGGGCTACAAACGAAGCACCTTACCGGAGTGCTAAAAAACTTCGGTTAACAGATTTTTAATGTTTTGGTCAGAATTAAATAAGCGCTGTTACCTCCAGTTTAGCGACCGCTAAAACAATGGCATTTCGTAATCTTAATTTGATCGTTCGCCTGGGTGAAACGTTCACTTTTTTTAACTTCAGGTAAGGCGTGCCGTGGAATTTCCTGCCTTTCACTTTCGGGTTCTTATTTGTATTCATAGAAATTGCTTTTTGTCCGCCTCAAAGTTGGGAAGGCTAAAAAACTGTTTATCTCTAGTAGTGATAAATAAAATAAGCGGATAATATATTTTACTCTAGTAGAGTAAAAAAAACTTGTACATAAGCCAAGTTTGCAGGGTAAACGATAAACCTATGTTACCCCAATTCAGAAACGAACAATACAATCTTACACCCGTCAAGGCGCAGCGGATATTAGCCCAATACGGCACTAATATTACCTTAGAAGATGCGGAAATTATGTTGGAATTGTTGCGAAAATTGAGTAAATTGTCTGTGAACGAGACGCTTAAACACGTTTCAGCCAGTCAAGTAAAGCCCCGCGAAGGGGAAATTGTTAATCCTTAATTTATTGCCTATGCAGGTAGCAGATTTGTATGTCCGTGTAAGTACGGATGAACAGACTAAGGGCTATTCTCCCCGAAGTCAAGAGGCAGTATTACGACAGTACTGCCAGTTAAGAAACATTACGGTACGCCATGTTTTTGTTGAAGATTACACGGCCAAACACTTTAACAGGCCAGAGTGGCGAAAGATCATGGTCATTTTAAGAAAGCAGCGGAATAAAACCGATCTCTTGCTTTTCACTAAGTGGGACAGGTTCAGCCGCAACACTTCAGATGCCTACCAGATGATCGATGTGCTAAAAAAGCTTGGTGTCGAACCGCAAGCCGTAGAACAGCCCCTTGATCTGACCATCCCTGAGAACAAGATGATGCTGGCCATTTATTTGACAGCACCTGAAATTGAGAATGACCGCCGTGGCTTGAACACGAAAGCAGGGATACGCCAGGCTAAAAAGGAAGGCCGGTACATGGGTAAAGCGCCAAGGGGTTATATTAATAAAGCCTATGAGGACGGTCGAAGGTATATTACTTTTAAAGAACCGGAAGCCTCCATTATGCGATGGGTCTTTAATGAGGTCGCCGAGGGTTTATATTCCTCTGAATCAATCATGAAGCAGGCTAATGAAAGAGGATTGAACATCGATAAAAACACCTTTTATTTAAGTTTGCGTAATCCTGTGTATTGCGGTAAAATCCGTGTTGCTGCCACTAATGATGAACTGGCACATCTGGTTCAGGGCTTACATGAGCCTTTGATCTCCGAAGCTTTATTCTATAAGGTGCAGGATATTATGGATGGCAGGTCAAAAATCTTAAAAGGACTGGCGATTGCAACGCCGAAAGACTTACCGCTACGTAATTTCATCAAGTGCAACAGATGTCCAAGAATGTTAACGGGGAGCGCTTCAAAGGGTCGTAACACCTACAGAGTGTATTATCATTGCCGTTCATCTTGCGGGATACGATATAAGGCAAAAGACGTCAATAATGCTTTTATGGATGAACTGACCACATTGTTACCACGTGCGGGCTATCCTGAATTGTTTGTCGCCAGTATTGCTGAAGCCTATACCAACCAGCACCGCGCAATAAAAGAAGAAAGCGACGAACTGATCAGGCAAATTGGGGAAGCCAATAGAAAAATTGACAACGCACGAGAATTATTGCTGCTGCATGAGTTGGAAGCGAATGAATATCGGAAGATCAAAGAAGAGAATGGTTCGACAATTGCACGTTTGGAGATGCGGCTAAATGAAGTAAACGTACAGAAGTCAACGCACGTCAACATCAAAAAGCTGGCTCAAATGGCTATAAACGCACTTTGTGAAGTGGACAAGTTATATGATATTGCCAGTACAGAGGCGAAAAGATACCTAGTAGGTATTTTGTTCCCCGAAAAAATGACCTATGCAGAGGGGGTATGTCGAACCGGAAAACTCAACCGGGCGGCTGAGCTAATATATCTGGAAAACAAAGAGTTACGGGCAAAAAAAATGGGGCAAAAATCTCGTTTAAAGACTTTGCCCCATAAAGGGTGGAATATGGGGCTCGAACCCACGACCTCCTGAACCACAATCAGGCGCTCTAACCAACTGAGCTAAAACCACCGTGTTTAGTGGATGCAAAAATAAAGCATTTTCGAGATTCTGCAAATTTTAATTTATAATTTTAATAAGAGGCTAGAACACAGCCAGATGTTTTATTGATTTGCTTTTAAAAGCAACAGAAATGGAGTCTTTAGCTTTATCTTTTTAATTTTGCGGCTCATATTTTACATACTTCATGATAGAGATTTTTACAGACGGAGCTTCAAGTGGTAATCCGGGACCGGGGGGATATGGCGTTGTTCTAAGAGCAGGGCAGCATTATAAAGAAATTTCGGCCGGATTCAGAAAAACTACCAATAACAGGATGGAGCTTCTGGCTGTAATTATCGGGCTCGAGGCCTTGAAAAAGCCGGGGCAGGAGGTTGTTATCTATTCAGATTCAAAATATGTAGTAGACGCTGTAGAGAAAAAATGGGTGTTTGGTTGGGTAAATAAGGGGTTTGCGGGGAAGAAGAATAAAGATCTCTGGCTTCGTTTTCTGCAGCTTTACAAGCTTCATAATGTAAGGTTTCAGTGGGTTAAAGGGCACGCAGGTCATCCTGAAAACGAACGCTGCGACCGGATGGCGGTCGCAGCGTATCAGCAAAAAGGAAATTTGCTTATTGATTCAGTGTTTGAAGCAGAGAACGGAAGCTAACCTGCGTTCGCGTTCTTGATCCTAAACTGTTATTTTTGTTACATCCGGAGATTCCTTGGCTGCCGAAACCTGCTTTTCAATCGTCTTTCCAAGTTCAGGTGAAAAATCTCTCATCATCTCTTCTGCTTTTAATACCATGTTCTCGGAACCCAGGAAAATAGCTGAACGCTGATGCAGCGAGCCCACCTCTTTATCAAGGATCCTTTCGAACCCGTCAGTCGCTCTTCCTCCTGCCTGTTCAATAATGAAAGCCATTGGATTACATTCATATACTAGCCTCAGTTTGCCCCGTGGCGCGCTGGCAGTTGTGGGATAAATAAAAATTCCTCCCTTTATGATATTCCGGTGCAGATCGGCCACCATCGAACCGATATACCTGGATGAATAGGGCCTTTGGGTTTCCTTGTCCATCACCTGGCAATACTTTATATACTTCTTCACTCCATCCGGGAAATGGACGTAATTCCCTTCATTGATGGAATAGATATAGCCTTCTTTAGGGATCTTCATGTCCGGATGTGAAAGGCAAAATTCTCCGATAGAGGGATCCAGGGTAAATCCATTAACCCCTTTGCCCGTGGTATACACCAGCATGGCAGAAGAACCGTAAACGACATAGCCTGCAGCTACCTGTTCAATCCCTTTCTGTAAAGCATCTTCCACTACAGCCTTTCCTACTGTCGATTTGCGCCGGTAGATGGAGAAAATGGTGCCTACAGCAACATTTACGTCGATGTTGGATGAGCCATCAAGAGGATCAATTGCCACAATGTATTTAGCATCACGCGAAACTTCCGAATCAATATAGACCGGATCATCATTTTCCTCGGATACGACAATACAGCATTCCCCTCCGCAAGTAAGAGCTGAAATGAACTGTTCGTTGGCAAAAACGTCAAGTTTCTTCTGGGATTCTCCATGAGAATTGGTAGTGCCGATCTCTCCCAGGATGTCCACTAGTCCCGCTTTGTTCACCTCACGGTTAACGATTTTGGCTGCGATGCCGATATCCCGTAGCAATCGGGATAGCTCGCCCTTGGCATAAGGGAAGTCTTTCTGTTTTTCAATAATGAACTGACCTAACGTTTTAACTGCTGACATATACTTAGTGTATTTTATACATTATCTCTTCCCTAGTTCTACGATCTCTAAGTTAAGGATTTTTTCTTCAGAAATGCTGAATCTTAGCAATGAACGTATTTTATGCCATCCTTGTTTGCCCGCTGCTCCTGGATTTAAGTGTAAAGTACCGATTTTTTTATCATAGATAACTTTCAGGATGTGAGAATGCCCTGAGATAAAAAGTTTTGGAGGGTTTCTATAGATCTGGCTTCTTACCTGAGGGCTGTAATGATCCGGATAACCACCGATGTGTGTCATCCAGACATCTACATTTTCACAAGTGAACCTGAGGTTTTCCGGATATACTGTCCTGACATCCCGACCATCTATATTGCCATATACTCCTCTTAATGGCTTAAATGCAGCTAATTTATCGGCAAGCTCGATGTTTCCAAAATCACCGGCATGCCAGATCTCATCACACTGATCAAAATATGAAAACACGCTCTCATCAAGAAAACCGTGAGTGTCTGAGATAAGTCCTATTCTTTTCAATTAAAATATAATAAAAAAATCTTTAAGTGCCCGCTGATACTCCAGGCTGTACTGTTTTTCCTGCTGGTATATGACAAATGACCTGTGTGTCTTTATTTTGCTGGTAAAGCCAAATGTAATAATCTTCCTGTGGGGATTACTGTTGGAAAAGGATTTTATTTCAATCTCGTCATGAACGGACAAACCTTGTTTAATCGCCAGTTTTTCGACAGTTTCTGCTGTAGAAACGGGAAGAATAAGACTTATGTTTCCCGAAGGACTGAGGTTACCGGCGGAGAGAAGTGTAAGGTCTGAGAAGAAGGAAGTGTCTGTATGCCTTGCTGTTTTCTTTTTATGGTCATTATTGACTAATGACGTGATAAAGAAAGGAGGATTGCTTACAATCAGATCGTACTGCACCGGTAAGTTTCCGCCCATGTATTCCTGGAATGATCCCTGGTGAAGACGGAGACGTTCTGAAAACGGCGAGTTTTTAAAATTGCTTAAAGCTGTAACTGCAGCATCAGTGTCAATTTCTATCGCATCAATACAGGCTTCGGCAAACCGCTGAGCCAGCATGAGTGCGATAACTCCCGTCCCCGCTCCAATGTCAAGAATGGTGCCCGGCGTACCTTCGCCTGTAAGAGCTCCTAAAAGGACACCATCGGTATTCACCTTCATGCCGCATCCCGTTTGGTCTACATTGAATTCTTTGAAACGAAATATCCCCTCCATCTCACATTTCGTAAAGCTCCAGTGGAAGAAGATCGGGATCCGCAAAAAAAGTAAAACGTTTGCCTGTAATCTCATCAACCCTTACCGGCTCCGTTTCTACCTGGTGACTTGTAAGGTGCTTTATCGCCTCGTCAAGGTTGCTGACTGCAAAGGCGAGATGCCTCAAGCCTGCAGCCTCGGGATGGGAAACCCTTGCGGGTGGGTTGGGAAAAGAGAAAAGCTCTATCTGGAAGTTTTCTCCCACTTTTAAATCCAGTTTATATGATTGCCTCTCGCTTCTGTAAACTTCAGAGATGATATCCAGCCCGAGTACTTCGGTATAAAATTTCTTTGATACCTGGTAATCTGAACAGATAATGGCTGCATGGTGGGGCGTCGTAAGTTTGAGCATAGATATTATATGATTGCAGAAGGACAAAAATAGTATTATTTGCGGGTTTATGGTTCTGGTTTCAGAAGTGGCGGTGAGGCGATTGATAGGACGTGGGCTTAAAACACCGTTGGGGCCTGACCGGAAGTCCGGGGAAAAAAGAAAAAGTGATAAGGCCAGGTCTTTATTGGCAGCCGGAGTATATTTGCTTGATATTATTCGGCTTAGGTTGTTATTCTCCGAGGGAGAACACAATAGGCAAAGTATACTGAACTCTTACCTTTTGTTTGTTTTGGATGCCGGGAGTCCAGGCAGGTGATTTTTTCAGCACCCTGACAGCCTCTTCGTCGCATCCGAACCCGATACCTTTCAATACCTTTATATCTGTAAGTGATCCGTCTTTTTCAACAATAAAGCTGAGATAAACACGACCTGATATGTTACTTTCGGCTGCACTTGCAGGATACCTGAGATTTTTCCGGAGATATTTTGCGAAACCTTCCATGCCACCCTGGAATTCAGGAAATTTTTCTACAGTTACAAATACCTCCACATCATTGCCTGAATTGTCGCTTCCGTTTACTGAATTGCCATTTCCCCCTGTGCCGTCTGTCTGCACTGGACTTATACTGGAGGCGACTTCTATTCCTTCTTGGGTATGTGTTGCAATCGTGGTCGCTTGAAGCGCCCTGATCTCCGGCATTTCTTCAGTTACCTGGCTGGCGACGACTACCCGGGGCGGGACAAAACGGGTAGTTTTGATCTTTACAGGTTCAGTCTTTGGAGCTGCTTCTGCGGGCTCCACCTGCTTAATCCGGCTCAAGTCAACCACTGTCTCCTTCATTGGCGGCAGAACTGGAAAATCGGACATCGCTGCCGGTTTTTCTTTCAGGTGATACAACAGCATGGGTAGACAAATGACGGAGGTGAATAGAAAAGAGGCCGCAATTAACGCCTTATTGAGCGTATGAGAATAATTCTTTCTCAACTCATAAGCACCATACTCGTGGTTCCGGTTAGCGAATACAAGTTCGAGCCACTCGCTCCTGTAAACATCAAATTTATCTGTAAACATGGTCTGAAGATTTGGTTTCTATATACTGGATGCTGAAGGGGGGGGCGATTCCATAAATCAGACAGAATTTAATGAAGTGATTTTTCAGAACTGAAATTTATTCCAATCATATACTGCGAGCTGATTACTGGCAGAAGCTGTGAATAAGATAAAGGCATATAATTCAGTCAGGACTTTGCTCTGAAAGAGGCAGAAGAAAAGTATGTAAAAAGCAGGCTGAACTTGTGTATTTAAACGGGCCCGGTTGGAAAAGGCGCCGGAGAAGATATTGAAGTCCCCTGCGCTATATGGGCAGGGGACTTCAATCAGATTCCTGTATTAAGATCAAAAACGAAATCCTCATCTCTCAGATGAACGATCTCTGTGGCCTTCTCATAGTTGGTGGATTTCTTTGAGAAGAAATCATGCTGAGTAGTTTCAACATTCAGACCGTTCAATACAATTGAATTGATGTCCTTCACTTCAAAGACTTCCGAAAATCCTAGATTCATCATAGCTTTATTTGCATTGTACCGCACATAATCCTTTACCTCAGCCGAAAGGCCGACATCGGTATAGACCTCATCTGTATATTTCAGTTCGTTCTCATAAAGGTCGTTCAGCAGGGCATCGAGCTTTTGTTTTACGGCTTCCTGGTGGTTTAGTTTGCGGTAAACATCCTGGGCCAGCAATCCCACGAAAACACCGTGGATTGACTCATCTGCTATGATCTTTTTAATGATGTCGGCACTTGCAACCATTTGTCCCTGGCCAGCCAGCCACAGTGGCATAAAGAAGCCGCTATAGAACAAAAAGGATTCGAGAAGCACTGAAGCGGCCAGGGCCATGAACAGGTCCTCATCTGTCGCTTGTTCCTGGTCGAGCGCCCGGTAATAGTTGTCAATTGTAGCGGCCTTAAACTGAAGGCGCTTGTTATTGTGCACCCATTCAAAAAGTTCATTGATTTCCGGTGTACTTACTACGGTCGTGAAGATGGTCGAGTATGATTTTGCGTGAATGGCTTCCATCATACACATGAACGAAAGAACCGACTTGTTCTGGAGTGACTGGATCCTGTCAATAATCTTCGGCATGCCTGTATGGCTTTGCAGCGTGTCCAGCAACGTAAGCCCGCCCAGGGCCTTTTTATAAGCCTCCTGAATGCCCGGCTCCAGGCTCTTCCAGCTATCTATGTCCTTTGAGGGGATGTACTCGGTATCTATCCAAAACTGACGCAGGTTTTGCTCCCAAAACATTCCTGCATAGTCATTGTCAGGGGTATTCCAGTTAACTGCTGAATATTGTTTCATTATCAATCAATTTAAACGGCACAGGAAACGCACTCGTCAATGGAGGCTTTTCTCGTGCGGGTATAGTACAGGGATTTGAGTCCCATCTTGTGTGCATAGATATAATAAACAGAAAGATCACGGGTGGTATCACGGCTGTTTGTATGAAGAATAGTTGATATTCCCTGATCAACATGCCGCTGAATGACCGATATCAGCCTCAATATCTTCTTCTGGTCCATGTCATAAGCCGATTTATAAAAGAAGTAGTTATCGTTAGTGAGGTAGGGCATTGGGTAATAAGTCGTACTGTCGCCATACTCACGCACTTCAATTACATCGACAACAGGCATAACCGAGGCTGTTGAATTCATGATGTATGACGTAGACTGGTTAGGGGCTATCGCCATACGATACGCATGATAAATGCCATGCTCTGCTACCTGCTGCTTCAGTTGCGCCCATGCTTCCTTTCCAGGGATTTCAATTCCTTCGAAAAGCTGCTTTACTGTTTCGCTTTGCGGATAAATATCCTCCCGGATATATTTCTCAAAATACTCTCCGCTTGCATAAGCCGAGTGTTCAAATCCTTTAAAGGTAGTCTTCCGGTCGCGCGCGATCTCCATGGACCGTTCAAGGGAGTAAAAATTAACCATCATGAAGAACACGTTACAGAAATCAAGAGCTTCCTCACTTTCATACATCATGAAATTTTTAGCCAGAAAACCGTGCAGGTTCATAGCGCCCAGACCAACACTGTGCAGTTCCTCGTTGGCTTTCCGGATAGACGGTACCATGCTGATATTGGTATTGTCTGACACAACGGTGAGGGTGGTCATCGCCGTTTTTACCGCTTCTTTGATGCGCTTGTTTTCCATCACTGTAACGATGTTGAGAGACCCAAGGTTACATGAGATCCCGTAACGGATGGTATCTTCCTGTCCGTAGCTGCCGATATCAGAAACATCTGAGACCTGCATGATCTCCGTACAAAGATTAGAGAACTTAACGTTTCCGATCCCATTAAGCGCATGCTGCCGGTTCGCGTTGTTCTTAAAGAAGAGATAGGGGTAGCCGCTTTCCTTCTGTGTCTGGGCTATCTTCACCAAAAGATGGCGGGCATTTACTTTTTTCTTACGTATTTTCGGGTTCGTAATCAATTCTTCATACATCCCGTCCATGTCGAGCTCGTCGAGGTACTGACCGTATTCAAGTTTGACGGTATGCGGATAAAAAAGATAGCATGGTTCATCCTTTTCGGCAAGCTCCATGAATTTGTCAGGAATAACCACCCCTATGGAAAGAGTCTTGATGCGGACCTTTTCATCGACATTGATCTTTTTACAATCCAGGAATTCCTCAATATCAGAATGAAATACATTCAGGTAAACGGCGCCGGCTCCTGGCCTCTGGCCAAGTTGGTTGGCGTAAGAAAAGGTATCTTCCATGATCTTCATCACCGGCAATACACCGCTTGCCAGGTTCTCAACACCTTTAATCGATTCACCGCGGCCTCTTACCTTCGACATGTTGAATGAAACGCCCCCCCCGATCGAAGAGAGCTTCATGGCTGAGTCTATCGCGTAACCTATACCATTCAGATTATCTCCAACTTCATCCAAAAAGCACGATACCAGTTCGCCCGATCGCTTCTTGCCCGCATTCAGAAATGTAGGCGTAGCGGGCTGGTATTCCTGGTTGATCAGCATTTCGGCGTTTTCGAGCGCTTGGTTTACGTCTCCGCGGGCCAGAAACAAAGCAATGACGGCCAGGCGGTCTTCATATCTTTCCAGGAATTTCTCCCCCGAGTCGTCACGAAGGGCATAGCTCTGGAAAAACTTAAAGGCACTCATGAAAGACGGAAACCTGAACTTACGCGAGTACACCAGGTCATACACCGCTTTCATCTGGTCGAAGGTGTACCACTCGTAGAAATTGATATAATAATGGTTTTCTATCAGGTAATCGATCTTTTCTTTCAGGGTATAGAAGAATACCGTGTTCTTATTAACGTAGTCCAGAAAATAAGAACGTACAGCTTCCTTGTCTTTGTCCAGACTAAACCCGTCGTCCTGCTTCATCATGATCTCATTGTTCAGCAGGATCCACTTTTTTGCAATCATATAATAAACTGCTCTATTTCTTGAATAAATGTATTAACGTCTTTATTTGTACCTGACAGTTCGAATTTTAAAGCTACAGGCACCCCCAGTTGCACGGAAATTTTGTCGGCTGCGAGAGCGAAATTTCGTCCCCAGTTACGGTTGCCGCTTGATGAGACACTTTTTATATACGATGCATTTCCCTCAACAAATGCAATCGTACTCTCTGGAACCTCCCCAAAACGGGTAGTGAAGGTAATGAGGTGTCCTGGTTGCCTGATATGTAAACCGGGAGATATTTTCTCCAGTTTCCATTCCCGGAGTTCCCGGAGCTTCTCCACAAAGCGTTGTACGTTGCCAGTTTTAGTATCGTAATATATCCACATAGGCTCAGGAAGCAAGTGCTCTAAGTAGTTCTTCGGGCTTAAATCCAATGACGCGTTCAATTTCCTGTGTATCGTTCAGGACAATGACGGTGGGCACACTGCGGACACGGTATTTCATTGCAAGGTCGGGCCGGTCGAAAGGATTTACCTTCTCGTAGTTTACGCCATGTTTCTCCAAAAACTCAGAAACCATGTTGCATGGGGCACAATCGTTTTTCTCGAATTTTATTACTGTTTTCATATGAGTTTATTAATGTATGTTACAATCGCTATAAGAAGACTAATAAAATGTTATAGTCTTTGCAGCAATAATGGAAGAGAAATCAAAAAAGAATGGATCGCATGCTCTTTTTGAATCACCTTTCACCCGAAAGCTACAAACTCACTTCCGGCAGGTATTCTGACTCGCTCCGGTTTGAACCGCCTTCCCATTTCCTGCAGGAAACAGTGGCATGGATGGTCAAACTTTTCAGGAGCTTACAGCTACGGGGATAGTCCCGGATTCACACCGGATTCCCTTTTAATCTCTCCCTTTCAGGAGGCAGAACCGAAAGCAGTGACAATAGTACAGCATAAATGGATAAAAGTTAAGGAGAGGTTTTCCACATCCTTTTATTTGAGGGGTGTAAGGAGAAAGGGGAGATGTCAGCACACCGTCAATTGGTACTTAAAATCACGACGAAATCTTAAATGGTGCCTTCTCTTATGGAAAGAAGATGTCGTACGGCAGATGTTTATAACTTTTTTAATGTAAAAAGCCCGGTGTGCAGACACCAGGCTTTAGATTTGCTGTGGCGGTACTATTTAGCTTTTCCGCTATGCTTTACCAGTATGTTTACCTTGTTGTTAACGTGAATCGTATCGCCGGATACGGTCACCTTATCTCCCGCCTTATAAGCTACGTATTGTTTCTCCATCCGTATGATACTCATCGTGATCAGGTATTCATTCCCATCTTCGCTTTTTAATGTCGCCATATAGCCATCCTTTCCCTGCATGATGGTTCCGATCGTACCAGTGGCTGTCACATTTGCTTCATGGTGAGCATCGTCGCTGCACTCAACCTTCGGGATTTTTATCCAGTCAGCCGATGCAGTATTTGTTTGCTCTCTCCCTGTCTTCTCATTAAACATGAAAGGGCGTTGCTGGATTTCGTCTTTTCCAAACTGAAATTCCACTTTCATGGTATCTGTTGTGCCTTCCTGGTTGAATTTCCAGACTGCAGAAATAGAATTACCCATCAGTTCACCTTCAATTTCTCCGGTCCTCGCATCCTTTTCATAGATGGCATTCCTCATTTTGCCACTCACTTTATTCCCTTCAATTTTTAGGGAGATGGATAGGGTGTCTTTGTTCTGCAGGCCGCTGACCTTCCTGAAGCAAATATTTTCCTCCGAAGGGGATTCATTTTGTATGCCCGAAACCGAATCGCTGTCGCTTCCGGACGATGTTGTCTGTGACTGCTGGCAGGCGATCAGGCAGGCTGTGCTCAATACAGCAAGATAGCTTTTAGCTGTTTTTATCATTGTTCTTTGATTTGGATGTTTAACCAAAGTGTTTAATGATTGTTTTGTTTTACGGGAGATGGTATCACGCAAATCAGCATGGTCAGCGGTTTTCGATTTAAAGATGATTGCCGTCTTCCGGTGATGCCGGCCATTAGTTTATTGCATCCCGGAAGGAGCCATATGTAAAATTCTTAAGAAGATCAGAGTGACCCCAGCCTGGCTTCTTCCTGGTATGCGGCTTTGGACCAGCAGATAGCCCGGATGAGCCTAAAGAATTCTAAAATTAAGAATCAAGCTGTATAGATTTTTGCGCGCTTCTAGTGGTTTTAGTGAAAATATCCGGGAAGAATATCATGAAAGTAAATAATTGAAATTTATATTTGCACAGTATTAATTTTATAGACTTATATTTGTGTTTAATCACTAGATTAGGGTGAAATTATTAATCATAACTAACGAAAAGCGCTTCACGGCAAGAGGCCTTTGATTTTGAAATCTGTTTACTTTTTTAATCATTTTTGTCAAATATCAGCAAGTAGTTACGATTCAGTATGGAATTAGAAAACATTTATAACTTAGGCAAAAAAACCAGTATCAATGACTAAACTTTTTGTAGGTGGTATTCCCCGCGACATGGACGAGGAAGAACTTAAAGACATCTTTTCGGAATTTGGAAACGTTATTGCAACAAACATTATCCGCGATAAGCGGACAGGGGTGAGCAGGCGTTATGGTTTTGTGGAAATGGAGACGGAAGACTCTGCCAGGAAGGCGATTGGTTTACTTCATGGCGGAAGTATTGACGATCAGGAAGTGAGCGTAAAACCGTTAGTCCCTGATCTGAAAACCAAACAGGTAGTAATTGGAAAGAGAAAGATCGGTATCGTTAAAAAGAATAAAAAGGTACCAGGTTTTAAAAGGACAGAGAACCGTACAACGAAAAGACCACGTATAAATAAGGGCCCCAGATATTAATTCGGGGATATTCCTGGAGCAATTGTTTTCCACAGAGAGCATAATTGCATTATAATGTCTGCGTTTCTACTGGAGGTTTCTCTTAAACCGCTCGAAAATCTACACGAAGTTGGCTGAAAGAAAATTCAAGGTGAAACCTGGGATTACTCCGGATGTCCATCACTTTCGGGATATTATTACTTCTTAAGCGTGTAACGCTGTATTCTTTAGTATTGCCGGTTGTTTTGCCGGTTTCTCCTGCTCAGGCCGTGTGGGCTTATTTTTCCATTGTCTCTTTTTTAATGAGGGAAAGAGACAATGGAAGTCTGGGCATCAGTACGTTGAAATCACTGCAAACAACTTACCGGAGTAATGCGGAGAGGTTCCACATATTTGACCAATTCGTGTGGACTCACAGTGGAGTGAAGGCCGATTGTCTGCAGAGACAGGCGCAGACGCAGAAGAACAGAATGCGGAGTGAGGCAGGCCGCCGCCGGATGCTTCGGTTTATCTTTATAAGAAAAGAGAGAGAGTAATGCGAATTGTAGGGGTAAGCCAAAGTAAGAGTATTAGGTTGTATTTGGGATAAAAGAGGGAAGATTTTATTTCCCTCTCTTAGTGGAAACCTACCCCGAACGGGAGGGCTTTTGATGCTATTTTTTACCGTAGGTTATTCCCTGCCAATCGTCAGTCCTGAAAGGGGGAGCTGGCAGTCCTGCTGCATTGCAGAGGTTGGCCTGAGGATTGTTGCCCCATGCATATCTTACAGCTACCGGATCGGTCACCTGCGGACTGCTTACCACTACTTCATTTCCTGATATAGCGGCTGTTGCCCAATAGAATTTGTGGTCGGAGCCTGCAATGGCAAAGCCCTTCAGCGTATCACTGCCTTTTGCCCGGAGCCCTTTATCGGTATGTGAAAAGGATAACCGGATCTTATTTCCTTCTGTCTTGTGCGATTTGTAGACAGGCCCGGACCAGGCAACATTTTCTCCATACAAATTAGCGAGTGCAATAAGTGCCAGCCTTCTTCCTACTTCCTGCTTGTTTTTGGGATGAATATCGTTTTCGTCACCGATATCAATTGCTGTTGCCATGCCTGTATTCGGAAGGGAAAGTGTCATTTTCTGTGCTTCCCTGAGTTCTGCCCATGCTGATTCAGCGGGTTGCTGGTCTGGTTTCATAAAGTTCGCAAGTTGCACGAAATAGAAGGGAAAGTTTCCTCTGCCCCAGTTTTTACGCCAGTCGCTTATCATCAGCGGGAATAATTCACGGTACTGATATGCCCGGTCTGCATTGCTTTCCCCCTGATACCAGATAGCTCCTTTAATAGCATAAGGGATTAAAGGGTAGATCATAGCATTATAGAGCACGGTAGGGCGATTGGGGCCGGTAACTCTCTGAACAGGCATTGCCGGTAGTTGCTCCTTCGTTAAGGCCACTTTGTAGGCCCATGGGCCCGCCAGTTCCAGCTTTTCACCTGTGTTACTCTGCAGGAACATTTTTTGAGGCTCTCCATAAATGCCGCCTCCGCCTGAACCGTCAAGTACCCGGACTGCAATAATGTTTTCTCCGGTTTTCACCAGGTTTCCGGGAATGGTATAAGTTCTTTTTCTCTCCCAGCCATCGGTCATCCCCACGACAGTTCCATTGAACCAGGTAACATCCATATCGTCTATAGGTCCCAGATTCAGGGTGAGCGATTTTCCTTTCCACGTTTCAGGAAGCATGATTTTCTTTCTGAACCAGACCATTCCGTCAAAGTCGGGCAACCCGGCCTGCTCCCAGAGAGTGGGGAGGGACATCGTTTGCCAGGAAGACACATCCACAGCTTGGGAAGCCCACGAAGTAGTTTTCAACCCGGGATCCTTTTCGTCGAGCGTGCGGTTTCGGGCAGCAATTTCCTGGTTATATTTTTCTGTTTCCTTCTTCTCAAAATCCTTGTCGTTTTCCATTCTCTCAACTTCTCCCAGGAACTCAGGCATCTTTTTGAGGGCGGCGCCACTTGTCCAGGCTTCAGCTATTGTTCCTCCCCAGGAAGTATGGATGACCCCAACGGGAATGTGTTTCGCTTCAAACAGGTTTTTAGCGAAGAAATATGCCACAGAAGAGAAGCCTGAAATAGTGGAGGGGGTACATTCCTGCCAGCCATCTCCATCGGCCTTTATTTCTGAGAGGGGAGTGGTGCTGGTGTTTTTTTGAATTTGAAGTAAATGTATCTCAGGATATGAGGCAGCAGCGATCTCTTCCTTATAATTATTGATTTTGCCCCAGCCGGCGAGGGGCATTTCCATGTTCGACTGGCCCGAACAAATCCACACTTCTCCAATGAGAATATTGTTCAGTTTAAGAACCTCTCCATCGTCAAAGGTCATGGAATAGGGACCGCCATAAGAGGGAGTGGAGACAGTTGTCTTCCACTTTCCATCAGGGCCAGGCTTTACCGTGTATACTTTGTTGTTCCAGGAAGTGGTGATCCTGATATCCTTTCCGCTGGATGTTGATCCCCAGACAGGCACATTGTCTTTTTGCTGCAATACCATATTATTGGTGAAAAGCACGGATAAGGTGATTTTTGCCTGTACCGGTACCGGCAGCAACTGCAGAATATATGTAAAGACGATTAATTGGATAATTTTATACATGACCTTCAGGTTAATTGAATGTTTATGACGGTAAACAAACTTAGTGTTTTTTTGAGTATGGAGAAATACTTTGAGGAGAAACGTTGGTAAAATTCATCAGGACGATGTTTAGCAGGAATTGTTTTTGGCATTATCATTGCTTTTATGATTATAAGCCTGAGTATTAAGATTTACTGGCGGGTGGATTAAAACAGGATTACTATGGAAGCATTAAAACATTTAAAGAGACTGGGTGACGAAGCGATAAAGATGGAGTCATTATATCTGGAACTTAAAATTGAAAAGGCACTTGCCGGTGATGATTTTTCAGGAGAACATTTACTAACAGAAGCAGAATCTCTTTGGAAAGATATCAGGGAAGAGTATTACGGCTTTCTCGATTATCTTCAGAGTGAAACCGGTCTGGCGGCCTGACAGGTCTCTTTACGGCTGGAAAAACGGTATTGATTTAGTATTATTTATTATAATTGCGGCTTAATCATTATAAATGAAAGGCCGCTTTTTTATTTCTTTACTCCTTCTGATCTTTTCAGGACGGGTATCTGCTCAGAACGCCGCTGCGCCAGTCGGACTTGTTGATTTTGTTCTCAGCCCCGACAGTGAAAACTGGTTGTATCCACTGAACCAGAATGCTTCTGTGAGTATTTTAGTATTGAAATATGGTTTGCCGCTTAAGGGAGCCGTTATTGATTATGAATATGGTCCGGAGATGTTTCCGGTAGACAAGAAAGGAAGTTTAACTTTAAAACAGGGAACTGCAAAAATAGATATCGGAAGTTGCAGTAAACCGGGCTTCAGGCAATTATCGGTGAAGACGGTTTATGACGGGAAGGTTTACAGAGGGGCTATCAAGTTGGGGTGGGAGCCGGAGAAGATACAACCGACCGTGTCCATGCCTGCGGATTTTATGCGGTTCTGGAATAAGGAAACTGAGGGATGCCGGAAAGTTCCGCTGGATCCGGAGCTTACTTTTCTCAAGGAATATTCAACTCCGGATGTGGATGTATATCTTGTGAAGATCCACATCAGTCAGGGCGGTAAAGCGGTTTATGGATACTTGTGCAAACCTAAGGGGGCCGGTAAATACCCGGTTTTGTTCTCTCCTCCCGGAGCAGGAATTAAAGGAATTGCGCCTTCCGTGTTTTATGCGAAGCAGGGATTTATAAGTTTTACTACCGAGATCCATGGTATATCTCCTCTGCTGGATGCTGCCACATATAAAGAGATCAGCAATGCATTTGGTGACTATTGGTATCATCATATCAGTAACCGGGATGAATATTATTATAAAGACGTTTATCTGGGTTGTGTACGTTCGGTTGATTTCCTGTGTAGTTTGCCGGAGTTCGACGGGAAGAATGTGGTTGTTACCGGCGGCAGCCAGGGCGGTGCACTTTCGATTGTTACGGCAGCACTAAACAAGCGTGTTACATGTCTGGCTGCTTTTTATCCTGCACTTTGTGATCTGACCGGTTATCTTCATGGCAGGGCAGGTGGCTGGCCGCATATTTTCAGCCCCAAAAATTCTCCGGTCACTGACAGACCGGAGAACATAAAATGCCTGGCGTACTATGATGTGGTCAACTTTGCAAAGAACATATCTGTTCCGGGTTTTTATTCCTGGGGGTATAACGATAATACCTGTCCCCCCACTTCCATATATGCTGCCGTTAATTCCATCCCTGTTGCCAAAACTGTTGTCATTACTCCAATAACCGGGCACTGGCGGTTTGAAGAGACGAATCAGCAGTCGGTCGACTGGATCCGAAGTCAGCTGAAGAAGCTCGAGTAACGGGAGCTGCGGAAACCGGCAGAGCGGAGATGATTCAACTGCTACATTAGTCCGAATTTGATACCAGCAAACATGGTGAACGGTCTTGCCGGGCCATAGATATAGTTACTGTCCCTGTTTTTGCCTGTATCGAAGTCTTTTTGATACTGGTTGAAAATATTCTGGGCACCGGCATAAAGCTGGAGGTCCTGTGCAATCTTTTTCAGTGTAAACCGGTAGGATATTTTGAGGTTTGTTTCATTGAAGGTTGGCGAAGTGATAAGAACGTCGGTGTCGTTTTCAGGGGCTCCTGCAAAATGAGGCACTTTCATCGGGCCTGTCACCACGCCTGAAATACTGGCGTTGCAACGGCTTTGCGGGAGGATGGTCAAGGTGTAGAAGCCGTAGATATCGGGTGCGCGAAGGTATCTCCTGATTCCGGGAAGTTCCGTGGACCAGCTTACCGGTTTTTGATATTCTGATTTTTGAAAGGTGATACCTGATTCGATCTGAAACTTTTGGCTGTAATTAATACGGCCTTCGATAGTGGTTCCTTTTACATCTGAATTACCGCCATTCTTTCTTAGAAGCTGCTGGTTGCCTCCCTGGTCGGCACCGGTTTCCTCCAGTATGAATGCGTTATAGAGCCTGGTGAAAAATGCGTCGACGGTAAATCCGTAAATCAGTTTTTCGCTGGCTTTGTTGTAGTCGATGGATGCATTAAAGCTGTCGGATGTTTCTTCTTTCAGACCGGGATCTATACGGATCAGAGAAACTCCTCCTCCGGCAAATGCAATATGCATGTCGGTTTCAAAGGCCTGCGGCGCTTTAAATCCGCGGGCGTAAGAGGTCCGGATCTGTACATTTTGTCCCGCTTTGTAAAGGACGCTCAGCCGGGGAGTTAAGATCAAAGGATCAACCTTGTTGGACTTGTTTACCCTCAGGCCAGACAGCACCGAGAAGTTTCTGCTAATGTCCCAGTCGCTTTGAATGAACAGCCCGGTGAGGTTTATCGTTTGATCGATCAGGTAATCGTATAGCTTAATTTCGTCGAACGTATATTCCCTCTGTACTTCAAGTCCGGTAGTGATGGTGTTTTTTCCACCCAGGAAATCCCTGAAGAGATGATTGTATTGAAAACCTCCCTGGAGGGAATGATTTTTTGTATGTCCCCATGCATCACTATGGTCGATTCCGGTGTAATGGGTTCGTTTGGTGTTTTGCCCGGAAAAATAAATGCTGAAGCTATTGATGCCGTCTTTAGCTTCATGCTGATAGTTGAGCCCCCCCAGGAGGATGTTATGCAGGCGGTATTCCGACTGGTCAGCTTTATCGGCCTGCTCATCTATCTTGTTTCCCCCCCGTCGTTCTTCGTAAATGCTCCATCCGTTGAAGTCGAGGCGGCTCCGGGGGCTGAATTTGAGGAATGAATTTATGCCAAATGAATTGTTGGTGAGTTTTGAGATCTCGGAGTAGCCATCGCCGTTAGCATCATAAGCCTCTCTGTCGCGGTGTGAAGCGAAAAAAGATGCTCCGGATGTCTTTTCATCATTAATAACGCTCGCGTTGGCGTTGTAAAAGTTGTCAACTGCCTTTCCTTTTATTGAAGAAAGGTTAGATGAGAGGGTAAATGTGCTTGTTTGGGGTTCTTTCGTGAGAATGTTTACCGTACCTGCTATAGCTGAAGACCCGTAAAGTACTGAACCTCCGCCGCGAACTATTTCAATCTTGTCTATCATGTTGGAAGGGATCTGGTCAAGTCCGTACAGGCTCATCAGAGAGGTAAAAACGGGGCGGCTGTTGATGAGTACCTGTGAATAAGATCCTCCAAGGCCGTTCATCCGCAGTTGGGTATAGTTGCAGGTTTGGCAGTCTGTTTCCATGCGCAGTCCTGGCTGAAAGCATAATCCTTCAGAAACGGTGTTGGATTGAGTGATGTTAAATGTTTTGCTGTCGAGGATATTTACGGCGACCGGGCTCTCCAGTCGTCTTCTGCTGGTACGGGTGCCTGTAATGACCACATCATTGAGTGAGGAAAAAAACGGTTTCAGCTGAGCATTGATAACGGACGTTTCGCCGCTGGATATGGCGATTGGGATTCTTAGCGTTTCGTACCCCACGGATGAGATCACAAGTGTTTGCCTGCCAGCTGCAATGCCGTCCAGTTTAAAATTGCCGTTTTCGTCCGTTAAAGTTCCTTTTGAAGAAGCGGGGAGCTTTACAGAAGCGAATGCTGCAGAACTGTCTGGCAGGGATATCCTGCCCCTGATGGTACCCGTCTGTCCAAAACATAGTGTTGTGAGTAATATCAAAATTAAAAGCGTGGATAGTTGTTTCATGTTTGATTTTAAGTTGTCTGGCAGAC
>NZ_QEAS01000007.1:231115-248003 GCF_003130405.1 Pararcticibacter amylolyticus
AGACTAACTTTTTTTATTTGATATGTATGGTGATTCTGTTTTGCCTTCGAAACGCTTAATATTGGCGTAACATTGGGGTATTATCTTTGCCGCATGCCGATAAAGGGGTTTCGTACTTATCCGGATAATGAGATACTCAAACTGATGCAGAATAACGATGAGGCTGCTCTTGAGATATTATTTCAAAGATATTACAAGATGCTCTGTGAATTTGTCCGTATCTATACGCGTGACGATGCAGTATGTGAGGAAATTATCGCTGACCTGTTTGTAAAGCTCTGGAAAAACAGGTCAAAACTGGAGGTTGAACATTTGAAAAGCTACCTTTTTATTTCAGCGCGTAACCAGGCGCTGAATTTTGTCCGGAAGCCGGATAGCCCCGTTTTTTATATGGACAGACTTGAAGACTTCGAGAACTTTTTCTATGATGAGGGAAATCCTCACAGGATTATGAGTGACAGAGAAGCATGCGACTCTATTTTTTCTTTTATTGATCTTCTGCCTGAAAGGCAGAAGGAGGTTCTGCTGATGAGCCGGATTGATAACCTTGGGAAGGAACGCATTGCTGAAATCCTGTCGATATCTGTGCGTACTGTCGAAACTACTTTATATGCGGCCGTCAGCCAGCTGAGAACCATCATGAACCGGCATAACCGGGCGACTTAATGTTTTTTTAACCTAAAATTAATCAAAATAAGTACGTAAAAGGGCGCTGCGATTCTGTCTTTACCTGTGAGAGGCAGACATAATGGAAGAATATTATTATCAGCTGATACAGGCTTATTCTGAAAACAGGATTGACGAGCGGGGACTTGCAGAACTGCGTGAATGGGTAGAAGAGAGCCCTGAGAATCTAAGTGCATTCAGAGATGCATTATCGGTTTTTGAAAGTGCCAGAAACTATATAAAGACCGGAACGGACAGAAGTGAGAGTGCCTGGAGCAAGATAAAAGCTGGTATAGAAACCGGGAGTTTCCTACCGTCAACTGCCGGGCGAAAGAAGAGTTTCAGAGCTTATTTTGCTTACGCTGCTGCTGCACTTGTCGTTATTTTATGTGGACTATTTTTCTTTACACGGATTTCTGACTCCCGGGACAGGCATCCCGTTTATGTGGAGTTTTTAAACCCCAAAGGTAAACGAACTAAACTGATCCTTCCTGATCGTTCAGTGGTATACCTGAATGCTGCGAGCCGGGTTCGTTATAATAGAGATTTTAAGATCGCAAAAAAGAGAGAGGTATTCATGGAAGGTGAAGCTTTTTTTGAGGTAACCCCGGACGCGGGCCGGCCGTTTCTGGTGCAGAGCGGTGGTGTAAGCACAACCGTTCTCGGTACCTCATTTAATGTAAAGGCCTTCGGAGAGGAGGAAAAGATAGTGATTACTGTGAGAACCGGTAAAGTTGGGGTGTCGCTTAAGGAACAGACAAATGATAAATTTCTGCAGTTCCTGCTGCCGGATCAGCAGCTTGCTATTGATACCAGGACCGGAAATTATTCGTTCAGCAATCTGAATACTACAGACGACACCGAATGGAAGGATAACCGCATTGTGTTTGATAATGCGACTCTTGATGAAATAGGGCGGTCGCTGGAACGGTGGTATAATATAAAAGTGGTCATGCGGTATCCCCAAGATACCGGCTGCCGGTTTACAGCTAAGTTCGACTACATTCCGTTAAACCGGCTGATGGACCTTATGACGGAAATGACAGGTGATGGTTACTCTTTGAAAAACGATCTGCTAATTATTGATAATAAAAAATGTAAACAGGAGGAGAATATGGATTAAGAATATACCTGGATATTAAAGAGTGGTTTAGAAAAAGCCGGAACTGCTGGTAACAGTTCCGGGGAAATGTTTATGAACTCGTTGCATTAAAGTATAAACAAAGTAAAGATAGGATTCAGGCCGGTTCATCCATGAAAAAGGTTGAAATAATTGTACTGGCCTATCTCTGCAAAAAAACAAAAACAGATGAATCAGATTATTCGCCTGGCACACATTGCCGCGATTAAGGCTATAAGAACGGTGTTGTTTGCAACACTGGTTATCTTTCAGATATTTTTCGTTCCGCTGAGGGCTGAGTCTCAGCTTGTTTTTCAGAAGAAGATCACCTGGGGCGGCTCCAATATAACACTGAAATCGGCATTTGCTGAAGTAGAAAAATTAGGGGACGTTGCATTTAATTATAATAATGCATTGGTTAACGACCAGCGTCAGATCAGTATAAGCCGGGCAGAACGTACGGTTGGAGAAACGATCAAACTTCTATTGAAGGGGACGTCTCTTACATTTCGCCTGACCGGAGAGAAGAATGTGCTGATTGAGAAGGCGCAGGTAAACGGGAGAATTTCCGGAATTGTCATGGATGCAGAAGGAGAACCGCTGCCCGGGGCTTCTGTGAGGATAGCAGAGCTGAATAAAAGTGTGGCTGCAAATGCCAGCGGATCATATATGTTTACCGTAGCTCCCGGGTCCTACACTCTGGAAGCGAGCTTTATTTCTTTTGAACCTAAAAAGCAGGCTGCTGTAAAGGTAAATCCGGGACTGGCTACTCAGCTTAATTTTACGCTGCTCCCATCTGCAAACCAGTTGCAGGAGGTGATGGTTACTACTGCCCTGGGGATAAGAAGGGAAGAAAAAGCGCTTGGTTATTCTGCGACGGTAGTGAAAGGGGAGCAATTGACAGAAGCTTTGTCGAATAACTGGACGGAAGCTTTGTCGGGCAAGGTTCCCGGTCTGAACCTTATCCGGTCGAATGCCGGCCCGGGAGGCTCTAACAGAATTATTCTGAGGGGAGAAAGGTCGATCACCGGTTCGAACGATGCATTGATCGTGGTGGACGGTGTAGTGATTAACAATGGAAGCGGAAGAGCGACGGGCGACGGGAATGGCGCTTACCTGGATTCTGATTCGCCGGCAGATTTCGGAACAGGCTTAAATGATATCAATCCTGAAGATATCGAAAATGTGACGGTGTTAAAAGGGGCCGGAGCAGCGGCGTTATATGGGCAGAGAGGAGGAAACGGTGCTATTATTATTACTACAAAATCAGGGTCTAAAAGGAAAGGACTGGGAATCAGTTTTAATTCTAATGCGGCAATGGAGTCCGTTTCAAGATGGCCTGACTATCAATATGAATATGGTCAGGGATCAGAAGGCGCCAATTATTATTCCTTTGGGGCTACAGCTGATGGCGCGAATACCAGGAGTACCAGTTCTGCGTGGGGACCAAGGTTCGACGGACAATCCTTCTTTCAGTATGATCCGGTAACACATGCTGCGGGCAAAGAGCGTACGCCATGGGTAGCCTATCCTGATGCACGGAAAAAGTTTTTTGAGTCTGGACGAACCTTTACCAACAGCCTTACCCTTGACGGGGAGCTGAGAATACCAAAGCCAGATTTTCCTTTACGAATCTTGATAATACCTGGATTATTCCTAACACGGGGTACAAGAGAAATACTGTAGCGCTTTCTGCCAGTCAGAAAGCCAGCGATAAGCTGGAGATCTCGACCAAGATCAATTACACTAATAAATGGAGCGATAATTTACCTAACTCTGGATATAACAATCAGTCGTTTATGTACTGGAATATGTTCTGGCTTCCGAATGCAGATCTGAACTGGTTGAAAGACTACTGGATGCCGGGACAAGAGAATTTAAAGCAGAGCTATCCGTTCAGCAGCTATCCGGATAATCCCTATCTCATTGCTTATGAAATGCTGAATAAATCTAACAGGGACGCTCTTACCGGAAATATTCAGGCTACTTACAGCTTTACAAAGAATCTGAACCTGATGGTAAGGACGTCTCTTGATCTGGCTAATGAGCAGCGCTCGCAACAAAGGCCATTTGATACCGAGAAATTTAATAAGGGAATGTACAGGGCCCAGAGTATTTTTTCGAAGGAGGCGACGAGCGACTTTCTGATCCGGTATAAGAGTAAAATGGGCAAGGATGCTGATTTTTCTGTCTCGGGCGGGGGAAGTATGCTGAAGAACAGATACAACAGGGAGGATAACAGAGCCGATTCATTGCTCTACCCGGATATCTATACCCTGGCAAACAGAGCAGGAGTACTGGATTCCCGTCCTTTTAAGTCCAGTTTTGACATCAATAGTTTTTATGGCCTCGCTACTTTCTCTTACAGGAACTACCTGTTTTTTGATGCGACAGCACGTAACGACTGGTCGAGCATTCTGGCGACAGCGAATTCAACTAAGAATACTTCTTTCTTTTATTCATCTTTCAATGCAAGTGCGGTTCTTTCGGAAATGTTTAAACTTCCTGAACTTATTTCGTTTGCTAAACTCAGGGCTTCGTTTGCGGAAGTGGGCAGCGGAGAGTTGGATGCTTATAAAACTGCATTGACGTATGATCCGGTAGCCAATTTTGATGGAGGCCTTCAGAATCCTTCTGAACTGGCCAACCTTAATCTGAAGCCTTTAAGGACGACTTCTTATGAAGCAGGAACGGATATCAGGTTGTTTAAGGACCGCTTAGGTTTTGATGTAGCTCTTTATATCAGCAACACCAGGGATCAGATACTTAAGGCGCGGCTTGATGCTGCCTCCGGATATTCAACTGCCTATGTAAACGCAGGACTTGTCAGAAACAAGGGGATTGAGATCGCAGCTAACGGCGCCCCTCTTAAATCCAGGAACGGGCTTAACTGGAACGTAACCGCAACATTTGCAGCGAATAAGAATGTAGTTAAACAATTGACGGATACCATCACCCAGATGACTCTTTATAATGGACCGGGCAGCCGCGGGGCTATTATTGCAAAGCTGGGGGGAAGTATCAACGCGCTGTATGGCCGGGGATATGAAAGGTCTCCGGGAGGGGAAATCGTCTATGAGAATGGAAGTCCGAAACTTACCCAGGAAATGTTTTATATAGGGAACACTGTTCCAAAATGGCGGGGAAGTGTGGGGAACAGATTTCAGTTCAGACAGTTCAGCCTTAATATTCTGGCAGATGCTCAGTATGGAGCTGTGGGGTATTCTTTAACTTCAGCAGTGCATGCGGAGCAGGGAAAAACCAAGAATACACTCCCGGGGCGGTATAATGGGATAACAGGGAAGGGTGTGATCAGAAATGCAGATGGAACGTACAGGCCTAACGATGTAATTGCTACGGATGTGTGGACTTACTATAATAATCACTACGGTCGGGACAATGTGGAGGGCACCAGTTATTCCACAGATTTTATTAAGCTTCGGGAGGTGCGGCTCGATTATGTGCTGTCAAGAGCTTTAAGTAATAAACTGAAGCTTCAGAGAGCTTCCATAGGGATTTATGGCCGGGATCTCTATACGTTTACTAAATGGCCGGCTTTTGATCCGGAATTTGGAACGCTTAATAACGGGAATATCATATCGGGCTTCGAGCTGGGCCAGTTTCCCAGTACACGCACTTTCGGAATTAATTTAACGGTAGGCCTTTAAAGAAGAGAAAAATGAAAAGACTCATTAGTAATCCAGTGGCCATTTTATTAGTTCTTCTGGCGCTGATAACATCCTGTAAAAAGGACTTTATTGATTTGAATACGAACCCGAACGCTGTTACACACGCACTTCCAAGAACGCTGCTGGCACCTACTCTTACAGATATCGTAAGTGGTAACATGAACCGAAGCCAAAGGATCACGAATGAGCTGATGCAGGTGACAGTCAATATGGGTGATACTGAAGGGAAAATATTCAGGTACGATATCAGAAAATCGGAGGGAGACTATTTGTATAATTTGTGGTATGCTCAGTTAACGAACTTAAATGATATGTATACCGGAGCGGAGGAAACAAATTCGCCTGAGTTTAAGGGTATTGCTCTGATATGTAAAGCATGGGTGTTTTCATTGTTAACTGACACGTATGGAGATGTTCCATATTTTGATGCGAATAAGGCCCGTGATGGTTTGTTTACACCTGCGTTTGATAGGCAGAAGGATATCTATACTGATATTTTTCTGAAGCTGGAGGAAGCGAATACGCTTTTGATGAATGCAGGGGACGTTCTTTCATCCAGTGATCCGGTGTTTGGTGGTAAAACTGCGCTATGGCGTAAGTTTGGAAATTCGCTTTATTTGAGGCTGCTGCTGCGTGTTTCCGGAAAAGCGGAGATGAACGTACCGGCGAAGATCAAAGAAATTGTGGAGGCGAAGGCATCAAACTATCCCTTGATGCAGAATAATTCAGAGTCGGCTATTTTAAAGTGGACCGGCGCAGCCCCGTATGTATCGCCTTTTGCGACATGGCGTGATGCCGACTGGTATACTCCGAAGCTCGCGAGCTTTTTTGTAGACAATCTGAATGAATGGAGTGATCCCCGTATTCAAAAATGGGGTACTTTGTATCAGGGGGAATATGCGGGTGTGCCGGGTGGATATCCTCCGGGACAGGCTCCTGTGGCAAAGTCGTCGTTGTCTACCAGTCTGATGACGGAACCTCTGCTGGGAAATATCATGAACTACGCTGAACTTCAATTTATCCTGGCAGAGGCGGCAGCAAAAGGATGGATCGGTCAGTCTGCAAAGAACTACTATGAAGCAGGTGTTGAATCTGCCATTAAACAATGGCAGCTTGATGTTCCTTCTGGTTACCTGACAAACGAGAGGGCCAGATGGGATGATAATTATTCATTGGATCAAAAGATGGAGCTGATTCATCTCCAGAAATATTATGCATTGTTCTTTACAGATCTCCAATCATGGTTTGAATGCCGGCGTACCGGGCATCCTTTTCTTCCTAAAGGTACGGGTTTACTGAATAACGGGGTATTGCCCGCCAGGCTGAATTATCCAGTCTATGTGCAATCGGTAAATCCTGAAAATTATAAAGCAGCGGTGGCTTCCCAGGGTCCCGATGATGTTACAACGAACGTTTGGTGGCAGAGGCCTTAATGAATTTAAAGAAAAGATCAGAAATATGAAAAAGGTGTTCTTGTGTTTTTTTGTGTGTACGCTAACTTTTCTATGGTGCTCTTGTGAGAAGCATAACTATGCTGAAGGGATACTGAGCCCTTATATTGCGGTTGAGGATGTGAGGAGCATATATAAGGGAAGTGAAGTGAAGCTGAACGAAAGTAATCTTCGGGGAGCTGAGAAAATTGTCGGAATAGTGATCTCCCGCGCTGATTCGGGAAATGTGCCCGGAGGAGTGGTAATCCTTCAGAATTTTACGAGGGGAAACATCCGGGGAATTGCTTTGGATGTCGGAGCTGAGGCTGCTTCATTCCGGCCGGGCGATTCGTTAATGGTTACTGTTAAGGGAGCTGCACTCAAAAGGGTCAACGGGACTCTGACCATCAGCGGGCTGGCAGATACAGCTATAAGGAAAGTGGGTCAGCGGAATACTGTTACGCAGCAGGTGGTATCCCCGTATACTTTGAACCTTAGGCCTGAAGTCTTTGAGTCTACATTGATAAGAGTAAAGTCGGTTTCTGTGAGCCCGGCCCCTGTGCCGGGTGAGATATTTGCGGGAGACCGGTTTCTTATTGCGGGAATTGACAGTATTGGAATGCATACAGAACCGGCTGCAGGTTTTGCAAATAAGGAGCTGCCGGGCGGCGCTTCCATTGGAGGTGTGGTTTTTCTGAAAGCAGCAGAAGATGGCGCGTTGAAGGCCTCTGTCTGGCCGCAGACCTATGCTGATATCACGGAAAGGCGTCCGCCCGTTGATCCTAATGCTCCTCATCTGGGAAATAAAGCTATTATTATCACTGGTTTTGCTAATGACGTGAAAGGGAGTGACGGGAACTATGAGTATGTCCAGTTTATGGCTACGGAAGATATCGATTTCGCGGTAACTCCGGCGAGTGTATTTACCTGTACAAATGCAGGAGGAGCAACTCCATATCCCGGAGCTGCCCCAGCAGGCGGATGGGTCACCGGCGGAGGAAGAACATATAAGTTTGAACTCACCCAGGGTGTCGTCAGAAAAGGAGAGTTTTTTTACGTTGGGGGAAGCAATAAAAGAATCAACGGCGCCAATTCGACAAGCATCAGTAACGCAAAGTGGGTCAGGGCAATTGCTTATGTAAGTACAGACGGTGATGGTGCAATCGGAGCCAGCAGTTCCGGATTATTGCCGAACAGCGGGAATGCAGGTGGAATAGCAGTCTTTGATGGTGTCAATATTGTGGTAGCCTCAGTTCCGATGGATGTTGTGTTTTTTGGAGGGACCGGCATTGCTACTATCGTAAATGTTGAGAACTCTACAGGGTACCGTATTGCTGATAATGACCATTATCATACCGTCGATCCCGAAACGCATGAAGCTCAGCCTTTCTTCTTTCAGGGATCAAATTTGTATGTTATTCCTCATCAGAATCCGTCAGACCAGGGCATCTTTGTCAAATTAGGTGGTGTGCTTAATTCGGCAACGAAAACCTGGGAAGAGCCAAGGGGATATGAGTTTTTTCTGATGGAGAAAACATCGCCGCTTACATCCATAGAAACGGGGAAGGTGACTTTATTAAAATAGCCAATGTGTTTACATTGGTTTAATATCCGAATGATACATTGCATGGGGCTTGATATTGTTATACCCCATGTTTCATAAACATATAAGTAAAATGCTTAACAGAAGAAATTTTCTTAGGAATTTAGGAGTCGGAGGGACATTGCTTGCCATTCCGGCGACGATATTAAAGGCTGAAACATCTTTAAAGGGTGGAAAGATCGATCTTTCCGCTCTTACTATCCGCGGAAGAGTGCACGCCAGTGGTAAGGGCGTGGCAGGAGTAGCGGTGACGGATGGATTTAACATCGTTCAAACGGACAAGAGCGGTAATTGCCTGTTGCCAAGCAATAAAACAGCTGAGTTTGTTTACATCAGTATTCCAGCAGGATTTGCCATCAGTCATAATAAGGGCATTGCTGCTTTTTATAAGCAGGTCAGTGCGGGCAACGGGAATAGCTTCCAGGCTGATTTTGTGCTTGAAAGACTGGAGGTGAATGACCGGAATCATAATTTTGTGGTATGGGCTGATCCCCAGGTTGTTTCTGAGTCGGATGCAGAACAAATGAAGACGAAGTCGGCACCGGATCTCCGGGATCTGGTAAAATCGTATCCTCCGGGCTCTTTGTTTCATGGTATAGGCTGCGGTGACCTGGTTTGGGATCATTTTGAGTTGTATGAAGATTACCGGACAGCGATAGAGATTTCTGGTATTCCTTTTTATAACGTTATCGGAAATCATGATATGGATATCGATGCGAGGACAGACGATCTGTCTGCGAAGACCTTTAAAAAAGAATTTGGGCCTACTTATTATTCATTCAACAGGGGTGAAGTTCACTACGTGGTGCTGGATGATGTATTCTTTATAGGAACGGCTAAAAAATATATTGGTTATCTGACAGAGCTGCAACTACAGTGGCTGGAGCAGGACCTGGCGATGGTGAAGAAGGGATCGACCGTTGTGGTGGCTTTGCATATTCCCACAAATACGGGATCCGCGCGGCGTAACGATTTAAAAGAAGATGAGCTGGGGGGAGTTGTGTCGAACAGGAAAAAGCTTTATAATTTGCTGGAGGGATATAAGGTTCATATTATGTCGGGGCATACTCATATGAATGAAAAGTGGACAGAAGGGGATATCACCGAGCACGTGCATGGTACTGTTTGCGGCGCCTGGTGGACAGGGCCGGTATGCAGCGATGGCTGTCCTAACGGGTATGGGGTGTATGAAGTGAGGGGAGGTGAAATTCAATGGTATTATAAGTCAACCGGCAAGTCAAGGGATCACCAGTTGAGGATATATCCGAAGGGGGCCTTGAAAGACAAACCCGGGGAGATTGTTGCTAATGTATGGAACTGGGATCCAGCCTGGAAGATTGAGTGGTACGAGGACGGGCAGTTTAAAGGGGAGATGGAAAGACGGGTCGGCCTTGATCCTATGGCAGAGCGGCTCTACAGCGGGGCACAGCTTCCCAAAAAGCATAAGTGGGTAGAACCTACACTTACGGATCATTTGTTTTATGCGTCACCTTCTGTCTTGGCCAAAAAGGTGAAAGTGCAGGCAACTGATCGTTTTGGAAAGGTGTTTACAGAAGAGATTACGTTTTAGCAGCGCACAGGCGAGGTTTAAACGCAGATTTTGATCTGAAAGTTACGGGATTCTGCGGCGGCGAATTAGATAATATTTTAATGAATACAAATGGATTGTATAATGGTTTGATTTTTTTTAAAATTTTTATCGCTGATAGTCAGCTTGTTGTGTGGGGGTGATATGGGTAGAGGTGGTTTTTAGAAAAATTATCTTTGCATATTTGTTGCTTATAATTATATTTGTAGTGCCCTCCCAAAGGGCATGTTTTTCATAGGTAGATGTAGGGTCGAATATTCGTATTCGACCCTTTTTTTTATCTTGCCGCTTTAGAAGTATGCACAAATGATGGTGAAAAGAAAAATCGTTATTGCTGTAACCGGGGCGAGTGGGTCCATTTATGCAAAGGTATTGTTGGATAAGATGAAAGTTTTGCAGGACTTGCTGGAAGTTGGATTAATTATGTCAGACAACGCTAAGGACGTTTGGCAGTATGAGCTTGGCAATAATGGGTTTACAGGGTATCCGTTCAGGATCTACAATAAGACTGATTTTAATGCTCCGTTCGCGTCGGGATCGGCAAAGTACGATACCATGATTATATGTCCCTGCTCAATGGGGACTCTTGGTCGTATAGCTTCGGGAATTTCAAATGACCTGACAACCCGTGCGGCAGATGTTATCCTGAAGGAAAGAAGAAGGCTGATCTTGGTTACCCGGGATACTCCGCTGAGCCTCATACATATTAACAATATGAAGACGGTTACGGAAGCGGGCGGAATCATTTGTCCGGCGAGCCCTTCGTTTTACAGCAGGCCTGATTCTATTGAGGCGGTCGCTGCTACGGTGACCGACCGTGTGCTCGACCTTGCAGGTATCGACAATACCTCTTACCGGTGGGGTGAGGGGAGTTGATAAAATTACGTATCTTTGCCCCCTGATTATGAGCAGGAAGGTTGCATTTTATACGCTGGGTTGCAAGCTTAATTATTCCGAAACTTCAACCATTGGCCGGCAGTTTAGTCAGGCTGGATTTGAAACTGTTAGTTTTACCGATAAGCCGGACGTGTATCTCATCAATACCTGTTCAGTGACGGATAATGCTGATAAGAAGTGCCGTAAGGTGGTGAAGGAAGCATTGAAGTATTCACCGGACGCGTATGTTATTATAGTGGGCTGTTATGCCCAGTTGAAACCTAAGGAAATATCTGAAATCCCGGGTGTTGATATGGTGCTTGGCGCCGCTGAAAAGTTCAGGATCGTGGAGTTCCTGACAGATCTCACTAAACAACCTAAGGCGACCGTATACAATAAGCCAATAGAAGAAGTCAACGAGTTTGTTGCTTCTTACTCTTATGGTGACAGAACGAGAACCTTTCTGAAAGTACAGGACGGATGCGACTACTCCTGTACGTTTTGCACAATTCCGATGGCGCGTGGAAGCAGCCGGAGCAGTACAATTGAGAAGGTTGTCAGCCAGGCGGTAGAGATTGCGGCATCGGGGGCGAAAGAGATTGTGCTCACGGGGGTTAATATTGGCGACTTTGGTATCCGGGAAGGGAAACGGGAAGACAGGTTCTTTGACCTGGTGAGAGCACTGGATGAAGTGGATGGAATAGAGCGTATCCGGATTTCTTCTATTGAACCTAATTTGTTAAGCAATGAAATTATCGAATTTGTAGCGGCCTCGAAGAAGTTTGTTCCCCATTTTCATATCCCGCTTCAGTCGGGCAGCAACAAGATCCTTGGGCTGATGCGGAGACGCTATAAGAGGGAGTTGTATACAGAAAGGGTTGCTAAAATAAAGGAACTGATGCCCGAATGCTGCATAGGTGTGGATGTGATAGTTGGTTTTCCGGGAGAAACGAGGGAAGATTTTCTTGATACCTATAATTTCCTGAATAACCTTGATATTTCGTACCTGCATGTGTTTACTTATTCGGAACGGGAAAATACGCTTGCTGCGGAGATGGCAGGTAATGTTCCGGGAGCACAGCGGGCAGACAGAAGCAAAATGCTGCATATCTTGTCGGATAAAAAGCGGCGGGCGTTTTATGAGCAGCAGTTGGGAAAGAATGAAGAGGTTCTTTTCGAAAGTGATGAGAAGGAAGGATACATGCATGGTTTTACACGTAATTACGTGAAGGTGAGGGTGAAATATGATCCTGTGCTTGTGAACGAATCAAGGGTTGTAAAGCTGACAGCGATTTCAGAAGACGGCGATGTAGACGTTGAGGAAGCGGTACCAGAAGTTTTTTCACATTAATCGGTTTTTAATTTTCAAGCTGTATATTTAGCGCATGTTTCCAACTCTTTCTTATCTTATAGAATATTTTACGGGTATCAATATCCCTTTGCCAATACAAACGTTCGGCTTTTTTGTGGCTCTCGCTTTTGTGGCAGGATATTGGGCTTTTACCTCTGAGCTCAAGCGGAAAGAAGCGGAAGGCGTTGTACATCCTTTTAAGAGGAAGGTAACGATTGGCCTGCCTGCATCTGCATCTGAGCTTGCGTTTAACGGAATATTCGGTTTTCTCATAGGGTATAAATTGCTTGAAGGATTTCTTCATTATTCTGAATTCGTCAATAATCCGCAGACTTTTATATTATCTTCAAGGGGTAACTTTTTCGGTGGACTTGTACTTGGATGCCTGTTTGCATGGTGGGCATATTCAGAGAAAAAGAAACAGCAACTGCCAAATCCTAAAGTTGTGGAGGAAACGGTCCACCCGTATCAGCTGATGAGTTCATTGATAGTCTGGGCGGCAGTGTGGGGTTTTCTTGGAGCAAAGGTGTTTCATAACCTGGAATATATTGACGATTTTTTGAAAGATCCTATAGACGGCCTCCTTTCATTTAGTGGTTTAACTTTTTATGGAGGGCTGATCTGCGGAGGTGCTGCTGTATTATATATCGCTAATAAAAACGGCATTAAGCCCGTGCATATGCTTGATGTAGGGGGGCCGGGAATGATGCTGGCCTATGCAGTAGGAAGGATGGGCTGCCAGATGTCCGGAGATGGAGACTGGGGAATTCCTAATCCCAACCCGAAACCTGATTGGCTTGGTTGGGCTCCTGACTGGATGTGGTCATTTAAATTTCCGCATAATGTTATTCATGAAGGTATTCCCATCCCGGGATGTACCGGACGATATTGTAATGAACTTCCGGTTGGAGTATACCCGACGGCTTTTTACGAGATTGTGATATGCCTGGTATTGTTTGCAATTTTATGGGCTTTAAGGAAGAAGCTGAAACCAGCCGGGCTTTTATTTTCAGTCTATCTTATTTTTGCGGGAGTAGAACGCTTCTTTATTGAGCTTATACGTGTTAATTCACATTACCATCTGGGAGACCTGAGTTTTACTCAGGCTGAAATGATCTCTACCTTTATGATAATCGGCGGGCTTATTGGAGTATTCCTTTCAACTAAATCTTCCCGGAGGGCTGCAGAAAAGTAATGATTGATTTAAAGCATTTAATCTATGACGTCGCGGATCTGGCTAAAGAAACCGGGGCTTTTATACGTAAAGAAGGCGAAGCTTTTGATTCTACCAGGATTGAATATAAAGGGCTGAATAACCTCGTGTCTTATGTAGATAAGACGGCTGAAGAACGTATTGTTGCGGGGTTATCAAAATTGTTACCAGAGGCGGGATTTATTACAGAAGAGGAGACGATAAATAAAACAGGAGAAGTATTTAACTGGATTGTAGACCCGCTGGATGGTACCACTAACTTTATTCACGGTCTGCCGACTTACTCTGTCAGTATTGCACTGGAACAGGACGGCGAACTTGTAGCCGGGGTGGTATATGAAGTTAACCGGGATGAATGTTTTTATGCATGGAAAGAAGGGGGAGCATATTTAAATGGACGGCCGATAAAAGTTTCGTCTAATAAGGAATTTTCTCAGTCATTGATTGCTACCGGCTTTCCTTATTATGATTTCACCTTACTGGAAAAGTATATCAATGTATTCAGAGAGCTGACGAAGGTGTGTCATGGAGTGAGAAGAGTTGGTTCTGCAGCTGTTGATCTGGCCTATGTTGCCTGCGGACGATATGATGCCTACTTTGAATATAACTTGAATTCTTATGATATAGCGGCTGGTATAGTGCTGGTAAGAGAGGCAGGGGGGGCTGCAACAAATTTTTCGGGCGGACCGGAGACGTTTAATACACGGGAGATACTTGCCGGAAACGGGCTTTTGAACGTAAAGCTTCAGGAAGTGATCTCACAGTACTTTGTTTAACTGTAATCCTTATAAAAAAGAAAAGCTGCATTTTTCGGATGCAGCTTTTCTTTTTATAATTTTTATACGTTTGCAAGTTTACATGGCTTCAGAGACCACTTCTGTAACTTCCGGCACCATCCTTTTAAGGAGATTTTCAATTCCTGCCTTCAATGTATATGTAGAAGAAGGACAGCCGCTGCAGGAACCTCTGAGCTCGACCGTTACCACCCCCTCGTCAAAAGATTTAAAGTGGATCGCTCCGCCATCCTGCTCTACGGCAGGACGTACATAATCGTGAAGGATTTGCTGGATCTTAACTTCAGCTTCTGTTCCTTCAAATGCAGGTGTTTCTTCCTGGACAACTTCTCTGACGGGTAGTTCCGCTTCTACAGCTCCCTTTACAAACTCTTTCAGAATGGCCTCTACATCTCCCCATTGGGCATCTTCCGTCTTTGTTACAGTAACGAAATTGCTTGCAAAGAAAACTCCGTTTACAAAGTTGAACTTGAAAAGTTCTTTAGCAAAGGGAGAGGCTTCAGCACTTTCTTTATTTGGATAATCGACACTTCCATTCAGCAGGAGCTTGTTCACCAGGAATTTCATACTGGCAGGGTTGGGCGTTGATTCTGTATATACATTAATGTTAAAAGCCATAAATCAAATATTTATACAAAATTATCTAAAAGGTAGTCAAAAAAAGGCATGAAGCAGAGAATTGACAATTTAGTGATGAGTGGCACTCATCTGTTTATACGTATGCCTCTTCTGCTTCGAAACCCTGACAACTGATTCTTCCTTTTTATATCCCGGTATAATTATGCGGACTGATTTTCCTGATCTCTTCTTTTACGGAATCAGATATACTGAGCGTATCGACGAAAGAAGAAATCGTTTCAGCACTTACCTGCTGGTTGGTTCGGGTAAGTTCTTTCAACGCTTCGTATGGATTCGGATAGCCTTCTCTTCTCAGGATGGTCTGAATGGCTTCTGCTACTACGGCCCAGTTATTTTCGAGATCCTGGCGAATGACAGCTTCGTTCAGCAGGAGCTTGTTGAGACCTCTGAGAGTAGACTTAATTGATATGAGAGAGTGGGCGACTGGTACCCCTATGTTTCTGAGGACAGTTGAGTCAGTAAGATCGCGTTGAAGCCTCGATACCGGTAGCTTTGCAGCCAGGTGTTCGTAAAGTGCATTGGCGATTCCAATGTTCCCTTCAGAATTTTCAAAGTCTATGGGGTTTACTTTGTGCGGCATTGCTGAAGAGCCAATTTCGCCAGCCTTAATTCTCTGCCTGAAATAATTCATAGAGATATAGGTCCACATATCCCTGTTCAGATCCATTATGATATTATTAATGCGCTTAAGAGCGTCGCAGTGGGCGGCAAAGTTATCGTAGTGTTCTATTTGGGTCGTGTACTGGGACCGCTGAAGGCCTAGTTGCCCGTTTACAAAATTATTGGCGAACTCTTTCCAGTTAACAGAAGGGTAAGCGATATAATGCGCGTTGAAATTGCCTGTTGCCCCTCCGAACTTTGCAGAGAACGGGATGGTTTTGAACTGGCTTGTCTGCACTTCGAGCCTTTCGACGAACACGAATAATTCTTTTCCCAGGCGGGTGGGAGAAGCTGGTTGCCCATGCGTATGTGCCAGCATAGGGATATTCTCCCATTCTGCTGCCAGTTCTTTAAGTCTTTTCGTCAATTCATCGATAGCCGGCAACCAGACTTCGTCGAGCGCAAGCTTAAATGAAAGAGGAATTGCGGTGTTGTTGATGTCCTGAGACGTTAATCCGAAGTGGATAAACTCTTTATATTCGTCCAGTCCCAGCGCAGCGAATTTTTCTTTTATGAAGTATTCAACAGCTTTTACGTCGTGGTTTGTGATGCTTTCTATTTCCTTTATTCTTAGAGCATCTGCTTCGGAAAACTGATCGCAAATCCCACGAAGTGCTTCCTTTTTTTCAGACGGGAAGCCGGAAAGCTGGGGCAGTGGAAGCTCGCAAAGGGCAATGAAATACTCAATTTCTATATATACCCTGTATTTTATTAAAGCTGCTTCTGAAAAATAAGCTGACAAGTCTTTGGTTGCCTTACTGTAACGCCCGTCTACCGGAGAGATCGCAAATAATGGAGAAAAGCTCATATGAAAATTTTGGCAAAGTTAATGTTTTAATAGGAAGAGATGTAAGATTATGCGGGATAAAGCACGAAAAAGGGGATGCCTGTTCGGCATCCCCTAAAATCTTGTTAGGGTTTTGAGTTGAATTACTTCTTTAAAGAGTCAACTTTAGCCTGTGATGCAGAGTCAATAGTATCCGTCTTTGCAGAAGCAGTTGAATCGATAGAATCTACAGATGCAGAAGAAGCTGAATCAATAGAATCTGTTGTTGAAGTGCCTGTTTTTCCTGATTGACAAGCTGAAACAGAAAGAGCAATTGCTAAAGCAAGAAAGCTGGTTTTGAATAGTGTTTTCATTTCTTTTAGTATTAAAAATCTAGGTATTAATACCTGGTTCTAAAAAAGGTAACCTTTAAATATAAAAAAAGCCGTCCTCTCAGAGGGCGGCCTTTTTTATAATATTTAAAATATTAGTG
>NZ_QEAS01000007.1:248115-253708 GCF_003130405.1 Pararcticibacter amylolyticus
CCTTCTGATTTGTTTGAGCTACATGCAGCAACTGATAAAGAGATAGCTAATGCTAAGAAACCGAATTTAAACAGATTTTTCATTTTTTCTGGGTCTAAAATCTAACGATTAAACAAATTTAATTTTAAGGTTAATACCGGACATTTCAAAAAGTAACCCGATACTTGAAGAAAAAAATAAAAAAAAATTTTCCCTATCATTGGGTTACAAAATTTACAAATACGGTATAAATAGTGAGCAGAGAGATAAAAAGGTCAGTACCAACAGATAGCGAAGTTATACTAGGTATTCTTAACGGCTCAAAAGATATTCTGGAAAGATTGTACAAAGCGTACTTTCCGATGGTCCTGCAACTCGTAGTCATGAATAATGGGACAGAGGATGAGGCTAAGGACGTATTTCAGGAAACAGTAATAGTTCTTTATAATAAGGTTCAGAGCGGCGGTTTTGAGTTGAGCAGTAAACTTAAAACGTTTATATATTCAGTTAGCAGGCGGTTATGGCTTAAGCGGCTGACGTATAAAAGCCGTAATTCCGGAAGTCTGCAGGATTTTGAAGAGACGTTACCGGTAGAGCAGGATATTGAACAGCATGAGGAAAAAGACCGGTTATTCAGGCAAATGGAAACCGCTCTGGTACATTTAGGAGAACCGTGCAAGACGATCATTGAAGATTTTTATATTAACAATAAATCAATGCAGGAGATTTGTGAGAAGTTTGGTTATACGAATGCTGATAATGCCAAGAATCAGAAGTATAAGTGCCTGCAGCGATTAAAAAAATTGTTTTTCATGGAAACAAGATAAGAGGTGAAAAAATGGATTTAACAGAACGAATAGAGAGGTACCTTGGAGGTGAGATGAGTGAGGAGGAACTGAATGCATTTGAGCTGCTGAGGGCGTCAGACCCCGCAGTTGATCAGAAGGTGGTAGCTCATGAAAACTTTATTCATCAGATACAGGCTTACGGCAGTCGCCGTAAACTTATGTCTGATATGAATGCTATACATGAGCAGCTGGATACTGAACAGGTAAAAGCGGAAGTGCTCCCTCTGTCAGTCTGGGTTAAGATCCTATGGAATAAATACCGGGTGAATGCCGCGGTAGCAGCCTCGGTTGCCATACTAGCGGTATTTGCTACCTTGTTTTCGACCGGTTTTTTCGCTAAGACCAGTGCTATTGCTTCAGACAACATAGCTTTGCGGCGTGAGATGAGCAGGGAAATCAATACTAAAGTAAAGCGGTCTCAAACTGAGATCCTGAAAAACATCAAGGAAACCACAACAAAAGCGCCTGCAGATCCAGTGATATTCGGTGGAACTGGATTTGCCTTAACGAATGATGGTTTTGTAATTACAAACTATCATGTGGTAAAAGGGGCCGATTCTATTTATATTCAGAATAACGAGGGGGAATCATTTAAGGCTTCTACTGTTTACAGCTATCCTGCTTATGATATCGCTGTACTTAAAATTACAGATGCTTCTTTCAGAACCCTGAAACCGTTGCCATATACCTTTAAGAGAACGACTTCAGATCTCGGTGAAGATGTTTGCACTTACGGTTTCCCCAAGGATGACCTCGTATATAGCAGAGGGTATGTTAGTTCGCGCACAGGTTATTCAGGCGATACAACCGAGTACCAGGTAGATATCTCTGTTAATCCGGGAAGCAGCGGGGGGCCTTTGCTTGATAGTAAAGGAAATGTGATTGGGGTAATTAAAGGAAAGTCATCCCGTACGGACGGCGCTTCATTTGCAATTAAATCAAAATACCTGATCGAAGCGATAGAATCAATCCCTAAGGATTCGTTGGGTAAGAATAAGAAGCTTGCTTTAAATAGCAAGAGCAGTCTTGCTAACCTGAGCAGGAAAGATCAGATACGGAAGATTGAAGACTATATATATATGGTTAAGGTGTATTAGTTATTATTAGTTTGAGTGTAAAGAGGCCCGTTTGCGGGCCTTTTGCTTTTTATTACCTGTCAAGTTCGCCCAATACAATATCTATCGAGCCGATGATGGCAATCAGGTCGGCAATCAGAATACCTCTTGATATTTCGGAAATAACAGAAATGTTATGGAAGCTGGGTGCTCGGGCTTTCACTCTTTTAGGTATTTCTGTCTTGCCGTCAGTAATGAAGTAATATCCAAGCTCTCCGCGGGGGCTCTCTGCTCTTAAATAAAAGTCCTGAGCCTTCGGTGTAATTTTTTTCGGTAACCTCGCTCTGGGATCAAAGTCAGGTGTCCGTTTCAGGTCTTTTTTGAGTCTGTCCAGACATTGTTCTATTATCCTGAGGGATTGTTCTATTTCGTCAATGCGGACTTTAAATCTGTCCCAGCAGTCGCCTATAGTGCCCATTTCTCCTTTTCCCGAGGGAATATCAAATTCCAGTTCAGGATAGGCTGAGTATTCGTCGACCCTCCGGAGGTCCCATTTTAAGCCCGAGGCGCGCAGCATGGGGCCTGAGCATCCATAGCTAATGGCGACATCGAGGGGCAGTACACCGACGTTGGCTGTTCTGGATATGAAGATCTGATTCTCGGTGAGGAGTTCATTCAGTTCCTTCATTTTTGGTTTGAAGTAATCAACAAATTCACTGCATCTTTCTTCAAACCCTACAGGAAGGTCATAAAATAAGCCGCCTACCCAGATGTAATTGTAGAGCAAACGGGAGCCTGATGCCCATTCGAGCATATTCATGATATGCTCACGATCGCGAAAGCACCATAAAAAGGGAGTGAAAGCTCCGATATCAATTCCGTAGGTTCCAAGAGCAATAAGATGCGACCCGATCCTGTTTAATTCACATACCAGTACCCGGATGTATTCGATTCGTTTAGGGATGTCTTTATCAATGCCGAGCATTCGTTCTACCCCCATTACCCAGGCATGGCTGTTATTCATTGAAGCCAGATAATCCATGCGGTCGGTGAATGGAATTGTTTGCTGATATGTGAGATTTTCTGCATGCTTTTCAAAGCATCTGTGCAGATAACCAACATGCGGAATGACTTCCTTCACAATCTCCCCGTCAGTAATCACTTCAAGTCTGAGCACCCCATGCGTCGATGGGTGCTGCGGACCGATATTAAGGATCATTTCTGTAGATCTGGCTCCCGCTATCAGTTGTTCGTAGCGTGTAGGCGTACTGTTATTCATTCTCTCTGCCTCGTCTTGTGTAAGGTGGATTGCAGTTAACTGACTTTAATTCCATGGTAATACTCCTGCACTTTGTAATCTTTCCTTAGCGGATACCCCTCCCAGTCATCGGGGAGAAGGATTCGCCTTAAATCAGGATGGCCTTCGAAGTGTAATCCTAAAAGGTCGTATGCTTCCCTTTCGTGCCAGTCTGCTGTTTTCCATACATTGCTGACAGTTGGGAATGAAGGAAGAGTACTGGCATTCCTGTCGTGATATTTCCTAACCTTGAGGGTTAGTTGAGTTTTATGGGGAATAGATGCCAGGTTGTATACTACTCCGAACATATTCTCTTCTATTCCATAATCAATTCCCGAAAGACAGGAGAGGAAGTCGAACCATGTATTTTCATTATCTCTCAGTTCCTGACATACATCCGCTATTTTATCTGCCTTTATAATTAAAGCTGGCTGACGTCCGGAAGTTTCTTCTCCCTCAATAACTTCAGCTCCGAACTTATTCACCAGAAGGTCTTTTATTTCCGGGAATTTCATATCAGGGTGCTAAGCGTATAATTTTCCAAAGATTGTTCTCCTTCTGATAGGCAATGCGGTCGTGCAGGCGGCCTTGTCCTCCCTGCCAGAATTCCACAAAGGTGGGTTTTATGATGTAACCGCCCCAATGTGGTGGTTTGGGAATCTCTGCTGCATCCTTATATTTTTCTTCAAGGAGCAGCAGGTTTTTCTGAAGTACTTCCCTGTCGTGTATCTCACGGCTCTGAGGCGAAGCGTGTGCCCCGATCTGACTTCCGCGCGGACGTGAGTGGAAGTATTTTTCGGATTCCTTTTCGTCTAATTTTTCGAGTGTGCCTTCAATTCTGACCTGGCGTTCCAGCTCCAGCCAGAAGAATACCAGTGCCGCATTGGGGTTTTTAGTTATTTCCTGTCCTTTGCGGCTTAAATAGTTTGTATAGAATATAAATCCTTCGTTATCGAATCCTTTTAAAAGCATTATCCGGGCAGAAGGTTTGCCGTCAGCTGTCGCCGTAGCGAGTGTCATTGCGTTGGGTTCTGCTATACCAGAAGAAAGAGCCTCTGCAAACCATTTTGAGAATTGGCTTATAGGGTCGGGAGCAACTTCTGTTTCCGATAATGTGGCAGAACGGTATTCCTGCCGGAGATTCTGAATTGTTTCGTTATTTAAGGTCATATTGTTACAAACTTACTAATTGTAAAAAATTTAAGTACTATATACTTCTTAATTCAATGTAAAAACATATAACTTAATGCCATTGTTATAAAACTTATGTTAAATCAAGTTCAGCCCAGGACCTCCAGTTTGTTGCTATCCGAGCCATTTATGGCTGACCCGAATTTCAAAAGATCGGTCGTACTGCTCGCCGAACATAATGAGGAGGGAACAGTGGGGTATGTGTTCAATCAAAAGAGTGATTATATTCTGAGCGATATTATGCCGGAATGCCCCGAAGCTGATTTTCCGATCTACATTGGCGGCCCCGTTGCAAACGATACTCTGCATTTTTTGCACAGGTGTTACGACCGGATGAACAGCGGAACAGAAATAGGCAACGGCATTTACTGGGGGGGCAACTTCGAAACGCTGAAGTTGCTCATCAATAACAGGCAGGTTGAAGGCAGTGAGATTCGTTTTTTCGCGGGTTATTCCGGTTGGGATCAAGGGCAGCTGGATGAGGAACTGGAACGAAATTCCTGGCTTGTAACGAATCACTATAATGCAGACTTCCTTTTCACCGACGAGGAAGAGAACTTATGGAAGGATATCGTACTCGGCCTGGGGCCTAAGTACGCTCATATAGTGAACTTTCCTGAAAACCCCCGCTGGAACTGAGCGTACAGACAGAATATGAGATAATAGTGAGGCTTTGATTGCTCATCTATTATCTCATATTACGAGCTAATTGCCCTCCATTTCCTTTGCTGTCTCTTCGACTTTCTTTTTGAGATCTTCTTTGTATGCTTTCAGCTGTGCTGTGACTTCCTCGCTGGAAGTACCGATAATCTGGGCTGCCAGTAAGCCTGCATTCTTTGCGGCGTTGAGCGCGACGGTGGCAACCGGGATGCCGTTGGGCATCTGTAGTATTGAAAGTATTGAATCCCAGCCATCAATAGAATTTGACGACTTAACCGGAACTCCTATTACGGGGAGATGGGTTAGGGATGCAACCATGCCTGGCAAGTGAGCAGCTCCGCCTGCTCCTGCTATAATAACCTTTAATCCTCTTTCCTCTGCTGTTTTGGCGTAATTAAACATACGTTCAGGAGTACGGTGCGCCGAGACTACCGTTATTTCAAAATCAACGCCTAGTTCTTTTAATATATCTGCGGCGTCCTGCATCACGGGCAAATCCGACTTGCTGCCCATTATAATTCCTACTTTCATTTGATAAACCCGGATTGCCGGTATTGAGTTAA
>NZ_QEAS01000007.1:253756-292961 GCF_003130405.1 Pararcticibacter amylolyticus
AACAAGGCGTGCTTTTTCAATAGCCTTAGTCCTTACATCATCAATGATCGTTACGTGCCCCATTTTTCTGAATGGTTTTGTGTATTTTTTGCCGTAAAGATGGACGTAGACGCCGTCCAGTTTCAGTACTTCTTCCAGGCCTTCATAAAGAGCCATTCCTTCGTATCCTTTTTCTCCCAGCAGGTTGATCATCACGGCATTTGTGACAGGCCTGATATCACCTAAGGGAAGATTGAAAATAGCACGAAGATGCTGCTCAAATTGAGATACGTAGTTTCCTTCAATAGTATGGTGGCCGCTGTTGTGCGGACGGGGCGCCAGTTCATTGACAAGAACGCTTCCGTCTTTCGTCAGAAACATTTCTACGGCCAGAAGGCCGACAATTTTTAATGATTTTGCTATCTCAAGTGCAAGGATCTCAGCCCTGTTCTGGATTTCAAGCGGAAGGGCAGAGGGAGATATAAGAAACTCCACAAGATTTGCATCCGGATTGAATTCCATTTCCACACAGGGAAATGCTTTTGTATCACCGTTTTCATTTCTGGCAACGATGACGGCTATTTCTTTTTCGAAATCTACCCATTCCTCAATAATGCTCGGCGCTTCGAAGGCATCCGGAAGATCTTCCGCTGAGCGCACTTTATATACCCCACGTCCGTCGTAGCCGTCTTTTCTAAGCTTTTGTACGAAAGGATAATTCAGACTGGCCTTCTTCAGCGCTTCTCTTGACGAAATTAACTGGAAAGGTGCCGTTGGAATTCCATGTTGTTTGAAAAATTCTTTCTGAAGCCCTTTGTCCTGTATTAAGCGGATTACGCGTGGCTGTGGGTATACTAATACTCCTTCTTCTTCGAGCTGCTGGAGTGCATCCACATTTACTTTTTCAATTTCAATTGTGAGCAGATCCGTCTGTTTCCCGAAATTATAGACAGTTTCGTAATCAGTTAAAGATCCTGTAATGAACTTATCACACAGGTTTTTGCAGGAAGCGTCTGGATCGGGATCTAACACCCGGATATTAACATTGTAGTTGATGGCATCCTGAATCAGCATGCGACCCAGCTGACCGCCGCCAAGAATTCCGACACGCATGTCTCCGTAAAATGCTTTCATTGTTGCAAGTTTAACTGAATTCTGCGAGAAAAGCGAATTCGGCGGCGCTTCTTAGCTGCTAAGGAGGCTTTCGCCTTTTATTTTTTTCTGAAGTTCCAGAATTGCCCCGATGAGTGCTTCCGGGCGGGGAGGACAGCCCTGAACATAAACGTCGACCGGGATTATCCTGTCAACACCTTTTACCACATGATAGCCATGCTGCCAGTAAGGACCACCGCAATTGGAACAGGATCCCATGGAAATAACATATTTAGGGTCGGGCATTTGTTCGTAGAGACGTTTGATCCGGTCGGCCATTTTGAAGGTCACTGTACCGGCAATGATGATAACATCGCTCTGCCGGGGGGTTGGCCTCGGGAAGACTCCAAGCCGGTCGAGATCGAAATTTGAAGAGTAGGCTCCCATCATTTCAATGGCGCAGCATGCGATGCCGAAGCTAACCGGCCACAGGGAAGACAAGCGTGCCCAGTTTAGCAGGTCATCCAGTTTTGTGACAATAATACCCCCGTCCTGCGGCATCTTCTCTAAACTCATTTCTGTACTCTTTTAAATGTTGGTTTAAATGCAGGCTTCGTTCCTGTAACTGATGTGCTGCTTTCTTTAATCACGTCTTCCCGGCTGCTATGAACGGAGAACGGTCTGATCTTGTAAGTTTCCTGGTTGATGCGGTCATAAGCTGACGCTGGTATCGCCGTTTTCACCTCCGGAAGCTTCGGCTCCGGTTTTATCCACTCCAGATCTCCGCGTTTCCACACATATACCAGACCCAGCAAAAGGATCCCCACAAACACAAACATTTCTGTCAATGTAAGCCATCCCCAGGAGGGAGATACAGCCAGCAGTTCTTTTTGGGCGAAGACCGTCGACCACGGAAATATAAAGATCATTTCTACATCGAAAAGCAGGAAGATCAAAGCAATAACATAAAACCTGCTGTTAAACTGTACCCATGAATTTCCGGAAGTTTCTTCTCCGCATTCATAGGAACTGAGCTTTAGCGGCGTGGGCTTTTTGGGAGCCAGCATTTTCGAAAGCAGCAAGGTTAGGGTTACTAAAAGTATCCCGGTAAGAAGAATGATTAAAATCTTGCCAAATTCTGATATATGTCCCATAACCCGCTTGTGGTTTCCGCCGGTAGCTGGTTGCCCGGCCTTGCTGGCAAATGTAATAAAAAATGAAAGAGGCTGATGGTTTAAGGGGTATGATGCAGATAAATAATGATAGAAGAATGATAATGTGTCTGATTGAAATGAACCTGTTACCAATACTGAAATATAATTTGATTTTGAGAAAAAACTCCCTATATTTGCGCTCTTTGTTTTTAAGAGCTACATTTTTATAAAGTCATGAAAAGAACATTTCAACCTTCTCAGAGAAAAAGAAGAAATAAGCACGGGTTCAGAGAGCGTATGAGCACCGCTAATGGTAGAAGGGTTTTAGCTTCCAGAAGAGCTAAGGGCAGAAAAAGATTATCAGTGTCTGACGAACGTCGTCATAAAGCATAATTGATTCACTATAGGTGAAGCTGGTAAAAATGTTTTATGTGCTTTTCTGAAGGCATTTAAAGCATTTTTATCTTAGTTTTGATTGCAGCCACAGTGGTCTGCAGATCATCTGCAAAGGCAGACTTAGGGCAATCAAACATGTATACATTTAAAAAAGAAGAACGGTTATGTAGTAAGAAGCTGCTGGATCAGCTTTTTAGTAGCGGTTCTTCTTTTCTTGTATATCCTTTTAAGGTAGTTTACCTTCGCGAAGTCCTTCCTGTAAATTATCCTTCACAAGTTGTCATTGTGGTGCCTAAACGGCGGTTTAGAAGGGCGCATGACCGGAACCTGATCAAACGTCGCATCCGTGAAGTTTACCGTCTTCATAAGCATGATCTTTTTTATTCATTTTTAAAAGAGCGTAATATGCAAATCCTGCTTTCTTTGCAATATGTTGGAAAGGAAATAGTGAATTTTAGTATGATGGATAAAAAGCTACAGGCTGTATTCAGGCAATTGAATAAGATTTATAGCGAAGATGGTCATAAGGATAATTAAAAAGTGCTTTGCCGTTATATTCCTGCTGTTGATACGCCTTTACCAGTATCTTCTGTCGCCGCTTCTGGGTGCATCCTGCCGGTATACGCCAACATGCTCCCAGTACGGGGTTGAAGCAATAAAGAAGCATGGCCCTTTTAAGGGTGGGTGGCTCACTCTCAAACGTCTCTCAAAATGTCATCCCTGGGGAGGCCATGGACACGACCCCGTTCCTTAAAAACATATTAAACTTTTCATTCACATTTCCTATTTGCATCTTTGCCTTCAAATGGCACTTATTCTCCAAATAGAAACTTCCACAACGAGCTGTTCGGCTGCATTAGCCAGAGACGGTGAAATACTCTCTGTAAAAGAAGTGAATCAACCGAACGTTCATGCATCATCACTTACACTATTCATTAACGAAGTTCTTCAAAGTGCGGGTGTGCGGATGGAGCAGGTGGAGGCTGTTGCTGTCAGTATGGGCCCCGGGTCGTATACAGGTTTGAGAATTGGAGTATCCACAGCTAAGGGTATCTGTTATGCAATGGATATTCCTCTTATATCTGTTAATACGCTGGAAGCTATGGCATGGAAAATGAAAGGACTGGGATCTTATCCGGATGCATTGTTTTGTCCTATGATCGATGCCAGGAGGATGGAAGTCTACACCGCCGTATACGACCAGGAATTGCAAATGATAAGTCCTGTTGAGGCAAAGATCATTGACGAAAGTTCATTTGCGGAGCTTCTGAAAAGCCACAGGATCGTTTTCTTTGGGGATGGTGCTGATAAATGCCGCGAGGTACTTGGCCTCTCGCCGAACGCCCTGTTTGCAGATGACTTTTTTAATTCTTCATCAGGTTTAACATCTCTGGCTTACCGCAATTATCAGAATAGCCGGTTCGAAGATACTGCTTATTTCGAACCCTATTACCTGAAGGATTTTATTGCGGGTAATCCGGCTGCCGGAAAGAAAATTTAGTACTCCGACCGTTTGCCGAAGAGCTTTTTGAAAAATCCTGTATTTTCTGAAGTTTTGATGTTAATTCCGGGGATGTACGTGTCGTTTTGCCAGCGGCTCATCAGCCTGCCGAACTTCATTGAAAATCCGAGGTATACAGATGCGCCCATGTTGCCTTTTCCTCCTGTTCCGTCTGAATTAACGAGAGCAGTTTTAGTCTCAGCAGTTTTAAATATCTGATCGCTTCCAAGAAAGAATTCTACATTGGGAGACTTTATCATTACCTGAGCGCCCGCCTGGAAGAAGCGGTTAAGATTATAGTCCGCCGTTGCACTGAAGTGAAGTGACTTGTATTGATAGGAATTTACCCAGGCGATATCCCCGCCCTTATAAAAGAGATTTTTGGAAAGAATGAGGTTGGAGTCGAAATCGCCTAAATCTTTGTTTACCAGAATTTCGGCCTTTGAGTTGACCGGAGTGATGTAACTCTTGTTCTTCAGTTGCTTTTTTATGTCTTTCCACAAACTGTCGTCTACGGCACTTGCCTTAATTTTGTAATCCTTATCTCTGAAGATATAGGAGTTTTTACTCCATCTGATGAATCCCAGATCTTTAACGTTTGCCATGATATTCCAGCCTTGTTTCAGCTTGTGATCTGTACTGAGACTGAGTGATAAACCGGGGTTCTTTATTCCGGGGATCAGCATCTTACGCCCCATATCATCATAATACACATTGGTCCTGAGATCACCATCCAGGTAAAGGCTATAATCGTCCAGTCCGGGATCGAACTGGATATTCGATGAATTGACCTTCAACTTACTATAAGCGATACCGCTGAGGTAGCTCAGTTTCAGACCGTAGGCGAACGTTTTGTTGTATTGTTCCCTGTAGGTCATGGAAAACTGGTGGTAGGATTGGGCGTATATATGTGTATTAAAAAGATTGTTGTTAAAATCCGTGTTATTCAGCTCATCGTTAATAACGCGGTTGTAATCCTGGAAGATAATCAAAGCCGGATTAGACGTGACGCCGTAGCCATCAGTACGCACCTGCCAGGAAAATCCCAGTTCACGATGGTATCTTACTGAGTAAAATGCTTTAAACGCAAGGAGGTAAGTGTTTTCCGATAATGTCACCCTGCTAAGCTTTTTTTCAGTTTCCGACAAATCCCGGACATCATATTTGCCGGTGTACAAAGCTTTTTTTACAGTCGGAACTCCAGGACCGCTTACTCCATAGGTCGCTGATAACGTGGGTATAAAAAAGTTGAAAGCATAACGTCTGCTGCTGTCGGTAACAAAGGCCGTTTGCGAGGGGTTTTCAAATGAGTCATATAATGTACCTGTCCGGTATAATGCGAAGGTCTGGCCTGATATGTCAGAACAAACACAAAAAAGAAGTATACAGGAAAAGATCGCTAACCTCATTTTACATTTTATATGCCTGAAGTAAATTGTCGTAAGTCCCTGAAAGCAGATACCTGATTCCGTCATTTCGCAGATAGCCTATATTAAAGTTTCCAGTACCTTTAACTGGAAATCCTCTGAAAAGGTTACCATCCTCTTCAAATAAAAAAAGCATATTATTGGGCGATGAAAATGCGGGTCTGAACTCACCTTCCTTCAGCATGATCAACTGGGGAGCTGTTTTCACGGTTTGCTCAAATGAGTATGTGTAAACAGGAGACCCGTCCTGATTAAAAACGTTCAGCTGTGATTTGTCGAAGTAAATGAACTCGGGGCTGGCCTGGCTGGAAACATTGGCAAATATAAATTTATGGTCAGGAGACCATGGGCCGGTTTCCTTTTCGGATACGGTGCCGTCGATATTGATGAAGTAAACTGTGCCGGAAGTGTCGGTTGTTACGAGCTCTGGTTTTCCCGGATTAACGAATACCGGGTTTTTAAACCTCGTTTTTGTTGTTATCTCTATTTTTCTGGCTACTTCACCTTTCTGATTGAAGAAGAAGAATTTGCCCTCAGTAGTCCCCGCTGCAAGGTAATCGCTGTTGCCCGAAGATATTAATCTGAGTTCGCTGAGTATCCTGGAGGGTAGGGGCTTATTCCAGCCCGGTAATACTTTTCCGGAGATATCATATGCCAGAATTGTTGTCTGGGCCGGGATAAATATCCTGGTGTTGGTGACATTACTGCTGCTGAGAGTCATTCCAGCAGAAGCAATAAACGGAAGTTCAGCCGGAAATCCCTTCCGGTTCGTTCCATTTACCTCAATATGATATAAATTACGGCTTGTATTGAACAGGATAGAACCGTCACTCAGCTGATGCACAGAGCCTTCAATCCCGCCGTCTATCTGGTAAGCCCACAAACGCTTTCCGTCTTCAGACAGCGCATACAGGTTGTTAACATTATCCTGTACCAGCACCATGTTTTTATCCCCGTTTTTAAGGATCCATGGAGTCGATCCGATACGTGCATTCATCTTAAACTTCCATACGGGTTTTAATTCTTTCCTGCCGTTTGATAAATAGTTTGCATAGAGATTCACCTGGAAATGATTCTTGTCGGAGCTCCACTGCCAGGAAAGTCCGTAGAAGTTTTTAATTTCATAGTGGTCGTTTGCAAACATACCAGCATATCCTTTTTTCAGCACCCTGTTAATGATATGTTCCGAATTCTTCGTGTTTATGAAATAAAGGATATTGCTTTTGTTCGCAACCAACTGATCATGTTCAGCATATTCTTTCGTTTTTGAAATAAAGCGGCCGCCCGAGTAGTCATTCAGATAATTTTGAATGACGCTCTGTGAATTGGATACGATCAGATAATTGTCGATCACTGTAAAGTAGGGGCGCACAAACGATTTAAACGGATCGCCAAAGTAGTAATACAACAGGTTGGAATTATTGAACCTGGCGATATTGTCGCTGGCCTGCTGGCTGATCAGTTTTAAGGTAAAATTAACCTTGGTGCCGTTTGACAGCTTCACAATGCCCAGATTCTCCCTTGTTTTTGTTTCAATAAGCGCGAATTCGTTTGATATAAACGGCTTAATGTCTGTCTCAATGTTGACACCACTCTGATTTCTGATCAATTTTATTTGGCTTTGCAGACGTTTCAGGTCCCCCCTTTTGTTAATGTATCTGAGTAACCGCGTGTGAAACTTTTTGTAGTCAGAAAACGCAAAGAGGATCGAATTAGCGGTGTTGTCCGGCAGCAAGTTCTTAAGCTGGTTCAGCACAGGCCGCTGATTCAGAAAGAGGTTCAGATAAGCCAGTTCTGAAGTGTCGGGAGTGCTGATGCCGTTAAACATCAAAGCATTGTGTTTGAAATTCATGTTAAGGGAGGATATTCCCTTAAGTTTTTTTAACAGAGCAGAATTGCCGTCTGGTTTTCCACGCGTAAATGAGGCGAGGAAACCAGGGAGGGTAGTATGATTGACGAACAAGCTGACGGGAGAACTCAGCTTTTTTGAACTGTTCTCGTCTATTTCATCAACAAAGTCCTGGCTTATTTTCCGCGACTCAGGGTCGGATACCCGCAGAAGGAGGTCTTTTGAGAAACTTGCAGATACCAGATCGTCCGATATAAAAAGGAAGAAGGGTCGGTTGACAGCACTGAACTTAAGGCTGTACAGTCGGGGAGTTGTTTCACTCTTCACGGATACTCCTTTTATTCCAGTTGAAAAGAACTTGTCGGGGGATATTTTCTTACTCAGCGCCATGGAGAAGAGCATATCAACCGAGTCGGCCTTCTGAGGATGAAAGGACACAAAGATTTTTTGTTGCTGTGTTAATTCTTTTATGGCTGGCTGTTCGAGCAATAGTGTTTTCAACTGGGTTAGTTCAGAGGCCCTTGACTCACCGAGTACAGCATTGAAGAGTTCATAGTTTCGGAAGATATCGTAAAATGACTCATCGTTGTTAAAACTCATGACGACTGCTGCATCATAAGGTATATATTTTAATACTTTTGCGTTGTTGTTGTTGCTAACAGAGATTACAGAAAAGTAGCGAACTGCCAGGAAAGCAATGATAATTAATAAAACAGAACTCAGAATAATTATTTTCCTCATGGTCTGTCAGCAAAAATACTTTTTTACAGTTAACAGGGTTTATTAATTTAGTATATTTTAAAACGTATGAACAGAAAAATTATCATCACAGCTTCTGTTTTTGGAATTCTCGCCGTTATCCTCGGAGCATTTGGTGCACATGGGCTAAAAGCCAGAATTTCCGCAGCGGATCTTGAAAACTGGAAAACCGGTGTTAGTTATCATTTTTATCATACTCTTGCTTTGTTATTTCTTTCTACAATTGCCAAATACCGCGATGGGTTTATCAATATAGCTTATTACGCATTTACGGTGGGAATAGTTTTTTTCTCGGGATCACTATATCTTCTGTCTACGAGATCAGTCACGGGCTTGCAGGCTGGTATCCTTGGTCCGGTAACACCCATTGGAGGAATGTTTTTCATTGCAGGCTGGCTGTTCCTGCTTCTTGCTGCCATAAAAAATAAATAATGCTTGAACTGAATGAAGGAAAGAGGGATGACAGGACCTTCTTTGCTGATGTTATACTACCCCTGGCAATTTCGAAGACCTACACGTATAGGGTACCTCAGGCCCTGAAGGCGCAGGTTGCTGTGGGGAAAAGGGTTGTTGTTCAATTTGGTAAAAGCCGGATATATACAGCTATCGTTTACCACATCAGTGAAACACCTCCTCAGTTGTACGAAGCCAAATATATCATGGATGTCCTGGATGAGATTCCTGTTGTAAATGCGCATCAGATCAGTCTTTGGGAATGGATTTCATCCTACTATATGTGTCACATCGGAGAAGTGATGCAGGCGGCCCTTCCTTCTGCCCTGAAGCTTGCCAGCGAAACGAGGGTGGTATTGATGAAAGATGCTGTTTATGATAAAGGCGAGCTTTCCGACAAGGAGTTTCTTATTATGGACGCGCTTGAAATACAGCCGGAGCTGAAGGTAAGCGATATTGCAAAGCTGCTTGGTCAGAAATCGGTATTCAGGCTACTGAAATCGCTCTTTGATAAGGGCATTATTCATATCTCGGAAGAAATAGCAGAGCGCTTCAAACCTAAACAGTTAACGTTTTTGCGGTTGAACAGTTATTACGACGAGCCTGAAAACAAAAGAGCACTTTTTGAGATACTCGAGAAAAGCCCTAAGCAGCTGGAAGTTCTTCTGGCTTATATGAAATTAAGCAGGAATGCCCCCTCCTCTGTGGCTAAAAAAGATCTTCTTGAAGAAAGCGGTTGCAGCAGTGCGATTTTGAAAACCCTGATAACGAAAGAAATATTTATCTCCGAAAGCCGCGTGGTAAGCCGTCTTTATGAACAAGATCAGGCCTTATCTCCTGAATTCAGATTAAGTGATGACCAACAAGCCGTATCAGAGTCCATAAAGACTCATTTTCAGGATAAGGACGTGACATTATTGCATGGGGTGACCTCTTCTGGTAAGACTCAACTATATGTAAAACTGATAGAGGAAGTGATCCAAAGCGGGAAGCAAGTGCTCTATCTTTTGCCCGAAATCGCCCTGACCGCCCAGATCATTGAGCGCCTCCGTGCATATTTCGGAAAGAAGATCGGGATCTATCATTCGAGGATTGGTGATAACGAGAGAGCTGAAGTGTGGAATAAAGTTCTGAATAAAGAGTATTCTGTGGTTCTCGGTGCAAGATCAGCTGTATTCCTCCCTTTCTCAGAGTTAGGACTCATCGTGGTGGACGAAGAGCACGAGTCTTCTTACAAGCAATACGATCCTGCTCCCCGCTATCATGCCCGGGATACTGCCATATATCTCGCTCATCTGCACCGGTCGAAGGTGCTTCTGGGCTCTGCTACACCATCTCTGGAAAGTTATTATAATGCTAAAACCGGTAAGTATGGCTTTGCAGAGCTTAAGCAGCGATATGGTGATTCAAACCTTCCGGTGATACAAGTGGTGAGCATAGCAGAGGAGACGAGCAGAAAGACTATGCAGTCGCACTTCACCAGCGTGCTGGTGGCGGAGATCAAACAGGCACTGGGAAGGAAGGAGCAGGTAATCCTGTTTCAGAACCGGCGGGGCTACACGCCAATGCTCATCTGTAAAACCTGTGGCTATATCCCGCAGTGTATTCATTGCGATGTAAGTCTTACCTTTCATAAAAGCACGGGCAAGCTGCACTGTCATTATTGTGGCTATAAGCAGGATACCGTTTCGGTGTGCCCGGCATGCGGGTCCACACACATCGAACAGAAGGGTTTCGGCACTGAAAAAATAGAAGATGACCTGCAATTTATTTTCCCTGACGCCAGGATCAGCCGTATGGATCTTGATACAACGCGCAGTAAAAACAGCTTTCAAAGGATTCTGAACGATTTTGAAGATCAGAAAATAGACATTCTCGTCGGTACGCAAATTGTAGCCAAGGGGCTTGATTTTGATAAAGTTACGCTCATCGGTATCATCAACGCTGATTCTTTGCTGAACTATCCCGATTTCAGAGCCTTTGAAAAGAGCTTTCAGCTTTTGTCTCAGGTGGGGGGAAGGGCCGGAAGGCGTGAAAGGCAGGGAAAGGTGATTATTCAATCCCATAATATTCATCACCGGGTGATTGACCAGGTGATCCACCATAATTATGAGGGACTTTTCAGAACTGAAATGACCGAAAGGAAGAGCTTCCATTATCCGCCCCTGTACAGAATGATCCGCATTGATGTTAAAAATAAAGATCAGTTTGTATTGAATGAAGCTGCTCAGCGGCTCGCCGCAGAGTTTAGAAATGTATTGGGTGCAAGGGTGCTTGGTCCGGAGGACCCTCTCGTTACGCGCGTGCGGAATTTCTTTATTAAGACCATGTATATAAAGATTGAGCGGGAAGGAATTTCAGTCAGTAAAGTAAAGAATTTTCTCAAATCTGCTTTGTTAACTTTCGATACAGACAAGCGGAATAAGGGAACGATAGTGCAGGTAGATGTTGATCCGTATTAGCCGGTTCTTTGCTCTGCTACAGCCAGCCTCCGGTTTGATCCCTGGAAGGGTGAAAGACCGTGTTTAGTTAATCTCTCCAAAATTGTATTGAAGCGACAGCATGCCGAGGGGTTTGATGAGGTATTCCCAGTGGTGCTTGTTTTGAACAGAATTGCTGCCATTATTTTCTTCCCGTCGCTCGTGACTGTATAATACATCAAATGTGCCTTCTGCTGCTACAGTAAAGTGATTTACAAGGTTCAACTTAACGCCCAGGACCGGAGAAAGTGAGAGTCCTTCTTTTTCAGTTTTTACATCGTAAGGAGAGACGGTAATCTGCCTGTCGGTTGCCCTGCTGTATGCATCTCCTTTAAAAACACTTCTTTTAACACCCAGGTCAAATCCAAAATATGGCTGAACAGATGAGTATATGATGTTTTTCTCAAAACCAGCTTTTATGTGGCTGTCTGTTAATCGTCCCCGGAGAGGGTTGTATTCCTCAGACCGGTTGGTAAAAGAAAGGTGTTGCGAGAAAAAGTTACCTGATAACCTGTAGCTTATTTGTTTGTCGTTATATTTCAGGATAATGCCGTTGAACTTTGAAGTCCTGAGCGCATCCGGGTCAGTCTGATCCAGAACCTTCGGGAAGGCTTCTACACTTAAAAATTTAAATCCTATACTATATGAGTACAGTGTAGCGTTATTATATCCTGACGTGTAATGTTGCGCTCCTGCGGAAATATTTTCCGGTTTTCCGGTTTGTGAGAAAGAATAAAGAGAAAGAAAAATCAGGACCGATAGTATAATTGATTTCATTCGTGTGGTTGAATTTTAAATAAGCACTGAACGCAGATATCATGTATTAGCACTGTGAGCTACGGTAAAAAACCTCATCGATTCATTGCTTCCAGTTAAAAATAGCCCCCCAAAGATATTTTATAGAACTGGCTAAGAACGGGATAAAAATAGGAATTGCTTTTTATTATTAAATGAATTTCCGGAAGTTTATTTTTGTTCGGGATGGCTTATAAGTTTGTTGATAATTACCGGGAAAAGGGTGCCCGGAAAAAACTGGTAACACAATTGAGAGATGACCGGAAAATAGAAGATAAAAGGGTGCTTGAAGCAATAGGGAGGGTTCCCCGTCATTTCTTTTTCGATGAAACATTCTGGAATCAGGCTTATAAAGACATTGCCTTTCCGATAGGTGAAGGCCAGACAATTTCCCAGCCCTACACGGTTGCCTATCAGACTCAGCTTCTCCATGTAAACGAAGGCGACAAGGTACTCGAAATAGGTACGGGCTCAGGTTATCAAACCTGCATCCTTCTTGAACTGGGTGCAAAGGTTTACACTATTGAAAGGCAGGAAAAGCTTTTTCTGCGTGCCAAGCTTTTCTTATCAAAAATGGGGTATACGGCAGAGTTCTTCTGTGGCGATGGTTCGAAAGGAATACCTGCGCATGCGCCTTACGATAAGATACTGGTGACGGCTGGAGCTCCGTTTGTGCCCGATATAATGCTAAAGCAGTTGAAGATAGGAGGAACGATGGTAATCCCCGTCGGAGACGAAAAAACGCAGAAGATGATTACGGTTATCCGGGTAAGCGAAACGGATTATGAACGAATAGAACTTGACACTTTCCGGTTTGTACCTTTGGTTGGAGACCAGGCCTGGTAGGCCGGTTCTCCGATATTCATTCTCCGCTATCTTTTCATGACCCGGTCAAGTTCTATCTTACTTTCCCTTTCTTTTATTGTTTCTCTTTTATCAAACGCTTTCTTTCCCTGGGCCAGGGCAATTTCCAGTTTGGCAAAGCCCCGTTCACTTATAAAAAGGTATAAGGGAACAATGGTATAGCCTTTCTCTTCTGTTTTATCTTTAAGTTTCTTTAACTCTTTTTTAGTGAGCAGCAGTACCCGGTCGCGTTTTGATTCATGATTGTAAAAAGACCCGTGCGAGTACTCGGCTATGTGCATATTTCTAACATAAAGCTGGTCATTCAAAAAAGCGCAGAATGAATCATTCAGATTCGCTTTTCCTTCCCTAATCGACTTTATTTCCGTTCCAAGGAGCTGGATACCAGCCGTGTACTTATCCAGGATATGATATTCGAAATATGCTTTTTTATTCTTTACGCTTGTGTTCATTGGATATGTTGCTGAAAGCTGGCAGGCGCGACTTCCGTTTTAGCCCGCCCGGCCAGGTAATTAAACGATAAAAATATTCTCTGCAAACTTTTGGGAGACAGTTGTCCTGGTGTCGTTAATAACAATTTCCATTGAACCATCATACGCCTGGCGGCCGAGAACCTTTATTTCGGAATCAATGCCGAGATGCAATTGACTTACGTACTGAAGGAATGCAGCTGAATTGTCTTTTACAGCAACCATCCGGCATTGAGTTCCCTCCTGGACTTCCGAAAGGGTCTTTTTATAGGAGGGCTTCAGGTTACCCTGAGCATCAGGTATGGCGTCACCGTGGGGATCATATTCGGGAAAACCCAGGAACTTGTCGAGCTTATCCACCAGTTTGGCCGATTGGATATGTTCCAGCTGTTCCGCTACTTCATGGACTTCATCCCAGGTGAAATCCAGTTTCTCGTAGAGGAATGTTTCCCATAACCGGTGCTTTCTTAATACCTCGACCGCCTTTCTTCTGCCCTCGTCAGACAATGATATTTTACCGTATTTTTCATACGAAATAAGTTTTTTCTCCTTTAGTTTTCTGAGCATGTCAGTTGCGGTAGCCGGTTTTACGCCCAGATATTGCGCAAGCTGATTCGTTCCCGCCTCATTTTTATGTTGTACCTCCAGGGTAAGGAGTAGCAACGCTTTAAGATAATTCTCTTCTGTAAAAGAAAGCATACGGCAAAAGTACAAAAAGCTAACCTTTTAATAACTCGGAAATCTTTTTAGGGTTTCCGACAATCCATACAATATCGCCAGCCTTCAGCACGTACGAAGATTCGGGATTCAGTATCCTCTGGTTATTACTTTCAATACCCACTATCAATCCCTGTGTTTTCTCTCTGATTCCCGAATCCCTTATGGAAAGATTGCATACGGGTGAGGTGGAAGAAAGATCAACTCTTAGCAATTTCATGTCCTTCTTTGTACCCTGGATGACAGGGTTAACCAGTTCCGACACCTCGATCTGGCGCTTAAGTGCCTCCAGCTGATCGTCTGACCCTATAACGGTGAGCTTATCGTTGGGAAATAGCCTTTCGTCTCTCCCCGGGGTTGCAATAACCAGTTTTCCTCTTTCAATGAGAGCAATGTTCACCCCATATCGCTCGCGAACCGCCAGTTCTTGTAAAGTTTGCCCAATAAGCGGGGATTCAGGTGCTACAACCAGTTCAGAAAGGTGCGTATCCCAGGGAACCAGCGTGTTTAGATCTGAATTCTGACTTTCCCGGTCATTCAGATTCTCGAGGAAACGGTTTTCAATCCTGCTATAGAATGCCTGGAGCTTCTTTGACAGAATTGCAATCATGATTACGATAGTAACCAGGGCGATAGTTATTGCCAGTACCGCGTTGAAAAATATATTGATCAGAAAACCAATGTAAATAATAGCGAGGATGATTCTGACAGCTTCAATCGTAATAATAGGCCCTCTGTTGTACCGCTTGTTCAGCCACAAATTAGCATAGGCTTTTTTCTCAATCCTTCTCAGTGCAAAAGCCCACAGAAATGGAGCCATGAGAATAAAAGATACAGAAAGGCTGATCACTGATCCTTTCGTTCCGTTAGAAATATTAGCCGTGACAAATGGATGAATGAAGCGGCTGGATGCGTAAAGTATGGCAATAAGGATAACGGAGTGAATCACGGCATTCAGCAGATATGCACGAAGTAATTTTTTCCAGTTGCTGGTAGTAGTGATGTTCTGGGCATTTGTGCTGTAATCATTTAAGCTTTTTACCCATTTTTCCGGTAATTTCTTCTCCAGGTAACTGGAAAAAGGCTCTGACAGCTTAATCAGATAGGGAGTGGTAAAAGTCGTGATTGCGGACACGGCCACAGCAATGGGATAAAGGAACTCATTTGTAACCTTCAGATCCAGACCCAGTGTTGCAATGATGAAGGAGAACTCGCCGATCTGTGCGAGGCTCATACCTGCCTGTACCGCGGTTTTAATAGGCTGCCCCGACAATATTGCCCCTGTTATAGTACTGATTAGCTTGCCTGCTACGGTGACGGCGGTAATAATAACAATTGGCACAGCAAAGTCTTTCAGGATAGAGGGATTTATAAGCATCCCCACTGAAACAAAGAAGACAGCTGCAAACAGATCTTTAACAGATTTTGTGAGGTGTTCGATCCGCTTCGCCAAAGTAGTCTCAGCAAGGATAGATCCCATAATGAAAGCACCTAAAGCAGGTGAGAAACCTACCTTTACCGCCAGGATCACCATCAGCAGACAAAGAGCCAGAGAAACGATCAGTAAGGTTTCTTCATTCATCAGTTTTTGAGTCCTTTTAAGAAATGTAGGTATCAGGAAGATCCCTCCCAGAAACCAAAGGATCAGGAAAAAGCCGAATTTCAGAATGGAGAAGATCATTTCGGATCCTTCAAAGTTACGGCTTACCGCTACTGTCGAAAGTACAACAAGCAGGAGAATGGCAACGAGGTCTTCCACAATGAGGACGCCGAATACAAGCCCTGCAAACTTTTTATGCTTGATCTTCAGTTCATCAAAGGCCCTGATAATAATAGTTGTGGAAGATATGGACAGGATCCCTCCCAAAAATATACTGTCCATCAATGTCCAGCCCATCAATTGTCCGGTCAGATATCCGATCAGAAGCATAATAACAGCCTCGGTAACCCCCGTAACAGAAGCCGCTGCACCTACTTTCGCAAGCTTTTTGAAGCTGAATTCGAGTCCCAGGCTGAACAGGAGGAAAATTACCCCTATCTCTGCCCAGGTCGATATACTTTCTTCTTCGGCAACTGTAGGGATGAACTTGAAATGAGGGCCTACTAAAAAACCGGCAATGATATACCCCAGTACAAGAGGCTGTTTGATGAGTTTGAAAATGAGTGTTGTTATGGCTGCTGCTGCCATAATCAATCCCAAATCCGTTATTAATTGTGGAAGGTGAATCATGTAAAAAAATTAAATCCGTCTCTCTCAGAACGGATAGATTGTAACAAAAGATTAAATGATGAAAACCAGTTAGATACCCTTGAGTGGGTTAGCTGAACCAGTGTGCGGGAAAAAAGATCAGGGATTTACATCTGTCGAATAAAATCCGGCAGGAATCTGCTAGAAAAACACTTAAGGCAATAAAATGCACCAAAGCGATATTGTTGCTGCCCAGTAGCTGAATCACAGACGGCGCAGGGGTATTTTGACCCTTGCTGATCCTGTTTGCCTGTGGCAGGGAAGGATGAGATCTGAAGCTTTCTCTCTGCGCTTTTTTGTATGCCGCAATACTCCTGATAAAAGGTTGCCTGAGAGAGACTCCTTTTTTATTCAGAAAGGTATGGGCATTAAACAACAAGCTTAAAGCCAGGATTAAAAAGATAGTATGTTTCAAGTTTAATCCCCTCATACTGGCAAATATACCAAAAATAAGGCGGATCCGGGCATTAGTGCACCATCTTATTGGCACACGCAGAGCTTGCAAACGCTTCAGGCTTAGCTTTAAAAACAAAGCCCATACTCAAAATGTAACCCATCGCTTCATGTAATGCCTGGTTTGACTTAAACATCGGATTTGTGTTGATATCAGCATGCACTTCCAGGTCTACATTGTAAAGATCAAGCAGATCGCACAAGGCATAAGCTATCTCAATAGATTTTTGAACCTCCGTTAGCATCCTTTCTTTAATGCTCATTTTTCTATTACTTCTTTCCTGGTGGATGAACATAAATGCCCCTTTTTTTTCACGCAGGAAAACAATTACTGTTGCATAGTCAATTACAGCACCTTTTACCTGCGAATCCGTCCCGATACAAACCTTAAGTTTGTTTCCCAGGCCGTTTTCACGTTCAATCGCTCTCTTTACTTCGTCATGAATGTCTGAATGAATAATTTCTCCGCTAAATTTTTTCCAGGTCATATATGAATGTTTTACAGGTTAAGTGATCCGGAGAGCCTTTTTTCAGAATGATTCCGGTGTCTTATAAAGATAAATCAAAAGATGTTAGTATTGAATAAACTTTTTGTTAACATATTAACAATCAGTCACCCGGAAAGTGTTGCGAGAAGGCAGAATGAAAAAGGCCAGCCTTTTGGGGCTGGCCTTGCAGATTTATTTAGGGGATCTAAACTCCCAGGTCATTCATAATAGAAGACACCTTTTCTTCGAGCAGGGCATCGGCTTCTTTGTAAGCTGATTTGTCCGACAAAGAACCTTTCACGCTGCAATAGAACTTAATCTTGGGTTCAGTTCCTGAAGGTCTGGCAGAAATAATACTTCCTTCTTCCGTTATAAACTGAAGTACGTCTGATTCGGGAAGATCAAGTTCCTTCTTTGTGCCCGATAAAATGTCGGTTTCGATCCTTTGTTCGTAATCTTTCAGAGCTACTACTTTTGAACCGCCCAGCGTTGCAGGAGGGTTGTTTCTGAAGCGTTCCATCATCGCTTTAATTTCCTCGGCACCGCTTTTTCCTTTTTTAGTAACAGAAACGAGTTTTTCTTTATAAAAACCATATTGCTGGTACATTTCCAGGAGAGCGTCGAACAGACTGGAACCCTTATCTTTGTAGAAGGCTGTCATCTCTGAAATGAAAGCGGCAGAAACAACGGCGTCCTTATCACGCACAAGGTCGCCGATCAGATAGCCGTAACTTTCTTCTCCGCCTCCGATGAATGTTTTCTGACCCTCGAACCTGGTCATAAGTTCGCCGATATATTTAAATCCGGTGAGCGTATTATAACATTCAACATTTTTTGAAGCTGCAATCGCGTCGATGATATACGACGTTACAATCGTTTTAACGATGTATTCATTGCCCGTGAGTTTCCCTTTTTCCTGCCATGCTGTTAGCAGATAGTTTATCAAAAGACTGCCTGTCTGATTTCCGTTAAACAGGATGAATTCACCGTCATTGTTTTTAACGGCGATGCCAACGCGGTCTGCATCAGGATCTGTGGCCAGGATAAGGTCGGCATCAATCTCCATTCCTTTTTTAAGGGCAAGGGTGAGGGCCTCTTTCTCTTCAGGATTGGGGTAGACAACTGTCGGGAAGTTTCCGTCTGGTTTTATCTGTTCGTCGACAAGGGTAACATTTGTAAACCCGAATCTTTTCAATGCCTGGGGTACCAGGGTTATTCCTGTCCCGTGGATCGGTGAAAACACGATCTTAAGGTCGTGCTGCCGTTTTATAGCTTCAGGAGAGACAGACAGTTTGGTAATTTTGTCAAGATACAGTTCGTCGATTTCTTCACCAATCATCTGGATATTCGATTCTTCCGGATCAAATTTTACTTCATCTATGCTGCTGATGGCTGCAACTTCAACCATCACTTTTTTATCTTCCGGAGTAACGAACTGGCCACCGTCGGCTCCATATGCTTTGTACCCGTTGTATTCTTTTGGATTGTGGGAAGCAGTGAGCATGACCCCGCTTTTACATCCCAGTTCCCTAATGGCGAACGATAACTCTGGCGTAGGCCTCAACTCCTTGAAGAAGTAGACAAAAATTCCGTTTGCAGAGAATACTTCTGCCGTGATCCGGGCAAAATAATCAGAATTATTGCGGCTGTCGTGCGCTATCGCCACTTTAATCTGTTCCGACGGATAGGTCTTCTTAAGATAGTTGCTCAAACCCTGGGTAGCGGCACCTATCGTATATTTGTTAATACGGTTAGAGCCTGGTCCCATGATGCCACGCAGGCCGCCCGTACCAAATTCGAGATCTCTATAAAATGAATCTGTTAATTCAGTAAACGCTTTCTCGTTCAGTAATTTTTGAATTTGCTGTTTGGTGTCAGCATCATAGCTTCCCTGAAGCCATTCTTCGACTTTTTTAAGAACTGAGGGTTCTAATTCCTGCATTTTCGTAATGTGTTGATTTGAGTTATATTTCAATGTCCAGTAAATACTGCAAGTATAATAAAACAGGTATAATTAAGGAGCAGGCGGCGTAATAAAATATTTCAGGTACCGGTTTCTTAATTATGCAATAACAATAAATTTAAAATACCCGTCTTCTGTTTTGCATTAAGGAAAATTCCTGCAATATGTTTTGGATTTCCTGAAAATGGCGGAGGAGCATGCCGTTCACCCTGTCGGCAACGCCTGAAAAAAGGAGTGCATTATTATACCGGTTAAGGGTTAGCCGTACATATCTGATCCCGGTGTTCAGAATTGCAGGATTGTCTTTTTTGTTCACTGATTCAATGAAAAAGTTCCATAATCTTTCATTTTGTAAAGGGCTTAAAGACGGAAGCTCATATTTGTGATTTGTCCTCAGGAGATAGGTTTTGATCCCGACAATATGTTCACCTCTTATCCATAGGTATTTTGCAAAAGCAGACTTAAGCTCAGGTGCAATAATCTGATCAGTAGCCCTGTCATAAAAATCTGTTTCCAAAACAGAGTGCGACAGCAATTGCTGTACTTTTATTATAAGCCTTTTCTGCTCCATCTTTTTCTATGTTGGGTGAGTACATATTTCGCCGGTAGCGGTTGCTTAATTGTATGACTAACTATAGCAATATAATGCTAATATAGTGAAAAAGGTTTAAAGTTTGATAATTGATTGACTTATACGTAAATATGAGAGATGGGCTTCGGGGTGCTGTCCCGGATCTGGAATTTTACGCTTGTCATAATCCTCTGTAGTGAATATATTTCTTATTATCACAAAGGTTGTATAATTTACAGCCCTGTCATGGAATTCCCGTTATTACTTATTGCAGGTCTTCTTACAGGAGGATTTCTCAGTGCAAGAACACGAAAGCTTACACCAGGCGCCTCGCTTACAGGTGTTGTACTTGCATTAGTCATTTATCTCGGAGCGGGTTATAGCGGCATAGCGATGATGGCAGCTTTTTTTGTATTGGCAACACTGGCAAGCTCCTGGCAACAGAATTTTAAAGAGGGGGCTGGTATTGCAGAAGCCAATAAAGGGCAACGGAATATTAGTCAGGTTCTTGCAAATGCAGGTATGGCCGCAGTCTTTGGAGGATTGAGCTTCGTTAATCCCGAAAATAGTCATTTGTTCAGATTAATGATGGCTGCCGGTTTCGCTTCAGCCACAAGTGATACCTTGTCGTCCGAACTGGGGTCTGTCTATGGGAAGAATTTCTATAACATACTCACATTCAGACGCGATATGCGCGGGAAAGACGGAGTCGTTAGCCTTGAAGGGATGATAGCGGGCGTGCTGGGCGCACTGATCATAGCGCTTATTGGAAGTGACTTAAAGAGCCGGGCGCTGTTTATTATTTGCCTCAGTGGGATATCAGGCAATCTGGCTGATTCTCTTTTAGGAGCGTCTCTGGAAAGAAAAGGAGTGATAGGCAATGATGCCGTAAATTTTCTCAGTACTATGGCAGCCTCCTTACTGGCATTTGCGTTGTCAGCAATCTAAACGATCCTTCCTTCAATTTTGGCAAAGTATCTTGCTATAATAAATCCCTGAATAGCCGAATCAAAGTCTTCGATAGCATCCAGCAGAAGTGCGACGCTTTTTTCATAAACGGCATCGGGCTTGGGATAATGTCCGGAGTTGTGGGGCTGAGAGTGCAGCATCTGCATGCCGGGAGTGATGACTGTCAGCATCTGGACCGGGAAGAAAGATATTTGTTTATAACAAAATCTAACCAGGTCATGATACTCCCATTTTCGTTTGCTTTCCGGAGGTTCCTCGTCAAAAATATCCAGCATATGCCATGATTCAATCTCAAAGGGATCGAGATCATTAATCACCATAATGATCTCCAGCTTGTCTCTCAGCTTTTCTGCAAGCTGATTTAGTTCTGTAGCATAAGGGTTTTGCTTTAACTCTATAATCTCTTCTTCAAGGTCTGACGAAGTGATGGTGGATGCGGTATTAGCCCGTTTGTCATCGCACAAGGCAATCTCAATGCTAAGCTCAAATAAAAGATGACTTGCAACACTTAGCCATTGGCAGGCTTTGACTAAACCGTTTTGATAACGGAACTCCATGCTGATTGCTGTTCGCCGTAAAGGTATAGAACCTTTTTGCAAATGACAATGAAATATTTGTGTTTGTTTTGCTATTTTGTACGGAATTGCAGTTTTTTATGGCTTAAATGCAATATTTGTAGTAGTATTTTAGGGTATTTTCAATATGTTCAGGTATCTCTCTTTCTCTTTTTTGTTGTTTTTCCTGCAGCCTTCAGTCATCATACGCGCGCAAACATTATATCAGCCAAGGGATATTAAGCAGGCTTACAAAGCCCAAACCCGGTCTTCCAACGGAAAGCCCGGAAAAAATTACTGGCAAAACCGGGCGAAATATGATATTGATGTGACCGTGTTGCCTCCGGACAGGATAGTCAGAGGAAAAGAGAAGATAACTTACGTAAACAATAGCCCCGATACGCTTTATAGCATTGTCATTAAATTGATCCTAAACAACCATAAACCAGGCTCCGCGCGTTATGGTGCTGCCGGACGCGATTATCTCACAGAGGGAGTCACCGTTGATGCTTTTGATGTGAATGGCAAGCCGGGCTTATGGAAAGAAGGGATGGGGGAAACTACCAGACAGGCGATTAAGCTTGCCAAGCCGCTTTTTCCTAAAGATTCGCTTACCTGTTCTGTACGCTGGCATTATCCCGTTTCTCTGCAAAGCGGGAGAGAAGGGAGGATTGACAGTACCACTTTTTATCTCGCTTATTTTTATCCAAGAATAGCAGTTTATGATGATTACAACGGCTGGGACCTCACCGAACATACCGGAAGTCCCGAGTTTTATAATGATTTTAATGACTACAGGCTTACGGTGAACGTACCGGCAAATTTTGTTGTTTGGGCTACGGGTGATCTGATGAATCCATCAGAGGTACTGCAGTCCCGCCATTTAGAAAGGCTTGCCCGTTCTTTGGGCACCGATTCCATTGTTCATGTAGCCACCCATAAAGAAATGCTGTCAGAGACGGTAACAGCACAGAACAAACTTAATCAATGGAAATTCCACAGCTCAAATGTCAGTGATGTTGCTTTTGGCGTAAGTAATCATTTTGTATGGGATGCAACAAGCGCAGTAGTTGATGAGAAAACCGGAAGAAGGGCAAGTATGCAGGCTGCCTACGCTGACACTACTTCTTCTTTCAGGGATATGGCGAAATGGGGAGCTTATGCTTTGCACTGGTTTTCGCATAACTGGCCGGGAGTACCTTATCCTTATCCAAAAATGACGGCTTTTCAGGGGGACGCTGATATGGAATACCCGATGATGATTAATGATTCTCCTATTCCGGGTCTTGAAGGAAGAAGGGTGGCTAACCACGAAATTGCTCATACCTGGTTCCCTTTTTACATGGGGACGAATGAAACCCGGTACGCTTTTATGGACGAAGCCTGGGCTACTACGCTCGAATTCCTGATCGCACCTTCTTATATGGACAGGCTTAAGGCAGAAGAAAATTATAAAAGGGTAAGAGTTAGCAAATGGGTGAATAACTCCAGTCAGGCTACTGATCTTCCAATCATTACCCCTTCTTATGAGCTCAAAGAAGCTTATCGTACCAACGCTTATGGGAAACCTTCCCTTGCTTATCTTGCTTTAAAAGATATGCTGGGAGATCAGATGTTTAAGAAATGCTTACACGAATATATGAACCGGTGGAGCGGCAAACATCCGACACCCTGGGATTTCTTCTTTACTTTTAATAATGTTTCAGGAAAGGATCTCAACTGGTTCTGGACTAATTGGTTCTTTTCAAATAATTATATCGATCTTGGATTGGGGGCTGTGAATAAGACAGCATCCGGTTATCTTTTGACGGTGGAAAATCCCGGCGGCTTCGCTGTTCCTTTCGACATCCGGATAAATTATGCGGACGGCAGACAGGATCTTTTTCACCAGGATCCTTCAGCTTGGAAGGAGAATCAACAGAAAATCATTGTAAATCTGAAGATCTCCCGGAAGGTAAAATCCATCACTCTTGACGGAAATGTTTTTATAGATTCTTATCCGGAAAACAATCAATGGATGAATAAAGGAATATAATCGCTGTTTTCTTCATCTTTCCCGGGGATATATTGTTAGATCAATATTAACCTATGAATAAGATGAAGATCAAGTTTTTTCTATTTGCTGTCATGATAAGCTTCATGGTACAGGGCTGTACAAGTTCAGACAGAAATCCCAATGGATATGGTGAGGATGAAAAGGGGGCAGATACATCTGGTTCGATCAGCGGCTTAATGCCTGATAGCTCGGGAACGGCAGATACGGCACAAAATCCAACCCACTTGGATGAGAATAATGACCAACGGGGCACCAGGATCAAAGCTGCTCCTGATTCCGCAGGGCAAAAACGCTGATCACGGGGGGCTAACTTCCGGTTCAATCAACCTGGTATGTATCCTGCATTCAACAGATGTTTTCTCTAAAATCCTGAACACTGGACAGAAGATAAGGTTCAGGGAATTGTGTCAAAGTGAAGGGTTGTAGTATTGTTAATTGTGATTTTTTCTGTATAAAATTAAGCATACCAGTCGTTCAACAAAATGATTTGTATCATAAAATGGAATTTAGACGGATGTTTTAAGTTCTTAAAAAAATAAAAATATTTAAAACAATTGCGGATTTTGTTGTTTTAGGTATTAGGAAACAAAAAAGGGTCGGATAGTGATCCGACCCTACATCTACCTATGAAAAACATACCCTTTGGGAGGGTTATAATTCTTAAGACAAAAAATAAGCCATTGTTGTTCGTTTTGTTAGCCGGTTGTAACACTGTATCTTAGCTTTTTAGATAAAAATTATTCTTGGTAATTTGGGAATAAAAATCCCCCTTTTGGGTAAATAAGTTCACACCGCAGTGGTGGTTTTTCAGCATATCTGAATGTGTTTACTTCTGTTGCTTTATAAGATTTTCAAGCGCTTTAAGATGAAGCTTGAACGCATCCCGGCCTTTATCCGATGCAGCGTAGCTTGTGTTGGGTTTGCGTCCAAGAAAAGTCTTGGTCACAGTGATATATTCTTCTTTTTCCAGGGCCTTTAAGTGCGAAGCGAGGTTGCCATCCGTTACTTTCAGCAGATCCTTCAGTGAATTAAAATCATAGCTGTCATTGGCAACAAGCACGCTCATAATCTGAAGCCTGATGCGGTTCTCAAATGCTTTATCAAAATGTTCTAACGATAATTTCACCTGTCGTATTTAAAGTGCATAACAGAACCGTAGAGTATATGCAGCAGTCCAAAACCGATGGTCCAGAATATCAAGCCGTAGCCGGGCATAAGTGCGGCCAGCAAACCCAATATAATCTCACATATCCCCAGCCATTTTACATCCGGATATGTATAGTGACTTCCGGATACCAGTGCAAGCCCGTAAAATAAAAGACAGGCCGGCGCAATTATCCCGTAATATCCACGATACAGAAGGATAAGGATAAACAGCCCCCCGGCAGCAAGAGGAATCAGAAGGCTCAATAGGAGCTTCCTGCTGACAGGGTTCCATACGGTTTCGCCTTTTTTTCTGGCATTTCTCACGGTGAGCAATATTCCCGTGCCAATTGAAAAGACCAATACAGTTACTGCTACCATAAACAAGCGGAAAATAATTGAATATTCATCAATATAATACTCACGGTATGTGAGTCCGCTCGCTTCATAGTAAACTATTCTGTAGCCTGTATAAGCACCCAGAAGGGCATAGATCCCTGCCATCACCCCGGATAATCCGCTTAGCGAAATGAACTTGGCCGAACGTTCCATAAGGCTCCGGATGGAACTAAGTTCCGAGTAAATATCTTTTTCTTTCATTTAAAAGAACTTTGTTTACCAAAGGAAGATATTTTGTGAAAACTATGCAAGAGTAAATACTTTTTTTCATCCTCTTTTCGCAAGATAACAGAACGCACCAGATGTCGGACATAGACGGAATAGACGACTGAGATCTGAAAAGAACAGGAGGCGGCAGCAATCACCCCATTGAAACTGCCGCTCTGCCTGTTCAGGACAACATTAATGTCGCCCTCTTCCTCTATGTGTGTGTGGTTTTTTCCATTTACCCGGTCCGTGATGACCTCTTTCCCCATGATGGCCGGGGCCGGCATGGTACCTGCTGCGGTAATAGTCGTGGCGTAAATAGGGTCTCTCTTCGTGAACCTGTATGTGACGCACATTATAAACATTATAACTGCGGTAACCAGGAAGGCGGCGGTTAGATACCCATTGGCCGCGGTCCCGGTAATAATATATCTTTTGAGGAACGTAATAATAAGCCTCAATATCGGGTAAATAATAATAGCTTACAGGCACTGGGGCCGGAACTACATATACTGGCCGGCCGACATTTACATCAACACGAACTTGTGCTTTGCTCTCTGCTACAGAACATACTGCAAGAATTATTGAACTATAAAATATGACCTTCTTCATAATGTTATATCTTTTTATTCAAAGAACATTATGGATCATGAAAATAAAATGAAATTCCGGAAGTTTTTTCTTTTTCTTGTGTAGTTGCCTGAAAATGAGTTTTTTAAATGTAGGGTCGCTTCCCTGGTTCCCGCTTTGATACTCAAACTTAGAACACTATAGGCAGCGTTCATCCAATAAATGAATCACTGTTTTCTGTTAAATAGTGCAGCCAGTCACCGGTAGAATAACGCCACTGCAGCAGGGAGGGGATTTTTCTGCTTTTTACAATTTTCCAGCCTCCTGCGGTGCCTGAAAATTCGGGAATTGTGAATCCTCCTGTTTGTGCCGCAAGTGTATAAAAATCTTTTCTCGAAGGATGGTCAGGTGCGCATACATTAAAAGTATGACCGAATAGTTTATTGGTAATGATCTCTTTGGTAATACCTAAGCAGTCATTGAGATGAACAAGATTTACAGGAGCATCGCCATCCGGAACCTGTTTTTTCCCGGAGAGAAATCTTCCCGGATGTCTTCCCGGCCCCACTAAACCAGCGAACCGGAGAATGGTCGTGTGAAAATCTGACTCCTTTTTCAGGAGATTCTCAGCTTCAAGCAAAGCCTTTCCCGACGAGGTTTCCGGAAGGGGCGTGGTGTCTTCGTCTACTTCTGCGTTTTGATCCCCATAAATACTGATGGAACTAATGAACAGCACCTCTTTTACCGGTGACTTCAGGATTCTCTTAATCAGGTTCCTGATCTTCTGAACATATTCTGACGCATCACCTCCTTTCACACCCGGTGGAAAACTGACCAGCAAAACCTCGCATTCGAAGAAGTCATCCTGAGCATTTATTTCATGCTGGCTGACCTCTGCCAGGTAGGGATGTATTCCTTGTCCGGATAAACGTTCCATTTTGTGGATACTTCTGGTTGATCCGTTTACCCTGTAACCCAGGGAGGATAGCAAATGCCCTGCCGGTAATCCATACCATCCGCAGCCAAGGATACTGATAGTGGTTGCCTCTTTATTCTTCATAATGCTCTGCAAAACTGCAAAAAAATAGCCGGTACGAGACCGGCTAAAAAGAAATTCCAGGTTCTGTTAAAGTCTTACTGTCATCGGGACGTCCATCAGCAGGAACTCTGCTTCGGTGTCTGCGGTGATATCCAGTTTATCTGTTTCCCATATTCCTATTCCATCCCGGGCAGACAATGAATGGCCGTTGATGCTGACATTTCCGCTCAGAATAAAAGCGTATACACCGTTATCCTGGTCTTTGATTGTGTACTCTGCTTTTACGCCTGCATCAAAATGGCCAATATGAAACCAGGCATTCTGATGGATCCAGACTCCCTCATCATCGGCAGAAGGAGAGAGGATCTGCTGAAGTTTATTATGTCTGTCTGCCGGATTGAGGCTGATCTGATCATACCTGGGAGTTACGTCCCTTTTGTTCGGAAATACCCAGATTTGCAGAAATTTCACCAGTTGATCGTTGTTCTTATTGTATTCGCTGTGATAGATGCCTGTACCGGCACTCATTACCTGGATATCTCCTTTTTTTATTACCGCGACGTTACCCATGCTATCTTCGTGCTGAAGGTCTCCTTCAAGCGGAATAGAGATGATTTCCATGTTGTCATGCGGATGGCGGCCAAAGCCCTGCTTTGCAGCAACAGTGTCGTCATTAAGTACACGAAGGGCTCCGAAGTGCACGCGGGAAGGATCGTAGTAGCCGCTGAAGCTGAAGGTATGATAGCTGTTAAGCCAGCCGTGATCCGCTTTTCCCCGTGTATCCGCTTTGTGAATTACTGTTTGTGCCATGATCTTTTTGTTTTTGTTTATACAAAAGTAGGTGGTATGGCAGCCCCATTTCATAATGTAGGTTAAGAAAAGGCGGGGTAAAGCAGATCGCTATCTTTTCTTCAGAAGTCCCTTTTTCATTTTGCTCAGGAACTCCGGTGTAATGCCGAGGTATGAGGCGATTTGTTTCTGGGGAAGGGTCTGTATCAGCATGGGATATTTTTTACAGAAGTTGAGATACCGTTCTTCGGCTGTAAAACTCAGACTTTCTGTCAACCTTTGGTAAGTGCTCACCAGTGAATTCTCGGTGATCACCCGGAAGAAGTGCTCAAACTTGGGAACCTTCGTACAGAGTATTTCCTGATTAACTTTTGATAATTGCAGAATGTCGGTGTCTTCGAGCGCCTGTATATTCATCACTCCGGGTTTTTGAGTGATCATGCTGTACATATCACCTATCCACCATCCTGGAGGGGCAAAGTTCAGAACATGTTCAAATCCATTTTTATCCAGTGTAAACCCCCTCAGGCATCCCTTATTTACAAATGAGGAATGTTTACAGATCATTCCTTCCTTTAGAATGAACTGTCGTTTCTTGACTTTACCGGCTTGCAGCAGGTTTACAAAATAATCTTGTTCGTCCCCGGTCAGGTGTATATGCTTTCCGATGTGTTCAAGGATAAGAGTAACTTCAGTATTCATGAATATCTGCCTGCGTATATATCCGCAGGCAGATAAAAATAGTGAAAATCCGTATATCTGTCTAATATTGTGCAGATGTGAACGTTCCCAGCTCTTTACAGTCATATCCGGCAGAATGCAGTGTGCTTTCTACTTTCCTGGGGTTCAGGGCATGATCCGCTTCAATCCTCAGAATAAATTCATCATCAAGAAGATCAAAGTTCCACTTAAAAATTTCCCTGAGAGTGTGAAGATAAGGGCGAACGGATTCCACATGCTGCCTGGTGCTCACATTTGTCTTAAATATTAATATGTCCATAGCTTTCGGAATTAAATGATTATATACAGACTTATTTGTTAGACTCGTCTGGTTCTGTTTTGTTAACGTTTTCCTGATTTTTATAGAAAGAATGACGGAAATTATCTGAAGGCGAATGCCAGCAGTCCATTCTGCGGTACATCTCTTCTTTAAATTTCTCTCTTTCCTCGGCAGTCATGTTTCTCATCTTTTTTCGCATCTCCCTCTTCCACCAGAATGGGCGCCCTCCGCCCGGCCCCTTTCCGCCAAATCCGAAAAGGATTTTTGCCAGAACAAATATTCCCAGAGCCTGCCAGAACGTGATGGTACCGGCGTGTATCGTGCCAGGCAGGATACTGTTCCATAAATACATTATTACGAATCCAAGGGCTGTAAATGCAGCAGCCGCAATTAAAATACCCAGCAGGACTTTTCCTGCATTAAATCGTTTGTTCATAATCAATAAATTAATATCTCATCTCTAAGTACTCTGAGCCGGTTCCGGAGATGCAGTACGGCATATCTTTTCCGCGTAATCAGGGTATTCGTTTTTTCTCCGGTAAGTTCGGCGATATCCGCAAAGGAGAGTCCCTCCAGTTCGTGCCACAGGAATACTTGCCGCTGTTCCGGGGGTAGTTCTTCCAGCGCATCGAAGAACTGTTTCCAGAAAATGGACCGCAGGTATTCTGTTTCGGGAGTATTGCTGTCTGTCATCAGAAATTCTTTCAGGTCAGTTTCGGCTTCGCTGTCATCCTCTTCATCTACCAGCATCTCCGATTTCTTTTTGTGTTTGTCGATGATCCGGTTTCTTGCAACTTTGAAGAGCCACGCGCCGGTTTGCTCTATCGGGCCGGCGTTGACCACCGAACTGAATTGTGTCCAGACATCCTGAAGAATATCCTCTGCATCAGCATCGCTTTTTACTCTTCTGCGAATGAAATTCATCAGGCTTCGGCCATACTCCTTTATGGTTTGTACAATATGGCTTTCGTTTGCTGATGTCATTGCCGCGGAGTTCAATTTGTTTGTTTTTCTATGCAGACGAACTGCACGGAGAAATATTTTAAAGAAAAATAAAAATTATTGATCAGATGTGAATCTTCTCGTTGCAAAGAAAGACGGCGGCATGACAATGGTATGTCAGCAGAGATAAGAAAGAGATAAGAAAAGGAAATTGCGTAAACGGAGGAAGGGGTAACGCCCCTTCCTGATAAGAGATTATCTTGCAGCAGATGAGTCAGTGCCGCTGCTTGTGTCAGGAGAATCTTTCTGAGAGGTGATGTCATACGATGAAGTGTCATTCCTGATTGAATCATGGACCGCATCAAGCGAGTCGGATACTTTGTCACCTGTTTTGTTAGAAGTACAGGAGGCTAGCATGACAGCACATACAATAGCTAATATTCCTGATTTTAAGTTGTTTTTCATGGGCTTTCTGTGTTTAGTAAACGCATCAGTATCTTTTTTTAACATGTGAATGCCACGAATGTTCTGGCGCATTCAGTCTGGTCTCTTTACATGACAAAAAATCACGAAAACGATACGGATAGGTAGGTTGTCGTCCTCTCAATGTCAGAGATGTTTAAATAAGCCAAAAATTTCAAAACTTCTTTTAAATGAAATATTTATTAACTGATCTGTGCGGATTTTTTCCTGTTGGATAAGTGTGTTGGGAAAAGAATACAGATCTGGCATGTTCCTTGTTAGACTGAACTTAGTTTTTTGTACAAACTTAATTGAAATGACTATGAAAACGACAATTAAACTATTGACATCTGCTTGTGCTATAGCTCTGATGCTGATAACGACGCAAAGTAAGGCCCAGGATTCGAAAGCCTGGAGGTTGGGAATTTCCGCTAATCCTGGGGTAGCAATCGATGATGATTGGCACGGATTTGTTTTGGGTGGCGACGTAAGATTACAGAAAGATTTTACAGGTCCGCTTTCCGGTATGTTAACCACCGGCTTTACGCACTTTTTTTTGAAGGACGAGTATAAGGATATACCTGGCGCTGAAGGATACAATGTTATTCCGGTAAAAGTCGGTCTTAAAGGCTTCCTTACGAGAAACTTTTATCTCTCAGGCGAACTTGGAGCCGGTTTTTCAACAAACGAAGGAGCTGAAACTTCATTCGTATGGTCGCCTGCTTTGGGCTGGGCGTTTTCGAATGGACTGGATGTTGGTGTAAAATATGAAGATTTTGCCAAGACCGGTTATCCGCAACAGATCGCTCTGCGTGTAGCCTACGGCTTTAATCTGAGCAAATAGTATTTTTTTACTTATAACAAAAAGGAGGATGCAGGATTGTATCCTCCTTTTTGTTATAAAGAATATTTTACTTTTGTGTATGAAAATCCTTTATGCCATACAGGGCACGGGCAACGGTCATTTGAGCAGAGCTATGGATATCGTTCCATGCCTCAGTCGCAAAGGCGAAGTTGACGTTCTGGTAAGTGGTATTCAGGGAGACCTTCCTTTGCCGTTCCCGATAAAATATAAATTGACAGGCCTTAGTTTTATCTTCGGGAAGTCCGGAGGGGTGGATCTCTGGAAAACCTTTGTTAAAAGCAGCTTAAAACGACTTATAAAAGAAATCAGGGCTCTTCCTGTGGATGAGTATGACCTGGTCATCACTGACTTCGAGCCTGTATCCGCATGGGCCTGTTATATGAAGAATAAGCCTGTCGTCGCCTTAAGTCATCAGTCAGCAGTGCTGGCTCCAGGGACTCCAAAGCCTGAACACCTCGATATGCTGGGGAGGCTTATTCTGAGAAATTATGCCCCTTCCAGCCTTCAGTATGGTTTTCATTTTGAATCCTATAATGAAAATATCTTCACCCCGGTTATCCGTAAGCAGGTCAGGCAACGGATTGTTTCAGATAGAGGCCACTACACGGTTTACTTACCTGCCTATGACGATAAAAGTTTGCTCAAGAGGTTGTCTGCATTTCCGGAAGTGAAATGGGAGGTGTTTTCGAAACACAACAAGCGGGCCTTTAAGTATAAAAACATTGAGATACGCCCTGTCAATAATGAGCAGTTTATCAGCAGCATGTCGAGTAGTTCGGGGGTATTGTGCGGTGCTGGTTTCGAGACTCCCGCAGAGGCGCTGTTTATGGGGAAGAAATTGATGGTGGTGCCCATGAAAAATCAATATGAACAGCATTTAAATGCTGCCGCCCTCGAATCAATGGGAGTGCCGGTCATTAAAAATTTAAAACACCGTCACGATTCGGAGATCCGGGAATGGATTAACAATGGAACTGGAATAACAGTAAATTATCCTGATATTACCCAGGGTATTGTCGACCGGGTGATAGATGAATATATGGATCTGGGCACTGCAGAGTGGAATGTAGAGAATCAGTGCGACTCATTTTTAAAAAGTAAATAAGAAGGGCCGGATAAGATCCGGCCCTACATCTACCTATGAAAAACATACCCTTTGGGAGGGTCCTTAAAGATAGGAAGAAAAAATTAATTTGCTAAACAAAAAGTATCTTTTGTAAAAACAAGATTATGTCTGGGGGGATAATCTGACAAATATATCTGAAGTTTTTTGCCCCTTCGGAAAATATTATCTAACTTGCGGCACTGTTTATGCCCATTATGAGCCTTTATCTGGGTTAGTCAGTGCCAAAAACAAATAAAAAGAGCAATTAGTTAAGATGGGAAGCCATAGCTTTACACATTAAAAAAATATTCATCTATATGTATCGTTTATAGAACAGGGGATTGTGAATAATATATTTCGACCTGACACAATTTATTGAAACAATCAATTTACTTAATAGTATAATAGTATTAAAACAAGAGATGGTCACAACCATCGGGAGATACACACAAACATAATGGTTAAATTATTTGCAGGCGGATTTCCGCGTGATCTGGAAGACCTCGAGCTTAAAGAGATTTTTGAGCAATTTGGAAAGGTAGAGGCTGTTAATATTGTAAGAGACAAGCACACGAAGATTAGCCGGAGGTTCGGATTCGTCGACATGGCGGATGAAGAGGAAGCCAGGAGGGCAGTGGCTAATCTGCACGAAGCCAGCATTGATGACGAAACGATCAGTGTCACATTTGCAGACGACAGGCAAAAGGAGAAAGTAGCTAATAAACGCAGGGGAGCCCAAAAGGTAGATATAAAGAGCCGGCCGAAGTTTAAAGCAAAGACCTATCAGAAGGTGAGCAGACCGGGTGAAGTAACTTATCAAAAGGTTACCCGTCCGGGAGAGGGTATCTCCGGAAGGCGTCCCCGTAAGCGGATCTGACAGGACATTTTAATGACAGGCCATCTTCAGGAAAGCCTGCTGGCATATTTAGTTGGTTTTCCTGTAATTTAGTATCGCCCAGCTGTTTAATGCAATAGTAAAAAACGACAGCTTGATGAGGTGTGGCACAACATCACGGAAATCACTGCCTTTTAGTACGACCATTCGTACCACTTCGATAAGGTAACTTGCCGGATTAAGCCATGAGATTACTTTTGCCCATTCCGGCATGCTGTCTATTGGTGTATAGAGACCTCCCATCAGGATAAAGATCATCATAAAAAAAAACATGATGAGCATTGCCTGCTGCTGCGTTTCGCAGAATGTAGATATCAGCAGCCCGAACCCTAAGAGGGCCAGAAGATATACAGACGTACAGGTAAAAAGAACGAGGAGACTTCCGGCCGGGACAATGCCGTAAACCAAGCGCGCAATTACCAGGCCGATAGTAAAAATGAGGTTTCCCAGTACCCAGAAGGGGATGAGCTTGCCGATGATAAAATGGTGCTTCTTAATGGGAGTAACATTGATTTGTTCCATAGTACCTGCTTCTTTTTCCTTCACTATATTCAGGGCTGAAAGGAATCCGCCAACCATGGTCACCAGGATGGCGAGAATGCCGGGTACCATGAATACATGGTAACTCATTTCCGGGTTGAACCAGTTTGAGGCTGTAATTTCAATGACCTGCTCCCGGTTAAATCTGTCCGGCTGTATCAACTCTGTCAGGATTTTTTCGTTGAATTTTCTGATAATGGAACTGATGTAAGCGCTTCCGAGCCCTGCCTTTACGCCGTTTATCGCATTTACAGCAATAAAGAGTTTATTGCTGTTGTCTCTGATCAGGTTCTTTTCAAATCCTTCCGGGATTTCGAGCAGTACATCTGCTTCATCTTTTTTTACCTGTTCGAGGGCTTCCCGAAAAGAACTGCAGTATCCTGTAAGCTTGAAATATCCTGAGGCTGTAATGTCTTCCAGCAGTTTCTGTGTATAGGGGGAATGGTCATGATCGATTACCACCAGGTTAATATTTTTTATCTCATAATCAGCCGCTAGAGGGATGATAAGAAGCTGGGCTACAGGCATAAAAAAGATCATCATTCTGATTGTTTTGTTTCTGAGGATCTGCCTGAACTCCTTTTGTAGCAAAAATTTTAGCGTGCGCATTGTTTGTGATTAATAGGTCATTCCAACCGGGTTTTAAAACTTTTTAAGCTGATGGTCAGAAGAAATATTGCCATAGCCATCAATATGAGCGTCTCCTTCCACAAAAGAGCGAGTCCGGTTCCCTTGATCATAATAGATTTCACTATAATGTAGTACCATTTTGCCGGGACTATATTGGACAGCACTTGCAGTGGCACCGGCATATTTTCGATCGGAAACATGAATCCGCTGAACATTACCGTAGGGAGCAACATGCCCATAAGCGAAATGGTCATGGCTGCCTGTTGCGTGGCTGTCTTAATAGAGATGAAAATTCCCAGGCTCAGACATGCAGTGATATAAAGCGTGCTTTCTGCGAACAGGAGCAAGATACTGCCATTGACGGGCACATCCAGCAAAAATACACTCAGTAATAAAATGGATACGACATTAATGAGCGATAGGATCAGGTAAGGAATCGTTTTTGAGACAATAACCAGCATGGGTTTGAATGGCGAGACAAGCAATATCTCCATGGTGCCGGTCTCTTTTTCTTTCACAATCGATATGGCAGTCATCATTACGCAGACAAGCATGAGGATTAATGACATCACACCGGGAACAAAAGAATGTGCACCTTTTAGCTGGGGATTATAAAGCATGCGTACCTCGGGAATTATGCTATACGGGACGGAATGGAGCATATTTAACTCTGCCTGGTAGTCTCTGATAATGGATGATGCATAGTTGACCAGCGTGTTTGCTGTATTTGGATCGGAAGCATCCGTGATCAATTGTATCTGTGCACTGTTTCCGTGCGACAGGCTTTCATTAAACTGCGCCGGAAAGATGAGGGCGAGTTTAATAGTCCCTTCTTTAAACGCTGACTCGATTTCCCGGTGGCTCACCAGCCTCCTTTCAATGTCGAAATAATTGCTGGCGGCCATTCTTTCGGTGATCCGGCGGGACGCAGGGTCGTTAGCATAGTCAGAAACTACAATCCGTGTGTTTTTTACTTCGTTGGTCAGTGCGAACCCAAAGATCAGGATCTGCGCTACCGGCATTCCAAATAGGATGAGAAGTGTTTTTCTGTCACGCATTACATGGTAGAACTCCTTCCTGACAAACGAAAAGAACTGCTGGTTAGAAAATTGCCTGCTGATTGATTTCATGCCGCTGGGTTTTTATCTCCTCTCTGAGCGCCTCTGGCTATCTGGTAGAATACTGCGTCCATATCGGGGACATTAAACTGCTGTTTTAAATTAGAGGGGGTATCCAGCGCCTTAATTTTCCCGTCCACCATGATAGATATCCGCTTGCAATATTCCGCTTCATCCATATAATGGGTGGTCACAAAAACCGTGATCCCCCGTTCGGCAGCTTCATAGATCAGGTTCCAGAACTGCCGGCGCGTTACCGGGTCGACTCCGCCGGTCGGTTCATCCAGAAAAACGATTTGAGGATCATGCAGAATGGCGACCGAAAAAGAGAGTTTTTGTTTCCATCCAAGGGGAAGAGATGAAACAAGCTTTTTAGCTTCCCGTTCTAGTCCCAGGTCACCAATAAGTTGCCTGGTCTTGCTTTTCAGTTGTTTGTCTGTCAAGCCATAGATGCCGCCAAAGAAATGAATGTTCTCTGTTACGGTCAGATCTTCATATAAGGAAAACTTCTGGCTCATATACCCGATATTCTTTTTTATCTGTTCCGCTTGTCTGTATACATCGAAGCCCGCTATTCTTGCTTTCCCCGATGTCGGAGCGGAAAGTCCGCATAACATCCTGATGGCTGTTGTTTTTCCCGCTCCGTTTGCTCCCAGAAATCCAAAGATCTCTCCTTTCTGCACATCAAATGTGATCTTGTCTACTGCTACGAAATGAGAAAAGTGTTTGCTTAGCTCTTCTACCTGGATGGTAAGCTGCTGATTATTGTCTGGTTTCTCTTTCATATTCATTTCTTGATAGTAACCTGATAAAACAGTCTTCTATAGTGGGTTTCGTTTCCTTAAGTGTAGCGTCTTTAATGCCCGCCCCGGCAAGGTAAGAGAGGATCTTCTCTTTTTTAGCTTCTTGCAGGTGTCCTTTATCTCGTTTTAGTGCCAGGTGAACATGTTCGCCGAAGGCATAAGCAGCAGAGGCTCCCGGGTATCTGCCAAGTTCTGTGATGAGCCGGTAATAGTTTTCCGCTTTAACAGCATAAAGGAGGTCTGGATAGGAGCTCACAATGGCTTCGGGAGTGTCTACAGATAAAATACTTCCATTTTGGATCAGCGCAATTCTGTCACATAGGGTAGCTTCGTCCATGTAAGGAGTTGAAACGATAATAGTGATGTTTTGCTGTTTCAGCTGCTTCAGCATTTGCCAGAATTCCTTCCTTGAAACCGGATCGACGCCTGTTGTGGGCTCATCCAGAAAAAGTACGGAAGGCTTATGAATTAAGGCACAGCATAAAGCGAGCTTTTGCTTCATTCCCCCCGACAGCTTTCCGGCTCTGCGCGACTTGAAGGGCTCTATCTGTACATAGATGTCGTGGATCAGCGAATAGTTTTCCCGGATACTGCTACCGAAGACAGTAGCAAAGAATTTGAGATTTTCTTCGACAGTAAGATCCTGGTACAGCGAAAATCTGCCGGGCATATATCCGATACAGTTTCGTATCTCCTTAAAGTCCTTCACGACATCGAACCCTTCTACTGTTGCACTCCCGCTATCAGCGAGCATAAGGGTTGTCAGAATTCTGAAAATGCTGGTTTTTCCGGCGCCGTCGGGTCCAATCAGGCCAAATAATTCCCCCTGCTTCACTGCGAAAGAGACTTTGTCTACAGCCAGCTTTTTTTCCTTGCCGTAGGTCTTGGTAATGCTGTGTAAAATAACCGGCTCCATTATAGAAATTTTACTTCACCATACATGCCGATCTTGAGGTAACCATCGTTCCTTACCCGGATCTTTACGGCGTATACCAGGTTAGCCCGCTCGTCTTTCGTTTGGATAGTTTTTGGTGTGAACTCCGCTTTGTCGCTGATCCAGGAAACAATTCCCTCATGCTGCTGGTAGGTATCTGCCGTTTTATCAGTTAAGACCTTTACTTTCTGATGCAGCCTGATATGAGGCAGCTGATCTCCCGTTATATAAGCGCGCAGGGTTAGTGCCGACACATCTGCAATCTTGTAGAGTGGTTTTCCCACGCTGACCACCTCGCTTTTTTCGGCGTACTTCGTTAGGACTGTACCGCTTACGGGGTTTATAATGATGCTTTTTTTGATCTGATCATCAATTTGTTCCACCTGTATTTCCAAGGGAGAGGTCTGACGCTGAATGGAGGTCGTGGTGATGTCCAGCGAAGATCGTTGTGCTGAGATCTGCTTTTTCAACAGATCCACCTGTGCTGATACGTCATCCAGTTGTTTTCGGGTGGCTGCATCAGCTTCTACAAGCTTCGTGAACCTCCTTTGTTCTCTGAGCGCCGTTTGCAGTTGCGACTGAAGGGCTGCCAGTTGTGCATGTGTATCCGGCATCTGTGCAAGTGTGGAAAGGATCTGGCTTCGCAGCTGTTTTTTTCGGAGATACAGTTGCAAAGTATCTATGTATCCTATGTTATCTCCGGCATTTAAACTTTGTCCTTCTTCCAGACTGAATAACTTAAGAGCTCCGGAAGCTTCTGCTGAGATGATCGTTTCCTCCGCTTCAAAAGTTCCGGATGCATCGTATTCGCTTTCCTGATGGCATGATACCAGAAGAGCAATTCCGATGCTTAACATACTTGATTTGTATCTGTTCATTATAATCTTTATTAAAATTTAAGATGTCGTTTTACGGGCAGGTTCAGTTTCCTGCGGTTGTATTATAGTTGTACTGTGCCATCAGCAACTGTATCTGGTGGAGACTGGCGGCTTGCCTGGCCTGGTCTTCTGCATTGATTTCTTTTACATAATCATTAACCGTTATTACACCGTTATCAAGCTGGCTGTTTGCTGTTGTTTTGATGGATGTCCTCAGTTTCACAATCTCTATGTCTGTATTAATCAATTCCCTGAGCCTCGAAATTTCGCTGTTCTGCTGAAGTAAAGATTGCCTGGTATTAAAAACAAAGGTTTCCTGCTCAACCCCCACCAGGGCCTGGTTAATTTCATTGAGTTTCTTTTCTTTCCTGAGTGTGTAGAAATTGGATATCGACCAGTTTAATTTTAGGCCTGCGATATAATAGCCCGACATATCCGGATTAAGCATATTAACGGGGGAGGGCTGGCCGATGCCTCCCTGTACGAACAATGAAAATTTTGGTAATGCATGAATATTCAGCAGGTTACTCTGATAATCGTAAACCTGCTTCCTCGCGGTAAATGACTTCAGTTCCGGGCGGTTGAGCTGGCCGGAGGTGAGTGGTTCTGCTGGTTTTTCTAACCTCACCGAATCATCGAGGGACTGGTTTATAAATGCGGCAAGCATATCAAGGAATGCACGGCGTGCCGACTTAAGTTCGATGTCTTTTTGGGTGGCTTTCAGCATTTCAGCTTTTAATTTATCAAGACTGCTCCTGAATTCGGTTCCATTCTTTATCGAAGCTGTCACTTTATCGATGCCGAGAGAGATATCTTTCTTCGTTAACCCATTCTGGCGAAGCTGTTCTTCCAGCAGGATAACTCCAAAGAACAATTGGTTGATCCTCTCCTTAATCTTATATAGTTCTGCTTCGAGACTTTGCTGTTGAATTTGATTGTTCGCCTCCTGAAGTTTTTTTTGCGCTTTTACAGTGATCAGATCAGTGAGGGCCTGGTTCGCTTCACCGTATAACCTGTACTGATCTTTGTTGAGAACGGGCATATCAAGCCCGGGAAGGTGAACAGGGATCTGTGTGACCCCGGATTGGTACGTTGCCTGGCCATTGATATAGATCTGGGGCAGACTCCCCTTTGAAATATTTTCGAGTGAATAAATATTGCTCTTTTCAATAAGTGAATGCTGCTTCAACAATGGATAATTTTCGCGTGCCCGGGAGTAACATTGTTCAAGACTTAAAACCGGATTCGCCTGCGGGAAAACGATCGAAGGAAATAAGCTCAGTGTTATGTGAAGCAGTATCCTCATTACCTTTGTCTTACGGTTGTTCATTTGATTTTATCATTATGTTTAATCGTTTGATTAACTGTAGTGCAAAAAAATTTAATCGCTGTCCATAATGGCCTTAATCCATTTGGGGAGCACCGTCTTTCTCTCTTCCAGCATGTTGTCAAACGTTTTGGGATTTAAGTCTCCTAATTTCTGTATGAGGGGGCTGGCTATAAAAGGAAATACGGTCATACCTATAATAGTCATGATGAACTGAATCGGATGAATAGGCGTCTTGTTATGATCTTTCGCATATTGCTGATATTGCTTCATAAAATGAGAGGAAAAAATAAAGTCCTTGATATTCATGCGGGTGAGAAG
>NZ_QEAS01000061.1 GCF_003130405.1 Pararcticibacter amylolyticus
CTCGGAGATACTTGTGGTCCAGGCCGTCCACCCGTTCTTCGGACTGTAGCTCGTCCCGTCGTGCTTATAGCCCTGCGCGCGGTTGAACTGCCAGTACCATCCGGCTGATGGTTCGGTATCGTCAGTCACATCTGTTGCCTGACGGTCAGAGCCTAAGTTCTGCGTGATCCAGCATCTGGAGGAACCTCCTATATTGCTGCTGATCGTTCCGTACGTTATAGTCTTGGTTTCCGGGGCCCCGTTGAGGCCTCCTACGTGAGTCACTGTTAATGGAAGACAGATCTTGAAGCTGGTTACTGAGGGGCTGTAGGCCACTCCCTTGCTGTTGACCACATAAGCCCGCACATATACAGTCGGTCCTTCTGTCAGCCCGCTGATCGTCGTGGTAAAGGTACCCACTCCCGAGCCCGACAGGATCTTGTTGTCGGCTACCGTAGGGATGGCATTCGTCGTGCTCCAGCACAACCCGCGTTCGGTGATGGACGCCCCGCCGTCTGGACCGGCTGTCGCCGTACCTTCTGCCGTCGACCCGGTCATCGTACTGGTTGGGATGTCTACATTGCTTACCGAGGCCAGGTTGATCACTACGGCATCCCGCACACAGCGCACAGGCGTTGCGTTCGCCTTGTTCAGGCTGACAAGCCCGCTGCTGCCACTGCCAAGGCCCAGGGCATACCCGTTCTCATAGGTGCTGCCTACATAGCTGCTGCTCCAGTAATATCCCGTTGTCCCACGGCCCGTCAGAACGCCGCCTGCTGCTGTCAGGTAACCGCCTGCATGGAGTTTCAGTACTGACTTGTACGTGTCTGTGTAGTTCTGCCAGAACTGAGGGGCGTCATCGGCACTGTCCCATTCGGTGGCGGTCGGCAAGCGCCAGCCTGAACCCAGAAGAAGGATACAAGGATCACTGCCCGCTGCCCAGCCTACGTTCCACTCGGAGATACTGGTGATCCAGGCGGTCCAGGCATTCTTCGGACTGTAGCTTGTCCCGTCATGCTTATATCCCTGCGCACGGTTGAACTGCCAGTACCATCCCGAGGAGGCTTCGCTGCCATCGGTTGCCGATAAGGCTTCCTGGCTGGAGCCAAGGTTCTGGGTTAACCAGCACAATGCTGCTTTACTGATCCCGCTGCTGATTGAATGATAGTTTACGGTCTTGCTCTCCGGTGCCCCGTTCAGGCCCCCGGTATGGATCACCGTAAATTCTGTCGGGCAGATCTTAAAGCTGCTCACAACCGGGCTGTAAGCTGTACCTACACTGTTGGTCGCATACGCCCGTACATAATAGGTTGCCCCCTGTACCAGACCTTCCAGCTTCGAGGTGAACGTTCCCATACCCGTGCCTGCTTTGATAATATTGTCAGCCGTGGTCGGAACGGCCTTCGAGGTGCTCCAGCACAGCCCCCGGTCGGTTACTGCTGAGCCTCCGTCCGGCGCTACAGTGGCGGTCCCAAGGGCGGTACTGTCGGTCATCGTACTGGTCGGGATATCCACATTGCTCACCGAGGGAAGAGCGGGAACTATCGCATCACGCACACACCGCACAGGCGTCGCATTCGCCTTGTTCAGCCCTACCACTGAGCTGCTGGTCCCCGTGATCAGCAGCGCATAGGCGTCTGTATAGGTGCTCCCAACATGGCTGTTGCTCCAGTAATAACCGGTCGTCCCACGGCCCGTCAGCGCGCCGGCTCCGGCTGTCAGGTAACCTGCCAAATGTAGTTTCAGTACTGACTTGTACGCATCGGCGCTGCTGCCCCAGTTCTGCGGAGGGGCGTCCGCTGCAGACCACTCTGAGGAGGTTGGCAGGCGCCAGCCTGAACCTAAAAGACGGCCGCAAGGATCGTTCGCATAAGCCCAGCTAACATTCCACTCGGAGATACTTGTGGTCCAGGCCGTCCACCCGTTCTTCGGACTGTAGCTCGTCCCGTCGTGCTTATAGCCCTGCGCGCGGTTGAACTGCCAGTACCATCCGGCTGATGGTTCGGTAT
>NZ_QEAS01000062.1 GCF_003130405.1 Pararcticibacter amylolyticus
CCGGTACGCTGGTAGGTATAGCTCTGCTCGCTCACCAGCTGACCGGCATCATTGTACATGCTGGTCTTTTGCAATAAGCCCCGCTCAAAGTCATAATTGGGATTCGGGATGAAGGGATAGGTATATTTACCGCTCTTCAGATTACCGGGATCGGAGGCACAATTCGACCTGCCGGCATAGTTGACGGTCGGCGCCCAGTCAGGGGCGCTATTGTCCCAGTTGGTGGCAGGCACCGAAAACTGGTACAGCGTGCTCCCCGCCCCGCTCTGGCTTTCCCGCACATGGCTGTAAACGACTGAATGGTCTTCCTCGGAAAGGTCTTCCTCACATACGCAGGTCGAATTCTTCCAGATCTGGGCAGCTGTTTCCCCGTCCAGAGGGTCTGAGATATAATCGGTGGTGAACGCGTATACCGGCATGGAGAGGGCCTTCCCCGAAGACTGTCCGGTGGAGGGGTCCGTATAGCTGTAGTTTTTTATCATATTATTGGCAGAACTGGCCCCGTCGAACGTGCTGACCTGTTTGATGCGGATCCCCGCTCCAAGGTGCACGGCAGCAGCGGTATTGTCGTAAAAGTCGTTGGGTTCGTAGACCAGTTCTGTATAGCCCCCTCCTTTGTACAATACCTTTGAAAGGGAGCCCAGCACAATATGGGTAGCGTTTACCGCGCGGGATTCTCCGTCAATCGTGTATTTATACGTCCCCAGCCGGTTGGTGGCGATGGTGCTCCGGTATCTTTCATACGAGGCCGAAGAGGGGTTGATATAGACATTTGGCTTCAGGCTGGTGGCATTACTGCCATTATAATAGCCCCACAGGTCCATACTTTTCGACAGATTGTCAGGATAGGGGACATATCTTTCGCTCAGTTCTCCTGTGGCTTCCCCGTTATATTCAAACTGATACCAGTAATCTGAATTCAGAAGAACCGTCTTTAAGAAATACCGGGAACTGACTGCAGGCGGGCCATATACATTTCCCATATAGGCAAACGCATAGGACCTTCCTGGTCCTGTAATGCCTTTTACAAGATCCCTGCCGTCAATATTCACGTAACCGGCTGTGAGCAGCCTCTTCTTTACGCCGGCATGTATCCGGGAAACTGTGTCCAGCCGCCTCCGGTCAGAAACGTCTTTGATCGTAAAGACCCCGCCCATCTTAGGGCGGGCACTGACGACATTCTGATCATAATCCGGGTCTTCTTCCTCCAGCTGGATTCCTCCAAAGGACCGGTAGGCGATGGCCAGACCGTTGCCCCCGGCGTCTGTGGCCCGGCTCAGCTTCCAGGCATGGGTGAAGGATACTCCATAGCGGTATTGTTCGTACTCGTTGCGGCACAAAAAGGGATTGCCCTGGGCGATTCGCCTGGTGTTTTCACAATCCGAAAAAACGTATTTCACCCCTTTGTCCGTCGTGAGCGTAAAGGAGGTGATCTGCCCGCTGGCCGCATCAGTGCTGTATTCTGCTTTCACGTCCATATAGGGCACCGTCCGCAGGATGTTGTCCGCGCCGAATACCAGCTGGCACGATAGCCCCGGTGCGTCTACCACGAACAGATCGGGCTCGGTATCGGAGAATCCGGTGAAATTGGTATTAATATAGCTCACATCTGCTGTTTCATCGCTGCAGGTGGTATAGCTCTGGTCGTTGGCAGGGGTAAATGCAGCGATCTTTGTCCCGTTGGTATTGTACAGCCACCCCAGGCGGGTATACCCGGCATCGTCTTTCTTACAGTCGTCGGGAAGGCCCCGCACAACCCGGCTGACTGAGCTTTCCAGGTTGACCTGCCAGCCCATGCCGGCATTGCCTTCGCTGTCTTTGACTTTGATCCCGGTAGCGCTGTACGATAACGCTATGGGCATGGATACTCCCCCGCTTTTTAATTCGTACAGGGGGATAGATACATTGGCGGTCCCGGTGAAATGGTTCACGCTGACGGGATTGGACTGGCCGTGAAGCCTGCCGAATAGTCCTGC
>NZ_QEAS01000063.1:0-677 GCF_003130405.1 Pararcticibacter amylolyticus
GGCCAGCAGCACCAAAGGAACCTGACCACCAGCGGGAACTATCAGGCCAGCCAGCTGTACCTCACCATCAGCAAAGATGAAAACTGGGTAAGCGGCAAGACCGGTACCAGCGAAGAATATAAGGACAAACAAGGGCAGGTAGTACTCAAACGCACCTGGAAAGATGAAAGCACGCCCTATTCCACCTACTACGTCTACGACGACTTTGGCAACCTCAGTTTCGTGTTGCCACCCGGAGCAGAGCCCGACAACGGCGGGATAGACGCCACCAAACTCAATAAATACTGCTACCAGTACCGCTACGATGAGAGGAACCGGCTGATCGAAAAGCGCATCCCCGGAAAAGACGGACGGGAAAGCCTGGTGTATAATAAGATTGATCAACTGGTACTAAGCCAGGACCCCAAACAGGCCCAGAACGGTAAATGGACCTTTACCAAATATGACGGACTTGGAAGAGTCGTGATGAGCGGGGAATATGCCAGCAGTGCCTCCCGTGCCAGCCTTCAAACCACGGTCAATGCCCAGACCACCAACTGGGAGACCTACGCAGGAGGCACCGCAGGTGAAGGCTATAGCAATCAAAGCTTTCCCACCAGTTCCACCACATTATTCACGGTAAACTATTACGACGGTTATACCTTCCCCGGCAGTACTACCTTCGGGCCCCTTCCGGT
>NZ_QEAS01000063.1:719-1691 GCF_003130405.1 Pararcticibacter amylolyticus
GATAAAAGTCCTGGGCACCTCCACTATGCTGACCAGCCTCACCTTCTATGATGAGGACGGGCAGGTGATGCAGGTCAAGAGCCAGAACTACCGGGGAGGAGTGGACAGCGTGCTGACCACTTACACCTTCACCGATGAGCCCGAAACGGTTACCCGTTACCATACCAGCCCGGGCAGCAGCGTCACCACCAGGACCCGCTACGTCTACGACCATATGGGAAGGAAGACGAAGACCTGGCAGAATATCAATAACGCAGGAGAGGTCCTGCTGTCTGAAAACGAATATAACGAAACAGGCCAGTTGTGGAAAAAGAAACTGCACAACGGGGCCCAAACCATCACCTATACCTACAACGAAAGAGGCTGGCTAACATCCTCCGTCACCACCAGGCTCGACCTCAGACTGCGCTACAACGCCCCCACAAAAGGAGCCGCTCCTCAGTATAACGGGAACATCTCCGAGCAGGAATATACCGGTAACCATAGCGGCAACCGCTGGTTCACCTATACATATGACCCGGTGAACCGGCTGACGACTGCTGCCTCCAGCCATGCCAGCAATAAGCTGGGCGAAACCCTGACCTACGACAAGATGGGCAACATCCAGAGCCTGGCCCGGGGGAACTACGGTTCGCTGGCCTACACGTATGACGGCAACCGTCTGAGTGCAGTCAGTGGCTTCAAGACCGGCAGTTTCGGGTATGACGCCAATGGCAATACCACAACTGACGGCACCCGGAACCTGACGGTCACCTACAATGAGCTCAATCTCCCTTCGCAGGTGACCGGCAGTGGCACTGCCACGTACACGTATGATGCCACCGGCAATAAGATCCGTTCGGTACAGGCAGGTACCACCCGGGACTATATCGCCGGTATCCAGTATACCAACGGAACAATCGATTTCATCCAGACCGAAGAGGGCAGGGCGGTACGGAATACCGACGGCACCTACCGCTATGAATACGATCT
>NZ_QEAS01000064.1 GCF_003130405.1 Pararcticibacter amylolyticus
GGCCAGCAGCACCAAAGGAACCTGACCACCAGCGGGAACTATCAGGCCAGCCAGCTGTACCTCACCATCAGCAAAGATGAAAACTGGGTAAGCGGCAAGACCGGTACCAGCGAAGAATACAAGGACAAACAAGGCCAGGTAGTGCTCAAACGCACCTGGAAAGATGAAAGCACGCCCTATTCCACCTACTACGTCTACGACGACTTTGGTAACCTCAGCTTTGTTTTACCCCCCGGAGCAGAGCCCGACAACGGCGGGATAGACGCCACCAAACTCAATAAATACTGCTACCAGTACCGCTACGACGGAAGGAACCGGCTGATCGAAAAGTGCATCCCCGGAAAAGACGGATGGGAGAGCACGGTTTATAACACCATTGACCAGGCAGTCCTGACTCAGGACCCCAAACAGGCCCAGAACGGGAAATGGACCTTTACCAAATACGACGGACTAGGAAGAGTCGTGATGAGCGGGGAATATGCCAGCAGTGCCTCCCGGGCCAGCCTTCAAACCACGGTGAATGCCCAGGCCACCAACTGGGAGACCTACGCAGGAGGCACCGCAGGTGAAGGCTATAGCAATCAAAGCTTTCCCACCAGTTCCACCACACCCTTTACGGTAAACTATTACGACGGTTATACCTTCCCCGGCAGTACTACCTTCGGGCCCCTTCCGGTAGCCCGGAGCCCGAAGACCCACAGCCTGCTAACCGGCACCCGGACAAAAGTCCTGGGCACCTCCACCATGCTGACCAGCCTCACCTTCTATGACGAGGACGGGCGGGTGATGCAGGTCAAGAGCCAGAACTACCGGGGAGGAGTAGACAGCGTGCTGACCACTTACACCTTCACTGATGAGCCCGATACAGTTACCCGGTATCATACCAGCCCGGGCAGCAGCGTCACCACCAGGACCCGCTACGTCTACGACCATATGGGAAGGAAGACGAAGACCTGGGAAAACATCAATAACGCAGGAGAGGTCCTGCTGTCCGAAAACGAATATAACGAAACAGGCCAGCTGTGGAAGAAGAAACTGCACAACGGGGCCCAGACCATCACCTATACGTATAACGAACGCGGTTGGCTGGCATCTTCCATCACCGACAGGCTCGACCTCAGGCTGCGTTATAACGCCCCCGCAAAAGGAGCAGTTCCTCAGTATAACGGGAACATCTCCGAGCAGGAATATACCGGTAATAAAAGCGGCAACCGCTGGTTTACCTATACATATGACCCGGTGAACCGGCTGACGACTGCTGCCTCCAGCCATGCCAGCAATAAGCTGGGCGAAACGCTAACCTACGACAAGATGGGCAACATCCAGAGCCTTGCCAGGGGGAACTACGGTTCGCTGGCCTACACGTATGACGGCAACCGGCTGAGTGCAGTCAGTGGCTTTAAGACCGGCAGTTTCGGGTATGACGCCAACGGCAATACCACGACAGATGGGACAAGGAACCTGACGATCACCTACAATGAGCTCAACCTCCCTTCGCAGGTGACGGGCAATGGTACAGCCACCTACACTTACGATGCCACCGGCAATAAGCTCCGCTCGGTACAGGCAGGCACCACCCGGGACTATATCGCCGGTATCCAGTATACCAACGGAACAATCGATTTCATCCAGACCGAAGAGGGCAGGGCGGTACGGAATACCGACGGCACCTACCGCTATGAATACGATCT
>NZ_QEAS01000065.1 GCF_003130405.1 Pararcticibacter amylolyticus
TAATTAGAGTCTGTCCATAAAGTCCCGGGTAGAGGAAAAAATAGTAAAGATCAATTTTTTAACAGGAAGAAATAATGTTAATATAGCGGTATGAAAATGCGTCTGTTTACTGCCCTGAGCCTGAAATTCGAACAGCCTAATTGGGCCAGGAACCCGGAGTTCGGTTTGCTGGACACGATCCTGGAGGCACACCCTGAACTGGTGCAGCTTATCGAAGAAGACGTGACCAGGGGGAGTAAACGGAGCAATTTTGGCCGACAGGATACCCCTTCCGTCGAACAGATCATGCGGGCGGCATTGTATAAAGAACTGAAGGGACTGGATTACCGGGAACTGGAATTCCATCAGGAAGATTCGCGGATCTGCGAACAGTTTCTGCAGATCGACCGCTACCGGCCCTACAGTTTTCAGATGTACCAGAAGTACATCTCGCAGGTGCGGGCCGAGAACCTGGACAAGCTCTGTGTGGAGCTGAACAAACTGGCCGTATCGATGGGAATAGAGGACTTGGGCAAGCTTCGCCAGGACAGCACGGTGGTGGAAAGCGATATCCATTATCCGACCAATAACTCGCTGGTATGGGACTGCATCAAAGAAAGCCACCGGCTACTGGAACGGCTCAGTGAAGATCTTACCAGGTTTCGTTTCACTGATTACCGTACCGGGGCCAAGCGCACGTACTTTAAGATCAATAACACCAAAAGTGGGGATAAACGTATCGACCTGTTCAACAAGCAGTTGCAGGTAATGACCAGATGCATAAACCAGTTATCGAATGCGGTAAAAAAAAAGTCCGGTTGTAGCCTGAAGGTGTTGGCCACACTGATGGAAATGGAAAGCTTCCAGGTGCTAATGAAGCAAGTGCTGGCCATGGTCAGCAGGAAAGAAGTACAGGGAGAGGCCGTCCCCAATGAAGAGAAGGTTTTTTCCATTTATCAGCAGCATACCGATATTATTGTTAAAGGAGGCAGGGAAGTGCAGTTCGGCCATAAGGTGAACCTGACAGGAGGCAAAAGCGGGCTGATCCTGAGCAGTAAGGTATTGCGGGGCAACCCGGCAGACAGCACCCTGTACCAGCAGGGCCTTCAGCAGGTCATCTCTGCTTACGGGGTCGTACCGCGTGACAGTGCCTGCGATGGAGGCTATGCCTCGGCAGCCAATAAAGAGGCTGCCCGACAGGCCGGCATTATGAATATTGTCTTCAACAAGGTAACGGCCAGTATGAAAAACCAGGTCAGCAGCAGCTCCATGGAAACCCGTCTGAAGAAATGGAGAAGCGGCATCGAAGCGGTCATCTCCAACCTCAAAAGGGGCTTTAAACTCCGGCGTTGTAACTGGAGCGGCTGGCAGCACTTTGAGGCCAAAGTAAAGTGGAGCGTGATCGGCTATAATATCCGGGTGATGACAGCGGCCGTTCTGGACCGGATGAAAGGTCTTCAGGCAGCAGCCTGAGGTGCAAGCCAGCCCGTAAAAAGAGGCACTTAGGTGGAATATTCTGCCTGGAGATATCAGGATATTAAATTTATTAAGTTAAAATTAACAAATACGAAAGAGCAGCAAAAGAGCAACAAGGACAATGCCGCAAGAAATGCCCTATGATTGAAGAGCTTTTCCAATGCGCTCAATCTGCTCTCTTTTGGCTGACTTTATGGACGGACACTAATTAG
>NZ_QEAS01000066.1 GCF_003130405.1 Pararcticibacter amylolyticus
GGCTCATGGGGTGGGTTCTGGGGCATGGCCCGGACGTTTGAACAGGCGGCTACGCGTTTCAACAATGATCCGATGCGGATCGGTAAACCGGTCGTGTCACGCACGAGCGAGGGATACATCACCATTGGCAAGCTCTATTATGATGCACAGGGGAAACCGACTACGATCGCCGGGATCAGTGGTTTTGCGGTGACGATATTCGTGGGGAATAGTAAGAAGAATAATGTGGGGGCGAATACAGAGGGAATGAACTTAAGTTCTCAGGGATTGCAATTTATTGCTGATCATGAAGGCTTTGGAAACAATGGAATAAACCCATATAATGACGCCTTTGGGTTCGCTACTGCTGGATACGGCCATCTATTGCATAAAAGCGGAGTTACTGCGGCTGACATAGCACAATATAGGGGGATGACTAAAATACAAGGTTTGTCGCTATTGAAAGTGGATGCACAAAGCAGAGTAGCTTCTGTTAATAGCTTAGTAAAGGTTTCACTAACTCAATATCAATTTGATGCAATGGTGAGTTTTACGTTCAATGTGGGAGTTGGAGCCTTTTCTCGCTCTACCCTTTTACGAGAACTTAATGCGAACAATTTTGATGCGATACCAGCTCAATTAGCAAGATGGACAAATGGTGGAGTGTCGGGGCTTGTAGATCGGCGAGCTGATGAGATAAATTTATTTTTGCACGGAAAATACTAAATATCAAATTAAATGTTAAAAGGACTCTTAAAAACACAAAAATCATTTCTAGCGGGTTGTATATTGACATTGTGTGTTAGTAGCAGTGTCTATTCGCAAAATAGAGTAGATTGCGCTAATGCAAAGACACAAAGTGAGATTAATGCCTGTACGCAGATCGAATATCAAAAGGTAGACAAGGAACTAAACACATTGTACAAGAAAATTATCCCTAAACTAAATGAATCACAGAAAGCGACATTGGTTCAGTCCCAAAAAAGGTGGATCGCTTTCAGGGACGATTATAGCAGAATTTACTCGTTAATTTATAAGGGCGGAACAATGGCAACTGCTGCGGTGATAAAATGTAAAACTGAAACAACAAGAGCCAGGATCATCGAATTAAAGCAGTTATTAGATCAGATAGATTTATAGAAGTAAAAAGATGACTGTTTAAGTGTGATATGTTATTACTAAAATAATCTTAACTGGATAATTTTATTGAGTTATGTACGGTGAGAGAAGCCATTGGATCTCGAAAGAGATTTTGAACTGCTCTTCGCATATAGCTAGGTATAAACGGTGGTTCCTGAGGAAATCCTTTACGACCAGCAGGAAGCCGCCATCGGGAACAGCCCTTATTATAACGGGATGATCTCGGCCGTCAAATGGAAGTCCAAAGACCCCCAGGGGGGCAGTCCCAAAGAGCGGAGCTACCGTTTTGAGTACGACAACCTTCAGCGGCTGAAGAACGCCCTGTACCAGGAGCGCCTCTCAGGCGGCAGCTGGGGGAACGCCGGGGCCTATGACGAGAAGAATATCCGTTACGATGAGAACGGCAATATCCTGTCCCTTCAGCGGAATGCGTATATTAGCGGGACGATCACCACGATGGACAACCTGTCATACAGCTATGAAGGCAACCGGCTGAGCAGCCTCAGCGACGG
>NZ_QEAS01000067.1 GCF_003130405.1 Pararcticibacter amylolyticus
GGTAAATGATTGTTCTCCAGAACAAAGCGTTCTAACTCAGCAAGGGGACGTCTTTGAAATTGCGGAGTAAAAACATAATCCGGCCAATTCGCCGTCTCGACCTTTATTTCATGAGCCCGTATATCCCCGTTAACAGAGAGAGTTTCCTTCGGATTAGAAGTGAGGATTCCTACCCGCCCGTCTACCAGAGTAATTTCATCCTTATAAGCCATCCAATAGGAGCTAAGCACAAGTTTAGACCTTGAATTAACACCTTCTGCAGTGGCTAGCTCACTTCGGATAGCCGGGCCAGGATGATCTGAGCCGTAAGATGTAAAATTAATAGCAGCACCTTTTCCATTCAGATTTACATAATTTCTAAGCGTAAGGTTTCCCGACACATCCAGTGCCGAAGCCGGAGTGTTCGTGCCAATACCTACTTGCCCCCGTCCGTCAACCGTGATGTCATCCCCATAATACCATTGCATGCCAGCCCCCACCTTGTCATATTGCCGCCTTGTCCCAAAAATCATCTTTCCGGTAGCATCACCATTCAAGGTGTTCCCAGGAATGGTAATAATCCGGGCCTGTCCCCAAATATTCCCACCGTCAGTACCGGCAGGAAGTGCAAATTCTATCTGCGCCCCCGTATTTCCTGATCTTCCTCCTGTATTTGCCTGAAGTAATAGCCCGTTGCTGTTAACCGCAGTGTTCCCCAGGTTAGGATCAACTCCACCAGTAACGATATGAAGTTTAGAAGCCGGATTCGTTGTGCCAATTCCGGCGTTACCCGTTGATTCAAGTTTATTGGTTTGTGCTATGCAATGCACCTGCACGAGTGCTGCAATTAGTAAGGATAGAAAAAATTTTCTCATAATATGATTCGTTTTAATGGAACTCATTTTTTGTGTTTGCAGATTCAGGTACTCAAATCCCTTTTTCCGTAAGCTCAGCTTCCACTCCGGCGTTTTCTTCTCTGTTCTTAAATAGATATTAGCGTTAGGGGAGAATACTACGTTTTCCAAATTTGATAAACACCTTTTAGTCAGAATTGACTGTTCTCCTGAAAGTGGACAAAATGCCCCTGCCTCCAATTCTATATTTCTGAAGGAAATGTGTTAGCTTGAGAGTTGCCCCTGAAAGGGTACGTGAATAGCTTGTTGGATATTATAATTACTCTTTTTGCTTTTTCTTAAATTGTTCATTTTTATTGCTCCTGAAGTGCTCTTGCTCACGAATGTTGGACGAAAATAAGTCTGTCCACTGCGGTCAAACCGCAGTGGAGTATTTTACTTTAGTACCGGAAAACAAAAGGACAAATGAAAAGAACCTGTATGAAGTTATACCTGCAAACACTTGTCAGTTTACTGGTATGTTTTATCGTGCTGCCCGCTGTAGCACAGGACACCACCCTGAGCAGTTACAGCAGCAGCCGTCCGGTCGTAACCGCCACGCGGAGCATCACCCTTTTGCCCGGCTTTTACGTCCCCTCCGGGTCCAGCTTCCACGCCTATATCGTGGCCGCCACCGCCGCCCCCTGTATCCCCCTTGCCGCCGCATTAAGCACCGATCAGAACTACATCCTCACCTATACCCCCCGCGAGCCCTTTGCCGCCGGCACCGACCTGTCCGCCAAAAA
>NZ_QEAS01000068.1:0-648 GCF_003130405.1 Pararcticibacter amylolyticus
TCCGGATTCAAGTGGAATCCATGGGCAGGGGGGCGGATCAGCCAGGAAGAGTGGCTGGCACGAGGTGGTGACCCGAAGTTACTGGCTACGGCGGTGAACCCGCAGTTTTATAGCGGGGGTTGGGTGAGTAAAAAACCGGTGACCAGTACTAAGACGACTCCGGTGAATGCGAATGAGACTGTGGGCTCGGGAAAAAGTTGGTTTGACTCGGAAATAACTTGGTTTGGTCATACATTGACTGCACAATATGGCACTGAAGTTAAAGGTGAGACATTTCTTGGAGATAAATATAGTGTTAAAATGTATCAAGGGACAAAGGTTGGAAAGAAGGGAGTTTTTAATTCAAATATTACAAAGTTTCAGAATCGGGAGTTTAAACATGATTATAGCATAAATATCGGGACCTATTCACTGTCGCTCAATACAACAGATCTAGGCTTCTCAACAAGCTTGTCTCTGTTTGGAGTGGGCATATCTAGTGGTGCTTCATTATTAGGAGGATACTCTGGAGGATTAAGCTATACTGGCGAAAATAAGATTACTAACGGGATGAGTGGTTCTTTCCGGGGTGGAGGTTTTACTTTAATCGGCGTAGCAATGATGATTCTCGTCCCTAAATCAGCTCCTTTTATACCTGCTTTAGCTCGT
>NZ_QEAS01000068.1:689-1545 GCF_003130405.1 Pararcticibacter amylolyticus
TAGTTATAATCGTAATATTGATAGCGGGGGGGTATTCTGTAAAAGTCATATATGGATTTTTTAAGACGTTTTCACAAAGCAAGGGTGTCTCCCGTAGTATTCCCCAGGAGTACCTAAATCTGTTTGATGAAAAATATCGAAGTGAATTTAACTCTCCTTTTACATATAGGAGTAAAGTTAGTTCAGACGTTTCCAATTTTTTATATAAAGGAACATACAGTGTTGTAGTATATAAATTTCCTTTATTGAAAAATATTTCGCTGGAACAAATAGTTAAGGAAAAGATGCTTGATTCCAAAGCGTCAAGTGATGTTCTATATTCTGATATTAGCCAACAGAGTTATATATTAAAGTATAAATTGGATAGATTGAATCTTGTCTCTGATATTAGCCTAAGTATGCGAGGTAATAACATTGAAAGGGTAATTAAAAACGATAGTGTTATATGTTATTCATTGAAATTTATTAGCTTTTCATTAAAGATTGATAAGGACGCAGATGTCGACATTCTTGCTCAGTCAGGAACTAACGAAGACTTTAGAGGAGAACCTGTTCCTGTAAACTTACTATTTCTTAAAAGGAACAAATCTGTATATTTTGTAATTCTGGCGGTTAATGATCGCCACCACTCTTTAACAAGTAATTTCCTTTATGAATTAATGGATATTTAGTGGTAGAAAAGCTGTCTAATTAGCTAGTGGAAACGGTTTGAAGTATAGCTTTGAATATTACGGTCACATACAGCTATGAAGGCAACCGGCTGAGCAGCCTCAGCGACGGGGGCAGCAGCACGCTGGGGGTAAAGAACCTGACCGGCTCTGCTGCTGCCTACAGCTATGACCAGAGCGGAAGCCTG
>NZ_QEAS01000069.1 GCF_003130405.1 Pararcticibacter amylolyticus
AATTGTCCAACTTTTGGAGCAGTATAAAACATTGATGCCATCCGGATGGCCTCCTTTTGGCCCACACTCCTTCCGTAATGGGCATTTACCCGGATTTCTCCATCATTATCTGAATCATGAGTATTAAAACCATACTCGCTTCCTGGCTTCAATATCGGGCCTGGATCCCTTCCTGTAAAATATGCTACGGCGTGTCTCCAAAGTGCCCCAAATCGTGTATATCCCCCGTCCGGTTCTACTCCATTCACCGGATCATTCCCCATTCCCACATAGGGCGAATAGTACTGCCCGTAAGGATCCATCGTCATCCACCTGCCAATCGTTGGATCATACATCCGCAATGCAAAATTCAGCCAGGTGATTTCTTTGTCTTTCTCTGTACACTGCCCCTGATAGCCATAACGATAGTCACTGTTTGCGAGGGTCAAATCTGATCCGAAAGGATAATAATCAGAATAATACAGGACATCTGCAAGACTCAGAATATTTGGATTATTATTACAGAACAAAGCCTCGAAAATCGAGGCCGTATTCTTATTCAAAACCTGGATAAAAAAAACTATATTTTCCAGTCTTAATTCTTTCAGTTATGTCATATGGATTAACAACAATTCCCAGTTCTGCTTTCCGGTTTTCTCCTTCCAATTTTCCAACATGAGTAAAATCCTTATCGTTAATTCGCCATATATACCACTTATTTGATATCTTAATCTGTTCACCTGGCTTCGAACCTGAATCGCTAGATCCTCTAAATAAGATATGGTCTATATGTCCTACATCAGCTGTGTTCCCAACTTTTTTCCAGAGATCTATCTTTAACCCCAACTTTGTAACACAATGAGCATAAAACTCTATTTCATCATTTACAACCTCCAATAAATCGGGATTAACTTGAATCGGATAAACCTTTTTAAACACCCTTATCACATCGCTATTCAACTGAGCTAAATCAAAAGCTATCAATTGAAAGTATCTTTTGCTGCTATCATTTATCTTAATGGAAAATACATCTCCTATTTTTGTATTTGCTCTTGCCATCATTATTTTATATCGTATAGCTTCCAATATTTAGGTGCGATTGAATTTATTTTATTCAACAACAACCCACCGTTCTTGTGTAAACCGTATTGATTAATTAGGGTTTGCTCTAAAATTCTAGCACCCGTTCTAGACAAATCTGTGGCTCCTTCTATTACTTCGTATCTCAAAAGTTCTCTTCCTGTACCTATCGCGTTTAAGTGTTCCGCAAAGCGTACAGATGCGGCTCTTTCAGTGATTCCCACATATCTAACAACGCCTGCAGCATCTATACCTTGATAAACAACATTTACCCCTCCTTTAGCAGCATTCCCCATTCCACCCGTTGCTATTGCCAAAGCAATCTCAAACGTTGGGTCCGCATACTCAATCGCACCACTCCCCTGAATTCTTCCTGTTACCGGGTTGAATTGTCCAAC
>NZ_QEAS01000008.1:0-43809 GCF_003130405.1 Pararcticibacter amylolyticus
GCGATCCTGGCGGCTTTCAGGACGACGGAGCCTCTTTCGTTGCAGGAGCCGCTGAAAGTGAGGAAAGAGGCCGGGGGGCGTCACCCGGGCTTGTGTTATGCGGGGAATGAGTTGCTGGAAAAGATGGCTGAGGTGGCGCAGAAGCGGAAGGCGAGGGAGCAAAGGGGCGGCCGGAGGGTTCGGGCGGATGGGATAGCGGGAGATGGCATGGGGAGAAACGGGCCGGAGGGTGTTGTGGAGAATGAGAGGGGGGGGAGTTCGGAGGGTGTGTTGAGCGCGAAGGAAAGATTGAGCACTGATGGTGATGAAGGGATGCCTTTTGTATTGGGAAAGAGGTTTTCTCTTTAAAGGTGGTTTTCTCTTTAAAACGGGTTTCTCTTTAAGGGAAGGAATATAGGGGCGGCCTTAAATGGGGGTCGAAGGGATGAGCTGTAAGACATCCTGGCTGGGTCTTTGCAGAAAGAAAGTATGGCAAAATGGGAAAAGCAAGATGGTAATGTGAAGGATTGCCAGTTACACCTCATAATTTAATGCGGTAGTTGACGGATGGTTAACATGGCAACGTGATGGGTTTCGATTGGCCTATCCATAAGCAGGAGAGAGGTATGGTACATGCGTGAATCCTATAATTCTCTCAGTCCTCACCAATTCCTTTTTTATGTCGGATGTAAAAGGTTGGTTAAACGTTTTAGTTAAAAACAGCTGCTGCTTTCTCATGACCGGCCGTTTAGAAAAATTCTTCGTTTGAAACTTTTTCAAGTAAAAATTCCTTCCTTTAAGAGCGGAAAATTCAATCCATTTTACCCCAACTCCGCAGCAAAAAAATATAAAACATTCTCAGCTGGGTTATCCTTCCTACCACTTATAACTTATTACCTATAACTTATTTATTGCACTTTTCTGATTAAAATATTGTAAAAATTAGCTAAAAAATTCATAAAAGTCCTAAATTTGGCGCTTCAACAAAACAAACTAAACAATGAAGTATAATTTCGGCGCAGGCCCGTGTATTTTACCCCAGGAAGTGTTTAAACAAGCCTCTGAAGCAGTATTGAATTTTAATGGTACAGGTTTGTCTATTCTAGAGATTTCGCACAGGGCGCCGGAATTTGAAGCTGTAATGGATGAGTCTGTTCATTTAGTAAAGGAACTGCTAAACGTACCTTCAGGTTATTCTGTATTGTTTTTACAGGGAGGTGCGAGTCTTCAGTTTTCAATGGTGCCGGCAAATCTATTGGCCGAAGGTCAGACTGCTGCATATCTTGACACCGGTGCATGGGCAAGTAAGGCAATGAAAGAAGCAAAGCTGTTCGGTAATGTACAAGTGGTTGCTTCTTCTAAGGAATCTAATTACACCTACATTCCAAAGGATTATGAGATCCCTGCTGATGCAGCGTATTTTCATTGCACCTCTAATAACACTATTTTCGGTACGGAACTGTTTTCGTTCCCGAAAACCCCTGTTCCGATGGTAAGCGATATGTCTTCTGACATTTTCAGCAGGGAGATCAATGTAGAGGACTTCGGTCTTATCTATGCAGGGGCTCAAAAGAATCTGGGTCCTGCGGGTGTGGTACTGGTACTGGTGAAAGATGAATTGTTAGGTAAGTCGGGCAGGAAATTGCCTTCTATGCTTGATTATAAGATCCATGCAGATAACAAATCCCTTTACAACACGCCGCCTGTATTTTCTATTTATACAGCTATGCTGAATTTAAGATGGCTAAAGGCTAAAGGTGGTGTGGGACAAATGGAGAAGGAAAATACGGCTAAGGCAGCTGCTCTTTATGAAGAAATTGACAGAAACCCTATTTTTAAGGGAACCTGTCAGCCGGAAGACCGTTCCCGGATGAATGTGTGCTTTGTTACCGAAAATCCGGAGCATGAAAAGCCCTTCCTTAAATTAGCGGAAGAACGCGGAATGATCGGTATTAAAGGTCACAGGAGCGTAGGTGGTTTCAGGGCTTCTATATATAATGCTTTGCCTATCACAAGTGTATATAGCCTGGTGGAGGTAATGCAGGAATTCGCCCAAAAGAACGCCTGAGAAGGCATCAAGACAATTTCTTAAAATACGTTTACAGCGGCGGGAGCTTTAGTTCCCGCTTTCCGGAAAAATAAAAGCAATGATTAGAATACTGGCAAACGACGGTATTGACGCAGTTGGGAAGCAGCTTTTGGAGCAGGCTGGCTTCTTTGTCGATACAAACAATATCCCGCAGGATCAGCTTCCTGAAGCTCTGAAGAACTATGATGCCATCACGGTAAGAAGCGCAACGCAGGTTCGTAAAGATCTGATAGACGCCTGTCCGAATCTGAAACTGATAGGAAGAGGCGGTGTTGGAATGGACAATATAGACGTGGTGTATGCAAAGAACAAGGGGATTACAGTGGTGAATACTCCTGCGGCATCATCTCCATCTGTTGCGGAACTGGTTTTTGCACATCTGTTTACCGGGATCCGTTTTCTTCACGATTCAAACCGGAAAATGCCTGTTGAAGGTAATACCGCGTTTAATAAGCTTAAGAAAGCTTACGCCGGAGGAATAGAGCTTAAGGGTAAGAAGATCGGGATCATTGGTTTCGGGAGAATCGGCCGGGAGACGGCAAAGATTGCTCTTGGTCTGGGCATGGAAGTCCTGGCCTATGATCTGTATGAAGTGCCCTCCGAACTGGAGCTAAGCCTTGCCGGAGGTGTTAAGGTGAATGTACCGGTAAGAAGTGCTGAGTTTAATGAACTGATCACTGAAGCTGACTTTATAAGCCTTCACATTCCTTTCCTGGATAAACCTATAATAGGAGCAGAGGAATTCCGCCGGATGAAACCTGGTATCGGGATCGTAAATTGTTCCCGCGGGGGAACGGTAGACGAGAAGGCACTTGTGGAAGCTCTTGATTCGGGAATAGTTGCTTTCGCCGGTCTCGACGTATTTGATAATGAGCCAACTCCTGCTGAAGAGCTATTAAAGCATCCAAAGATTTCGCTGACACCGCATATCGGCGCTGCCACAAACGAAGCTCAGGAAAGAATTGGAGTAGAGCTGGCGGGTCTCATTATTGACTTCTTTAAAAAAGCCTGACGGTAAAATTTACAGAATGAAAAGATAAAGGTTGTGCAAACAGTTGTACAGCCTTTTTTTGTTTATAAAATAACAGTAACACAGATCAGATATGCCATTAACAACGAAAAAGACAAGGATAGTAGTAATTGGAGTTGGTGCTGTAGGTTCCACTACGGCTTATACCCTTCTGTTAAGAGAACGGATGGATGAGCTCGTATTGATTGACGCCAACCAGGAGAAAGCGGTCGGCGATGCTTTGGATATGAACCACGGACTTCCTTTTCTCGGTCAGTCTAAAGTTTGGGCCGGTACCTATGAAGATTGTAAAGGTGCCGATATCATTATCATAACAGCCGGTGCGGCGCAGCGTCCGGGCGAATCCCGGATTGATCTGCTGAAACGGAATGTTGCGATCTATGAGAGTATTACTTCTGAAGTTCTGAAATACAATACCGACGGCATTTTGCTGATCGCCTCAAACCCTGTCGATATCATGAGCTATTTTACCTTGAAGAAATCGGGGTGGCCTGCCAAAAGAATCATCGGCTCCGGGACGCTGCTTGACAGTGCCAGGTTCCGCTACCTTATCGGGGAAGAACTGAAGATCGACTCGAGAAGCGTTCATGCACATATTATCGGAGAGCATGGCGATTCTGAACTGCCTTTATGGAGTCTCGCAAATATTGCAGGGACGGAACTTTCTATTTCCGGCGAGGTAAAAGACCGGATTTTTGCGAACACCAGGGATGCTGCTTACCAGATTATAAAAGCAAAAGGAGCAACATATTATGCCATTGCTTTAGCTCTTGACCGGATTTGTACGGCAATTCTTCACAACGAAGCAGCGGTACTAAATGTATCTACTCTGTTGGATGACTACCATGGCGTTTCGGGAGTATATCTAGGGGTTCCTTGTATTGTGGATCGTGACGGAATAAGAGATGTGCTTAAACTGAATATAAGCGATTCTGAAAAGGAGATGCTGCAAAGTTCAGCGGCCAAGCTGAAGGAAATTATAGAGTCTATTGCTTTATAGCTGCAAACTTCTGCCTTATTCATATTGCGGATCTGAGCGACCATCGTCATGGTTGCTTCAGCTTCTATGTAGCCCCATATATGCTCAGGCAGGAAAACTTTGTGCGCCTGAAGCGTATCATAATTATTTTCTGAATGGAGGTGAAATAACGCCGGCGTTTGATTATCAAGCGTTAATAAAATTCCCTTTTTGTTTTTGAAGCGTATCAAATGTGCTGTAAATTGTTATTTTTCAGTTGATTATGTGGTTGTTTCTTTTGTTTTTCCGGGGAACCACTTTATATTTGCTTTCAGATTATAGCCTGTTATTTCTAAATACATTAAACACATCAATAGGTGTCAGAAACTGATTAGCCAAATAAAATTAATTTTCAATATACTATGCTTAGCTCTGAAAACCGATATTACAATCGCGCAACATCTTTCGTATTTCTTGTCTTACCCTTACTGATTTTATGCTTGCCCATTGCGTCGATAGCTCAGGGCTTTTTACGGGCGGAAGGAAAGAAGATTGTGGACGGAGAGGGGAAAAATGTATTGTTACGGGGAATCGGTTTAGGAGGATGGATGCTCCAGGAAGGATATATGTTGAAGATTAACCGCGAGGGGCAGCAGTACAGGATCAGGCAACGTATTGAAGAATTGATAGGGCCTGAACAAACAAAGGAATTCTATGATGCATGGCTTGCTAACCACATGAGGAAGTCAGATGTGGATTCGATGAAGAAATGGGGCTTTAACTCGATACGGCTACCGATGCACTATAACCTGTATACACTGCCGGTTGAAAAAGAACCCGTTGCAGGCAGTAATACCTGGCTCGACAAGGGATTTCAATTAACAGATAGTTTATTGTCGTGGTGTAAAGCTAACAGTATGTATCTCATTCTTGATCTTCATGCCGCACCCGGTGGCCAGGGGAATGATCTGAACATCTCTGACCGCGACCCCTCCAAACCCTCATTATGGGACAGCGAAGCAAACCAGCAGAAGACGGTAGCATTGTGGAGAAAACTTGCTGAGCGGTATGCCAATGAGCAGTGGATAGGTGGGTATGATATTATAAATGAACCGAACTGGGGATTTACTAATCCGGAAAACGATAAGAACGGTACGGGAGAGCCGTCGAATGCACCTTTAAGAAAGCTGATGGTTGACATCACCCGTGCAATCCGGGAGGTAGATAAAAATCATTTGATCATCATTGAGGGCAATGGCTGGGGAAACAATTACCGGGGAATTCTTCCTCCATGGGATAGCAACATGGCATTGAGTTATCATAAGTACTGGAACTTTAACGATCTTGCTTCAATAAAGGGGATCCTTGAGAGCCGGGAGAAATACAATATTCCGGTTTGGCTTGGAGAGACAGGCGAAAACTCCAATGTTTGGTTCACGGAGGCAATTCGTCTGCTTGAATCCAATAATATAGGCTGGTCGTGGTGGCCTTTGAAAAAATTAGGATCTAATAATCCTCTTGAAATAAAATCTAACCCCAATTACGACAAGGTGGCCCGGTATTGGAATGGTGCAGGTAACAAGCCCGGTGCAAGCGATGCATACAGCGGTTTAATGGAACTAACGTCCGCGTTAAAGAGCTCAAATAATGCAGTACATCACGATGTTATCGACGCCATGATGAGGCAACCCTTTTCTTCTGAAACCAGGCCTTTCAAATTCCATTTGATTGATAAGGATAATGTGATTCACGCTGTTAATTACGACCTTGGAAGAAACGGATACGCCTATTTTGACAAAGATACTGCTAATTACAGGGTGTCGGGACAGGACGGACGAGGGAACCGGGGTGGTGTTTACCGGAACGACGGAGTGGATATCCGGAAGGACTCAAGCCGTTATGAAAGCTATTACATAAGTGATATTGAAGATGGAGAGTGGCTTCAATATACCATAACGGTTAAGAAGGCAGGAACATATTCGCTGGCTTTAAATGTTGCCACTCCTTCTGATAAGGGAAGCGTATCTGTTTTCATAAACGGAACAAAGAGTGTTAACGCCATGCCACTGGCGGCGACAGGAGATTTTCATCTCTGGAGGTCGCAGGAGCTTAAAAATATTCGCTTAATCAGAGGCACGAACAAAATCAGGATATACAGTGATAAAGGGGGGTGGAATTTGAAAGATATCCGGTTTATAGCGCATTAAGCACGCACCGGCCAATTATTATGATAAGGAAAGGATCGATTGTAAGCATCGCAGTTTGTTTTGTTTGTTTACTTGGCGGGCGTGCCCTGGCTCAAAAGACCGTAGAGCTGTTCGCCAGTACACCTGAATACATCTTCACCTTTGGCGATGTTCAGATCCTTGAAGATCGGTCGGGCCAGCTCACGTTTGAGCAGGTGAAAAGCGGAAAGTTCGATAAACAGTTTGTTTCAAGCGGAGAAAAATATCCGAAAAACAACCATGTCAGTTCTGCGTACTGGTACCGTGTAAAAGTAAGGTATGCAGAAGAAGCTCATTCCAGTTATCTGCTTGAATTTTATGATCAGACCATTGATGACATAACCGCATGGTTGCCTGATAACAAAGGAAAATATTCATCGGCGCAGTCAGGAGCGAAGTTCGGTTTTGATAAAAGACTGTTCAGCCATAAAAACTTCCAGTTTAGTGTTCCTGCAAATCAGAAAGGAGTTTACACCTTTTATTTCAGGATTAAATCGGCCCAGACCGTTAATGTGATCATTGTTCACCGGTCCGTTCAGAGGTTCGTAGGTTACGCGCTGACCGAATATTTTAGTTTCGGTCTGTTTTATGGAATGATTATCATCTTTAGCTTCCATAATCTCCTCATGTATAGTGTTATGCGGCTGAGGCAGTACCTTTACTACGTACTCTACATCATTTCGGTGGGATTATACGAAATGAGTGCCGACGGAATAGCCTTTCAGTACCTGTGGCCGGATTCTCCGCGCTGGAACGAATATGCATACTCGGTTCCGCTATTCTTTTTAAGCACGTTTGCGTTATTGTTCACGATCGACCTGTTGCATGTAAAGGTGAAGGCGCCGCGGCTCTATAAACTGATGCTGGGAGTCCTCGCCCTGAGATCCGCTTTTTTCCTGTTATGTGCCTTGTATGAAAGGAGCTGGTTTAACTACCGGGTCGTAGAATTTATTCCATTGGCTATAGCCTTTTATACAGGCTTTTATATCTGGCGAAAGGGGTATAAACCCGCCCGTTTTTTTGTTCTTGCCTATACTTTTTTATTCGTGGGCTTTGTCCTTAAGGTCCTCGTGGTGTTAGGCTATGGTCGTTTCATTCCCGGATGGATTGCACACTACAGCATGAGTTTCTGCTTTATTGCAGAAATGCTTCTTCTATCTTTTGCGATAGGTGATAAAGTTCGTTTGCTGAAAAAGAAGAAAGAAAAGGCTCAGGTGAAGATCATCAGACAAATGGAAGAGAACGCCAGGCTAAAGGATACGATGAACCAGAAGCTGGAGGTAAAAGTCCGCGAGCGTACGCAGGAAATCGTCGAAAAGACGAACGAGGTCAGGGAGAAGTCACTTATTATTGAACAGCAAAATGAAGAGTTGCTCTCTGCCAATCAGCTTCTGCACCAGCAGTCGGAAGAAATTGCACGTATGAACCTGCTCCTTCAGAAGGACAACCAGGAGTTGCAAACGAATATCCGAAAAGTTACTCATGACCGGATGATGTCGGCTGAAGTGGATTTCGAGGAATTTAGCAGGACTTATCCCGACCGTGACGCATGCTTCAGTTTATTATCCAATCTGAAATGGAAAAACGGGTATGCATGCAGGAAATGTGGTAACACAAACTATTGCAGTGGTCATTTACCTTACAGCAGGAGGTGTACAAAATGCGGATATGATGAATCTGTCATTAGTAACACCATTCTTCAGAATACCCGTATCCCTGTAAATAAAGCCTTTTATATGATATTCCTCATCTACTCAACCAGGGGCAGGATCTCCTCCCACAAGCTCTCGGAGATTACCGGTATCAGGCAGAGTACCTGCTGGATGTATAGCAGTAAGATCAGGAAGGTAATGAATGAACGAAAAAAGGAGCTGCGTAAAGCGGGCGAGCAGGGCTGGAGTAAACTTGTACTTGAATAAGGCTTTAATTAAGATTAGTATTGTTTGCTATGGGGAGAGAGTTTTACAGCAGGTTACTATTTTTATTTTTATGCACATTGACGGCGCCGGTGACAGTATCGGCTGCCAGAGAGGTCGGTATAGGGGGGAACACTGACGAGCATATATTTACTTATTCTGAAATAGATTATATCGAAGACAGGTCCGGTGAATTAACGTTTGCAGACGTAAGGGGAAAATATAAAGATAAATTTGTCAGCGGAGACAGAAATTATCCCCGGAATACTTCTGTTTCGTCGGCGTACTGGTTCAGGGTGAATGTGCGTTACCAAAGGACGTCCGGCAAAAGATATATCCTCGAGTTTTATAATCATACTACCGATAATCTTGAAGTGTATATACCGGATGGTAAAGGGAATTACCAGATTTTTAAAGCTGGTGATAAAAATAATTTCAAGAAACGGTTCTTTCGCCATAAGAATTTTGAGTTCCCTGTTCCGGAACTGAAGGGGAGTTATATCATATACTTCAGGTTAAAATCGGCCCCTGTTGCCAATGTGATTGTTGCGCACCGTTCCTTACAGCGCTTTGTTGAATACGCCTTGAGCGAATACATCTGTTTTGGACTGTTCTATGGTATGATCCTCATCTTCAGCTTTTATAACCTGCTGATGTTTATTGCGATACGGAAAAGATATTATATCTATTATATCCTGTATCTTCTTTCGGTAGGGCTTTATGAAATGAGTACCGACGGTATCGCGTTTCAGTATCTGTGGCCCGGGTCGCCCGAATGGAGTCAGTATGCTTACGGAGTACCCCTATTCTTTATTTCGGTGTTTTCCCTGCTGTTTGCTGCTGATCTGTTAAACATAAAAACACATGCACCTAAGGTGTATTCTTTAGTCAGGATCGTTTTATGTGTCCGCCTTGTATTTTTTCTGTTATGTCTGTTCTACCGGCAGGAGTGGTTCAACTACAGAGCGATTGAATTCATTCCTCTTTCTATTGCGTTTTTTACGGGAGTGTATTTATGGAGGAAAGGATATCATGCTGCGCGCTTTTTTGTGCTTGCTTATGCGTTTCTTTTTATAGGTTTTATTGGTAAGCTGCTTGTAAGCTTTGAGTATGCGAGGTTTATACCAGGGCCGGTGCCTCATTACAGCATGAGTTTAGGCTTTATCCTTGAAATGTTGTTCCTCTCATTTGCCATTGGAGATAAGGTGCGTTTACTTAAGAAGAAGAAGGAAAAAGTACAGCAAAGGGTGATCCGGCAGATGGAGGAAAATGCCCGTTTGAAAGATTCAATGACACGCGACCTCGAGATAAAAGTGGAGGAAAGAACCCAGGAAATCATAAAACAAACCCATGAAATCAGGGAACAATCTCAGCTTATTGAAGTACAGAATGAGAAGCTTATAACTGCTAATAGTTTGCTGAAGGCTCAGGCAGAAGAGATCGCCCGGATGAATGCCTTGTTGCGGAAAGATAACCAGGAACTGCAGACGAGCATACAAAAAGTGACACATGACAGGATCATGTCGGCTGAAGTTGACTTTGAGGAGTTCAGCAAGACCTATCCGGACAGGGAAACCTGCTATAGCCTGCTGGCTGATATCAAGTGGAAGGGTGGATATGTTTGCAGAAGGTGCGGAAATACTAACTACTGTAACGGGCATCTTCCTTTCAGCCGGCGATGCTCAAAGTGCAGATATGAAGAATCCGTGATTGCCAATACGATCCTTCAGAATACCCGTATTCCCGCAAATAAGGCTCTTTACATGGTTTATTTGATTTATACCAGTAAGGGAAAGATATCTTCCCATAAGCTTTCGGAAATTACGGGAATCAGGCAGAGTACGTGCTGGTCTTATTGTACGAAAATTAAAAAGGTACTGGAAGAAAGAAAAAGGGATTTACGTAATGCCGGGGCTGAGGGGTGGAGTAAGTTGATGGTGTAGCAATAGTTTGACTAAGTAAATAATTGATATTCAAAATGAAACTGAAAAATCTAGTATTAATGGTGGCAGTACTCTTTATTCTGACTGCATCAATGAGGAGCGACAAACCGGAGGCAGGGAATAATGATAAACGCAAAAAAGTGATTATTGGATACGTAGGAGGATACAAGGGGAGAATCGATATTGCGGGGATTTCTGCCGGAAAGCTTACCCATATCAATTATGCATTTGTTAATATAAAGAACGGAAGGGCTTTTCTTGACAATGAAGTAACTGATACATCTAATTTCAGGTCGCTCAACAGATTGAAAGAGAAGAACAGGGAACTGAAGATACTGATTTCTATCGGAGGCTGGTCGTGGAGTGAGAACTTTTCGGATGCCGTGCTGACCGATAGTTCGAGAGTGATATTTGCAAAGAGTGCGGTAGATATTATCAGGAAATACGCTTTGGATGGAGTCGATATAGACTGGGAATATCCGGGTATGAGTGGGGAAGAGGGGAATATTTATCGTCCCGAAGATAAACAAAACTATACCCTAATGTTCCGCTCTCTGCGCTCTGAACTTGATCTGCTGGAAAAAGAAACAGGGAAGAAGAAACTGCTGACAACAGCGACAGGCGGTTTTACTTCTTTTCTTGAGCATACCGAGATGGGCAAAGCACAGCAATATCTTGATTATATAAACCTGATGACGTATGACTTCTACTCAGGAAGTACGGTAGGGCATCATACCAATCTTTACGCATCCAAAGCTTATCCTGCCGGCAATAATGCAGATAAGGCGGTGAAAGCTTACATTGCTGCCGGTGTGCCTGCAGCTAAACTGGTAATGGGAATTGCTTTTTATGGCAGGACCTTTGTTCTGGTAGATTCCACCAGAATATTAGGGGCTAAATATGCTTCTCAGGCTTACGGGTCGGGCTACAGTTTCATTAAAGATAGTCTGATGACTAATAAAGCGTTTAGAATGTATAAAGACAAAAAGGCAAAAGCTCCTTATCTCTATAGCGCTTCTGCTAAAAAGTTTATAACCTACGACGACGAATGGTCTGTTAAGAACAAATGCCGGTATGTAAATAAGTCAGGGATGGGGGGAGTGATGTTCTGGGAGTACAGTTCCGATCCTAAAGAATATCTGGTCGACGAGATTAACAAGGAGTTGAAGTAGTAAGTTATAAGTTATAAGTAGTAAGAGGGAGGGATGGCTGTAAGCCGGGAGCCTACAGCCAGATGATTGGGTGCCTGACAGGAAGATTGCGTATTACTTCTTCGGTATCAGGAGAATGATCGAGCTTTTTCCATGTGTTGAACCAGGCTTCGGACTTACAGGCATTCGCTCCAAAGATCAGCGCCGGTTGCGCCACGGGCCAGTCATTCCAGTACATTAAATCCGCTTTGTACGGCCAGAGGCTTTTGTCCGCGATAAATGGATAAAGGAATTTTATCCCTTTTTCAATCGAGCGGTCGTCAGGGAGAGTGAAACTCCAAAGATTATCTTTTTTATCCGAAAGGATCTGGCATATTGTGGCCATCGCATCCAGGTTAAATAACGAATAACCGTAGGGTTTCGTCCTTGCAAGCTCCAGCGGAAAACTGCCATCCGAAGCCATCTGGTTGGGGAGAAGGACTGTTTTGTAGCGTTCGGAACAGAAACTCAATAAGTCATGATTGCCTGCAAGCTTAGCAAACGACGCCACCTGCATCACCCAGCACGTTCCGTGATTGTTTTTGGCATTCATCTCATCTTTGCCGTATGGATGGGTAGTAAGCCAGCTCAAATAGCTGGAAAACCACTGTCTGACGCCCTTCAGAAGTTTCTTGTCAAATGCAGGAGATCTCTCCATTACCAAAACGCCCTGTGCAACTTCCATTAACTGAATCGTGTCTATAATCCCGATACCTCTTCCTGTAAACCGGCCTTTAATTGCCTGTGCGAACTGGAGGTTCGGATTCATGAGTGTTTCAGGATCGAGGAACCAAGCACGAAGATGGATCAGAGCATGTTTTACATACTTCTCGTCTTTTGTGATTTTATAGGCAGAGGCAAGAGCTCCTATAATCCGGCTGAAGCGGATCATGGCCTGACGGTGAGCTGTAAAATTTTCCGGGTTCGTCATGCCATCTCTCTGTATATAGGGTACGGAAGGGTTTTGTGGATCCGGCCACCAGTAATCCCCTTCCGAGTAGAAGTCATGTTTCCCCCCGGCGCTTCTTTCTGAAGTCTGAGCAGTGACTGTTACCGGCTGCTGCTGCATAGCCCACGATGCTTCTTTAAGTATATCTTTCCGGAGTGTTGCTGCAACTTCAGCGGGTATGTCTGAACCGGAAGCGGCATTCCATAATAAAAGTAAGATGGTTATGAAGAGAGTTGTTGTTCTTTGCATATATTTTTAATTGTCGTCAGTTCTGAAGGATTTACCGGGGCTATTGAAGACAATAGCCCCGCCCGGAAATAAGTCCTTCGCTGTTACTGGATTTTATGTACAGTCAGATTATCATAGTAGATATAGTCCTGAGTCGAAGCCTGCCAGTAAGACTGGCTGCCTCCCCTGAATGTATGAAAACTCAGGTTCTTTATAAGTCGTTTACTGTCGTTGGTGGTCCATCGTATATTTGTATCAAGGATAGGGCTGCCATTGATCAGAATTTGTGCACGGCCATCATTATTACTGCCTGTGTTACTCTTGATATACATGTGGACATGATACCATACACCTTTTTGAAGTGCTCCTGATGATGGGTATCTCTGGGTAAACGAATCTCCATATTCTCCGGGCTGGTCTTTATAATAAACATAAGGTTGAAAGAAAACTCTGTTCGGATTTGAATCCGGAGAATACCACATAATTCTCAGACTTCCTCCATTGCCATCCCAGCCCGGATCGCCTCCTGTATTTCCGTCACCTACCAGAAATCCAAATCCCACTTTCCCGCCTCTGCTCCAGTTAAATTGGCTATGGAACTTGATATCATAGTCCATTTCGTAAGCCGATCCGTCAGATATGTCTACGTTTGCTATAAGCCCTCCGTTGCCTGATAATGCATTTGGCAGCAGGACCACCTGAACACCTTTTCCACTTTGCCCTCCGGTGATGTTAGCCCTTGACTGGTTCCATCCGCTGACATTGCCGAAGTCTGTTCCTGCCTGAGACGAAGTATAAGTGCCGTTGGTGTTGCTGTCCCAGTTAAGAGAAAAAGAGCTCTTAATGGCGCTTGTTGTAGCGACAGACTTAGGCTTATTGCCCCCGCCGTCTGCTTCTGTTTGGGGTTCAGCAGTTTTCTTGCATGCGCCTGTGATAGCAAGCAATACTATGAGCGCTCCTGTTAGTTTTTGAATCATTTTCATAGAATTTAATTGGTTAAAATAATGATCACTATCTTCCAAAAGGTTCGCAGGCTTTTCATTTCCGGGTATTAGAGCCTGCGAACACATGAATTTGTATGGTTTTAACGGATCTCCAATGGTCGTTTAAAAGCAGTAGACATCGTGTCTACCGAGTATTCCGATGTTACATTTTCTATTAAATTGATTTCAATTGTCCGTGTTCCGGGCAGTGTGTTATTTAATAATTTAACATAAATCGTATCTCTCACTTTCTTAGCCTGCGGAAATGTCATAGAATATTTTCCATCAACCGGCTGAATAATATTGCCATTTTTGTCTACAATATTAAAGTCCTGCCCGGGTAACGCCGGGCTAGCGATTCCGGTAGTATTCAAAGTATACATGCCCACCGCGTCATAATTCCTGACAAAAGCGGAATGAAACTGAACAGGAAACTTAACTAAGCCGGTCTGGTTCCTGTTTACTGTGACCTTTGAATTGTTATAGGGAACATACGCAATATAATAGTGGTTGTCGTACTCTTGAAGTCCCGCAGGATAGTCCTTGTCTTCACAAGCTGTAATGGCACAAAGGAAGAGTATGATTGCAGATAATATAATTGTTGTTTTCATCTCGTTAATCATCTATATTATTATTTCCAGTTCGGATTTTGTATTACGTTACCGTCACTCAGTGTTATCTCGTTGAAAGGAATCGGATATAGATAGTCGCGGTTCTCCGTAAAAGATCTTTTGCCTGCATCTTCAACTATTAGAACTCCATCAGCATTCAGGTTCAATGAAGAAGGATTGGTTCCTACCCAGTCGGTAGCATTGAATTTAGCTCCGAGAAGTGTTTGAGGTAAGACCCGTTCTGCTGTTTTCCACCGGATAAGGTCGTCATAACGGAAGCCTTCTAAAGCCAGTTCTACAGTTCGCTCTCTCCGGATCTCTTCACGCATACTTAAATTATTGCCAGTAACGAATGTGTTGGTAAGTCTGGCACCAAAACCAGCACGGGCGCGTAATGCGTTAATGGTTAAATTTAAATCCGCATCACTTATGGCTCCATCCAGCTCATATTTAGCCTCTGCATATATCAGTAGTACTTCCGCATAACGGATAAGTATCCGGTCAACCGTCCCGGCATTGGTGGTCGTCCAGTCGGGAATATTGAACCCTTTTTTGGTTGCATAAGCAGTTCGCGAACCGAGGGAAGTAGTCGGCGTCCATATTCCTTTATAGGCCGTTTCTCCGTTCATGAAAACAGTTGCTGCCATTCTCGGATCCCGGTTTTCGAAGATTGTATTATAGGAGGCTTCGTCACGTTCATTTACAAAGAAGGCTGATCTTTTTGCACTGGGAGCATTATCTGTATTAAATGCGGGAAGGCCATCGGTATATAAATATTCGCGGAGCAAATTCCGTGTAGCTGCGGCTCGCCCGTTTTCCAGATCACGGGAATAATTATGACCCAATATCACATTGGTATTATTAACTCCATAAATCTTAACAAGGATATTTTCCGTATTTGCCGGGCCTTCCCCGGCCTGAATAAACAGGCCTGAATAACTGGGAAACAGAGTGTGTCCCTGGCCCATTACCGCCGAAGCTGCCTGAACCGCAATATTGAGATGTGTTTGCCATTCGCCGTCGTTATGAAATTTAGCTCTTGTTCCTTCATATAGAGCTACACGGGCTTTAAACGCCAGAGCAGCGCTTCTTGTGATCCGGCCATATTGAGTGCTGGCGAGTGCTGCACGGGTGGGAGCCCAGGTTGCGGCGAAATCGAGATCATCATAAATGGTTTGAACAATAGTTTGCCTGTCGGATCGCGGCATTTTCAGATCCGGGGAATTGATGCTGAGAACTTTTAAAACAAGAGGAACTCCTCCAAATTTCTGCAGTAAGCTGAAATATGCATAAGCCCTGAAAAAGCGGGCTTCCCCGAAATAGCGGTTCTTAACCGCATCAGAGACTTGTGCTTTGACACCCTTTTCAAGAATGTTGTTAGCAGTGAAAATCATATCATACGGCCTGCTCCAGTCATCACTTGTATTGGGAATGGTTCGGTTTCCACTGCTGACCCCATTTACATTCTGACCTGTATTGTCGTCAGCTCTGTTATCAGGCGAGTAGGGACTCATCTGACCCAGAATAACATATAGTCTGTTAGCGGCGTTCATCAGGTCGGACTCAGTATTCCAGAAGTCCACTTCAGAAAACTTTGTTTCAGGAAAACGATCGAGGTCGCAACTACTGTAGATCAGAGAGAGCGAAAGCAAAGTAACTATAGTGATATTTATCTTTTTCATAAATCATAATTGAAATTATAAACCAACATTCATCCCGAATGAGATAGTCCTGTAAAAGGGGTATGTATTTGCCTTGACAAGGTTGCCCGGTGAAGCATCTGTTCCTACCTCGGGATCGAACACTTTTAACACCTTCGTCGATTCCCACAGATCCTGCCCTGAAAAGTAAACCCGCAAGGTTTGTATATATTTTTTCTTTACAGGGATTGTATAGCCGAGCTGGATATTTTTTAAACGTATGTAATTGCCGTTTTGAGCCCATTTGTCGGACGGGCGGTAATTATGATCGCTTGTCTGATACATCCGTGGAAAAAGGGCATTGGGATTTTCCGGGGTCCACCGGTCCATATGTATGGTCCATGGCATATTTGATGTTTCATAAAACGGAGCTACAGTGCTTCGGTCTATTAAAAAGTGGCGTTCTGAGGCGCCCTGCAGCATTGCCGAAAAATCAATTCTTTTCCAGTTAAAGCCGAAATCAGCACCGAACTGGTATCTGGGGTCGTTGGAGCCTAAGTATACAAGATCTCCGGAGTTTTGAGGTGTGCCGTCTCCCGCATCAATAGTCCCATTCCCGTCCAGATCCAGGTATTTCACGTCACCGGCGGTGTAGCTCGCAAAAAAGGGATATTTTACTTTGGTTCTGTATTCGTCGGCTTCTGCCTGTGACTGAAAATATCCGTCAGTTCTGTATCCCCATATGCTGTTCAGCGGGTAACCTTCAAGCGTGTAAACCTGACCACCGCTCCCTATGGAGTTGGTGCCATTGTATTTGATTAGTTTATTCTGAGTATCAGTGATGTTAAATCCAATGTTATAATTAAACTTCCCGATACGATCTCTCCACTTAGTCTCAAGTTCCCATCCCCAGCTTTTAAGCTCTCCTATGTTAGTCGTCGATGTCCTTACACCTATTATATTGGGGACATTTAACCGGGCAAGCATATTTTTATTGCGTTTAACAAATGCGTCGGCCGTTACGGTCAGTCTCTCCTGAAACAATCCGAGATCAAGACCGAAATCGGAATTTTCTACAATCTCCCATGTTTTATCTACTGAGGGCAATTCCTCCTGGAGCAGGTATTGGGTACGCTGATCGTTAAATACGAGATTAGGATAACTTCCCGGGCTACTTCCATTAAGAACCAGGCCGCTGCTAATCAGTCCCAGATAATCATATAAGCCAAATCCGGCCCCATTCCCCAGCTGGCCCCATGATGCTCTGAGTTTCAGGTTAGATACAAATGGAAACGTTTCTTTGAAAAACTTTTCTTCATTGATTCGCCACCCCGCCGAGAAAGAAGGGAATAGCTTCCATCTGTTCTGCGGAGCAAGCCTGGAGCTGCCATCATAACGAAACGAGGCTTCGAAGAGGTATCTTTCATTAAAATTGTAATTGAATCTTCCGAAATAAGAAGAGAATGCCCAGGTTTCAACATTGTCATTAACTGTTTTTTGCAGGGGATCAGAAAAGTTGAAGCTGTAAAAGTCGTTAGTGATCATTCCCTTGCCTACCGCCCAGAATTCATCCTTACGGTACTCTTCAAAAGAAGTGCCTCCCAGCAGCTTGAAGTTATGCTTATTTAATTGAAGATTATAGGTAAAGGTACCCTGTATGTTATTTTGAAATCCTTTGTTTTTCGTCATGTCCAGTTCATTGGGGACATTAAATTGGAATCTGACTGTGTTGGTAGTACGACCATACCAGAATAAGCTTCTTTTGTCGGATTCCTGGTTGTAATAGTTTTGGTTGCGCCAGCCGGCGAGGTCAACCGTTAAGCCTTTTACCAGGTTTTTTAGTGTGAAATTTAATTTCCCCTGGAAGGTGTCATAATCCCTCGTTTCCTTCCCTCCGTTCTTTTCAATATCGACCGGATTGATCTGAAGGTCTCCGTTATAAGGCTGCCCCGTTATATCCTCGGCCGGTACATATAATAATTGTCGAGTACGGCTCCGGTATAAACGATCAATAATATTGTCCGTACCATTTGAATTCAGATTAACGGATGATCCGATATATCCTCCCACGAAACCTACGCTGATATACTTATTCAGCTCAGCGTTCACGTTCAGTTTGAAATTTGTTCTGGAGTTATCGTCCGGTCCGTAACGTAATACCCCATTCCGCGTGTAGTAACTTCCTGAAGCCAGGTAATTAAGCTTCTGAGATCCTCCGCTTACAGATAAGGTATAGTTTTGCATAGAATTAACCTTATCCATACCTTCTTTCAGCCAGTTGTTATTGCCGAAATATTCCCAGCGATCCTGAGTGGGATTTTCTCTCACGTCGAAATTGGCATTTTTGAGCCATTCAATTTGTTCGGGAGTGTATTCACGGGCACCTGTAGCATTGAAGCGCGATTCGTCAATCAGGGTTTGTTCATCCCATGAATTCAGCCGCTCTGGTTGCCTGGCCGTGATATTGAGACCATAATAATTATTAAAGTTGATCCTCGTCTTGCCTTCCGCACCTTTTTTTGTCGTAATCAATACAACACCACCGGCGGCCCGTGCTCCGTATATAGCTGCTGCCGAAGCGTCTTTAAGTACAGAAATAGATTCAACATCGTCAGGATTTATCAGGTTCATATCCATTTCCATCCCGTCGACTAATACCAGGGCGTTGGAGCCGCTTGCAGAGGAAAATCCGCGAATACGGATACCGTAACCCTCATCTCCCGGTCTCCCCGTCTGACGCGAAATCGCAACACCGGGGGCGACGCCTTGTAAAGCAGCGGTCACATTTGGTACCGGCCTGTTCTCCAGTTCTTCACCGCCTACCTGTGTAACAGCACCTGTAAGGTTAACCTTTTTTTGTGTTCCATATCCAATTACTATGACTTCGTTTAATTGAGAAACGTCGTCTTTCATGACTACGTTAATGGCATTCCGTTTATTGACCGGTATTTCCTGTTTGATAGAGCCAACCTGTGTGAATACTAAAATGCTGTTGTCCGGCGCTGTGATAGTATAATTACCCCGTACATCAGAACTAACACCTTTTGTAGTCCCTTTAACTAATACACTGACTCCGGGTGCCGGACTGCCGTCCTGCGACGTTATTCTTCCTGTGATCTTAATGGGAGTTTGGGCAACAGCAGCCGTCGCAATGAACATTATAATACACAAAGAGAGGATAGGATGTAAGCATTGAAAGTAGACTTTCATGTTCATAAAAATTAAGTTTATGTTAATTAATTAGCTTTTACTTCGTCCGGTCCGCAATGGATTTTGTTGTGCCGGACATTCTTTGAGGCGTTTAATCCGCCAGACAATTTAATGTCGTTAGTTTTATTCGCTGGTCTGGTAATTGATTGTGCGGGGAGTTCTTTCCTTCATTGTATTTATTAATTGGCTTCAGATGGTTTGTGAGTTCAAAAGTACTCGACATTTTTTCAATAGTCAAGGAAAAAATATGGTTAATTATTTGATTTACAGTTATTTATGTATTTTTTGATACGGTTTGTTCTTAAATGAAATTTAACGTACCCGCTTCATTTACAGCCGATAGCCCGAAGGGGATGTTTAAAAACCGATACGTTAATCTCACAACGAAAAAAAAAATTTAGTCGGGAGCTATCCCTTAACTTGATGAGGCGTTTTTACTTAAGTTCATGTAATAGTTGATCTGTTGCTGAGAACAGTTCACGAAAAGAACGCCAAAAAAGACTGGCGAATAAGGCGTATCATATTCAGCGGCCAGGGCCGGGTACAGATGTATTTTATCATTGATATACAGGTTATAACCGATTTTTTTACGATGTCGTTAAAGCGTATTGAAAGTTAGTTAACTATCTTATTATCAATAAATTGTGATATTTTTTTCTTGTTTTTTTCTTGAAAACCGCCCTATCTTTACCGCAGAAATTATAACCGGTTATTTCTATCAGTTTTTAATTAACCTAAGTAATATGAGAAAAAAACTTACAATTATTCTTGTATTCCTGTTATCTGTTGGTACGTTATCTTTTGCTCAGGAGCATACTGTCAAGGGTGTCGTGAAAGACAAACAGGGAATCCCTTTGCCGGGGGTATCGGTGAAAGTTAAAGGAACAAGCAAAGGTGTCTCTTCCGGAGTGAATGGAGATTACCGGATTGCAGTTCCCCCGAACGCTGTATTGGTTTTTACAAGCATTGGTTTTGCTGTTCAGGAGATAAACGCCGGAAGCAGGTCGGAGATTAACATCACTCTTTCTGACGATACCAAACAGCTGGATGAAGTGGTGGTTATCGGCTACGGTACTGCTACAAAGAAGGATGTGACCGGTGCTATATCTAGTGTAAAAGCCAGTCAATTGGAGAATGAGAACCCGCAGAATGTTACCGATATACTGAGAGGAAACATACCAGGTCTTAATGTTGGTCTTAGCACCAGTGCAAAAGGTGGGGGTGATCTGCTTGTGAGAGGGAAGACTACCTTAAGCGCTTCAATTTCCCCATTAATAGTTCTTGATGGGATTATTTATTCAGGTCAGCTTTCTGATATTAATCCTAATGATATTGAAAGTATTGATGTTCTGAAAGACGCCAGTTCGCTCGCCGTATATGGAGCCAAAGCTGCAACAGGAGTTGTTGCGATCACTACAAAAAAGGGGAAAAGCGGTGCTCCCATCATTACTGTTAACACAAATTTCGGCCTTGCTTCCCTGGCCCGGGACCAAAAAGTTTACGACGGCCCCGGTTTTCTCAAATGGAGAGCTGACGTAATGAGGAGCGGTGCGGCAACGCCATCTTATTTATATGATAATCCGGATAACCTGCCGGAAGGAATAACTCTCACCCAATGGCTGAATGGTCAGAGCGGTGATCCTACCGATCTCTGGTTAAACCGTCTTGGCTTGGTTGCGAATGAAAAGGCCAATTATCTCGCAGGAAAAACGGTCAATTGGTATGATGAGATTTTCAGAACTGGTCTGCGTCAGGATCATACGGTAAGTATGTCCGGCAGAAAAGAGGAAGTTAGCTATTATATGTCTCTGGGATATCTAAAGAATGAGAATCTGATAAAAGGGGGTGAGTTTAGCACATTCAGAGCCAGGGTTAATCTCGAGGGTAAGGCAGCGAAGTTTTTGACAGTCGGACTAAATTTTCAATATGCAGATAGAGACGAGGGAGCTATTGAGGCTGATTGGAATCAGTTAACAAGCCTTTCTCCATATGGCGATATGTATACAGCAGACGGCAAATTAAGGAGAATTCCGACAGATGACAACGGACTAAATGCAAGGAACCCGTTCCTTGATATGACCTATAATTCGCGGTTGAACAGGCAGAATACAATTTTCGGTAGTTTGTATACCAAGGTTGAGTTGCCCTTCGGAATCACATATCAGCTGAACTTCAGCCCCGGAATAGATATGTATCGTACCTTTAATCATAGTTCAACTAATAATCCAAATGTTACAACTCCGGGTGGGTCGGTTACCCGTGCAAATGAAACCAGGTACAACTGGCAGGTCGATAATTTGCTAAAGTGGAACAAGACCTTCAACAAGATCCACACTATTGATGTGACATTGCTTGCGAATGCTGAAAAATATCAAACATGGTGGACGCAGGCCGGAAATGAGGGGTTCGTGCCGAGCGATGTCTTAGGATATCATAATTTGTCAAGTGGAATTAAGGCTACAGTAGACGCAGAAGACAAAGTTGCGACAGGAAACGCTTTGATGGGCAGGTTAAACTACAGCCTTATGCAGAGATATAATCTGACGCTTTCTGTAAGACAGGATGGATATTCGGTGTTTGGAGCAAACTTTAAGGATGCAGTCTTTCCGTCGGCTGCTTTTGCCTGGACTTTTACAGAAGAGTCGTTTATGAAAGGTAAACTAAACTGGCTGGATTATGGTAAACTACGGTTGTCATATGGTATTAACGGCAACAGAGAATTACGGAACCCGGATAACGGAACATTAGATCCTTACGCTGCCTTGCAGCTGCTTACAATAGGAAAATATCAACTTGTGAATAACAGCGGTACTCCACTTGAAGCAAACACCGTCAGAAACGGGAACCGGATGGGAAATGACAATCTGAAATGGGAACAAACGAAATCGCTTAATGCTGGTTTGGACTTCTCCGTTCTGCATGACAGGTTAAGCGGTTCAATTGACGTGTACGATAAAAGAACCCGTGACCTGCTTGTAAAACCAACGCTGACTAATGTTTCAGGATACGACAATGTTTTTTCAAATTTAGCTGCAATCAAGAATACAGGATTAGAGCTGAGCCTGAACAGCAAGAACGTGAGGTCTGAGAAATTCACCTGGAATACATCACTTAATTTTTTCTTCAACCGTAACAAAATTGAGCGACTTGCAACTACCTCAGATGAACCAGGTAACGGGTGGTTTATTGGAAAAGATGTCGACGTGATATGGGATTACAAGATTTTAGGAGTTTGGCAGGAAAGTGAACTTGAGGAGGCCAATAAATTTAACAAAGGCATCAAAGCCGGTGATTTTAAACTTGAAGATGTCGACGGAAATTATACCTATAATGATCTTGACAAACAGTTTATTGGTTATAAAACACCAAGATTTGTGTGGGCATTAAGAAACGAGTTCAACATCTTCAGAAATATTGATTTCTCTTTTCAGCTGTTGTCCAATTGGGGGCAGAAAAAGCAATTTAATCAGGCCAAGAACCAGCCTGGAAGTGTTGGCTTCGGTAGGTCCAGTTCCTATATACTGCCCTATTGGACTCCTTCAAATCCCTTAAATGATTTTGCACGGTTAAATTCAGGGCTTAGCGGAGCAAGTTTCAACGTATGGAGGGATAACTCGTTCATCAGGTTGAATACTGTTGCCGTTGCTTATTCACTGCCTCAGTACCTGGCTGGAAAATTAAAGGTAAAAAGTGCTAAAGTTTACCTGAATGTTAATAACGCCGCGCTATATGCCCCGACATGGGATTACTGGGATCCGCAGAATGACGGACCGACGCCGCGGTATTACACTTTAGGGCTTAATGTTTCACTTTAATTTGATCATTCACATGAGAACTCTAAATAAAAGAATAGGTGTTATTGCAATTTCGGCCGTTTTGCTGGCTGCTGGCGGATGTAAAGAGTCGTATCTTGATTCAGATCTTTTATCCCAGTATGCTCCCTCTACGTCTTTAAATAATGTTGCGGCTATGAAAGCTGCATTAAATAATCTGGGCGCAAGTACGCGGCAGGAATTTTTTGGAGATGCCGCGCCAATGCTGACAGAGTCGCTTTTTTCGGATGTAGCAGTCGATGGTACTACTGATAAAAGCACTAATGCTCAAGACCTGGTTACCCGCATTACTCCCGACGCAGAGTTAAATAATAATGACTATAACAAAGTAGGATGGTATTGGACTGAAGAATTCAGAGCGGTCAGATATGCAAACACGATCATCACTAACATCGATAATGCAAAATATGCTTCTGATGCGGAGCGTAATGCAATATTAGGATCAGCATATTTCTATCGCGCTTACTTTTATTATCGTCTTGTTCACCAGTTTGGAGATGTTCCACTGAACCTTAAAGACATCTCTTCGCCCCGTGACGATTACTACTCCACAAAAAGGGAGGTGATCCTTCAGAAGATGAGGGAAGATCTGGAATTCGCCCAAACCTGGGTGTCAGATGATGTAATGAAAGGAGAAGTGACAAAAGGTGCGGTAAGCCATTTGCTTACAAAAGTAAATCTCTCTTTGGGCAAGTTTGACGATGCAATTGCCTCCGCAGGTAATATCCTTAATGGGGCAAAATATGCCCTTATGAAAAACCGCTTTGGTAGTACAGCTTCAGATGCTTCAAAGAACGTGATTTGGGATTTGCACAGAATGGATAACAAAGCGCTGGCAAGTAACAAAGAAGCTCTTTTTCTGGTTATAGACAGGGATAATCTTGCAAATGGGTTTACACAATTCGGTTCTCAGGTTATGCGTAATTGTGTTCCCGCATGGCACTTCGCCAACGTTAAAACACCTTCGGGCGCGACGGCTATGACTGATGCTGTAAATGTTGAATATCCATTGACAGCCTGGTATGGAAGAGGAATCGGCCGTTACAGAGGAACCCCATACAGTACGAAATATATCTGGACAGATAATACCGATTTACGGCATGCTCCGGGAATGTGGATGAACATGACAGACCTGGTCTACAACAATCCGGCGTTAAAAAACTCCAGTAATGCAGCTGACCGGGAACTGTATGGAAAGCCTCTTATAGAGTATAATAATTCTAATGTTGCTGCAAGGTTCCAGAATGGTGCATATGACACAATTCGTCACTGGTTTGGCTGGCCGCATTACAAAGTGTTCATTAACTCGACTAACAAAGTTGCCAACGACCCTTACTGGACCCCACCAAGAGGTACGAACACAGACTGGTATGTTTTCCGCGTTGCAGAAACATATCTGTTAAGGGCTGAGGCGTACTATTGGAAGGGCGATTTGACACGTGCGATGGACGATATAAATGAAGTGAGAAAAAGGGCTCAGGCTCAATTGCTTACTAATCCTGCTGAAATTACTATCGGGACAATTTTGGATGAAAGGGCACGTGAACTCTATTGGGAGGAACCGAGAAAAACTGAACTTACCCGTATCGCATATGTTTTTGCAATGACTGGTAAACCTGCGTATAACGGTAAGACTTATAATCTCGCTTCGTTTTCAGATAATAATTTCCTCTATGACAGAATAATTGAAAAGAATGATTTTTATAGGAATCAAGTCCCTACAGTTCAGGGGGTAAAATATCGAATAGCTCCTTATCACGTTTTATGGCCTATACCTGCCGCCGCGCAGCGGTTTAATGTACGGGGAAGGATTAACCAGAATAAAGGATACAACGGATATGAGGAAAATGTCGCGCCGCTGGATAAAATAGTTGAATAGTGCTCATATAAATCATGTACTTTAGAAGACGCACAGTTGTGTTTTATTTCAACTGTGCGTCAATTTAATCTGTCTTTAAGAACCAAATGAAGTCCTTTGCAAATTTTATTGCTATCCTTCTGATTATTTCAAATCCCCTTTACTCACGATCATTAGACGGTGATTTTAGAGTCGGGAAAATTTCCCTCAACGACAACTGGAAATTCACCAAAGATCCTCAGGGTAAAGGACTGAAAGATAACGCTTCTCTTCAATGGCAGGACGTGTCTTTTCCACATACATGGAACGCTCATGATGTGATGGATGACGACCCTGGATATTTCAGAGGCATCGGATGGTATAAAAAGAAAATTAAGATAAACCCGGAGCTGAAAGGGAAACAGTTATTCCTTTATTTCGACGGGGCTAACCAACAGACAGAGGTTTGGGTAAATGGTAAAATTGCAGGAAAACACACCGGCGGGTATACCCGCTTTTGTATTCCAATAAGCAATTGTCTCGACTTCAATAGTCAGGCGAACAACGAAATAATACTTAAGGTCGACAATAGTCATAACGAGAATATTCCCCCTTTATCAGCTGATTTTACATTCTTCGGTGGCGTTTACCGCAATGTGTATCTGGTTGTAAAAGACGATGTTTATTTTGATCTGACGGACTATGCCTCTAACGGAATTTATGTAAGCACACCTTCGGTCTCCGAGAAAAGCGCGTCAGTACTCGTTCGGTCTAAACTGAATAATTCGGCAGCGAATGTGCAGAGGATACTGATCGAGACCATACTAATGGACAGCCTCGGTAATAAAGTGACTTCAACCAGTTCTTCCCTGAAATTGGCCGCCGGTTCTAAGGCGGAAATATCACAGGAGATGAAGGGGATACACAATCCTCATTTGTGGTCTCCCGACAATCCTTATCTGTATAAAGTTGTAAGCAGGATTTTTGATGCCAGGAGTAAGCGGCAGATTGATGAAGTGATCAACCCTCTGGGGTTCAGGTGGTTCAGGTTCGATCCCGATGAGGGCTTCTTTTTGAACGGAAAGCGGTGTAAGCTGATAGGAACGAGCCGGCATCAGGACTATAAGAACCTCGGCAATGCGATCCCTGCCGAACTTCATATCCGGGATATCGAATTGCTGAAAGAGATGGGTGGTAACTTTTTAAGAATAGCCCATTATCCGCAGGATCCTGTTATTCTGGAAATGTGCGATAAACTCGGGATACTGGCTTCAGTGGAAATCCCGGTTGTCAATGCCATTACGGAATCTGAAGAGTTTTATAATAACTGCAGGGAGATGCAGATTGAAATGATCCGGCAGAATTATAACCACCCGGCTGTGATTCTCTGGGCTTATATGAATGAAGTCCTTTTAAAGCCTAAGTTCGGAAATGACGCCCAAAGACAGGAAGCGTATTATAAGAATATTAAAGCCCTTGTACAAAACCTGGAAGATCTGACGAGGAAAGAGGATCCAACGCGCTACACTTTTGTATCTAATCACGGTGCTTATGATCTGTATAAGAAAGTGGGGCTCACCTCTATACCTATGGTTATAGGCTGGAATCTTTATCAGGGCTGGTACGGAGACAAGATTGAAGGATTCGGACAATTCCTTGACAAGTTTCATAAGGAGAACCCGGGTAAACCTTTGATGGTTACCGAATACGGGGCTGACGCAGATCCCCGGTTACGGACGTTTAACCCCCTTAGATTTGATAAAACGGTTGAATATGCAAGCTTTTATCATGAGGTATACCTGAAGGAAATTCAGAAAAGAGATTTCGTTGCCGGAGCTGCCGTATGGAATCTTGCTGATTTTAACTCTGAACCGCGGGAGGAGACGATGCCCCACATGAATAACAAGGGGCTCCTCACCTGGGACCGCAAACCGAAGGATATATATTACCTCTATCAGGCAGCCCTCCTTAAAAAGCCCTTTGTCAGGATTGCTTCCCGAGGCTGGAACCTCCGGTCTGGCATTGCGATGTCTGATAAGGATCTGTTTTGTCTTCAGAAACTGAAGGTATATACCAATCAGAAAGAAGTGACTCTTATCGTTAACGGTAAGGATCTGGGGACAAAAACAGTTGAAGATCACATCGGCGAATGGGATGTCCCTTTTCTTGACGGGGTCAATTCGGTAGAAGCGATCGCGATGCAGCAGGGGGTATCTTTTAAAGATTATACAGAGATTGACTTCAAACTTCTGCCATATAACTTAAGCAGCGGTTCAATCCCTTTTAAAGAAATGAATATCATATCAGGAACGCAGCGGTTCTTTGTGGATGATCAGAAGTATATTGTATGGATCCCTGATCAGCCGTACAGGCCGGGGAGCTGGGGTTATACCGGGGGCAAGCCATTTAAACTTAATAACGGCAATAAAGATGGATACGGTAGCGACAGGAATATAAAGGGTACATTCGATGATCCTCTGTTTCAGACTCAACAGGTAGGAATAACAGAATACAGGCTTGATGTACCTGATGGTTTATATCATATTTCTTTATACTTTTCAGAATTAAACGGTGGAAAGGAAAAAGCGCCTTTATTATATAATCTAAATAATACCGTTGCCCCAAAGACTGATTCTGCCAGGGTATTCGATGTGTCGGTGAATGGTAAACAACTGATAGATGCTCTGAATATTAAAGAGGAAGCGGGGATAAACAGGGGAATCATTAAGAGTACAGCCGTATTGGTAGAAGGGGGAAAAGGGATCGGGATTAAATTTAACGCTGTTGAAGGCGATCCTGTATTAAATGCATTGCAAGTAAGAAAAGTATTCTAATAATCTTTGAAGGAGTAAGATATGTATTGGTTTAAGTCCGGATTTATTCTCTTGCTGGTATTTCTGATGGCAGTTCAACAATGTTTTTCCCAGGAAAAAATTCGCCTGATAAATGACTGGGAATTTCTGAAACAGGATTTGGGTGGGATATGGGAAGCTGTCAGGCCGGTAGGAAAAGGCAATCCTGAAAGTGTTCCGTTGTGGGAGAAGGTATCGTTGCCGCATTGTTTTAACGCAGAAGATGCTGTCGATCCCGATGTAAACTACTATCAGGGCCCCGGCTGGTACAGGACTTTACTCGATATAAAGAATCCTTACAGTGATGGACGCACCCTGCTGCATTTTGAAGGGGCCGGACAAAAGACGGAAGTTTATATCTACACAACGAAGGTTGGGGCACATGTTGGCGGATATGACGAGTGGATGGTGGACGTAACAAAAGCGGTAGAAGAATTTAAACAGACTGAAGTTTGTAAAAAGCAATTCGGAGGGAAGGTCCCGCTTTCTGTCAGATGCGATAATTCCCGCGACCTCGAAATGATTCCCTCGAACCTGTCAGACTTTACTATCTATGGCGGAATTTACCGCTACCTTAATCTGGTGTATACACCTTCGCTTTCTGTTGATCAATTATTCGCCAAAGCGGAGACGGACTCCTCAGGAAAGCTGGGACATTTAAACGTTAAAGCAAGGTTCTATAATCCTGCCGGAATTACTTCGGCTATGGCTGAACTTCGTTTATATGATCCCTCGGGAAAGCGGGTAGCCGTCGGTAATATCAGACTCAGTAATTTTCAGGACGACATGACGATCTGGGACATTCCTGTTAAAAAGCCAATGTTGTGGTCTCCGTCAAAACCTCTTTTGTATACAGTTGAAACTATTATTACTTCGTCTGCCGGAAAATTCAGACAAACAGAAAAGATCGGCTTCAGGAATTTTGAGTTTGCAGAGAAAGGCCCCTTTTTTCTTAATGGTCAGCGACTTCTTCTCCGCGGTACACACCGGCATGAAGATCATGCTGGTGTAGGACAGGCAATGACGGAGGAGATGATCCGGAAGGAGATGGTCATGATGAAGGAAATGGGCGTGAACTTTATCCGCCTCGGGCATTATCAGCAATCAAGGATTGTGCTAAATCTGTGTGATAGCCTCGGTATTCTGGTTTGGGAAGAGATTCCCTGGTGCAGGGGCGGACTGGGAGGGGAGGTTTATAAAGAACAAGCCCGGCGTATGCTGACCAACATGATTGAACAGCATTTTAATCATCCTTCGGTTATTATCTGGGGGCTTGGAAACGAGAATGACTGGCCCGGCGATTTTCCGGAGTTTGATAAGGAGAAAATACGGACTTTTATGAAAGAGCTGAACGCGTTATCCCATCGTCTGGACGACTCACGGAAAACAGCGATCAGACGATGCGACTTTTGCAGCGATATTGTGGATGTCTACTCTCCGTCTATATGGGCGGGCTGGTATCGGGGAGTATATACGGAATATAAACAGGTAAGCCAGGAAGAGTTTAATAAAGTAAAGCGCTTTCTTCACGTAGAATGGGGTGGCGACAGTCATGCACGAAGACATTCGGAAAATCCGGACAAAGCTTTGAATAAGATCACTTCGGGTGGAGGGGCCGACGAACGGGCGGGCGATGCTTCGCTTTATGGAGGCGCAGCGCGCGTTTCGAAAGATGGCGACTGGAGTGAGTCGTATATCTGTAACCTCATCGACTGGCATCTTAAGGAACAGGAAAACATGCCCTGGCTGTCGGGATCCGCTTACTGGCCTTTTAAAGATTTTGCGACGCCTGTACGGCCGGATAATCCTGTACCATATGTCAATCAGAAAGGGGTAGTGGAAAGGGATTTTACAAAGAAGGAATCTTACTATGTATTTCAGTCTTACTGGGCGGCAAAGCCGATGGTGCATATCTATGGTCATTCTATGCCTGTGAGATGGGGGGATCAGAACGAAGAGAAAATGATAAAAGTTTACTCGAATTGCGGGCAGGCGGAATTATTCCTTAATGGCAAGAGCCTCGGGATTAAGAAAAGGAGTGCAGATGATTTTCCGGCAGCCGGACTTAGATGGAGCGCCGTTCTGCAGGAAGGAAAGAACACTGTAAGTGTAGTGGCAGGGAATGGGAAAGAGGTAGTCAAAGACAGTATCTCTTTTGTTTATCAGACTGAGAAATGGGGAAAACCAGCCAAAATTACACTTCAAAAGATCTCGGAGGAGGATGGAATTGCAACGCTTGAAGTAAAACTTCTTGACAATAAGGATGTGCTCTGCCTGGATGCAGCAAATCTTGTTAAGTTTTCTCTTTCAGGAGACGGAAAGCTGATTGATAATCAGGGTACTTCTTCGGGGTCAGGAAAGGTACAGGCATACAACGGGCGCGTACTTATTAAAGTAAGGTTACAGAAGGGCAGATCGGTAGTCGGCGCCGCTTCGGAAGGCTTGCCAACTGTTTTTGTGGAGTTATAGTAGTCTTTCCGGATCCATATGTCACCAGAAACTCTCCATTTATAACTTAAAATTTTGATATTATGAAATATACGATCTTCTTTCCGCTGGTTCTATTGCTTTCGGGCCTCGTGAAGGCTCAGCCTGTAAACGTGAAAAAAGCCTTTACAGGCGCTGAAGAACAAGTGCAGTTCATGCTTAAGAAAATTGCTCCGTTGGATACCGCTAACGCAAAGCTGGTCTCTCCCAGAACTTATGAAAAGGGTGAGTTAAAGCTTGTTCCCTCAAGAGACTGGACCAGCGGATTTTTTCCGGGGGTACTCTGGTTCCTGTACGAATATAGCGGAGATCAGCAGTGGAAGGAAGCTGCAGTGCATTTTACAGCAAAAATTGAGAAAGAACAATATAATACCGGGACGCATGACCTCGGTTTTATGATTGGGTGTAGTGCCGGAAACGCTTATCGCCTGACTTCCGGCCCTGAATACAGGAAGGTGATGATCGAAGCGGCAAGGAGCCTTTCTAAACGGTTTAATCCGGTGACAGGAGTCATTCGTTCCTGGGATCATAACAAGGATAAATGGGAATACCCGGTTATTATAGATAACATGATGAATCTTGAACTTTTATTTGAAGCAACCCGGCTTAGCGGTGATTCATCATTTTATAAGATCGCTGTAAGTCATGCCAACACAACACTGAAAAATCATTTCCGGCCGGATTTTAGTTCCTATCATGTAGTTGACTATAACCCTAAGGATGGTTCGGTCAGATCAAAAGTAACTCATCAGGGTTACAGCGATGGATCTGCTTGGGCTCGTGGACAAGCCTGGGCTTTGTATGGGTATACGATGTGTTACCGCGAAACCCGCGACAAGAAATACCTCAGGCAGGCGGAGCAAGTGGCGAACTTCATTCTCCGCAACAAAAATATTCCGGCTGATATGGTGCCTTACTGGGATTTTGACGATCCGGGGATTCCGAATGTTTCCCGTGACGCCTCTGCTGCTGCTATTATCTCTTCTGCATTATACGAGCTGAGTACTTACAGCAAAAAAGGGAAAGAGCTTAGAAGTTCGTCTGATAAGATTCTTCGTTCTCTGACTGAAAAGTATACCAGCAAGCCGGGAGAGAACGCCGGATTTATTCTTGCTCATAGCACCGGGCACAAGCCTGCAAACAGTGAAATTGACGTTCCGCTTGTTTATGCTGACTATTACTACCTTGAAGCCCTGCTGCGCTGCAAGCGTTTAACAGAAGGTAAGAAACTTTAAAAGCAAGGCGTAAAATTACCGGGCATTTACATTTGTTGTCTGAAAAGAATGTGATGCTGCTTACATTTGCAGGAAACTAAACAAAATGAATTCTTACCAGCAGCTTTTTGAGAACAATAAAAAGTGGGTTGCTCAGAAGAAAGAAGGCCATCCCAATTTCTTCGAGGAACTCGCTAAAGAGCAGAAGCCCGAGTTTCTTTATATCGGATGTTCTGACAGCCGGGTGCCTGCTAATGAAATTATGGGACTGGAGCCGGGAGATGTTTTTGTCCATAGGAATATTGCCAACGTAGTGAACAGCATTGACCTGAATTGCATGTCGGTGATTAATTATGCTGTCGTGCATTTAAAGGTTCAATACATCATTGTATGCGGCCACTATAATTGCGGAGGTGTTAAAGCGGCAATGGAGCCGAGAGACCTGGGGATCCTGAATCCCTGGCTCAGGAATATACGGGATGTCTATCGTCATCACCAGGAGGAACTGGACCGGATAGCTGATGATACAAAACGCTATAACAGGCTTGTTGAGCTTAATGTGGTAGAACAATGTATTAATGTGATCAAGACAGCAGAGGTACAGCAATGTTACAAAGCTAACGGTTTTCCCAAAGTAGCGGGTTGGGTATTTGACCTGCATAATGGTGATCTTATCGACCTGAACATCAATTTTGAAGAACAACTGGAGAAGATACAAAAGATCTATAATCTTGATGTATAGCTATTTCGAAGGGAGATATACTTCTTTATTGTGATAATGTTTAAAATTTAAAGCCTCCTTCTCCGGGAGGCTTTAAACATTCGGGCATCCTTGCTGTATATATTTTAGGGTCTCTGTTATTGAGGAGAACTTTATTAACCTTAAGATTGTTATGGCAAAAGTTGCAGAACAAGTAGTCGATATCCTGGTAGAAGCAGGTATCAAAAGAATTTATGCGGTTACAGGCGATAGCCTGAATGAAATAAATGATGCTGTCCGCAGGAATGGCAAGATTGATTGGGTACATGTGCGTCATGAAGAGACTGGTGCGTTTGCTGCAGGCGCTGAGGCCCAGCTGAACGGACTGGCCTGTTGTGCCGGCAGTTCCGGCCCCGGTCACGTTCATCTTGTTAACGGTTTGTATGATGCACACCGTTCGGGTGCGTCCGTTATTGCCATTGCGTCTACGTGCCCTTCCAATGAGTTCGGAACAGATTATTTCCAGGAAACCAATACGATCCGCCTGTTCGACGATTGCAGTTGTTATAATGTGTTGGCTAATACTCCAACCCAGGTGCCGCGCATGCTTCAGGCAGCAGTTCAGCATGCTGTTCATAAAAAAGGTGTAGCTGTATTGGGACTGCCAGGGGACCTCGCCATGCAGAATGCAGAAAATGGCATGACTTCTACAAAGGCATACCATACAGAAAGTATTATAAGGCCTTCTGATACAGAGCTGGCGAACCTGGCTAATTTAATATCTCAGTATAAAAAGATTACCATTTTCGGGGGAATCGGATGTGAAAACGCTCATGAGGAAGTGGTGGCCCTGGCGCGGAAGCTCAAAGCTCCTGTAGGATATTCATTCCGTGGTAAGATGGCTTTACAGCATGATAACCCTTATGAAGTGGGAATGACGGGACTGCTTGGGCTTCCGTCTGCTTACCACAGTATGAAGGATGCTGAATTACTGATCCTCCTGGGAACAGATTTTCCGTATAGCAATTTTATTCCTGAGGACTGTAAGATTGTGCAACTGGATGTGAAGCCCGAACGTATAGGAAGAAGAGCGAAAGTTGACATTGGACTTCACGGGCAGGTGAAGGCTTCCTTACAGGCTTTGCTGCCTATTTTGGCTGAGAACACGGATGACAGTTTCCTTCGTCAGCAACTTGACTTTTACGGGGAAGTAAAAAGAAAAATGCAGACCTATGTGGACGATAGGGGCGATGTCAATATCATACACCCTGAATTTGTGGCTGCCGAAATCGACAAGTTGGCTTCGGATGACGCTATTTTTACTGTGGATACAGGCATGTGCTGTGTTTGGGGTGCCCGTTACATCAGGGCAACCGCTAAAAGGAAGATGCTGGGTTCTTTTAATCACGGTTCTATGGCAAACGCATTGCCTCAGGCAATTGGTGCAGCGTTTGCTGCTCCCAACAGGCAGGTCGTTGCTCTTTGCGGCGACGGAGGCCTGTCTATGATGCTGGGGGATATGGCGACTATCGTGCAGTATAATCTTCCTGTAAAACTGGTGGTATTTAATAACCGGTCACTCGGAATGGTGAAGCTGGAGATGGAAGTAGCCGGCTTGCCGGACTGGCAGACCGATATGTATAATCCTGATTTCGCTGCACTGGCTCAATCGATGGGGATGAGAGGCTTTTCGGCTGCGGGACCTGACCAGGTAAGAGATGCGCTGGTACAGGCTTTTGCTCACAATGGACCGGCCCTTGTGAATGTTATGACAGACCCCAACGCCCTGGCGATGCCGCCGAAGACGGAATTTGACCAGATCCGTGGTTTTGCCATTTCTATGACAAGGCTCATGCTGAACGGAAAAATGGACGAAGTGATTGATACGATCAAATCAAATTATAAGCATATTAAAGATATGTTGTGATCCCGTAAAAAGGATTACTTTTGCGGGCTTTACTTTTAAATTATTGAATGAAACCTTTCTGGCTTTATCTGATATTTCTGCTACCAGCCTCCGTATTTGCCCAAAACGAATTCAGAAGGTTTGCTGTTGGAGCAAATGCAGGGATCACTACCAGCAAAAATGACCTGTCGTCGTCGAAATATAAATTTGCTTTTGGCGGGACTGCTGATTTTTATTTCAGCCGGTATGTCAATATCGGAGCCGAGCTGCAAAAGGGGAAGTTAGCGGGATCTGAATCCGCTTCACCAGGCAGATATTTTGTGAATGATTATAAGGCGGCAACGGCTTATGGAAAGGTCCATCTCGGCCAGTTTATGGGAAACAGCGGACGATATCACTTCAACGATGAAGGTATTATAAACAGGTTCATCAAAGGAATATATGCCGGAAGTGGGATCGGCTTGATTTCCAGCAGCCAGGTAAGCATTAACAGGAAGCCGGTACCTGGCCGGGAAGCTTTGTTCCGTGGTGCAAACTGGAATAAAGAGCTGGTTATTCCGGTGCTTGCCGGAGTTGATCTCCAAACTTCAAGGGAGCCCAGGGTGATCCTGAGTATGAAGTTCCAGGCGAACTTTTTAATGGGGGATAATATGGATGGGTATTACATTCCCGGAAGTGGAAATGATATGTATGGGGTTTTCAATATAGGGCTGAAATACATGTTCGGTCCGCTTGTGCAGTATTAAGCTGATATTTATTTCGATTCCTTTAGTATGGGTAAACGGTATTGTAAAGATTCGGCTTGACTTATTGCTTTACGCCGCTGTACGCAGATCAGACTACTTCAGCTGCAACGAACGTACTTCCGCCAACAAATATCAGGTCATCTTTCCCTGCTGCCTTCCTGGCGGCTGCCAGGGCCTCGTTAACGCTTGAATATGCCTGCCCCCTCAGTCCTTTCAGGGCAGCTTCTGCAGCCAGTTCTTCCGAGGGCTTAGCCCGCTCAATGGCGGGCTGGCAAAAGTAATATGCAGCATCAGCGGGCAGGAGAGAGAGTACCCTGGAAATATCTTTGTCTTTGACCATGCCAATCACCAGATGAAGCTTAGAAAAGGAAGTTTGCTGAATGTTTCTTAAAACTTCACGGATTCCATCTTCATTGTGCCCAGTGTCGCAGATAACCAGAGGAGCTCTGTCCAGGACCTGCCATCTGCCCATTAAACCGGTAGCAGACTGCACATTGGCAAGAGCTTTAGTAATATGTTCCTTATCAATAAGAAATCCCTGCTTCCGTAACTCCTTTACAGCGCTTAATACTGTCTTTATGTTTTTTAACTGATATGTTCCTGTAAGATCAAGTTCAATCAGGGCGGGAATTATATCATCAGAAGGGCTGACGTTTACCTGCAGCAGATCTTTGTGTGCTCCGCTTATCTTTTCTCCCGACACTTCCCATTCTTCTGAAGCAAAAGTAATATCTGATCCGGTTTCTCTTGCCTGGGTAATGAACACGTCTTTTGTTTCCGGGTGTTGCTCTCCTATAACAACCGGTACGCCTGGTTTAATAATTCCCGCTTTTTCGGCAGCAATAAGCGGAAGGGTATCTCCGAGGATATTCATGTGATCAAAACCAATGTTGGTGATCACTGAAAGAAGCGGAGTGATAATATTGGTAGAATCAAGTCTCCCTCCCAAACCTACTTCAATGACAGCAATATCAACCTTTTGTTCAGCAAAGTACTGAAAGGCCATTGCAACTGTCACTTCGAAGAATGAAGGCTCAATTTCGTTTATGCAAGCTTTGAGGTGATCCGTCAACTCAACAACCTTTTCTTCCGGAATCATATCTCCGTTTATCCGGATTCGCTCCCTGAAATCCCGGAGGTGAGGGGAGGTGTATAAACCGGTTTTGTAGCCAGCCTGCTGTAGTATTGCGGCGAGCATATGCGACACTGACCCTTTTCCGTTAGTGCCGCCTACATGTACAGTCCTGAACTTTTCCTGCGGATTGCCCGAATAACTGCAAAGCAGCCTGGTATTAGTAAGATCCTTTTTTAACGCCGGAGCCCCGATCCTGGAAAACATAGGCAGACGGGAGTAAAGGAACTCTACGGTTTGCTGGTAAGACATGTTATGTATACCTCAGATTATTTCACCTTGAAGTTAAACACCACGACTCCGATCTGTACATCCGGAGCAGATTCAAGCTGGTTTAGTTTAGCACCCATTACCGCTTGTTCACATTTACGCCAGAGGTTCTGATCTGAAAGTGTAGTTCCCCTGACGCCTGCCCGGGCGTAGACGACTTCGCCTGACTTGTCAACCCGGATCTCCACATAGATCTTCCCTGATTGCTGCCCCTGATCGTTGATCCTTGGCAGATTGAGGAAGCGCCTGTTTGCAAGGGTAAGCTTGACATTTCCGAAACCTGAGCCGCCTGATCCGTAATTAGAGGCAAGAGGGTCGCCATCAGGATCTCCCTGATTACCCGGTGTGCTGCCGGTTCCATCGCCCATACCCGTTCCGGTACTCTTCTTCCCTTTGTAAAGGGCATTCTGATTCACAGTGGGTTTACTTTCTTTAGGGGGTGTTGTGGCTGTTGATGCAACGGGTGCGCTGGTTGCCTTTTTAGGAACACTTACTTCCGGAGCATCTTCTACTTCCTGCGTCACAACGGTTTTCTCATTGCTTTCTGCCGAGGGGACGGGTTGTGTTTCGGTATTGGGAAGCACTTTATCAGGCGGGGTATTATTGGCATTCGGATCTACTGAAGGTTCTTCGATACTCATGAAGTCATCACCCATTCCTTCTTCAACCGTGCCGTAATTGACAACAATACCGCCTGTTCCTACTTCCTGGGGTGCCTGCATCCCAAAGACAATAAAATAACTGATTGCTATTAAAAGTCCCATCATAACTCCTGAGATCAGGAATGCTTTGGGATAGTTATTTTCTTCCTGGTATTGCATAGCTTATTTGGGTTCCGTTGCTAAAACAAGTTTTATTCCCATTTTGTTAGCGATGTCCATGATCTGAACAACGTCCTGAATGGCAACCGTGCGATCAACGCTCAATACAATAGTTAGCTCTTCTACCTGCTGCTTATAAACCAGCAGCCTTGGCTGAATATCTTCGAGCTTAACAGGCTGTTTGTCCAGGAAGTACTCCAGATCCTTTGTAACTGCTATACTAACGGTTTTTTTAGATATTGATTGTCCTGATTCTGATTTCGGGAGCAACAACTTAATCACATTTGGATTCGTTAACGTTGACGCGATCAGGAAGAACAGCATCAGGAAGAACATGATGTCGTTCATCGCGGAAGTTTGTACTTCTGCTGCAGGACGGTTTCTTTTTCTTAAATTCATTTAAGATGCATTTTAGCAGGGCTTTGATGCCTGCAAGTCTAAAATCAATTTATCTGCACTAACTGTTAACGTCCCGGTTCTTCAAGCAGGTCGATAAACTCAATGGCATCCGTTTCCATTCTCAGGATCACGCGGTCTACCATGATATTCAATACATGATATCCAACATATGCAAGGATACCAATCATCAGACCCGTAGCTGAAGTGATCATTTTTTCATACAAACCTTCCGAAATGATACCAATACTCATGTTATCAGAAAGAGAGATGTTATAGAAGATCCTGATTACTCCCGAAATCGTACCAACGAAACCGAGCATTGGAGCGATACCGGCTACGATACCAAGGATGCTGATGTTCTTTTCGAGCTTCGAAACTTCAAGCTTGCCTACATTTTCAATAGCGCCTTCAATTTCCTTGATGGGTCTTCCTATCCGTAATAATCCCTTCTGAAGCATTCTGCCAAGAGGGGTATTGCTGTTGCGGCAGATGGCGACAGCCGAATCAAGTTTACCGGTTAAGATACTCTGTTTGATTTGTACCATCAGGTTAGAATCATTACGCGACGCTTTCCGGATGGTTATATATCTCTCTATAAAGATTACCAGGCCAATGAATAAAAGGATTGCGAGCGGTATCATCACCCATCCCCCCTTAAACAGCAGGTCCATAAATCTCAACTCCTGCGCTTTCTGTGCCGCCTGCGCTGCTGCTGTAGCAGCGGTGTCCGGGTTTATTGTTGAATCAATCTGTAATAGAAACATGTGTGTTATTGTTTTACTTTATCTTTTACTGTTAAAATCCAGGCCTCCCTGTTGAAAGTGTTCTGTACTTTTCTCTTTTCCAGGTTGGCTTCTTCATAAGTGGTGTAAGAACCTAAGCTGATCTTGAATCTGGGTTTCCTCGTGTCTTCATAAATAGAAGCCCGGATGCCCCTGTTTTTCATTACTTTAATATAGTCTTCGGCTTCAGAGCGTAAGCCAAATGAGGCTCCTATCACTTCAAACTTAGGAAGCTTCTCTGTGAGAGCAACGGGAGCTGTGGTAGTTACAGTTGGTTTCGGACGGGGAACAGAATCTGTCCGTTTTGTAACTCCTGTTGTTGCGGGAAGGGCAGAGGTCTGCGGGTGGTTCTGCAATGTATCTTGTTGTACCGGCGGAGCCGTGACTTTCGCAGGCTGTTCGTTCACCTGGAGCGGTCTGTCTGTCTTCAGATCGAATAATTCCGGGTAAAATACGTATGCCAGCCCCCCTGTACCAATGATTAAAATAAGGATCACCAGGATGGCCTGCCCGAGACTATTGGACCTGGCAGGTTTTTCCTCTTCAGCGAACTCTGCGGGAGGCGAAACGGGAATCGTGTGGCTCTCCGCCATCTTTCTGGCCGGAGGAGAAAATGCAGTATCCTGAACTGGCGCCAAACCAAAACTCGAAGCTTCCGTGCTCAGGGGAGACATCGATAAATGGCCGTTCTGGTTATGAAGTATCCCGAGCGGACTCAGATCTGCCTGTCCTTCTGAAGCGAGGGATTGCCTGATATGGTCAACGAATTTGTTGATGAAATATCTTGCGCCTGCATCGGAAATGTTTTTTACGGCGCTGACATATCTTACCAGTTCACTGTTATTAGAATCCCCTGTTTTAAAGCTGATCTCTTCTGATGGAGGGTACAGGATCCCGGTAGCCCGGTCGTACTTTGCTGATATTCTCTTTTTGCAGAACGTTCCGATACCAGAAAGGCTTATTTCATTATGGTCTCTAAGAAGTTCCGATATATACAGCGCAATATCCATCCCGGTAAAATTAACTAAAAAATTTATGCCGCCAACACTATCAGAAGGAATAGTTTAAACCGGCGATAACATTTAATCCAACTTTTGGATAGTATAAATACCTTTCGTATTTGTTGCCGAAGATGTTATTTGCTCTCAGGAAAATTCCGTATTTCTCTTTATACAGGTATTCTGCACCTGCGCTAAAGTCTACATAACTCTTGATTTTTACCATGACCGGGTCAGGGTTGTATTTTACCCCGTATGTCTGGTCGTTAACAACGATCTCGCCATCAAGGGTTAACTTCTTTTTAATATTAACGCGGGCGTTTGAAGAGAGACGGAACTCGGGCATGAACCAGGCTTTCTCCTGGATATCCATATTGTAGGTATTGATATTCACTTTTCCCTGCCAGCTGACAGTTTCTGAGATCTTTACACTCACTTCTCCTTCTAAACCGGTTACCTTTGCGTCATCATAGATCATGTTAAAGCGCTCCTGACGGTCCCTGTCGTTCCTGAACAAAGCCATATCGTTAATCTTTTTATAGAACAACATAGCCTTATACCCAAAACCTGCACCTGCATTTCCTTTTATACCACCATAGATATTTGTTTTCTCAACGGCGTTTTGAATGCCGACATTCTGATTCAGATAAGGATTCTCACGTGAGAACTCTCTCAGAGTCGACTTGTTGATGTTCCCGGTAAAGCCTCCGAATACGGTGGCAAATTCAGGAACGATGGGTATTTCAGCAGTGATGGCCGGAAAGAAGTTGAATCTTGAGTTTGTTCCGAACTCCTGGACCAGGTTTACACCCAGGGCGAGTTTGTAGGTTTCTCCCTGCAGCTTAATATATGGATTTGCCCTGAAAATGTGGTTACCGATACTTGCTGAATCTTTTGTCTGCGTGATATCAAGGGAGGTATTTACCCCGATGTTGAACTGTTTCCATACCTTATTCAGGAATCCGCTCAGTGCTAATGAGTTCTCCTTTGCATTGAACTTGTCGGACATCAGGTAAGCATCGGCTTTCAGCGCGTAGTCAACCGGGGGATTTTCTTCGTAATTCTTGATCAGCTCGCCTTTAAGGGTAAAAGTGCTGTAGCGTTGTTTTTCAGGATTAGCATGAATGGTCTTACCTGAATCGGCGCTGAAGCCGTAATAATAACTTGCGTAGCGGTCAAAGCCAAGCTCTCCGTTGAGCGTGATTTTGTCCAGCACACTTTTCCCGAATATTCCTAATTCCTGTCTTGAAAATTGCTGCTTTGTCAGGCTCCCTTCCTGGTTCAGGTGCTTTGCAAAAACTCCGGCCTGCAAGCCTTCGTCCGCACCTGTGTTGAGGTAAAGTTCTGCCAGTCCCGTACTGAAATTCCCGAGACCGAGTTTGGCGTAATTGGCCAGCGGGGGAGGAACTGCCGCCTGCGACAGGGGCTGTGCCTGCAATTGCCTGATCTCGCTGTTCAATTCCAGCTTTCTATTCAGGATAGAATAATTCTGTTTCGATTTTAATGCTTTGGTACTGTTCAGATCCGGGCTCCTCCGGATCTTGGCAGCATCAGCCAGTACCGGTTTGTATGGTCTTTCTACAACAATTTCTTCTGTTAATGCCCCGGTCGGTTTATCAGTCTTTTTTTCTTCAGGTTTTACCTGAGCATAAGAAGTCGCTGCAAACAGCAGAACTGAAAAACTAAGAGTATATGGAATATGATTGAGTTTCATTGTACTATTTCTTCTTGTTAAGTTGATCAAGTTTTGCTTTGGCTGTCGGAATGATATCATCATCCTTCCCCGCGTAATTGTCCAGAACACTCTGAAGAGTACTCTTAGCCTGGAAGTTATCTTTCAGGGCGACATAATTGTCGGCGAGAAGAATGAAGCCCTTCGCCACCCAATAATCATGCGACTCCATCTTGACTAACTCGAATATGGTTTTCTGTGATGCTTTGTAATCTCCGCGTACATACTGGAGATATCCTACCAGATATTTTGCTTCGGCACCAACTACCGTAGCTGTTTTACCGGCAACATCTGTCAGTTCTTTTGTCGCCGTAGTCGTATCACCTTTCAACAGGTAAGCCTTGCCGGCAAAAAGTCCGGCCCGGTATTTTTCTTCAGCAGACGAGCGGTCGAACTCCCTGATGATCTTTACATATTTAAGTACATCATCCGGCATATTCATGTTCTGATATGCTTCCAGAAGATTATTGATCGCGAATCCGTAATTCGTCTTATATTCTGATGTAAGCTCCAGCTTTTTCAGGTAAACTACCGCTTCATTGTATTTTTTCTGGTGCAGGTAAAGCCGGGAGATGCTCATCAGCGCTCTCTCGGTATATTCGCTTGTCCAGTCGTTAAGGATGAATGTATAGTCTGGAATGGCTTCATCAGGCCTGTTGAGTTTAACCAGGCTTTCGGCCCTTATAAAACGGGCGTGTTTCTCATAAATTGGCTTCGGGAACTTGTCGAAGTAGGCATTGATCGCATCAAAAGCAGCCTGGTAATCTCCTCTGAGGAAGAGGTTATTCGCAGCCTGGAAAGTGATGTTATCCTGTTCTGAAGTTGTCAGGTTTCCGATACTGGTGCTGTTTGCATAGCCAAGATATCCGTTGGCATCTCCTTTATCCAGGTAGATATTCTTGATCGATTCAAGTGCCAGCTTTGCTTCGTCGGTAGTAGAATAATCTTTTACTACTCTCTGGAATGTAGCCAGGGCGGCTTCATCCTGATCCTGGTTGTACTGAACAAGTCCCACCGTTACAAGAGCCCGGGGAACATAGCTGCTTCTCGGATATTTTTCTATCAGAGCAAGCAGGTCGTTTTTCGACCGGTCATTTTCGCCTTTCACAAAATAAGTATAAGCGATCTCGAACCCGGCATCATCCGCATAGTTGGAATTCGGGAATTTTTGCAGCAGAGCCTGATGCGTGGCGATCTTGGCATCCGGTTGTCCTGTCAGCCCTTCGATCATCCCTTTCTGGAATAAAGCATAGTCTTCACCATCAGTATTCCAGGCAATCACCCGGTTATACTGCTGCATGGCGAGATCATAGCTTTTTAATACGAAGTAGGAATCCCCAAGGCGTAAAGTAGCGTCATTTACCGTATTCCGGTCTTTGTCGTCGCCATTAAGGAACCTGTCGAAATATTTCGCCGCCTTACCATAGTTTTCGTACTGGAATGCAGAATAGCCTAAAGCATAGTTAGCGTAATTGTATACATCTGTTTTGCGGGCAGCAGGCATAGCGAGAAATTTCTCAAACTGGGCTACCGACTCTCCGTATTTTCTAACCTCAAACATTGCTTCGGCAAGCCAGTAGGTAGCTAAAGCCTCCAGTTCGTCGTCAACAGCGTTCTTTTGAGAACGCATGAACAGGGAAATACTGTTTTCAAAAGCTCTTTCATTATAGAACTCCAGCCCTCTGAAATACGTTACCTTCTGATAGACCGCTTTTGTTTCGGCATTCTTGGTCGGGATAGTTTCCAGGATGTTTACAGCTTCTTTGTAGTTTTTGGTTGAAAGCAGAACTTCTCCCAGCAATGTCTTGGCATCATTGATCCTAGCAGAACGGGGATAGGTTTTGATGAACTGCTGTACCGCATCAAGAGCTACAGTATAGAAATCGAGATCGTAAGAAAGCTTTGCGTAATTGAATAATCCCTCTTCCTTCAGTTTGGGGTCGAAGTCGAGGCGGGATGCTCTGAAGAAAGCGTTCCTTGCAGCCTGCTTGTTGTTGGTTTTTACAGAGGCTTCTCCCAGAACAAGCATTCCGCTCTGGTAGTGAACATCCGGGCTTCCCATTTTCTCGAGTTCCACAATAGCTTTCTGTGGGTTGCCTAATTGCATATAGGCATAGCCCATCTGGTAGTTATCCTGGTTATTCTGTGTTTTTCCTTTATCAAGAGCCTGGAACTTCTGATAGTAAGAAATGGACGTTTTATAATCATTTCTTGCAAAGTAGGTGGCAGCCACCAGGCGGTACATTTCCGCTTTGTACTGCTCATCGATTACGTTGATTGCGGGAATAGTGTATTCCAGGACATCATCATAGCGTTTATCCAGGAAGTAAAGAGCCGATATATAATAAGGGTAGCTGGACTGATAAGCAGTTGAATTCTTCAGTCGTTCAAACTCCCGCAGGGCAGTCTTATAGTCGGCATTCAGGTAACTCAGGTAAGCATAATAATAGATGGACGATTCATTATAAATCCCCTTTTCTTCCTTCAGCTTGGCAAACAGCGGTTCTGCGTCAGTGTATTTCTTTACAGAGAAGTAAGAGTAGGCAAGCTTAAACCTGTATTCGTAATTGTCCTTTCCTGCCAGGTTTGAAGCATTGGTCTTAGTGAACCACTCAATTGCCTTCTCGTAATTCTTCCTCTCGAAGAATGAACGTCCCATCTGGAAGTACGCAGCCTTTGTATTAGCCCCGGAAGGATATTCCCTGATGAAAGCAAGAAAGAGTCCTTCCGCATTCGAGTTCCCGAGTTCCAGCGCACACACCGCCTGGTAGTACTGTGCATTTTCCTTTATAAGAGAAATCTGTTTGCCATCAGGCAGCAGTTGAGATGAAGGCGCCAGGCGATACTGTTCAACTTTGCTGAACTGTTCACTTGCCGCAGCATATTTCGATTTTTCAAAAAGCTCGATCCCACTTTTATAAGCCTGGTTTATGGTAAACCATTCGGTTTGTTGTGCCTTCGCTGTAAAAAGGAATGAACAAAATATTGAGGTAAGCAGAATATATTTCCTAAGCATATCTAAGTGTGAAAATTGCGAATTTAACAGATATAGTTCGATAAATGCACATAAGAAATTAACAGATGTGGATAATCTGCCAAAAATAACGTTTCCGGAACCAAAAGTGAAATAGAAAGAGAGCAATCGGTTT
>NZ_QEAS01000008.1:43915-45460 GCF_003130405.1 Pararcticibacter amylolyticus
AAATCACGGTTTCTGCCCCGCCAGTAAATAAAGTACCGCCATTCTGATGGCAACACCGTTTTCTACCTGGTCGAGAATGATAGATTGTTTGCTGTCAGCGACATCACTCGTTATTTCCACGCCCCTGTTGATAGGGCCGGGATGCATAATCGTGATTTCCTTATCGAGCGAGTTTAATATTTGTTTGTTGAGCCCGTAGAGCATAGAATATTCCCTGAGAGAAGGAAAGTATTTGATATCCTGGCGCTCGAGTTGTATACGAAGCATATTCGCCACATCGCACCATTGCAACGCTTTGATGAGGTCATATTCAACTTTAACTCCGAGTGTATGGATGTATTTAGGTATCAGGGTAGTGGGGCCGCATACCATCACCTCCGCCCCGAGCTTATGAAGACAAAGAATGTTTGAAAGTGCAACCCGCGAGTGGAGGATATCGCCTATGATTGCTACCTTTTTGCCGGCAACATCTCCATATTTTTCTCTGATAGAAAAGGCGTCGAGCAAAGCCTGGGTCGGGTGTTCATGAGCCCCGTCTCCGGCATTGACGATTTGAGCATTTACTTTTTTGCTTAGAAAAACACCCGCGCCGGGGTAGGGGTGCCGCATCACCACCATATCGACCTTCATGGCCAGGATGTTATTGACCGTGTCGATCAGTGTTTCCCCTTTACTCACGGACGAAGACGATGCTGCAAAATTGACCACATCGGCAGAAAGTCTTTTTTCTGCAAGTTCGAATGATAATCTCGTTCGTGTAGAGTTCTCAAAAAATATATTTGCGATAGTAACGTCCCGTAAAGAAGGAACCTTTTTAATAGGCCTGTTAAGTACATCCTTAAAGGTATCAGCCGTTTCAAAGATCAGCTGAATATCTTTCTCGTTTAGATCTTTAATCCCCAATAAGTGTTTCGTACTTAGGTTATGACCTGGTTCTGCCATTTTCTTATTTGTTTATATAGTATCCGTTATATTTCACGGAATATTTATTTTTCTGATAATAAAATCACCTTGTCTTCCTGGTCGGTTTCCTTCCAGCTGACGATTACTTTCTGCGAATTGATAGAATCTACCTGTATCCCGATATAGTCAGGCTCTATCGGAAGGTGCCTGGAATACCGGCGGTCCACCAGCACAAGCAGTTCCACCTTTTCCGGGCGTCCGAAGGCGAGCATCGCATCCATTGCAGAGCGGATCGTGCGTCCCGTCCACAACACATCGTCCACCAGGATCACCTTCTTTCCTTCGATAATGAAATCGATTTTAGTTGAGTTGGGTACCAGGGGACCCTCACGTCGTCTGAAGTCATCTCTGAAAAAGGTAATGTCAAGATTACCGTTTAATATTTTTGCGTCCGGCAGAATGCTCTGTAATTCAGCAGCAATTCTATCGGCCAGGCATATCCCTCTGGGCTGAATACCAAGGATAACAGATTCTGAAAAGTCGTTATGATTTTCAATTAACTGATGACAAAGTCTTTTGATTGTAATCTGAAACTTTTGTCCGTCGAGCAGGGTTAAGTTTTGCATCAGTTTTGATTTGGGC
>NZ_QEAS01000008.1:45495-165010 GCF_003130405.1 Pararcticibacter amylolyticus
GCCCCGTCGTTTTTAACGACAGGGCTTATATTTATAAGAACATAACAGAATTATTCAGCATCCTCATCGGATTTCTTTGCATTGCGTGCCTTGTTTTCAGCACCTTCCATTTGTTCCTTCAATTGAGCAAGAACACCAAGGTCGCCCAGGGTAGATCTTTCAACTGAATCTTTTACTTTCTTCACAGCGCTGGAAGTGGCCTTCTGGTCATTCTTCTTCTGTGTTACTTCAGCAGAACGAGCTTCAGCTCTTGCATCTTCCCAGATACGTGAATGAGAAACAACAATACGCTTAGCATCCTTGCTGAATTCGATGATCTTGAAGTCAGCAACTTCGTCTACTTTAAGTGGCTTGCCATCTTCCTTGATAGAATGTTTAGCAGGAGAGAATCCTTCAACACCATAAGGAAGTGCAACAATAGCACCCTTATCGCTCACCTTCAATACTGTACCTTCGTGGATAGAATCCAGTGTGAAGATCGTTTCGAATGTATCCCAAGGGTTTTCTTCCAGTTGCTTGTGGCCGAGGCTCAGCTTGCGGTTTTCTTCATCAAGTTCCAGAACAACTACATCCAGTTCTTCGCCTACCTTAGTAAACTCGTTAGGATGGTTGATCTTCTTAGACCATGAAAGATCAGAGATGTGGATCAATCCGTCGATACCTTCTTCGATTTCAACGAAAACGCCGAAGTTGGTCATGTTTTTAACAACAGCTTTGTGCTTGCTGCCAACAGGGTATCTCTGAGCAATGTTCTGCCAAGGATCAGGGGTAAGTTGTTTTACACCAAGGCTCATCTTACGCTCATCGCGGTCTAATGTAAGCACCTGTGCTTCGATCTCATCACCTACCTTCAGGAATTCCTGAGGATTACGCAGGTTTTGTGACCATGACATTTCTGATACGTGGATCAGTCCTTCAACACCTGGAGTGATTTCAAGGAACGCACCGTAATCAGCTACAGTAACAATCTTACCTTTTACCTTAGAACCTACTTCGATTGTAGTATCAAGAGATTCCCAAGGATGAGGAGTAAGTTGTTTTAAGCCAAGGGCGATACGTTTTTTCTCATCATCGAAATCAAGAACAACCACGTTGATCTTCTGATCAAGTGACAATACTTCTTTCGGATGCTCGATACGGCCCCATGAAATATCGGTGATATGTAATAAGCCGTCAACACCGCCAAGGTCGATGAACACACCAAAGTCAGTGATGTTCTTAACAGTTCCTTCAAGAACCTGACCTTTTTCGAGTTTAGCAACAATCTCAGTTTTCTGGTTTTCAAGATCGTCCTCAATAAGGACTTTGTGAGATACAACCACATTTTTGAACTCGTGATTGATCTTAACAACCTTGAACTCCATTGTTTTGCCAACGTACACATCGTAATCGCGGATTGGCTTAATGTCAATCTGAGATCCGGGAAGGAAGGCTTCAACACCCATGATATCAACGATAAGACCACCTTTGGTGCGGCTCTTAACAAAACCGGTGATAATGGTGTCGTTTTCTAAAGCTTCATTGATAAGCTCCCATGACTTCTGAGTCTTAGCACGTTTACGTGAAAGGACTAATTGACCATTAACGTCTTCCTGTGATTCAACGAAAACATCAACCTGATCGCCTACTTTCAATTCCGGCGTATCACGGAATTCGGAAAGAGATACCATACCATCTGATTTGAATCCGATGTTTAGTACCACGTCCTTGTTGTTGATCGATACAACAGTACCGGTGATGATCTCACCTTTGCTGATCGAGTTAAATGTTCCGGCATACATCTGCTCAAGTTTGGCACGTTCTTCTGAACTGTAATTGCCAAATCCTTTTTCATCTGCATCCCAGTCAAAATCGCCTGAAGGCGCTAACAGAGTTTTAGACTTGATGTCTTCAATTGACAGTGAATCAGCTTCTGACTCAATGTTTTCCTTTTCTTTAACCGACTTGGTTTCTTCGCCATGGAGTTCAGCTGTTTTAGCCTGTAGCTCCTTTTCTGCTTCTTGTTTTTTGGCCATTAATTCATTTTTCTCCTTTTTCCTGATTTTGAATCAGGACTGCAAAGGTAGAAAATAAAATTTTTATTCAGGATAAATTTTTATTATTATTTTATTGATTGATAGGCTGTTGGATCTGTGCGGGTGCAGGTCTGTTTTTATATCTCCTGTTTTTAGCCTGAAATGGTCTCTTCCAGTCCTTTTTTTGTCATCCTATCCGCTTTTTTATACTCCCCGGGGATATTTCCTGCCCATCAGGGATTAAACGGCAGATTGAAAAAAAATGTCGAGCCTTTTCCCGGACTGCTTTCTACCCAGATGTTGCCATTGTGTCTCCTGATGATTTCCGCACAGATATAAAGTCCTACGCCAAACCCGGAAATATGAGCGGTATGGGGATTTTCTATACGGTAGAACCTGCTGAACAAACCCTGCATGTCCTGTTCCGTAATACCCATTCCCTCATCACGCACACTCACCAGGGCCGACTCATTATTGCAGCTGCATCTGATATATATATTGCCGCCGTTGGGGGAGTACTTAATGGCATTTCTCAGCAGATTATCAATGACCTGTCCAATTTTGTACCGGTCGGCATTGATCTCGGTATCATCAATCTGCTCAATGATCAGTTGGTGGTTGGGCGAAACCGGCAGGATCTCCGCTACTATTTCTTTTACCAGGTGGTCAAGAAGAAAAGTCTCCTGGTTTAGTGTCAGGCGTCCTGATTCCATTCTTGCCACATCGAGGAAACCACTGATCAGCGACTGCATTTTCTTTATCTGTAATTCTACTTTTGCCAAAGCCAGCCCGGAAAAATCATCGTCCGAATTTTTCGCTTTAGACACGAGCATTTGTACATAGGCTTTAATAGACGTTAAAGGCGTTTTCAGCTCATGGCTTGCCATTGCAATGAAGTCATTTTTTCTCGTTTCTTCCAGTTTCCGCTCGGTAATATCCTGTACGGTACCTGAAAAGTGAGATCTTCTGCCGCCGTCAGCAGGATACATTTTTCCGGTCGTCTTCACCCACCGCAGCTTTCCATCATTGAACCTGTTAATGGTATATTCAAGGTCGATGCCCCCTCCCGAAGCGATGGCATCGTTCGTCGCGTCAATCAATTTCTGACGGTATTCATCACTTACTATAGCCATAGCCGAATCAACAGATACGTGTTCATCGGGGGAGAAACCATATAATTCTTTCAGCCGGGGAGACAATGTAAATTCGCGTGAATCAGCCGTAAGTGACCAGGTGCCAAGTGCTGCCGACTCCACTGCCAGCCGGAACTGCTCCTGGGCGTGCTCAGTTTTCTTTCGTTCATACACCCGTTCCGTTACCTCTTCCAGGATAACAAGGATTCCGTATACAGATCCTTTGGCGTCTCTCAGCGGCTGATATAAAGAGTTAACATACGCTTCGCGGGTTCGGCCCGGTCCTGCATAAAGACGGACGTGTAACTCGCTGTTGACACGTGCTATCCCCGTTGAATACACTTCATCCAGCCAATCATTGAAAGGCTGTCCTGCAAGCTCAGGTCTGGCAATCCTATGCGGAATATTCAGTATCTCGGACGAAGTACGTCCCCATATTTTCAATATATTATCATTTGCCTGTTCCGTGATGTGCTCAGGGCCTCTCAGCACACACATCCCGAGGGGAGCCTGTTCAAAAATTCCCCGGAACAGATCTTCTCTCTCCGCCAGTTTGTTATAAAGTACCTGCAATTGTTGTTCCGCCTGCAGAAGCTCTTCATTCGATGCGGTCAGCTCTTCGTTGATAGCGATCAGTTCGTCATTACCCGTTGTAACTTCTTCGTTGAGAGCCTCCAGCTCTTCCTGCCGTTCCTGTAGTTGTTGTCTGGCACGGATGATCTCTGTGATATCACTCACGCTGACCAGGATGGCTTCAACATTTCCCTCCAGGTCAAATAAGGGGTCATAACTGAAATCTACATAGTGTTCATTAATTTCTCCTTCCGGGGAGACGATCAGGGCAGATACCTCCGGCATGGAAACTCTTTTTCCTGTATCAAATACTTCTGCCAGTAAAAGCGGGAAAGGCTGGTCTTCAAGCTCGGGAAAAACAGCCATAAGGGGTTTGCCCAGCACATCTTCTTCCTTTCGCATCCATATCTCAAGCATTCTCTGGTTTGCCACCTCTATGAAAAGATCGCGCGTTTTAAGTATTGCAAGAGCGAACGGAGTGGTCATCACCATTCTTTTCAGCCTGAACTCACTCGCTTCAAGGTTCTTTTTGGCAGCTACCTGGGGCGAGACGTCCGAGGCCACCACCATAATGCCAACCGTTGCACCTGTTTCATCCTGCAGGGGATGATATACAAAATTATAATACCGGGGATTAGAGCCTCTGCCGGAAGGCAGTACGGCTTTCGCTTCATAGGCGATATACGGCTTTCCGCTTACAAGCACATCTCTCATAAGCTGGGGAAATGGCTGTCCTTCCAGTTCCGGGAGTGCCGTCAGAAGTGGCAGACCTATAACAGATCTGGTCTTTCCCCAGAAATCCAGGATCATTTTGTTGGCCGATTCAATGACCAGGTCTTCACCTGTAAGCAGGCAAATTCCCACGGGCGCATCCTTAATCAGCAAATTTGCCTTCTGTTCACTCAAAAACAATTCGCGGGTTCTGGCGACTACCCTGTCTTCAAGCTGCTGGTTTAAAAGGATCAGTGTTTCCCTGGACTCATTCAGGTCCTCATTAATTGCCGTTAGCTCTTCATTTGTTGCGGTAAGCTCATCGTTTAAAGCCTGTTGCTCTTCCAGAAGCTGAACCTCATTTGTTCTTAGTTCCTGTAGTTCAGCCTGACTGTCAACGGCCTGCGTCCGGTCATAAACAGTAAATATCAGGTATATTACTTTGTCCTGTTGAGTGACCGGGCTAACTTCTATCTGAAGCCAGCGGGCTGATTCAGCGGAACCCGAATCTTTCTGCAAAAAAGGAGCTGCCGAAACACGCCGTCTCGTTTGCAGAACTTCTTCGACCGCCAGCTCCAGGCTTCTTCTGTCCCCGCCAAAAGCATCAGGATAGGAGAGTGACCATAAGCTACGGCCGGATAGTTCTTCCTTTATACCCAGCAGGGCAGTGTTGGCCTCGTTGCAGGCTATAACTGTAAATTGCGGAGCGTCAGCTGTCGTAATTAACCTGGTCTCCGGCAGTTGATTAAAAACTGCATAAAATAACGGATCTTTTATATGATGCATTTACCGGCAACATTTATCATAGGTATTCTGCGAAAATAGCCCAATAGTGATGTTGAAAGCTATAAATGTACTAAAAGAATAAGAAACGCAGAGCTGGTTCTCCGTAAAATTGCCGGAAGAAGCCCTGGAATGTGCCGCCCGGCGAGCTGCTGAAGCGCGGTTTGGGTGTGCAGATCTGAGAAGAAAACTGTTCATTTTCTATGACTTAACCTCCTGTTCAATATGTATATATTTAATTCTATATGCATACATCTATGAGGAACCAAACTTCCATACCATTCGAAGATGCAACACTTATTTCTGCATCGGTCCTGGATATTGGAAAACGCGTTTCTGGTCAGTCTCTGCTTATTGAGGAGATTGGTGATTATATTCCGGGAAGTGTGATGGTACAGGACCTGGTGGGTATGACTAACAATTATATGAATAAGCAAGGGTGTGAAATTCTGAGGCATAGTAAGGAAGAACTATTCACGATGGGATCTGGGTACTTCAGGAAGTTTTTTCCCGAAGATGAAGTCAGATTCCTTACAGGAAAATTTCATCAGTTCATCAGCGAGAGAGATTACAATAAAGTATTCAGTTTCTTTCAAAGGGTGAGGCCGGATGAAAGTGAAGAATATAAATGGTATTTAACCACATCCCGACTTATCCCGGTCCTGTCAGAAACCGATATACCAGATGTTATGCATATCTCTGTAGATGTTCAGAGCTTGCCTGTGGCCGGAAAGCATATCCGAAACCTTGGCCATGATAACAGCTACCAGATTAAATATTACCATAAATTTAATTTACTGAGTAAGAGGGAAAAGGAAATTATAATTTCTATATGCCAGGGGTTTAGTAGTTTAGAGATCAGCGACCGCCTGTTTATCTCCATCCATACTGTCAATAACCACCGTAAAAATATACTGACTAAGCTGGAGATTTCTTCGCTTGCCCAGTTAATCAGGTTCGCAGTTGCCTTCGGGCTCGTGGAATAAGCGTCGTTGTCCCTCATCTTAAACTTCCTCAGAGAGCTTTTGTATAAGAGACCGGACTTTGGTCTACAAACCCATAACTATAATTACAGCCCAAGCCTGTTGCACCGGGCTTTGACTTTTACTTTCTAATGGAGGGATGAAGTTTGATCTGCCGTTCAACATCCTGTAATGCATTTAAGACGATTTCTGTTCTTTCACTGACTGTTGTATCTCCGTCTATTCTTACCACAGGGCATGATAATTGGGCCAGCCAGTCGGTATGTGTCTGCAGGTTACGTCCCTGGGTGGTATTGTCATCATATCCGCGCGCCCAGGCTACAAACGAGTTGTATAGGTGTGCCCGGACGGGATCTCTAAAGATTTTTTCTCCATAGCGTTCTATTTCACGGTTTTTAAGTCGCTCCATCCTGATTTCCCCCGGAACATACAGAAACACCACCAGATCGAACATACTCAGCCACTCGTCGCCCCACTTGAGAAGAGAGCCTCCTGTTATCGCATTCGGATTTCTGCTCAGTTCCTGTTTGAGCATTTCATTCCGTTCCCGGGCGTCACGTTTGATGGTGAAAGGTGTTTCAGAAGGCAGCCAGAAAAAGTGGTCAGTGTCAAAATAAGGATAACTTAAGAGGTCGGATAATGCTTTTCCTAAAGTTGTGGAGCCGGCACAGGAAGCACCCATTATATGAATTTTCATTTTTACTGAACTTGAAATGTTCAGCAAAAATAACAAATGCTCCGGGTGTTAATACCAAACATCCAAATCTCCTGGTAACGTGCTTTGTTCCTTCAGTATGCAGAAAGTAAAGGATGCGGACAGGACTGCCCGCATTTTCTTTATGCTTCCGTCTGGATCTGTTGACGGGCCAGTTTAGCGGCAGCTACCATATTTTCAAGTGCAGCCTTCGTTTCCGGCCATTTACGTGTCTTCAGACCGCAGTCGGGGTTCACCCATAAGTTCCTCACCGGCAACAGTTCTGCAGCTTTGATTAGCAGAGACACCATTTCACCAGTACCAGGTACCCGGGGCGAATGAATATCATACACGCCCGGGCCGATTTCATTCGGGTATTCGAAATTCGAAAAAGCGTGCAGCAATTCCATTTGCGACCTTGAGGTCTCAATGGTGATCACATCGGCGTCCATCGCAGCTATGCTCCCGATGATGTCGTTGAATTCGCTGTAACACATGTGGGTATGGATCTGTGTGCTGTCCTGAACGCTGCTGGCCGAGATCCGGAATGCCCGCACCGCCCAGTCAAGATAGTAAGCATGCTTCGCTTTACGTAAGGGCAGGCCTTCCCGGATAGCCGGTTCATCGATCTGTATAATTCCTATCCCTGCCTGTTCCAAAGCGGTCACTTCATCACGGATTGCAAGTGCAATCTGATTCGTGGTCACTTCCCGCGGTTGATCGTCACGTACAAATGACCATTGAAGGATGGTAACCGGGCCTGTTAACATCCCCTTCATCGGCTTTTGTGTTTTTGATGCAGCAAATTGGCTCCAGCGTACCGTCATATTTTCCGGGCGGCTCACATCACCGTAAATGACGGGTGGCTTTACACACCGGCTTCCATAACTTTGTACCCAGCCGTTTTTAGTAAACAAAAAGCCCTGGAGCTGCTCTCCGAAATATTCAACCATATCGTTACGCTCAAATTCGCCATGTACCAATACATCGAGCCCGGTCTCTTCCTGCCAGCGGATCGCATCGGTAATAGCCTCTTCTATCTTCCTGTCATATTCTGCTGCTGTTAATTCGCCCTTTTTTAGTTTTGAGCGCAACTGGCGGATATCGTCTGTTTGAGGAAAAGAGCCGATAGTGGTAGTCGGGAATAAAGGAAAATTGAAACGCTCATGCTGCAACTGCTGGCGTACTGGAAATGCACTCCTGCGGGTTGCATCAGTTTCTGTGATGGCAGCTATCCTGTCTTTTACTGCCTGCTGGTGCACCTGCGCGGAGGATCGTCTGCTTTTAATAGCTTCCTTGTTAGCAGAAAGGAGGGATGTGTTTCCTTCTGCTATTTGCCTCAGTTCATTTACTTCATTTAATTTCTGTTTGGCAAATGCCATCCAGCTTTTGATTTCCGGGTCAAGGTTGTTTTCAAGATCCAGATCGATAGGAGAGTGCAGAAGAGAGCAGGACGGAGCGATAATGATTCTGCCCGTACCAAGCTTTCCAACGGCTTTATTAATAAGAGCCAGGGATTTTTCATAATCATTCTTCCATACATTTCTTCCGTCAACTACACCCAGCGAAAGCTGGAGATGATCCGGAATTTCTGCAAGTACTTCATCCAGTTGGGCGGGAGCCCGCACCAGGTCAATATGCAGCGCCCTGACGGGAAGATTAACGGCCAGGCTTGTATTATCAAGCAGTGCATCGAAATAGGTTGCGAGTATTATATTAATTCCGCTCACCCTGTTGGCTATACTTCGATATGCAAACTCAAATGCTTCTTTCTCCTTTTTTGAAAGATCAAGCGCCAGGCAGGGTTCATCCAGCTGAATCCATTCAGCTCCCTGCTGCCTCAGCCGGTTGATGACTTCAACATATACCGGCACCAGCTTCCTGATGAGGTCTACGCGTTCAAAGCCCGCTTCTTTTTCCTTGCCGAGGAGAAGATAACTTACCGGCCCAAGCAGTACGGGTTTCGCTTTATTCCCGAGCAGTCTTTTGGCGCTATGGTGCTCTGCAAATATATTCTCATAGAAAATATGGAATTCCTGCCGTGCGGTGAATTCCGGTACGATATAATGATAGTTGGTATCCAGCCATTTGGTCATTTCCATCGCAATGATGTCGAGCCCGTCCTTCTGATAGCCACGTGCCATAGCGAAATAAAGGTCAATTTCTTTGTTGGTTTTTACTTCAGATAATACCGGCGCATAGCGCTGCGGGATCACTCCGAGCAAAAGGCTCATGTCGAGTACCTGGTCATAGAAGCTGAAATCATTACAGGGGATCAGATCAATACCAGCTTCCAGCTGAGCTTGCCAGTTTTCGTCTTTGATCAGACGGGCCGCCTGGTTCAGATCACTCAGGCTGATCCTGCCTGCCCAATATTGTTCACAGGCCTTCTTAAGTTGTCTTTGGCTACCAATACGCGGATAGCCCAGGTTTTGCGTTAGCATTTTCTAAAAATTTAATAAAAAGTTAAAATGTATTCTGCTAAACATTGCAACACTTTGAACGGAAGAGGAAGGAAGGAGCTTACGTGGCTGAATTTTTATTCAGTCGTTATGTATCATCTCTGGCATTGCCTTATTCCGCGAAAGCATCATCCATCCGTTGCAGGCAGGTCTCCTGGCTTGTAACAATCCGGCCGTCCTTCCCGCCGGTATCCTTACTGGCAGTGGACAATGTTGGCCCGGATTTTCTGATGTTACTTACAGTTGCGCGACAGCCCGTGATTTGCACACGGTTCCCTTTTAATTCTGATCTTCATCAGAAACCTGTTCCGGCTGATTCAGTAAAGAAAGAACTTGTTTTGTTAGCCCTTTTAAGGATTAACGTTCGGGACAAATCTAGGAATAAAGATTATATTTCTGAATGAATCCCGATTAATCGGTTTATTAAACTAAATAATTGGTATTTTTGAGAATATTATTCCAATGTTCTAACTTTGCCGGCGACGTAAAAGAAAATTATTCCATGGAAGAACTGGACGCCGCGGATCTGCAACTACTCAGGCTATTGGGTGAGAATTCAAAAATGACTGTTAAGGAATTAGCAGCCAGGGTCAATTTATCTCCCTCACCCGTTTTTGAAAGAGTAAAAAGGCTGGAAACAAAAGGATATATAAAGAAGTATATCGCCTTAATAGACGCCGAAAAGTTAAATTACGGATTGATGGTATTCTGTAATATAAAACTTAAACAGCACGACAAAAGTATTGGAAGCCAGTTTGTAAAAGATATCATGCTTCTGACCGAGGTGGTCGAGTGTTATAATATCTCCGGAGATTACGATTTTCTTCTTAAGGTATTAGCCAGAGACATGAAACACTACCAGGATTTTGTATTTAACAAGCTCGGATCGGTAACAAGTATAGGAAGTACTCATAGCACATTTGTTATGTGCGAGAATAAGAATACCTATAATATTAATATCTAATAGTCTGAATAACTTAGGGCGATGCTTACCTGTATTACCGGAAGATAGTGCGGATTTTTCTGACGCCTTCCAAAAGCAATACCGCGAGTATGCCCGCCGTTAATCCAAACGCTATTTCCTTAAGCATAGACGGTATCGTGGGGAGGAAATGGTGGAGGTATTCAATATTATGGGCAAATATACCGCCTGATACCAGTATCAAAGCGATTGTACCGACTACAGCTAAAACCCTGATAATAACAGGAAGAGATTTTACCAGTAATGAGCCGATAGTTGCTAAAAAGCCCTTATTGCCCGAATACCGGATAAGTTTATAGCCGGTATCGTCCATCCTGACGATGAGCGCGACAATTCCGTAAACACCTATTGTTGCCAGCAATGCTACAGCTGATACGGTTAATATCTGCGTAATTAAACTTTCCTGTGCCACACTCCCAAGAGCAATGATCACAATCTCTATCGAAAGAATGAAGTCTGTGGTAATTGCCGATTTAACCCTGGCGGCCTCAGCGGCAGTACTGTCCTGCCTGACCTCTTCAATCACCTCATGCCCCGCTTTCGGACGGTGAAAGAGGTATTCGATAATTTTTTCTACTCCTTCGTAAGCCAGGTATACTCCTCCTAGTATCAGGATCACTTTAATTGCCAGCGGGAAAAGGGCGTTTAATATCAGGGCTATCGGAACAATAATGACTTTGTTAATAAGTGAGCCCTTTGTGATAGCCCAGAGCACTGGTAATTCCCTGGAAGACAGAAAGCCTGTAGCTTTTTCGGCATTCACAGCCAGGTCATCGCCCAGTATACCGGCCGTTTTACGGGCAGCGACTTTTGTTGTCACAGCCACATCGTCCATCAGAGCAGTTATATCATCCAAAATTGCAAAAAAACCAGATGCCATATTTTTTAATTCGGAGGCGCTAATATAAGCTTAAATCAAATTTCCCGAAGGATCTAATTCAATCTCATCTAAATGAAAGATATGGACGGTTTGTAATTCAGTATAAGCTGAAAGTTGAATATACAAAACTATATGCAGGGAAAGATGAGATGACAAGTGTTTTTTTTTATCATATTGTCGGTATTTGAGCAGATGTTTTAATAATTGTAGGAAATTATTGCTGGTATTTTGCTAAATTTGGTATGCAAGGTAGTGTAAGTGGCAAATTACAACGTATTTTCCGATCAGCAGCTTCAATCTTTATTAAATGAAGGTGATGAACTTGCATTTACTGAAATCTATAACCGTCATTGGAAGTTTTTATACACAGCTGCATACAACGTTTTAAGACATAAAGAAGATACTCTTGATATTTGTCAGTCTGTTTTTATGTGGATGTGGGAAAATCACCAGGATATTACCATCAAAACCAGTTTACGAGCTTATCTCTATACAGCTGTTAAGTATAAGGTAGCTAATTTAATCCGCCAGGGTAAGGTAAGAGAATCGTTCCTGGAGGATGTCCTGGGCAGTGAAATCCGGGCAGATGAGAAGCTCGAGCTGGAAATTAAGGAACTCAGACACTTTATAAGTCAATTGATAAATGAATTACCCGATAAATGCAGGGATGTTTTCTTATTGAGCCGGGATGAGCATTTAAGCCATAAGCAGATTGCCGAACGGTTAGGTATTTCTGAAAAAACTGTCGATGATCACATTACGCGCGCGTTGAAGAAGTTGCGGGCATCTTTGGGCAAGATGGCAACTATTTTTATTTCTTTCTAAATCGACCGAAATTTTCTTTCTGATTTACAGTTATTTAATAATTTATTAAACTTTTCTCAATTTTCGAACCGGTGTTCGCACGCTTTTATGTGCCTTACATATTATAGCGCAGGCGATATGGACATCAAATCATTCAACAACCTGGTTGATAAGGTTAATAATAATACGGCTACAGATGAAGAACTGGCGCAATACAACGCCTGTTTGAACCGCTTAATGCCGGGAACAACAGATTGGACGCAACTTAGCGCCGAAAGTCCGGAAATTATAAAGGCCGAACTCTGGCGACGCATACAAACCGCCCGCAGTCCTGCTAAAATACGCACTATATGGCCCAGGATAGCAGTAGCTGCTTCAATTGTTTTAGCAATATCAGTTGGTAGCTATTTTATGATTTACAAGAATAATGAAGAGGTACCCTATTTTGCAAACGACATCTTACCCGGCCGTAACCAGGCAACGCTCACACTGGCTAACGGGCAAAAGATTATTCTCACCATGGGTTTATCCGGGCAACTGGCGCAACAGGGAAATACCACCATTGGCGTAAGCAGTCAAAATGCCATAACTTACACTACCTCGGGCGCAGACACCCATTCAGCCGTAACCTATAATACCTTATCCACCGCAGTCGGAGAGCAATCGCCATATCCTTTGGTTTTACCCGACGGCACCAGGGTTTGGCTTGATGCTATGTCTTCTATTACATTTCCCGTATCGTTTAAGGGCAAGGACCGGACGGTGAAGGTTTCGGGTGAAGCTTATTTTGAGGTAGTTCACAACGATGCCCAACCCTTTAAAGTGATCCTTAAAAATCAAATTGTGGAGGATATCGGTACGCATTTTAATATCAGCGCCTATGATGACGGGAGTGAAACCACCACTACTCTGCTGGAGGGGGCTGTTAAAGTTTCCCTCAGTGGTACCGTTCCGCATGGTAGTCGGCAAGAGCTGCTTTTAAAACCAGGTCAGCAGTCTGTTTTGAAAGGGAACTCTCTCTCTGCGGTTGATGTTGATCCGCAGGAAGCCATTGCCTGGAAAAACGGGTATTTCCGCTTTAACAACGAAAATATCCGGAGCGTCATGCTGCAACTTTCCCGCTGGTATGATATTGAGGTCCAATATCTAGGTCCTGTACCAGACGAGAAATTTTATGCCACAAGCTCGCGGGAAAAGAATATCAGCGAAGTGCTGACTATGCTGCAAAAAACCAAAGGGGTTCGTTTTAAAATTGAAGGAAGGAGGGTTACTGTTATGCAATAAACATTAACTCAAACGGTAATCAACGAGAAAGCCATCCTGATTGGCGTCGGGATGGCTGAAGTAGGATTACTTTAATAATTATAATCAACTTATTAAATCATCGCGAAGAGCCTGGTGCATCCTGACAAATGAAAAGGCAATCCGCATTAAACCCTACTGCAACAAATGTACACTTTTTACTTAAAGTTCCTTGTGCAGCCGCCTGGCCGTACAGTAAAAAAAATCCTGTTGATTATGAAGTTAAGCTCTCTTCTGCTGATCACAGTCATATTGCATGTCAGCGCCAAAACTTCGGCCCAAAAAGTTACATTACTGGCAAAAAATGCCCCTCTTGTCGAGATTTTTAATCAGATCAGGGCACAAACAGGATACGATTTTGCCGTCACCTCTGCAACTCTTATGGATGCCAGGCCGGTGACGATCGAGGTGAAAAATGCCGAACTGCATGACGTTTTAGAAAAGATATTTGATAAGCAGCCTTTAGATTACTCAATTGAAAACAAATCCGTAATTGTATCCAGGAAAGTCCCGTCAATCGTTGAAAATGTTAAAAGTAAAGCTGCCCGGCTTTTTCACTTGCCTGCACCTGTAAAAGGCAGGGTAGTTGACACTCTGGGAATGCCCCTGATTGGCGCTACTGTCATTTTAAAGGGCACAAACTACCGTGCTTTTACAGATAATGACGGAAACTTTGTTTTTCCCTCCGTTCCGCACGGCCGCTATACACTGGCAATAAGCTATGTCGGGTATGCGAAAGTAGAAATGAACATAACGGTAGATGGCCAGGAACTGAATTTCTTTATAATTACGCGTTTAACTGCTTCCTCGCTTGACAAGGTACAGATTGTTGCTTACGGTAAAGAATCTAAACGCTTTAGTGTTGGAACGGTACATACTGTTAGTGCCGAAGCAATAGAAAAACAACCTGTGACTAATCCTTTACTGACGCTGCAGGGACAGGTGCCCGGTTTATCCGTTATTGCCATGAATGGTGTACCCGGTTCAACAACCTTGTTACAGGTACGCGGTCAAAACGGACTGGCAACTTCCCAGAACTTTAAACCGTATGACCAGCCTCTCTTCTTAGTAGACGGGGTACCTTTTGCACCGCAGAATGTTAATATAAATCAGTTGTCAAATCTTGCCACTTCGCAGAGTTTTAGCGGCGGAATAAACCAGGCAACCGGCCTCGGTGCTTTTAACGGTATTAACCCCAACGATATTGAAAGCATTACCATACTTACTGGTGCCAATGCAACAGCTATTTACGGCACCAAGGGATCTAACGGCGTTGTTTTGATAACCACAAAAAAAGGGAAAGCAGGTAAAACCACTGTCGATATCAATGTAAACTCACAGGTAAACCAGGTTGCCAGGCCGGTGAAACTGTTGAGTACCGGCCAATATATTCAATTAAGAAAGCAGGCGTATGAGCTGGACGAGATTGAACCCAGCGGCGATCCCAATAACTATTCCGGTTTTGCGCCCGACCTCTTTCTTTTCGACCAGGGTAAATATACCAACTGGCAAAAGGTCATTCAGGGAAACTCCACTCACAATTCAGATATTCATCTTAGCGTGTCTGGCGGAACTGAAAATAGTACCTTTATGGTGTCAGGCGGCTATACACGCTCAGATTATAATTATCCCGGTAATTTCGCTGACCAGCGATATAGCCTGCATAGCGCTCTGACCGCTGCTTCAGCAAATAAAAAGCTCACCCTCTCGCTGATAGCAGATTATTCCTATGATCAAAATAATTCTGCAGGTATGGGAGGCTCTGCGCAAGTGATTATGGCGCCTAATACCCCCGATCTGAGGGATGCGGACGGTAATTTAGTGTGGAACTACAAAGGCGTACCATTTGAGAATAATTTTTATGCCTCATTATTATGTCCTACCAACCTGGAAACCTACAATTTCAATAGCTCTTTCAACATAAATTATGAACTGATAAAAGGGTTAACTATTGGCGCTAATGTAGGCTTTAGCCGTAATACCAATGCCGAACATTCTATTGCGCCAAAGATTGCGCAATATCCTTCATCATACGCCCAAAGCAATGCAGCCTTTGCAAATGGCGCCGCACAGGACATTAACATTGAACCTCAAATAAATTATGAAAAGAATATGCGTAAAAGCATGTTGACTGTATTGTTAGGAGGTACTTATGAAAAGAACACCACCAATACCTATCAGGTACAAGCGTATAACTATTCAAACGATAATTTTCTCAATTCAATAAACGGAGCAACCTCACTAACTTCCTGGGACGGGCAAGGGCTGTATAAATACGTCGCCTTGTTTGGACGGTTAAAATATATTTACAATCAGAAGTATATTTTAGAATTTAGCGGCCGGAGAGACGGTTCAAGTAATTTTGGTCCGGGCAGACAATTCGGCACTTTTGGTTCTGCCGGTGCCGGCTGGATCTTCTCTGAGGAGAAAGGCTTCGAAAACACTCTGCCTTTTATCAGCTTCGGCAAGCTTTCCGGAAGTTACGGAACTACGGGGCAGAATGCGTCTCAGAGCTATCAGTATCAGCCATTATACAGCCCCTATCCATACGGTAATACCACCCCTTTCCAGGATATTAAACAAATTATTCCTGTCAACCTTTACAACCCCGATTTTCATTGGGCAACAAAAAGATCGATCGACCTGTCTCTGGCTCTTGGTTTTTTTGCCGATCGTTTGTTGTTAAATGCGACTTATTACAGGCAGCGTCAGGACGATCAGCTTGTTGCCTACCCATTGGCCGGACAAGCCGGTTTTTCAACAGTATTTGAAAACCAGGACGCCACTGTTCAGAACAAAGGATGGGAGTTCACCTTGTCATCATCCAATATAAAAACCCGTAATTTCACATGGACAAGCAACTTCAATTTAACCTTCAATAGAAATAAACTCCTCTCATTTCCCAATCTGGAATCATCATCCTATGCTCAGCAGTATGTTGTAGGCCAGCCTACGTCTGTTATGTTTGGCTATAAATATAAAGGGGTAAATCCGGCAACGGGATTATTTGAGTTTTACGCAGCCGACGGAACGCTTACATCCCGTCCCCAATATGGCACGGCGGCGACTGGCGGCGACCAGGTGATCATCGGAAACCGGGAGACTAAATATATGGGTGGTTTTGGCAATACCTTTACTTACAAAAAGCTGAGCCTGTACGTTTTCTGCCAGTTTAACAGCAGTATGCAGCCCAATGCCCTTTCGGCCCTTTATAATAACAGTGTTCCTGGTTATCAGGCCAATGTACCCGCTTACATACTGGGTAAATATTGGACTGCTCCCGGTCAGAATGCCGAAATTCAACGTTTAGCAAGTAGTTACAATTCACCGTATGTTGACCCTGTATATAGCTTTGTTCAGTCAACCGGAGCCTACTCAAACGTTACTTACCTGAGGGTTAAAACGGCGTCGTTATCTTATGACCTGCCTGCCGCCTGGCTCGCAAAGGCTCATATTAAGAATGGCAGTGTTTTCGCCAATGCTCAAAACCTGTTCACCTTCAGCGACTACAAGTTCGGCGATCCGGAACAACCCGGCAATTTTGCGGCCTTCCCCTTACAACGTATCCTCGCATTTGGCTTAAATCTCAAACTGTAAAAAATTATTCCCATGACAAAGATATTTTCTTATAAAAATAGAATCCTGGCAGCGGGGACGTTTATTATCCTGAGTACTACTCTTTCGTGTAAAAAACTAATAGAGATCCCGCCCAACCCGCCAACAAGTATTACCCGGCAGGCGGCATTTGCAGACAGCGCCACGGCCATGTCTGCTGTTGCTGGCGTATATTCTTTTACGCCGAGCACAAACGGCAATGGCATTCCTTACCATAATGGCCTGTTTGATGTAACTACGGCACTCGCAGGTAACGAAGTAGCTTATATGGGCACTTACGGGGACGATGCTCAATATTACAGTCACACTCTTACACCGCAAAATGACAGACTAAACGAGTTATGGTCGGTACCTTACGCCGGGATTTATCAGGTAAATGATATCCTGGCCAACATCACCGGCAACAATAAGTTATCTGCTTCATTTGTAAAGCAAATTACAGGAGAAATGGAGTTCGTAAGGGCTTTTATTTATTTTTACCAGGTAAATTTGTTCGGCGGAGTGCCGTTGGTTACTTCCACTGATTACACCACCAATACCCGGCTTCCCCGGGCTACGGCAACAGAAATCTATGACCAGATCTTTAAGGATCTCGACGGCGCAGCTAAGAAACTACCGGCGACTTACCCCTCAGCCGGGCATGTGCGGCCTAACCTCTACACCGTCATAGCATTACGGGCGAAAGTTAACCTTTACCGGGGCAATTGGCAAGCTGCTTATAACGAGGCTGATTCGGTTATTACGCGAGGTGGTTTCAGTCTTTTAACTGATCTTAACAGCGTATTTTTAGAAGAAAGCGCAGAGGCAATCTGGCAGGTGCCTGTTCTGGACGCCTACCAGGGATCGGGAGATGCCATGATTTTTGTATCCCAGGGTGGGATACCCAATTATTTGGTAACAGATTCTCTGCTGAATAAGTTTGATGATAAAGACTTGCGCAAGGCAGCCTGGCTCGGTTTTAACGTGGTAGACAACGATACGCTGTATTACCCTTTTAAGTATAAAGATGTTGTGCCAACAACTCCTGCCACAAACTTTATGCTGCTCAGGTACGCCGAAATGTATCTGATCAGGGCTGAAGCTGCTGCGCAACTGGGAGGACTGGCTGAAGCAGTGGATGATATAAATATTATCCGTCGCAGGGCAGGTTTAACACCTGTTTACCCGGCAACCCAAACCGCTGTGCTGGATGCCATACGACAGGAGCGAAGGCTGGAGATGTGTTTCGAATTTGGGAACAGGTTTTTTGACCTGAACAGAACCAGTACCGATAACAAATACCCTTCCTCCGGGCAGGCGCCCGCCGTATTGCCCGGATGGAAGCCAGATTTCGCCATCTTTCCGGTGCCCCAAACGCAGCGAACTTTAAACAGTCGTCTTACGCAAAATCCGGGCTATAATTAACAATGTAATAAGCTATAACAAACCAATTGCAATTGCTTCCCGGGCAGTCATTCAACCTCCCGGGGCAGGCAGTTCCTGTTTGAGAAAAACGAAAAAATGGAAAATTCAATTTTAAGCATTAAGAATTTGTCGCACCGCTACAGCACCTCCTGGGCCATCCGCGACATTAACCTGGAAATAAACCGGACAGGAATCCTGGGCTTGCTGGGTTCCAACGGAGCAGGTAAATCCACTACCATGAATATCATGTGCGGTGTTCTCAACCAAACAGAGGGTACTGTACTGATAGACGGCATAGACATCCGTGAAAACCCGGAACTGGCAAAAAAGCAGATCGGGTTCCTCCCTCAGAATCCGCCGCTATACCTGGATCTGACCGTAGATGAATACCTCGTTTATACTGCCGAGCTCCGCAAAATGGAGCACAAGGACATAAAGCCCGCCCTGGAAGAGGCGAAAGAACGATGCGGGATTTCCCATTTCAGTCACCGCCTGATTAAAAATCTGTCGGGTGGTTATCGTCAGCGCGTAGGGATAGCGCAATCGATCATTCATAAGCCTAAACTGGTCGTGATGGACGAGCCGACCAACGGCCTAGATCCCAATCAGATTACGGAAGTCCGGACATTGATCAAGGAAATTGCTGTAGAACATGCAGTCATCTTCTCTTCTCATGTTTTGTCTGAGGTGCAAATGCTATGTAAGGATATCAAAATGATCGCAGACGGGCGGATCGTTTTTTCCGATACGATGGATGCTTTTAACAATTACGTAGAGCCGCACAGTGTGTTGATGCAAATGGAAAATCCGCCGCCGGCAGCCGAACTGCTAAGCATAAACGGAGTCGATAAAGTGGATTTTATTACAGAACGGCAGGCAAGGGTTTATTTTACGGGCGACCAGGAGATCACCGAACACCTTATTGCAGCGGCCGTACACAACGGATGGCGTTTAAGGGAGATTAGTCTTGATAAAACTGCCCTTGATGAGATCTTCAAACAATTATCCGCAAAATCAACCCATTCTTAATTAATCCCCTATAATGAAACTAATTTTTAAAATAGCAAAAGCAGAGCTGCGCAACTTGTTTTATTCGCCCATAGCGTGGTTTTTAACCATCGCCTTTATGGTACAGTGCGCAATTACCTATACCAGCGTTTTAAATCAGATCGCCATGACGCAGGAGATGGGCGGAATGGACTTAGAATATCTGACGCAATTGACAGCCCGCGTTTTTACAAACCCCTATGAGGGATTATTCAGCAGTATTATGCAAAACCTGTATTTGTATATTCCGCTGTTAACGATGGGCCTCATCAGCCGGGAAATCAACGGCGGCACCATCAGCCTTCTTTATTCTTCACCGGTGAGGATCAGGGAAATTGTCTTTGGTAAATACCTGGCTATGATGGGATATAGCCTTGTGTTAATGGTGGTTATCGGCATATTCCTGGTGGCTGGCGTCCTCCATGTCAAGTCTGCGGATTACGGCATGCTTTTATCGGCGGCGCTGGGATTTTATTTACTGTTATGTGCGTATTCAGCTATCGGTCTTTTCATGTCTAGTTTGACAAGCTACCAGATAGTTGCAGCAGTAAGCACCTTTGTGACTATAGGAGCCCTCAGTTATATCGGCAAATTATGGCAGGGCATAGATTTCGTCAGGGACCTCACTTACTTCCTGTCACTTTCAGGCCGAACCCAGCACATGCTGCAGGGACTTATCACCACCAAGGATGTGCTTTACTTCGTTGTTATAGTATATATATTCCTGGGCTTAAGCATTTACAAATTGCAGTCAGGCCGCGAAACAAAGCCATGGTATGTCACTTCCGGCAGATATGTTTTCATAATAGTCTCTGCACTGATTATCGGATATGTAAGCTCCCGTCCGGGCTTTACCGGTTACTGGGATACAACAGCGAACCACGATAATACGCTTACCCCAAATACTCAGAAAATAATCAGGGAACTGGGCGGTGATAAACTTGAAATTACATCATATACCAATTTCCTGGATAACTACTACTGGTTCGGGATGCCTGAACAGCGTAACGATTACCTGGGCCGCTGGGAGTCTTATTTACGCTTTAAACCCGATATTGAATTTCATTATGTGACTTATTATGACAACCCTTTGAGCTTGGGATACAACATTTTTGATTCTTATAAAGGCAAAAGTCTTGAAGAGATAACCGAGCAAAGGGCTAAAGCGTCGGACCTGAAGATGTCGGTGTTAAAGACTCCTGCGCAGATACAAAAGGAAATTGATCTGAAACCCGAACTGAACAGATTTGTAATGAAACTGGCTTACAAAGGCAGATCAACCTATTTGCGCGTTTTTAATGATCAGATCGTCTGGCCAATGGAAGCCGAAGTCTCAGCCGCAATAAAAAGGCTCCTGCAGGCTAAAATTCCAAAGATCGTTTTTGTTACAGGTGAAGGAGAACGCAAAATTGGCAAAAAGGGCGACAGGGAGTATAAAACGCTCACTACCGATAAAACATTCAGGTATGCGCTGATTAACCAGGGGTTTGATATCGATACAGTATCCTTAAATACTCAGGATATTCCGGGCGGTATTGCTGCTTTAGTGATAGCGGATCCGCAGCATGAACTTAGTGCCGTTGCCATCGGAAAGCTGGAGGATTTTATTGCGAAAGGCGGCAATTTACTAATTGCCGGAGAGCCGGGCAGGCAGCACATACTGAATCCTTTATTAAAAAAACTGGGTGTACAGATGACGAATGGAATGCTTGAACAGCTAAGCGAAGATCATGCCCCGACGCTGGTATTACCTGCTTTAACTAAAACTGCGATCAGTTTCGCTAAGATGCTTGATAAACCGTCAGTAGACACTTTACCGGTATCAATGAACGGCGTTGCGGCGTTATCCTATCACGATAGCACTGGATTTAAGATAAAACCTCTGCTGTTAACAAAAGCGGGCGTTGCCGCTAATTCTACCAGGCGCAATCCCGATCTTGATCTTGTCAATGTCAAAGTGGACGAAAATGCTCAGCCTGGCGGCATCGTTCAAGTTGGAGGAGGCGGGCCGGTTTCTGTAACAGTTATGGGCAGCGGAACATCCGTAACCGGAAAGAAAAAGGTGAAGAAGCCTCTTCTTAAAAACCAAAATGGGGTCGGAGAGGTCTTTGCTACCGCATTAGCTTTAACACGACAGGTTAACGGCAAGGAGCAGCGCATCATTGTGAGCGGCGATGCTGACCTTCTTAGTAACTCAGAGCTTGGAAGATATGAGCCAAGGATAGTGAATTTCTTCTTTAGCACAGCTCTGTTTAGCTGGCTGGACTATGGCCGGTTTCCGATTGACGCTTCGCGTCCCGACGCAAAGGACAACCGGGTAACGGTAAGCACGGACCACGTATCATTTTTAAAGATCCTGTATATTTACGTTATACCTGGTTTGATACTGGTTTTCGGGACCGTCTTCCTTATTCGCCGTAAAAGAAAATAAACATGCTATTTACTACAGACAAGCAAACACAGGAAGATCTGAACATCTATGGCAAACAGGGAACGGAGTCAATCCTTTCCCTGTTTAACAAGACTTCCACATTGAATGCCGCCAGGATGCTTGAAGAGATGTTTAACTATCCTCTTTCCGACGCCGGGGCCATCAATAAACGAAGTGGTATCATCCGCTATCTGAAAGTCACACGGGCTGCATTTCCATTCAGCTCCGAACTTTTTGATCAGGCAGAACCATACCTGGCCAATATTGACGAAAGAACGAAGCTTTCCACAGAAAAGCATTCCCTCGAAAAAAAACTGACTAACCTGGTTGCCGCTGACGCAGATTACAAACAGATAGTGAACGGAATAACAGCGCTGGTTGAGATTATAAAGCAACTGGACGACTTTCTGAAAAATACGCTGCTGGTAACCGGAAGCCCCTTAAATGAGGATCCGGAAACTCTAGAGATAGTCAGCCATTTTACCGCCGAACCCGTAAGCCGCTTGCTGGAGGAAAACCGGAAGAATAAATTGTCAAAAGAAAAACTGGCTATTTACGATACGCTGCTTCGTTTTCGGCACAGGGAAACTGTACAGCGGATTCTCAGGTATGTGTATCAGTTGGACGTATATATAACCGTGGCCCGGGTTGCGGCAGAGCGGAACTATGTATTTCCCGATGCCCTGGATAAAGGCAGCCAAAGTCTGGTGATTGAAGGCTTTTATCATATGCAGATCAAGAATGCAGTCCCCAATACCCTCATTATCAACTCTGAAAGTAATGTGGTGTTTTTAACGGGTGCTAATATGGCCGGCAAATCTACTTTCATGAAATCGCTCGGAATTGCCATGTACCTGGCTCACATGGGATTTCCGGTAGCGGCAAAGAAAATGGAATTTTCTGTATTAGACGGCATTTATACCACCATCAACCTTCCGGATAACCTGGGCATTGGCGCGAGCCATTTTTATGCAGAGGTGCTGCGGATAAAAAAAGTAGCGAAAGAACTGAGCGCAGGAAAGAACATCTTCGTGATTTTTGATGAGCTTTTCAGGGGGACCAATGTGAAGGATGCTTATGAAGCCACCATAGCCATCACCTCAGCGTTCGCCCAAAAGCGTAACAGCATATTTGTAATCTCAACCCATATCATTGAAGCAGGCCCGGTGCTGAAGGAGCGCTGCGCCAATATCAGCTTCAGCTACCTGCCCACCAGGATGAAAGGTTCCACGCCTGAATATACATATACTCTGGAAACCGGCATCACTTCAGACCGCCATGGGATGATCATTATTCATAATGAAGGAATTCTGGACATATTAAAGAGAGGAAAGGGTATCACCAAATGAGTTTTATAGCCGATCAACAAACCCTGGAAGACTTGAATCTTCTTGGCAAGTACAAGCAGCATTCTATCTTCAGCCTGTTCAATACCGTAAAAACTGCGGGTGCTGAAAAACTACTGATGGAAATGTTCCGCATGCCGCTTACCGACCCTGAAGCGATCAACAGGCGCAGTGCCATATTCCGGTATTTCCAAAGCAGGCAATTGCCTTTTCCCTTCAGCAACGAACAGTTCAGCGCCATCGACGACTACCTGAGCGATAGTGGCGGTAAGTATTACCTCACGGTGCTGCTTGCACTCGGAAGGAAAAAGCTGCTTGGCGCTGTGGTGAGAGATGAAAAGTATCAAAACACCCGGATCAGTTTACAGCAAACCATAAAGTTGATAAATGACAGTAAAATATTTATCAATGAGCTTTCGAATGATAATGACCATCCGTTTTACGATGAATTGCTTGCCGCAAAAAAGATCCTTAACAATCCAGATCTGGGGGAGCTTGAAACATGGCAAAACAGCGGGCTGTCATTAATGAAAATGGCTAAATATGAACATTTGCTGAAGCGTAAAATGCAGGCAGACCTGTTGCTGGTCATCCAGACTTTTTATAAGCTCGATTTATACATTTCTGTGGCTAACCTGGCCCGCGAAAAAGGATTCTGTTATGCAAATGCATTCCCTAAAGAAGCCGGCATATTGAAGGCTGCAGCGCTCAGGCATCCGGGAATTAAGCGGGCGGTAGGAAACCCGGTATTCTTTAATCACGGCAATAATATGATTTTTCTTACCGGTGCCAACATGGCGGGCAAATCCACATTCATGAAAGCATTGGCTATAAACGTTTACCTGGCGCACATGGGTTTTCCGGTAGCGGCAGACAATATGGCATTCTCGGTGAAAGACGGTATATACACGTCAATAAACGTACCCGACAACCTGAATTTGGGGTACAGTCACTTTTATGCTGAAGTACTGCGTGTTAAAAAAGTAGCCGAAGAGGTGAGCAGCGGCAAAAGTCTTGTGGTTATTTTTGATGAATTGTTTAAAGGCACCAATGTGAAGGATGCCTATGATGCGACACTGGCCGTTACTACTGCTTTCAGTGAATACGAAGAATGCCTGTTCATTATTTCAACCCATATCATTGAAGCTGGTGAAGTGCTTCAGGAACGGAATAACATCCAGATGCTTTATCTGCCTACCCTTATGCAGAATAATATTCCTGCCTATACATATCAGCTTCAGCCAGGTATTTCCGGCGACAGGCATGGCATGATGATTATAGAAAAAGAAGGAATATTAGAGCTTTTGAGATAGCTGCGATAATGCTGTACTTAGGTGATTTTAGTTCGCAAGGCACCTGATCTATTCATATAAATAAATCGCCCCACCTCACTCCAGGTTAAGCAACCGGGGCGATTTTTTTTACGGTGTGCACGTCACTGATATGATTCAGAAATGTCACTTTTTATATTGATCCCGCCACTTTTTGGGTTTAATGCCCAGGTGTTCTTCGAAAAGTCTCCCAAAGTAGCTTAAGTTGCTGAAGCCAAGCCGGTAACCAGCTTCTGATACAGTCAGCCTATCCTCCTTAAGTAGTCTTGCAGCCTCTGCCATCCGGAGATGCTGATGGTAATCATAGAGCCCTTTGCCGAACACCTGCGTGAAAAGCTTGCGTAGTTTCAGCTCGTTCATACCGCTCAACCGGGTTAACTCATCAACCGGCAGGGGTTTATCAAGTGAGGCAGTCATTACATTCCTGACCCGATACACCGCTTCTATTTCATTCGCACTCAGCTGCTGATGCCCGATGGGGTCTCTGCGGGAGAGATTGCTGAAGAGGTGATAAAGCATTGTTAAACATTTCAGCCGGTAAAATGCATCTGTGAGTATGGGCTCCCGTGCGCGATGCATTACTTCGTCAACAAGGACTGCGATCTCAGGCGACATAAATTCTTCGATCCAAAAAGTACGTTCCGCGTCGAAAAGATAGCCGAAGCGTTGCTGGTCTTTACCCAGAAACTGCTTCAGGTAATTTCTGTCTATCAGAATTGAGATTTGACTGATCTGCTTTTGCCTTGAAAAGCTGATTACGCTTTCGAGATGCCAGGGTGAGATCCGCACGTGAGGTCCTTCCTGGTCTTCCGGCGGGCTTAGACTTTCTGGCTGATCGTGTTGATTTCGGTGAACATTCTGAAAGGAGATTAATAAACTATTCTCCATAGCGCTGGTCGGAGGCCGTCGAAATGCAACATCCTCCAGGACCAGCAGCGAGCGGACCATCACCAGCATATCCGGCATCAGGTCGACCACCCTGAGTTCATGCATCTTCAGCCTGGCCAGTCCGGATGCCTGGTCCTGAACGGGCAAACCAATCTTTTCAATCAGGTCGAGCATCGCTTGTATTTGATCCTTCTGACTCATTTATGGACTATTAAGTCTGTATACTGGGGTGTTTTGTCCCTAAATCTACGGATAACTTTGCTGAAAACTGACAATCATGGAATCTCATGAAAAAAGAAATCTTAAGAGGCAGTGGTGAGGCCCTCGTGCGGAACTAGTCGGGACCGCTGGTGAGCTTGTTCGGGACTCGGTCGCCCCCTCGTGCAGACACCTTCGGCAAAAAGGTACAAAAGTGCACCTTTTCGGCTGAAGGTGTCCGCACGAGGGCTGTACTGGCACCCCTTATCCTTCATCTTGATAAGGTTTTATTAATTTGGGCGGAAGCGGGTTTACTTCAAGCCGTAATTGAGATAACCTCCGTCTGCTACTATCTCCGTTCCGGTGATAAAGCTTGCAGCGTCAGAGGCCAGGAATAATACGGTTTGCGCTATTTCATCGGGATCGCCTAACCTTTGGAGGGCTGTGGCCGCAGCTAAAAGAGGTTTCCCCTCAGCTGGTATGACGGACTCTAATCCAGGGGTCTGTACGGGGCCCGGACTCACGATATTTACGCGGATCTTTCTTTCCGCCAATTCATTTGCGGCGATCTGGGCGATTTTATTTAGCGCCCCTTTAGTAGCAGAATATACACTGGCACCTGCATTAGACGCCGTTGCCACTGTTGATGAGGTAAACAGTACTGCTGCACCGTCTGCCAGATGCGGGATCAGTTTTTGCAGGGTAAAGTAATGCCCCTTAACATTCGTGTTGAACTGTGCGTCGAAATCTGCTTCCGTAGTTTGAGTAATAGGGGTAAATACCGCTATTCCAGCATTCAGAAAGAGGACATCTAATTTGCTCCCGGTTTCTTCTATTGCTTGCTTAATGATTTCGATATCTGCCAGTTTGGAAGTATCCGAGAGGATTGTTCTCAATCTTGGACTGTTGATCATTGCGGCTGCTTTTTGAAGATTTTCGTCCTTCCGCCCTGTGATCCACACATTTGCGCCGGCGTTGATAAATGCTTTTGCGGTTGCCAGTCCGATGCCTGTTGTTCCGCCTGTTATCACTACATTCTTTTCTGTAAAATTCATTGTTTGATTGTTTGTTATATACCATGCAAACCTAATACAGATAAATTAATTTTCGTAACTTTGTAACTAAAAGTAACAGTAACTTTTGAGTAACGAGGTAACTTATGACTGACGACGTATGCCACAAAAAGGAGATCATGGCTGTCCACGATGCGATGGATGTGCTGAATGGAAAATGGAAGATCTCCATTATTTCATCGATCTGCTATTATAATAAAAGAAGGTTCTCCGATATTTTGAATGATGTGAATGGCATCTCCAACAAAATGCTGAGCAAGGAACTAAAAGAGCTGGAGGTTAACAAACTGATCGTGCGAACAGTATTAGATACTCAGCCTGTAACGGTTCATTATAACCTGACCGAATATGGTTTAACCCTGAAGGGCATCATTAACAATCTTGCAGACTGGGGAAAGAAGCACCGTAAAATGATCACCGGTAAATAAGCTTCAGAACAGTGAACGCAGCATTTTTACCTATCTTTTGTACAGCGGAATAATTGCGCTGCTTCGAATGCCTGCAGTGCTTTCGTTAATCGGCTTTGCGCATGTCTTCCCTGATCTTCTCGCGGTGCCGGGCACCCCATTCCCTCAGTTCGTGAAGAACGTTCTGTAAGGTGGAGCTGTATGAAGTTGCTTCGTAGATAACGGTGACCGGAGTGGTAGGATATACCTTGCGTACCACAAATCCGTTCAGCTCTAATTCTTTCAGCTCTTTTGTGAGAATTTTAGGAGTAATTCCTTCGAGCACCCGCTGCAACTCGCCGAAACGCTTCGGTGCTTCGCTTAGTGTAAAAATGAGGGGCAGCTTCCATTTACCATTCAGCACGTACAGTGCATCGCGGATATGGCCGACATGGGCGTTGCATTCCTCCCTGGTTATAACCGGCACTTCCATCTCTTGTATCTCTTTCATACCTGTAAAGGTATACACTATCCTCAAGGATACCACTATCCTTTGGGAAAGTCCTATCCTTCGTATAGTAACAACCGGTAGTTTTGCCTGGACTTCGTTAAGAAAGTAAACAGAAATTTAAAATCTTTAGCATAATATGAAAACGATCCTTCATTTAATTTCCAGCCCGAGGCAGGAATCTTCTCTCAGCATTCAATTGGGTAAAGCTATTGTAGCGCAGTTGCAGCAAACTTACCCCGATAGCACGGTTAACGAGGTGAACCTGATAGAGGAAAATTTTCCGCACCTGGATGCACCTCATCTTCAATCGTTCTTTACGCCGCGTGAAAACCTGACACCGGCCGACCAGGAAGCGATCCGCTACTCGGAACGGGCTATCGGTCAGCTGATGGAAGCCGACTTCATCGTTGTCGGCGCCCCGTTATATAACTTCAGCATCCATTCTGCACTCAAAGCGTGGATCGACCACATCGCCCGCGCGGGTGTCACCTTCCGCTATAGCGAACAGGGGCCGGAAGGACTGGTGAAGGGAAAAAAGGTCTATATCGCAATGTCTTCGGGCGGGGTGTATTCTGAAGGTCCGTACCAGCCTTACGACTTTGTAGTTCCCTACCTGAAAGCGGTATTGGGTTTTCTGGGTATGACTGATATAACGGTTTACCGCGCTGAAGGTGCCAATATTCCGGGTCTTAAAGAGCATGCGCTTGAAAAGGCAATCGGGGAGATCTCGATTGACGCGTAAAGTAAGAGGTATTCTTTCCGCGTATCTTGTAACCGGGATGCGCGGAAAGGAATAGCTTCACCAAAACTCCGGCCAACGGAGAAAAAGGCTTCGTCTTATCTTATCCTGCAAGCAATTTTCTTCAGCCGGTATCCTCAGCTTTACCGGTAATTTCCGGACAAAATAATTCCAACCTTTTTAATGGGCTGAGAACCTGTAAGATTCTGACGTGCAAGTTTGAAAAGGTCTTTGACGCCCGTCTTTCTGCATGAGATTGCCCGGTCTCACATTTCAGATTCAAACTTATTGAGTGTTGTTTGTTTGTAATACACCGACTGTTCACTTTCGGGCAATTATTCTGGTGTTTATAGGATAATCAGTTAATTATTAGGGTCTTTTTAAAATGGCATAGGCTTGGTAAGCTCTCTATGCAAAATCATTCATTTTACCCGCGATCCAAACAGAATATACTATGGTGTTGAATTACTTCAAAAGCAGCCTGAGGTACCTTTACCGGAATAAAATGTTTACAGCGCTCAATATCCTTGGCTTAAGTATAGGACTGAGTGCGTGTATCGTCATATCGGGGGTAGTTTATTATGAATTCAGTTTTGACAGGAAGCTTCCCGACCGGGAGAACATCTATCGTGTTGTTTCGGATTTTGTCTATGAGGGCAGAGAGTCGCTGAACGGCGGTGTTACAAAGCCTCTACCTGAAGCTATAAGAGCACAGGTGGCAGGGATTAAGAGGGTTGTTCCTGTTTTCGTACAACATCTGAACACTGCTGAGGTGTCCGGTGGAGATCAGACAAAAAAAATTGAAGAACCGGAAGATATTGTGAGCACTGACAATACGTATTTTTCGATGGTGCCTTATCACTGGATTGCAGGGAACAGCCGGGCAGCTCTTTCGAAACCTGATGCCGTAGTGCTCACTCAGAGCCGTGCGAAGGAATATTTTCCCGGTGTTGACCTTCTCAGCCTGATAGGAAAGACCATCCTATACAATGATACATTAAAGAAGGAGGTCTCCGGAGTGGTAAAAGATCTGGAGGGGCCTACTTCTTTTACGGGCAAGGAGTTTTTTGCAATACCGCTTAAAACCTATTCTGCTACGGAATGGGCTACGACCAATGGGGATAACAAACTCTACATCCAATTAAATCCGCATACAGATCGCGGAATAGTTTCCGACCGGATCAACCGGATATTGAAGAACAAGTGGAATGTTTTTAAAGACGAGCCCTTCTGGAGAACTACAAAAGTAAGCAACAGGCTTATCGCTTTTGATGACCTGCATTTTACTCCTGATATCAGTGAAGGAGTACACAAAGCCAGCAGGGAGGTAATGTACGGATTGATACTAATAGGTGTTTTCCTGTTGCTGCTGGCTTCTATCAATTACATTAATCTGAGCACTGCTCAGATATGGCAGCGAACAAGGGAGTTCGGGGTTAGAAAGACGCTGGGAAGCGGAAGGCTCCGTCTGATTGGGCATGTGTTAACAGAGACTTTCTTAATTACGCTGCTTGCTCTCTGTTTATCGTTCCTGTTTTCGAAACTGATTTTTTTCGCCCTGAAGAACATTATCCCGGAGGGAGCGGAACAATACCTGGATCCCGGAAGCATTTCCCTGTTTATCGCAGCTGTCTTAATTCTAGTTCCGCTGATTGCCGGAAGCTATCCTGCATACCTCATCACCAGGGTTAATCCATTGAGGATCATCCGCAACCATATGCTACTTCCCCGCAGCAGCAGTCTTGGGCTGCGGAAGGGCCTTATAATCTTCCAGTTTTGCGTGGCCCAGATCTTTATAGTCTGCACCTTTATCGCTGCCTCGCAAATCCGTTACCTGATGAAGAAAGACCCCGGGTTTAACAGGGAGGCCGTATTACTGGTTGAAGTTCCGTGGAAATTACGCTGGAAGGAACAGTATAAGAGCAAGCAATTTTCCCTGATTAATGAGTTGAGAAACGTGCAAGGCATTACGGATGTATCCCTGGGAGATCCGCCGCTGACAGACGGATACTCGAGTTCTCTGTTCTCTTACACGGATAGCCGGGGAAAGAAAGCTGAGGGGCAATTGTACAGAAAGGTGGCCGATACCAGCTATCTTAACCTATACAAGATACAGCTGATTGCGGGCAGAAACCTGATTCCTGCTGATACGGCGAAAGAAATGCTCATCAACGAGACTGCGGTAAAGCATTTTGGATTTAAATCGGCGGAAGATGCTGTTGGGAAAATGCTGGACGATGGCGGAAAGAAGCTGACGATTGCAGGTGTGGTGAAAGACTTCCACTCCCAGTCTTTCTATAACAACATCGTTCCTGTTTCTATTTTGATGGAAAAACAGGATCTGGCAACATTTAATATCAAACTCAGCACAGAAGAAACAGGCAACTGGCAAACAACCATTGAGTCGATCCGGAAAAAGTGGTCGCAATTTTATCCCTCTCATTATTTTGATTACAAGTTCTACGATCAGCACCTGGAAAGTATCTATAAGCAGGAAAGAAATATTTCATTGCTTATAAATCTTGCCTGTATTATATCTGTGGTGATTAGTTGCCTTGGTTTGTTTGGATTAGCTGCTCTCACCGCTTTTCAACGGACCAAGGAGATAGGTATCAGAAAAGTAATGGGAGCTACAACCATCGAAGTGGTACAAATGCTGTCGAAGGACTTTATGAAGCTCGTCCTGATAGCGATTGCTTTGGGATCACCGGTCGCCTGGTATGTCACGAATAAATGGCTTGAAGGATTTGCCTACCGTGTTCCTGTTCAGTTGTGGGTGTTCTGTGCAGCAGCGGCTACGGCAATAACGATCGCTTCACTTACCGTGAGTTCGCAGGCAATAAGAGCTGCAAGAGCCCGGCCGGTAGATAGTTTAAGGAATGAGTAAATTAGCTGGTACTCTTTATATATAAAGTTTTTTCTTTTGAAGCGGAGTATTATTGTATACTTGTAGAATAGTATAGAACAATATGACCATTTATAAACTCTGCCATAGGGTTCTTTTCATATTTTTTATTCTTTCCTTTGAATTGGGGGGTGATTGTTACGCTGCAACAAATCCGATAGAAATCTCTTACGGCAGGAACGGCATGATCAAATACGATCTTAATAAGGGGAAATTCGATGTTTATGTAAACGGAAAGGTGATATTTTACGACGCTTATGCGCGGGCAAAAAGCAACGGCCAGTTATTAACCGCTCAAAGCTATCAAACACATAGCTATTCTAAAAAGACGCTGAACGACTCATTTGGAAAAGGGATTAAGTACATAGTGGAATACCGCTCTGCCGGACTTCCAACTCTAAAGCATACCATCTATACTTATCCTGCCAGAGACCATTTTTTTGTAGAGATCACGTTGAATGGAAAGAGCCTGAAATCGAACTATCTCGCTCCCTTTATTGCCAGTTTCAGGGATATAACGAATGAGTCCCGCAAACGCTCGCTTTTTGTTCCTTTTGATAACGATGCCTGGATCAGGTATGACGCGAAAGAATTAAACGAAGGGACGGAATGCACAAGTTCGGAGGTCGGTTTAGTTTATGATGAAGTTTCTGACAGAGCCCTGGTGGCAGGCTCCGTCGAGCATTCTGTCTGGAAGTCTGGCGTGAGAACAAAAGCTTTGCGTGCCGGAAATGAATTAGAAGCATTTTCCGGGTACACAGATAAGGATGTGACGCGCGATCAGCGCTTTCACGGATTTATTGAAAATGATGAGGTCAGGTCTGCAAAGTTTTTAGTCGGATATTTTGACGACTGGCGTTCTGGACTGGAAGAGTATGGAAAAGCCAGCAGGCAAGCTGAAAAGCCTTATGTTTTTAATTGGAATAAGGCGACGCCTGTTGGATGGAATAGTTGGGGAGTATTACAGGCTAACATTAATTATTCGAATGCTTCCCGGGTAGTTGATTTTTTTGCTGATAGTTTAAGAAACTTCAGAAGCGGGAATGATGTCTATGTTGATCTTGATTCTTATTGGGATAAGATGATCAAAGGAGGTTTGGAGGGCGATTATTCTGAGCTTAAAAGCTTTGCCGCTTATTGTTTGAGCAGGGGGGTACAACCTGGAGTTTACTGGGCTCCTTTTACTGATTGGGGATTTAAATCAGGGGCGGAAAGACGGGTGGAAGGGAGCTCTTACACCTATGGCGATTTGTGGACTAAGGTAAACGGTGGATATCATGACTTTGACGGAGCACGTGCGTTAGATCCAACTCATCCCGGAACAAAGGAGCGGATAAAATTGGTGATTGGAAAGTTAAAGGACTGTGGCTTTAAAATGATTAAAATCGATTTCCTGGGACATGGGGCGATTGAAGCAGATTCCTTCTACGACAAGAATATTAAAACAGGAATGCAGGCCTATAAAGCAGGGATGGAGTTCTTATTAAAGCAACTGGATAATCAGATGCTTGTCTATGCCGCTATCTCGCCCAGCATGGCTACAGGGCGTTATGTCCACGTTCGTCGTATTGCCTGCGATGCTTTTAAAAGTATCGGTGACACTGAATATACGCTTAACAGCGTAACATATGGATGGTGGCAAACATACCTGTACAATTACCTGGATGCCGACCATGTGGTTCTGGCAAACGAAAGCTATGGCGAGAATAAGGCCAGGACATTGTCTTCCGTTATTACAGGTACTTTGATAACAGGCGATGATTTTTCGACCACGGGTAATTGGACAGTGCGGGCAAAGGAACTGTTCCAGAAAGGGGAGTTGCTTAAGCTGGTAGCCGATGGAAAAGCTTTCCGGCCGTTGCAGGGTGGCAGCGGTAAATCAGCAGGCGCGATGTTCTGGAAAAAGATAGATGGATTCTGTTATCTTGCGGTTTTCAATTACGGAGATTTGGAAAAGGTGTTCAATCCGGACCTGGCCAAAGCTGGCATTTTGCCGCAACGCGTTTTTGTTACTACAGATGTATTTTCCGGAAAGCAATATCATATCGGGAAAAGAAAGCAGATGATAGTCCCCGCAAGAGATGTCGTTTTGCTGAAGTTTAAGCTGTGAAAGCGAATGACATAAGTAAGTGATCTGCGGTACCGGCAGATTTGGTTTCAATTAAAGAGTATAGAATTTTGATGAACAGTGAACTGTTTAATGAGATAAGAGCGTTAGAGGATGTAAACTCCTTTTCAAAACATGAAAAGCTGGTGCAGGGTATCATAAATGCCATTGACCAGAAAATTATATCGCGGGGCGATATGCTGCCCTCCGTAAATCAGATGATCCGGGAGCTCACTTATGCAAGGGAGACGATTGTTAAAGCGTACAAGGAGCTGATAAACAGAGGTATTGTAGAATCTAAGAACCGCAGGGGGTATTTTGTGTCCACAGAGGATACAGAACAGCATCTTAAAGTTTGCCTGCTGCTGTTTGCGTTTGACACCTTTCAGGAAACCTTTTACCAGAGTTTCCGGAATAACCTTGGAGAGAATGTTCACCTCGATATTTTCTTTCATCATAATAATCCCCAGATTTTCGAGACAATTGTAAGGGATGTTAAAGGCAAATACGGAATGTATGTGATAGCACCGATTCCGCAGCCCCAATCTGTGCATCTGCTCGAAGAGCTTCCGATGAACAAGTTCCTGATGGTTGACCGCTACCTGCAGTTAAAGGATGAACATTCTTACATCGTGCAGGAATTCGAGGAATCTTCATATGAAGCATTCGCCGCTTTAGCCCCGAGGATAAAGGAATTTAAGGAGTTTGTTTTTTTATTCAAACCCTCTTCAGCAGAGCCTGATGAGGTACTTAAATCCTATAAGAAGTTCATTAAAGATTTCAATATCAACGGAACCCTGAAGAACAAATACGAGCCCGGGAGTATCGAACCGGGAAAAGTCTATTTTACCATTCACAATCTTGAGCTGTGGCAGATGCTGAAGGATACAAAAAACAAGGGAATGACCCTTGGAAAAGATCTCGGAATTCTCTCGCACAATGATGATTATGTAAAGGAGATCATTTTTGATGGTATCACAACCTTTTCGATCGACTTCGCTAACATGGGTAAAATGGCAGCGGAATTTGTACTGAGCAAGAAACCGGTGAAGCTGGTTATGAAAAATGAGTTAATCAGAAGAAACTCTTTGTAGTGAACTTAACGGCAGTTTCGAGCTTTCTGCTATTTATGTTCCTGGTGGCTTTTATCTCCTTTATAAAGTCGTCGCGGAGCCGCAAAGCTACTACCACAGATTTCTTTTTTGCTAACCGGACCAACGGATACCTTGTTATTGGTTCTTCTCTTTTCTTCAGTAATATCAGTTCGAACCAATTTATCGGGGAGAATGAGTCGGTATATATCAATAACATGTCTGTAATAGGATGGGGCGCAACTTCAGTATTTGCGATGTTAATTGTATCTGAATATTTTATTCCGATCTATCTTAAATCAGGGATCATGACAACTCCCGACTTCCTGGAAAAACGGTATGATAAGAGTACGAAGGTTCTGGTTTCAGTCGTGTTCTTATTTAGCTATATCATTAATCTGCTGCCCGCTGTATTGTACGGGGGGGCAATAGCATTCAGCAGTATGTTCAATGTCCCTGCTTTTTTAGGAATCAGCTATTGGGAAAGTATCTGGCTTCTTGTTTTTATCGTGGGGATCATAGGAAGTTTGTACTCTATCATCGGAGGGTTTAAGGCGATTACCATATCTGATACGGTATTGAGCACCTGTATGTTTATTCTTGCGCTGATCATACCTTATTACGGATTGAGGTATTTGGGGGATGGAAGCATCCATTTAGGTTTAGAAACCCTGTTGTCATCGAAAAAGACCCATCTCAATGCTATCGGTTCTGAAACAGATGCCGTGCCTTTCTCAACTATCTTCACAGGGATGTTAATCGTCAATCTATATTACTGGGGAATGGAACAGTATATAGTTCAACAAGCGATTGCCGGTAAAAGCCTGAAGGATAGCCAGAAGGGGATAGCTTTAGCTTGCCTGGCCAAGCTTCTTTGCCCTCTTCTGATCAATATTCCGGGTTTAATAGCCGTGCATATGTATCCTTCTTTAACCAATACAGCCGAGGTGTTCCCATTATTGGTAAAAGATGTTTTACCTGCATTTCTTGTAGGGCTGACAGCCTCTGTGTTGTTAGGGGCAGCGATCACTACTTACAATGCCGGATTAAACAGCAGCAGTACCCTGTTTGTACTCAACTTATATAAACCATACCTGCAGAAAAAAACGAACGGAGAGGTCTCTGAAAGAAGGTTGCTCAGAGCCGGGAAGCTGTTTCAGATTTGCATATCCCTGTTTGCCATGTTGTTTGCTCCTTTCATCATCTTCTCTCAGAACGGTTTCTATAACTACCTTCAAAAGGTAGGGAGTATTTTCACCATACCTATATTCACGATAATATTTATCGGATTCATCACCCGCCGGGTGCCTGCAATTGCCGCCAAGGTGGGAATGATTTTCTTTATTACCTGTTATGTATTAAGTCAGTTCATCTTTCCGGTTAAGCTGCATTTTCTCCATGTTCTTGCGATTATTTTTGTAATAACTGCTTTATTGATGATAGCCATAGGTTCAGCAGCACCAATGAAGACCCCTTATACACTTAAACTTGATAATAAAGTAGATATAATACCCTGGAAAAACCGTCATTACTACAGTTTCATTTTGCTGATCTTAATGGTGCTCATTTATGTAATATTCTCTCCCGCCGTTCTGGCGAAGTAGACGGGCAGCTCTCCCGATTGCCAGCCTGACAAAACCACTGAACCAAGCCAGGCTCTTCCTGAAAAAGAAATAAAAAAAGTTGTTATGAAGGAACTTATTTGTATTATTGTAGTATAGAATAGAACAGAATTTTAAACTTAGATTTATAGTATATGAAGAAATAATACCTGCCATTGCAGCAAAATGTGCAGAGGTAAGCAGAAGATGTCTTTTCTGCGGTTCCCAATCATTGTTAGCTGAAAAAAAACTAATCACGAAGCGATCTTCACATGGGTATAGCTTCGTTTACTATCACAACCCAATTATTAACCATTATGAAACTGCTTTTATGAAGTTAGTCTGCGAATTAGTGTCGCTTTTCTGCGACGGAGACGAAGTCAAAGGGAGGAAAATGAACCTTTCCTTTGTTTATTTTATCTTCTTTTTTCTTCTCGCTGCTGGTGTTAGTGCTCAACCCCCCAAAATTACCATAACGGGTACAGTTGCTGACTCGCTGGGTGAAAGATTGATCGGGGTAAACGTGGCCGCAGAAGGTAAAAAAGGTATCGGTACAAGTACAGATGCCAATGGGAAATTTGTTCTTGATGTAGAACCTGGAACTGTTTTAAGGATCAGCTATGTTGGTTTCAGAGACAAAAGAGTGACTGTCAACGAAAGTAACAAAGTTTTAAATATCCTGCTTGTGTCGTCGGGGAAACTTGAAGAAGTGGTGGTGGTGGCTTATGGAAGGAAACAGAGCAGGGAAGCCATCGTTGGTTCGGTCACATCGGTTTCGCCGGGTGATCTTAAAATACCTGCAAGTAATCTGACTGCTGCCCTGGCGGGGAAAGTAGCGGGTGTTATTGCTTTTCAGCCGGGAGGGCAACCCGGGGTAGACAACGCTAACTTCTTTATTCGCGGCGTAACGACATTTGGATATCGGAAAGATCCTTTAATCTTAATAGATAATGTAGAAGTGACGGCTTCTGATTTTGCGAGGTTACAACCCGACGATATAGAAAGTTTCTCGGTCCTGAAAGATGCCAGTGCAACAGCTTTATACGGTGCGCGGGGAGGTAATGGTGTTATCGTAGTTAAAACGAAAGAAGGCAAAATAGGGAAAGCCCAGGTTAATGTAAGGCTCGAAAGCGCCATTTCTCAATCGGTCAGAAACCTGGAATTTGCAGATCCGATCACGTTTATGAGGTTAAAAAATGAGGCGACCATTGCCCGTTATCCACTTGCAGACCGTCCATATACCGAAAATCAGATACGAAATACACAAGCTACAGTCGACGGTGCACCAGGAAGTAATCCCTTTGTATATCCTGCTGTTGACTGGATGGAGATGTTGTTTAAAGACAAAACAAATACGGAGCGTGCTAATCTGAATATCAGTGGCGGCAGCGGCGTTGCCCGGTATTATGTTGCAGGTTCCGTTTCAAACGATAATGGTCTTTTGAGAACGGATATAAGAAATAATAATAACAATAACGTTAACTTCAAAAACTACCAGCTCCGTTCAAATGTCAATATCAATCTCACTAAAACGACGGAACTGGTGGTAAGGCTGTCGGGGAATTTCAATGAGTATAATGGCCCTCGTACCAATGATGCATCTTTCTCAACTGACTTATATAACTTAGCTACGCACACAAGCCCTGTTGATTTCCCGGCATACTACGAGCCGGATATAGCCAATACGGGCGTTAAACATATTTTGTTCGGAAATACAGTAGATCCTTTGAGCCAGGGCTCCAAAAATCCAATGCAAACTAATCCCTATGCTGCTTTACTAAGTGGACACAGAAATTTCTCCGAGTCTAAAATGCTCGCACAGTTCGAAGTAAATCAAGGGTTGGATTTTCTGACGAAGGGGTTAAATATTCACGCAATAGCAAGCACGAACCGTTACTCACGTTTTGAATCGAGCATGGCTTATAAGCCTTTTTATTACCGGGTCGGTTCATACGATAAATTAGCAAATGCTTACACATTAAACTGGATTAACAATGATCCTGGTCAGGCGCAGGAATATCTTGATTATATTTTGGACAGAGACAGGCAGGCACAAAACAGCTTTCTGTATTTGCAGGGTTCTGTAGATTATAACCGCGACTTTGGCGATAACAATGTGAGTGGTGCCCTGATTGGTACTATGCAGCAAACGTCCAACGGGAATGCTGACCGTCTTTTGAATGCCCTGCCTTTCAGAAATCTTACATTAGCAGGAAGAGCGACATATGCCTATAAAAGAAAATATTACCTGGAATTCAATTTTGGATATAACGGGTCGGAACGCTTTTCAGAAAACCATCGTTTTGGATTTTTTCCGACCATTGGAGCGTCCTGGATTATTTCAGATGAGAAATTCTGGGGAGATTTATCTAATGTTTTCGAACGGGTGAAGATCAGGGGAAGTTACGGTTTGGTAGGTAATGACGCCATTAGCGACCGGAGGTTCTTCTATCTTTCTGACGTAAACCTGAACGGAGGAAATTCTGCTGTTTTCGGAGTAAATAATGGCTATTCCCGCAACGGAGTAAAAATAAACAACTACGAAAATAACGACGTCACCTGGGAAGTTTCCAGGCAGGCTACCTTAGGATTGGAGCTTACTTTTCTCAGGGATTTCAAAGTAGTGGCGGAGGTGTTTCAGAATAATAAATCAGACATTCTTCAGGATCGTGCTGATATTCCGGCGGAAATCGGACTGGAGTCGACCATATCTGCGAATATAGGCAAAGTCAATTCAAAAGGATTTGAAGTGTCGGTTGACGGTACGCGCAACCTGGGTAATACCTGGTGGATAAAGGCATTAGGCAGTGTGACCTACTCCAAAAATAAATATACGCAATACGAAGAGCCCGATTATCGCGAGTCCTATAGATTTCATGTTGGCCAACCCGTAAATCACAACTATGGTTATATAGCAGAAAGATTGTTTGTGGACGACGAAGAGGCGAGAAATTCTCCCACCCAGAGATTCAGCAATGGAGGCTTTTTACCGCAGGGAGGAGATATCAAATACAGGGATTTAAATAATGATGGGGTAATTGACGGCAAGGATCAGACTTATCTGGGCTACCCGAATGTTCCCCAAATGGTGTATGGTTTTGGTCTGAGCGGTGGGTTTAAGAATTTCGATCTTGCTGCCTTTTTTCAGGGGCAGGCACAGATTTCCTTTATGATCGAGCCTGCGAAAGTCAGTCCGTTTATCAGAAGCCCCGAGCAGTACTTCAGTTCAGGCGATACTCAATTATTAAAAGCATTTGCAGATGATCATTGGTCGGAGGAGAATCAGAACCTGTATGCGTTATACCCAAGGCTAGGCCCGGATGGTGCGGCAATAGAGAATAACAGGCAGGGCAGCAGCTGGTGGCTGCGTGATGGCAGCTTTCTGCGGCTGAAATCTCTGGAAATAGGTTATACTCTTCCTAAAAAGTTTGCTTCCCGTATTAAACTAAGATCAGCCAGGTTGTATTTTAACGGATTAAACCTGATAACATGGAGTCCTTTCAAAATGTGGGATCCTGAACTGAGAGGCAACGGGTTCAGTTATCCTATCCAAAAAGTATATAACATAGGACTTAACGTCAATTTGTAAACCACTCTGTAGAGAAATTAAAATGAAACGGATATATAAATACTTTCTCGCATTGGCTTTTGTTTCTGCATCTGTATCCTGCAAGAACTATCTTGATGTGACGCCGGAAAACGTAGGAACCATAGACTATGCATTCAGAAACCGTAACGAAGCCGAAAATTATCTTTTTAGCTGTTACGCCACTTTGCAGCAACTACAATATCCCCAGTACAATGCAGGTTTTGTCACTTCCGGGGAAGTAATATTTCCAGAGAGAATGAGGGTAACCGGTATTGATCCGGTGGGACTTCGCCTGATGTACGGAACACAAAAAACAGATGAGCCTTATTTGAATTTTTGGGAAGGGAGGAACAACGTGCCGGCAATGTTCCAGGCGATCAGGCGATGTAATACCATGCTTGAGAATATTGACAAACCTATAGATTTAACAGAAACCGAAAAGGTCAGATGGATAGCAGAATCTAAATTCTTAAAGGCGTATTATCACTTCTATTTATTCCGGTTATATGGTCCCGTACCGATTGTTGATGTGAATCTTCCGATCAACAGCAGTATCGAAGAGGTGCGGCTGAAAAGGGCACCTGTTGATACTATTGTCAATTATATGGTGCGTTTGCTGGACGAGTCTATTCCCGATCTGCCACTGGTCATTACAGACGCTAACAGGGAAATGGGAAGAATTACCCGGCCAATCGCGGCATCGGTAAAAGCGGAAATTCTGGCTACCGCAGCAAGCCCTCTTTTTAACGGTAACCCGGACTATGCCAGCCTTAAGAACAAGGATGGTGAAGCTCTCTTTCCGGCACTATACGATGCAAAAAAGTGGGATAGCGCTGCGGAAGCGTGCTTAAATGCTATTACTCTTGCTGAGCAGAGCGGCAGCAGGCTTCATGAGTATACGCCGCAGGGGGTTGTGCCAACAAACCTGCCTTCTGAACTGAAACGGGTACTTTCAATTCAAACTGCTATCACTGAAAAATGGGAGCTAAACAAAGAAATTATATGGGCTCTTAATCCAACTTTTGGCTTTGGAAAACAGGAGTACGCTATGCCCCGTTTAACATTGGGTTCAACACAAAACCTGGTTGCCCAGGGTACTCTTGCTGTACCTATTTCTGAGCAGGAACTTTTCTATACAAAAAATGGTGTGCCCATTAATGAGGACAAAACATGGGATTACTCTAATCGCTATACTTTGCAAAATGGCGATAACGAACACCGTTATTACATTAAAAATGGATACACAACAGTTAAAGGACATTTCGACAGAGAAACCAGGTTTTATGCTTCGGTGGCATTCGACGGTGGGATCTGGTATGGCAATGGCGATGATTATTTGAGAAACCCGGAGGATGCTCTTTATGTGCAGGCAAGAGGGCCAGCGTCTTATGCAGGTCCAAGAGATGATTCCAAAACAAATATTACGGGATACTGGCCAAAGAAGCTGGTTAATTACTTAACTGTTTATGATCGAAATATGACCTGGGTGGATTACAGAATGCCCCTGGTCCGTCTTTCCGGTTTGTATCTGTTGTATGCAGAAGCGTTAAATGAACAAGGTAAGCCATATACGGAGGTAGTGGCCTACCTCGATAAGGTTAGACAGAGAGCCGGGTTGCCAGGCATTGTAGAGTCCTGGGAAACTTACTCTAATAACCCTTCAAAGTTTCGTTCACAGAGCGGGATGCGTGAGATCATCCACCGTGAGAGAAGAATAGAACTGGCATTTGAAGGACAGGCTGGCTGGGACTTACGCAGGTGGAAGGAGTTGCAGGGGGTGATGTCAGATCCAATGCAGGGCTGGAATATTTTTGAGTCGGATCCTCAGCGGTATTACCGCCCCGCATCCATATTTACTCCCGTGTTCAGCCTCAGAAATTACTTATGGCCTATAAGAGATAATACTCTCCTGGCAAACCCCAATCTTGTACAAAATCCCGGTTGGTAATTGGATACGATAGTTAGAATTAAAATCATGAAAAAAATTAAGAAATCATTATTGCCTCTTTTTATTGCTTCATTCATGATGCTGGTATTATCGTGTAAGGAGAACAATGGATTTAACGAACCTGTTTCTGCTGACAAGACCAGGCCGGGCATTATTACGAATGTTAAAGTTGATAATTTTAACGGAGGAGCTTATATCACCTACGATCTTCCTAATTCGGACAACCTGCTCTATGTGCTGGCCAGGTATCGGATTAATGATAAAACCGTTAGGGAAACAAAAGCCTCCTACTACAAGGATACCATTGTTGTTGAAGGATTTGCAAAATCAAAGGAATATGACGTAACACTTTATACCGTTTCCCGTGCTAACGTAATGTCAGACCCTATAGAAATTAAAGTCCATCCTCTCACACCGGTATATGAATATGTACAGCCTTCCTTCAAGATGGGTGAGGATTTTGGAGGTATCAATATTCAGGGGCTCAATTCTTTAAATAAGGAGATCGGACTGATACTGCTGGCTAAGAATAAGATTACCGGAGAAATGGAGGTACAGGACCAGTTTTTTACCAAAGATGCGACGGTCAATTATGCCGTACGCGGCTTTGTAAATGAGCCGAGGGACTTTGGATTATATGTTACAGACAAATGGGGTAATATCTCCGACACCCTTACGAGTACTTTAACTCCACTTTATGAGGAATTAGTTGACAAAAGCAAGTTCAGCGTCTATAATCTGACTACTGATAGTCCGATTGGATTTGGCTGGGTCCTTCCTAACCTATGGAACGGGAATACGGGCGGTGACGGATGGCACACCGCTTCGGGGGGGCATCCGCCTTTCGTTGCTTCTTTCGGCATAGGCAAGACCTATAAATTGAGCCGTTTTGTTATCTGGGAGAGAACAGGTGAATATACTTATGGTCTTGGTAATCCTAAAGATTTTTCTCTATGGGGATCTAATAAAGATCGTCCGGGTGAAGCACAGTTACCTTTGCTTGCTCCTGAAGGTACTCAGTTAGGTGACTGGATAAATTTAGGCAATTATCACTTCCCCGATCCCCCTTCCGGCAACCCTCCCGGATCTACGAATAGTGCAGATGAGACTTTCGTCAAAGCCGGTGTGAGCTTCAATGTTCCATTTAATGCCCCCTCAGTTAAGTTCCTGCGAATTGCAGTCAGAACGACCTGGGGAAACTCAGATGCAGCTCATATTATTGAATTGTCTGTCTATGGCAGGCCGGAATAAGGGATTGTAAAAAGCTTAAAACATGAAAAATATCAGATATATATTCTCTTCACTTTTGGTAATTGTTTTTCTGTATAGTTGCGAAAAAAGTGACACTGCGTTCCGCGATTTTTTCAACGGCTATGAGATCACTTATCCTGGTGCCGTGGAAAACGTCATCAGTACTCCCGGGAATTTACGTGTGGAACTTAAATGGAAAGGCAGCCCGGACCCGAGTATTACTAAATATGTTATTTACTGGAACAACCGGGCGGATTCTCAGGTTGTTAATTTATCTGCGAAAACAGATTCTATTAAAGCAACTATCGGCAACCTCAGTGAGTATGCATATAGCTTTACAATTTATGCCGTTGACGGAAAGGGAAATCATTCTATTCCCAAAGAGATTAATAACATCAAGGTATACGGCCCTCTCTTTCAACGAAGTTTGTTAAACCGGAAGTATGATGTTAACCGGTCTTATTACTTAGATAACGACGCTGAATTAGCCCTTAATTTTCTACCTGCTGATACAATGAATGTGACGCAAGTGTGGACTGTTATAAAATATACCAACAAACAAGGTGTCCTGGTTGAGAAGAAATTTCCCGGCCAGCAAAAAGTAGCTTTAAGTGACTATAAGCCAGAAACGGCCATTAAATACCGGTCTGCATACATCCCTGGTAAAGCGTCGATAGATACTTTTTATGTTGAAGAGTATGCTGATTTTCCATCCATTGATATGAATAAGGTTTTATATGGAGAAGCGGATAAGTCCTTTTTCAAAGCAATGCCATTAGTGAGCCAGGTTACCGCTGACTGGGGCACTCAATTTGAGAAATTATGGGATGGAAGCGTTGGCCCTCAAAGTTTTCCAAATCTTTTCCATACCAACGACGTTCCGATGCCTCATTACTTTACATTTGATTTGGGCGTTGTTTATCAAAACTTAGCCAGAATGGAAGAAACCGGCCGCGATTGTTGCCATAATCCTGTTCAGTTTGAAATATGGGGTATTGCGGACATTAGTAATGCGCAGACAACGCTGGCGGGTAATCATCCCGGATGGAAAGATGAAATGCTTTCCAAAGGATGGACCTTGTTAGCCGACGTTAGCAGAAATGACGATGGAAGCGCTCCTTACAGGTTCGATTTAGTTGCTAATCCGCCAGCGGTCAGGTATATTCGGATGAGGGTGAAGCGTACAGCTAACGGCAATACAAATGCCTGCAATATCAGCGAACTTACGCTTTGGAACAAATTGAAATAATTAAACATAAAGGGCGAAGTTTAGTCTTCGCCTTTTACTATAGCACATGGTTTAATGTATAAGATTTTCTGCTCTTTCGCTTGCTATATCTTTTGGGCAACAGTCTCTCAGGCCCAATATGTAAAATCTTCCGTTCCTGATACATGGAAAGGTTTTCAGAGGATAAACTTTTCAATCGGAGATCACAAAGCTTACTACGTAGAGCCCAAAGAGCCATTATCCGGCAAGCCCTGGGTATGGAGGTCTTCATTCCCTGACTGGCATACTGATATGGACAGTATCCTTCTTGCAAAAGGATTTCATATTGCCTATGTATCTGTGGATGATCAATTTGGCAGCCCTTATGCGATGCAGGTATGGGACAGATTTTACTTATATCTTACAGGCATGAAGGGATTGGCCTCCCGGCCAGCACTGGAAGCGGTAAGCAGGGGGGGCCTGTATGCTTATGGGTGGGCAAAAAGGAATCCCGATAAGGTTAGCTGCATTTATGCAGAAGCACCTGTTTGCGATATCAAAAGCTGGCCGGGAGGAAAGGGTTCTGGAAAGGGAGACAGTACGGAGTGGAAGAAATTACTAATTGCCATGCATTGGGATGAGCAGCAAGCGCTGACTTTTCGCGATAATCCGGTTGACAATCTGGAAGGGCTGGCCTCCTTCAAAGTTCCGGTCCTACATGTGATTGGCCAGGACGACAAGATTGTGCCAAATACAGAAAATACCTATGTTCTCACCCAACGCTATATTGCACTTGGCGGTCCGGCAGCAGTTTATCCCGTAACGGATGGTCCCCGTCAACTGGAAGGGCATCACTTTCCGATCAGAAAAGCGCGTGAATTTGCTGATTTTATTTATCGGAATTCATTTCCTGTAAACACGTCACTTAGTTATAAAAATTATATTACAATAAGAGGAGGATTACAAAACTCTTTTAAATTATTTACCGGGAAGAAGGAAGCGACAGTAGGTTTTTTAGGAGGATCTATCACGCATAACCCCGGCTGGAGGGAGAAAGTCAGTCTTTATCTTAGCGAACGTTTTCCTGAAACTAAATTCAGGTTTATAGAAGCAGCTATTCCATCTTTGGGCAGTTTAGCCCACAGTTTCCGGCTGCAGCAGGACCTTTTGGACTCAGGAAAGGTCGATTTAATGTTCCTGGAAGCTGCAGTTAACGACCGTGGGAGCGGTATTGACAGCGTTACAGAACTAAGAGCTTTGGAGGGAATTGTCCGCCATGCTAAAAGATCTAATCCCGCAATGGATATAATCATGATGTCTTTTGCTGATACCTATAAAACCGCAGATTACGCCAAAGGGAAAATTCCCCTTGAAGTATTTAATCATGAACTGGTTGCTTCTCATTATAACCTGCCATCTATTAATCTGGCCAAAGAAGTGGCTGACAAGATTAAAGAAGGCGAATTTTCATGGGATGACGATTTTAAAGATATTCACCCCTCGCCCTTCGGGCAGGAGTTATACTTTGCTACAATTAAGAGTTTATTTCAGGATGCTTTCGTTACTCAGGAAAATGAGAGAAATGTAAAATCAAGCCGGCCTGCAGCATTAATCCCTGCAAGCTTTACTAAGGGCCGCTATTATAATATCAGGAACGGGAAGCCGGACGCTAAATGGACGTATGTTCCCAATTGGAAACCTGCTGATCATTTATCAACGAGGGAAGGATTTGTGAATGTTCCCATGCTTGTATCAGAACAGCCGGGCGCAAGCCTGGTACTCCCGTTCAGGGGAACCGCCGTTGGGATGGCGATAATTTCGGGAGCAGATGCAGGAATTATTTCTTATTCTATTGATAAGGGGCAAGTGAAAGAACTCGATCTATATACTGAATATAGCAGCTGGTTGCATTTGCCATACTATATATTATTTGAGGGAGATCTTAAGCGCGGTTCACATACGCTGACACTTACAGTACTGGATAAAAAAAATCAGAATAGTAAAGGAAACGCCTGCCGGGTAGTCAACTTCCTTGTCAATGATAATTAGATGCTGAGATATATATCACCAATATTTTAATATGTTCACAGTTAATCGTTTCGTTAAAAATATCTTCTTAAGTATAGGCTGTCTCGTAATTTTTCAAAGTTTCGGACAGCAATCGGGTAGAAAGTTAACTTCCTATGTGAATCCCTTTATCGGAACCGGCCCTGTTTCGTCCAGTCTGTCGGGGAATAATTTCCCGGGAGCTACCGTTCCTTTCGGCATGGTTCAGTTAAGTCCTGATACCAAAGATGCACCAGACTGGAGTGCTGCTTCAGGTTACGATCATAACGACAGCACAATTGTGGGATTTAGCCATACGCACCTCAGTGGAACAGGGGTTGCTGAGCTGTTTGACGTATTGATGATGCCGGCAACGGGCGATATAAAAACGCGTGCCGGCAATCCTTCTCAACCAGGAAGCGGCTACCGCTCCCGATTTTCTCATCAGCAGGAGACTGCGAAACCAGGCTACTACAGCGTCTTTTTACTTGACCATAAAACTAACGTTGAACTAACGGCCACGGAACATGCCGGTTTTCACCGGTATACGTTTCCCAAAGATAGTAAAGCACATGTTGTCATCGACCTTGATCACTCACTCAAGAAACCTGACTGGAATTGCAGAATTGTAAATGCTCAGTTCCGCCTGGTTAACAACCATGCCATCGAAGGCTACCGCATGATAACAGGGTGGGCTAAGTTCAGGAAGGTTTATTTCTACATAGAGTTTTCAAAGCCCATCAAAGCTCATGATTTCGTTGACGGAGGAGCAGAATACTTTAATCAGCCTTTGATAAACGGAACGGACCTGCGTGCTATTCTCGATTTTGATACCGCAGATACACCCGCCCTGCTTGCAAAAGTTGGTTTATCGGCAGTAAGTATCGCAAATGCGAAGGCGAATCTTCAATCTGAGATTCCTGCCTGGGACTTCGACAACAAGATACAGGAAGCAGAGGCTAAATGGGAGGCAGAACTTCAAAAGATAAAGGTTGAGGGTACAGAGGAGAGAAAACAAATTTTCTATACAAGTCTTTACCATGCTCTCCTTCAACCCAATAATATTGCGGATGTTTCCGGAGATTATATGGCTGCGGATTACACAATCAAAAACGCGGAAGACAAAGCACATTATTCTACATTTTCCCTGTGGGACACCTATCGCGGAGCTCATCCTCTGTATACCTTAATACAAAGGGAGCGCAGTGGTAAATTTGTTAATAGCATGATTCGCCAATACGAAACCTACGGATATTTGCCAGTATGGCAATTATGGGGGCAGGAAAACTATTGTATGATCGGTAATCACGCAATTCCGGTAATTGTTGATGCGGTATTAAAAGGTATTCCCGGGTTTGATATTCAGAAGGCTTATGAAGCGGTAAAAAACTCATCACTTACCGATCATCTGAATTCGCCGTTCAGTATCTGGGAACAATACGGATATATGCCGGAGAATAAGCAAAGCCAATCGGTATCCATCACTCTGGAAATGGCTTATGACGATTGGTGTGTTGCGCAATTCGCAAGGAAGATTGGGAATACAGCTGATTATGAGCGTTTCATAAAAAGGTCACGGTACTATAAAAACCTCTACGATGAGAAAATGGGCTTTTTCAGAGCGAAAGACGACATGGGCAAGTGGATGGAACCTTTTAGTCCCCTTAAATATGGAGCTAATGGCGGGAATCCTTTTACCGAGGGGAATGCATGGCAATATTTCTGGTATGTTCCTCATGATATTTATGACCTGATATCATTAGTTGGCGGAGATAACGCTTTTACAGACAAGCTTGATACTTTTTTTACCCTTGACGCCAGGCCGGATGAGGTAAATGGGAACGCCTCCGGATTTATTGGCCAGTATGCCCATGGAAATGAGCCGAGCCATCATGTTACTTATCTGTATAACTATGCCGGACAGCCGTGGAAGACTCAATATTACGTTTCCAGGGTATTAAATGACCTGTATAACACATCCTTTTCAGGCTATGCCGGTAATGACGACTGTGGTGAAATGTCGGCCTGGTATGTGTTCAGCGCGATGGGATTTTATCCGGTAAACCCCGCCAGCGGTGTTTACGTTATTGGCTCTCCTGCTTTAGAACATGTGTCTGTCAAACTTGCTGAAGGAAAAACGTTCGGAATAAAGGCTGTTAACGCCTCGGCAAAGAATATATATATCCAGTCTGCCAGGCTTAATGGACGACCATACACCCGGACTTATATTACGCAATCGGATATTGAGGCAGGAGGGAAGCTCGAACTGGTAATGGGAGCAAAGCCAAACAAAAATTGGGGGAAGGCTAAAGCAGACCGTCCGTCTGCAAATTCTTTCGGTGTTAGAACCGGCCACTTAACGATCAACAGGAATGAATAATTATACACACTCAGATATATTACTTATGATTATTAAAAAAGCTTTTCAATGTGCAATCGTAGCTGTTTGCCTTGTTCAGGCCACGTTCGCGCAGCAGTCCTTAAAACTCTGGTACGATAAGCCGGCACAGATATGGGAAGAAACTCTCCCTCTGGGTAACGGTCATTTGGGAATGACACCCGACGGGGGATTTTTTACTGAAAAAATAACTTTGAACGATATTAGCCTATGGTCTGGAAGCCCTCAGGACGCAAATAATTACAATGCCTACAAGGTTCTTCCTCAAATCCGTAAGCTGATTATGGAGGGGAAGAATGATGAAGCCCAGGAACTGGTAAATAAAGAATTCGTGTGTAAAGGTTCCGGTTCAGGCGGAGCTCAGTGGGGTAAGTTCCAGGTTTTAGGTGAGCTTCAGCTGACTTATGACTACAAATTGTCGCCAACAGAGAAATTTTATCCCGTGAACTACACCCGCGAATTGTTTCTGAACAGCGCAGTTGCTACAAGCTCATACAGTGTGAAGGGCGTAAACTACACTAAAGAGTATTTTACCAGTTTTAGTGATGATGTCGGCGTTGTTAGAATCAAGGCAGACAAACCCGGAAAACTAAATCTCAGTCTGGCATTAAGCAGGCCGGAGAGCTTCGAAACCACCGTTGAAGACGGCGAACTAGTGATGAGAGGACAGCTGGATAACGGAACAGACGGTAAGGGTATGCGCTATATCACCCGCCTGAGAACACGGCTAAAGGACGGAAGTCAGAGCGTCGTGCAAAATACGCTGGAGATAAAGAATGCGACAGAAGTAATTATCTTTATTTCGGCAGCTACCGACTATAAAAATCCACATTATGCAGAGAAAGCGGCTAAAGCATTAAGGTCGGCAGTAAAGCGAAATTATGATCAGCAGAAACAGGACCATATCGCAGCCTACCGTAAATTGTTTTCGAGAGTAAGTATTGACCTTGGCCAGGGGGAGAATGGTAGTCTTACAACAGATAAGCGACTTGCAGCTTACTATAATAATCCCCAGGCCGATAAGGGCCTTCCTGCTCTTTTTTATCAGTTTGGCCGGTATTTAAGCATCAGCAGCACTTATGCAGGGCTCCTGCCACCAAATCTTCAGGGACTTTGGGCCAATCAGATCAATACACCCTGGAACGGTGACTACCACCTTGATGTAAATGTGCAGATGAACCATTGGCCTTTAGAAGTTTCAAATCTATCGGAACTAAACCTTCCGCTTGCAGATCTTGTGAAGGGATTGGTAAAAAACGGCGAAAAGACAGCAAAAGCATATTATAATGCAAAAGGATGGATCGCACATGTCATCACGAACGTCTGGGGCTTTACAGAACCGGGGGAGAGCGCATCCTGGGGAGCTTCCAATGCAGGTTCAGGATGGCTTTGCAATAATTTGTGGGACCATTACGCATTTACAGGAGATAAAGGATACCTGAAAAAGATTTATCCGCTTATTAAAGGTTCTGCGGAATTTTATAACGATGCGCTGGTAAAAGACCCAAAGACGGGGTGGTTGGTGACTTCTCCGTCGGTATCGCCTGAGAATAGCTTTTATCTTCCTAACGGGAAGAGTGCGAACATTACAATGGGGCCTACTATCGATAATCAGATCGTGAGGGAACTGTTTGGTAATGTGATCATCGCATCCAGGGTTTTAGGTAAGGATGATGCATTCAGGAAGATGCTTGAGACAAAAATTAAACAGCTGCCGCCGGTAGGTCAGGTTTCCAAAGATGGGAGAATAATGGAATGGCTTGAAGATTATAAAGAAACGGATCCCCAGCACCGCCATATTTCTCATTTGTACGGGCTGTACCCGGCAACACTGATTACTCCGCGGTCGACTCCTGAGCTGGCGGAGGCAGCAAAGAAGACACTTGAGGTGAGGGGAGATGACGGGCCAAGCTGGACAATCGCTTACAAGCTTCTATTCTGGGCAAGGTTGCACGAGGGGAACAGAGCGTTCAAGCTGCTCCGGGAACTTTTAAAACCTACGTTGAAAACAGATATCAATTACGGAGCCGGGGGAGGGGTTTATCCCAATATGTTGTCGGCAGGCCCCCCCTTCCAGATCGACGGCAATTTTGGGGCGACTGCTGGTATTGCCGAGATGCTGATCCAGAGCCATGATGGATATATTGAGTTTATTCCGTCCATTCCGGATTTATGGAAACCTTACGGTGAAGTAAAAGGACTGAAAGCAAGAGGAAACTATACGGTCGACTTTAGCTGGAAAGACGGAAAAGTGATTAACTATAAAATTTTGTCACCTGTACGATCAAACGTAACGGTAAAAGTTAACGGAGTTCTGAAAGAAATACGATCAGAGAAAATACAAGAGAGCAAATAAGGAGCAGGACATTCATGAAATTAAACAAAACTACCGCCGGCAACATCTTTCTATTTGCGGCTTTTTTAATGGGGCAGGTAATTATAAGCGTTACATCTTTTGCTCAAACCATTATACCTGTTCAAACCCAACATAATGCACTGGTAATAGCGGCAGAAAAGGATAAAGATATTCGTATTATATTTTTCGGCAAAAAGCTGGCTGACATAAATGAATACAAATTATTGCAGGGAGCATATAAACAAACAGAGGAGTATACAGGCCTGGCGAGTTCGGTCTATACTCCTTCAGGATCAAGAAACCTGCTTGAACCTGCTATTACCGTTACTCATGCTGACGGTAACAACTCCCTTGATTTGCGCTATGTGAGTCACAGGCAGATAAAAGTAGACGACAACGTCAGCATTTTAAGTATCCTTTTAAAGGATCCGGTTTATGATTTTCAAGTCACTCTTTTTTATAAATCCTACTTCAGGGAGGATGTTGTTGAGCAGTGGAGTGAAATTAAACATGGTGAGAAAGATAAGGTTATACTGCAAAAGTATGCTTCTGCTAACTTGCATATCAAGGCAAAGAGTTATTGGCTGAATCAGTATCATGGCGACTGGGCAAAAGAGATGCAGCCCGAAGAGAGCAGGCTGACTCACGGAATTAAAACTCTGGATTCAAAACTGGGCACCCGGGCTAACTTATTTCAGCCGTCGGTATTTATGATCTCTCTCGACAAACCGGCGACAGAAGAAGAGGGCAACGTGTTGTATGGTGCTTTAGAATATAGCGGAAATTTCAAAATTGATCTGGAAGTTGATTACCAGGATAATCTTCGGATAATAGCGGGCATTAACAACTACGCCTCTCCTTATACCCTGAAGCCGGGGGAGACATTTACAACCCCTGCTTTTTTGTATACGTTTTCAGATAAGGGCAAGGGAAATGCCAGCAGGCAACTACAGAGCTGGGCGAGAAATTACAAGCTTCTGAATGGGAATGGCGACCGCCTTACCTTACTTAATAACTGGGAAGCCACATACTTTGATTTCAATGAAACTAAGCTGGCTGAACTGATAAAAGATACAAAAAAACTCGGGGTCGATCTTTTCCTGCTTGACGACGGTTGGTTTGCCAACAAATATCCGAGAAATGATGATCGTGCAGGTTTGGGGGACTGGCAGGAGAACCGGAAGAAGTTGCCTGATGGTATCAGCTCCCTGGTGAAAGAAGCACAGGGTAACGGAGTGAAATTCGGAATCTGGATTGAACCGGAAATGGTCAATCCCAAAAGCGAGTTATATGAGAATCATCCCGATTGGGTAGTGAAGCAGCCTGCCCGTGAGGAACATTATTTCAGGAATCAACTGGTTCTTGATCTTTCTAACCCAAAGGTCCAGGACTTCGTTTATGGAATAGTAGATAACCTGTTTACTAAAAACCCGGAACTGTCTTACATTAAATGGGACTGTAATGCTGTTATATACAATGCGCATTCTGCCTATCTTAAAAATCAGTCTCATTTCTATATTGAATACATGCGCGGCTTGTATAACGTGCTTAAAAGGATCAGAACCAAGTATCCTTCTGTTCCGATGATGCTTTGTTCGGGGGGCGGAGGCCGGGTAGATTATGCGGCCCTGCAGTATTTTACAGAGTTCTGGCCAAGCGATAATACAGACCCGCTTGAGAGGATCTTCATTCAATGGGAGTATTCTTATTTCTACCCGGCTATCAGCTCTTCCAATCATGTTACGGATTGGGGAAAACAACCTCTCAAGTTCAGAACAGATGTTGCCATGATGGGTAAGCTAGGTTTCGACATCGTAGTCTCTAAGCTTTCCGCTAACGACCTCCGTTTCTGCCGGGAAGCTATTGCAAGCTATAAAAGCCTGAAGGACGTCATTTGGCATGGCGACCAGTACCGACTTGCCAGTCCATGGGAAAACGATGTTGCTTCTTTAATGTATGTAAACGCAGAACGGCGCAGGGGAGTTGTATTTAATTATCTGGTTAGTAACCGCTATGGGGCAGGTAGTAAACTTCCGGTAAAATTGAAGGGTCTGGATCCCCTCAGGAAATACCGGATTAGTGAGATCAATCTTTATCCCGGAACATATTCGTCCCTTGAAAACGGACAGCTGTATTCGGGGGACTTTTTGATGAATGTAGGGTTCAATCCTCAGGTGAATTCAGGCAGAGCCAGTGTAGTTTTTCAAATTGACGAGGAATTATAACCTTCGGGTAACGGCCCTGATTGGGTAAAGTCAGGGCTGTTACGGTAAACCGGATTAATTGATGATCTCACCTTTGTTACCGGCTAATTTTTCTCGCCATTGTTGTAGTTGTTCTGGTGTTTGCCTTTGCCAGTCTGTTACCTCGCCAATGATCTTTAAGGGGTGCTTTGTCCGATAGGAACGGGTTGTATTGCCGGGAAATTTTTTGTTGGTAACATTCGGATCGTCTTCAAAACCGCCAGTGGGTTCAACGATGTAAACGCGTTCTAATCCTTCACCCCTGGCTAAAGAAGCGGCCAGCCCTGCGCCGTTGGTCAGGGCTGTAAAGTAAATGTGGTTCATCACCAGTTCTGGATGATAGTTGGACACGCGGCCCGCGGTCAACAGGTCGCCTGTCTTTAAGTCTGCTTTTGTACCGTGATAAAATGGTCCCTTGTCTGAGGGCTGGCATGCAGATGCCAAGGATAATTCACGTTGCCTTTTTGCATGATCGTTGTCGCCCAGCTCTTCGTAACATCCGGCTATATTGGAGTACAGTGACGGCAGTGCGGCTTTAACCGCATCGTTGTTAACCTTCAAAGCAAACTGTAAGGCACTTTCATACCACTTTAATTTTTCAGTTGAGTTTGGCTGATGCCGCGCCACATACCAGGAGGCGATAAATTTTTCGAAGTCATTCGATGCTGCGTTCCAGGCCTGAAGAAATATGGTGCCAGCTTTCCCTGGTTCATTATTTTCTTCCAGTTTCATCCCCTGCAGGCAGAGTTGGATCACGATATTACCGGGGTTAAATTCCATAGTTGTTTGTCTTAAAGATATCTCGGGTAGTTCAAAAATAATCAGTAGGAACAGTAGACAATAGGGATTTAAAGTATATTTTTCTCAGCGCACTATGATCCTGATCCGGACGTTATAACTACAAAAGGTTTCAGCATAACAGTATGCGGTGCTACCCTCTGTCGGTGATGCTATTTAATTAATTATTAAAGATTAAAATATTCCTATATTTAACTTTCTTTACTAAATCGTTTTTATTAAAAGGATTATGCTTCAATAATGATACCGTTATAGAAGTTACAGGAATTATGAGCCGCATAAAAAAGCTTAGTGATGCAGAACTTACGGAACTTCTGAAAGCAGGGGAAGAAGCTGCCTTTACTGAGATATTCAACCGCTATTGGAAGAGATTAATTGCTGTTGCGTTCAATTATACCAGAGATCAGAACGATGCGAAAGAGATTGTTCAAAGCATTTTTATCAGTCTTTGGGATCGGAGAGAGGTGCTTATTATCCAAACTCTCGATAATTATTTAGCCAAGGCGGTGAAATTTGCTGTATTAAAAAGCCTCCAAAGAGAAAAAAGACGTACAGAGATCAAGTGCTCTATTCAGGAACAGGAGACGATTCCTGTATCGGACGATGTAATTGAGGCTAAGTTTCTGCAGGAATATATCAACGGTATTGTCGATGAGCTTCCGGAGAAATGCCGGCTTGTTTTCAAGTATAGCCGTAATTCCGGCTTAAGCATTCCTCAAATCTCGGAAGAGATGAATATAGCGGAAAAAACGGTAGAAGCGCATCTTACCAAAGCCTTAAAAACCATTCGGCTTCGCCTCTTCAAGTATGGGTTATTTCTGTATATCATACTGAAGTTTTTGGCTTAACGACTGTCTGTTGCCAGGTTTTCCTATCCTCCCCGGATGCAGCATTTTGACAGGCACTGCTTGTGTTTTTTTTTGGTGTGACTAAGGGTAAACTATCCGGTGACGGTACATACATAAACAACGCCAAATATGCAGCCTCAGGAACTAACGTTATTAATCAGAAAATATTTAGCAGGTAAAGCTACTCCTGAGGAGCACAAGCTTTTAGAAGATTGGTATCAAACCCATGTCGCAGAAGAAGTAGAATGGGACGGGGAGGATGAAGAACTGCTCAGGTTAAATCTGTTGAGAAAAATTCAGGCAGAGACTCATCCGCACGCAGCCTCCTTCAACCCTACAAGGATCAGGCGATATCGGCTCGCAGCAGCTGCTTCTTTTTTTGTTGTGTTCTCTTTTGCATTATATTTTTTCATTAAAGATGCTCGTGACGCTGAAGGAAATATAAAGAAGACGGTAAATGTAAAGACGCGTAATGATATCTCACCGGGAGGAAATAAAGCTGTTTTAACGCTTTCGGACGGATCGCGGATAATCCTCGAAGAATCAGAAGCAGGCGTCCTGGCAAACCAGGGAAACGCTGTAATCATGAAGAAAAAAGACGGTCAGCTAATTTATGATCATCATAACCAGGCAAGTGGCGCCGGCCAAATGAATGAAATATCCACTCCCCGGGGCGGACAATACCAGGTCATTCTTTCTGATGGTACAAAAGTGTGGTTGAATGCTTCCTCTTCCTTAAAATTTCCGGCCACATTTACCGGGAGTAAACGATCCATTGAACTTACTGGTGAAGCTTATTTTGAGGTGCAGAAGGACAAAAAAATGCCCTTTTATTTAAAGGCTGGCGATATGGAGGTGGAAGTCTTAGGTACCCACTTCAACATAATGGCTTATAAAGACGAGGACCAGTCAAATACAACTCTTGTTGAAGGGCTTGTTATGGTAAAGAAAGGCAATGGAAGCAGACTGATGAAGCCTGGTGAACAGGCTGTTGTTGTAAAAAATACGGATCGTATTAATCTTTATAAGGCCAATATAAAAAAGGAAATGGCCTGGCAAAGAGGGTATTATATTTTTGAAAGAGATGACGTAGAAAGCATTATGCGGAAAATATCGCGATGGTACGATGTCGAGATAGTATATGCACCTGGTTTTGAAAATACGACTTTTACGGGCACTGTTTCAAGGTTTAAGAATCTAAGTGACGTTCTGCGGGTACTTGAGTCAACAGAAGAAGTTCATTTTAAGCTTGAAGGAAGGAGGGTGACTGTTATGCCTTAATTTATACACTCAGACTATTTACCCAATAAAGCATTAATAACCAGGGACGGTTGCGACGTCCCCGGTTGATCTGTTGGGTTAATCTAACCAAAAATTGCGGTACAATTCTTTAATCTCTAACCCAAACAATCAAATATATGGAATATTATGCTCCATGGCGAAGCATTTATAAGATCTCTGTTCTAAAGATCCTGCTAATAATGAAACTTATTTTGTTTTTTCTTTTGATAGCTATTCTGCATGTCAGTGCCAGCACATTTGGCCAGAAAATCAATCTCCAGGTAAAAAATGCCCCGATGCAGAAGGTATTGGACGAAATAAGTCTCCAGTCGGGCTACAATTTCCTGTACAGTGACAAGCAGCTCAGTAAAGCTGAACCGGTGAGTGTCGACTTTAAAAATCTTCCTTTAAACGAAGCACTTGAACGGGTATTTTACGGGCAGCGTTTCGCATACACGATCACCCTCAATACAATAGTTGTAAAACCCTCGCACGCAATAAAAAAAGAGGCAGCAGACATCAGCCTTCAAAAGGTGGTTACCGGAACCGTATTTGATGAGGCAGGAGTGACGCTGCCGGGGGTAACCATTAAAATCGAAGGCACTGAGCGGGGGGCTGTTTCTGATAAAGACGGAAAATATACGATACAGGTAAACAGCGATGCAGATGTCCTTATATTCTCCTTCATTGGTTGCATAACGCAGAAGGTTGTTATCAAAGACAGGAAAGTGCTGGACATTAAGTTGCTGCCGAATGCCGATAATGCGCTTCAGGAAGTTTCTGTTGTTGCGTTTGGAGTTCAGAAGAAGGAGAGTGTAATCGGGTCGATAACGACGGTGAAGCCCGGGGAACTAAGAGTACCTTCAAGCAACCTTACAGGATCCCTTGCAGGCCGGGTTGCCGGAATTATATCCTATCAAAGGAGCGGGGAACCGGGAGCTGACAACGCTGATTTTTTCGTCAGGGGAATTACAACCTTCGGGAATAATACGAGACCTCTTATTTTAATTGACGGAATAGAGTTAACAGCTACTGATCTGGCAAGGATGCAGCCCGATGATATAGCTACTTTTTCCGTAATGAAAGACGCGACAGCGACCTCATTGTATGGTGCGCGGGGGGCTAATGGCGTTATATTGGTTACGACAAAGCAGGGTGCGGTAGGTAAGGCTAAAATTTCGTTGCGACTGGAGAACTCTATATCATCTCCTACAAGAAATGTTGAACTTGCTGACCCTGTCACCTACATGAAACTGGCTAATGAAGCAGTTGCCACCCGTAACCCCCTCAATGAATTGCCCTATTCGGAAGAAAAAATCGCTAATACAGGTGCGGGGATTAACCCTTTAGTGTATCCCGCAAATGACTGGAGGAAAATGCTGTTTAAAGATTATGCGTTGAACCAGCGCTTTAATTTGAATGTGAGCGGTGGCGGGAATATCGCAAGATATTATGTGGCTGGTGCTTTTAATAATGACAACGGAGTACTGAAAGTAGATCAGCGGAATAACTTCAACAGTAATATTAATCTGAAGAGTTATTCTATGAGGGCAAATGTCAATATTAATCTTACCAAATCAACCGAGTTGATTGTCCGGATGAACGGCAATTTTGACGACTACCGTGGCCCGCTTGACGGGGGGAAGGAAATGTATGGGAAGGTAATGCGTTCTAACCCTGTGCGTTTTCCCGCTTATTATCCCATAGACGATCAGCACAGCTATGTCAAACACATCATGTTTGGGAATTCCGGAGAAGGGGCGCCCTATCTTAACCCTTATGCCGACATGGTGAAAGGTTATAAAGATAATTCCAGGTCGCAAATGCTGGCACAGTTTGAATTGAAACAAGGTTTAAATGGTTTGACAAAAGGCTTGTCTTTCAGAACAATGCTAAACCTTACAAGGCTTAATACATTTGGTTACCTGCGTCAATATGCGCCGTTCTACTATCAGCTTGCCGGATACGATATCTTAACAAATCAATATAATATTTCGCAGATTAACACGAATGGGCGGGAGTACCTTGACTTTCATGAGGACTATAAGACTGTTACCTCGACCTTCTACTCGGAATCAGCCTTAAATTACAACCGGACTTTCGCTAAGAACCATGATGTTGGGGGATTATTGGTTTTTATAACAAGAGAAAGTCTGAACGCCAATGCAGGGAGCCTGATACAATCGCTTCCTTCACGGAACCTCGGGCTCTCAGGAAGAGCTACTTATTCTTTTAAGAGGAAGTATTTTGCAGAATTTAATTTTGGTTATAACGGGTCGGAACGCTTCTCAGAATCCAACAGATTCGGGTTTTTCCCATCGGCAGGTTTAGCCTGGAGCGTATCAAATGAAAAGTTCTTTGAGCCGCTTGTTCCGGTGGTCTCAAATCTCCGGTTAAGATATACTTACGGACTTGTGGGTAACGACCAGATTGGTGACATCAACGACCGGTTCTTTTATATGTCTAATGTCAATATGGATGCATCAGGACGGAGCGCCCGCTTCGGCCGTGATTTCGGGGAGGTTCGGAATGGGGTATTTATAGACCGGTATGCAAATCCCAATATAAGCTGGGAGAAATCGACTAAGCAAAATATAGCCATGGAGCTCGGTCTGTTCGGGAAGTCGAATATTATTGCCGAGTACTTTACTGAAGACCGGGATAATATATTAATGTCGCGGGCATCAATTCCCAGTGTTGTTGGCTTAAGTAATACTCCACGGGCAAATGTTGGAAAAGCTAGTGGTAAGGGACTTGATATTTCCATGGATTATAGCCAGTCCTGGAGTAAAAACCTTTGGCTTTCGGTGAGGGGTAACTTAACGTACGCAAAGAGCAGATATCAGTTTTATGAAGAACCTGAATATAAAGAATACTGGCGTTCGAGGGTAGGGTATTCTCTTTCCCAGCAGTTCGGTTTCATTGCAGAGAGACTATTTGTTGATGATCAGGAGGCTGCAAATTCTCCCAGACAATTCGGTGATTATGGAGGTGGCGACATTAAATACCTGGATGTAAACAACGACGGAAAGATTGATGATGCAGACCGGGTGCCGATAGGAAATCCAACAACTCCTGAAGTGGTGTACGGCTTTGGATTTTCCCTTAAATATAAAGACTTTGACTTTTCAGCCTTTGCTCAAGGGGCTGCCAACCAGTCCTTTTGGATTGATCAGGGAGCTACCTCGCCATTTAATAACCAAACACAATTGCTCAAAGCTTACGCAGACAGCCATTGGTCAGAAGAAAACCGTAATCTCTATGCTGTCTGGCCGAGGCTTAGCCCTACCTTAAATGCTAATAATAATAATTTCAGTACATGGTGGATGCGCAATGCATCATTTCTGAGGCTTAAGCAGGTGGAAGTTGGCTATACTTTGCCCAGGAAATTGCTTGAGCGGATAGAGGTTTCCAATCTGAGGATCTATTTGAGCGGGAGCAATCTTCTAATGCTTAGCAAGTTTAAAATGTGGGACTCTGAAATGGCCGGGGATGGGCTCGGATATCCTCTTCAAAAAGTTTTTAATGCGGGAATAAATCTAACCTTCAATTAATTATGATGAATTTTCTAAAAAATATAAGAAAAGGAAGATGTACCGCTGCCGGAGTAGCAACGGTTTTAATTCTGTCGTTTTTCGCCTCCTGCAAGAATTATCTTGATGTTATTCCTGATAATGTGGCTACCATTGACAATGCCTTTGCTATGCGGTCTGAGGCCATTAAATATTTATATGCCTGTTACTCCTATATGCCCAAAGACGGTGATCTCACACTGGATCCGGCAATTTTAGGGGGAGATGAGATCTGGGCTCTGTATAATACCGGAAGACCAGAATTTGATCACCGGCTTTTCAATCTTGCCAGGGGATTGCAGAATAGTATTAATCCTATAGGTCAGTTTCACTGGGATGAACTTTACAAGGGAATAAGGGACTGCAATATCTTCCTTGAGAATATAAACCGTGTACCCGACCTGACGGCCGAGGAGAGGTCAGCATGGATTGCAGAGGTTAAATTTCTTAAGGCGTATTATCATTTTTACCTGCTTCGGATGTACGGCGCGGTGCCGCTTATGAAGGAAAGTATCCCCGTAGATGCTGATATCAGCCAGTTTAAGGTAGCGAGGTCTCCTGCAGACTCCTGCTTCAGCTATATTAACACTTTATTGAATGAAGCAAAGGATAAACTGCCAATGCAGGTTTCGGATCCTATGAGTATGCTCGGCCGTATTACCAGGCCTATAGCCTATTCGCTCAAAGCTAAAGTTTTGGTAACAGCCGCCAGTCCCTTGTTCAATGGCAATACTGATCAGACATCTTTAAAAAATACAGATGGAACGCCATTGTTTAATACGACCTATTCCCCTGCTAAATGGGATTCTGCAGCGGCAGCCTGTAAAGCGGCAATAGATATCTGTCATCAGGCAGGAAACAGTCTTTTTAAGTTTACTCCTACAGATAAACAGACGACGCAGCAGATAAGAACGCAGATGAGTCTGCGAAATGCCTTCAATGAGAGGTGGAACAGCGAGATTATCTGGGGTAATACGCAGAGTATTGCGAATCTGATACAGAAGGTGGCTGCTGTAAAAATAGATCACAGCCGCCTTGAAAATGCACGGATCATGTCGGAACTCGCTCCGCCGCTTAAGATTGCCGACATGTTCTATACAGACAAAGGCATTCCCATAAATGAGGATAATAGCTGGAATCAGAGCAACCTGCAGACGAAAACAGGTACTTCCGGCGATGAACTCTATATCAGAAGGGATTATGTCACATCGGCGAATAATTTTAACAGGGAACCAAGATTTTATGCCTGGCTGGGATTTGACGGAGGTGTTTGGTACGCAGAAGGTGATAATGGCAGGGCTTATGATAACAACCCCGGAAACTTCTTCTATGTTTCAAACAGAAAAGGGCAGCCCAACGGAAAAGTTGAAGAGGATTATGGCCCGGTGACCGGGTACTATGTTAAGAAATATGTGCATTATGAGAATGTTCAGGGCAGCGGGTCATCCGATTACAGTGTGAGAGAGTATCCGTGGCCTGTTATGCGTCTGGCGCAGCTCTATTTGCTTTACGCAGAGGCATTAAACGAATCGCAAGGCCCGGTTGAGGAAGTTCATCAGTATATTGATCTTGTCAGGGCACGGGCCGGCCTTCAACCGGTAAGGACCTCCTGGACCAATTATTCTAATAACCCGGGTAAGTACACCACGAAAGAGGGTATGAGGGATATCATTCAAACAGAGGAGCTGATCGAGCTAGCTTTTGAAGGTCACCGCTTCTGGGACCTGAGGAGATGGAAACGCGCTTTGGAAGAGTTTAACCGTCGCCCCGTACAGGGATGGGACATAGATCAGTCGAGTCCTCAATTCTACTACAGGCCTAAAATGATCTTCCAGCAACGATTTATGCTAAGAGATTATTTCTGGCCTATATCTGATTATAACCTGGTAGTCAACCCAAAATTAGTTCAAAACATCGGTTGGTAAAATGAAACAAGTAAGTAAATTCACGACGATTATATGCTTTCTTTTGGCGATTCTTTATGGTTGTAAAAAGGAAGAGAGGCTGGATCATTTCGACGCTGATGCTCCTGCACCACGAAATGTTGACAATATTAAGGTAACCAGCACGCCCGGCGGAGCTATTCTTACCTACGATATACCTGCAGACCCCAATCTTTCTTATGTCCGTGCTGTATATGAGATACAACCCGGAGTTTTTAAAGAAGCGAAATCATCCGTCTACACAGATACCTTAAGATTGGAAGGATTTGGAGATACAAAGCAATATGAGGTAAAAGTATATGGGGTAGGAAGAAATGAGAAAGGATCGGAGCCGGCTACAGTTATGGTACAGCCTCTTACGCCTCCTGTATATTCTGCATTTAATGATCTAACCATTGAACCCGGATTCGGGGGGATAAAAGTGAAGTTAAAAAATGCTTATAAAGCAAACCTGGCAATAGTAATAGAGGCAGACACGCTTGGAAATGGTATTAAGTTCCCGCTACGGACTTTTTACACGAATTCGCCTGAAGCGTCTTATGCTGTGCGGGGCCTTTCGGCAACTGAAAAGAAGTTTTACGTCTATTTAAGGGACCGGTGGAATAACAAGTCCGATACTCTTGAAAAGACCTTAACTCCTTATTTTGAGCAACCTGTTGCCAAGCCATATGACATGGTAAAATTACCTACAGATAGCTGGGAACCGACTGCGGACTCTTATCCTATGAGCCGGATGTGGGATGGTCTTGTAGATATATGGATTTTTGCGTCGAAACGGACCAAACCGCTGCCTGTGTGGTTTACTATTGATTTAAAATCGACCTATACCCTTAGCCGAATGAAGATGCATCAGCGGGGTTCGCCCTATACGTACACAGGCGGAAATGTAAAAAGATTCGAATTGTATGGATCGAATAGTCCTGACATTGACGGCGGTTGGTCTAACTGGCAGTTATTAGGAACATTTGACTCTACCAAGCCTTCCAGGAAACCTTCTGGTGCAACAACGGAAGATGTTGATTATGCCTTCACCCAGGGCGAAGATTTTGAATTAACCGAGACGCCGCCACCGTACAGATATGTCAGGATAAAAGTCATGGATACATGGGGAGGAGATATACAGGTATGGATTACAGAGTTAAGTTTCTTTGGCGAAAAAAAGTAATTTTTAAATGAATAGTATGAAATTAAGATTTTATAGTATCGTGTTAATTACCGTAGTTGTTTGCATGAGTGTATCCTGCAAAAAAATGGATAGCACATATGAGAATTTCGTTGTAAAAGGAGGGCGGCAATATCCGGGAGCTCCCGTTTCTTTGAAGTTTCACGGGGGACTGAACAGGGCTAAGATTTCCTTCTTACGGGGCAGTGATGCTAATGCGGTAAAGGCAAGAATTTTCTGGAATAATTTTTCGGATTCAGTAGAGGTAGATATGAAGGGTAAGAATACAGTTGAATACACCTTTGTTGATCTTCCCGAAGCGTTCTATTCATATTCAGTGCGTACATACGACGCGATGGGAAACAGCTCTATTATTCTTGAAGTTTCAGGAAATGTATATGGAGATAAATACAAGAGCACTATGCTGGCCCGACCATTGAACTCAGTTTTGCTGAATAAGGATAATGAGCTTAATCTCAGCTGGGCTTCAGCGGATACGACGGGCGGTGCTTATGCTACCGAAGTTGAATACGTAAACGTCCAGGGAAGTTTGGTTACCAGGCGTTTCCCTACAAAGGAGCAAGTGTCGAAGATATATGATTTTGGGCGTACAAGTTCAACGATTAAATACAGGACCGTTTATTTGCCGGATTCTCTCTCTATTGATACTTTTTATACAGCTGCTCAAACCGCCCCGTATTTTATAGATAAGAGAGATTGGTCGGTAGTAGCTTTTGACAGTGAACATCCGGGTGATGAGAACAGGGTAGTAAATATCATTGATGGAGATCCGGGTACCAGATGGCATGGGCAGGTAGGAGCTGGAAATTATCCCCATTTCTTCACGGTTGACATGGGAACAAACCGGACAATTAAGAGACTGAGCCTTTGGAGAATGAAAGGAGATGACAGAGCTCCGGACAAAATTCAGATTTCGACGAGTGAGGATAAATTAACCTGGGTGGACCAGGGCACCTTCAGCTTTGACAGGTTTAATGATGCCGAACAAATATTTGACATGAGGCTACTTTCTCCGTCCCGTTATTTCAGGGTGACAGGTTTGCAGGGACCACAACAATATATCGTTTTGGGAGAGGTAAGTGTATCAGAATACTAAAAACCTGTTATAATATAACCGGGTGTCATAATACCGATACCCGGTTATATGTATAAGCTGGCTATCATTTCCTTTCGGCACAATCTGCGTTGGCGGGTAAATTGATCTTCTTTTACAGATCCCGTAGCATCCATATATTACAGGAGCTATGTCCGGAATTTCCAAGGGGTTCGTTCAATGATTTAAACCCCATTTTCTTATACATGCTCACAGCCCTGGAAAACTCGGGAAGACTTTCGAGATATAATTTACTATATCCCATTTCCCTGGCACTGTTTATACTTTGGTTGAAAAGTGCCTGACCTAAATTCTTTCCGCGTGCAGTTGGCATAAGATAGAACTTCACCAATTCTGCACATCCTTCCGGAAGTCCCTGTGTTGGATATATGCCACAGCACCCGGCAATATTTCCTTCGATTTCAGCTATCCACAGTACTGAGCCCTCTGTTTTAAAAAGTTCATACAGGTCTGAAGTAGTAGGGTCAGAGTATACTGTGCCCTCGCGGGGGGCGTCATATTCTACAAAAATATCTCTAATTAGCCTGGCCAATGCCTCATTGTCAGATTGCTCTGCCTCTCTTATATTTATATTCTCCATCATTGAGATTTGCCGCACAAGATAATTAATGTCCCGATTGTTTTTTACATCTTTCCCCGGGGAAGAATATCAATTTAAACTTTAGTTACATGTCATATATTAAATCCGGCGTATAGCCTTACCGGGCTTTTTGAGATATGTTGGAAGAGAAGCAGTGTGGTTTTGAAGGAACAAAAAGAACAAAAGCAGTGATCTTCCTTTAACTTTGGAAAGTTTTCTGAATATATGTCAAAAAGAGATACCCAAGTCTTTATTCCATGGCTCGATAAAATCAGCGACTTCTACAATACTTTCCGGATAGGGAAGGCGGAGAATGATTTTTTTACCACTATGCGGATGGAAGACCATGCAAAAGGCAAGCTGTTGTTTATGCCGCTCTTTCGGGGGAATTTTTTCCGGCTGGTAATTTGCAAAACACCCGGGCTTCGGTTCCTCTTGCCTGACGAAACCGTCAGTACATCCTCAAACTCTATCTATTTTGCCTATCCTGGTAAAATAGAAAGCTGGCAGCGAGTGGAAACCATATACGGCTACCTTGTTTGTTTTACGCCAGAATTTGCCGGAATCGACCCACTAAAACCCACGTTTGAAAAAGACTTTCCCTTCTTCATGAACGGGGCCAATTCAATTTTGCGGTTGTCGCAGAAAGATATGGATACGATAGCACAAACAGCAGAAACGTTGCTCACAGAAATGAAATCCGGTCATGGAGATAATTTTGAGATGATAAAAGCCTTGTTAAAGGTGCTGCTTATTCAGATCCGGCGTCTGTACTATAAAGATAAAGATGCAAAAACAGATTTTCAGTTAAAGCAGGCGTCCCTTATGGTCAGGTTCAGAAACGTATTGGATAGTTATTCTATCGATGCCCCCGGCAGAAGAAAAGAACGAAAGCCAACTGTAAAACATATCGCAGATGAATTACACCTTACGCCCAGTCATTTGAATTTCCTGATCAAAAAATACACCGGACACACTGCATTGTACCATATCCATGAACAGATCCTGCTGGAGGCAAAAAGCATGCTCACACATACAGATTTGCAGGTCTCAGAAATAGCAGACCTGCTGCAGTTCAACGAAGCAGCTTATTTCAACCGGTTCTTTAAAAAAATGACGGGAATAACACCGACAGCTTACCGGGATGATATCCTCCAGCTGATGCGGAGACCACTAGATACACCAAATCGATAAAAAGTCCAATTATTACCCGAATAGGTGTAAGCCGTATTCTTTTCACCTCCCCCAAATTTGGGCCATTAAAAAACGAAAAGAATGAGCGAATTAAATAAGGGCGGCGGAACGGCCGCAAATGTATCCATGCTGCCGGTCTATATTTTATCACTGGGTACTTTCATTATCTTTTTTCAGGGCTTTATGGTTGCGCCGTTGCTACCAATGCTTTCTAAACAATTCGGAACTACTGTCCGTCACGTCAGTTTTATCGAACCTGCCTACTTGCTCGGGTACGGGTTGTTCACATTGGTGTATGCATCACTCAGCGACCGTTTTGGCAGGTCCCGGATCATTGCGTTCAGCCTTGTTATGTTTTGTGTATTTACGTTGTCTACTGCTTTTGTAAACGGAGTCAACCAGATGATTTTCCTGAGATTATTGACGGGGATCGGTGCTGCCGGTGTTGCTCCTACAACCATTAGCTGGATCGGTGATACTTATCCCTATGAAAAGCGGGGGCATGCTCTGGGGATCTTCTTTGGCTCCATGGCGGGTGGTACGGCATTTGGAGCTACAACAGGGGCATTAGTCACTTCTCTTATAGGTTGGCAATGGCTTTTTGCCGGGGTTGCAGCTATTGGATTGGTTATTTTCGCCCTGATATTGATGCAGCAAAAAAACATCTTTGCAAGAACGGAGGCCGTGGCAAAAACAAAGGATAATATTCTGCTGTCTATCCGCGATATTTTGTCGGCCGGAAGGGCAAGGCGGACCTATTTTTATGTATTATTTAATGGAATGTTCCATAGTGGTATTTTCGCCTGGCTGGGTTATTTCTTCTACAAGAATTATGGATTGAACGAATTTCAGATCGGTCTTGCCTTATTAGGTTATGGTATTCCGGGGCTTCTGTTGGGACCATTGCTGGGCAGGCTTGCCGACCGCTACGGAAGAAATAAGATAATACCTGTAGGCTTATCCCTAAGCGGAGTTACGGTGCTGCTGCTAAGTCAGAATTTAAGCCTTGCCGCGTCCCATGTTTTAGTTGCATTACTGTCTTTAGGATTTGACTTATCCCATCCGTTGTTTGCTGCTATTGTCACTACATTCAGTTCCAAAAAAGGCACGGCTACAGGGCTCTTTGCTTTTTCCCTTTTCGTAGGGTATGGCGTGGGAAGCCTGGTATTGAGCCTGATCGTCAATATCGGTCTGGACAGGGCATTTCAGCTGTATGGTATTGGTATCCTGATTGCAGCGGTTTGTTCAATAGTTGTTTTTAAGAATGAGCGGTAATAATCATTTCAATTAGTTAATATAGAGCCGTTGTTAAAGCATCATCCGATCTCGCTCATGATCGAATTATATAACGCTTTTACAATTTCCGGCAGAGGACGGGCAAGCCTTCTTGTTTTGAGATTCAGCCAGGAAATATCAACCGTCAGTTCGGCCATCCGTTTATTGTTGAAGTTTGTAAATTGATGGACAAGTGTCCATCTGGTCCCTTCATTGATCACTTCTTTTAAACCTAATCGGATATGGATCTTGTCGTCAGCGCGTATCTCCCTATGAAAAATGCATTCTTCACGAAGCAGGACAGGCGCAAAGTATTGCTCTTGCATCACGGTTGTGGTTAGACCGTATGAATTCAGCATATCCATCCGATGCTGTGAGGCCAGGTCATAATAACTGCTGTGTCTTAAGTGGAAATTGGGATCCAGATCCGACCAACGTAAGTGGACCTCATGGGGTTTCGTAAACATAATGACTGGATTAAATGGTGATGCCGGTCAGCATTACCGTAACGCTGGCCGATCTATAACATGCTGCTTTAGGAAAGCGATATTTCACTTAACTCTATTGAAATAAAAAGCGGAGCCGGAATCAGGGCTGTATTGTCCTCCATTCTTTTGTAAACATGTCTCTTAGTCGCGAATTTTATACCTGCTACTTCAACAAAATCGGCTAGATAATGTACGGATGCGGCATTATTCAGTATCTCTACATTGTAATCGTGACGTCTGATCAATCCCGATTTGTCGATATAAAAGACTTGTTCCTTGCTATGTGTGGCGATCTGATCCGGAAATGTGACATGCAGACGTCTAAGCTCTTCGCCATCCTCGGTCCAGGGTTCAAGCTCTTTTACTGCGTAATCCGGTCCTGCAAAACAGAATGGTGCATTGAAATAGGTCCACATCGCATAACCTGTGAAATAAGTTAATTGCAGCTTAGACCAGGGTGTTTCTGTGACGTATCCGCCAAAACTTTGACGCGGGTGATATAACTGATCTACAATTTTGTCTTGTTCATCCAGGATAGCTACTTTTCCTGGTTCAAAAGAATTGCGCCATCCCTGTTTTAAAAATGGATGGAATGACGTGTACTCGGATCTCGTACCAGATGTTACATGTATGTCATCCATAATGCCAGGCACTTGCTTTAACGCCCAGGTTATGCCACCAACTTTCAATCTGGCGGAAACTATATCGTATTTGTTCCAATTTTCCAGACCGCCATGGGCTTGGATCGTAAATTTTAAAAGATCATTCATTTCAGAAGAATTAAGTCTAATTATTTACTTTTAATTGTAAATTGCAAGTGCAAATATAAGTTATTCCACTTTTAAATTGCAAGTGATAAATTGAAATAAAACTAGTAATTCATCTTTGATGGGGAATATTTCTTAATTTTGTGCTTGTTTATTACAAGCGGTAATCTGCATGCAGATCATATGAAAAAGATAAAAAAACGTTCTGAGTGTCCTATCAGTTTCAGCCTGGATTTTGTTGGCGATAAGTGGACGCTACTGATCATTCGCGATATCGTCTTGAATGAAAAAAATACATTCGGTGACTTTCTTCAATCCGCAGAGGGGATAGCCAGCAATGTTCTAACCGATAGGTTGAAGATGTTGCTAGCTGAAGACATTCTTTTAAAGTACCCGGTGCCTGGTAAGCCGAGGATCGCTTACTGTCTTACAGAAAAAGGTGTGGGATTAATTCCGGTCGTTATAGAGTTGGGGATATGGGGAACGGCCCGAACGAATTCCGAGGTCAAAAAAGAACTTAGCGCTGCGATCAAAAAGGACAAACTGTCTGTGATCAAAAAATTATGCGAGCGGCACCTTGATATTTTTCAACTTCGAAAGAAAGCGCTTGAAGACAATAGCCGAAAGCAAACTGTATCGACCTCGAAATAATAAACAAGATCGTTAGCCCAATACTCATCAAATCAAAACAAGCTTTTTTTTTAATCAGGTTTACAGTCAAGCCCTGAAGCTGATCGTCTTTAGCAACTTATTTCCTGTTGATAGCCCAGGATCTGTCCTGCGGTTTCATCTTGTTCTTCAAGGGAAAGCGTACTGCCGTCGTAGATCCAAAAACTTTTCAAGTAGAGTATGGCCGTTGTCTTCGTCAGGCAAGATCTGCACCCATCTTCCGGCGCTCGTTTGAAGAGTTTTTTGGGTATTGAAGGACTCAGAAGCCAGTTCAGGGGCGTCAGAAATATCGACTTCTTTATATGTAGCGATTCATGAAAATGCTTAGTGTACAGTTTTTTGATCAGATACCAGGTTTTCGGATTGATCCCCTGTTTTACCATAACTATCTGGCTGTAAATAAAAAAAAGTTGCAATCTATAGAGTAAAACTTTTCAGCCCATTCAGCAGAGAGTTAGGGATTTATTGCGACCTGCAGACCCCATACTCATGGCCGCAATGAGAGAGTTCGAACCCCAGGCCCATGCTTCTGTTCTCATCCCTTTCCAAATCAAAAAAGGCACCCGGTTTTCCGGATGCCTTTTCAGCGGAGAGTTAGGGATTCGAACCCCAGGAACCTTTCACAGTTCAACAGTTTTCAAGACTGCCGCAATCGACCACTCTGCCAACTCTCCGGGGGCAAAAGTACAAACTTGACTTAACTCTGCAAATTTTTATTGCCTGATTTCGGTAAAGCGGTATTAGTGAGAAAAATAATTTTATATATACTGCTTACCGGCAGAGCAATTACAAGCACCAGATAGCATCGTATCTATCACGGTGAGGTAAAAACCTTGTTGATAGAAGTAATTTTTACTCCAGCCGGACAGAGCCGGGCGAATATTGGAAAGGGCGTTGGCTATATTTGGTCATTAGGCTTGTAATGTCTAAATCACACATTAAAGCGGAGGGCAATATGAAACTAGAAAAATTTTCCTTTGGTATGGGCGATCGTTTTGCGCATCAGGGCGAAGCTCAGTTGAAAGCAATTATGAAAGCTAAGGAACGGGGAGTTGATATTACTCCTGTTTGGAATAAATCAAACCGCGAGCATAAAACAATTAAAACCAAGCCGGCTGAACTGCGTGCAGAAGCAGATGCGGCCGTGCAGGCACTTGGCTGGAATGGGCCTTACCGGGTTGATGCAGATCATATTACAATGGCTACTGTTGATGATTTTGTGGAGAGTTCGGATTTCTTTACACTCGACGTGGCTGACTACATTGGCAAGGCGGCGTCTGATGACGATATCAATGCTTTTATCGAACGCCGAAAGAAGTATACCGGGACATTTTCTATACCGGGTATTGATGAGGTGTATTCAATCCCGGAAGATATGCTTCAGGAGATAGCTGCAAAGTTTTTGTCGGCGGCTATTGAGGCTGGAAAGCTTTATAAGCATATAGCAGATGTGAAAGGTGAGGATAATTTTATCGCCGAGGTGTCTATGGATGAGGTGAATGATCCGCAGACCCCTGTGGAACTTTTCTTTATTTTAAGTGCGCTGGCTGATTATGGCGTTAAAGCACAGACTATAGCACCAAAGTTTACCGGCCGGTTTAATAAAGGAGTTGATTATGTGGGTGACCTTCAGCTGTTTGTTAAACAGTTTGAAGATGATATCCAGGTCATCCGATTTGCTGTTCAGGAATTTGGCCTGCCAGAAAATCTAAAGTTGAGTGTGCACTCGGGAAGTGATAAGTTTTCTTTGTACAAGCCGATCCGTGAGTTAATCCGAAAACACAATACAGGAATCCATTTGAAGACTGCCGGGACTACCTGGCTGGAAGAGATGATCGGGTTGGCTGAAGCTGGTAATGAAGCCCTGGACCTGGCTAAGGAGATTTATGCGGGCGCACTTGGGCGCTTTGATGAGTTGTGCGGTCCTTATGCAGCGGTAATTGATGTAAATGAAAGCAGGCTTCCTTCTATAAAAGAGGTAAATGAATGGAGTGGAGGGAAGTTTGCTAACACGCTTCGCCATATCCAGGATAACCCGGATTTTAATGCCGACTTCCGTCAGTTGCTTCATGTGGCCTACAAACTCGCCGGAGAAAGGAGCGAACGTTTTTATGCTGCCCTGAAGAAATACAGGGATATAGTTGCAGCTAATGTTACTGAAAATCTTTACGAGAGGCATATTGTGCCCTTGTTCTTAAGCTGATATATCCTGTTTATAAGTCAGCGAAACGTATAAATACGTGTTTTTTAAATTCTGCTGTTTTTATTACAAGTTGTAACTTGCAATTCAGAAATATTCCTTACTTTTGTATTGATAAGGTTTAGGTGCCTCCGCAGTGCTCATCACACGGGGGCTTTTTTTTGCCCTGACCTGTGGCAAATCCTCACCAGTTTTCCGCTTTTAGCCGCAGCACCTGATGCCTGAGAGTTTCCACGTATCATTGGATCATTTTAAAGCAATAATATGGTATATAAGGGAGCCGCGAGCCGCGGAGATAATTGAATACTTTATTTTTGTCCCGTATCACATTGTATGAATTCCGGCATTGAAACGTTATCAGATTTTTATAGGGGGCGACGCCATATAATATTTCCTTTGAGTACAGAAGGAGTGGAGGAGGGCAGATCGCACTTTAATATTTTCCCGAGAAAACATTGCGGATTCAGAACACCTTATAACCGGCGCGACTTCTATAAACTTACCTTAATCCTGGGTCAGGGAGAAATCGTTTATCAGGATCAGACGATTCTGATAGACAAGCCTGCATTATTTATGCCCTGCCCGTCGGTGCCCTATTTATGGACATGTTTGTCCGACGATCAGACGGGCTATTGCAGTCTTTTTAATCAGCAGTTCTTTAAGGGATACCAGGACTACGAAATAATCAGAACGGCATCGCTCTTTGGAGAGGACAGTAATCCCGTCCTTTTTCTAGATACAGAGCAAGTGGTTTTGATCTCTTCTTATTTCGAACAGATGATGGAAGCTGCGGTTTCTTCTTATGTATATAAGAATGATATTATCAGGCATCTTCTCGGTCTGCTTATGCATACTGTACTGTCGCGTGTGGAAGGTAAACAGACTGACACTGTAAACCAGTCCTCTGCACCCGAACTCGCTGTTAGATTTCATGAGTTGCTGAAACGCCAGTTTCCACTGGATTCTCCTGCAAATCCATTGATGATGAAATCTCCTTCAGACTTCGCACGTGAGCTTAATGTTCATGTAAATCATTTGAATTATGTAATAAGGAATGCCTTTGGAAAGACTACGTCTGCCGTGATTCGCGACCATATACTGGATGAGGCGAAAGCCTTGCTGCTCAATACTCAATGGGATATATCTCAGGTAGGCTATTGTCTTGGTTTTGAGGAACCCGCTCATTTTAATAATTTCTTCAAGAAAAATACAAGTGTTACACCTCTCCGTTACCGGAAAAGAATAGTTGCGAACATTTGATTTTTGCAATTATTCCTTTGAATTGTTAAATGTTATTAACCGGCGGGGAGATATTTTTGCTTCTGTAATCATAATTCCATCATGTTAAGATCAGCTTCTCCAGAGAGGAGAAAGATTGCCACCATACTGGCTTTCACATCCATTCCGCTTTCAGGCTTTATTACCGATATATATTTGCCTTCCATGCCTTCTATGGCGGGAAGCTTAAATGTACCTGAAAACCAGATCCAGCTTACTCTCACCCTTTTCTTCCTCAGCTATGGCGTATCCCAACTTTTTGTTGGCAGCCTGCTCGACAGTATAGGCAGATACCGGGTCGCTCTTTTTTCTCTTGCTATACTGATGGTTTCTAATATATTGATCAGTATTTCCGGCTCAGCAGTGATGATATGCAGTTTGCGGGTGGGACAAGGTGTTGCCACTGCGCTACTTGTAGTTGCCAAGCGTGCGTTCTTTGTTGATCTTTACGAAGGGGAGGAAAGGAAGTATTATCTGAGTTATTTTACTATTGTTTGGTCGTGCGGGCCGATCCTGGCCCCGTTCCTGGGCGGATATCTGCAGCAGTTGTTTCACTGGCAGGCTAATTTTTATTTTCTTTCCTTCTATGCCGGAATTCTGCTCATCCTGGAGCTTATATACAGTGGAGAGACTATTTCAGAAAAAAAGCCTTTTTATATAAGGAAGGTTGCTGCCCAATATGGGATGATGCTAGGCAATCGATTGTTCATCCTCGGTATTATTATCCTTGGTTTAAGTTATGCAGTCGTGCTGGTATTCAACATCTCCGGTCCTTTCGTGGTGGAGAAGAGTTTTGGCTACAACTCTGTAGTGGTCGGGTATTGTACACTTGTCTTTGGTCTTTCTTGGATGCTGGGCGGGATTCTGGGCAAGCGTCTCAGCCATATTGATTTCACGCGAAAAGCTGTAGCGGCTTCATCGCTGCAGCTAGTTTTGATAGGAGCGCTGCTGCTTTGGGGCATGGCGTCGGAAAACCTGGTTTGCTTTGTGTTGTTTGCATTCTTCATCCATACCTGCTCCGGGTTTCTTTATAATGTTTTCTTCACAGATACAATGCTTTACTATCCCTCCAATGCCGGCATTGCCGGAGGATTGCTGGGCGGCATGGTGTACCTTATTACGTCTGCAGCCAGTGTTGTAATCGCGTCGGTAGGGCAAATTTCTACTCAGAATGATATGGTGATCCGTTATCTGATAGCTTCATTGCTGCTTTGTTTGACGGTATACTACCTTGCGGGGATAAGGAAGCGGAAAAAGGCACTTGCTTCACCAGTATCGTGAGCAATTTCCGGACGTTTACGGCCTCAGGATCTTTTCCATAGCTTTGCCCTTAGCCAATTCGTCAATCAGCTTGTCTAAATAGCGTACCTTTTGCACGAGTTCATCTTCAATATCTTCTACACGATAGCCACAAATAGTGCCTGTGATTTTTGAAACATTGGGATTGATCAGGGGGGCCTGCGCAAAGAATGTTTCGAAGTCGGTTTTATTATCAATGTGTTCCTGTAAGGAAACCGCATCATAACCCGTCAGCCAGAATATGATTTCGTCAACCTCTGCTTTGGAACGTCCTTTTTTCTCTGCCTTTTGTATATAATGAGGATAAACGCCAGCAAATGACATTTTGTAAATTTTCGTGTGATTGCTTTTCATCTGATCGGATTTGAAATTCTAAATTACTATTAAAGAGCATTCGCAGGCTTTTCTTTTAATAAAAAATCAGCCGTTTCAAACCCGGTCAAAGATCAGGAAACTTGCATTGCCGGATAGTGTCCATAATAGGAATGTACCAGATAAGCGGGTGGTCAATCAGGATAGTTTTCATTTCCTCTCCGGGATATCTTATGATTCATTTAACAGCTCCTGATATCTTCTTGCAAAAAGTCCGATATGATAAGCATCCGCTAATCCATGGTGTACGTGTATGGACAGCGGCATCGTTTTTATTCCGTTCGCTTCCGTTACTTTACCAAAAGAAATTTTCGGACAACTGTCGGGGAAAGAAAATTTTCGTGCATGTGAGATACCTGTGAAATCCAGCCATGGAATAGCCGAAAAGTGAATGACATTTTCTCCTGAAGTTGCGGGCAACAAATCTCTGGAAGTGCTGACTTGCCTGACTTCCTCTTTTGCTTTCCTATAAAAGGTGTTTTCATCCTCCTCGTAATCCATGTAGGCAAAACCAAAGGTATTGTCCGACCGGCCGATAGTGGGTGAGGCATTCACTTGGTCATAAACATATACTTGTTTATCTACAATCCTGTACCGGAAGTTTTCAGTTTCATTGGCGGCCTTCAGTGCCTTGTAGAGATAATAAAGAAAAAACGGTATGTTCTTTTCTTTAGCAAGATGGTAGGCCCTGCTGCAATCTATAGTCAGGGTAACTCCAAAAAAAGGCTCTTCAAACTGTGAGAAAAATAGGAAATGTTCTCTCCTGTTCCAGGTTTCTGTTTCGATTAATGTTCTCATAAACTAAAAATTTCTCTTTGTAAACTGATAGGTGTTGTTCTGTTAGCGTTAACTTTTGTAAATTTCCGGTAACAAAATTCATTATGATCAGTAAAACTGGAAAGGACATTTGTCCCGGCTGATATATGTTACGTACCAATCAATCATTTTTGAAGCACATAGAGCAGCTCTATGAAGCGCAGCAACGCAGGGAAAATATTATCGTTAAATCTTTTCCGGCAGGGAAGAAGCTTCTGATACAGAATGAGAAACCATCTAAAATAATGCTGATTAAGGATGGTATAACGAAATGTTTCTTTACAGAAGAAAACGACAAAGAATATATTCTTGAATTTCTGGGAAAAGGAGAAATTGTTGGTGAGATAGAATTAATCCGCAACATTCCCTGTATATGCAGCGTCGAAGCGATAACCGAGGTAACCGTCTATGCAATATCAGTTCCCTATTTTCATGATTTACTGAAAAGTGATTTTGAAATGAACAAGTTGTTGCTGAATGCTTTTGCCGAACGTATTGTGAATACTGCGAGCCGGGCATCTTATCAGCAGCTTTATACAACGGAATATTCGCTGTCGAAATTATTGCAGTTACAGTCCGGACAGGAACTCGATATTTCAAAGGAAGACATGGCTGCTTATCTAGGGATTACTATAAGAAGTCTGAACAGAGCAATGAAGGAAGTGCGGGGCAGTATCTGATGTTGGTGCCGCCAGGTAGACCGCCTGTGCCAATCTACCTGGTAAAGGACGGGCTTAAACGGTATAATCTAAAACTGCGGCCTGGGGGGCTGCTGTTTTTACAAGCGCAATGTCATACTCGCGCCTTTCACTTGTTTTATAATTTTCGCTGCTGCAGATTATTTCGCTGCGGGATGTTTTAAGGTTAAAGGAATAATGATCGAAGTTCTGATTGCGCCGTTCATAACGATGATCAAGAGAGGCTTCTGCTTTTATGGAGTTTATTGCTTCCATACAACTGTATTTACATGTGTATCCTTCGCTACTTAAAATAACCTTATTGCCTGCAACCTTCAGATAAAAATAGTAGTGATTGTTGATAGCGCTTTTAAAGATCTTAAACATACTCATTCAAAATAATTTTAAATAAAACCTGGACATCGAACCCACAAAAGGGGATTGCTTTAACTATAAATTTTCTGAAGCAAAAATTCATTAGATTCATCACATTAGAAAGGACATTTGTCCCTGCAGAAAAATCTTTTACTACGGATACAAATGTTTAGGTTTATAGTTGTGGTCGAGAGGAGAGTTAAGTAAAAGCGCTCATTAGAATGCCCTGCTGATTTCGTATTAAGCAGGGCATTGTTTGAGGATCAAGAGATGACCGATATACCTGCATCTACCGTTAATTCTGTTCCGTGAATGTAGGAGGCCTCCTGTGAAGCCAGAAACAAAACTGCGTTTGCGATTTCCATTGGCTCTCCCAATCTTTTAAATGGTATAGATGGAATAATGCTTTGGATAGCACTGCTGATCTGTTCTGTACTCAGCCCGGTATTACTGAAGATATTAGTTTTGATATGGCCCGGGCTGACACCATTCACCCGGATACCTTTTCCTGTTAATTCGGAGGCAAAAGTTTTAATAAACGACTGCACTGCTGCTTTAGCAGCCGTATATACAGAGAAATTTGCCATTCCTGTTGTGGTGACAAATGAAGTGTTGAGAATAATGGAACTGCCCTCCCGCATAAATGGGAGAATTTGCTGAACGGTAAAGAATGTTCCTTTTACCAGCATATCGAACAGTTCGTCGAAATGCTCTTCACTGGTGTTTTCCACTGATGCAAACCTTCCATAGCCAGCGTTAACAAAGAGCAGGTCGAGGTTTGGCGTGATTTGTCTAACCTGTTCAGGCAGATCCCTTATATCTTCCATTTTTCCGGCATTGGATGGAAATCCATAAGCTTTTTCGCCGAGTAGTTGTACCGCGTTATGAACGGTTTCCTCACTTCGTCCTGTAATGATCGCATGGCCGCCATCGCTGATGAACTTTTGTGCTGTTGCAAAACCCATTCCGTTAGTTCCACCTGTAATGAGTGCGAATTGATCTTTAAATCTTTGCATGGTGTTGTTTTTAAATCTTTTTTTGCAAAGATGGAAGAGAGGCACTCCTTAAAAAATCCGAAAATTGCGATATTGAAAAATCAATGCTCCTTTATTGGAAATTATCAAATAGCAACGATTTGGCTTAGGGATGTCTGTTTGTTGATCGACACATTTAGATATTAGACATTCATGCTATAAAACTGTACAAATTAAGCATTCCCGGGCTTTCTCTCTTACTATCTTTAGGTCATTGAAATTAAACGATAACCTGTTAAAAAGAAAAAATAGCAATGAACCTAAAATGTATGACCATTATTCTGGCAGTCGCATTTGCATGCACATTCTGCCATGCCCAAACCAGTTCGGGCAGTATTAATGAAGATTTCAGGCCGTCCCCCCTGAACCAACCCGGACAAGAATACCCTCAGGTAAATTCGCAGGGATATGCGCGTTTCCGGATCTTCGCGCCACATTCAGACAGCATCCGGGTGAGCCTTGGACTTGGCGGTCAGGGAGGTACCAGGCTGAGCAAAGGTTCCGATGGTTTTTTCACCGGCACCACTGCCGGACCAATGGACGAAGGATTTCACTATTATCATCTGACAATTGACGGTGGAGTGTTCAATGATCCGGGAGCACTAAACTTCTATGGGTCTACACGCTGGGAGAGCGGAATTGAGATTCCGGCAAAGGACCAGGACTTTTATGCGCTGAAAGCTGTTCCCCATGGTCATGTACAGCAAATTCTCTTTCCTTCAAAAAGCACCAATACGTCGCGCAGGGCATTTGTATACACTCCTCCCGGCTATGGGAAAAGTTCCCGGCGATATCCTGTATTGTATTTACAGCATGGATGGGGAGAGGATGAAACTGCCTGGAGCAACCAGGGCCGGGCAAACCTGATTATGGATAACCTGATCGCAGAAGGAAAGGTTAAGCCGTTTATTATTGTTATGACTTATGGTATGACCAATGAAGTCAAGTGGGGCAGTATCAGGAGTTTTAAGATCGATGAGTTTCAGACAGTGCTTACAGATGAGCTTATTCCGTATATAGATAATAATTTTCTAACAGTTGCCAACAGGGAGAACCGCGCTATGGCCGGCCTTTCAATGGGAGGAATGGAGACGCATAGCATAACACTTAATAAGTCAGATCTGTTTGGCTATTACGCCCTCCTCAGCGGAGGAATTTTTAAACCGGAGGAGCTGAAAGACAAAGCCAAACCGAGGTTAATCTTCTTAAGCTGTGGTAGCAAAGAGCGCCCGGAAGGTGTATTAAATGCAGTCAGTACCCTGAAAGAAGCAGGTTATCATGTAGTTTCTTATGTTTCGGAGAATACAGCTCACGAATTTTTGACATGGCGGAGAAGCCTGCGGGAATTAGCTCCACTGTTATTTAACTAAATTTCTTAAGAAAAACAGGAACATGCAAACACGCTTGTTCCCGTTTTTTGCCCATCTAAACGGTGGTGATATCTAAATGAATTGACCAAAATGAATTTCAGGAATGCCGTTATTGCTCTGTCAACCGTAGTTCTGACCCAGATCTGTTTAGCTCAGACGAGCCTGCCGTTGTCTATGACGGAGTTTACACCTGCGGAAACGAACCAGCGCGGAAAACTGTTTCCGCAGGTAAATGCAGAAGGGAGAGTGCGGGTAAGCATTTCCGCTCCTCAGGCTTCGGGTGTACAGCTGGATATCGGCGGCAAGCGTTATGATTTGGTAAAAGACGAAAAAGGGATATGGACAGGCGAGTCCCTCCCGCAGGACGAGGGTTTCCATTATTATCAGCTTATTATAGATGGTGCAGCGATTCCCGATCCGGGAAGCCTCTGTTTTTACGGAGCCGGAAGACTAGGCAGCGGGATCGAGATACCGGCTCACGATCGTGTTTTTTATGCCTTGAAAGACATCCCTCACGGCCTCGTCTCTGAAAATATCTATTATTCGAGGCTAACGGGGACATGGCGAAGATGTTTCGTGTATACGCCGGCAATTTATTATGAAGACAATACATCCCGTTTTCCGGTACTGTATCTGCAGCACGGGAGTTTTGAAGATGAAACAGGATGGGCTAATCAGGGTAAAGCGAACCTGATCCTTGACAATCTGATCGCTCAGAATAAAGCAAAACCCATGATCATAGTAATGGATAATGGTTATGCGTTTAAACCGGATGAAAACAAGGGACAGGGGAGCAGCGCACAGGGAGCCTCAAACTTCGAGGAGGTGCTGATGAACGAAGTGATTCCAATGATCGACAGACGGTTTCGTACAATTGCAGATCGTGAGCACAGGGCGATCGCCGGCCTCTCGATGGGAGCCAATCAAACGATGAGGATATTGATGAACAATCTTGATCGATTTTCTTACTATGGCGGTTTCAGTGGTACATCAAATTATCCTGACGCTGATGAAATTGACCCCGGCATATTTTTAAGTGGGAAATTTAAGGATGGGGAAGCTATCAATAAGAAACTCCGTCTGTTATGGCTTGGATTAGGGACAAAAGAGCCGGTGCCATTTCCAGGGTCTGTAGGAGCATTCAGAAACATGTTAAACAAGCAGGGGATCAGGTATGTGTATTATGAATCTCCCCAAACTGCACATGAATGGCTTACATGGAGGAGGAGTCTGAATAATTTCGCAGCTTTGTTGTTCCGGTAATGCCAGTCAGAGTAATAATCCCCGGAAAGATTACAATATGCGCCGCGCAATAATTTATGCACTGCTTCTTCAAACATTGTTCATTTTGTCTGCCCCTGTTTATGCGCAGGAGGAAATAAAAAACTACACTGTTGTCTTTGGTGATACATATTACGGAGGAAAGGAGCTTCTTATCACCAGGGAATTTAGTTTTGACAAGCGGAAAGGATATATCGCTGTCAATCCTTACTCTCTGGAAACTGTGACTCTCCCCGCTGACAGGGTGGCTTTAACTCCTTTACGATGGAAAGATGTGTTATCCAAATTTGCACGTACTCCCTATATTAAAGCCATTATTAATGCCCGGAACCAATCTGTAAAAATCCAGGATGCCGGAATTACTCATGGCTTTCCCCGGGAAAAAGGGGTGACGCTAACCATTGACTTGTGTCCCTCTCACAAACCTCTCGACCGGGTAATATTTACCGCTCTTATTGCTGAATTTAAGAAGTCAGAACGGCCGGTGCCTCTCGCTTTGTCAGTGACCGGTAAATTCCTGGCGACCCATTCAAGAGATATCGAATGGCTGAAAGACCTGGAAAGGTCCGGTGATCTTTCTTTAACATGGATCAATCATACTTATAATCATTACTTCAATCCAGCAGTTCCGCTGGATAGCAATTTCCTGCTAAAGCCAGGTACGGATATCCCTTTTGAAATTCTTGAAACAGAACTGAAGATGCTTAGGGCGGGTTTAATGCCTTCCGTTTTCTTCAGATTTCCGGGCTTGATATCAGACCGGAAAATAGTAGAGACGGTAACTAATTATGGTTTAATACCTGTGGGCAGCGATGCATGGCTTGCAAAAGGACAAAGAGCGACCAATGGAAGTATCGTTTTGATTCATGGGAATGGCAATGAGCCCCTGGGGATAAAGGACTTTATCTCGTTGTTACGGGCGGAGAGGAGGAATGTTCTGGATAAAGAATGGCTTATGTACGACCTGAGGAAGAGTTTAGCAGACGAATTCAAATAATGAATACAGAAATTGGCTTTCTGCTTGCCGCAGAAAGTTCCTTTAGCTTTTTATTCTTCTTTGTATAGGATGAAATTGTTTTTGGCGGCGTCCGGACGACAATTCTTACATTGTATGCTCTGGTGTAGTTTTCCGCTTTTAAATAAATCGTAAGCGGATTGATAGCTGGCGATCGCCATGTCTGTAAGGGACTTTGGTAATATGTGTGGTTTTTGCCCATCGTTTTGCCTGTCATACAAATATGTTTCCACCTTTTGCCGGGGGCTGAGAATGACCAGGCTATCCTGCCGGAGGTAAGATAACTTCTGGTAGGTTCCCATAAAGGCACGGGGGACATAACGACTGTCCAGTACATTTTTTCCATAGAAGCTGCTTTCGTAGGTCCAGTGAAGCAAGCTGAACAGTGTCGGATAAATGTCTATCTGGGAACATATTTTGTTAAAGACTTGTTGGTTAACCCCGGGGACGTTTAACATAATACAAGGGATATGGTACTTGCTGATATCTATTTCGTTTTTACCCGCACTGCTTGCGCAATGATCGGCAACAATAATAATCACCGTATTTTTGTACCATGGTTTTTTCTCTATTTTTTTCAGAAAACTGCCTATGGCATAATCTGTGTATCTTACCGCAGCATCCCTTGTGCCAGGCTGCATTTGTATTTTTCCCAGAGGAAAAGTAAAGGGACGATGATTGGATGTGGTCATCACAAAATCGTAAAAAGGCTTGCCTTTTTTACTGTCAGCGTCTGAACCCTGTATAACTGCGTTAAAAAGATCTTCATCACATATTCCCCACGCATTTTCGAAATGGACTTCGCTGTCTCTAATACGTGTTCTTCTTGTACGATAGTTGTCGCCAAGTTTAACATTTCTGCCCCGGTCAGTAATCGTATAGCCGTTGCTCCCAAAATACTGATTCATATTATCGAAATAGCCGTCACCGCCATAATAGAAATTGCTGACGTATCCCGCCTCCTCGAAAATATGTCCTGTAGTGTTAAGCTTTTCATTTCCCTGACGTCTGACAATACTGCTCCCCGGAGTTGGAGGAACCGACAGCGAAAGTGCTTCCATGCCGCGCACCGTACGGGTGCCTGTTGCATACATGTTGCTGAACAACATGCCATTTTCTGCGAGAGAATCAAGGACGGGAGTTAAATGCCGCCCGTTTCCAAAGTGTTCCATAAAATCGGCACTCATGCTTTCTATCGTAATCATAATCACGTTAGGTTTGAATACAGGGCCAGAATTATGGATTACCCGTTTTATGGAATAATCATCTGAAAGGAAGTACCCGTCTTCAGGCTTTAGGTCGTCCCGGATAATCTTATAGGCGCTCGGCTTAGGAAGCAAAGCGTAAAAATCAGTATAGCTAAGTTCATTATTCTTAAAAGCAGCGAAAAAAGAATAGATACCAGCTTTCGCAAGTTCATTTTCATAACGGTTGTCACTGGTTTCTGCATCCGAATTACTTAAAAAGAGCGGTAAAGCGAACGTCAGGATAAACAAGCTACCCGAGGCAAGAATTCTTCGTTTAAAAGATAAATCGGAGTGGAACGCCTGTTTAAATATACCTGTCTTGCGGAAAAGCACGATAGCGGCTAGTACCAGGGTAAATTGAGCTGTCAGAAGAAGGGGGAGAGGGTATGACTCATTTATATTATGAATGACCTCATAGGTATAAACAAGATAATCTACCGCTATAAAATTGAAGCGGCTTTCAAATTCCTGCCAGAAAGTTATTTCGGCAAAGAACGAAAAGAAACTTATAGATAATATGATAAAAAGATACAGGTAGCTTATCAGTCTGTTCACAAGAGTGTTTCCCCATTTCGACGGAAGAAAAAGCAGGTAAACATTATAAAGTGCTGTTAAGAACAATGAGACTGCAAAGTCATATATAACCCCCCGCAGATAGATATGCAATATTCCCCAAAATGTGAATCCGGTTTTCGAAAGAGAATTCAGCAGTAATCCGGTTCTGAGCAGAAAGGAAATTGAAATGAAAAATACAATTATGACGGAAAGTATGCTATATCTGCCGCGGAAAAAAGACTTAAACATGGTTGCTATTTGTCCGTCAATGATAAGCCCGGATTCTGTAGAAAATCTGTTTTTCAAAAGATTTGTGCGAGCCTGGAAAGGAAAGTGTTTTTTTGAATATTTTTACTGGAAATCTGTCCCCTAAAAAAGAGACCAACCGTTATTAACATGAATTTCAAAAAAAATAAAAGATGAAAGAATTTGTTTTAATCTTCAGAAACAGCGTAACCGAGGGGTTTAAGCCCTCGCCAGAGCAAATGCAGCAACTGATGACCGACTGGATGAGCTGGATGGGTAGTGTGGCGGCTCAGGACAAACTTGCCGATAAGGGCAACCGGCTCTCGATGTCGGAAGGGAAAACCGTTAAGCCCGGAGATATAGTCACGGATGGACCTTATACAGAAGTAAAGGAGTTTATTAATGGTTACATGATTGTTAAGACTGATACTATTGAAGAAGCCGTTTCTATTGCAAGCGAATGCCCGATCCTTAAAATTGGCGGTAATGTAGAAGTGAGGAAGATCGTGTCTCCGGACGATAACAGTTAAAACAAGCAGAGAAAGACGTGTAATGGAAGGGACCCAGAGCAATAGTAATGCAGAATTGATCCCACATCTCTTCCGTCAGGAATATTCCAAAATGACGGCGGTGTTATGCCGTTATTTTGGTTTGGAGCAAATTGAACTGGCTGAAGATATCGCCAGTGAGACGTTCCTGAAGGCATCAGAATACTGGCCGGTACATGGTGTTCCTGAAAACCCGGCCGGATGGCTTTATACGGTTGCTAAAAATAAAGCGAAAGATCACCTGAGGCGCGGTCAGCTTTTCGAAACGAGGGTGAAGGATGCATTAAAGCCTGCTGAAGCGATATCCGGGCATGAATTTGAATTCAGTGATGAGATCATTGCAGACAGCCAGCTAGCCATGATTTTCGTAGTATGTGATCCCGTGAATTCCCAGTCTGCACAAGTCTGCCTTGCTTTGCAAATACTTTGTGGCTTTAGTGTGGAGGAAATGGCAAATGCCTTTCTTTCAAATATGGAGACCATTAAAAAAAGACTTCAGCGAGCGAGGGCAAACTTGCGGAACGACGGATTTCAGCTCAGGAAATTGCAAAAGGACGAAATTAGTACAAGACTGGACACCGTCTTAAAGACATTGTATCTCCTTTTTAATGAAGGCTACTTTTCGCAAAACGAAAATCAGTTTATCCGTAAAGATTTATGTTCTGAAGCCATGAGACTCACATTGTTGCTTGTAGAAAACAAACTGACAAATATGCCGCAGGTGAATGCCCTGCTTGCACTGATGTGTTTTCAAAGTTCACGGCTGGACGCCCGTACGAGCGATACAGGAGAAGCGGTATTGTATGAGGACCAGGACAGAAGGTTATGGAACCGCTTTCTTATTGAGAAAGGCAACTATTATCTTTTAAAGGCATTTTCTGAAAAACAGGAATCAAAATATCATATTGAAGCGGCCATAGCCTGCTGGCATACCACCACCAGGGACGAAAAATGGCCCCACATTCTGCAATTGTACAACCGGCTTATTGTACTGGAGTATTCACCCGTGACCGCGATCAATCGCCTGTTTGCTTTCGGTAAAGTATATGGAAAGGAAAGTGCAATTAAAGAGGCCGAAAAGCTCAACCTTAGCAGCAACAGTTATTACCATGGCTTGATGGGGTTTTTATACAGTGGGGTGAATACCGGTTATGCAATAATGCATTATAAGCAGGCTCTGCGATTTACGAAGTCTGTCATTGAAAAGAAAGCACTGGCAGACAAAATTGACCAGCTTACTACGCTAGTACAAACAGCCGGACAATAAGAGGCTGCCAGATCCTGTTTAGAATGCTTCTGTAAGAAACTTTATTGACATATTTGTCTATGATAAAGATCAGAAAGGGTTGTAGTGAGGATATTGGAACGCTTATAGATATTTGGCTGCGGGCATCTGTTCAGGCGCATCATGTTATCCCCGAAAAGTACTGGAAGAAAAACGTGAGTGCTATGGAAACAACTGAATACGACAGGTGTGAGGTTCTACCAGTCAGAAGGATTCAGGATTACATCTGAAACGACAGACCAGCCTACACAGGAAAAGGAGTTTGAGATGAAATGGAAAAAGGAATAGCCTTTGTAACGGTTTTTCTTTTAAGAGAGGTCAATCCAGGACAACCTGCCACTGATGGTCGTCATTGATCATATAGCCTAATCCGTCGCTCATTTCATGCACATCTTTTTGATACTTGTCGCTGAACCTTGTGTACAATTCACGGACAGGCGCTCCGTTTTCGCGTTTCAGATAAATCATCAGGGATGCCATATTCGGTGCTACATCTTTCAATTGATCATATTCGCCTTCTTTTACAAACGCTCTGCTCATAATTAATATCCGGAATTGTCAGTTCTGATTAACATTGTCTTTAAGCAACAAGCTTTGTAGTTACCGGTTTTATATATTTCTCATCTTTTTACAGGGATCTGTTGCAAACAGACATTCAGGAGTACGTTGAACCTGGTTACTTGGAGCCATTGTGTTCTTTGTTTTTGCATCTTTAAATCGATTTAGTATATTTGGATCAACCAATAATTCCTATTATACAGATGAGTATTCTCCCATATAATACGCCAAAAGGATCACAGGAAGATAGTTCTGAAGAATTTGATTTGATTTTCAGGCACTTTTATAAGTTTGTTTTTACAACAGCCTTTTTTATTTTAAAAGATGAGGAAGAGACGGAGGACCTGGTGCAGGGCTTTTTTATTGATCTTTGGGAGAAAAAGAAATACATGCAACTGGATGAAGATATGAAGGGGTATCTTTACGTAGCCATCAGGAACAAAGCTCTTAACAGAATACGAAATAGAGAGACGGAGCGAAAGCGCCAGGATGTTTACTACCTGGATGCCGGGAAGCATCCGGACATGGCAGACGGGATAGACGATTATTTACTGAATTTAAAAGAAGCTTTATATGAGCTCCCCGTTCAGAGAAGAGAGGCTATTCAGCTTGTTTATTTAAATGAAAAAAAGTACAGGGAAGCAGCAGATGTTATGGGAATCAGCATTAATTCGTTGAAAACACACCTGAAAATTGGTTTGAGAAACCTTCGGAACCGACTGAAGGGAAGGGGCAGTATCAATGGAAACATATAGTAGCCAGTTCGCATGTATTCGAAATATGAACATATAAAGCAATTGTACATCGAAAAGATATCGGGTGTATTATCGGCTGATGACGAGTTGAAACTCCGGAAGATGCTCGGGGAAGACGAAGAGTGCAGGGAAGCCTGGGCTGCTCTGGCAGAAGAAAGCAGGTTAATGGAAACATCAACTGTGCTTGAGGGCATTAACGTAGAGTCGGAGCTTAAAAAGGTAAAGGATTGGACCGTAACGCCTAAACGTAATTTTTTTCCTTCAAAATGGGCTTCGGTGGCAGCTGTTCTGATTGTGATTTCTGCAATGGCAGTTGTTTTTCTGAGGAACGAAAAAAAGCAGCGGTATCAAGCGGCTGCCAAGGGTGAAAAAGAGAATACGAAAGTCCGGTTGTTGCTGAATAACGGAATCACCGTAAATCTTGGACATGCTGACAGTTCGGGAATATTTACTGCTGGTAAGGTGCAGGTACACACTTCTTCCGGAACGCTCGGGTCTATCACGGGGGGAAACGCCACCGCCCTGAACACCCTCATTGTTCCGCCATCAGAAGATTATTCTATTACCCTGGATGATGGCTCAGTTATAACTCTTAATTCCGATAGCAGGCTGCGTTTCCCTGCGGAATTTCGTGGGGGTAAGAGAGAGGTCTACCTGGAGGGTGAGGCTTATTTTACAGTTGCTGCTGATGCGAAAAAACCGTTTATTGTACATACAGAACTGACAAGCGTACAGGTATTGGGTACCAGCTTTAATCTTAACACTTATAAGAAGGGAGCCGTTACAGCATCTCTCGTCAGCGGATCTGTCCGCGTCATCGCTGATGAAGGAAATAAAGTCACACTGACTCCCGGATTAGAATCAGAATTTACTTCCGGACGTGGTTTTGTCACGAGAGGCTTTGATCCGGAGGATGTTCTTTCATGGATGAAAGGCGTCTATTATTTTCATGACATCCCTTTGTCTGACCTTCGTCCGGTCATTAAAAGATGGTTTGGCGCTGACCTTGTCCTGGAAAATGACCGGCTTTCGGAAAAACGCATATCAGGACTTATTGAAAAGAACCGTTTGGATGACTTCCTGAAAGATCTCCGTACGTCTGCTCATCTCCGTTCCTCCATGGAAGGGAATGCCCTTCATCTCTCGGAATAATCTTCCGGTAAGCTTCGTAAAATAAATATACGGGTGCCCTTCACCCGAACTGTTTATTGCGGTGTAGTATAACCAAACAATATAACCAGTTAATTATGGAAAAAATTTTACGACGATTCAGGCTTACCCGCCTGTGTTTGTTTCCTGTCTTTTTTTTCTTCACCTTTTGTATGCAGATGGATCCTTTAATGGGACAAACCCGTCCGGAAAAACGGGTGATTACTCTGTCGGGGACGCACTCCTTGTCGCAGATCTTCCAGGCAATCAAGAAGCAGACCGGATTTACAGTTTTTTACAGTAACAATTTACTTGACGATTCCAGGCGTGTTACTGTGAATCTTACTAAAACTGATCTGGCGAACGCGCTTGATGTAATATTTAAGGATTTAAATATTAAATATGAATTCAGAAGGGACAGGGTGATCGTACTGGATAAAAAGGCCGAAGAAGCCAATACAAAACCAGAACAGAATGTTGTTGTATCAGGCCAGGTACTGGATGAAAAAAAGCAATCTCTTCCTGGAGTAACCGTCAGATCGCTTGGGACCGGAAAAGCGGTAATGACCGATTTAAATGGTTTATTCAGGATTCAGACTGCCGGGGACCGGGACAGCCTGCGGTTTTCTTTTGTCGGTTATAAACCTATAACCCTCTTTGTAGGACAGAAGAGAAATTTCAGTGTAACCTTCGAGGCAGGAACAAACGATGCTCTTAACGAGGTGGTAGTGGTGGGTTACGGAATGCAAAAGAAGATCACCACCATTGGAGCTCAGAGTTCGATTAACGTTGAGGAACTGAAGCAACCGGTGGCAAACCTAACGAACCTTATAGCGGGAAAGGTTTCGGGCATTATTGGTGTGCAGCGAAGCGGTGAACCTGGCTTTGATAACTCCGAGATCTATATACGCGGTATCTCGACGTTTACGAGCAGCTCGCCTCTAGTCCTGGTCGACGGAGTCGAGAGGCCTTTCAGTAATATTGATCCGGAAGATATTTCAAACTTTACTGTATTAAAAGATGCCTCGGCAACGGCTGTATATGGTGTGAGAGGAGCTAACGGGGTTATTCTGATAGAAACCAGGAAAGGCAGATCAGGAAAAAACAAGATTACTGCCCAGGTGGACGGAGGAGTGACCCAGTTTACAAAACTTCCGCAGTTCGCTGACGGTGTTACCTATCTGACTGTGTCGAATGAAGCCTTCAGGAACAGTAATCCTAATGAACTCACTCCAAGATATTCACAGGAACGTATAGAGGCTACAGCTAACGGAACAGACCCCGACCTTGCACCCAATGTGGACTGGTTTGATGTGATATTCAATAAATACGGCAATAACAGGCGGGCACGGGTAAATGCTAGCGGCGGATCTGATAAGGCCTTATATTATTTATCTGTAGGGTACTATGATGAAACTGGTATGTTTAAAACCGATCAATTAGCGAAGTACAATTCTGAGATCAGGTTTAAGCGGTACAATTTTACTTCCAATCTTACCCTGAATGTGACCAAAACAACGAAGGTGGATTTTGGTGCTTCCGGCTGGATCAGCAATGGGAACTACCCTGGCAGTTCAACTGGAAACGTTTTTAACGCAGCTTATGTGATGCCGCCTATTACTATTCCCGTCAAGTATTCTAACGGATATTTTTCTCAGCCCCGCACGGGAGATATGGGCAACCCCTATACCATGCTGACGCAGTCGGGATATTCCAACCGGTTCGACAGTCAGCTTTTCAGTAATATTTCGGTGAACCAAAATCTGGATATTATTACGAAAGGTCTTTCCATCAGGGGAATGTTCTCTTTTGATAATAATAATGGCCATTATATCAGCAGAAGTAAATCCGTCGATTCTTACCTGGCAACAGGCCGGGATGCCCAGGGAGAGATACAATTTACGCGCTCTGCGATTGGGTCAAATTACCTCGATTATAAGCGGGAAAATGGTGGATCCAGACAGTTTTACCTGGAATCGGCAGTTAATTACAACCGGGCATTTGATAAACACCAGGTTTCTGGATTGATCTTATTTAACCGTACCGACAGGGTTGATGCATTTGCCGGTGATTTTATGAGCTCAATTCCATACCGTTATATGGGCCTGGCCGGCAGGCTTACTTATGCGTATGACAACAAATATCTTGCAGAAGCAAATTTCGGGTATAATGGGTCGGAAACCTTTGCTCCCAGCCGCCGGTTTGGATTTTTTCCTTCATTTGGTGTGGGATGGGTAGCTTCCCAGGAGAAATTTTTCGAAGGTATAGAAGATGCAGTATCCTTTCTGAAATTCAGGTTCACTTACGGGGAAGTAGGAAATAGTCAGATTGGGGGCAGACGTTTTGCCTACATTCCAACCGTTGGAGGTGGCGGCGGATATGATTATGGCCGCAATAATCAAAATAACTCTATCGGAGGATTAAGCTTTGGTGAATATGCCGTAGATGTCTCGTGGGAGAGGGCTAAAAAATATAATTTGGGCGTAGAGTTGCGAACCTGGAAGGATGCGGTTTCGCTGGTTACTGAATTTTTCAGGGAAGAGCGGACCGGGATATTCAGAAAGCGGGGCGATGTGCCCTGGTTTGCGGGTATTGAAAATTTGCCCTGGGCCAATCTGGGAGCTGTAAATAACAAAGGGATAGACGCAACGCTTGATTTTAATAAACCAATTGGGAAGGATTTCAGGGTAGGACTGAAAGGAAATGTTACCTGGAACCGGGCAAAAGTGATTGATAATGCTCAGGTTCCATGGCCTTATCCGTGGCAGCAGCAAATCGGCCGTAAACTTGGGCAAAGGTTTGGTTATATCGCGCTGGGTCTTTTCCAGTCAGATGAAGAAATTGCAAACAGTCCCTTTCAGGCAGGTACCAATAAGCCGGGAGATATTAAATATAAAGATCTTAACGGCGACGGAAGGATCGACTCCTACGACCAGGCGCCTATAGGATATGGAAGTTTACCTGAAATCGTGTATGGCTTCGGCCCTACGCTCGGCTGGAAAAACTGGTCGCTGGGAGCTTGGTTCAAAGGGATCAGCAATGTCGATATCAGCTTGTCGGGCGACGGTTTCCGTCCGTTCACTTATGGGGGGGAGCGTGGTAATTTGCTGGCAGCTATCTCCGACCGGTGGACGCCGGATAATCCCAATCCCAAACCCTTTTATCCCCGGATTACCTATGGCGCCGATAATATGAATTTTGAAGGAAGTTCATGGTGGGTGAAAAACGGTGCTTTCCTCAGAATGCAGACCCTTCAGCTTAACTATGAATTTGCGAGGAAGAAATGGCTGGACCGAGTTGGGATGTCGAGTCTGGATATCTACTTTATTGGCTATAACCTGGCAACATTCAGTGGCTTTAAACTATGGGATGTGGAACTTGGGGATGGCAGAGGGTCACAATATCCCCTGTTGAAAACCTACAATTTCGGTATGCGGGCTAATTTCTGATAGATTGAGTTTGAAAGTAAAAATTATTGACATGAATTTTCAACGGTATAAAATAAGGATAGTAAGTCTTCTGCTTGCGATTTTAGCAGGCTTTACTTCTTGTCAGAAGTTCCTGGAACAGGTTCCGGATGACAGGATTACGATGGAAGAGGTTTTCAGGAAAAAAGGACCTTCCGAACAGTTTCTCGCCAATGTGTATAGTTACGTTCCTGACGAGTGGGAGGCCATTCATGCTGTTCCGTGGGTAGGGACCTCCGACGAGGCAGACCTCACCTGGTCTGGCAATTTTAATTACGGCATCAATGTGGGAAACCTAAGTCCGACGAATACAACTCCCGACTTCTGGGCTCCGTATTACCGGGCAATACGGGCTGCTACTTATTTTATGAATCACATTAACGCAAATGATGAGATCAGGAATCTAAGCGGTCAGCAACTCATTGATCAGTATATTGCGGAAGCGAGGTTCCTGCGTGCTTTCTATTATTTCTGCCTGATGCGGGAGTACGGACCTGTTATCCTGGCAGGAGAAGAGGTGATTGCTCCCGACGCACCTGCGTCTGAAATGCAGCTTCCCCGTAGTCCTTACGATGAGTGCGTCAATTATGTGGTAAGCGAATTAGATAAAGCAGCGGCTGGATTGCCCTTAACGCCCCAGAGAAATGGTCAGCAAAATGATGCAGAGTGGGGAAGGGCGACTAAGGGAATGGCCCTGGCAGTGAAATCAAGGTTATTACTCTATGCAGCCAGTGCACAATACAACGGTAATACTGAAGTATCGGGGTTCAGGAATCCCGACGGCACTGTACTGATTGCTCAAACCAGGGACAACGAAAAATGGAAAAGAGCTGCTGATGCGGCAAAAGAAGTAATCGATCTGGGTATCTATTCTTTATATAAAGACCCATCCGGAGATCCTGTAAAATCCCTGGAGGGCGTCTTTTTTCAGAGCTGGAACGATGAGCAGATCTTTGCCAGGAAAAGCAATGGACTGGCCGCCTGGGATGTACACTGTATGCCGAGGCAGGCGGGTGGCTGGTGTGGGATCGGCCCCACACAGGAGTCTGTAGATGCTTATTTTATGTCCGACGGCAAGCTGCCCTCAGAATCGGCTCTTTATTCTGAAGAAGGCTTCACGAATGTTGCTGGCCAAAGGGTCTTTAATATGTACCTGAAAAGGGAGCCGCGCTTTTACCGGGATGTCACATATAATAACAGTATCTGGCAGGGCGGATCGATGTCTTCCCCGGCACCCATCAGCTTTTTTGTTTCTGGTCCGAACGGAAGGAACGGGCATGCTACCGATTTTTCAAAAACCGGCTATCTGGTCAGGAAGAACGTCGGTCCGACTACAAATGTCGGATCGGGAGGGAACGGTCAGCGGCAGGACCGGCCGGCACCGCTGTTCCGGCTGGCAGAAATATACCTCAACTATGCTGAAGCTCTCAATGAGTACGAGCCGGGAAATGCAGATATCTTGAAATATCTGAATCTCATCCGGGAAAGGGCAGGCATTCCGCAGTACGGTGCCGGGACTAACGCTCTGCCGGTGCCGGCTGATCAGGCCGAAATGAGAAAAATGATCAGGGCGGAAAGAAGGATTGAACTTGCATACGAAGGGCACCGTTGGTTTGATATAAGACGATGGAAGATTGCACCACAGGTGATGGGTACTTTACATGGCATGGATATCTCTAAAGACGGAGATGAGTTTTATAAGAGAGTTCCGACCATGACGCCCCATTTATTCAGATCCTCTTACTATTGGTGGCCTGTAAGTCAATATGAACTGGATCGGAACAAGAATCTTATTCAGAATCCCGGATGGTAAATGTGTTCATCTTTAAATTCAAGACAATGTTAATAATCAGATTAATCACCACATCGTTTATTCTTTGCCTCCTGTTTACCGGATGTAAAGACGACATAAATTTACCAGATCAGCCGCTGTCAAACTATGTCAGTGTATATATGCCTCAGGCAGCAAATGGCCCGGTCTCTTATAATTTTACAACATCTGATACCTTGCCCGGAATCATTTACGGAGCATGTTACGGAGGTTTTGGCTATCCGGAAGAGGACATCCGGATCTCATTTAAAACCGGGAATGAAGCGGTAGTCGACAGCTTTAATGCTGCAAATAATTCTAATTATGTACTCTTGCCCGCGAAGAGCTACAAATTCGAAGAAGAACCGGAAGGGATCATCAAGAAAGGTCAGCTGGCGGCAATGCCTTCTAAAGTGCGTATATCTACGTCTGGAGAGAATGCACCTGATCTTTCTAAAACTTATCTTCTTCCTATATCCATTAAAAGCAGTTCTGTCAAAGTGAATGAGAAGCTGAGAACTCATTTTTGTATCGTTAACATTATTCCCACATTCTTTAACAGGAGTTCGTGGACTATTACCGATCTCTCCTCTCAGGAAAGCAATGGGGAAGGGCCTAATAACGGCAAAGCGATATTTGCCCTGGACGGGAATATCAACAGCTTCTGGCATACTCAGTGGCAGGGTGCTCAGCCAGGGCCTCCTCACCATCTGACTATAGATATGGGAGAGACAAAGAGGGTGTCGGGAGCTGCTGTTGTACCGCGGCAGGGAGTAAATAGTGGCAGGCCAAAAGATGTCCAGGTCTTTCTGAGTGAAGACAACTCAACCTGGCAGCTTGCTTATACAGGATCTTTAGCAAACGACGGTGCAACCCAGAAGGTATTCTTCCGGAATGCTGTGCAGGGACGCTATGTGAAATTGCAGATCAACACAGCTTATTCCTCTAATATGGTGCATCTTGCAGAGTTCTATTTGTTTTAATCTGCATCGTGTATTTATGGCTGTTGCCTAATTAGTGGAAAATAGATAAAAACAAATGAAGAAAATTATTCTAAGCTGCTTTGCTCTTTTTGGCTTTTTTACATTTGCTGCTGCGCAAAGTCCAAAGATTGTCAACATTGTTAATTTTGTAAGAGGTATCGAACCACGCGATGCCGCTATTACGAAGGATGTACTTTATCAAACAGTCGTGAACCAGGTGGATATTATGAAGAAATATCACCTCCCGGGCACCTTCCTCCTTCAGTACGACGCACTTACCGATATCCGCTACCAGGAACTTCTTAAAAGTCTGCCCCGGGATTCGTTTGAAATAGGAGCATGGTGGGAACTGCCGCAGGCTCTTATCGAAAAGGCGGGACTTAAATGGCGTGGACGTTATTCGTGGGACTGGCATGCGGATGTGGGTTTTTCTGTAGGCTATACTCCGGCAGAGCGGGAAAAGATCATAGATGTGTATATGGCTGATTTTAAGGAGATATTTGGGTATTATCCTTCTACAGTAGCTTCCTGGTTCATTGAAGCGCACTCGCTGAAGTACATGTACGATAAATATCATATAGTAGCTTCGGCCAATTGTAAGGATCAGTACGGGACAGATGGCTATACCTTGTGGGGTGGCTATTGGAACCAGGCATACTACCCCAGCAAAGTGAATTCGTATATGCCGACGCAGCATGCGGAGAACCAAATCCCTGTACCTGTTTTCAGGATGTTGGGAAGCGATCCGGTAAGGCAGTATGATACAGGAGTAAGTTCATCGAGGCAGGGTGTGATCACCCTGGAACCGGTATATCCTGATGCCGGAGGCGGTGAATCATGGGTAAACTGGTTTTTCAGATCCTTTACTGAAGACCCGTCTCTGGGCTTTAACTATACCCAGGCAGGGCAGGAGAACTCGTTTACCTGGCCTGCCATGAAAAAGGGGTTTGAAATTCAGATGCCTTTGATTGCGGGGCTAAGGGATGAAGGAAAGATCAGGGTTGAAACCATGGCTGAGTCGGGTTTGTGGTTTAAAAAGAACTACAAGGTTACTCCGGCCACTTCTTTTACCGTAACGAAGGATCTGGAAGACAGCGACAGGAAGACCATCTGGTTTAACAGCCGCTTCTACCGTACCAACTTTTTGTGGGAAAACGGAGGATTACGGATAAGGGATCTTCATTTGTTCGACGAAGCGTTGCAGGATGTTTATACTACCCAGACAGCTAAATCTAATGAGTGTTCCTTCTTTACTCTTCCCATAGTCGATGGTTTTATCTGGAGCAAACCGGGTAACCTGGCGGGTATGCGTTTTAAAGCAATTTTTGATGGAAAAGAAGTTTTATTAAAAGGAGGCCAGCCTGTTTTTATTAACAAAAAGAATACAGTGCTGGTTAGATGGCCACTTGAAAACGGGAGCGGCATACTGGAAATTACTCTTGACGAGAAGACGATGAAAATCCAATTTAGAGGGCGCCCGGATACCGGGTGGTACCTGGATCTGAATGTGGCGGAGGGGATTAAACTGCCGTTCACCGCTGTGGAGGAAAAAACGGTTAAATGTGAGTTTGAGGGAATGGGGTATCCGCTGAAGGCGGTTAAAGGGATATTCTCGAAGCCTCATGACGGGACTGTATTCAGGATTACACCGGAGAACAATGTGATATCTTTAAACCTGGTTGCCCGGTCATTTTAATGGGAGCGGTATTCATTGTGTATATGCCTGCAGAGGGGGCTCTAATAAGAAGCTCCCTTTGCAGGTTGTACCGGCATCTAACATTTTAGTCCGGGGGCTAGTGTGAAATATTTCCAGGAATATCATAACAAAACAGGCCTTTTAAACAAAGCATATTCGGCCTTCTAAACAAAACTGCCTGTGTCAGGACGGCTTATTTTTGTATCATCAAACGATATGAAAATGGAACAGAACAATTATCAGGGCGTTCTTCAGCGTCCGCTGGTTACAGGCTTTAACACCCGTTCGACAACAGAAGAGGTCATCAAAGGCATCGATCTCAGTGGTAAAATTGCTGTGGTGACCGGAGGAAATGCAGGAATCGGACTTGAAACTGTCAGAACACTTGCGGAGGCGGGCGCTACTGTGATTGTGCCTGCCAGGGACGTGGAAAAGGCTAAGAAAAATCTGGAGGACATCCCGAATGCCGAAATTGAAGCAATGGATATGATGACTCCTGCTTCGATAGATGCCTTTGCGGAAAAATTCCTTTCATCGCGGAGGCCTCTGCACCTGCTGATCAACAATGCCGGAATTATGTGGGTGCCGTTGAGGAGAGACAGCCGCGGCATTGAGTCGCAGCTGGCTACCAATTATATCGGTCAATTTCACCTGACGGCTAAACTGTGGCCTGCACTTAAGCAGGCAAAAGGGGCAAGAGTGGTGAATGTATCTTCTCTCGGACATCATATGTCGCCGTTTAGCTTTGAAGATCCGAACTTCGAACAACGGGAGTATGAAACGTTGCAGGCCTACGGACAATCAAAAACGGCGAGTAACCTGTTCGCCCTGGAACTGGATAACAGGGCCAAAGCGTATGATGTGAGGGCTTACTCCCTTCATCCCGGGTCGATAGCAGGCACTGAACTGGCCAGGGAAGCTCCAATAGAACTCTTTAGGAAGATGGGGTTCCTCGACGAAAACGGGCAGCTGTGTCCGGAAGTACTGGCGGCGTTGAAAACCATACCACAAGGCGCTGCTACAACTGTGTGGGCTGCTACCAGTCCGCTCCTGAATAATATCGGAGGGGTATATTGTGAGGATGGCGATATCGCAGAGCTGATTCCCGCAGCTGCAGAGGCTGCTGCACTCGCCAAAGTTCACCAAAGCGGAGTACAGGAGTATTCGCTGGACAAAAACAGTGCGAAGCTGCTCTGGACGCTTACAGAGCAAATGACTGGTCTTCGCTTTGAGGTTAAATAACCGTCCATTGTGTTAAATTTGTAAACCCGTAAGATCTTCTGACATGGAATACCAGGCAAAATATATCACTGAAGACATCAAGCTGTCCTGCTACGACGACAAGTTCTTTAAATCAGATATTATGTTTGATCATCACATGCTGATCTGGTTTATTTCCGGTGAAACGAAGATTGTCCGTCCTGAGGGAACCTATATGTTCGGGAAAGGTGATATTTTCCTGGTGCCGAGAAATCAGCTGGCGACTATTATTAATTATCCAAAAGATGGGCTGCCTCATAAAACAGTCGTCATGCACCTGACGACAGCCTGGCTCAGGAACTTTTATGACGGCCTGCCTGTAACGCCTTCAGCGGCAGATGTGCCAGGGATACGCCATTATACCGGGCATCCTTTACTTGAAAGCTGCCTGGCATCACTTGTTCCTTATTTTGAAATGAATAACTTACCTCCGGGGATCGCTAATCTGAAAATCACAGAGGCAGTTACCATACTGCGTTCTATAGATCCAGGTATCGATCAGGTACTTGCCAGTTTCGAAGAGCCAGGGAAGATAGACCTCGCTGGTTATATGGAGAAGAATTTCATGTTCAATATGACCCTGGAAAAGTTCGGGTACCTTACTGGGAGAAGTCTCACTACCTTTAAAAGGGACTTTAAGAAGGCTTTCTCCTCAACTCCGCAAAGATGGTTAACAAAAAAGCGTCTTGAACTGGCTCACTATCAATTCACAGAAAAAAAAAGAAAGCCAATCGAAGTCTGCTATGAGGTAGGCTTCGAAAATCTTTCTCATTTTTCGTTCGCTTTCAAAAAGCACTTTGGGTATGCCCCTTCGGAACTGTTGGCGGCAGGTGTTCCTTGATTGCCTTCTCATGCTTTTACTTTTTCAGCATATTCTGATGGCCTGCATCCATATACCTCCTGAAAACACTTGCTTAAATAGCTGGAGCTGCTGAAGCCAACTTTTTCAGCAATTTCGGCAATCGAAAGGTTCTCATTCAGAATAAGCTGTGCCGCTCTCTGTAAACGAATGTTCCGGATAAAAAGGCTTGGAGACTGATCTAATAAGGTAATGAGTTTCCTGTAGAGTCCGGTTCTTTCCATACAGAGATCACGGCTGAGTTGTTCAACCGAATAACCCGGAGTGTGAATATGTTTCTCAACCTGTTCGATTGCCCTGGTTAAAAACTCAGTATCGGCGGTACTAAGTTTGGCTTCCGGCGGCGACATATATGTCTCTGGTTCATCTCTTTTACTGACAGTGAACTTCTGCTTTTCTTCATATTGATTGCATTGATCTACCAGGTTCCGGATTCTCAGCAGAAGGATGTCTTCTTTGTGACGGCGTTCAAGCTTTTTCTGTTCGGAAAATAAATACAGTTTGACAGATGATACAAGCAGCAGGATAGAGAGTGCCGCATAGATGATGCAGGCAGTTGTAGTTTTCCACCAGGGTGCATAAATGATAATGCTCAGTGTAGCCGGGGCGCCATACCACCGGCGGCTATTGTCTGTTGCCATCACCTTGAGCATGTAATTACCCGGGGGCAAATTTGTGTAAGATATTCTTAAAATTCCGTCTGCCCCGTTTTTTTCACCAGGTCTGTCCAAAGGAGTTTCATGCCATCTGTCGTCAATCCCGGATAGCCGGTAGCGATAAACAGTTTGCGCCTGGTTCCGGTAGTTGAGGGCTGAAAATACAAATGATAAAAAGTTTTGATTATAGGAGAGTTGTATTTCGTTCGTGTACGGAGCAGTTTTTGAAAGTATGATCCGTTTATCGTACGCGCTGTCGGGGAGGACCACTTGTCCATATAGCATCAGCTCCGTAAAAACTGGCTTGAGCGGGATAGGAGAGGTAAAGATTTGCCGCGGCGGTAAGACGTTAAATCCGTCTATTCCTCCAAAGTATAGTGTTCCATCTGAAGCTTCGAAAGCCGCACCGTCTGCATACTCGCCATCCAGGGTGCCGTCATGCGGGTTAAAGTTGGAAAAACGTACTTCTTCTTTTTTATAATCCACCTGGATCTTTGAAATTCCATAGCTTGTTGTTATCCAGATGTTTCTGTTTTTGTCTTCCAGTATGGAATGAACAAAATTATTAGACAGGCCGTTGCCGGTATAAAATTTCCTGCTGGCCTTCCTTCCCGGAATGAAGAGTTCCAACCCATCCTGTGTGCCGCCCCAAACCCAGCCATGTGCATCTTTACAGAGGCAGGTGTAAGTTCTGTTCTGAAATATATGATCCTGTTCCTTCTGTGCCAGTTTTATCTGAACGTCTTTGGGCAGTGATGAAAAAGCCTGTGAATGCAGCACTTTCGTGTTTTTTATATGAGGCTGATATTTATAGTATCCCGACTGACTTCTCAGATATATATCGCCTTTGGCATCTTCGGCAAACGACTGAACAATAACATCCTCATGTGAATTTAAAAAAAGAGGCCTTTCTATTCGGATGAACTTATATCGCGCAGGGTGGTAATAAAGAAGACCGCGGTTGAGGGTGCCGAGCCAGTAACCTCCCTGCCGGTCGAGAAAGATGGTGCTTACTTCCGTCGAAAGGTGATGCCCATCGATGGTTTTAAGTACCGGAATGTAGTGTTTTTCCTGATTAGCCGGGTTGATCGTCCAGATTCCCTTCGGGCAGGTTATATATGCTATTTCTTCCGGAGTGATCATCAGGGTATTCAGGGTATAATCTTTCCTGAGCAATTGACTCCATTTCCTGTTTTCCGGATTGAAATAGAATAATCCCCCTATTTTTCCATTTCGCAATTGGTAGAAGCCCTTTTTCCCTTTTACCACAAGGGATGTCCTTTCATAGAGTTTTTGTTCGCTCCCCGGATAGGCAGCTGCGCTATACAGCTGTTTTCGGGTTCTTATTTCATAACATACAACCTGGCCGGAGCTGTAGAATAAGTATAGATGGTTGTTTTCTGTGGCCAGGTCCTGTAAATCGCCTTTGTTGCGTGGGAGATCGAATTTTCTGTCAGAGTCTGACAGGCGGAGTCCGTCTGCATTTAATAACCACATCCGGGATTGATTATCAATATAAAGGTCTTCAACGGAATTCTTTATTCCCCTGTGCTTGAAATAAGCCTGTAAATTGGAAATGTACTTTGATTTACGAAGATCAATGCACATCAGTTTCTGATAATCTTTGATCCACAACAGGGAATCCCCTTCCTGGTAGACCCGGTAAAATCCCAGGTATTTTTCAAGATGATAAATATGTTCAGATGTCCGGTGGATGTAGGAAAAGCCTGCGCCATCGTAGACATTTACATTTCCGCTCGTTGTAAATACCATTCTGCCGTCCCGCAGTTGGGAAATGTAACGAATCTGATTGTCACTAAGCCCATGTGATACGTTTACCGGTGTGTATACCACATCATTTGCCTTTAATTCAGGGCAGTAGAACAGGCAGACGGAAAGAATTGTAAAAACAAAAGCATATTTAATCAGGAGTTTGATACGTTGCATAGGCATTAGCTGGTCCTCTTGTTATAATGTTCTTAATTACATCAATAACCGGGTTATAAATTACAAAAAGTAAATAATTATTTCCAATGTACAGGACGCCTGAAATTCAGGGAGGTACAGGTCTGACCTTGTCAAGGCCTGTACCTCCCCGGGTTCGTTTCGGGTATTAATACCCCGGATTTTGCTGCAGATTTGAATTTGTCAGCCTCGCTGAGTTCGGTATGGGATACAGATCCCTGTTTCTGTTCTTTGTTGCATCATGGGAAAACCAGGATTTGGAGCTAAATACGCCAAACCGTATCATGTCCTGCCTCCTGCGGCCTTCTTGTGTAAATTCCCAGCCTAACTCGTCAAGCAACCTGCCATACGTGATGTCTCCGCCGCCTTCCTGTGTCGACCTGTTTTCGTCACGACGGCCGTAATCATAAACGCTTCCGCCTTTCAGCTGATCGTCTGTTACGGTTGCTTTTCCGGGGTTGTTTTTAAAGGCCCTTTGGCGTACCTGTGAGATCAGGGCACCAGCGCCTGGCTGCCCGGAGCGCAGCAATGCTTCCGCTTTCATCATGAGAATGTCCGCATAGCGGAACATAGGCCAGTCATTACTTAGCCGGTTGGTGATCCCTGTTGCATATTCAAATTTTCCCCACCGGTATCCATCAGTTATATCAGATTTATCGATACTGGGTACATCCTTTAAGTAAGCAAATGGTTTTCCATTATCGGCACGGGTGAGTATTTCGCCGGAGGCTTTATATTGTTGTCCTGATATAAAGTTTTCTTTCAGCCGGATATCCTCCGGATCAAATGATCCGATAAATTGAGGAATAACGCATACACCGCCCCATGGAGTGTTTGTAAAGTTATATGTCTGCTGGCTTTCGGAGGCAAGAGTATAGAGATGGAAATCGAATGCATTCCAGTCGGTAACGTAGATTTCATCGAAAGGAAGGGCAAAAATTATCTCTTTGGAGTTTTCATTGGCTGTCCGGAATACATCTTTCTGATTTGATTCCAAAGCGTATTCGCCTGTTTTACCGGCGAAGTCTATTACCTTGTCGCATGCCGTGATGCAATCAGTCCATCGGGGCGTACCTGTCCAAACTTCAGCGTTCAGGTACATTTTAGCCAATAGGGTATAAGCGCCCCATTTATTTATCCGGCCGTAATAATAGCCCCTGGCTGTTTCAGAAAGCTTATCTATATTCTGACTGATCTCGCTTACAACGAAATCGAATACTTCTTTCCTTGCCGACTGTTTGGGGAGCGACACATCTTTAAAGTCAGTGACAATCGGGACATTCCCATACAGGTCGACAAGAATATAATAATAAGATGCCCGCAGAACTTTGAGTTCGGACACCAGACCTTCCTTTATATCTCCGTTTACTATTATGATACCTTCCTCGATTTGTGAAAGCAGTCTGTTACAGGTATTTATTCCCGTATACGTGCGCACCCAGGGCTGAAGTGCCGAATCATCATCAGTGGTCCAGGTATGCAGGTGCCATCGTTTATAAATGCCGCCGTCTACCCAGCCATTCGGGCGGGCCGGCAGAACATCCTGGTCGGCACATAGTTCCTGAGCCCGTACTACGCCATTCCAAAGCAACATGGTTTCTCTCCAGGGAACATAGGCTGCATTGACAAGATAACTGACCTCCTGTTCAGTCTTCGGATTATATTTCTCTGAGATTACCTGGCCATAGCTATCGTCTTTAAGTTTTGTGCAAGCAGCCAGAACGAGTGTGATGACCGTAATGAATATGTATACTATTTTCGATTTCATCTCGGGTTTATTAAAAGTTAAAACTTAATACCTGCACCAAATGTGAACGAGCGGATACTGGGATACTGGTCTCTGTTGTCGTACCCGGGATTCAGTGCTTCAGCATTTACCTCGGGATCAACGCCTTTGTAACCCGTAATGACGAGGGCATTGAGTACAGAAGTATAGAGCCTCAGTGATTTGATGTGCTTCCCAAGCTTGTTAAAGGTGTATCCAAGGAGGATATTATCTACCTTCCAGTAATCCCCATCTTCCACATAATAGCTATTAAACTCAGGGTCAATATCTTTGCTCAGGGTGGTTTTTCCGAATACAGGATCGTTCACCGACTTTAAGCGATTCTCCATTCTGCTATTTTTGGCATTCTCATAATACATCCTGGCTTCGTTGATGATCTGAAAGCCAAAGGCCCCCCTCATGGTAATGGCTAAGTCGAAATTTTTATATCGGAAGTTGTTATTCCATCCGGCATACCACTTTGGAAGCCCGTTTCCTATGATTTGTTTTTCTTCGGGTGCGCGTGAGAAGTCGTTGTATGCGATCCGCGTTCCATCGGCTCCCTCATAGATCCACTTTCCGTTTTCATCGATGTCGACAACCTTGAATCCCCAGAAGTTTCCTATCCTTTCCCCAGCTTGTACCCGGTGTGATTCGGTCTTCACTGGTTCGGCCAGCCAGCCGGTGTTGAAATAGTCAAACTGGGTTTTGAATACGCTTCCATCGAGACTTTTCAGTTTATTAGAATTGGTTGAAAATGTAACGTTGGTATGCCAGTCAAAGTTTTTAGCCGTTACCGGAACACCTGAAAGAAGTACCTCAATCCCCCGGTTTTGCATTGTACCTCCGTTTGCCCACGTTTTATTATACAGGTTTGGAGGTACGGGGACACTGTACTCATAGAGAAGGCCGTCAACATTTCTGTTGTATGCGTCGATTGAACCGGATAGCCTGTTTTTTAAAAGGCTGAAATCGAGCCCGATGTTTGTCTCCTTTTTTTCTTCCCATTTCAGATCAGGGTTTGGGTTAGACGCGGGTACGATGGTTTGCACCCATTTACCGTTTACATAGGCGAATTTGTCATACTTGAGCATGGCAACACCCAGAAAACCATTGACAGGCTGGGAGCCTGTTACACCATAGCCAATGCGTAGTTTCAAATCATCAAGAACGTTCTGATCCTTCATGAAAGGTTCCCGTGTAATCCTCCATCCCAGAGATACAGCAGGGAAGGCTCCCCATTCATTGTCTGTGCCCCAAAGCTGACTTGCTCCTTCGTAACGTAAACTCGCCATTAGCAAATAACGGTCGTCGAAGGAGTAGGTGGCGCGTCCGAAGAATCCGATCAGATTAGTTGTCCACTTATGAGAATTTGCGTCTGCTTTTCCTTCCTTCAGCGCCGATCCGATGCCGATATTGTGCCACCCTCCAAATTGATCATCCTGGAACCCGAAATTTGAGAAATACATGTCCTCAAAATCGACCCCATTATAGCTGTATCCACCAAGAAAGCTCATTTTATGCCGGTTGATCTGTTTGTTATAGAGCGCTGTGAGTTCTACCAGCGATTCTGACCGTGCTGAAGCCCCCACCGATGACCATCCGGCGAAACCATCTCTTCTGGCAGACGCGTGGTTGAGCGTTTCTGAATAGCCGTGGTTCCTTTTTTGTTCAACATACGACATGACGCCCGAAAGAGTGAGATCCCTGACTGGATTGAACGTGAGCCCGCCATTGAACCGCACTTCTGTATTTTTTACGTCTCCATAGCTTTCCTCCAGTCTTGCCACGGGGTTTTCATACTCAAATTTGCTCAAGTTCTCATACCAGCTTCCATCGGCATTTTTTACCGGGTCTGTAGGGTTCCGCAATAAAGCCTGGCGGTAAGTATATCCACTGAAGCTGCCTGAATTTGCCGTTGATTCAAACTTGTTCTTTTTACCCAGAAAACCGACCTTGACCTGCAGTTTATCGTCGAACATCTTGTGTGTGACCTCGGTACGGCCCTGAAATGTCTCATTTGCGGATTTAAGCATAATTCCTTCCGATGAATTGCTGTTGAGGTTCACAATGTAGTTTGTGGATGAGGCTCCTCCGCGAAGAGATAAGTTATGTACCTGTGTGAATGGCGTTCGCATAATTTCATCCAGCCATTCGGTGCTTGCTCCATGATCTTCATTCGGGTAAAGCGCCGCGAACTCCGTTGCATTTAACAGGTCTGGCTTCTTAAGTATGCGGGAGGTGCTCATATAGCCATTATAATCTACCTGGTTGGTCTCACCTCCTTTGCTTTTTTTTGTTGTAACGAAGATCACTCCGTTGGTTCCTCTCGTCCCATAGATAGCTGCAGCTGAACCGTCTTTCAAGACATCAACGCTTTCTACATCTTCCGGTGCAACTGTGTTAATGCTTCCGGGAACTCCGTCAATAAGGACCAGGGGAGCCGTATTTGCTCCGCCAATGGTGTTGGTGCCTCTTAGCCGGAACTGGGTTGTTGATGTAGGATCGCCGCTTGGATTGCTGACAGCGAGTCCGGCGACTTTCCCCTGAATGAGCTGCCCGACATCTTTGATCGCTCCCTGTGCAAAATTTTCAGGCCTTACACTTGCCACCGAACTGGTTACATCCCCTTTTTTCTGAGTGCCGTATCCTATGATGACCACATCTTCCAGTAGCCGCGAGTCTTCTACCAGGGAAATACTAAGTGATTTTCGCCCTTTAAGCGGGATCTCCCGGGTTTGGTACCCAAGATAACTGACAACCAGAACGGCGTCGGGGACCAGACCGGGCAGTGTGAACCGGCCGCTTTCATCAGTGCTGGCACCATTTCCTTTCGATCCTTTGACAATAATAGTGGCGCCTATAATGGCTGCTCCCTTTTCATCGAGGACCTTTCCTGATACATTTACCTTTTCCTGTGCATATCCCTGCACAGCAAGTAAGTACAGGCCCGTTATAAGACACATCAGATGCCTTATCAAACCTGCTAAACCAGATCTAAGTTTACTCATCATTTTTTGTTATTGGTTTATAAATAATTATGGTTGTTAATAGTTATCGCAGATCCAGCCTATCGGTGGGCGAAATGCAATCCTGAGCGCATTGCGGGAACGAAACTGATCGTTGATTGACGGAAATGACGGATAGCTACTGAAACAAATTTATCACGGATGAGCCTGAGGAAGACAACAACCTCGTTGAAAAAAATGATAACTATGTTGCTATTATGCAGCTACTGCCGCAGGTTAAGGGGAGGAAGTTCGGGGATTATTGCTCCCGGCAGGTGTACCGGAAGTGAGCTTTATTATATGAAGTGTGCTCTGCTAAGTATAAAAACTGCCTGTATGGTCAGGCAGCTTTATCAGGCTGAAAGCCGGGTTTTCAGATAATTATTTTTTCTGGCCGATCTCAGGCAATCCTTTTTGTCGTCATAGAACCTACCCATTCGTCGCAGCCACAACAGGTGCAGCAGCCGTTGGATGCAGCATTTGTGTAGGGCTCTCCGCATTCGGCACAACAGCGGTTCTGATCGGTTGGCAGCACTTTCTTTTGCTGGCCCGGAAAGATAGGAAGGCCCGGTTTTACTTCCTCGTCCGGGAAGAAAAGAACGCTTACTTCTCCGGTTGTTTCAATCAGCACCGTCCGCACTTGTCCCAGATGTTCAACGTTCTGCAGCCGCAGCTCAGAGAAGAGTTCTTCACGGCTCAGACCCGTACGTTTGAGTTCTTCTAACCGGATCTTTCCAGATTGAACAACGTATACAGGTTCTCCTTCCATGACACGCTCGAACCATCTGAACCGGTCGGTCAGCCGCGTAATGCCCATATAGAGGAGGATAATTACCAGAAAAACAGTAAGTGCCGGGAGTATGCCTACATCTTCATAAAACATCGGGTCACCGGCGGCAGAACCAAGACCAATGATCAATACCAGCTCAAATATGGATAACTGTCTGATCCCACGCTTTCCCGACGCCCGTAAGGTCATCAGGATGACCATGAACATGACCACCGATCGCAGTACAACCTCCAGCAGAAATGCGGCAGGAAGATCATTAAACATTATCCGGTTCCAGTCGAATATTTTTTCCATTAACTAATCAAAAAATCAGTCATCCAATATGAGGATTTTTTAGAACGATCTATACACTTTGTTTACATTCTTTTCTGTCCTTTACATAGTCAGAAGGCGACACTTTGTATTTTTCTTTGAAGCAGGTACTAAAATATCCTGAACTGTTAAATCCTACCATGTAGGCTACTTCAGAAATTGACATCTCGCTGGCATCCAGTAACTCACTGGCTTTTTTCAAACGGATATCCCTGACGAACTCAACCGGCGACATACCGGTTAAGCTTTTGATCTTTTTATAGAAGGTTGTTCTGCCCATGCCGATAGCGACAGCAACGGCATCAATATTGAAATGCACATCAGACATCCCGTCTTCTATAATCTGTACAACATCTTTTAAGAATTTCCCGTCACGCGGGGTCATGTAAGTATCCTGAACCCGGGAGTCTGTTTGTTTTGACCGTTCAAGAATACTCGCAACCATTCTTTGCCGTTGATTAATCAGGTTGTGTATTAAATGCTCGATGTATTCGGAATGAAAGGGCTTGGTAATATAAAAATCAGCACCGCTGGACAAACCTTTTATCTGGTCTTCTACAGAAGATCTGGCTGTTAACAGGATTACAGGAATGTGGCTTGTGGTAATTTCGTTTTTCAGCTTATCCAGCATTTGTATGCCATCCATTACCGGCATCACAACGTCACTGATGATGACGTCTGGTAATAATCCGACCGCTTTTTCATATCCATCCAATCCATTTTCAGCTTCGAGTACCTGGTAGTTCTGATCAAATTGATCCACGATCAGTTTTCTTACATCCCTGTTGTCCTCCACGATCAAAAGCTTAGGGCAGCCGTCAAGACTTAAGTCTGGCCGCGTAGTCTTGTGTTCTGTCTGTGGCTGCAAGGTTTGTTCCTGTATGTCTGAAGCGGGTTCTTCGTTTTCCAGATCTGCTTTGTCGTAATGCGTATGACCTTTGAGGAGTTCCACCCGGAAGGTGAGTCCCTCCGTTGCGTTTCTCTGTGCATAGATCTTCCCTTTATGAAGCCGGACAATATCTCTGCTTAGAGCCAGTCCGATGCCGGTTCCCTTAAAGGCCTTGTCCTGCTGGTTATTTCCTTCGTAATAAAGCCTGAAAATATCTTCCAGTTTGTTTTCCGGTAAGCCGGCACCTTCATCCCGTACGCTTACTGTTGTATACTCCCGATGGCTGTTTTCAATGCTGATGGATATTCTTTTCCCCGTGGGGGTAAACTTTATGGCGTTTGAAAGGAGGTTAAAGAATACAATCTCAATTTTTTCCTCGTCACACCATATCAGGGGTTCGCTGCCTGGCTTCAGGATATTGAGCCTGATGTTCTTTTCCAAACAGATATCTTTAAAGTAAGCAGCAGTGTGCTCCATCAGGGATCCCAGGTCAACCTTTTGTACGTTTAACTTCAGGCTCTGGTTTTGAATCTTCCTGAAATCAAGAAGCTGATTGACGAAGCGCATCATCCTGTCAACATTTTTACCGGCAATATCCAGGTAGTCCCGTCCATTTTCACTCAATGCTTCCGTGTTTTTTATCTTGTTCAACGGATTCACAATCAGGGTTAAAGGTGTTCTTAGCTCATGTGAAATATTTGTAAAAAGCTGGAGCTTTAATTCCGTCATCTTCTTCTCGACGATGACCTTGTTTTTCAGCCCGATCAGGGTGGTAACAAATCTTCTGACCATTTCTGCAACCAGAACTGCCACAAGAAAATACGCGAACATGGCTCCGTTACTCAGCCACCAGGGTTTAAGGATCTTAATAGAAATACTCTTTTCGGGAACGTTGTTAAAGTGATAATTGTCGGTAGTTTTTACCCTAAACGTATATTCACCCGGAGGTATTTTTGTATAGGTCGCTTTTTTCAGGTTTTTTACATGATGCCATCCTTTGTCGTAGCCTTCGAGGATATAGGAGTAAGAGATATTTTTCGAAAGCCGGAAATCTAAAACAGCATATTCAAAAGTGATCACGTTCTGATCGTGCTTCAGCGTCATGTTGCGGGTATAGTTTATCGCATACCGTAGGGGAGAGTCTTTACTCTTGATCCTGATGTCTTCATTGTAAAGCTGAATGCCGGTAAATACCAGAGACGAACGAAATTTCTGGTCCCTGATTTTGTCAGGATAAAAAGAGATGTACCCATTGGCACATCCGAAGAATATCTCCCCGTTTTTAGCCCTGAAAGCCCCTGCCTCGGAAAAACGCGTTCCGGGCAGTCCATCATAGCTGTCATAATTCCTGAAGCTTTCCCGTTTGATATCCAGTTTAGACAACCCATTTTCAGTAGCCACCCAAAGATTTCCCTTATTGTCCTCTACCATACTGAGTACAATATCATTCGGCAGGCCATGATCCTTTGTAAATACCTGGAACTTTAGAGCCTTCTTTTTGTGTATAGTGTGCGATAACACCCTGTTTAATCCGCCCCCAAAAGTGCCGATCCAGACATCGCCGTTCCGGGCCGGGTAAAGATACAGCAGGTCATTGTTTCCCAGGCTGGAGGGATCTCCCGGGATTTTTGTTGTTTGCATGAAAGAAAGCTTGCCGGGATGTTCGTCAGGATCAAAACGCAGCAGGCCATCGGTTGTTGCCAGCCATATATTCCTATCCGGCCCCTGTATGATATGGCGTATGACATTGAACGTATGTTTGGGATAATGCCTGAAATCATTATGAATGTTTTTAAAGCTCACTTTGCCTCCTTGTGAAACCAGGAGATTTAAGCCGCTGCCAAAAGTTCCGATCCATACCCGTCCGGAATCATCTGTCAGAACTGAATACACCTTGTTCCCGCTAAGACTCGACGGATCGGCGGGGTTGTTCACGTACCGGGTTAATCTATAACGGGTATGCGATTGGTTTTCAGGGTCTAGTCTTATCAATCCCTGACCTTTCGTGCCTATCCAGATCGTTCCGTCTTGCCCTTCCGTAATACAATAGATACTGCCTAAATTCTGATTGGGTACTGTTAATACATCTTTGATCTCCTTTCCGTTCTGGTAGACGTATAGTTTCCCCTTTTTTGTAGTGATCCAGGTTTTTCCATGCTGGTCCTGCAACAGTGCGCGGACTTCGTTATCGAATTTATTGTCCGATTCCTCCACCAATACCTGGTGTTTGAAGTTTCCCGCAGGAAATACGACCCGGTTGAGTCCTCCGTTCCGGGAGCTAAACCAAAGAACTCCCTTATTATCCGAAAAGGCAGAGACGATACTATTGGAGAATAACTTGTCAGGAGATCCGGGTCTGTTGTAAAAATACGCCAGATTATCGCGTGCGCTGTCATAGTATCCAAACCCTCCGCCTTTCAGACTTATCCAAACCACACCATTCACATCTTCAAATACCTTATAAGTTCCGTCGGTAGGCCTCCCATAGGGCGATCCGTCTTCCTTTGCGTGATTGAAATATTTAAAAGTCCCTTTATCCGGTGAATATTTATAAACTCCTTCTTTTTCGGCCTCCAGCCAGACATTTCCCCTGGAGTCCTCAAAAATAGAATAGAGGTGAAGCCGTTTTTCATTGCCAGCCTGGTGAAAGGAACCATTTTTCCTGTTATAAAGAACCAATCCCAGATTTCCGGCTGTGACATAGATATCGCCTGATCTCGAGAGGCAGATGTCATGAATTTCATTATTTCCCAGTTTGTGGGAAATGAGTGTTTTTTTTTCGGATAGATATTCGACCAGGACGCCGTCGGAACTGCCGAAAATGACAGCACTTGAATTTTCCGAGACCGACGTGATGTTTAGACCGGCACAGTATAATTTTTTATGTCCGGATAAGCCCGAAACATATTTTCCGTTTCGTTTAACTAAGCAAACGAGTCCCTGCCCGGTTCCCAGCCAAACTCTTCGCTGCTGGTCTTCATAAATAAAATTAATCTTTTTGAGATCCCTGTCCTGGTTGAAATGAATCACCTGCAATTTGTCTTCATGACTGTTTGAAATGCACAGGGCATCCCTTTCTGAGGTGATCATCCAGGTATCTCCGTTCGATAAAGGAATAATTCTTTCGATCGTGACGTTGCTTAAGTTTTCTCCCGATACGGAATGGGTGATGGCTGAGAACTGTTCTGTCTTTTTGTCGAACCGGTAGGCCTTTTTATCGTAGGTCAGCACCCATAAATATCCCGCCGGATCTTCCGTTATATCTTTGACTTTATTATTTTTAAGTACCGACCTGTCGCCTGGTTCGGATTTGTAAGCGGTAAAATTATTCCCGTCAAACCGGTTGATCCCATCCCATGTACCCAACCAGATAAATCCTTCCCGGTCTTGGGTAATACATAGAACACCATCATGAGAGAGTCCGTCTTCGGTAGAATAGTGGGAAAACTTGGGTTCAGGCCAGGAAGCTGAAACCGTCTGCCAGCCAGTCAGTAACAGTACTAAGAGTACCCATATTCTATACAAGTATTTCATCCTCACGTATCCTGGTTAACTGGTTGCTTATAGAAAAATAAATAGTCTATAATTTTTGCTCAGGGCTCAAGAATAAAAAAAAACCGGGGAAATACTGTCCTGTACTTCCCCGGCAAATCAACCGGGTTTCCTGATTGAAGAGTTTTAAAACGGTATCTGTCAGAGTTATTTCAGCTTCTTTCCGTTTACCTGCACCTTTTTCAGTGTTAAGTTTGATATATAACCAGCAGGGATCTCTGTGCCTGCTGTCGCCTGGATATCCAGGTTTTCAAAAGTAAAGTCGGAAAGCTGATACTGGTCTGATTGAACGACATCGAAAAAAACATCGCATTTCAATGCGATGTTCCGCATCGTGACATTCATGGAGGAGGAAGGAGCCTTTCTTGTTTGTCCTTTCATATCGAAAAACTGGGTCCATGGTTTCACATACAGAAAACTCTGCGCATCTCCTTTAATATCCTCTACCAAAATGTATTCGTAGTTCTGAGGAGTGTCAGGACGCATTTTCAGCCAGAGCAGTCGTTTGGCATTATTCAGGGTGCAGCGGCGCAGAACAATGTTACGGTTGTGGATCGCCTCACTGCCGCAGGTCAGTGCACTGTGACAGAAGCCATAGGTACAGTCTTCGATAATGATATTCCGGTTTCCTCCATTATTTTTATCCTGGTCGGCTGAAGGCCCTTTTCCTCCTTTTAGAGCAATGGCATCATCATTTACAGAAAAGTAGCAGTTCCTGATATGCACATTGGTGCAGGCGTCGATATCTATGGCATCGGTACTGGGCGCCTTAACCGGTTGATGGGGAGAAAAAATATAGAGATCCGACACTTTTACATTTTCGCATTTATACAAATGGGTGGTCCAGAACGGCGAGTTTACCAGTTTAACCCCGGAGAGCTGTACATTCTTACTGTTGGAGATGTAAACCAAACGGGGGCGAAGTTCTTCTATATTAGTGCAATTAGGGTTTACCTTCCTTCGAAGCCAGAATGATTTCCAATATCGTAAACCATTTCCGTCAATCGTTCCCTCTCCCGAAACCGTAAACCCGTCAAGGCTGTCAGCGTTGACAAGCGCTGCAAAATAATTAATGCTCTGGCCCTCAATCCGGGTTGGAAGGATTGGGAAATTGCTGATGTCATCGCTTCCTTTCAATACGGCATCTTTTTCGATAAATAGATGCGTTTTAGCTTTGAAGAAGAGGGCACCGCTCAAAAATGTTCCCTTTGGAATAAGGACCACTCCTCCTCCGGCTGCCGAAGCCTGGTCTATAATCGACTGGATTTTTTCTGTTTGGAGGATGGTACTGTCGTTTACGACGCCGTAATCGGTGATCCGGTAGGCCTTGCCAAGTGTTTTAATATCAACCGCTTTATTTTGGCGGAACCAATCGGGGACAGGCGTGCCGTCCGGGAAGAGCTCTTTAGCTTCAAGTCCCAGAGCCAGGTGTATGCAAACGAGCAGGAATAATACTATTTTCTTCATTTTATATTGTTTCAAGTAATCATTTCTGGATATCCTTTTCCAATCAGTATCAGGGCATTGGTTTCAGATCTTCCCAGACTACGTTCCATGTTCCGTCTTTTGGGAATCCCGGCGTTTGAGCTTCATTTCCATCCCAGCCTGCGCACATCATGGCAACTGCTGTCAGCAGGCCGCCATTTCCCGGTAAATAAACCCTTAATCTTGCGTCCTGGTAATTATGGCCGTTCAGGAGATAGGTGTTGGTTCGTTTATCCATAAGCAGGCCATCGACAGCTTTCGCCGGTTCATTTAAACGGGCCGCGCACATCGCCAGCATCGGGTAATCCCAGCCCCATGTTTCTTCCCAGTTCCAGTTTTTAACAATCCAGTTGAGGGTGTTCGACATGTAGTCACTTCTGATGAGTTTATTTTGCGGCAATATCCCCACCGCACCTAATACGGCCGGGTGATCAGACGTAAACCGGATATCTTCGTATGTATCTGTCGCATTTTCGGAAGCCAGGTAAAGTCCGTCTTTTGATGCAAGAGGAGGAAGTTTAGCGATAATCCGGTCCCATTCCGCATTCCGTTTTTGCCCCGCTCTTTCCCTCCATTTCTGGGCGATGCTCATGGCATAGTGCCAGTAGGAGATCTCGAACGGCGGGTTGATGGTTTCCGAAGCGCGGTGTGTTTCCTGGGCAGCAATGATGCCTTTTAACGAATACCGGTCTTTTTGCTGATCATAAGTCGTAAAGGATGCCATAAATTTAGCTGTTTCTTCTACCAGGAACCCATATTTTTTGATCACTTCATCCGTTGGGTGATCCCTGTAGATTAATTCGGCCATATAGATGAAGTGTGGTTGCTGCCAGATGAGGAAAGATCCAACGCTTGAAGGAGCTTCGGCTCCGGAAGGATCCGTCATTTTCATCCAGCGGGCACCATCGAAGCCTTGTCTTCCGGCAATGGATTTTGCTACAGGGTAGGCTTTTGCGTACCAGTCCATACTGCGTTCCAGCAGATCAATGCGGTTCCATAGTGCAAAGTGTACAGCGTGCCACCAGTGCATTTCGAGATGGAATTTCCCAAACCAGCTATTGTAAGTAAGCCCGGTTTCCTGTGGAGGATACATTCCTGAAGACTGAATGGCCATCAGGTATTGTGAAAGGATCACCCTTCTTTCAAGTTCTTTCGCCCGGGGATCGGTAGCCCTGGAAAAATCTGCTGCTCCGCCGCGTTTCCAAAAGTTTTGCCAGTAGCCGGACGACTCGGCGAATGCGGTTGCAGGCTTATCGTTCAGAGTGGCAGCAGCCGAGTCAGTAAATTCACATGTAAAAGAAAAATGATCGCTTTCCGGAGCCAGCACCAGGTAGTGCTTATCTTTTTCATTCAATGTTGCTTTTTCGCTTACTTTCAGGCTGACATAGTAAGAAGTCCCGTCGAGGGTTCGCTTGATCACATATCCGTTCTGGTTTTGTGAAACGATCTCTGTACGGTGTTTCTCTGGTACTGTCCTGTCACAGGCATCGTCTGTATGATTGCCGGTAGGATAGGAGAAACGTAAGTTGATCTTCAACAGTCCTTGTTTAATAAGGGGGGATGAGACATCCACCGCAACACGGTCTTTTGACGGGTGAACGGCTGTTCTGACTGTGACCAGTTCACCATTCACTTTAAAGCTGCTCCTTATCGTCCCGGTCCACAGGTCCAGATACTGATCAACCGCTTCAATTTCACCAGGCTGAACCAGGGAGCCATCTTTTTTAGTGAGTTCAAATCCGATGTTTCCCAAATGCAGGCGGTGAGGATTGGCACGAAGCCAGTTTGCGGCATCGTGCTGCCGCCCTTTTTCGCTGAACTGCACGGAGTACAATTCCTTTTTACCCCTGAAATCGTATTCTTTCAAAGCTTCCTCCGGTGTATATCCGTTGGGATTTGGAAAGCTATGCCAGCCCCATTGTGATTGAGTCCCCAGGGGAACCCCCTTCGCATAAAGCTCGGGAAAAGTCTGCAAGCCCGTTGCGTCTGCTGTGAAAGCAAAATTCCCGTTTCCCACAGAAAGCGAACTCAGGTTGTCGAATTTCGTTACATGAGGATTGTTTCTTTCTACCAGCGCCTGCCGGTCAATCCTGCCGGTTTGCCTGGTTTTACAGCCGAACAAAAGCAGCGAGATGAATATAATCGTTAGTTTTTTCAATTTGTTGGTAATAGAAAGGTGTAAACTTATTAAGAACGATAGATGCTCAAAAAGAACATCCTGAGCTACTGAGGGATGTTCTTTTAAGTGGCCTATATTAATATCCAGGTAGTTCCTGCCCGGCGAATCCGGGATTCAGATCTATTTTTCCTGATCCTAAAGGTAATAGTTCTGATTTGTTCTTTTGCATTCCGCTGAACAGGTTACTTACCCAGGCAGCAAGCTGATTGTTGCTCCTGTCAATGAAGTCGAATCGTGTTGCTCCGGAATTCACTACATCCCCATCCATGTTGACCAGCTTGTATCCTCCGGCTGTTAACCTGGCCTTTTCGGTTGCATCAGGTTCGGTCATATAAGTGTAGGAGGGATCTATCTGAACAAGCGGGTCGCTGAAGGTAGCTACCTGTATCTTGTAAGCCGCAAACCGCGGTACATTAGCATATTTACCTTCCCGTCTTGCCAGTGCAATCAGATTTGCTTTGGTTTCAGTCAGCTTTTCGAAACTGATTCCCCATCTGATCAAATCTGTTTTGCGCCAGCCTTCAAACGCCAGCTCTAACTTGCGTTCTTCAATGATGGCATCTTTGAATCCCTGGTAATCTGTCGGGATGGTCCCGATCTTACTTTCATTGCCGCCTAAAGCCCTCTTTCTGACGTCTCTGATTGCTTTGACCGCATCAGCAGTAGGTCCGTTATGCAACTCATTCAGCGATTCTGCATACATGAGCAGAACGTCCGAATACCTTAGCTGAATCCAGTTAATATTACGTTTATTATCGGCAACACCTTTGTCGTTTTTCCACACTACGCGGAACTTTCCGATACCATGCATAGAATAAGGATTCATTAAACGTTCGCTTTTTTCGTTTAGCCCGTAGTTGGCGATGGTAACCCCTCTGCGGGTATCGTTTACATCGAAGTCAAACCAGAAAGTCGGCATAGCGCCCTGTACAGGGAACGATCTGCCGAACAGGGTATTTCCTCTCAAAACGGCTATGCCGTTGGAATATCCGATACCTGTCGAATTGACATTGGTGCCCCATTGGCCGAATTCCAGCATGGACTCTTTGTTATACCGCCCGTTGACCAGGTCACGGAAAACATCTTCATATTTTGGCAGCAATTGATTGTATCCTCTGTTTACAACAGCTGCACATGCATCCGCAGCAATGGAATACAATTCACGTACACGGGCCTGATCTGCTCTTTGAGCCAGCCTGAGTGATGAAGCCGAATAGGTATTCAGGTCCCAGCGCAGGGAGTAGCCCGCTGCATACAGTGCTGTCCGGGCCAGGATCCCATAAGCGGCGTTTTTCGAAATACGTTCAGGAGTCGGGATCATTCCTTCTTCATACCAGGGCAGCAATTCTACAGCTTTCTGAAGGTCGCTTATACAATGGTCGTAGATAACGTCCCGGTCCGTGCGGCCTGCTGCAAATGACTGGGCGTCTTCTAAGGGGATATCCGTATAGGGCATATCGCCAAAGAAGCGCACCACATTCAGGTAGCTCATAGCCCGCAGCGTATAAGATTCGCCGAGAAGCATATTTTTCTTCTTTTCCTCCGCTGCGTTTGCTGCTTCGTACAACGGTAGCTTTTTCAGAACGTTGTTTGCGTACTCGATGGTTTGGTAAGCAGTGGTATATAGGCCCGAAGGGCTCTCTATAGGAACATAGTCGAAATTCGCGAGCCGTGTTTTGCTGTTATTGTTCTCAGTGGAGATCGTCTCGTCCGAATTTGCTGCCAGGTTATAAAACAGTTCCTGGTGGAAGGAGGATGCGTATGCTCCCAAAACGGCCTTGTCAGCCGCGTTCAGATCTTTGAAAACCGTTTCACTGTCGAGCTGCGTCGGCGATGGATTATCAAGCCAGTCTTTACAGGAAGAGATTGTTATAATAGAGAGAAGCAGGAGTGCTCTTTGAAATATTTTATTCATGTCTTTAGTTATCAGTTGTTAAAAACTCAGATTCAAGCCGAATACGATACTTTTTGAACGTGGGAATGCCGAATTATCCACGCCTTGTTCAAATCCTTTTTCAGAAGAAGATACCTCGGGATCATACCCTGAATACTTCGTAAAGACATAGGGATTGTTCAATGTGCAGTAAAGCCTGGTAGAGCCGATGCCCAGCTTCTTTGTCAATACTGAAGGCAGCGAATAACCCAGGGTCACGGTGTTTATACGAAGGAATGATCCGTCTTCCAGGTAGTAGTCGATGGGGTCGGAAACCGCGTTCTGGTTTCTGGCCTGTAAATTCCAGACCGCATCAGGGGCATACTGGCCGGGGTTCAAAACTGCAAGGCGTTGCAAATCTGTTGTTTCCCTGCCTGTTGCCGGGTCTATCAGGACAAACCTGTCAGCCATTGGGAAAAAAGAACTGGTAAAAGGCAGGTGAGGGCCCATGAAGCTCTTCTTGTTTTCATTCATGACCTTGTTGCCATAGCTGAAATTCATGAATACACTTAAGTCAAACTGCTTATAAGAGAAAGTGTTGACTATCCCGCCGGTAAATTTAGGGACCGCACTTCCTATCACCGTCCTGTCATCCGTAGTCCACACCGGGTTACCATTTGCATCTACCTCGCCCGCAGTGGGTACATACTTTATATCTCCGGGCTTAATGGTGCCGCCAGGTGCTTTGGGCCTTGCTACTCCGTCTTTTAATGTATAGGTTCCATTAGCATTTTGCGTAAAGTCGTCCGTAGTGTAAACTCCCGCATATTTGTATCCAAAGAACTGTCCTAAAGGTTGTCCCTCTTCAATCAGGAATGTTCCGGGCGGCATTCTTTTGGTGTCGGTTCCATATAGCTGAAGTACTTTGGACCGGTTGAACGCGATGTTGAAGTCTGTTGTCCATCTGAAATCAGTGCTACTGATGTTACGGGTGTTGAGCACGAACTCCACTCCGCGGTTACGGATCGAACCGATATTCTGAAACTGTGTATTGTAACCTGTATGGCGCGGAATGGCGACTTCTAACAGTAAATTATCCGATTTATTATTGTAAAAATCCGCTGAAAGGTTTATCCTGCTTTTCAGTACCGAAATATCTAAACCGATGTTTGTTGATTTGGTCTTTTCCCATACCAAGTCAGGGTTTCCGAGTTTACTGCCGGGACGAAGGGTAATAACCTCGCTGTTGTTGATGGCATAATAGCCCGGACCATAAGCGGTTGTATACATATAGTCGTCGATATTACAGTTGCCGGTGACGCCATAACCGATCCGGAGTTTCAGCTGATCGAAGATCTTATTGTCTTTCATGAAACTCTCTTCCGATATCCGCCAGGCCGCTGAAGCGGAAGGCAGGACTCCCCATTGGTTGCCATGTGCAAACTTCGAGACACCGTCGCCGCGTAAAGTCGTTGTCAGCAGGTACCGGTTATCATAGTTGTACATGGTGCGGCCGAATACCGACAGCATTTTGAACCTTGAGAGCCCTGATCCTCTATCGTACGTATTTGTTCCGTTGAGATTGTTCAACCCGAAATTCACCAGATCAAAATTGTCATATCCATTGTCAAGGTTCATTGACTCGGTATTCAGAACTTCCTGTCCCAGTGTTGCGCTGATCGCGTGTTTGCCAAACTCCTGTTTCCAGGAAAGCGTGTTGGTGATCTGCCAGGTATATTTTTCACTGTTGTCACGTGATCCGTATGGGGTGCCATTGTGATTCTGTTTAGCGGCCTGGGTCCGTCCGTCATCCCAGAAATCATCCCTTTTCTGCTGCCAGAAATAACTCCCGGCAGTCCGCCACGTCAGGTTCTTCAAAATGTCGATATCCACACCTCCGTTTCCGGTGTACTGGCGTGTAAATGATTTGGAAGTAGTGGCGTCATTCAGGATGAGCGGATTGTATACATTGTAAGAACCGTTATCCTGAAGAACTGCATTGAAAAAATCGTCAGAATGGATCAACTGATCGTCTGTAAAGCGGACACCGCCGGTTACCGGCTGCGCAATGGTCATCCTTAACCGTCCCCCGAGCGAACCTCCGCCTTCCAGCGTTGAGCTGTTGAAGTTGGAGTTAAAGTCTACACGGATATGGTCGTTAACTGTATGGTTTACCTTTGCCCTGACATTATTTTTACTGAAACCGTATTTGTCCAGGATACCTTGCTGGCCTGTATTATTATAAGTGAGGATAAACCCCGTTTTGGCAGAACCTCCGGAAACGCTCACATTATGATTTTGGAGCAATGCAGTGTTGCCGAAAACCACATCCTGCCAGTCTATCGGCTTTGTTTGTGAATAAGTATCGTGAATGTACCCGGCAGCTCCTGTATAGAAAGCCGGATCAGCTTCATCACCCCCTCCGAAGTATTTGGTGAACTGTGACATTTGAGTACCCCGCAACATCTGGTATTCGTATTGATACTTAACATATTCTTCCGGCGACATTACCGGGAGCTTCTGGCTGAGCTTTTCAAAACTTGCGTATCCATTATATGATATCTTTGTTTTTCCGGATTTTCCTGATTTAGTAGTGATCAGCACAACGCCATTCGCGCCCCTGGCACCATAGATCGCAGTTGCAGATGCGTCTTTCATCACATCTATCGCTTCAATATCGTTGATGTCTATATTGGTTAAGGCGTTGTCCATCTGGAACCCGTCGACGATGTAGAGGGGGGTAGTACTCTGAGTGATAGAGGTACCTCCACGTATCGTAATATTGACGTCTGACCCCGGCGCACCGCTTTTTGTCACAACGTTCACCCCGGCCAGCTTGCCTGTCACAGCCTGGGCAGCGCTGGTCACCGGTACACTTGCAATATCCGAACCTTTGACGGATACACTCGCACCGGTCAGATCCTTTCTTTTCGATATTCCATAACCGATCACCACCACATCTTCGAGCATTTTTGCGTCTTCCTTCATCACAATTTTCAGCGTTGTCTGTTCTCCAACAGTGACCTTTTGCGATTCAAACCCTACATAGCTGATTATTAATACAGCATTTGGCTTTACGGTTAAAGCAAATTTTCCGCTAAGGTCTGTGGTCGTCCCGACCTGTTCTCCTGCAACTTTAACGGATACTCCTATTAGAGGCTCTCCGTTGCCTGAGGCTACAGTACCCGTTATCCGCCTGGTGGTTTGCGCAGTCGTGACCTGCCAGCACAATCCAAGCACTATTAAAAACGAGGTTAATCTCCATGAGAAACTGTGTAGTTTTTCCTTCATAATAATTCAGCTTGTTTAATAATAAATTTGGTTTCGTTTTGCTGCGCATGACGCAGCTTACTGAAGGCTCAAATCTAGAAGCTGAAGCTGTTCTGCACTTTTAAAAACTGACAAAACACTTTTAAAAATTGACACAGGAGGTGGTTTAAGGCTGTTTTTTGACGATTTTACGTATGTTAAGAGCAGGCGGCCTTTCATTGAATCGCCGGAATAAGGATCCGTTTTCTTTCGACAGTACTGTACAGTCAGCAAAGCTTGCCGGACAAAAAGGAGGAAGCGACAGTGATTTCCAAATTTATTTTTTTGAGGATTTGGCGAGCGGGTTAAAGGCCCGGCACAACCCCACCCAATACTCAAGGTCTTTGATTCTGACGACATCATCAAGCGCTACATAAACGAAATCTTTGCTGGCCCTGCCTCTCATAATCATCTGGCGGCAGCTGCCTTTTTCCAGCTCTCTTTCTGCACTGGCTTCTCCGATCCGGCATAGCAGGTCGTGATCGCTAACGCAGATCAGCATCTTGTCGTTCATCATAAAGCACAGACCATTGAACATTTCCTTTTCGAGTACCTTATCTTCATCCATCAGCAATTCTCTTATCTTGTCTGCTACTTCGAAATTATATATCCTCTTCATGGATCCTTTTAAAAAATTCATTTATAGTATATGTATTACATTTAAAATTAAGGATTATTCTGAGATTTCAGTTAAGGTATTCTGGAGAGCGCAATACTGATAGTTCAGTTATAAATCAGGGAATCTATGAATGGAATTGTTAAGTGTTTGATTATAAGATAAACGGAAGTATATTTGAGAATAGTTTATAAACCTGATAAGTAACCTAAAGAGTCCGGTCATGAAAGTTTTAG
>NZ_QEAS01000008.1:165050-165332 GCF_003130405.1 Pararcticibacter amylolyticus
CTGTGATGAAGATGCTTTAAATAAATGTTATCATGTAGAATACGTATCTGAGTATTGCCCTGAGAAAGGCGCTTCGCTGCTGAAGATTACCAATAACCCTCCCGATAGCAAAGCTCTCCTCGATGACGATGGAAATGCAGTGACACAGGTTGCTTTGCTTGAATTACCTGAGGAATATAAAGTAAGAGGTAAATCCTTCTATGTAAAGTTTTCTAAAGATGAGAGCAGGTCGGCTACTAACCGAGAAATCTGCCCGTCGATCTTCGGTCCGGTTGAAGTTTT
>NZ_QEAS01000008.1:165388-217043 GCF_003130405.1 Pararcticibacter amylolyticus
GAAAAAGCTTCATTTTTTTTCTTTTTTCAAGATAAAATGTGCATTTTCGGATTGAAATGCTGTGTAATAGGATAAACGAGGCGGAAATTTTTGCAGATCTTGCTGCAGGAAATGAAAAAGCCTTTGATGTTATATATCGCCATTATTCCAAACGTTTATTTCTTTATGTCCGAAAATTGGTTAAGACTCCTGAACTTGCAGAGGAGCTGATCCAGGAAATCTTCGTGCAAATATGGATGAACAGACAAGTTTTTTCGGATGTGCAGTATCCAGTATCCTATATGTACAGCATAGCAAACCGCCAGGCCCTAAAATACCTGAAGAAAGTTGCCAGCGATGAACGTATTCTGAAAAGTATAACCAACTATTCCGAATTCTACCGGAATGAAACTGAAGAGCAGGTTAATTTGCGGGAAAGCGCCCGGACAATCAACCAGGCAGTGGCAGAGCTGCCTGCCCAGCGGCGGCTTATATGGGAGCTGAGCAGGAACGAAGGTTTAAGCCACGACCAGATCGCCGAAAGGTTAAGTATCTCCAGACATACCGTCAAAAATCAAATGGTGCAGGCGCTGAAGCATGTTCGTCATTATCTCGACAGACGCTCGGGAATCCTGACCGAATTGATAATTATTTTCCTGTATATCAGTATTCTGTGAGTTTTTTATTTTTTTGAATAGTCCTATCCCCGGACTTATAGTACTTATCGTTTTAGCAGCAGATGAAATTCTGCCGTAAAGACGATAGGGATATGAAGAAAGACGATCCATCTTTTCAGATATTATTTTCGAAATACACAAGAGGCGAAGCTTCACCTGAAGAAACAGCACGTCTTTTTCATATTATAAGTGAAAACAATCACGATGAGCAAATTACGAAGCTCTTAGAATCGGAACTTGAAAGTACGCCTTTTGCCGGGGAGTATGATCCTGCCTGGGAGTTTACACTTGGAAAAATTAAAACCCGGATCTCAGAAGCCGGGGAGGCTTCTGATCAAAAAAAGACGGTGCGTATCTGGCCTCGGATTGCAGCCATAGCAGCAGCAGTTGTCCTGATCGCTTTTGGTGTACAATTTTTCACCGGCGATAAGGGAGGTTCCCATAACTATGATCAACTTGCCGCAAACGACATAGCACCGGGAAAGATCGGCGCAACTCTCACTTTGTCGGACGGCAGAAAAATCAGGCTCGATGACGCGGCCGACGGTATAATCGCCAAAGAGGCAGGTATTTCAGTTTCCAAAACAGCAGGCGGGCAGGTCGTCTACCAGATCAAAGCAGGAAAGGGTGATCCGGATATGGTTCATACATTAGCTACTACAAAAGGGGAGACCTACGTTTTAACGCTGCCGGACCAGACGAAAGTGTGGCTGAATGCTGCTTCCAGCCTGACATATAATACCGCTCTCGTTTCAAATGGAGTACGCAGGGTGAAACTCACCGGGGAGGCATATTTTGAAGTTGCTAAAGACAAAGACCATCCCTTTGTCGTGGAGAGCGGAGATCAGAAGGTAGAAGTTTTAGGCACCCATTTTAATGTAAACGCCTATTCCGACGAGAAGGCTTACCGGACCACCTTGCTGGAAGGCAGTGTTAAAGTGTCTGAAGGCGGCCAATCGAAGATCTTATCGCCCGGCAGTCAGGCGGTAAATTCGGGAGGAGATATTAAACTGAATACGGTAGACACAGATCTCGCAGTTGCCTGGAAAAACAACAACTTCATTTTCGACCGGCTTAACATCCGGCAGATCATGCGTATCATAGAACGCTGGTACGACGTTGAGGTCGTTTACGATGGTGAAGTTCCGGCGGGTACATTTTGGGGCTCCGTTTCCCGGTTCGGTAAAGTATCTCAGGTGTTAATTCCCCTTGAAGCAACCGGAAATGTACATTTCAGAATTGAGGGGAGGACCATATATGTATCGAGATAAAAAAGTACCTGACGAGATCCCGGTGTTTAATCCGGAATTCTTAGTAAGCATTTAATATTTCAAAATCATATAATTAAAAAGCACAATAATATGGAGAGAACTATACGACAGAAAAGCTGATCAGAACAGATGATGGCCTTTACTAAGCCATACCCTGATTGGAGTCAGGATATGGCGGTCCGGCCCGAAAATGAATCATTAACAGAATGTGGATGCCCGAGTTTGGACGCAGAGGCAACCCGCAATGAACCAGACAAGCAAACTTAACAATAATGCGGTATAAAGCAATATTGAAGGCCTCCCATTTGGCCGCAGGATGCTAGTCACAAACAAAATGAAGTGTTAAAAAAACTAAACATGAAACCGGGTACTCCAACAGGGATTATCCACAAAATCTGGCTGATAATGCGATTAACAACCATTATTCTAATAGCTGCAATCATGCAGGTCAGCGCTTCCGGCTTTGCACAGAAAATTACTTTAAGCAAAACCAATGCATCTCTCGAGGATGTCATCAGGGATTTGAGAAAGCAGAGTGGTTATAACTTTGTCGTTCCCGGAGAACTTCTGGATAAATCAAAAGCGGTAACGATTAAAGTAAAAGACGCAGCGCTTGAAAGGGTTCTCGATCAAATTTTTGAGAACCAGTCTGTCTCCTACAAGATTAACAACAACACGGTCACTTTAGTGGAAAAGCGGAAAGGCTATTTCGAAAACATAGTAGACCGGCTGCTGGCCATCAATGTCTCGGGTAAGGTTGTGGATGTCGTGTCGGGTGAGCCGCTCGCGGGTGCTACCGTAATGGTTAAGGGACGAAGTCACGGTACCAGAACCAATGCAGACGGTTCATTCTTTCTTCAGAATGTAGAGGAAGGTTCAGTATTGGTGATCAGATATACCGGGTATAAAACTATCGAGGTTCCATCCTCGAAAGATATAGGAACTATCCGGATGGATATAGAAGTAGGAAATTTGCAGGAAGTAAAGGTTACCGTAAACACCGGTTATCAGAAGATAAAGCCAGAACAGAGTACGGGTGCTGTCGCACAGATCAGTACTAAAGAGTTTGAGTCGAGGATCAGCACGAATTTCCTCGACGGCCTGGTGAACAGGCTGCCCGGGTTGATGATCAATAACAGTGTACAGTTTACAAGTACCCTTCCGGGAACCACAGGTTCTACAACCAGACCGCTGTTCAACATCCGTGGTATTTCTACCATGTCGGCCAACCAAAGTCCTCTGATTGTAGTAGATGGTTACCCTACAGAACTCACGATTGACATGATCGATCCTAATGAAATCGAATCGATCACTGTCCTTAAAGATGCCGCTGCGGCAACAGTATACGGTGTACGGGCGTCGAATGGCGTGATCGTTATCACACGAAAGCAAGCCTCTAAAGGAAAAGCTCAATTTACCTTCAGGGCTACTTCTGCTATTACGCCCAAAGAAAATTACAGTCGTTACCGCTGGGCCGACGATGCTTCTGCTATTGCCGTGGATTACCAGACGGCTACCCAGTCATCCAATATAACGGCAGACTCCTGGGACCTGCTGGCCACTGCTACCAATATTACCGGGGGGACGGTGCGGCGCGATCCTGTTTTTTACCTGCTTGCCCAGCAGGCAGCCAAAATGATCACTCCTGAGCAGGCGGCATCATCTTTCGAAGCCCTTAGAAGCTATGATAACCTCGACGATTACAGCAGACTTTTTCGTCGCTCTTCATTAACCAATACCTATAACTTGAATGCGTCAGGAGGATCTGACAACGCTCTTTATTATATTACCGGAAACTATACGGGCAACCGTCTCTCCGAGGTAAATAATGATAATAACCGGTTTTCACTCTCGGCGCGCAGCACACTGAAGTTTACTAAAAAGCTGTCGCTCGAGCTAACGACAGACTACCAGGAGCAACGGTTTAATAGTGCGCCGGTACCAGGGCCTGCGTCGCTGGATTCTTACCAAAGATTTGAGAATCCCGACGGAACTCCAGCATTCGCGCTAGGATCGGGCATTTCACCATCATTCAACAGTTTAATGATGGCACAAGGCCTGGCCGATAATTTATATTATCCGCTGGTTGAACTCAATGAGGTCACCGATAAGACCCGCACTATCAATAACCGGGTGACAGCTAATTTCAGATATCTCATCGGAGGAGGGCTTGACATGACATTCGGAGGTATTTATGAAACTTCCCGTTCCGATCTCAGGCATTATGCGTCCGACCGGTCTTCTGAAGCAAGGCAGTATGTCAATGCCGCTGTATCAAGGCTTGATGACCAGACACTTAAATATAATATTCCACGAGGCGGTTTTCTCCGGCAGGAAGCCGGGAGCACCACCAGTTATACTGCACGTGCGCAATTGAATTACAATAAAGTACTGGCGGAAGACCATTCGATCAATGCTATTTTAGGCGCAGAAGTAAGGAATCTGATTAACAAGGGCAATACCGCTTCTTACTTCGGTTATAATGACGAGACCCTATTGCAGCAGCCTGTCGATTTTTCGGCGATGAGTACCGGGGCCATTACCAGTGCTTTTCGGTTGGGCGTGCCTGTCAACAGTCAGAATTACAGTAGCTTCTTTAATCAGCAATATGCAGAAGACCGGTTTTTGTCGGGCTACGCCAACCTGGTGTACTCTTATAAGAACACCTATTCACTGACAGGGAGTGCACGCATAGACCAGTCCAACCTATTCGGTACTAATCCGAAATATAAGTATAAACCACTTTGGTCGCTTGGAGCGGCATGGAACGTGCATAAAGAGGAATTTATGCAGGACCTTAACTGGCTTACCCAGCTTAAGTTTCGTTTAGCGTACGGATTTAATGGGAATGTGGCCAAACTGGCGCTTCCGCAAGTGATAGCGCAAAGTGCCCTGAATTTATATACTTCACCTGCCAGTCAATCATTGAACGTATACTCTTACGCGAACAATAGTCTGCGTTGGGAACAAACGAAAAACTTTAATGCCGGGCTGGATTATACTGTTTTTAAAAATGTGTACGGTAATATTGATTATTACAATAAGAAGAGTACCGACTTGTTAGGAAATTCGCTGATCGATCCTACAATAGGTGTGAGTCCAACCCTGATTAACCAGGCCACGATCAATAACAAAGGTATCGAGGTGGGAGTGCATGCCGACTGGATATCAACCCGGAAGGTAAACTGGAATACAGGCCTTGTAGCGGCGCGTAATACAAGTAAAGTTTTACAGGTTTATCAGAAAGGCGATTTTAGTCCGCAAACGCTTAATGCCCTCGGCTACGTGAAGAATCATCCTGTAGGAGCTATGTTTTCGTACCGTTACGCCGGTCTTGATGATGAAGGTTATCCGCTGATCAAGGATACGAAGGGGAACGTTTACCGTACCAACGATAACAGTGCGACTGGTGCTACCAGCACCCTGATGAGAAGCGATACTTCGGGTGTCAGTCACTATTCCGGATCTTCGATCCCCACTATTAACGCCGGTCTGAGCAACCGGGTCGATATCGGCAATTTTTATGTATTCTGTATGATTAATTATTATGGAGGATTTAAGGTAAGGGTACCGCGCCCCGATCCCTCCGCAACACGCCCTCTATCAGGCGCCGGTAATTACTGGAAAGTGAAGGGTGACGAAACGACCACGGATGTAATGGGACTGGCGGCATACAGGAGCGGCAACTCAAACAATGCTTATAATTACGCTGACAGTTACGTAGTGAACGGAGACTATATAACCCTTGGTGACCTGACGCTTTCTTATAGCCTGGACAACACGCCTTTCATCAAAAAAGCAGGCTTTAAACACTTTGAAGTGAAATGCCAGGCCTCTAATATCTGGACAGTAGGTTTTAACAAGGAGAATTTCAGTATGGCTACGGGAAGTTATCAGAAGCCGTACCTGACTCCGACTTACACAATCGGCATTTTTACAAACTTTTAAACTGTATACAAATGAAACACTATAAATTTCTGTTCATTCAGTTAACGGTATGCTGCCTGCTTCTTGCAGGATGCGATAACTACCTGGATATTACTCCGAAAGGAAAGAAATTGCTTACCACGGTCGATGACTATGACCAATGGCTAAATTCTGAGTCGCTGGTTTATGGAGTCGGACAGGCTAGCGGCTCTATCAATTATCTTGGAGATAACCTGGAACTGATCAATATGACCAATCCTCCGACAAAACCGGGTGAACTGATGTATATCTGGTCGCCCCAGTTTTCATTTGATATTAATGCTGCTCCCGAATTGTGGGGAGCCCATTATGCACAGATTAACCTTTATAATACGGTGCTGACGGGGATAGATGATGCTACCGGCGGGTCGAATGTTAAGAAAAGAAGTCTTAAAGCTGAAGCCTTACTGGGTAGAGCCCTGGAATATTTCTACCTGGTGAACGAATATGCAAAGCCTTACGATCCGGTAACGGCCGAACAGGATCTTGCAGTTCCGTTTGTCACTACAAACGATGTTACCTCGGAGGTTCCGCCGAGGAGTACGACGGCCGCGATATATAAGCACATCATTGATGATATCAATACGGCTATCCCGGACTTACCTGTCGACAACAGTCTTAACCGGCTTCGCGGATCTCTTGCAGCAGGATACAGCCTGCTGGCAAGGGTGTATTTTTATCAAAGGAATTATACTGAGGCTCAGAAAAATGCTGAACTGGCCCTTGCAAATACAAAAGCGGTGATGATAGACTTCAATGGTACGCTTCCGGCTACTAACATAATGGGTACGCATCCCGATGTGATTTACGGAAGAATACTGGCTGTAATAACAACACCTACGCTTGACTTTATACAATCTTTTGCCCGCAATGACCTTCGCGTCAAAAAGCTGTATATCGGTCAGGACACTTATCCTTATACGAAAAGGGGCTTGATGCAATTTTATCCGGAAGCTGTAACCGCTGTTTTTAAGCAGACTAATGCAGGCACTTCTGTACAGGAAATGAAGCTGATTGCGGCAGAGGGTGCAGCACGAAGCAATAATTTAACCCTGGCATTGAAGTATCTGGATGAGATCCGGCAAAAAAGGATTGAGGCCGCCACTTATGAACGGTTTGAATCATCCAACCAGGAGACAGTATTAAAGGAAGTACTCCAGGAACGTGCACACGAACTCCCCTATAATGGCCTGCGGTGGTTTGATATGCGCCGCCTTGACAAGGAGAACAGAATGCCGGCCGTCTACCGTTATAACGCCCAGGGAGAGGTTATTGCTACTCTTGAGCCGCATAGCGAGCGCTATACCCTGCAGATACCTGTTCAGGTGTTGAGTTTTAACCCCGGGATGCAACAGAATTAATCATAAAAGATAAGAAGATGTTTAAACTAAATATATCAGCAGTTTGCCTGTTAATTGTGCTGTTCACTGCTTGCAGCAAAGACGACCGTGTGGCTCTGGCCGACCGCAGTGTTTCGATTCAACTCGCAAATGGACTTGATACGCTTCAGACTCCTATGACTCTGGATAAAGATTCAACGATAGTACTGGATTTAAAGGCGGCCCTGAAAGGAGAAGCCGCTTCTAATGATCACTGGGTAACATTCGCTGTGGATACCACCAGAATGCTTGAATATCGTTCGAAGTACGGGGACGCAATGTTGCTGCCCACCAGTTGCTATCTGCTTTTTAAACCAGACGTCCGCATAGCATCCGGCAGCTCTGTTTCGGAGGCTGCACAGTTCAATATCGGCCACCAGACAAGGCTCGTTGGTAATAGCATATATGTACTTCCTGTTGTCATTAAAACGGTGGACGGCAAGGAAGATTTCTCAGATAACCGGACAGTCTACCTGGTATTTAAGACAGCGCAGCCAAAGGACCTTGACAGGGTGGGATGGGAGATTGCAGGATATTCCACACAGCTTTCTTCTACTAATGCTGCTGCTAAGACAATTGATGTCAGCAACACCACTACTTTTTGGGCATCAGCTTTAAACCAGCCGATGCCGCAATGGATATCCATCGATTTTAAAAAGGATATCATTTTCTCAAGCCTTAAGTTTTATATACCTACGACAAACAAGTATCCTAACAATGGTGCTTATCCCACTTCTGTCAAGATAGAGACGAGCATGGACGGGACTATCTGGGTAAACAAAGGCGTGTTTGCAGGTGATATAGTGGATTATCAACAGACTATTAATCTTGGAATAACCACTGCTAGGTATGTCCGCTTTACAGTCCTTTCCGCTGCGAAGTACACCCCGGCGCCAACTTTGCTTTACGAAACAGTATTTATCTCAGGCATTGTATTACGCCGATGAGTCCCTTTAAAAGAATAATGACAAGATGAAGAATATACTAAGAAAATGTATCCTCGCAGCAGCTTGCTGTCTGCCTTTAGGCCTGATGGCCCAAAAGAACTATACCATCTCCGGCAACCTCTCCAAACTGAAGGAGCCGGGGAAGGTTTACCTGGCGATGGTAAAGTCCGGTCAATGGGTAAACATAGACTCTGCCGCAGTGAAAAACGGCAAGTTCATCCTGACTGGAAGTGTCGATGAGCCCGTTCCTGCTCTGCTTTCACTCCGGCGGACTAAGTCCCCGGGCAGGGGAAGAGATGATCTCGGCTTGTTCCTGGAAAATTCGAAGATTTCCGTCAATGGCACCGATTCTATCAAAAGTGCCTCTGTAAGCGGTTCAGTCACCGACCGTGAGCAGAACGAAGTGGAAGCGATGATCAGGCCGCAGACGCAAACGATCATTAAGCTTAATGATGAATTTCGCGGAAAGCCGAAAGATGAAGCCTATAAAAAAGCGTCCGATAGTGTCACACACCTTGTTGCCAAAAACAAGGCCATCTATCTGGACTTCGCTAAGACGCATCTCAATTCTTACATGGGTTTATATGTGTATAATATCAATGTACTCGGAAACAGGTTCGAACCTAAAGCTGTAGGCCGTTCGTTATATGACCAGTTCTCAGAAGAGCTTAAATCTACAGAACTCGGGAAAAGTACGCTTAAAAAGATAGAAGCCGCTGAACGGCTCGAAACGGGGATTAAAGCCACCGACTTTACCCAGAACGATCTGAGTGGAAAGCCCTTCACTCTTTCTTCCTTAAGAGGAAAATATGTACTGGTAGATTTCTGGGCGAGCTGGTGTGTGCCTTGCCGGGCAGAAAACCCCAATCTGGTAAAGGCTTACCAGGAACTTAAAGGCAAAAATTTTGAAGTGGTTGGAGTATCCCTCGACCAGGGGAAAGCTGCGTGGGAAGCGGCTGTTAAAACCGATAACCTTCCCTGGATCCATGTCTGCGACATGAAGGGTTGGAAGAACGACGTTGCTGTGCTATATGGCATCAATTCCGTTCCGCAAAATATCCTGATCAACCCGGAAGGAGTGATTATTGCAAAAAACCTCAGGGGAGAAAACCTGACCGAGCGTCTTAAAGCGCTCATTAAATAAAACAAAAGACAATTCTATGAAACTAAAAACAAGCCTCGCTGTGCTGCTTGCCTTATCGGTAAGCGCCGGCATGGCACAGGACAAATTCGAGATCTCCGGAAAACTGCCTTCGGCTGGAAAAGACAAGAAGGTTATCCTTAGCTATGTGAACAGTGCAGGAAAGAGCGTTAAAGATAGCGCCCTCCTGAAGAACGGTACGTTCTCCATTAGCGGAACGACAGCTTTTGCTAACAGGGCTTATCTGGAACTCCAACCTTTAAAAAGAGATACGACCAAGCGCTGGCCTAAACCCGATTTCCAGGAGTTTTATCTTGAAAAAGGAAAATACGCGGTTAAGGGAGCGGATAGTATGTCTACGGCTTCGATAAGCGGCACTAAATCCCAGGCCGAGTATCTCCAATATCAGCAAGAGATAGGTGTTCCGCATAAGGAATACCAGAAGCTGACTGCCCGGTTCATGAAAGCGCGGTCTGCAAAGGACAGCGTGGAGATGAAAAAAATATCAGCGGAGGCAAAGCCAGTCATGGCGCGTATGGAAGCGAATCTCGACTCGTTCATATTCAGTCATCCTGATTCTTATGTAGCGCTCGACGCAGTTAACGACAATAAGACGATGGTGATCGATCCGGCTACCTTCGATCGGTACTATACTCCCTTCAGCAAACGCATCATGGCCAGTTTTAGCGGGAAAAAGCTGACCGCCAAATACGAAAAGGCGAAGCAAATAGCAATTGGTAAAACGGTCGATTTTACCCAAACTGATGATAAAGGCCAGGAGTTTAAATTATCATCTCTGAGAGGTAAGTACGTCCTGGTAGATTTTTGGGCGAGCTGGTGCGTTCCCTGCCGGGCAGAAAACCCGAATTTGCTGAAGGCGTATAAGCAATTCAAAGATAAGAATTTTGAAATCGTGGGAGTTTCCCTTGATGAAACCAAAGCTGCCTGGCTTAATGCGGTAAAGTATGATGGTATGCCCTGGATTCAGGTAAGTGACCTGAAAGGCTTTAAAAGCGACATTGCTGTTAAATATGGCATTACTGCAATTCCGCAGAACTTCCTGGTAAATCCGGAAGGAGTGATCATCGCAAAAGATCTTCGAGGGGAGGACGTAGACAAAAAACTTGCGTCTTTCATTAAATAGATTTAAAGCCCGGGGAAGGCTCTTTGGTGATTTCGCTAAACAATTTGCTACATCCACCGTTCGGAATGAAAAGCGATCTGAATATGGATATGACCCGTGTCAATTTAAACGAAGTATTAATACATGCTGCCCGTAAAGGGGATGTTCCTGTATTGCAGGAACTGGTTATGAAAGGGGTAAACCTGGACTATAAAGATGAAAAGGGGTACACTCCCCTGATCATAGCATGTTATAATAATCAAGCCGATGCAGCTGGCTTTCTAATAGATCAGGGGGCCGATGTAAATGGCGCTGATCACGGTGGAAATACTGCGTTGATGGGAGTTTGTTTCAAAGGATATCCTGAGATAGCAAGGCTGCTTATAGAAAAAGGAGCGAACGTTGATCAGGTGCACGGGAACGGGGGAACAGCGTTAATGTTTGCTGCTATGTTCGGGCGTAATGATATTATCAAAATGCTGCTTGAAGCCGGTGCTGATAAAACACTCGCTGACGTTCGGGGGCAAACGGTGTATGATATTGCCATGCAGCAGGGCAATCATGAGGCTTTAGCAATACTTGATTAAATTAAATAAAAAAGAGCGCTTCGAAGGCGCTCTTTTTTTATCAGGCAGGAATTTTCCTGGCCCGTTCCCTTTCCCAGAAACGGTGCTGCCGGATCGCTGCAATAAAGCTCTGTGCCAGTGAAGCGGGATCATCGGACAAGATCACCCCTTCGTCTGACTGGATCTTTTTGGCAAAATAAGTTGCCTCTAAAACCTGGAGGGCGCTGATATCTGCTGCAATAGGTTTGCAGTGCTTGAAAGCCTCGTTCAGGAAATGAACAGCGTCAGCATCTGCCTCTATTGAAGCTACGCTGTTGGCACCGCCCGGCACATAAACTGCGTCGAAAAGAACGGACGCAGTCGTTAACACAGTGTCATCAACTTTTATCTGCTCATCGTTTAATGAAGTAATAAATCCCCCGTGGCAGGATACAATTTCCACTACTCCGCCTTCAGCTTCTATGGCATCTTTGATCTTGCTTACTGAGCGCTCATCTACGCCATCTGCAGCGAGTATAGCAATCTTCCGCGTTTCGATGCTGTCTTTGGGGGAGTTAGCCATGCTAAGTGCTGCCGATTTTTTTATACTACCTTCGACATTAAGCGGTTCGAACTCTTCAGGTACTCCATCGGCAGGAACGCTTTTATTAACCGGTTGCTCTATTGGCTGGGGAATATGCAGGCCTAATGCCACTGCCACCTGTGCAGCCAGACCTTTATCAACCAGCGATAATATACCAAGCATACGTTCCCGTACCGAGATCGTCTTAACCTTTCCTAATTCAAATGAAAAGGCCTGGACGATATGATCCTTTTCCGGGTCAGACTGGCTGTTAAAAAATAGCCGTGCCTGGCTGAAGTGATCAAAAAAGCTCCTGCTTCTTGCTCTGATCTTACGTCCTTCAACCCGTTCAGGATAAGTGATATAGCCTCCCTGTTCCGCTCTTACCTGTTCCGGTGAATTGGCAGAGAGTGAATTCGGGCTGTAACTGGTCTTTCCGCTATCAATGTTTTGTCTTGAGAACCCGTCCCGCTGATTGTTATATACCGGAACGACCGGCTTGTTGATAGGTAATTGCTGGAAGTTTGGTCCGCCAAGCCGCAGTAACTGCGTGTCGGTATAAGAAAAAAGACGACCTTGCAGTAATGGGTCATTAGTGAAATCAATTCCAGGTACAATATGTCCAAGGTGGAAGGCAATCTGTTCCGTTTCGGCAAAGAAATTATCAGGATTGCGGTTAAGCGTTAATTTACCGATGCGTTGTACAGGAACCAGTTCTTCAGGAATGATCTTGGTACTGTCGAGCAAATCAAAATCAAACTTGAATTCATCCTCTTCCGGCACTATCTGCACTCCTAATTCCCATTCAGGAAAGGCGCCGCTTTCAATGGAGTCCCAAAGGTCCCGCCGGTGAAAATCCGGATCTTTACCGGATATATTCTGCGCTTCGTCCCAGGCTACGGAGTGTACACCCAGCAGCGGTTTCCAGTGGAACTTTACAAAGCTTGCAACGCCCTGTGCATTAACAAACCGGAAGGTATGAACGCCAAAGCCTTCCATCATACGGTAGCTGCGAGGTATAGCACGGTCGCTCATTAACCACATGATCATATGAGCAGATTCGGGCATCAGCGAAATAAAGTCCCAGAAAGTATCATGTGCTGAAGCAGCCTGTGGAATCTCATTATCCGGTTCAGGCTTTACTGCATGTACAAGGTCAGGAAATTTGATGGCGTCCTGTATGAAAAATACCGGCATATTATTTCCGACAAGATCAAAATTCCCTTCCTGCGTATAAAAACGAACTGCAAATCCCCTGACATCCCGGGCAAGGTCAGTTGATCCCCGTGAACCAGCAACTGTGGAGAAACGGACGAATACCGGGGTTTCGGTCTCTGTATCATTCAGAAAGTGCGCTTTTGTATATTCCGACATCGGTTTATACAGCTTGAACACACCATGAGCCCCCGATCCGCGCGCATGCACAACCCGTTCGGGAATCCGTTCATGGTCAAAATGCATAATTTTTTCGCGCAGGATAAAATCTTCCAGTAAAGAAGATCCTCTTTCACCCGCCTTCAACGAGTTCTGATCATCATTTATGGGAAGCCCGGTGTTGGTTGTCATCTTTTTGCCGAGCGCGTCGTCAGTATACGGCTCCAGTTTAACCCGTTTTTCATTAGTTGGCTCAACCAACGGCTTTTCAGCTTTTTTCTTTGCCATATTTAAGCTTCCTCTGAGGCCTGATAATTAATTTCGTTCTCCGCTACGCCGGTCAGTAACTGATCAGCATTTTTCTCTTCTGCCAGCGTTTTAGCCAGTATGCCGGCAATATCTTTCATCCCCAGTGTGGCTGCCAGCTGAGTGAGCCCGCCATACGTTGCTATCTCGTAGTGTTCCACTTTTTGGGATGCGAGAATAATTCCTACATCTCTTGTTGCTGTTCCCTGTTCAGTGCTCTCGACGATTTCCTGTCCCTCAAGGGTAAGACCTTCCATGGCGTCGCACTTTTTAGCAAGAGGCTGTTCGCCCAGCAATCCGAAAATCTCTTCAAGGCGACTGACATGAACCCTGGTTTCTTCCAGGTGAGCCGTTATGGTGCTTTTAAGCTTTTTTGACGACGCTGCTTCGATCATCTTTGGGAGCATTTTTACCAAATGGTTCTCCGCCCAATAGATGTCCATTATGCAGTCTTTAAACAGCTCGATCAGGGCAGGTTCGGTACCCGCCGCCCCTTGCGTAGTAAATTTCGGATCGCTTCCGGTTTTCTTTTTCATAGTATCAGGTAGTGATTGTTTATTATAGATAATAAGATCATAACTGAAAGATGTACCGAATGTTTTTCCGCTCTGGTAATCATTTGAACGAAAACCGATGATGATTTTACAATTACCCGGTTTTTGGCAATACACGAACCGTCATTACCATCAGGTAGCCTTAACCCTCCATGTCCACCGATCTGAAATTTTCAGCGACAGGTGCATTCAAGCAGGCTAATATTTTATCAACAAAAGAGGAGGGGAACACGGTTCGCATCACCTGTCACTTGAATGAAAAACCTCAGCCCTCCGGTCGCAGAAATTTTCTTTAAAATTCCCGCAACCTTCGCCCTGGCTTTTTCGTAAGCGTCAAATGGCGAGGAATAAATTCTTGTCATACTGCAGATTGCAGGAGTGAACAAGAAAGAATTTCAGTTTGGTAACAAACGGCTAAATCCGTCCCAGGCAGCCAGAAAAGTAGAAAAAATAGAAATAAAAATAGATGAGACAGGTAGACTCAACAAGAAGGAGAAAGGCAAAAGGTATAGTCTTGTTCGCCTTATTATGTATCGGTACCCTCTTTAACAGCAGTGCGTATGCCCAGGCCTCCTGGGCCGACTATGCGATCGATGGGTTAATCTCGAAACGAACGTACAGCCGATTAACGCCCACTTCAGTTCAGCTGCAGACATACAATGAGAATCAAACCAGTTGGGGGGCATACCTCGAGTCTAATAATGCAACCGGGATTTACCACGCAGTAGAATCAAGTGCTACAAGAGTTTTTCTCTCGCAGGTTAATGGAGGAATATATTATTACTCAATTCAGGGGTTCATTCCCGGGATGATACTGACGGGTGTTGGTTGGGGTTGGAAGAGTACGACTATCGGTACGATACCGGGAACCACCTATATTTTTTGCGGTTGGAGGGATTGGAAATTTGCCGGGAGATGGCAAGGAATCTCATCATATGCGAGAGTTACTACACCTGTCCAAATTGAAAGTATAACCCGTAATGGATCTTTACAGAACAGTGCTGATGATCAGGTTATTTTTAAGGTTACGTTTACAGGCAGGATTTTAGGATTAACAAAAGATAATTTTTCATTAGTAAACGATGACAAGGGTTTGCCAAATGCAACTATCACGAGTGTCCAGCAAGGTAGCGCTTCCAATGCAGATGAGTCTAGAGCATGGTACGTGACAGTAGCAACTGGTTTTGCGAAGGGAGAGCTAGGTATTAAAATGATTAAACGAGATGGAATGGTAAGCCAGTCGTATTTAGACCGGGATCCATCTATAAGCGCGTCTTCTTACGATGTTTTCATGTATAATGATTCGTTTACCCCGGTGAAGACTCTCCCCGACGGCCAAACGGTTTCTATTAACGAAACTTTTTCAGTTAACCGCCAATTCTCTTTTACTTCTGTTAAGCCTTCCTTTGGAGGTACTACCGGCAATTACAAAACAATAGATTTTGAAATAAAGACCGACCGTCAGGTAAACGGGTTAAATAAGGATTATTTCCCGATTGTTACTACCGGAAACGTGGTTGCTAACTTTGCATCGGCTACGAAAACCGGCAGTGACGGGCTTACCTGGACGTTAAGGCTTAATGTTGTAAGCGGAACAGGTACAGTGAATATAAAAACAAAAAATGATGCCACCGGTATTACGAGTCCTGAAAGTAACGACCCTCTTATAGTGGCTGCCAATAGTCCTGTCCTGACCAGTGATAAATATACAATAATCGATGTTCCGGTTATCACCGGCATCTCGCCGTTGATGGCCAAACCGGGTGATGTTTTAACCATTACCGGAAGCGGATTTATAACCGGGCAGAACGTCGTTTATTTCGGTGGAATAAAGGCCACAGATATCGTATCCCAATCACCAACTGAAATAAAAGTAACTGTCCCGGCAGGATCCGGCTTTGCAGCTCCTGCGGTACAAAATGCTCCTTCCGGCCTTATTGCTTACTCTCCGGTGATGTTCAGTATCCTGAATGACCGGAATGATGATGGAGTAAACGTTTTTAGTTTTGAACAGAACAAAAGAGCGATAACTCTTACAGGAGCAAATTTCAGGTCTGTAAGGGCTGCCGATTTCAACGACGACGGGTTTCCCGATCTTGCTGTAACCAGCAGTGATCAGAAGAAAATCCTCATATACATGAATAATAAGTCGGGTGTTTTTTCTCTGTCAAAAGAAATCACATTACCTAATACAGGTTATGCACTGACCACCGGTGATATTAATGCAGATGGTAAACTGGATCTGATCGCTTCTACTGTTGCCGGTGCAGACCATGTTATTTTGGTCTACACGAACACTTCCAGTACCAGCACCATCAATTTCAATACTACACCGGTACAGATCTCTACAGGGGCTGCTGGTTCAATTACGAATGTAGCGGTCGCTGATATAGACCGTGATGGCAGGGCAGATATTATTGCTGCAATAGACCTGACAAGCTCTGTTTATGTTTATCGTAATACAACCCCATGGCCGAACGCGCCTATGACTTTTGCCGGCAAGGCCGAAATCAAATCAGGCAAGACCGGCGTCAGAGGGCTGATCGCAGGAGATCTTGATAAAGACGGCAAACCGGAAATCATCATTGGTGATTATGGCTCCAGTTCTGTTGTCGGTACGACTGTTACGATCTTTAAAAACAACACCACTCCCGGAAGCATTACAGCGGCCAAACTTACAGAACAAAACACTGTACTTACGGCGGCTGGAAGCAATCCACTAGGCCTCGCACTCGGTGACCTGGACGGAGATGGTTACCCTGACCTTGTAGTAGAAAGTGCATCGGACAACCTGGCGGTCTATCTTAACAAAAATGGTGTGATAGATAATGCCAGTAAGCAGGTATATCCTTTTGCAGCACTAGGGAATGGAGAAGTAGCCATCCGCGACCTCAATGGCGATGGTAAACCCGAGATTATAGCATCTCATTCCGCCAATGCGGGGATCAGCATATTCAGGAATAACATCACGGCAGCCGGAGCCCTCAATGCTTCGTCTTTCAGTCGTTCTGACTATAAGACAGGAACCGGAGCTCAGTCACTGGCAATTGCCGATTTTAATAAAGATGGAAAAGGAGATATTGCTGTCGCAAATACGACAGACGCCTCTATTTCTATTTTCTTTTACAAGGTGCCTCCTGTAATTGATTCATTCTCACCCTCAGTAGTAAAAGCGGGCGAGACAATTACAATTACAGGTAAGAATTTCAATACGACGGCCGAGAACAATGTCGTTTATTTTGGAGCAGTGAAGGCTGCTGTACAGTCTGCGACATCTACGTCCCTGGTAGTGACGGTTCCTGCCGGTGCTACTTACGGTCCTCTTACAGTTCTTGATGTTACGACAAACTTAACCGGAGTATCTTCACAGAACTTCTCCGTGACCAACACGGATGATCAGCTTTTCTTTTCAGCACGGAATAATTATTCAATAGCCAATGTCACGCTTCAAAATCAATCAATGATTGCAGCTGACCTGGATGCTGACGGAAATCCTGAGCTAATCTCTGTATCGCCATCTTCCAACGGAAGTAAAATAGTGATCAACAGGAATAAGAATGGCAGCGATCCTATTAAAGCAAATTCTTTTGCCGGAACCCAGCTTAGCATCACCGGTTCAAAAAATGTGTATGCTATAGCGGCGGGCGATATTGACGGCGACGGCAAAAAAGATATCGTTGCAGCGGATTACGATGCGAACACTGTACGTGTATTGCTTAATGACGGAACCTCGCTTGCAGTGCAGTCAACAGCTTACGCTGTCGGTGGAAACCCGGCTTCTGTTACAGTTGCCGATATAGACGGTGACGGAAAACTTGACGTGATTACAGCAAACAAGAAAGACGGCAGCATCTCGGTATTGAGAAACATATCTACAGGTGCCGGCAATGTTGCTTTTGAAAGCCAGCTGACAGCATCGTCCGGAACTGCGCCTGTATGGGTAGCAGCCGCCGACGTGAATGCCGACGGCAAGCCGGAGGTGATCACAGCAAATTCAGGATCTGATAATGTCTCAGTCTTTACGAACACTACCACCGGCTCGGTGATTAGTTTTGCTGCTGCACAGGCCTACGCCACGCAGAGCAGCCCGGCTTTCGTAACCGTCGCTGATCTGGATGCAGATGGCATAGCAGACCTTGCTGTAGTCAATAAGGCAAGTGCAAGTGTCTCTGTACTGAAAAATAGTACCTCTGCCGGGAATATCTCTTTTGCTGCGGCGGTTAATTACGCAACAGGTACTAATCCGGTAGCGGTTGCGTTCGGGGATCTCAATGCAGACGGCAAACCGGAAATGGTGGTAGCCAATGCAGGCAGCAACACCATCTCCATATTTAGAAATAAGGCGGTAACGGGCAGCATTGACGCAGGCTCTTTTGAAACTAAAACAGATTATGCCACAGCTGCTGGTCCTGTTTCGGTGCTGATAGCCGACCTGAATAATAACAACAAGGCAGAAATAGCGGTAGCAAATAAAGATGGAAATTCTGTTTCGGTATTCCAGAACCAGATTCCGCCGATCATTACTGCTGTAAGTCCTTTATCAGGCGCTCCGGGTACTACTGTTACCATTACAGGTAAAAACTTCAATAAAGAAGCACAAAATAACGTGGTGTTCTTCGGTGCGGTTCAAGCTGTTGTAAGTTCAGTATCTTCAGATGGAACTTCAGTAACCGTAACAGTGCCTCAGGGTGCTACTTACCGCCCGGTATCTTTACTGGATCAGGCAACCGGCCTGACAGCTTATTCAGCAAGTGCTTTTGCTGTAACGAATGCCGTAACCGACGGATCTTTCCCTTTTGCAACCACGCTTCCAATAGCTGGCAGCAATTTGAGTTCTGTTTCAGCGGCAGACCTCAACAGCGACGGGCATACAGACCTGGTTACTGTTGATCCTAAAACAGGTAAAATATATGTAGAAAGCAATACAGGAGGTTCTAAGATCAGCACTGAGCTGTTTTCACTCCAGGATGCCGGTATTTCGGTAGATCCGGGTGCATCTTCTTTAACCACCGCGGATATTGACGGCGACGGAAAATTAGACCTCGTTCTGTCTAATTTCACAAGCAGCAAAGTGTACACGCTGTTGAATACATCTTCAGCCGGCAATTTCTCTTTTGCAGCTCCGCAGTCTTTCTCTACAGGCACCAACCCCGGATCGATATCAGTTGCTGATATCGATGGCGACGGAAAGGCCGATATCATCACAGTTGGCAAGAACACGAATGTTGCCTATGTGTTAAGAAATATTTCAGACAGGGGAGCAGAGAAATTTGAAGATCCTGCCGCAGCATTTACAGTCGGGGCTAACCCTTCTTCTGTGTCTGTACGCGACCTGAATAACGACGGTAAGCCGGAAATTGTTACGGTGAACGCCGGAACAGAGAATGCTCCCGGAAATACTATTTCAGTACTGGAAAATGTTTCAACACCAGGTATGATCAATAGCGCATCATTCAAAGCGCAGGTTGTGTATACCGTAGGTGATAAACCTTCAAGGGTTGCTATCGCTGATGCAGATGGTGATGGCTTTCCGGAACTGGCAGTAACAAGTGCCGGCACGAATACAGTATCTGTTCTGCGGAATACATCATCTGCAAATACGCTGTCATTTGATCCTGCTGTTGCTTTTGCAACAGGTACAAGTCCTGAGTTTGTTGCCTTCGGCGATATAAACGGCGACAGCAAACCGGATATGGTCGTGGTGAATATGGCAGACAATACCGTTTCTGTTTTCAGCAATACGGCTGATCAGGGAAGTATCACCAGTTCGTCTTTTGCCACTAAACAGGATTATGGAATCGGTAAAGGTGCTAATTCATTAGTGATTGCTGATCTGAACGGCGACGGACGTGCCGAACTTTCGGTAGTGAACGGTACAGAAGGAACTATTTCCATCTTAAAAAATATGCCGGTGCCGGTAGTGACTGACTTCCTTCCTAAAAGCGGGCCGTCGGCATCTACTGTGATCATCAGCGGTAAGAACTTTAATGTAAACCCCGCTAATAACATTGTGTATTTCGGCGCCTCACAGGCGGTAGTACAGTCGGCTTCTTCAACAAGCCTCACTGTACAGGTACCTGCTGGAGCCACTTATATGCCGGTATCTGTACTCGATGCAGAAAGTGGTCTTTCAGGATTTTCTTCTGATAAGTTCGTACTGACCAACCCGGGAGTAGCTGATCCGGAGCTTAAGATCTCATCTTTCAATGCTCCTGTGAATGTTCCTACACAAAATCAGCCATCTGTAGTAGCCATGAGCGATCTGGATGCCGATGGAAAAACCGATATGGTAGTAGTGAATACACAAAGTAATAGTGTAACCGTATACCATAACGAATCTGCAGACGGCAGCATTACCTCAACTTCATTCCCGGCCGCTAAGAGCGTAACCCTGGCAGTAGGCGATGCACCGAAATCAATAGTAGTAGGTGATGTGGATGGCGATGGAAAGCCTGACGTGGTCGTGAGCAATTACGCTTCCAGGACTTTCTCTGTCCTCAGAAATACATCCGCCAGCGGAAGCCTGTCTTTTGAATCGCAGGTGAGCGTTAACACCGCTTCCGGTTCAAACATGATCACCATGAACGATATGAATGGTGACGGAAAGCCGGATGTTATTACTGCCAACGCAGGTAGTTCAACAGTTTCGGTATTCCGCAATATCTCAACCGCTTCTAAGGTTGCGTTTGATGCAGCGAAAACAGATTATGCTGTAGGGGGTACTCCATGGTGGGTGACTACAGGAGATCTGAACGGCGATGGTAAACCGGAGGTAGTAACGGCTAACGCCGGAAGCAACAACATCTCGGTAATAACAAACACAGCGGGAAGAGGAGTATTTAATAGTTCTTCTTTTGCTCCCGCAGTTAATTACGCTGCGGCGGAAGGATCAAGATCTGTCGCTATAGGCGATCTGGATGCGGATGGGAAAGCAGAACTTGTGGCTGCCAATAATAAGTCAAACACGGTTTCTGTATTCCATAATACAACATCCGGAACTACTGCATCTTTTGCCTCACCTGAGAATTTTGCTACTGGAGATACGCCATACGGTGTATCAATAGGCGATGTGAACGGTGACGGTAAACCGGATGTGGTAACAGGGAACCTTCAGTCTGTTTCAGTCTTAAGGAACATCACTGAACCGGGAACAATTAACTCGTCTTCATTTGCTTCTAAAGTAGATATCAAGACGCTGAGTTCACCTCAGGTAGTGGCTATTGGCGACCTTGACAGAAATGCTGCAGCCGAGTTAGTGATAGCAAATGAATATTCCAATAATCTTTCTGTGATCTCAACAAAGATCACTGCTAAGATCACCTTCGAAGCGATTGCTAACAAGATTTATGGCGACACTGATTTTGATGCAGGTGCAACCAGCAATAACACGGCAACTCCGATTGTTTACACCAGCAGCAACAAAGAGGTGGCTACTGTTACAGCAGATGGAAAGATCCATATTACAGGTGCCGGCTTCACGGATATCAAGGCTTCACAGGCACCTAGCGGTGCATTTGCCAACGCTTCTGAAGTAACACAAAGGCTTACGGTTGAAAAGGCAACTTTAACGGTCAATGCTGTTGCTGTCAACAAAGTATACGGACACGAAAATCCGAAATACGACTATACATACACTAATTTTGTTAATGGTGAAACTGATGAGGTTTTGGAGACCAAACCTGTTCTGAAAGCAGTTTTAGATGTAACAACAAAAACGCCGGTTGAAAAGATGACCAAAACCGGCACGTATCCTGTTATCCTGAGCAATGAGCTTTCAGATAATAACTATACGTTTAATTATAACGGTGCCGATCTCATCATCAATAAGGCAAAACTTACTGCAAAAGCAAGGAATAAATCCATCGCTTTAGGCGATGCTATCCCTGCATTCGATATCGACTACAGTGGATTCGCTGGTACAGACACGAAGGAAAACGCCATTACGGCTGAACCGGTTGCAAGTCTTGACCCCAATGCAGATGTGAACACAAAAGGTGATTATGCGATCACCTTAACAGGAGGAATTGCAGAAAATTACGATTTCATCCTGGTGAATGGTTCTTTAAGCGTTGGAAAGGCAAATCCTGTCTTCACTGTTGAAGAATGGCCTGAGGAGAAAACCTATGGCGATGCCAGTTTCAGGATAAAAGTAAGTTCAACAAATGAGGAATTGCCGCTTAACTATAGCAGCAGTGACGAATCGGTTGCTTCTGTTAATCCTATCAGCGGCGAAGTAACGATCAAAACTGCCGGTACAACCGTGATCAGGGTTTCCCAGGAGCCTAGTGATAACTATGCCGGCCTGGAAGATCAGTATAAAACCTTAACGGTTAAAAAAGCGACACTTCAGGTTACAATAAAAGACGCAGAGAAGAACTACGGGAAAGCAAACCCTTCATACAAGGTTTCTTACAGCGGCTTTAAAAATGGAGAAACGGCTAGCGTGATCAACGTGCCGGCTATTGCTCTTGCTTACGAGGGCCCTGGAGTCGAAGTATCAAAAAGAACACCTGTAAACAATGGTAATCCGTATAATATCGATATTGCCGCTCAGAATCAGGCGTTTGATGATAACTACGACTTTGATTACTCTGCTGGTCCTGGTAAGCTTATCATTCATCCGGCGCCACTCACCGCCACTGCCACCAGCTACACACGTGCTTACGGAGAAAGTAATCCGGCACTGCAGGTAACATATGATGGATTTGTGAACGATGAAGTGGAATTATCTCCGGGCGTATTCACAACCCCGGCGACAGTTTCAACAACGGCAAGCGGCAATAGTCCGGTTGGTGTTTATCCGATCACTGTCAACGGAGCTATAGCACCTAACTATGTAATTACCAGCGTAGCAGGTGAACTTACAATAGAGAAAGCCAAGGTAACTGTTTCCGTAGCAAGTAAAAGCGGCAGCAAGGATATGGTGCGTACCTACGGAGAGAATAACCCTGAGTTTGAAATCACTTATAGCGGGTTTAAAAACGGGGAAACTGCAGCTGTATTATCACAGCCTGCAACAGTGCCTGCGTCGATCAATAACCGTACATCAGCAGGTATATATCCTGTGGTTGCTTCGGGTGCTCAGGCAGCAAACTACATGTTTGACTACCTTGACGACGCCATGCTGACCATCAACAAGAAAGATCTGTCAGTGAAGGCGAAAGATGCGAGCCGTAAATATGGAGCTGATAACCCTGTATTTGAATTAGAATACAACGGTTTTGTAACCGGTGATTCTGAAGCAGATATTGACACGAAACCAGTGGGTACTTCTGCCGACAGATTTGCAGCGGTTGCTTCAGGTCCTTATGTGATCAATGTATCAGGAGGTTCAGACAATAACTACAAATTCATCTATACCAACAGCGGTCATTTAACTGTCGTGAAGGCTCCGTTAATGCTCGTTGCTGAAAACAAACAACGTTTATATGGTGTGGCAAATCCTGCCTTAACCGTTCAGTACCGTGATTTCGTAAATGGAGAAACTGCTGCAACTGTCTTTGGCAGTGAGCTTCCTGAGCTGACGACTACTGCACAAACGGATTCTCCGGGCAGTGATGCAAATGGTAACGTGATCAGGTATCCTATTACCTTCAGTAAGGTGCCTGCTGCAAGTAATTATGAGATTACTACTCAGCCGGGTACATTAATTATCGGTAAAGCAACACTGACAATTGCCATTAAGAACGTGACACGCAAGTACGGACAGCAAAATCCTGCTTTTGAGTTCATCTACGATGGCTTTACAGACAATGATAATGAAAGTGTATTAAGCGTGGCACCTGTGGCTGTTACAACAGCTACCGATAAGTCTGCAGTTGGAAAATACGCGATCACATTCAGTGTCGATGCGAAAAGTGATAACTATACTATTGTGCAGCAGGGGGGAACTCTCGAGGTTGTCAAAGCTCCGCTGACACTTATTGCTCTTCCTAAGACAAAAACTTACGGAGCAGTAAATCCTCCGCTTGACTTCAAATATTTCGGTCTTGTGGCAGGTGACAATATCACGACTGCACTTACAAAACAGCCGGTTCTTGCTACTCTTGCTGAGCAATACTCGCCTGTAACTGCAGAAGGATATGATATTTTCTTTAGTGAGAATGCAGAAAGCGCCAACTATGAAATTATTGGCCCTTACAGTGATAAGTTAACCATCACTCCCGCAACTCCTTCTATCAGTTTCCCTGAAATTGCATCGAAAACATATGGAGATAACGATTTCTCAGTCGGCGCACAGACCGATAACACGGAGGCTGCACTGACTTACAGCAGCAGTAACGAAGCAGTAGCTACTGTGGATATGTACGGAACTGTACATATTGTGGCGGCCGGAGAAGCGGTGATCAAAGTAAGCCAGGCTGCGACGGCTAATTATGCAGCCGGAGAAAAGACGCAGAATCTGCAGGTGGCAAAAGCTGTACTGACAGCTAAAGCTTTAGATGCTTCCAGAGTTTATGGAGACGAGAACCCTGCATTCACAATTGAATACTCAGGTTATGTTAATGGCGACGAAGCAAAGACCGGTGTAATCACAACTCCTCCTGCTGTATCGACAACTGCAACTAAAATATCTCCGGTAGGTGATTACCTGATCACTGTAGGAGACCAGGGCGTGGCTAAAAATTATACTATCGTACCGGTGCAGAGCGGAAAACTTAAGATATCTGCTGCCGAACTGACGATCACTGTAGATAATAAGACCAGGGTTTACGGAGACGAGAATCCTGAACTGACCCTCACTTATAGCGGGTTTAAGAACGATGATAGTGTAAATAAACCAGGGGTGTTTACAGAACTTCCGGTGACCACCACTACAGCGCTGAAAAGCTCACCGGTAGGAGAGTATCCTATTCAGACAACTACAGGTGTGGCTCCTAACTATTTTATTCCTTCGGTGGACGATGGTAAGCTTAGCATTACAAAAGCAACCCTGACAGCCAGAGCAGAGGATAAATCCAAAGTGTACGGAGACGCGAATCCGGTACTTACCATTAAGTATTCCGGTTTCAGGAACAACGATGATGAGAATACTCCTGATCTGTTTACCAAGGCTCCTGAAGCAAGTACAACTGTTAATGAACAATCACCGGTTAACACGTATGTGATTAACGTATCGGCTGATGCTCAGTCAGCAAACTACGAGGTGGTTACAGAGACTGGTATATTAAAGGTGACTCCGGCTGAGCTGACAGTTACGGCTAACGACGCGGAAAAAGTATACGGAACGGTGAATCCGCCATTGACTGTATCGTATTCCGGATTCAAAAACGGAGAGGATGAAAACGTAGCTGGTGTGCTGACAAAAGCCACTGCAGTTACCTCTGCAACCGTAAAATCCGCTACCGGAACATACGACATTAACCCTGTTGGTGCAGTTGCTGGTAACTATACTATCAAAAATGTAAAAGGTACATTAACAATAAAAAGAGCGGTGCTGACTGCCAAAGCTGATCAGCAGAGCAGGGTATACGGAGAAGAGAATCCATTGTTAACAATCGGGTATACCGGATTTGTAAATGGAGACACCAAAGCCGATATCGACAAGCTGCCGACCGCAACAACTTTAGCGGATAGGAGCTCAGGCGTTGGTCAGTATGACATCCTGGTTAACGCAGATGGTCTGGATAATAATTATGAGATCATGCCGGAAGGAAACAAACTGATCATAACAAAAGCCATGCTGATAGCAAAAGCTGATAATAAGTCGAGAGACTACGGAGTAGAAAATCCGAAATTAACAGTTACCTATACAGGCTTTGTTAATGATGACAATGAAAGCATGATCGACGTAAGACCTGTATTGTCAACCAACGCTACTGTAGCATCTCCTAAGGGTGATTACGATATCACAGTAGCAAATGCCAGCGACAATAATTACGATTTCAACTATGTGAAGGGTGTATTATCAGTTGGTAAGCTGGAAGCTGTGATAACAGCTGGTGAGATGCCTTCAGGCCTGATATATGGTGCGGCAGACTTCACAATCCCTGCTTCAAGCAATAACTCTTCATCCCCTGTTCAGTTTAACAGCAGTAATACTGCAGTTGCCAGGGTAGATGAGAATGGAAAGGTTCATATTGTGGGAGCAGGAACAACTGTTGTCCGCATCTTCCAGCCAGCGAGTGGTTCGTATGGTGCTTCAGAAGATGTGTACAGAACATTGACTGTGGGCAAAGCTCCGTTAAGTATTACGGTAAATAATGCTGTGAGAAATTATGGAGAAGATAACCCTGACTTTACAGTAGTATACGATGGCTTTGTAAACGGTGAAAATGAAACTGCACTGTCTGCACAGGCCAAAGCTACCACTACTGCAGCTAAAAACTCGCCTATCGGCTCGTATCCGATAATGGTGTCAGGTGCAGCATCGGCTAATTACGAAATTAGCTACGGGGCAAACGGAGTGCTGACCATTGGTATTGTGAGTGCGAAGATCTCTATTGCCCAGTTACCACAGAAAACGTATGGTGATGCAGACTTTAAGGCTGCAGTAACTACGAATAATCCGGAATCGACAGTGAATTACGTCAGCAGCAATCCGGGCGTGGCTACGGTGGATGCAGACGGAACTATTCACATCAAGGGTGCCGGATCTACGGTAATCACCGTGTCTCAGGATGCCAGTGCTAACTTTAGCCAGGGTGTCAATGCGTCTTCTACTTTAACTGTAGCGCAGAAATCACTTAAGGTAGTTGCAGAAAACAAGAGCAAGAAGCAGGGAGAAGATAATCCGCTGCTGACTTACCGCTACGAAGGCCTGGTAAACGGGGATAATGAAACGGCAGTAAATGCGGGTACCATTGTTACCTCAGCCACTAAAACTTCAGCTGTAGGCCCTTACTCGATCACGGTAGCAAACTTCAGTGCTGCGAATTATGTTATCAGTCACCAGCCGGGAGTGCTTATTGTAAATCCTGCTGCCAGCGTGATCACATTTAACAGCATTGAGTATAAGAAGTATGGCGATGCCGACTTCACTCTGAATGCAACCACTACTTCAGACGGTAAAATATCGTACAGCATCATTAATGCAAATACAACGAATCCGGCAGCAACCGTAGATCCTTCTACCGGGCGGGTACATATTCTGAATGCCGGAAACGCAACGATCACTGCTACTGTAACAGGCAGCTCAGGCTACTCAACATCTCAGGATGTTACGCAGCAGCTGACAGTGCTGAAGGCAACTCCGGTGATCACATTTGCTGAAATAGGTTCGAAGACTTACGGAGATGCTGATTTCTCTGCCAACGCATCCAGCACCAGTGCTGAAAGCATGCTGACTTATACAAGTACAGCAGTAAGCGTAGCCAGTGTGAATGCGGGCGGAACCATTAAGATCAACAGTGGTGGTTTCACCAATATCACGGTAGCTCAGCCTTCTTCTCTGAATTATGAGGCTGCAGTTCCGGTGAGCCGCACCCTGGAAGTAGCCAGGAATATCCCTGCAATCGTTCTGCAGCCAATGACTGCCAAAGTGTTCGGAGACGCACCATTTACTCCTGTAGTAACAGGCGCAACCGGAACTGTTACTCTTACCAGCAGCAACAGCAAAGTAGCTGTCATTGCAGACGGACAGGTTTATATTATAGGGGTTGGTTTTGCTAAGATCACCGCTACACAGGCCGAAAATGGAAACTCTGTAGCCGTGAGCGACGCCAAATACCTGGAAGTGCTGCCTGCTACACCGGGCGTAAGCCTTGGTGACCTGGCTGCTAAAATGTATGGAGATGCAGACTATGATGTTACAGCATTATCGTCTAACACAGCTGCTCCTCTCAATTACAGCAGCAGTAATGTAGCTGTGGCCACCATTTCAAACGGCAGAATCCATATCACGGGTGCCGGTAAAACTAAAATTACCGTGTCACAGGCCGCAAGCGGAAATTACGGCCCGGCTTCAGCTGAAAAAGAGCTCGTTGTAAAACCAGCTACTATCACAGTAACTGCGGAAGATAAGATTAAAATTGAGGGTGAGCTGAACCCTGAACTGACAGTTACTTACAGCGGCTTCGTAAATAATGAATCTGAAAGTGTGCTGAATGTACAGCCGGTAGCAACCAATTCAGCTGATCAGACGACAGCCCCTGGAATATATCCGATAGCGGCATCTGGCGGCGAAGATGACAATTACACCTTCGTGTACAAACCGGGCAAGCTCACGATTCTGCAGATAGCCAGGCTGACGCTGAATACACTGCCTGTTAAAACGTATGGTGACGCTGATTTCAAAGTAGCGGCCACCAGCAATAACAGCAATATTCCGGTTGTCTACAAAGGCGATAACCCACAGGTAGCTACTGTAGACCAGTACGGTAACGTCCATATCGTAGGCAACGGAACAGTTACCATCACTGCTTCCCAGGGCGGAGACCTCGTCTTCACGCCGGCAGAGAGTGTAACGCAGGTTTTAACAGTGAAGAAAGCTATATTGACAGTAACTGCAGACAGCAAAGTTGCAGTGGTTGGAACATTCCCTCAGTTTACTGTTTCTTACTCAGGGTTTGTATATAACGAAACAACGGCTGTGTTGCTGACACAGGCAAAGGCTTCTGTTGCAACAAATGGCCTGATTGCCGGAACATATCCGATAACAGCAAGCGGAGCTTCAGCTAAAAACTATGACATGAACTATGTTGAGGGAACATTGATGCTGGCAACCGACGGATTAACATTCCTGTTCGATCCGATGCCGGAGAAAACATACGGTGACGCAGATTTCAATCCTGGTGCTTACACCAATACCGGTGCTAGCATCTACTACACGAGTCTGAATACACAGGTAGCTGTCATTGTAGACAACAAAGTGAAGATTGTCGGTGCAGGTCACGCAGAAATTGTAGCAACTGTTCCCGGTTTAGATCCAGCCAAGAATCTGGTTCATAAACAAACGCTTACAGTGAAGAAGGCGCCGCAGACCATTACATTCCAGCCTATTCCTGTGCTGGAAAGAGGTGCCGAAGCATATCGTTTGATTGCAACTTCCAGCTCCGGGCTACCGGTGCAGTTTGCCGGCACGAACAGTTTTGTTGGTAAACTTGACGGTGATCTGCTAACTCCGGGAAGCATTGGAAACGCGAAGATCATTGCTTCACAGGCTGGTAACGAAAATTACCTTCCGGCAGCTGATGTAACGCTATCCTTCGAAGTAGTTGACCCGGCTGGAAATAAGATCAGATTTCCAAAGGTGTTAACACCTAACGGTGACGGTATTAACGATCAGTTCTACATTGAGGGGATCAGTAATTACCCTGAGAACCGCCTGGTAATTGTTAACCGTAACGGAACGAAGATCTATGAAGCCAGAAATTATAACAACGGTGATGTATCGTTCAATGGCAAAGAATTCTTCGCAGGCGGTGCGACTGCCCGCAGGGAGATGTCGCCTGAAGGAACCTACTTCTATATCCTCGAATACAAAACAGCAGACGGAAGCATGAAGAAGCTGACAGGTTACTTTGTACTGAAGTACACTGCTAATCCTTAAGCTTATCCTGCTCGTTCCGATCAGCAAAGCAAATAACGAAGAAGCCCCGGGGACTATCCGGGGCTTCTTTTATATACAAGCATTTTTTGCTTATTCCACGCAGGCCATCGTCAGTTAACCTTTCTCAATCTCCTTCAGGCTCGTCATTTTCTTGTAAGCCAGGAACCCTTTAATATCTTCGAAGTGTTCGCGAACCCGTTTATTGCCAAATTCAAAGACTTTCTGCGCCAGCCCGTCCAGGAAATCACGGTCGTGCGATACCAGGATGAGAGTACCGTCGAAATCCTGCAAAGCTTCTTTAATAATGTCCTTGGTCTTCATATCCAAATGATTCGTCGGCTCATCGAGGATCAATACATTTACAGGTTCCAGCAGCAGTTTGATCATCGCTAAGCGGGTTTTCTCGCCGCCCGAAAGCACCTTAACCTTTTTGGTGGTATCGTCTCCGCTAAACATGAAAGCACCCAGGAGGTCTTTGATCTTTATCGTTCCGTCACTTAAGGGGATCTGGTCAATTGTATCAAATACTGTTAAGTTTTCATCCAGCAATGCCGCCTGATTCTGAGCGAAATAACCGATTTTTACATTATGCCCGATTTTTAAACTTCCCTCAAAATCGATCTCGTTCATAATAGCCTTGATCATCGTCGACTTACCTTCGCCATTTTTGCCGACAAAAGCTACTTTTTGTCCCCGCTCAATCACCATCGACGCCTTCTCGAATACCACATGATCACCGTAGGATTTGGTCAGCTCTTCCACGATCACCGGATACTGGCCCGAACGCGGCGACGGCGGAAATTTCAGGCGCAAGGCTGAAGTATCTACTTCATCAATCTGGATTATTTCGAGTTTTTCGAGCATCTTCACCCGCGATTGTACCTGCAGGGTTTTTGAGTAGGTTCCTCTGAAACGGTCTATAAACTCCTGGTTGTCGGCGATAAAACGTTGTTGTTCTTCGTAAGCTTTCAGCTGATGCACCCGGCGTTCGGCACGCAATTGAAGGTAGTGACTGTATTTAGCTTTGTAATCATAGATGCGCCCCATGGTGACCTCAATTGTCCGATTGGTGATATTATCCACAAAAGTGCGGTCGTGAGAAATCACCATCACAGCCTTTGCAGAATTGACCAGGAAATCCTCTAACCATTGAATACTCTCAATATCCATATGGTTCGTCGGCTCATCCAGCAAGATCAGATCGGGTTTCTTTAATAAAATCTTGGCTAATTCAATGCGCATGCGCCATCCGCCCGAAAACTCAGAAGTCTGGCGGGTGAAGTCTGAGCGCTGAAAGCCCAGGCCTTTTAGTACTTTTTCTATTTCAGCATCGTAATTAGTCTCTTCTGCGGAGTAAAATTTCTCACTCAGTTCCGACACACGCTCGATCAGCTTCATGTAATCATCGCTTTCATAGTCGGTCCTGACAGTAAGTTGTTCATTCAGCTCATCCAGTTCCTTTTGCATCTGGTGCACCTCCTGGAAAGCTTTGGAGGCTTCTTCAAAAACGGTAACATTGTCCTGAGTAAGCAAATGCTGTGGCAGGTAAGCAATTACTGCGTCCTTTGGCCCTGTAACATTCCCGGTAGTAGGTTTCGCAACTCCGGCAATTATCTTTAAAATGGTCGATTTTCCCGCACCATTTTTGCCCATCAAAGCTATTTTATCGTTCTCGTTGATCGGAAAGGTCACGTCACTGAAAAGCGTGGTTCCGCCGAAGGAAACAGAAATATTATTTACATTAATCACGAAATGAGGATATTAAAATGAGCGGCAAAGATAATCTAATTTGGGAAATGGAGATCCGGTCTTTCCGTGTTTCAGTTATCTGAAATCCGGGTCAAATTCTACAATCCATTCGATACCATATTTATCCCTGAACATTCCGGCATAGGTACCCCACGGGCTGTCGCCAATAGCCCCTTCCACTTCTCCGCCGGCTGACAATCCGTTAAATATTTTATCTGCTTCTTCGCGGCTTTCGGCATTCACGTATATTTTAGACCGGTTTTCATTTTCGTTTACCCTCCCCATAAATCCGGGAATGTCGTTGGCTACTAACACGTTGTTTTTGCCAAGCGGTAAGCCGATATACATGATCTTATTTGCCTCCTCTTCGGCTATCTGGAACTCGCCGCCCGATAAATCTTTAAAGCGGATGATTTTAGTAAACTCGCCGCCAAAAACTGATTTGTAAAAGGTGAATGCTTCTTCGGCGTTGCCGTTGAAATTGATCCAGGGATTGATTGCTCTCATAATGATTGTTTTGTTTTTCAGTTTGTGTTCAGATATCAGTACTTTGTTTTCCTTAAATGAATACTTCAAAGGGGGCAACTCTCCCTTATTGCCTAAAAATAAAGATTTATTTCAATTATACCTTAAGGGCAGCGGCGCTTACTTTCTATCTCATCTTCAACAATTGCGTATGTAAAGACGTTAAATAACAATATTATGTGTATGAAATATATCACGGCAATATTTTTTCTGGTCCTGGTATCTTGTCAGCCCAGGCAGGCCAAAGAATTCGATGTCTTTCTTGATTCCACAGAGCGGAAGGTATATCGCATACTGGTGGGTGACAGCGCGGACGATATGCGCCTCAAAGCTCTGATCGAAAATAAACCAGATCTGGCGTTTTCTATAGGAAAAAGACAGGCAAATGAACTGTCTGGTGTTATCAGAGAAATTGAAAGGGCAGACGTTAATGACATTAAAGAAGCAAAAGAATTGAAGCAGGCGAGTATTCAATATTACCAGGGCCTGCTCGATTTAAAAAATGTGGATATACTGGAGGCTGAACTTATGAAAGCCGGTATGGCAAAAGCCCGGAAAACGGAATCGGATACTCTTAGTTTTCCACGGAAGCGTCTGGAGATTCATAGGATCATCAGCCAAAGAGACGAGGCAATGCACAGAGCAAGGTCCCGGTTTGAGGAAGCTAATGACCTGCAGTAGAAAGTTATGTTGATAACCGAATGGGTGCCTGACGCCTACCACGATAATGAAAATATTGTGGTAAGATCCGCTACACATGCTGACAAGGAAGTGTTGTTACAGTTCGAGCAGGACGTCATAGCTGCTGAGCGCCCTTTCGATGATACTATAAAAGAAGGGGACATCAATTATTATGATATAGACGCTATGATTAATTTGCCCAATATTCAACTATTGGTGGCGGAACTGAAAGGGCAGCTTATAGCAAGCGGATATGCCCGCATTGAGAATGCCAGCCCTTACTTAAAACACCGGCAGTATGCCTACCTCGGTTTTATGTATGTCGTGCCGGAGCACCGTGGTAAAGGTATTAATAAGCAGATTATCGGCGCCCTGCAACAATGGACCCTGAGCATGGGTGTTACGGAATTGAGACTGGAAGTGTATGAAGATAATAAGCCAGCTATCAGGGCTTATGAAAAACTTGGGTTTAAAGCCTTGTTGCTGACCATGCGTAAAGGGTCTTAGCGCTTGTTCTTCATCCGATAGTTATAGAGCCACCTGTATATTAATATATTAATTTGTTTTCCCGTCTGTTTATTCTTCGGCCTTTGTTTCATCTATCAATGAGCTTAAGCCGCTAAGGGATAGACTGATCAATAGCCTGAACGCATTCTCAGATATTCCTTTGTAATGCATGTTGGAAATACCAAAGTCGGCGAATCCAACGCATATCAGGGGCAGCATTTCCGCGGGAATACCCACCTCTATGGTTCCGGAATCGGTCTGAAAAGAGATCATTTTCTTTTCCTCGGGGAAGAATACTTTTTCGCTGCCTCCTGTATATACTCCAAGAAAGCTGAGTAAGCTATTTTGAGAAATTACAGGTGTATTATTCTCTAAAAGATAATAATCTAAGACCTCTCCCGGATAGATCTCAAGAATTTTATGCTGTATTGCAACAATGTATTTATTTGATAACGGCATGTCTTCGCTTTTAATTATTCCCCAACCTTAAACTAGCTTTCGAATACTCATCATGTATCCCAGGTGCAAACCTTCATGGAAATTATTACATTCGAATGCATCTTCTATACATGATAGGTGAAAGCCAATTCCCGTTACCCTCTCATTATAATTGCTAAAGACTTTCGCGTAATAATCGTTTTCTGTTTTTTCTATCAGAGAAAACAAAAGTGCTTTTAGTTCACTGACCTCCTCTTCTGCAACAGGTTCAGTGGGTTTGGTTCCCGATTGATATTTCTGAAATAAAGCATCGGAAACATAGCCAGGCAAATTGGAGCCTCTGTATATCAGTTTTTGTTGCGTGATGATGGCGTGCCCCATATTCCAAATGAGATTGTTGCTAAAACCAGAGGGGATTTTATTTAGCTGTTCTAACGAAAAGTCGTTAAAAAAATTCAGATATAGTTTTCGCCCGGCTCTCCATGCTTTAAACAGGGCTTTCATTTCTGATGAATTCATTTTTGTCGCTCTCTGTAATAAATTTGTCCGGTCATGGCTCTCCCTGGTAGATCACTAGCTGCCAGGGAGGTTCGGTCCAGACTGTGTTGCCATTCTCCCATATATTGACTGTAATGCGCTGAAGGAGCAATTTGTTTTAATGAAGTCAGCTTATATTAAGCAAACTTTCAATCGTGTTTAACACACTTTGCGAACCGGAATTCTATCTAAGAATCCCCGCTAACGTCCTGGCCAGCTCCTCACCGTGTAAATTGCGGGCAATAACCTTTCCGGACGGGTCTACTAAAATATTCTGAGGAATAGACCTGATATCGAACCTTTTAGCAATTACATTATCCCAGTATTTCAGATCTGAGACCTGCGTCCAATACAACTGATCAGTTTGAATAGCTTTTATCCAGCTTGCCTTATCCTTATCTAAGGATACTCCCAATATCGTAAAGCCTTTATCTTTAAACGTGTTAAAAGTTTTTACCAGGTTAGGGTTTTCTTTCCGGCAGGGTACACACCAGCTTGCCCAAAAATCGATTAACAGATATTTCCCCCTGAACGACGACAAGCTAATTAACTTACCTGAAGTATCGGCCTGCGAAAAGTCGGGCATAGGGCGTCCTATAGATGTGGCTTTAGCCATTGCAATTTTTTCCGCAAAACGTTTACCTGCTTTAGAGCTGCGGACCTGTGGTGTGAGGCTCAGGAAGAGAGGTTCAACAGTCTCTGGATCCAGGTGATACCCCGCCACCTGGCTAAGCGCATATAAGGAGACCAGTGATGCCGGATGTTTCTCAATAAATTTTTTGTAGGTATCATCTTTTAAATCCTGTTCCAACTTGTCCATTTTGCTGATAACCGTTTTCAGGCTTGCGGTATCTTCTGCAGCTCTGTAACGCCACACCTCTTTATTTAAAGCACTGAATTTAGCTGAATAGACGATCAATGCCTGGCGGATCGGCAGAAAATCCTTATCCGATTCAGAGCCGCTTACAACAACGTTTTTCAGGGAGTCTGTTGACGACACCCGTATATTTCCGGGCTCAAGGTAGAAACTTAATATGTTCAACCTCCTGATGGCCGTATCCGAAGGCTGAAAGCTCAGCCTGGCAAAAACCGGCTCCTCCAGCGCTCCGCTAAGGCTAAAGCGGCCATTGACTACTTCAGCGCTGTCGGTTTTATTGGTGTTGTCTTTTTCATAGTATAAATAGACTTTGCCAAATGAATTTGGTGCTATCGAACCGGAAAGTTTAAACCCGTCAGTTCCTTGTTGCTGACCCAATGCCGTTAATGTCAGCGTCGTGAGCATGCCCACGATCGCTAAAAGATTTTTTCTGATCACTCTCTGTTTCATGATTTCTGTTTAGTGAATTCAGCAGGCGCTTCCAGCAGCAAATCAACCATCATTTTCAGGTGGCCTTCATTTTCCGCGTGGATAAGAAAATCGCTGAAAATAATACGCCCGTTCTGGTCGATCAGAAAGTTCGCCGGAGCAGCACCTTTATTGTCCAGGTTGCCTTTATCCCTTCCTTTCACTTCTTCCAGGGGCGTAAAACTGAAACCGCTTGAGTTATGGAACGGGATTACATAATCATTTTGTTCCGCTACGATATTGATCCCCACATAAGCTAAAGGCTTGCTTTTATATTGTTTTACCACATTCTCAAAAAATGGCATTTCAGCCCGGCATGGTCCGCAGCCAGGAAACCAGTAAGTCAGCAGCAACACCTTACCCTTGTAGTCAGCTAAGGAGGCAGAGCCTTCGCCGATATACTTTTTTAAAGTAAAAGGTGTCGCCGCTTTGGCTTGTGCATTGAGCCTGGTGTAAATGTCTGCTTTAACCGCAGCCTGGTCTTTACCTGATTTTAAACCGTAGGCATATAAATCGCGGGACAACGCTGGAGAAGGCTCTTTGACAAACACCTTCATTAGCATTGCGTAAGCAGCCTGGTGATCCCCGGTTTTGTCAGTCGCTTCCGCCATTAACCGCAACAGACTTTCGTTGCCGTATGCGGAATACTGTGATAATTTTACTTTGTTTAAAACAGTCAGTGCTTCGGCGGGCTGACTCTGGTCCATTAACTTCCTTCCCCGGATAAAATATTCTGCCTGCGTCAATAAATCACCCCATCCGTCGCTGTTTTTACTCTTCATCTCTATAGCCAGTTCCCTTGCTTTTTCAGGATTTTCAGCAAGTAATACATCGAAATAAGATGTCATGTAAGGCTCAGCCCTTTCCATGGGAAAATTGTCATGAAGCATCTGGTAACACTTTGTCCTTATTTCTGCGTTTCCGGAGCAGGAGGCAAGATAGCCAAGCGCGCGATCAGCGTATTCAGACTCAGGAAAGTCCCGGGCAATTTTAAAACTGAGATCGGTAAATTTTTCCTGATCCAGACCCATAAAAGAAGTAGCATACCGGTACTGATATAATGGGTTGGTTGGATCTGCGGCTATCGCTTTCCTTATGTATTCACATCCCTCTTCGAAATTTCCCCAACGCAGATCATCTATCCAGAGGCCGTACCAGGCCGGTGCAAACTGAGGATTGGTAGCAACCGCCTTTAACAGGTATGGCTTTGCTTTGGGGCTTTCTTTGTCGAGATAAGCTTTAGCCAGGGCATAGGACACCATAGCCGATTGCGGGAATTCTTTCATCAGCTCGTCATACCGGGCAAAGATTTCAGGGTTGTCCGGGCTGACTGCCTCGATATACGCCTGATGCACGCTTAGGCTATCCGGCGCGGCTTCCACCGCTTTTTTCAGTCCTTCCAGTATCTCCGGATCAGTTGTCCTTGCCGCAAGCTTCGCTGCCCTTTTTAAGTACGCAGGAAAGTAATACGAAGAAGGAAACTGAACCGACCAGGCCTTTATCTGAGCCGCCAGTTCCTTTTCCTGTCCGGGTCTCACCTCCAGGAAGGCATCGTAATAAGCTTGGATGGAATCCATATCATCAGGATTCGCTTCGACAGCACTTTTAAGTTTTGCAAGTTTAGCTTCACCGGGAATTGCCGGCACATTTTTTTGGAGAACCTGCGCCGATACCTCTATGCCAGGTGTGCTGAACAGTGCCGCTATCAAAGCGGCACTGTATAATTTTGCTATTACTTTCATGTATAGTCCGGTAAGGTGTTAGTAGTTATTCTGCTCGATCTGTCCCTGGCTGGCGGTGATCTCGAAACTGTTGATCGGAACTGCATAACGCAGGCTTTTCACGGGCAGGGTGTACGTCTGAATCGTATTCAAATCAACTGTACCCACGCCCATTTTATAAAAAGTATGCGTAACCGTCACATCGTCCCCGGGAGTCTCATTTACGCTGAAACGTCTGATATCAGTCCAGCGAAAACTAAAAGGCAATTCCCGGCGGCGTTCCTGTAAAATTTGCGTGAGTGCATTCGCAGCACTGCCTGCCGTAAGGGGAACATACGTTTTCAGTCGCTTTGCACGTAACATGTTAACTGCCGCCAAAGCATCGGTCATATTGCCTTTGCGCGCTAATGCCTCAGCCTTATTCAGCAATACCTCAGCAATAGTAGGACCTGAAGGCAGGTAACTTCCGTCACTGAAATAAGTATAGCGATACTGCGCCGGGGTGATTACGCCTGCCCGGCGTCCGCCATTCGGGATCATCAGCAGGAGGAAACGCAAATCGTTGCTATGATCATACATGGAAAGGAGGTTGGTGCTTGGAATATCCCATTGAGAGCCGGTGTAAGTAAAACGGGCATAATAAAACTCATCCCATTTAAAAAATCTGGTGGATGAATAATCATTTAAGGCGGAATAGTTTAATGTAGCTGAGGGGTTACTGTAGGTAGCCGGTCTGCCCGCCGGTATAGTATTAAAATCGACCAGTTTTGCCGTTTGCGAGGTCAGTGCGCTGTTGGCATACTGAACCGATTTGTCATAGTCTCCTGTAAACAGATAATACCGGCTTAAAAACGCATCGATCGCCGGTTTGCTGACACGCCACCTCATATCTGCCTGTACATCGTTGTAATTAACCAGCGACTGAGCCTGAGCAATATCAGATAAGATAAAATCATAGGTTTCTTTAAGCGAGGCCCGCTTTAAAAATTCTGAATAGTCCGTCGTTTTTTTTATGGGTAAGCCCTTTGCATTAAAATTCTCCTCTGCATAGGGCAGGCAATAGTAGTTCACCAAAGTCCAGTAGCTATATGCCCTAATGAAGTAAGCATCAGCTTTTATGCGGTTCCTGCTGACAGCATCGCCTGAAGCATCGTCCGCATTCGCGAGAACAACATTGGCATTAAATATTTTCCTGAACTCATTGTTCCATAACGGGTCTGAAGCAGCTCCAATGATATTATCAATGTCGAGCGTGTAATAATACAGACGTACCAGGGTAAAAGCACTCGGGTAATTCCTGTATAACTCGGGTGTGATCTCTGTATCATCAGTAGAATAAGTCGCTGTTGCGTTATCGCCTTCATAGCCAAAGGCAACCCCGCCATAGGGCTCAAGCCCGGTCACATTATCCAGCAGAGCCTGTAACTGATCTACCGTCTTGATGTCAGCCTGAATTTTGTTGGGTTCATCCAGGTAGTTTTTGCATGACGCCAGGCAAATCAGACCCAGCATCAGTATGAGTATATTTAATCTTTTCATTTTATTGATGTCTAACAGCTATTGATTAAAATCCTATGTTGACGCCGAATGTACAGGTGGCAAGCGGGCGGTCCGTTCCGGGTAACCAATCCGGGTTATACCCTTTTTCATTAGCTGTCCATACCAGCCCTAAATCCCTTAGTTGGGCGAACAATTTCACATTGCGTAACCTGGTTTTACCCATGACCGATGGCGGTAGCGTATAGTTCAGCATAACCTCTTTACACTCAATATAGGATGAGCTTTCAACTAAGCCACTTAAATAAGGGACGTAGCGGTCCCATAGATATAAATTAGTTTCGTTAGCTTTTGGAAACGGAGGGATATCGGTGCGGCCGGCATAGACGTCTGAAATATACCGGTTGGCAATCGTTTTCCTGGAGCCCACGTACGCAAAATTGTAATTGTAGGTATCATTGCGGTAGACGCCGCCGAATTTGCCAATGAATAATACCGATAAACTCAGGTTACGGTACCCGAATGTACTGTACCAGCCGGCTGTATGCGGCGGGATTGCTGATCCTTCGTAGTTAAGGAACTGCGCCCCCAAACCGCGGGTGAGTGCGTCACTGTTAAACGTACCTGGCTGGCCATTGGGACCTGCAACCTGGGGCACACCATCAATTGTACCCGCATAGGTGAAAGAATAAACAGGATTTATCGGTCGTCCCTGCACAACTGCGTTAGGAATATCAAGCATTTGCGCAGCCGTCAGCGAAGGATAATATAAATTATTGACTACGTTTTTGTTGTAAGCATAATTTAACGATGTGCTATAGGTAACGGGAATACCGGGTAATTTTAACTGTGTGCCCAGTTCCACTTCTATACCCCGGTTTGTGATACCGGCATTATTGAATTTCTGACTGGTAGTGCCGGTCGCAGCGGCCAGTGCAATTGTACCGGTAATATCTGTGCCTTTTTTGTTGTACAAGTCTATTTTACCGTTCAGTTTTCCTTTGAATAATACATAATCTATCCCCACGTTCGTAGTCGTTGTTTTTTCCCATCGCAGGGTGGGGTTACCATTGTCAGATATTACTGCTGTAATGGTGCCCGTTGTAATACTTGGGGATGTTGAAACCGTCAGTAACGTGTTGGTTGACGTTGTCTTTTCGACATTCCCGTTACGGCCATGGGTGACACGCAGGCTCAACCGGTCCAGCCAGTTGATGTTTTCAGCAAAACGCTCTCCTTTGATGTTCCACAAACCACCGACAGACCATAGAGGCTCCCATCGAAGGGACGATATTTTGGTGATATAATTAGAAGCATCGGTCCGGATACTGCCGGAAATAGTATACTTACGGTCATACGTATAAGCAGCATTGCCGTAATATGATATATAACGGTCTAATCCATATCCAGGCACTGTAGCGCCGCCGGGCAGTTCTGTTTCCCAGCCGTCGAGGCCGATGATCTGCTCTGCGGAGCTTCCATAACCATACGGGGGCACTGTAGTTTGTAATTTGTCGGGATAATAACCATATAACCACGGATTATCCCTTGTATCCGTACGATACTGCGAAATTTCCATACCGGCAATGGCATTAATGCTGTGTTTGGCGCCGAAATCTCTTACAAAATTTAACTGGTTACGAAATACATAGCTGGCTGCATTCGCGGTGCTGTTCTGGCCTATGCCGCCTTTAGGCAGAAATTGCCTTCCTACGGTTCTGGTGTCCGGAAAGTATTCAAGATTCTGGTCCACCATGTTTCTTACGTAAAACGTATCGTCGCTGTAATATTTGTCAATCTCAGTTTTGCCGCGCTCGTACTGCAATCTGGTATCGAAGTTTAGACCTGGAATGATCCGGACGTTGAAGCCCGTCTGAATCCTGGCGTTGTAATCCTGGGTTTTGAAATCGCGGCCCCGAACCTCCCGCAATAAGTTATAACTTAAGTCAGCATACGGAAAATCGTTTAAAGGTAAACCAGATAAAACTTCCCTGTTAAAGGTATTTAAATTCACGGAGTAAGTCCCGTCCGGGTTCAATAACGTTTCGTAAGGAGAAAGACTTCTCAGTTCGGCAGGTGTTGCACCGCTGCTGGTTTGTTTATTATATTGAAGATACAGGCCGAAATTGAAGGTCAGAAACTTCGTAAAACTGTATTCGTTACTGAAATTCAACCCATAACGATTGTAGCCGCTACCCTGGTAACGCGTTTTGTTATCTTCAATTAACAGCGAAGCAAACGACTTTGATTTATCACCTATCATTGAAAAATCTACGTTGTATTGGCTGAGAACCGCCCTGCGCAGTAACAAATCGCCGATTTGTCCCTGGTTATTTATCCTGCTCAAACTGTCTAAACCGGCGTTCATAGCGGCTGTGCTTAGCTTGCCGTTTTTATTCGCATAAAGCAACTCCTGACCAAGCGTTTGCGGTTTGAGCAGATCGTTGTCAAAAGATCCGGTTGTTTCCCTGAACACCCACCTGTTTTGAAAAGCCGTCCTTTCCAGACCGATCTGTTCAGCTGAGGAGGCAATAGGGATTAATTCATTTACGTCCGTACGTTTTGAAATCCGTGTAAACGCATTCGCGTTGACAGTCAGACCTGGTTTGCCGTTCTTTGATTTTTTAGTAACGATAACAATCACTCCGTTTGCAGCACGTGCGCCCCAGATAGAAGCAGCCGCGGCATCCTTTAAAACCGTTACCGATTCAATGTCATTGGGATTGATGGTAGAAAAATCGTTTTTAGCCACCGGGAAGCCGTCAACGACCACCAGCGGGGCTCTGTCGCCATAAATGGAACTGCTTCCCCGGATCAGAAATGACACCGATCCATCGGCGTTTTCCTTAGCCTGCATACCCGCTACCATACCTTGTAATGCTGTGGATGGGTTTGATACTGGCCGGTTAGACAATACATTCTGCCCCAACTGATCATAGGCGCCGGTAGCCCGCTCTTTCAAGATACTCTGATAACCCGAGCTGACTGTTATTTCTTTTAATGCCTGGTTAGCCGGCATCAGCGCGATAGTTCCCAGATCTGCTTTAACGGCGAGGCGTCTCTCCCGGTATCCTAAAAAAGTAATAATGACCGAATCCTGCTCTGCCGCATTTGGAAGATAGAAGTCGCCGTTCGTATTGCTGACCGTGCCCAGTCCGCCGGTCTTTAAACGGATACTTGCGCCCGGCAGGGCATCCCCATTCTCGTCAACCAATCTGCCTCTCACATTAACCCGCAGAAAAAAGCTCCGTATTTTATCCAAAACAGACGTTTTCCCGGGAACCACAAGTATGGTTTGCTTCTCTATTGAGTAGTCAAGCGATTGTGCCGTTAACACCTTATCGAGCACCTCCGTCAGTGGCGTCCCCTTAAAATCGACACTGATCACGCTTTGCGTTTTAATTTTCGCACCCGAAAGCAAAAAATTATATCCCGTCTGTTTTCTGATTTCTTTGAATAGTTGTTCAAGCGAAATGCGGTCTTTCTTTAATGTAACCTGTTGCCCGAACGATGCGGCTCCGACGCGGATCACCATTACGAACACCAGGACAGCAGTTAACTTAATATTCATCAATAATTGTTTTTTGAACGCCGTATCTGTTTGTGACAGAAGTCGGTATAACCTGAACCAAAGGCATTTCAGCCCATATAAAAATTCTGTATAAGTTTTATACATTTGGGTTTCTGTTTAGTAGTAAAAAGATTGTTTCCGCAATTCTCAGGCTATTACAGGAAAAACTTAAACGGGGGTGTTGCAAGCGCCCCTGTTTTGTTTTTTCAGAGTCCTGGTTAAAAAATCGTATGCATTATGTCATAGTCATAGAAATTTTAAAGTGATCACTTCTGTTAATTACTGTTTAGACTGCACCCTGATGGTGTTATCTTTCAACTCAAAATGAATATTACCTGTTTTTTCAAGCAAGTCCAGCACTTCCGATACGTTTTTGAACCGCGATATACTTCCTAAGAACACCTCATTCTTAACCGCTTCATTGCCGTAACTCACCCTGACATTATACCATCGCCCTATCTCATCCATAATGCTTTCAAGCCTCGCATTATTAAACAGGAAAAGCCCGTTCTTCCAGGCAACTGCATCAGCGGGATCGCAGGCGGCAACCCGGATCCCAGCATCCTGTCCTGTGCTTACTGCCGCTTCCTGCCCCGGTACCAGCGTTACGTTCCGTCGATTGGCGCTTACTCGTACGCTGCCTTCAAGCAAGGTTGTTCTTTCGGCCGTTGCACCACGATAGGCGCTGATGTTAAAGTGAGTTCCAAGATCTTCTACCAGGCCATTCGGGGTTTTAACTATAAAAGGAGCTTTCTCCTCATGTTTTACCTCGAAATATGCCTCGCCATATAATAACTCAATTTTGCGTTCACGGCCTGTAAACACCTCAGGAAAACGCAGCGAGGTGCCGGCATTCAGCCATATTTTGCTGCCATCGGCCAGAGTAATACTAAACGTGCCGCCATTAGGTGTCGTAAGTGTATTGTAGGCGACATCTGCGGCTGAGGAATTGCCGCCTGATACATACCTCAAGCCACCTCCGGCGTCCTGCCGTATGGCCAGGTGCCCGCTCTCTGTTAAGAGCCCCTGATTCGTATTGTCAAGCACTATCTTTTTTCCCCCTGCAAGCGTTAAGGTGGCTCTGTTGCCGCCCGGCCTTATGTCGTTTTTATACCGGTCTTGTTTACCCGCCGCTATACGGGAAAGCTCTGCCTGGTTAAGATATAAGAAGACTCCAATGAAAAGAATAAATATAAGCGAAGCCACAGCCGTGATCCGGAACCTGTTGCTCACATGTGCTGTTTTCTTTCGGTATCCTGTTTCTGCACTTACCCGTTCCCATGCAGTCTGCTTATCTGTTTCGCCGAAAGTCCCGTAATCAGCCTTCAACTTTGTCTCTGATGTTAAGCGCTGAAACGTTGTACGATTATCTGCACTGGCTGACAACCAATTATCCAGCTTAAGCTGTTCCTCTGGCGAAAGGTCATTTTTCAAATAACCCGATACGAGCCTTCCCAGGTCAAATAAGTCGTCAAAATGCTCCATATTGCTTCAATACAATAAGGACACCTCAGCTTAAAAAGTGGATAAAGTTTTTGTTAAAAAATTGTAATTCTTTTGCCGGAGCTTATTCGCGGGTAAAAAAAGTGCCGTAGGTTACAAGCAGAATAATGAGTTCAGGATGTAAACTCATCTTCAGAAGCTCCAGCACCCGTTGTTTTTGTTTCTTCACGGTATTTACAGACATTTCTAACTCTTCGGCCACCTCATGGTTCTTTTTGCCTTCCAAAAAACTTAAACGGGTCAGTTTTATCAGGTGGGGGGGAAGGGATTCTATTGCCAGGTTAACTTCCGCAATAATTTCGGCAGAAATGATAGCCTCTAAAATGTATTCTTCCGCAGGTTCCGTGCCGGGATGACTGTTCTGAAACTGGCCAACAACCCTGGTATGCCTCACAACATTCAGGCTGGCATTCTTTACCGAGCGATAGAGAAAATTTTTGATAGCTACAGGATGCGACACTATCTCGTTCCGTTGCTGCCAATAGGCGATAAAGGCATCCTGGGCAATATCTTCCGACTGTTGTTTATCCTTTGTGATTTGCCAGGAAAAAAAGACGAGCCGGTCATAATATTCCTTAAACAACAAATCCAATCGAGGATCAGCAGTCATTTTATGAGAATATAACTTCCGGATTCTGCCCATGCAGATGTAAAGTTAAGTTTTTTTGGGATTTTTTGATAAAAAAAAGGGGAGAAGGGTGGTTGTTTTTGGAAATATTGGGGAATATACTGGTAAAAAAAGAATTCCATCTCCAATTGGAGATTATAACTAGAAAAAGCCGATTGTTGGTGATTGCAGACTCAGAGCATGTATTCTTCAGTACAGGCTCTGACTCTGCAATACCATAATTACAACTTTATCATAAATATTGGGAGGCTACGCGATCCAGCGCTTTACGGATTATATACTCCATTAAACAAAATCACTCTCCAGCCGTCCGGGTCTTCGTATGTTTCGCTTTTGCCTTTCCAATAAGGGTTTTCAGGCTCCACGGGCATTATTCCAGTTCCCTGTATTCGTGCATTGGCTTTTTTATAATCATCCGGACGGTCATAGTAGAAAACCAGCAAATTTTCCTTTGTAGGTTCGGGTAGCGGGGCTCTGTCTATGTGTTGGGTGAATTCCAGGTGATAAGTTTTGTCTGGCATTCCTAACATTACGCCGTCATAACCTAAATGGTCTTCAAATTTTCCCAATATCTCCAGCCCTAAAGCTTCGTTATAAAATTTCACAACTTCGTTAAGGTTGTTAGTAGGTCTGGCCACTCTGAACTGTACAGCTTTCATTTCGTTTTTGTTATCAGACGTTTTTAAAGTAGTTTGATTATTACAGGAAGTAAAAGAAGTTAGCGTAATAGCTGATAGAATAAGACTTAATGATTTTCGTTTCATAAAATTTGCTTTGATATTACGGGGCAAAATTGCGAACGAAAACTACACCAGGCAATTACAGAAACTCGGTTTGTGTTGTCAATTTTCCTGTTTGTTCTGATACTGAACAGGAGATATACCTTTCAATCCCTTGAAAAAGCGGGAAAAAGCAGAAGCAGAGGCGAAGCCTAACCTATCGGAAACACATTTTATAGAAATTGCAGAATACCTTAAAAGTAATTCTGCTTCCAAAATAATCCGGTTCTGAATGAGAGTAAGGGCTGATACTCCTGTCTGATTTTTCACGCATTCGCTGACATATTTTGGCGAAAGACACATTAAGTCGGCATATTCCTTTACCGTCTTGAGCCGATGAAAATTCTTATCTACTAACTTCCTGAACTCATACATTACCTGATACTGTCTGTTAATGGACTTATCTGAGTTCAACAGGCACAGTTCGCATACTCTATTATAATTATAAAGTATCTGCAATACATACAGCCTTGAAACTTCAAGAAAAAAGGGCGACTGATTCTCTATCTCTTCTTTTATTTTTCTGAATTTATACAATGTATCCCTGAAGTTCTTTTTTTTAAGGACGAAAATTGGCGGATAATCCGGATTGATGAACAATAGTTCTTCCATGATCTCGCTTTTTACAAATCCTTTCTTTACGAAATCGGCCTGGAAGAGTAAAAGGCATGCATCAAAGTCCGTAGAAAAATGCCTGATGGAAAAAACTGTATGAGGCGGAATGATAGAAACGGTATAAGGCTGTATGGAAAAACTGTGATGACCGACCACAATATCACAATTCCCCTGCGCACATAAAATAACCAAATGAAAATTTAACTTAACTGCATCAATAGGTTTCAGGCATTCATTTACACTAAAGACAGAACAACTTGTATCTTTAGCATCATTCGGCTGAAGACATAAATGCATCCTGATAAAATCTTCTGCTTCTAAAGATTTTACAATCATATTCTACCCGTTATTTTTCCGATACATATACATTGCTTTTCTCAGGTGACGGGGAGCTGCATTTATTACGCGTCCTATCAGCGAAGATTACATTGTGAACAAACTTTTAAACCAAAAGTATGCGTTTTGCACTGATATGCAATATCGGGAGAAGTTGCAATATATATCTTTGTATAGTTACGAAGCAGTATACAACCGAAATTTGAGAAGGCTATGCAAGCAGTAAGTCAATTTTTCCGGCATCAATTATTATTTTCTGCATAGCCGGCATACAATAAAGGAACAATCTTGATTAATTTTGAACATGAATGTAGTTGGCCATACCATAAATAACACAAGAATAGCAGAGATACAGGAGGAGGCTATTATTATTAGAAGGCCTGAAGAAGCACTTGATCTTCTGGGTGATCTTTATTATCAGGGATTCGACGGAATAATTATCCGGAAGCAGAATATCACAGCAGATTTCTTTGATTTGAAAACCGGCATTGCCGGTGAGATACTTCAAAAGTTTTCAAATTACCGCGTAAAGCTAGCCATTGCAGGAGATTTTTCATCCTACACAGCAAAGAGTATTACCGACTTTATATATGAAAGTAATAAAAACGGTCATGTCAATTTTCTTAGTTCCGTAGAAGAAGCATTGACGAAACTGTCAGGTACCGTGTCATAAACTTTAACTTTGCAAATTCACAATATGACAGCCACCATTACGTGGCTTTTTTTTCATATTACATCTTGGCTCTGATCACAAAAGTGCCCCCAATCAGCGTCTAGCTTCTTTGGGGGCAGTGTATCCCGAAAGGCTTCTTTATCACGCCCAGGTATTTTAACTTAGGAAGACATTTTTTAATCGTCAATCAATTGCCACACGTATCGCCCGCTCAACCGGCGAAAGCCCGGATTCCGAATCGATAATGTTTAATTCGCCCCGGAGTAAGAGCGGTGGCTGGGCCATGAATTTAGGATTAACACCTCTATGAGATTGAGCAGAATGAACCAAAAATGGATGGCAAAGATAAATTGTACCAGCTTTGCCTGTCGCAAATACTTCATCGCGGTTTGGCAAGTCGTTCAACCTGGCTGCAATTTCTAAAAATGACAAGCCTTTATCTCCTTCCGGATAAAGCAGCTTTGCGATATCCATGTGCGACTGTTTGTAGATCACAGTAGGTGCATCTTCGCTGCTTACATCAGAGTATAGAACTAACATGAGCAATGCTCTTCCTTTTGATCTGATATTGGCGCGCCATGTAAAGTAGTTTTCCGGATCATCACCCGGGAAACTCACATCCACATGTTTGCCGGTATCATTAGGCAGTTTGCCGGTTGGAAATCTGACAGGGAATGTGCCGACGCTTTTGCAGGGGATCCAGGTATTTGAGCCTAAAAGCTCGTCGAATATGGTGTATAAAGAAGGCGTATTCACGGACTTTATAAACGGCTCCTGTAAATACATGCCTAAGCGAATGACTGGCTCTGTCCAGCTTCCTGGGTTAGAGCGATCAAAAGGAATATCCTGCCATAAAATATCTAAGGCAGCATTTGCCACTTCTTTAGAAAACGCGTTGTCAATGCGAACAAATCCATCGTAAATGAAATGTTCAATTTGTTCTTTACTTAAAATGGATGACATGTTACTATGTAAATTAAAAGCCATCACCCGGCAAAATAGCACGCGTGAAAACTTAATTATTAGAAAATATTAGAATAGGATATACTTACACAGTTGCATTACCGTGCACTCTCAAAACTGAGCGGGAAGGATATTATAACATTACAGTCATTCTCATAAGTACAAAACTACATAAAAGTTTAAATAACGCGTTCAAATTGAGATAAAACTTCGCTCAGGGGCAAACTGAGACGGATGGTGTGTTACTTGCTCTACTGTATTGGTTACTAAATTTGGTTTTCCATTAGCTTTTCCGGATTATTGATACGCATTTCTGCATAAGCTTGCGGAATAAATTGTGCCGTAACTGTAAGTGCGTCTCCTGGTGATAATTCTTTTTCCAGCCAGACAATTCAAAGCGGCGACCAGCGTTTCAAGGTATAATGTTGATAAAACTTAGGGACTACTTGGAATAGAAGAAAAGGGGTCATCTTGGAGATATTAGACAATTAAAGGGCAGCAGGTAAATTAAAAGGCTAATTCGAAAACAATAGAGTACACATGCTCGTCCAAGCGCTAACTTTATCCGAATGTCGTTCCTTGCTTCAGGTTTGGTCACCCCTCAAGTCGAACATTTAATTAGAGACAGGCTTAAGCCTTTGTGCTACTAAATTAACGGGTCGTACAAAAGAAAGAGTTTTACTTCTGAAAATAGCCAGTATCGTCTTGCCAGTTCCTGCGCCGCTCTCAAGCATGGAGAATATTCGGGCCAAAGATGCTACAATTCCTTTAAACAGTTGGAATAAGTGGCGCCTATAGGAATTTCCTTGTTAGCTACGATCACCTGATTTCGGTCAAACTTTGAAATTTTATCGCGGGCAACAATGTAAGCACGGTGCGTTCTTATAAACTTTTTTGGTGGCAAAAGCATTAACATTTCTCCAATAGTTGCTCTGGTACTAACGCATCTGTCATTTGTAAGGAAAATCCTGGTATAATTACCCGCAGCTTCAATATAGGTTATTTCGTTTATTTGAATTTTGATTTGTTCCAACCCATCCTTTATAAAAATGGAGGTATCCTCTGGTTCAAGAGGCTGTTTGCGCAACCTATAAAGTTCGTAAGCCTTATTGCACGCTTTTAGAAAGCGGGGAAGTGAAAACGGCTTTAAAAGATAATCGATGGCATCCAGTTCAAAACTTTTTACCGCATGCTCCGAGTAAGCAGTTGTAAAAATAACCATCGGCGGATTATTGATAGTGCTGAGAAAATCGATCCCGCTAATGTCGGGCATTTTTACATCCAGGAATATGAGGTCAACCTTATTTTGCTGTAAATAGGTGATAGCTTTAAATGCATTGGTAAAAGTTTCTTTAAGCTCAATAAAAGAAGCTTTAGCCGCATGAGATCGGATAATATCAAGAGCTAGAGGTTCATCATCAACGGCAATCGCAATCATAAGTAATCAGATTTAATTCGTAAGATTCAATCTTAAGTGAACAAAAAATTCCCTGCTGTTTTGATGAATGACCAGGTCATGCTTTTCGGGGTAAAGCAACATCAACCGTTGCTTTACATTTTCAAGGCCAATGCCGCTGCGGTGTTTTTCCGGATCATTCTCATTGCGGAAATGGATACTGTTATGTACATCAAAGTAAAGGGTATTTTGGTCAATTCTTAAGGTAACTTTGATGTGTGATTGATTTTGCAGGCTAATGCCGTGTTTAAAAGCATTTTCAACAAAAGGGATTAATAACATTGGCGCAATGAGCAGGTCGTCTGTATAGTCTTCTATATCAGAATCAATAGTGATCTCGGGAGAATTCTCTATCCGGAGTTTTTGTAGTGAAATGTAGTTTCTGAGGTATTCTATATCCCGGGTAAGCAGGATTTTATCCTGCATATTTTCGTCCAGCATAAAGCGCATCATATCGCCCAGCCTCTGGATGCCTTCCCCTGTACGATCAGCGTCTTCCTGCAAGGCAGTCGCATATAATGTATTGAGGGCATTAAACATAAAATGCGGGTTGATCTGAGATTTTAAAAAAGTAAGGTTAGCATCCGATTTTCCGAGTTCGGTTTTTAATGTTGTTATTTCTTCATTCCTTTTGACGTTCCGCTTATTATAAATATACCTGGCCAGTGGTGTAATTATAAGCAGTTGTGTAAATAAATTTAAAATCGCTAAGATCACAACATCGTTATCGTCACCAATTTTAACCGAAAGAGAACCTATCGGTCTGTTATAAACCTCCGTTCTGAAGCATAAGCCAGTAAGAAATATGATGATCGTGGATAGTATAGCAATCAGGAACATTCGCCACCAATAAAATAGGCCTGACCTTTTTTTGCCCGTAGTAACAGGGCAAAAATTATACACAGCATATAAGTAGACCATAATACCCATCAGTACGTCAAAGAGCGTATAGAATTTAAATAATGAAGGGACGGGCAGATATAAACAACTAATAAGGCTTACAAGTAACCATGATGCGATAAGTAATGAAGCTTCATAATATGGTTCGTTGCCTTTGTTATTGACATTTCGCTTAAAGTAAATAACCAGTACTTTTAGAGCAAGCAATGCTGCAAAATACATGTTAACTACACCTGCCAGATAGCATAAAGCCATAAAGAAGAGTATCATCGGAGTGCTTTTTGCCGATGTTTCATCCGTGTTCTCAAAAGCCGGGCTTAAGTAAAAGCGAAGTGAAAGGTACAGGATAAATACAATAAGATAGCTGAATAGCAAGGGGATGGATTGCTGCCCTATTTGCTGGGTATTGAAATGTTGGTTCCCATATTGATCGATTACATTACCGAAAGATAGAAAAGAAAGCAGATATGCACCTATGATGCAACTCGTCACAATCCAGAATTCTATTTTGGCATAACCATTTAATCTGGTATTCACTTGATTATTCATCGTTTGAATTTAGTTATTTGTTTACTGCAATGCTACAAAGCCGAAGCAATCACAATATACAAATGTGATAAAACTATAAAAAAATGTGACAAACATCACTAAATGGCATAGGTATAACTTGGCTGTCCATCTATTTATAGCTCAAATGCGTATGGGTTTAAGGGTGAGGAAATTATCTACAGATATGCTGGGGACGGGTATCATTGGAAGTATTGAAACAAACTTATACACAGTTTGTTATTGATGCGAAATTGCTTACAAAATATCAGTATTTTACGTTCATATATCGGTCGTAGCACTAAAGAATCTATTATTATATACCCTAAGGTAAGGAAATCAATAAAAACGTAACGAATGAAACAAGTTTTGATACTGGCTCTGTTGACAGTCTGCTTGAAAGCCTCAATAGCACAGGTAACCTTACCACCGTTTTTTGGAGTTTTCGCAAATAATAAGGGGATAATAATAACTTCAATCGATAATAATCCCTATGATATAACATCAATCAAAGTGACTGTAAAAATCCAAGGGATCGGTTCAACCACTCAAAGTGGTATAGTATACAATAAAACCAAAAACCCGACTACTTCAGATACTAAGATAAACGTAACCAGTGGAACTGGAAATTATAGTTTTGTAGCGCAGCCTTCGGGATTACAACCCAACCAGGTGTATTACGTAAAACCTTATGCTATTACCGGATCAGGAGTACTTATTTACGGTTCAGAGTATGCTTTCACGTTTTACAATTATACAGGCGGGATGCAAACATTTACCGTTCCTGCTGATGTCGATACATTAACCATGCAGGCTATTGGAGGGCAGGGAGGATCTATGAACGTCTTAAATAATCCCAACCCCTCACCAGTTGGCGGTTATGGAGCGTCTATGAAAGGAACGTTTGCAGCAAAGGCTGCAGAGATACTAGACATATTGGTTGCAGGGCAGGGAACGACGACCAGCGGTTACTCAGGTAGTACCAATTGCCCCACCCCTGGAGGAGGAGGAGGTTCGTTCTTAACGCGCCGTGGTGTAAACAACCGGCCTATACCTTTGCTGGTAGCTGGAGGTGGTGCCGGAGCCTCCTGGGTGGGAATAGAAAGTAATTGGACTGTGCTGAACGTCTGGCGGTACAATGGAAGCCCTGGTCAGATAGATTCCGTTGGCGCCGACGCCTATAGTGTATCTAACCCACCAGAGAGTTACACCCTAAACACCGGTGGCCGAAACGGTGCCGGGGGAACAGGCCGGACTTCAGGAGGAGGAGGAGGGTTTCGCGGCGATGCCACAGGCGCATCGGGACAGAACGGCAAAGCGTACCCGGGCGACGGCGGCATTGGTGTTTCA
>NZ_QEAS01000008.1:217081-276233 GCF_003130405.1 Pararcticibacter amylolyticus
TTTTGCTTATAACTCATCCGGCGGTGGTGGTGGCGGAGGTTTCAGTGGCGGAGCCGGAACATTTGTATATCAGGTGCCTGGAGGAGGGGGCTCATTTAATGTCGGCATCCGGAAAGATAACAAAGATGGTAACTCTTATGGACAGACAGGCCATGGCCGCGTAGTTATTAGTTGGAAAACTCCTTAGTTTATCCCTTTAAACGCCTGAAATATTGCACACTCTTATTTTGTTTATATCCACTAATGGCTATAGTCCGTCTGACCATGCGAACCCAAATAATCCTTTAACACCGATAGGTAAGCTAAGTGAGACAGCGTTCTGGGAGATTATTGACCAGTCAATGGAGGTCGTCAGAGCTTCAGCGATCAGGTTAGCTTGCTTGTAAAGAAAATAACCGAATTGAGTGAGGAGCAAATAGTTGAATATGAGTATATATTTAGAGAAGTGCTGGCTGGGTCAGAACTAGTCAGTTTTAATGTTACTCAACAGAAGTGACTTGATATGCAGTTTTCCCGTAAGGATGGGCGGAGCCCAATATGCAACTTTATCTGCAGGGTCTTTTGGAGTAAAAGCAGCTGGATAATTCGCTTCATCGTCGAGCTGAAAGATAAACAAGAAATCCCGGTCTTCGACTTCGGTTTTTCGCAATATCATATCGTTATCGCTTATAATCTCTTTGCTTTTTCCTGTGAATAATAGATTTTTGGCATTGTACGAATCAAATAACAGCTTCCAGGTTGTAGAGCATTAGCCCGCCATCGCTATGGTTTACCAAAATGCTGTTATTGGGCAACAATTGAACATCCGACACTTCGCCCTCGTAGTCTTCAATTTGTCCAGCTTCTATAGCTAAAGCATCGTCAAAATTAAATGGGACAATCTTACATCCTTCCAATAGTAATTCGCCGAAGCAAGTCATTGTAGTGCGCTTAATCAGCAATAGTCTTCCAAAACGTGTGATCGCCAGCAAAGTATCATCGTTCAAGTATAAGACCTTGTAATTAAGGCTATCCTCGTTTTCAGCAGGATATTCGTCCCGGCCTTCAAAAAGCTGCTCCTGGGAAATTTCAGCGATTAGCTTACCCAGGGGAAATGACCATACTTTAATGCCTTCATTGTAATGCGGTGCCGTGGCAAACTCTTTTCCTGATGGGGAGAATGCACCAAAAATCTGGTCGTTACAATCAGTCAATTCAGTTACGTGCAATTGTTCATTAGAACATTGAATGCTAAACAGGCGGGTATCGTCCTGACCGGCAGCCAGACCAAGAAAGACGGTATCTGGTGATGGGGTGGCATGAAAAGAGTAATTATATTCCTGGTGGCCATCGAGCTTATACTTGTGTAAAACCTGGAAAGTGCGGGTATCCACTAAAAGCAGCCAATCGCTTTCGGACAATGGTGCAACAAATAGGACGCTGTTACCCTGAAAGTAGCAACCTGTACCCAGAAAGGAATGCCATACCTCATGCAGAAATGTAAAAAGCAATTCTCCCTCTATTGAAAAGAGACGCACCGTATTGATATCAGCTATGCTATAAAGTTGGGCGTCTTCCCTAACCGTTAAAGTTGGATATATGTAGTCGCGTGTATGCAAATCTACCTCCCTTTTCCAAAGTGCATCCAGGGTGTAATTGACTGCAACGATCTGTTGACTGTCCTGAAATGTTATCACGATCAGATTATCTCCCACTATAAGGGCCTCTTTAACTTTCTTATCAGTGGAAAAAGTTCTTGCTATTGGCAGATGAAATTGTTGAAAGGACTGCGTCATAAGACTATTTTTGAATCAGAATAAAAGAACAGCCGGCTTTATGTTTTGTTGACGGCATCGTCTTTAAGCGTTTTAAAAACTCCCATTTGTTCAATAAACTTAGTCCAAAACCGCTCAGCTATATCTTTGGGGAAACTCTTCCTTCTCTTGCCTATTATGACTGATTGTGAATGTACATTGTACCTCGTCAATGGAAGAAGGAAATCACACCATTTCAAGTTTATAACCCCCATATAAGACAATTCTAATTCACTTCATAAGAACCCATAAACAACATTCCAGCGATTATCCGGACGATTCCAACCTTTAGATTTACGGTGAAACAATCGACGGATTTCTGTGAAAGGGCGATTGCTTACATCCGTTTTTTAAAAAAATAGGTAGATTGCACCCTGATATCCAATTATAAGTCTGAATGAAAGTATCTGAAGTAGATGCGATAATTTTTGCCCGGTTAAAAAACGGGGATAAAGATGCTTATCTTGCTATTTACAACAGATATCATTCCCCGGTGTATTATTTTATTCTTAAATATGTTAAGATTCCGGATCTGGCAGAGGATATATTGCATGATACATTTCTTAAACTTTGGGAGGTCAGGACAAAGATCCGGCCTGAAATAGCAGGTATTGGCTACCTCTATCGTATAAGTCGTAATCTGGTATTCAAAATGATGAAAAGAATTTCGACGGACGGAGAATTGAGGAAACATGTGATAGAAGCCATCAGCGACTTAGCTGTTCAGATTACCGGCGACCAGGTGGAATGGAAAGAATATTCCGGTCTCCTGGAAGACGCAATATCCCTGCTTCCTCCTCAGCGCCAGAGAGTTTTTAAACTGTGCAGGCTGGAGGGAAAAACGTATGAGGAGACTGCGAAACTTCTGGGTCTCTCAAAAAATACGGTTAAAGAACATATGGTATTAGCTGTAAAATTCATTAAGGAGTATTTTTACAAGAATGCTGATATCATTTTAGGCCTTCTTCTCTTAGGTATAAAGAATAAATAAATATTTTTTTCTTCAGCGATCCACCCTGTTTTACGAAATACGGATATAGTATTTCAGTATGGAACAGGAAACCCGCTTTGAACTTCTTTTGAATAAGTATCTGGCGAATCAATGCAGTGCTGAGGAAGCCGACGAGTTATTTAATTATATAGGACAGGATAAGTCAACCAGGCTGTTGGTAAGGGAAATGGCTGCAGAATTCAGAAAGGCTCTGGATATTCCTCATGAGCTGCCTGATGATGTCAGTCGCAGGGTATCAGAAAGGTTAAAGAAAGAGATATCCGGGCCGGAAATTCGTATTGACAGAAAATCGCGGCTGATTAAGTGGCGCGTAGCGGCAAGTATAGCATTTCTTCTTTTATCCGGAAGCCTTTACCTGATATATCATACAAAAACTAATCCCGGACAGTCTGAAGTTTCGGTTACCCGCACAAACGATATCAGGCCGGGAGGAAACAGGGCGATATTAACCCTTGCTAACGGGTCGAAAATAAACCTTAGTGATCGTCAGAACGGAACTATTGCCAGCCAGGGAAGTTTGTCAATACTTAAATCGGCCCGTGGTCGGATCATTTACCAACTACAGGAGACGCCGGGAAACGGGGCTGGCAGCATACATGGATACAACACCATTGAAACTCCAAAAGGAGGTCAGTATCAGGTGGTGTTGCCGGACGGGAGCAGTGTGTGGCTAAATGCAGCTTCATCTCTTCGCTATCCTGCGGCGTTTACAGGCGATAAACGTGTGGTAGAGTTAGATGGAGAGGCTTATTTTGAGGTCTCTGCCAGGGGACGAAAGGAAGGTGCCGCCAAAATTCCTTTTATTGTGAAGAGTAAAGGGCAGGAGATTGAAGTTTTGGGGACGCATTTTAATGTATCGGCCTATAAAGATGAGGAGAGAACCTCTACCACTTTATTAGAGGGAGCAGTGAGGGTTAAAAATGAGAAAAACAGCGTAGTAATTAAACCGGGGCAGAAGGTCATATTTAATTGGAATAACAACCGGTTGGATGTAAAGAGTGCCGATACAGAAGAGGCTATCGCCTGGAAGAACGGATACTTTATGTTTACAAATGAGAATATTGAAAGTGTGATGCAAAAGATAGCGCGGTGGTATGATGTTGAAATTGAGTACCGCTCGGATGTTTCCGGAAAGAAGCTTTGGGGATCCATTTCAAGGTTTGAAAACGTTTCCCAGGTATTGAAAATGCTTGAGATGACTAAAATTGTTCACTTTAAAATAGAAGGAAGGAGGGTAATTGTCATGACATAGTTTTATCTTTTTCAGACTATGCTTTCCCTTTGGGGATTTTCTGATGAAGGTAAAAATACCAGGAGCGGTTGCAACGCCCCTGGTATAAGCCTGAATTCAGACTGTAAGGTTAATAAATTAATAATCTGTCCAACTATAAACTCATAACCTAATTTCAAATGTATGAAATTTCTTCTTTCGGAACAGGAGTCCGGTATGGAAACCTGTTTCGTAAAATTTTACTGATTATGAAACTTGTTGTTGTTTTGATGGTCGTATCCTTTCTTCAGGTTAGTGCTGCCGGTTATGGCCAAAAAATAACGTTAAACCACAAGAAAGCTTCCCTTGAACAAGTATTGCGCGAAATAAGAAAGCAGACGGGATTCTTTATTTTATGTGATGGTGAGATTCTTGAGAAAGCAAAGCCACTTAATGTGAAATTTGAAAATACCGAAATTGAAAAGGTGTTGTCCATTTGCCTGCAGGATCAGCCTTTTGATTATGCTATTGATAATAAGACGGTCATTATAAGCTGGAAAAGTGGCGCGGGGAAAGAATCCGGCGAAGCTTCAGCAAGCAGGATAACCACGATAAAAGGGCGGGTTACAGACCAGCGCGGTGAGCCCTTGCCGGGTGTAAGCGTCAAAATTAAAGGGGAGCCAACAGGGGTCGTAACAGATATACAAGGAACCTTCAGTATTAATGTCCAGTCAGATAACCAGGTACTGGTATTTACTTATGTCGGTTTTGCCCCCCGGGAAGTTCCGGTGAAAGGTAAAAGTACTATTGAAATTTCTTTAAAGGAGCAGGTTACTTCACTTAACGAGATAGTTGTAGTAGGGTATGGCACTCAGAAAAAAAGTGATGTAAACGCAGCGATTGTTTCGGTAAAGCCGGAGCAGATCGACAGGACTGCCCAGCCCGCTATTGATCAGATGCTGCAGGGGCAGGCCGCCGGACTAACGGTTTTTAATAGTTCACAGCCCGGAGGCGGTGTTTCTCTTTTTATAAGGGGGCAAACTTCTACGGGCGCCGGGAACGGGCCTCTCGTAGTGATTGATGGTTTCCCTGTCATCTACGATGCTGTTGAACCGGGTAGCGGAAACAAATACAACATGGGAGGCCGCGGTGCACTGAACGATATCAATCCTAATGATATTGCTTCTATCGAAATATTGAAGGATGCTTCAGCTACTGCAATTTATGGGGCAAGAGCAAGTAACGGCGTTATTTTGATTACCACCAAGAGGGCAAAAGCCGGGGTTAGTGTTGATTATAGCTTTAACACTTCTTATCAAAGTATTGCTAAAAAGCCGGAATTGCTAAATGCCAGAGAGTATATGACCGAGCAGAATAACTATTTGTATGAGTTATATCTTTTGCAGAACAACCTGCCTCCTTATGGTAACAAAAATCCTTCTGACGTTCCTCCTTTTGTCGCAAGAAACACAGAACAGGCAATTGCCGCTGCGGGGACCGGCACCAACTGGTATGACCTGATTACGCAAACCGGGAATATCAATCAGCACAATCTTTCAATCAGCCAGGGCAATGACAACATTAAAGCATTGTTTTCCTTTAATTATTTTAATCAGAAAGGAGTTGTAAAAGAATCCGGACTCGAGAGATATTCGTTCAGACTTAACCTCGATCAGAAAATTACAAAATGGTGGGATTATGGTATTTCTGCCACTTATGCTTTTACAAAAGCAAAAAACTCGCAGTTGGGTGGCGGCAGGGACGCGGATGCCGGGATCATCGAAACCGCTTTAAATTATAGTCCTCTGATAAAAGCTGAAAGAGATCCTTTGACCAATAAGTGGATTGAGGACCCCAATCAGCCCTTACTGGGAAACCCGCTCTCCTTTCTCGATATCAGAGACGAGACCGAGCCAAGAAGACTGCTGGGAAGTATTTTCTCTAATGTCTATCTTACAAAAGATCTGTGGGTCAAACTTAATATGGGGGCCGACATAAGGAATAGTTTGAGACAGGGCTACTTTCCCAAGACCACCAGGTATGGAAGCCAGGTGAACGGGGAAGCAATTATAAACAGAGCCGAGCGGAATGATTATGTATTGGAGGGTACACTGAACTACAGGAAAGATTTTGGTACGGTGCACAATATCCAGGCCGTTGCCGGTTATTCTTATCAGAATTATAATGGCAGAGGTTCAGGTACAAGGGCACAGAATTTTTCTTCTGACCTGCTTGGATGGGACGCATTGCAGGCTGGATCCCAGCGGCCCAGCGTTAGCTCTTATCGTGACAGGCATGTTCTCGCTTCTTATTTTTCAAGAATCCAGTATAGCTATAGCAACAAGTATTTACTTACCTTCTCCGGAAGAGTAGATGGGAGTGACAGGTTTGGTGCAAATAACCGGTATGCATTCTTCCCGTCAGGGGCATTTGCCTGGAGGGTAATAGAAGAGCCCTTTATGAAGGGAAAAAAACCTGTGTCAGACCTTAAGTTGCGGCTTAGTGTGGGTAAGGTAGGAAACGAAAATATTCCCAATGATGCAGCCTCAGAATACTTCGGCTTTAATAACGTAAACTATTATTTCAATGGTAATCTAAATACCGGCGTGAGTTTAACAAAGCTGGGAAATCCAAACCTCAAGTGGGAGAGTACAACAGAATACAACCTGGGGATTGATTTTGGTTTCTTTAACAATCGTCTTGCAGGAAGCGCAGATGTATATTACAAGCAGGTAGATGATTTACTCAGTAACAGATCATTGCCTCAAAGCTCGGTAGTTGGATCTATTCCCTGGAATGTGGGAACTACGCAGGGAAAGGGGCTTGAAATAACAATTAATTCTATCAATATTGTGAAGCCTTTCAGATGGAGTTCTGCTTTAACTTATACTTCTTACCAGGACAGATGGAAGAAACGGGACCCGAAGGTTATGCTGCAGCCATATCAGGGAGAGACTGACGAGCTGACTTCCGTTTTTACGCTCATTCCTGATGGTATTAAACAACCCGGGGAGAGTACCCCGGCAATGCCAGGGCTGCTGCCCGGTCAGCAAAAGTATAAGGATATAAGGGGGCTTGATGCCGAAGGTAATTTAACAGGGGTTCCTGACGGAAAAATTAACCAGGCTGACGTACAATTGCTCGGTACTACTGCTCCTGATTTCTCATTGGGCCTGAACAATACGTTCGAGTATAAAGGGTTTGATCTTAATTTCTTTTTCTATGGCTCTTTTGGCGGTTTGAAGTGGCCTAGTACCCGTATGGAACATAGTGTGTATGGCAGTTACGGAACCCAGCGGTTTAAAGATAACTTTAATTTTCTGAAAGAGGTTCAGGACCGGTGGACTTCTTCCAATACCGATACAGAGATGCCCGGCGGAGAAGTGAACAGCTTTGATGCTTATGGAGCACCTTATTGGGAAAAATCAAGTTACCTGAGGCTTAAAACCATTACGCTTGGTTATAATCTGGCCAGAACTCTCATCAGGAGTAAGTTCCTGAGATCTTCAAGATTATATGTCGGTGCTCAAAATCTGTTTACAATTACCGACTATAAAGGACTTGATCCTGAAACCGAATATGACCGGGCGTCATATCCTCAGCAACGTACCTTCTCTCTTGGGTTAGATCTTAAATTTTAAATGAGAAAAGAAATGAAGAATTTATATATGTATCTCCTTTTAGTGTTGACGAGCGTTCTGCTTGCATGCGAAAAGGATTTGAACCCTGAATTATCCGGGTCTATAAACACTGAAAATTTTTACAAAACGGGTCAGGATTTTAATGCTGCCACCACTGCAATCTATCATGAATTGCGGTTAGGTGGCTGGGCTCCCTACTTATTTTCCGACGGCAGCTCCTTGGTTATGGATGAAGTTGCAACGGGAGAATGGACCACAAAATGGGGATGGACGAACTTTCTGAATGGTAACTGGGTAATTGGCGAAGCAATGTCCGCCGGATTTTACGGATGGTTGAACCCCGCGGTAACGAGATGTACTTATACTCTGGCAAAGATGGAACAATCCTCCCTGGCACCAGAAATAAAGAAAGGGTATATAGCACAGGTAAGAGCGTTAAGGGCTTTCTTTGTGTACGACCTCACACGTCTGTATGGTCCGCTTCCTCTTATTACTGAAGGGGAGAGGGCGTTAAACCCGGATCCGGACTATAAACCGGCACGGCCTTCCCAGGGTGAAGTGGATCAGTTCATTAAAACAGAGTTGAGATCTGCAGCCGATGACCTTCCGGTAGAGCAGGCAGAATATGGAAGAGTGACGAAGGGGGCAGCTTTGCACTATCTCCTTAAATTCTATATGTATAAAAAAGACTGGCAGAACGCCCTTCAGGTAGCCAATGAAATTATCGGGTTAAATTATTACCGCCTTGAACCTAATTACAGGGATATCTTTTCCGCCCAGAACGAAAAAAACAGGGAGTTGATCTTTGTCGTCGTTGGCGAACCACGTGAGGAATACGGTAATCATACATACGTAAATATTATCCCCGGAGATTATCCGTCTCCTTCAGGAAATTCGCTCGACGGATGGAACGGACACCGTATGCCCTGGGCATTCTATGATACTTTTGATCCTCAGGATAAGAGAAGGCAATCTCTAATTGTTCAGTATACGAGCCGCTCAGGAAGTCAGATTAATCTCAGGACTTCAGGTGATATTGGTGCTCTGCCTCTGAAATATCCTATAGACCCACAGGCGTTTGGTATATGGTCGGGAAATGACAAGGTGCTGGACCGTTATGCAGAAGTCATCTTGTTTAAAGCAGAAATATTGAATGAGCTCAACGGACCTACCCAGGAAAGTATAAATCTGATAAATGATGTAAGGAGACGGTGTTTTGATAATTACAATGGTTCGTCTCATGAGCTTAAATTATCATCTTTCGCAAACAAGGAGGCTTTGAGAGACCGCATCCTGCAGGAAAGGGGATGGGAGTTTTGGTATGAGGGCAAACGTCGCGATGACCTGATCCGTATGGGGAAATATCTGGAAACAGGAAGGCAAAATGCCACCAGCTTCAGTGAGAAGAATCTTTTATTTCCCATTCCTCAATGGGCTCTTATTGAAAACTATAATTTAACACAAAACCCCGGCTATTGAGCCATTGGCCGGCGACCGGACTGGTTGCCGGCTATTTTGACCTGATTACAGAAGAACAAGAAAATGAAACATCTTAGAAATGAAACCATCAACGCAGTAAAGGCTTGCATGTCTTTAATCGTTATAACCTTAATTACGTTGTCTACTGTTGCTTGTAAGAAAGAGGATGGAGGTGATCCTGCACCCGTTGTTGTTGACTCGACAAAGCTTCTTTATCCGATTGCGTATTCAAGTCTCAGTGCCCGGGACCCCTTTATTCTCGCAGATGAAGAAACAAAAACCTATTATCTGCACGTGAATAATAAGCCTTCCTTTAAAGTATACAGCAGCAAAGATATGGTGAACTGGAGAGATGAAGGCTCATCTTTTAATGCTGCGTCAACATTCTGGGGAAAGGAAGATTTCTGGGCTCCCGATCTGTATAAATACCAAGGGAAGTACTATATGTTTGCAACATTCAGCGGCACCGGCAGCAAGCGGGGGACTTCTATTCTTGTTGCGGACAGCCCGCTGGGTCCTTTCCAGCCTCTGGTTAATAATGCAGTCACTCCATCATCCTGGATGTGCCTTGACGGGAGTTTATATGTCGACGGACAGAATCAACCCTGGATCGTTTTCTGTCACGAATGGCTGGAGGTAACAGACGGGCAGGTTGCAGCACAGAAGTTATCATCTGATCTTAAAACTACTATCGGCGATCCTGTAGTGCTTTTTAAGGCAAGTGACGCGCCCTGGACCGGGACGATATCCTCTCAGGGAGTAACCGGTTATGTAACGGATGCTCCTTTTCTTTATAAAGCAAAAAACGGAGAGCTTTTAATGTTATGGTCAAGCTATACAAAAGCGGGGAAGTATGCAATCGGTCTTGCCAGATCGGAAAGCGGAACTATCGCTGGTCCGTGGACGCAGGATGATCAGCCATTAAATGATGATGATGGCGGGCACGCTATGATTTTTACCGATTTTAAGGGTGTTTTGAGGATTTCTTATCATGCGCCTAATACAGGTGCACATCCCGTGATTTATCAATTAAGTGAGAACAACGGAAAATTAAGTATTGTGAAATGAGATACGATGTCAGTCTATTACTATTTTTTACCATGGGACTCATCTCAATTGCGGAATGCTCTGTAGCCAGGGACAGCACGCAAATAATAACAGAAACGAAGTCAAATGCACTGGTATTCCGGGTGGGGGAAGACAGAAAGCTATATCAGAGCTATCTGGGCGGAAAGCTGGCTAATCGGGAGGAATATCAAAAAATCGGAAGGAGGCGGAATCAGGTTTATATTCCTGCGGGAACGGATAATTTATTTGAGCCGGCAATCCGGCTGGTCCACAATGATGGGAACCCCTCGCTTGAGTTGGAGTATGCTGACGCCACCAGCAACAGGAATGGAGATATCATATCAACAAGTATCCGGTTAAAAGACCCGCGTTATCCGGTAGAGGTTTTACTTCATATAGAGGGGTATTATAACGAGGACGTTTTTCGCTACTGGACGGAAATAAGACATCAGGAGAAGAAACCTATTCCTCTCAGTAATTTTGCTTCCTGTATGCTGCATTTCGATGCTCCGCACTATTGGCTTACACAGTTTCATGGTGACTGGGCGTCGGAAATGAAAATGAAAGAAAGTGAATTGACCAGCGGTATTAAGATTATTGACAGTAAACTTGGAACCCGGACGCAGATGTATCAGACGCCGGTGTTCTTCCTTTCCTTAAATAAACCTGCCACCGAGAACTCAGGAGAGCTGATAGCCGGAACATTAGAATGGACCGGTAATTTTCAGTTTGCTTTTGAAGTTGATGAGTTAAATTCATTACGGGTTATTGCAGGTATGAATCCTTATGCATCAGAATACTGGTTAAAGCCGGGAGAGAATTTTGTTACCCCGGCTTTCACTTTCGCATATAGTAATGCCGGTAAAGGTAATGCCAGCAGAAAGATTCATGACTGGGCAAGGAATTTTGGAGTTCTCGACGGAACAAAACCCCGTATGACCTTACTGAATAACTGGGAAGCCACGTTCTTTGATTTTGATGAACAAAAGCTTTCTCAATTATTCTCTTTTGCCTCCGAGCTGGGAACAGATCTTTTCCTGCTTGACGATGGTTGGTTCGGGAATAAATATCCGCGAGATAATGACCGGCAGGGATTGGGCGACTGGCAGGAGAATATAACAAAGTTGCCGCATGGTCTGGGGCATCTTGTGAAGGATGCGGGGAGCAAGGGTGTGAAGTTCGGAATCTGGCTTGAACCCGAGATGGTCAATCCGAAAAGTGAACTCTACAAAAAGCACCCCGACTGGATATTGAAAGTACCAAACAGGGAGGAACATTATTACAGGAACCAGTTGGTTTTAGACCTTGTTAATCCTGAGGTACAGGATTTCATTTATGATCTTGTGGATGGATTGCTCACTAAATATCCGGGTATCGCATATATAAAGTGGGATTGCAACAGGATGATGACCAATACATATTCTCCATATTTAAAAAATAAGCAGACGCATGTTTATATTGAATATGTCAGGAGTTTATATAAAGTGTTTGACAGGATCAGGGCGAAGTATCCCCATCTCCCGATGATGCTTTGTTCAGGAGGGGGAGGGAGAACTGACTACGGAGCGCTGAAATATTTCACTGAGTTCTGGCCGAGTGATAATACCGACGGTTTAGAACGTGTTTATATGCAATGGGGATATTCGTATTTCTTTCCGTCATTAGCGCTTTCAAGTCACGTTACATCCTGGGGCAAGCAATCACTAAAATTCCGGACGGACGTCGCCATGATGGGCAGGTTGGGCTATGACATAGACGTTAGTCATCTAAGCAGTGCCGATATCCGCTTTAGTCAGGAGGCCATTAAAAATTACAAGCGTTTGAGCAGTATAATCTGGCAGGGTGACCTTTACAGGTTAGTGTCTCCGTATGAAGAAAACAGGGCGGTACTGATGTACGTATCTAAAGATAAAAGTCAGTCGGTGGTATTTTCCTATAATCTTAATACAAGGTATGCCGAAACCTTTAACAAGGTTGCTTTGGAAGGGTTGGATCCGCGGAAAAACTACAAAGTAGAGGAAATTAATCTTTTGCCTGATGCAAAATCGGCCTATCCTGACAACGGGAAAACATACTCCGGGGATTACCTGATGAAAAATGGGCTTGAGCTATCGTTAAATAGTGCACTCACAAGTGCTGTGTTCGAGATAACAGAGATTTAAATGATCTTAAAGGCATTCGCGTTATTTTATTGCGAATGCCTTTGGCTTTAAAGCGGTTGAATATCTTTCCTGGTAGGGTGGTTGCCATAGTTTTTGGCCTCTCTAACAACTAGTCATTCTTTAGACATGTCCGATGAACGGAATTATGATTAAGCAAGGCAGTTATTTCGCAGAATATGAGATGTGTATTGGCAATGTAAATAAGCGCTTAAGGGAAGAAAGAGCTAAAGACAGAAAATCAGACCGGAAAAGCGCAGGCCTGATTATAAACCGGGAACTTGGTCTTTCTGAGCCAGAATCATGAATCCTGGGGTAATTCTCCTGATTAGGTTGGACTGTGGTGGATAGGAAAGCTCAACAGGTGACAAAACAGCACGTTAATATTTCGAACCATCCATTTAATAGCTCAAATGCGAATCCCTGAAACTTTAGTGACTTCTTTCCGCAACTTTTCCAACGCTTCATCCATACCAACCTCAATAGATTCCCTTAAAGGGCCATCAGCTTTTCCATCAATAAGAAAGTATTGAAGCCCCGAATTAGGGGAAGTAATATATATCAATCGTTGCGGAGAGCTTAGTTTGTTAAAAACGTATACCTTGAAGTGAAAGTTACCCTTTACCGGTATGCGGTTTGTTACCCTTCCTGTTTCAATATCTGTAAGTTCTGCTATGGTATCGATAGTGATCGTAGATTGAAGGATACGGATTTGCCTCAAATCCCCTTTGCGCCTTATCCAACTTTGTATGTTTGTCCCCTGAACGGTTCGATTCCTATAGTTAAACTTCGAAAGCGGTGGGGTGAGAAATTGCCTGAAGATCTTTACTCTGTCACTCATTGAAACGCCATGTTCTGTATGCATTTCATTTAGATCCCGCAGGTAAACCGATCTGAAGTCATAAAGCGAATCAGGCCGGAACGAACTTGAAAGTATCAGCAAGGAGCAGATTGCAAATACCCGATATTTTAAATTTCCTTTTAGCAATAGTATTGTCTGTTTGTTATCTGAAAATATTCATTTCCATGCGATTTACACATAGTCAAAATTAATAAACTTATCGAACACCGATGACTTTTACAACGTGATGGTTCGATTAAATCTCAACTTTGGTGAATGATTTCACAGGCAGTTGTGTGATCACGATCATTTTTCTACCGGACTGATAGTTTTTATTATTGTATTACCAAAATCAATTACCATATATGTCTGAGAGTGGTAGTAAAAATCCGGGACCGCGGCAATCAGGTCAATACGATAAAATTTTGCGCGAAAACCTTGAAGTAACCCTTCCTGTTTTTATCAAAGAAGTTTTGGGTATTGAAGTGGCAGAGAGTGAAGAGTTGCCCGATGATATCCAGCACACCAAAGAGCGAAAGCCCGACGCCCTTAAGAAGATTACTACTGTCAGCGGCGAAACCTTCCTGCTTCATATAGAGTTCCAGGTAGAAGACGAGGGTGAGATGGTATTCCGAATGGTAGAATATTACATTATGCTCATGCGCAGGTACCACCTTCCGGTGCGGCAATATGTGATCTTTCTTCGCGACAAGAAGCCTTTGATGGCAAAATATCTCCATACAGAAAGGCTTAAATTCAGTTATGACCTTTTGGAGATTTCTTCGATGAATTACAGGCTGTTTTTGAATGCCGCAAACCCTGAAGTGAAGATGCTGGCCATCCTGGCAGACTTTGCCAACAACGATAGTTATTCGGTTGTTAAAGAGATCGTGGAAGATATCAGAGGAGGCGAAGAGAGTGATTTTGCAGAAAGCAGATATTTCAAACAATTACGTATCTTTGTACAGTTACGTCGCAGCATAGAGCCACAATTTGAGCGAGTTATGGAAGCAGTAAGCAAATTCTTTAAAGAAGAGAGAGACTTTCTTTTTCGTAGAGGTGAAAGCAAAGGCATGGAAAAAGGCTTAGAAAAGAAATCATATGAGGTAGTAGCCAATCTTATCCGCGAATTTCATTTTTCCGATGAGCAGGCAGCCAAAGCAGCAGGTACCTCTGTAGAGTTTGCCAGAGAAGTACGAGCTTCATTGGACAAAGCCTAAAACCTGTGCAAACAGTAAGTCAGTTTTTCAGGGAAGAGAAAGATTTTCTCTTCAAAAGGGGCGAGGCAAAAGGTGCTGAAAAAGAGCGGGTCATGGCCGAGGTATAATCCGAAATTAACAATGTCAAATTTCGGAAAATAAGAATGTACAAAATCAGACCCTAAAAGTGCAAGCCAAATTATAAACCGGGAACTTGATCTTTCTGAACCAGAATCATGAACCCTGGGGCAATTCTCCTGATTAGGTTGAACTCTCTATAATAATATTACCTTTGACTCTACACAACCTTATAAATAGAGGAAGGACTCTACGAACAACTTATAACAAAACTGCTCGCCGATAGGAAAGAAAACTTCGCCTGTATAAAAGCTTTTTCACAACTATTAACTCCATTGATGTTACCCAGAAGGTGCTCGAACAGTTCACCACGCCCTGAAGACAGAAACCACCCAGGAAGGAATTGAAGCATACCTCACCGTTCCCGATGAGAACAAGAAGTTCGTGAGGAATGAGATTCAGGTATAACCATCAATTGCGCGCGTATCCGAACAAGCCTGCATTAAGCGTCAATTACATTTTTATTGACAAAGTAAGTAGCAAGGTCAACGGAGGAAAATTGATGATAGCCTGCCTGCCGTAAGAGTGTAACCAGTTGCCCGCGATGATACGTTGAATGATTAACGACATGGGCAAATGTTTGATAGTAAGGCATCTGTCCAGTATTGCCATTCGGATAGATAAAACTAACTGATCGCATAAGATCCTCTTCCGGATGGCTTTTAATATAAGCTTCCAAATCATTGGAGGCTGCCTTCCAGATGTCCGTTAATTCATTTTTAGTACCCGTAAAAGTTGCCGAAAGGTACACCGGATCTGCTGATTTAGTCCAAAAATCAACCCAGATCTTTTCAGCGCTGGCTATGTGCACAGCGGTTTGTTTGATACTGCAAAAGCTGCTGACATTGACCTGTTCCCATTGCTCAACAGTGATCTGGCTTAGCCAGTCCATTACCTTTTGATCTGCCCAGCTATTGTAAGCTGCCAGATCAGTAAAATATTGTTTCAACATGGCTTATTTGCTTAGGCCTGCGCTAAAGTGGCAAGAAGTTCGGGTAAAGTGGTGATGCCCCAGTGTTCAAGATATTTGCCATCTTTCACCCTTACCATGTCGATCACCTCAATGCTGACTTTCTTTCCCGTCGCGGGAACACCTAACAACGTTCCTGTTTGCGTACCGCTAATCACTTTGCGGGTAGTCACCATATCGCCTTCCGCTACCTGTTCATGTATGGTCACTTTTATGTCGGGCATGGCCGGGCGTAAAATCTCATTAAAGAACCAGATCATACCCTTCGGCCCGTTATCCATACCAGCCGGGGCCGACCGGTTAACAAACTTGCTGTCCATAAGTGCGTTGAAGCTGTCGATATTTCCCTGTTCGATCACCTCTTTATTAAAGCGACGCACAACTGCTTTATTGTTTTCTATCATGGTTTCCATTGTTATTGTTGTTTTGATGATACAAAGGTACCAACCGGCTGTGGGTACAGGTTAGGGCCTAACGTTCAGTTGTTATGGCATAACGTTCAACTGTTGTATTTGGTAATCGCTTGGGGTGGTACCGAAATGGTTACGGAAAGCCTCCGAAAAGCTGGAATGATTTTGATAGCCAACCTTCAGATAAATGCCCGAAGGGCTTTCACCTGCAGATCTAAGCAGTTCCGCAGCCATTTCAAGCTTCCTGGTAAGCATCCATTTTTGAGGGGTGGTATGATAGATCTCCCTGAACCGTCTTTTAAAGGTGGAGGTGCTCATATGGCAAAGGAACGCCAGTTCACCAACCGTGATCAACTGACCGATGTGGCTTTCCACTACTTTTTTTATCTGCAGTTGTTCCTTATCTTTCGTAATGATCTGAATAGCCCGGAACCGCCCGGCGTCTGAATGCAAAAGATATAAAAGCAGCTCTTCGAGTTTGATCAGCCTTACCGCAGCCGGTAACTGGCTTTCCCCATTCATCAAGGCCTGAATGGAGTCGATAAAATGCTTGATCAAGCTATCCTGCTTAAAGATAAGGAAGGGCTGTTTACCGCTTAAAGGGATCACCGATTGCAGCAAATGGTCATATTTAATCAGGAAGCGGTTAAATATCTCGTTGCTGAAGTAAAATAAGATACTGCTGAAATGCTGCCCACCTGTTAAAAGCTCTGATGTAAGCACGTTTCCGGTTGACAGCACCACCAGTTCGCCGGCATTCACCACAGCCGTGGCATCCGGGTAAACAACCGTCTTTGTACCACTGACCAACAGGTTGATCATATTTTGATTTAAAACGATTCTGTTCTTAACGGAATCCTGATCGGAGGTATAGCAACGGATCACTACCTCATCTGCACCAGTGGGAGAACCATCTAAAATATCATCAGGTAAATAAAACGTATTCATAAAGCCACCGCCTTTTCATAACGTTCCCGCGAAGCTTTGATCCCGGGCATGTTGGTATTGGCACAGTTGTAAAGATGCATATTTTTAAAGTCACAGAGAGCATTTTCTGAGATATACCGTCGATCATTTATCGCCAACGCGGTTCAAAATATCTTTCACCGGGCAATTATCACGTTGATTCTCACAATTTCTTGAAATTTCTTTTTTGATATCTGCCTCATTTTTAGTAACAGTTACTTGCGGATAAGTGTCTGACTTGTCGCGGTCATGGATTCGGGGAGTGATGGTTTGGTGATCAAAGCCTGGTCAACCATTTATGGGTGCAACCAGATCGATTCCTTATTGCTTAGTGAGATCACCTTGCGTCTTCCGGACTATCCAATTTACAGCAATGATAGTTATTCTGTTCACCTAATATCTCAGTCACCCTGGCAAGATTAGGCTTTAATGTTTCTTTGTTCATTTTAACAGGAAAGGCTCCCCGATTAAGAAGTGAATTGTTGCCGGCAATCGATTCAGTTATCTCATAGAGATTATTACGACAAAGGAGCGAGAACAACGGTGGAACTGTTTTCCGATAGGGTCGAATAATGTCAAAATCCAACTTGCCCTCTCCTGAATTTTCTTATGATGGAATGTTTACTGTTACGCTGAGGCGACGGCAGTCGCCAGGGAAAACTGTGGGAGAAACTGTGGCAGAAACTGTGGGAGAAACTTCAGCAAAGATACTGGCAGTATTGGAGGAAAATCCATATATAACACGAACGCAACTATCCGAGTTTACCGGCTTATCAGTGCGTGGGGTTGATATATAATACTCCCACGTAATTCATTATTATTGTCTAATTAATAGGGTCGGATATAATAATATGGAAATGATCTTTTCTCTTACTCTTTTTGTGCTTTTGGTATATCCATTTATCACCCTCGAAGTAATCCGACGGAATAGGAGCAAACCAATAATGTGCGAGAGGATTTTAAAATTTTGTATAAGCACCACAGCGATTATCGTCCTGGCGCTGGCGCTGGATATTTCTACTACTTCTGAACTGGTGGACTGGATACTGGCCTCTTCTATATATTTTACGTGTTGTATTCTTATATGGACGGCGATTTACGACAGGAATGGCTTGCTTAAAGGTATTGGAATCCTATGCTCTGTTGTGGTGTTCGGCTTAGCCCTTTTAAGCTGCACTATAGGGATTCTCGGGCTTGGGTTGATAATGGGAGAGGTAATTCCCGATAACCGCATCAGTTTGCAGGATGGGATTATAGTTAAAGAATATTACAACGGCAACGCTATTTCCGATTCGCGGGCAACGACTATAGAGGTTTTTCAAACAATTCCCTGGTTGCCCGTTGTTGAATGGCGTAAAGTGAAGAAGAGATACGAATGGCTGGAGTTAAAGGATAACGTTCAGGCTGATTTTGATGCTTCTAAACAGATCCTTACTTTGAAGGGCATTGAAACAACACCAGGTACAAAGCAATATAAACACTGGCAAGACATAATCATTTTCTAAATACAAGTCATTTCTTGCTATTTGCCATAGTATTAGCGGCGTTGATGGCTATCCTGAAAAGCCTATATCAATCAGCAGGCCGCCGGTAGAAAAATAGTAAAGCAAGTAAACACTGTCAGGATTCAGACCTATTTGATACCGGTAGGCAATTCGTCGGGGAAGAACAAAGGGACAGCACGAAGCAGAAATATGGTACATCATGTTAGTAATATTCTCTAGTTTTAATTGCTTCAGTTTGGGGACAAATCTTTAGTCGATTTGGGTATGAATGCTAAGCGATCCTCCGAGCCGGTAGTTTCGCTCCGGTTGGCTCCTGATTGGCTTCGGAGTTCAAACGCTTTTGAAACGCTTTCGAGACGCTCTTGCGACGCTTTCGATTCGGAATTTTGGCGACGCCTCGGCGTCGGGTGAGCGACGCTGTAGCGTTACAGATCAGAGTCCAGTCAGGAGCCTATCAGGAGCCAGTGTGCAGCCTTATGTAGTTTGCATGAGAAAGAAAAATATCAGAGCCACAATTGCGTGGCTCTTTTTATGGAGAAATAACTACGTTCAATATGATATCTACCATCAGAAAAATACCCCCAGCAATCTCGGTATAAGAATAACAAACAGAGATATCAGACAACAGACAATGCCGATAAGATACTTTGTCCTTTTTTCAAGCTTGTAAAATAACGGGGAGATTGTGCTAATCATGACCGCTCCAAAATATAGAATCGCGGTAATTTTATTTCCAGATACGAAAGCATTGAATACATCGTCGTTTTCAATCATCCTTCTTAATGCTTTTTCGTCATAATATCCCCTTTGAAGTAATAGTAATATGGATAAAGGTCCTGCCATAGGCATGAACATAAAGAAGCATAGTTGTAAAAAACAGATACACCATGAAACGATATATGTAATTTTCATATCCTTATTTATAAGTTATCAATCTGGACAATCTTTACTTAATGTACTTAAAGAGGCGCGTCCTTCTATTACAGCTTTTACATTACTCCAATTAGGACGGAGGACCTGCATCTCTTTAATTGACGCATTTCCACCATTCGAATTTGTGAAATTTTCAATCATCATTTGAAAAGAACTCCATAATTGATCTCCAATTGAAAACGGCGCTGCACCATCCGCTACAGATATAGCCTCAGCGAAGGATTGAAAAGCAGCGGCATCCCAACTTGTTAGCCTGTCAACGCCCCTTGTATAAAAAGTATAAGAACCATCGACATTTGCAGTGAGCCCAAAGTCCCGATGACCACTCACCGGATGTTGTCCATATTTAGGATCAAAAATAGTTAAACATGTCCATTTGTCGCTTTGGTAATCACTTACTATAACAGAACTATTGTCAGGCCCTGCCATATCAATGGCAATTACTGCTCCAAGCGGATTTTGAGAATTCCATAAGGCAGATAGTTTATACCTCTTGTTGGAAAGAGAATCGCAGTTTTGCGAGGTCTGACCAGGTGTTTTTATAGCAGTAGATAGAAGAATTAGGATTATCTGAAGATACTTTTTCACGCGATTAAATTAATCAATTTTATAGATGATCAAGTAACCTCAACTTAGTTCATATACTGCTTGTTATCAGTGTTAATACCTTCCACTTCAACATAAGATCTCATATATTTGCATTAAAGTAAACTTACGGAGTTTGAGCTTACTAATAGAATGTGTACTATTGTTCTCAAGGAACCTTAAAGAATAAACATGACCAGGAACCAATGATTCATTCAGCATTACGAGCTATCAAAAAGGCACTTAGTGCCAAAACGCTGGCCGTTCACTTTCTTATAGTATTCATAACAGCCTTGGCAATATGTTCGCTCTTATATGTCTTTGTAATACCAGTGTTATACTGGATGTCTTTCGGAGAAGGAGCAGAGTCAGAACGAATAGAAAGCTTGCCTGTAAATATTTTCATTGGTAACTGGGGGGCATTGATTGTGGTCTTACTTGCCTGCGTAACAGGAACCTACTTGCAATTAAACAGAAACTTGTACAGTCAGGCCAAATCGTTCTTACTGACAGGGATATTACTTATTGTAATATATTTATTCCGGTTTCAGATTGGCGATGTGGTAATTAGCATTTTTCAGACCTTCTGATCTTGAGAGTAGATTTTATTGAAAAGGACATTGATCCTGGCTTCCCCTTCCCGTTAAAGGTACACAGCAGGTATAACAGAGACCAGATTCTGGCAGCATTAGGGCTCCATCAGTTTGAAAAAGCGAGCTCAAACAGGGAAGGAGTAGCATATAACAAATAAGTAAACGCCGAAGCCCTCTTCGTTACCCTCAAGAAGACAGAAAAAGAATACTCTCCGACTACGCTGTACGAAGATTACGCTATTAACGAAAGCCTGTTTCACTGGCAGAGCCAGAACCGCGCATCAGCAGAAAATCCATCTGGAAAAGCCTATATCAATCATCAGACTACAGGCAGGAAGGTTTTGCTCTTTGTAAGAGAGCAGAATGACGACGAATATGGATTTACTATGTCTTACGTTTTCCTGGAAGAGGCAAATTTTAAAAGCTATACCGGAGCCAAGCCTATGAATATAGAATGGCAGTTAGCTGAGCCTATCATTCTCCGCGTTTTGCGGGAAAAGTACTATAGCCGCATCCGCAATGAATGATAAACTGAAACCGCAAACGGATCCAATGGTCTATAGAATGGTGGGATTGAGTCGATTGCGACATGGGAGAAAACGTCTCCGGCTAAGAATACAGAATGTCCTTATACTTATCCAGGCCGCATGCATTGTCCGGTTGCGGAAAAATATTTACAAAAAGCATATTTACTTTGGGGGTAATATGCCTAGTTAGGGTACATACAGTATAGCCTTAGAAGCCAAAGGGGAGCTAAGGAATAAAAAGAACAAATTGTAATGAAAGCCTTTCAAATAATTAAATTAAAAAGTACTATATGAATCACCTGCCTTTTAAAGTACCCCCATCATATTTGGCTATGAACCTTAATTCATTTTGCGGTTTAAGTAGAATTAAAAAAGCAAAGGATACAGGAATGAGAAAAAGAATGGCGATGTGGTCACTTGTGCTAATGCGTATTTTGCTACCAAGGTTCTGAAGATTGATACTATACCAATGGCAAAGAAAACTGAGGTAAGGTTTATGCTTTATAATACAGGTCACCGGATCCTAACAGTAAACGATATAGTTTCAGACTGCCAGTGTACTAAACCTGAGTGTGAAATAAGAGATATTCTACCCGGAGACTCCTCAACCGTAAAAGTTAATATATTACCTACTTTGGCCGGGCCGATAATGCAAAAAATAACGGTATATTCGAATGCCTGCAACAGTCCTGAAATACTGATTATCAGAGCTGTTGTAATATAATAGAACGATAGAACAATATAACAATATGCAATCTTATAATGAATCACTTCAGCCTTTTTTGAAGAGACGTAAATCTTTTTGCCTCCTTTTCCTTGTTGCTTTTACCATAGTGTACTCCGTTAAGCCTGGAAAGTGTCAGAGTCGATTAACATCAGGCTCTGACGAAGAGTTCAATAAGATTTATTTCAATGCTATCGTTCCAGTCGTATCATGCCAGATAATAAATGCCCCCGGGCCGACTCCGGAAGATTTAACAATATCATACACTATCGTAACGCCGTTCCCGGAATTCCATTCGGATAGAACTGTCCATGTGGATCGCAATGGCCGTTTTTCTATCGAACTGGAATATTCATTTCCATACCAGCAGATCTGGCTTACTATCGACAAGTATTTCTATTCCGCAATACTGGCAAACAAAGGTTTGTCTATCACCTTTGATCTTACAAAATTGAAGCGCAAGCCAGTGGAGTTTTCTGGCGAAGGAGTGTCATATCGGGGGCCTGACGCTGCGTTAAATGAATGGCTGGGCCGGTCGATGCTGTATACCGCAAATGAAATGGATAAAGTTCCTGAAGATCTGCCGCTGGACTCTTTGTATAAGATAAAGGGAAGAATCGATCATGCTTTTGCAACAGAAAACCCATCGGGGTTTGAATGGTTGTCAGAAAACGAACGGATGTCCAACTATTACAGTAGACTGCTTCACGCCGCTTATATTTCCGGCAAACAGCCGATATTATGGGATGCAATTAAAGCACACAAGCCTTATCTGATATCAAATAATGGAATGACGTTCGTCAGATCGTTATACAGCTATTATGTAAACGTTGCGTCTAAACTCAATTTGAACAATTACAGTGTCAGGAAAGAGGTGAGGGAACTGGATAGCCTTTTTGGAGAACCTCTGGCAAATCTTCTAAAATTGCAAATCTTCCGTGATGATCCTAAAGACAACGCGCTGATATTAAAAGATCTTATCGCTGAAACCCAAACACAATGGGTCAGAGAAGTTTTAAAGAAGCGGTACGAAACCGCATGTAAGCATTTGAGGGAAGTCGATAGCATTCTGAAAGATGCCAAACCTTTAGCCGGCAATTTACTGGTAGGAGAACATCCGGAGTCGCTTTCCTTTGGAGCGCAGCTTTCTATACTACCGGACATGGAAGCAAAGGATTTTCTCGCGAAGCTTAAACGCGCCTACCCGGGAAAAACTATAATCCTGGATCTTTGGGCAACATGGTGCAAGCCGTGTATCTCGCAAATGGCCTACAGTAAAGAACTGTACAGATTATCATCGGACCTTCCTGTTCAGTTCGTCTATTTATGCAGCAATAAGGATTCAGATATAAGCAAGTGGAAAAACAAAATTGCTGAATTCCGGCAGCCAGGAATTCACTTCTTTACCGGGCACAAACTGGTGGAAGAGCTAATGGCGATGGTAAATACAGCCAGCTTTCCTACTTACATCTGCCTGGCTCCTTCAGGAAAGATTGTGCCAAACGCAATCAAGTCAATGTCTGCAACTAATATAGACGATATAAAGCGCCTGGTTAATGCAGATGAAATATAAATTGAGCCTTTAATATGCTGGCTCTTTTTAATTGGCTCTTAGCTTTAGTCAGTTTTAAGTTAAAGTCGCTTTACTTTTCCATTAACTCCCTTCAGATATGAGCTGGTCAAAATATCCACTTCAGGCCTCCCATGGAATTTTCTTCTGAGGAACGTTTACTGTTACGCCAGGACAACTACAGTCATCATAAAATGAGAGAAATTCAAGAAAGATACTGGCAGCTTTGCAGGGAAAACCCTATATAACCCGACTACAACTATCCAGGTTTACCGGTCTATCAGTGCATGGGTTTGAGCATCAGGAACTGAAGAAGCACATGAACTTCCGGGTGATTTTTATTACAAAAGGATTCAATCATCTCTTCAATACATTGAATAATATTCTCCAACCTACGAATAATAACAACAAAGAGACTGTTATATCAAACGTGACAATAAAAGCTTTTTCTGAAAAACTTTCAGGAGCTATCGCCTCATGAATAGCGAAAGGTAGCATATTAAAAACACTCGGAGGAGTTAGTACCATCCATAGAAAGAGGCTTGCCACTATTAAAGCTAAGATAAAAGCCCATACTTTTATCTTAGAATCATTCATCTTCGATACTACCCGAACCTTCATAAACTCTGCTACCGCCGAATTATTCTAAAAGCTAACCCCCACTTGTTCAATGAACTTAGTCCAAAGCCGCTCAGCTATATATTTGGGAGTGAGCTCTTCATTGATCCGGTCAAGGCTTCTTCAATTTCGTTATCAAGAAGCCCTCCTGCAACGATCTCACTGTCCACCCATATTTCTAAACCGCTATTTCGTTTAATAACGGCCAAATGAGTGTGAAGCCGTTCGATAACGTCTTCATCAGAGTGGCTATAGGAAATAAATGCTCTGGACATACTACTTATATTTTGCAATAATATCCATATTTTTTCTTTCTTTTTACTAAAATAATTAGCTATATTTACTTCGTCAGAAACAACAAAACCTTGCAAAAATGATCAATCTCCCATCCAACTGGTCCGTTCTCGAAGCCTACGACGACGAAGAAACCGGAGAACAAGGATACATGTACGTAAACAGCCCCGAAACCCATTACGTCATTATCGAATACAGCTCCGTCTTCGATTACCCTTACGGGATAAGCTTCGTGCAGGTAAAAGGTCGCGCAGCGATGATAGGCATTGAAAGCGGCGCCTACACAGCACATGCAACAACAAAAGAAGAAGCATTTGCCCGGGCCAGAGAAATGATGCAATTCGTAGACGGGAAGCTCAGTCAGATTGAAATGGCGGCTTATCTCGATTAATCACAATACCGCGTTTCACTTATAACATTTTCCGGTGAAACCAGTTATAATTGTACATTGCAGATGTATATTCAAGGGAGATCCGAAGATACAACATGTTCCATATCTTGAGCCAAAACACTAAACCTGAAATGTTTGTGCTGAAGTAACTTCGTACGCACGGATTCAGGTATAGGTTCACATAAATGATTTGCAGAAAAGGCTGGAATTGTAGCCTAACTATCCTCAAAGTTTTGGTCATTCACACAATAACTATTACCTTCAAAACAAAATTTTGAGCAGTCTCGAATGCGAATATGATGGATTTTTCCAAAATTAAGGTTGGTAACACTTATGACAGGCCACAACTGGCAAAACTGTGGGGTTATCAGAGCCATCAAGCTTTCAGTAGGGGAGTGTTCACTCCTGTCAATACCAATCGCATTATTCTTTTCGTTACGAAAGAAAAGCCCGCCACATCAACTCAATATAACGATTATATTATCGACCACTTTCTTTATTGGGATGGAGAAGAAAAAGGCGGCAATAACAACCGGATCATCAACGCACATCAGAATGGTGAAGAAATTCACTTATTCTATAGATACAGGCATCATCAGCCGTTTATCTATATGGGAATCGTTCAGTACATCGATCATGAACCCTTTAGCCATAAACCGTTTGAATTTATCTTTAAGATCCTGGATAGTGAACATAAAGACAAAACTGGAGCCGAAGAACCACAGTTGCCTTATACCGAGAGGAACACAGAGAAAAGAAATTTAGTATTGAGCCGCATTGGACAAGGTAAGTTCCGTATGAGTCTTTTCGATCTCTGGGACGGCTGTGCAGTGACCGGAATAAAGATACCAGAGATTTTGAGGGCCTCACACATTAAGCCTTGGAAGAGTTCTACCAATTACGAGAGATTAGATCCGTTTAATGGTTTACTACTAAGTCCGACGATTGATTTATTATTTGATCACGGATTCGTTTCCTTTAAGGACGACGGAGCCATCCTCTTATCAAAAAGAATAAAAGAACAGTCGGCATTGCTTAACATAACAGAAGGAGGTACCAGCTTGACTAAGATTTATGAAAGCAACATTCCATATCTCGATTATCACAGAAGGCAGGTCTTTCTAAAGTAGGAGGACTTGAATAAACGAGCAAATCTCAAAGGTCTATTCCCAATCTTTTCATCCAGTCCTCCTCGGCAAAGTGATCTGAAATCAAACCCGAATCATAAATGAAACACAATACGACTCATGGTTCTTACGATGCCGTTTTATTTCATCCCCGGCAGAAGAGAAAATGGCAACGAATCCCCCAGCATGACCAGCATAAATGCTACATTTTGCAACGGGACCGAGGAATTGTACGCACGTCGCCAGTAATATTATTTTCGCGGGAAACTTAACCGCTTTAAAATCCATGGGAATACACCAACAATCCGATGATCAAACTTTATCATCAAAACACGGGTCAACATCGGCCCAAGCACGTTTGTCAATCTAAGGTCCCACCGGATAACATAGAGATTCATTTACTCATTCATTATTTGTTAAATATTTCTTTAATTTGTTTTACCCAAAAGGCTGTTAATGAAAAAAAACCTGATAGACGATTACTTCAGATCTATCGCTGCGATATTTTCAGTCCCAACTTTTAAAGAGATTTTCAAAAGCGGACAAAGTGATTACGTCGCAGAAACAATATTTCACTATCGTTCCAGGTTAAGTTTCAGGAAGGAGGTAACAATGAAAAAGGTGCTCGGAAAAGCCTATAAGCACCTGATGCATAATTACCGGAATGAATACATATACAAAAACCATATCGCAAACAACCTTTTATTAGAACGTCACAAACTTAACGAAGCCGTTATGCTCAACGAGCTACGCGTAGGAGCCTCTATCGCAGATATAGTCATCATCAACGGCACTAATACCGTGTATGAGGTAAAAACCGAGCTCGACTCACCTTACAAGCTTAAAAAGCAGATCAGCGACTACAGAAAGTTCTCGCCTAAAATATATCTCGTCACGCACCATTCTTTGGTCGGTAAGTATGAGAAAATTCTAGGTGATGACAGCGTAGGGCTATTGTCACTTTCCTCCGATTCAGGCCTTTCTGTTATAAAGGAAGCAGTTGAGGAATTCTCGCTGTTAGATAGTAAAACTATGATGAATACCTTGCGGAAGGACGAGTATTCAAATCTGCTCTTGGAAGCGTTTGGTGATGTTCCGAAAGTCGCCAACATTAAGTTCTATCGTGCCTGCCTCGCTTTGATTGAGAAGTTAGATCCGCACTTCGTTCATGCTTTATCGCTCAAGCAATTAAGAACCCGTGCATTCCATGAGGAGAGAATGATTCAGTCAAGGGAAACGCCGGAAGAAATTAAGCATATCTGTCTCACCATTAATCCCAATAAAACAGAATTTCAAAATCTATATAACTTTTTAAACCTCACAATGTAATGTATTTCCCTTATTTTCGATGTAAACAGTTTGAACTCCTTGCCTTACGGGAGTTAAGCGGACGCTTAGGCCATTCAGGAAAAATATCACCAGTTCCCGAGCCGGTCAAAAAGTCTTCACCAACCGTGGCGGGTTGTGTTCTTAATCCCAGATTTAAAGATGGAATGTAAATTTTTGAAATAAATATTGAAAACAATTAAGCAATAGCTTAAGTTTGTATGGATAGAAAAGCAATAGTTATCACTCGGTCAGAAGATGGAAAACGGTGCATAGCCGTCGACCAATCTAATTATGAGGTGATCCTTGCTTTCCTCGGTGCTGACAAAAGGCATAAGAGCAAGTTTAGAGATATAGCTAATGTCATTTTGAATGGACTCAGGAATACTGAGCTATACGACAAAGAAGAGCCGGATGCAAAGTCTAAAGGAGTTCGGGCGATGAAGTTTTTTAAAGGACAAGAGAATGCTCGCATATACTGCAGGGAGGTTACAAGGGAGGATAAGACTTTTGTAATTATAGCATCTGAACTATTAGAAAGCAAGAAAACGCAAAAAATCAATCAAAAAATTTTAAACATCATTCATAGAGTAGCAAGTTATGACTACAAAGAAATCATCGACCCCAGCTGAGATTAAAAGATCTTTTGATGAGTTGTTTAACAGCTTCACCAAAGAAGAATTAATTGATCAGGAGGCGAGATTATTAGCCTTTCATTTTTTGAGTGAAGTTGAACATGCACTCGAACAGCAAGGCCTGAACAAAAAGGCTTTGGCTGAGCGGATAGGTACATCTGCTAGTTATATAACCCAACTCTTCAGAGGTGATCGCCTCCCTAACTTTACGATTCTTGCCAGGATTCAGGAGGCTTTGAGCTTAAAGTTTGAAGTGAAGGCCAAGGAAACTAATGCAGATATATCGAAAACGAAATTTGAATTTCCTGAGGTGGAAAATCCGTATGGATTCGTAGGCGTTTACAAGAATTTAACTCCAGATTACGGCAAACACACTTCCGTTGCATTGCGAGTTGATTATAATGAACAAAAGATAGCGTAATGAAAGCAAAGATTTCTCCACTTTCCTGGTTAAATTTTGCTTTGCTTCAAAGCAATTTTCAATTTGTACAACCAGAAGTCAAACCCAAAAAGAAAAAGATAAATCCCGCCGATTTTTTCAGAAATTACGTTATAGATATCGATTTTGATATTCAGGATACCAACCCGGATGAATTTCAAGTCTTTACTAAAATAGATATCAATACAGATGAGAGTTTGATTGCTGGATATAAAATTTCTGTCGAGGGAGCAGGGGTATTTAGGATCAATCCTAACGAGGCACTGTCAGAAGCACATCGCGATAATCTGAGAAATTATTCTGCTGTTAATCTTTTAATTAATCGCTTGAGGACTCATATACTTCAAACCACAAGTTTGTCTGTATTTGGTCCTTATGATCTTCCTCCGATTGATATTACGGATTTGTTTGTCCAAAAGTCTGAAAGAGTGTAGTAATAAACAAGATTTCGACACCTTTGAATCTCACGACCTTATGAGAACCTCATAGAGAGCCAGGGAAAACTGCTCGAAGCCATGGAATAGTCCTAATCTGTAAGTTGTTTACAAAAAATGAGGGTGAAAGGTCACTTATCCTAAGTCTTTAGATGTGAATTCCGGAGATTTCAAACACCTTCTTTTTTAGCTTTTCCTGGGCCTCATAAGCGCCCAGGACAATAGTTTCCCTTACTGATTCATCATACTTCCCGTCAATACAAAATGATTGAAAGCCTAAATCGGGCGAAGTAATGTAGATCATGTTTCTCCGGGAGCTTTGTTTGTTAAAAACATATATGTTAAAGTAAAAAGTGCCTTTCACAGGGGTACGGTCAGCTACTCTTCCCGTTTCAAGGTCGGTGCTTTCTATGATTGTGTCAAGAGGAATAGCACAACGGAAAATATGGATTTGCCGCAAGTCGCCGGTCTGCCTCGTCCAGGTTTGAACCGTCATCGAGTGAAAGGTTTGGCTTTTATATTTAAACCTGGAAAGGGGAGGATTGAAAAACTGCTGAAAAATCTTTATCCGCTCATCGATCAAAACACCATGTTCTTCGCGCATTTCATTTTGGTCGTGCAAATAAACCTTGCGAAAATCGTAAGGTTCAATCGGCGAGAATGAAATGGACAGAATCTGTAGGCTGCAGATGACGGGCATCCTGCTTGATATAAATCTGCTCAGAAGTTCCTTAAGTTGTCTGGTGGATAGGACCTGTATAAAAGTCAGACTCAAGAACGCGATCCAGGTTCGGGCATTTTTATTTACTTCCATATCCATAACGAAAGAAACGTAAAAGTAATGATTTTCTGTAAAATCAATTGTTATCTTCGGGGTGTGATTTCCAGCCGCTTTTCTGTTCCCTTTCGTTATACGATTATTAAATTACCGGATCAACCGGGTTACGAATATGAAAACCAGCAAACTTATAATATTACTTGCGGCTTTTTCCATTATTGCATTCGCATCATATCGCCTCGGTGCAAAAAAGATGGCCAGTGCTGGCAACTTGATAAAAAACAACATTCAGTTTTCTGGAAAGATACTCTCCTATAGTAGATCTCATAACCACTCCTATGGGATTGTTAAAATAAAGGTGATTGAATCAAACAGGAGAGAATTTACCGGATCTGACAGCTTAGGCGTATTTCCTTATAGGATACAAGGAGATTATGCTGAATTTTACGGATACATCCCTAAAGCAATTTCTATCGGCGATCTTATCGTTCTCAATTCAGACGAGCAGACTTTTACTTACTATAAAAGCGGGAAAATAGAGGCAGAAACAATGATCTTCATTACTGCGGAAAACGAAAATATACAATATGTCAGAGCTAATACCGCGTTTAAATAAACGTGTTAAAGTATTATTCACAGAAGATAGCGCCCTGAATTATGCGGCGTACCTGTTGGCCGATGAAAACGGTATATCTATCAAGGTCGCAAAATATAGAGGTACTAATCGGGTAGACCCGATTGAAAATAACGAATACGGTTATTCTTCCTTGATTAAAGCAACCCGTAAATGCAAAAGTATTATTCTCATTCTGCTAATACCTCGTTTTTTCCTACTTTAGCAATGGCAACGGCAGAAGCAGTTTTAGGCGGCGCAGTTCTATCCTTGTTACCGGCAAACAAAGCTTAATTCTGACTAATACGACCCACAAAATTATAGATTAATGAAAGTAGGAAGGCAATTTAATACGTTAACGTTCGAAGAATATATGTTCTTCATCGATAACCATAAAAAGTATTCTGACTTTAATACACTGGGCTTATATAGGTCTTTGATAGAAAATCCCAGGTTGGATGAAAATCAAAGGATATTAGTCAGGGATTACGCAAATAAGAAATTCGAAAAGACGTTTCAGTTTCTACAAGTGAAAGATCCCTGGACTTTTATTAAAGTTAAAACCTTAGGGTTGGAGCTCACAAAGAGTGACAAGGATGAATTGTGGCGAATGATTGTGATTAATCAGGAAAAAATACTACGCGATAAAAGAATAAAGCATCGGAATTTCGGTGAGTATTCAAAGCATAACTGCGGATATGAGACATGTCCGATGAACGGAATGATGATTAAGCAAGGTAGTTATTTCGCGGAATATGAGATGTGTATTGGTAATGTAAATAAGCGCTTAAGGGAAGAAAGAGCTAAAGACAGAAAATTAGATCGGAAAAGAGCAAGCCTGATTATAAACAAGGAACTTGATCTTTCTACGCGAGAAAAGTGAAGAGATGCAGTTCCCTGGATGTGCATATATACAACCACAATTTGAGAAGGTTGTGCAAGCAGTAAGTCAATTTTTAGAGAAGAAAAGGATTTTCTTTTCCAAAGAGGTGAGGCTATAGGTGAAGCCAGAGGAGCAGCGAAAGAGCGACCAAAGCCGAAGTTAAAATGCGCGAAGAGAAACGTGACATTGTCCTGAATCTCAAGAAATTGGAAATTTCGGTGACAGATATTGCAAAAGACACTGGCCTAACTCCCGATGAAATAGAAGGGTTATAATCAAAACTTCCCTTTCAGAATATCCTTTGATCGTAAAAATGCAATTTATTTATTCCTTATCTTCATTGTATGAAATCTCCTGCCATTATACTCCTTTTCATCCTGTTATATACCAGTGGGTATTCACAGCGGCCATCCGTCGAGGAAGCTTTGAAGAATATGGCTAACGTTCAAATGCCTCACATTCAAACAAGTCCGGATATGACAAAGTACGAAGGCAAAGACATTTATGTGTGTGATACAATAACCGATTACAAAATTATCAATGACTCACTGAAACTTTTCTACCTTGGAAATCAGTCAGGAAAGTATAACATGACTATTGTGATTAAGAGTAGCACAATAAAAGTATATCCTGGCTGGAAAGGGCACCGCCAATGTTTCAAAGGTTTGGTAACGCGATACGAAGGTAAACCAGCCATAATAATAACACAGAGCGGTCAAATTGGCGTCTTTGTAGAAATCTAAACTTGAAAATTTGTAAAGCCAGGAATCAGAATCGAATCCACTTGGAAAAGTCGAGGCATTTCCTGGAAGTTTTTCTTTTTTTGGGGAGCAGGCTGATGCAGTAGAGTTAGCTATCTTAGCTATATCAAATGTTAAAATTTTACGTTCATGAACAGCATTGTACAAAGCTTCACGACAATTCTCATCAAGCAGAAGGAATTAAAATATCACTTCCCTAACATACTGAGAGAGCCTGCCAGCTTACAACATATAGCAAAGGCAGAAGATGCTTTAGGCCTAACCTTCAATGCCGAATTGAGAGAGCTTTATTTGTTTGCAGACGGAACTAATATTGACAGCGTAACACCATCGGGCCTTACGGGACTGATACCAATCCACAACTTCTTATCATTAGAGGATGCTGTTAGCTATTACGCTCAAAGTATGGAGTTTCAAGAAAGCTTTCATAATTGGACTATAGATTTTCAGCCCGGTAAGCAATTGTTTCCGTTTTTAGAAGATGGAACAGGAAATTGTTATTGGGTGGATTTGAATGAAGAAACACCGAATTATGGCAGGATATTCTGGACAAATACTTTCGGTTCTGACCCTGATTATACTTATAGTTCTTTAACAAATATGTTTGAGGTCATCGCTGATGCATATCGTATCGGTATTGTGTTCCTGGACGACAACGGATATTTAAATTGTGATTTTAAAGCATTTGACGAACTTTCTGAAAAAAAGCAATAAACTACTATTTGTCTTCCTCTAACAGAGCATACACAATGCTGTTTTCAGAAGCCGTAACATTGTCGCAGATTTACAATCAGAAATTTCGTTTAATTTGAACATGCGTATCCTTCCAACATCGCTCGATCCCTCCGAGTATCTCTATTTAACTGTCAGCAAAATTGATAAAACCCACGATAGCCGTCTAATTCAGGTTATTTTCCATAATATTCGTGAAAAGATAAGGTCACTTGACGAACATGAGTTCCGGGCCGTGTCTTCACTGTCAAAGGCAAGACAGGCAATCTATGTGATTTGGCATTTACAGTCTGAAGTAAATAACGGAGGCTTTAATCAGTTCTATTTTAATCCTACGGGAAAGTATGCACATCTGGCACCACAAGCACTCTCGCTTGTAGGAGCAAACAGATTCTCCCAGCTTGTAGTAAAAGCAAATATGACATACGAAGATTATTACGACAAGATAACCAACCAACAGGATGGTACAATTGAAGGTTTCAGCAAATCGTATGACAACAACCCCCTAAATGAGTTAGACAGGCAATTCTACCAGTTATATGGTAAAGAAGACCTCAACTCAATTCTCATTCACTTCATAAGAACCCACAAACAAAATTTCAGCGATTGTCCCGACGATTCCCGCTAAAAATCTCCCCAAAAACCGATACCTTTGAATCTACACAACCTTATAAATGGAGGAAGGACTCTACGAACAACTCATAACAAAACTGCTCGCCAATAAGCTGGAAACCCAGTTGCCGGAACAGTATTATATTAAAAGCAGCGTACTGGACAAGGAAGAAGCAGCCCGGTATCTCAGCATGTACCTGGCCGGCACGATAAAATACGCCCTCTCCGAATATAAAGACGAAAACGGCCTTAGCAGGCAAATTGAGCTCAGCAATAAAATCATACAGTTGCTGATGCAGGAACTACCCAGACTTTACCTTAATGAGAACCTCATAGAAAGCCAGGGAAAACTACTTGAAGGTTTTTTTTATGGGGAAAAAATTCGAGGGTATATTTATCTCGCCGTAAATGCGGTTAAGTAAGCCTCACCCCGAAAGGTGCGGGGGTATTATAATAAAATTGAAGATACAGACATAGAGCAAAAGGACGACCGTTGAGGAGTTTATCAAATTTTCACTCAGTGTGCAGAATCGCAGGAAGGCGAGGGGCAGGGCTTGCCTTCGAAAATAACCTTGCTGTAATTTTCTCAGCAAACAGGATTCATTATTCCCATGGGGCTGTAACTGAAAGAAATAATAGGCCTGATTTTATTTTTCGAGGAATCAAATATTATAATGATCCTCACTTTAACACGTCGTTGCTCACAATGCTGGGTTTAAAGACAACTGCAAAAGACAGATGGAGGCAGGTGTTGTCAGAAGCAGCGAAAATTCCCCATAAGCATTTAATCACTCTTGAACCGGCAATCAGCCGGAACCAGACTGAGGAGATGCGGGTCAACCACCTTCAACTCGTAATTCCCTCGCCCTTATATTCCACAGATACTTCTGAACAGCAAAAGCAGCTGATTTCACTGAAGGATTTTATAACAATTGTTGACGGCAAGCAAAAGCAGTATAGTGACACTACGTTGTTGTTTTAAGTCGTGAAATATCCAAAGAAATTTTGTCATTTCTCAGGGGAACCATGGGGAGCATGTACTAACGTGTGTGGAAAAGATAGTGACATCGCAGGATATTTTTAGGGGTTATGTCAACTATCGAACCATCCGGCGACCGCCACACCGCATGATATTCTGCTTCGAGCATGAAAGGATGCTGCCATAACTGCCAGCGTACGATCATCTTCCCGCCATCGCGGAATATTTTAGCGGCTACATTGTCGAAGCATTCATTACGTGTAGTACCACCTTCGGGAACTACAGCAATGGACACGGGATTCCCTGTTGGCTTTAATCTAGCTAAAAGGACAGGTACATTTTCATTTGTGATTGCGGGACAGTAACCATCGTCATATTAGCTAGGAGTGTATTTGGTGAATGATGAATATTCGGTTTTATCATTAAAATCAAAAATTACAGCGACGCTGCTTCTAGCCCTGGTCAAAGCCACATAGAATTTCGATCGGCTCGTTGGCGCAAGAACAGTGCTACGGCTCTTCAACCAGTCGAGTATGGGTTGGGTCGGATAGATCAACACTCGCTCGAATGACAGCCCCTTGGACTCTCCGAAATTCATGACCTCGTACTGTTGATCGACAGCCTGGGTAACCTTATCCCGCAGTTGTATCGGTCGGTATTTGGCTAGATATCCGGCTACATCGGCCGGCCGTATAAAAAATAAGCCATCATGCCCGGTAACCGTAAAGTTGCCAGAACTTGTTGGCTTAAAATCGGGAAAAAGGGAATTGGAAAGATCGCAGATAGCTTTAATACAGCGATGGTTGACCATTAAAGAAGTGTCATCTGTCGTTAGACCTAAAGAATGGTCTTCAAAAAAATGTACGATCTCTGACTTTTTAAATTGTTTATTTTTAGCAGCGTTGGCGGTCGAATAAGTGCCTTGACGAGGGTCGCCGACCAGCAATATCTCTGCCTTGCAATTGAATAATAGCTTTAAGAATTCCAGATCGTAACCAGCCAGGTCCTGTACCTCATCTATGAAAATATTCGTGTAGATATTTGTAAGCCGCTCGATCACTGCGCCATCGGAACGTTCGTTACAACGCACCACGAACTTGGCTAATTTATCAGAGTAGACCTTCATCCCGGGAGTAAAGTAATGTCGTTCGAACTCCTTTTCACTGAAATAGATGGGTTTGCCAAAACGGTCTTCACCTTTTTTACCGGACTGCCCGCTTACCAATAACAAACCATTGATCCGTTTCTCTAGCAAACAGCCCTGAAAAGGGCGTACCCCATGCTGCAATAAAAAACTGAACCAGGTTTGAACAGTGATATTAGGCGGGATACAATGATTGAGTTCTACGATCTTATTTCGTATCTCCTGCTCATTGGCTTCTGTGAACGTCGTAATGAGCACCCGTTTACCTTTAACTTTAAGCGCTTCCTTGACCAGGTGTGTTGTTTTGCCTGAACCTGCCGCCGCTACGATCAAATTATTTGTCCCGGTTGTCATTGGATCGCTTCTAAAATATAGTCGGGCAATTCGATTTCTTCATTGCTGTTAAAGACCTTTAAAGCACAATCGGTCTTGTTCGCTTTCATGTAGCGGTGCAAATCTTCGATATCGGTATAGCTGGTACCTAAAACGGTATTCATTTTTGCCAGATTGTTGCTTGCGACGATCCTGGGTTCAAGTGTATTAAAATTAAACGGTTTTGCATCTGAAGTCCCCCGCCTTGTGTCAACCGTTTTGTCATAATATATCTTGATGTTTGCCTTTTCGTTGGGGCCTAAATAGTCTTCATACTTCTTTTCCAGAGCTGTAATATCACCGTCGTTATCGGTAATCACAACTACCGGTTTTCCTACTTTTTCGGCGATCTCCAGGAAGCGTAAGAAAGAGGTACCGACCGAAATGACATCAATTCCTTTTTCAATAGGAAGCTTACCATTATGCTTTTCCCGGAAAGCACGCTGCACCACTAACTCATCAGAATCGCCTTCTACCAGGATGGCCTTCTTACATAAGATCAAACGCAAGGTGTCATAACCGGCCAGTTTTCGGAAAAAATCCTGGGTCTTCGGATTAAGGTCGTTCAACCTAGCCGCCTTTTGGTTGTTTAATAATATCAGATGCTCCAACCCCAACTTATTCGCTACAAAACTGCTGTGGGTTGAAATGAGCAATTGTTTTTCAGATTGTTCAGTTTGAATATCATCGATCAGTTGGTTTAGTTTGGAATAGGACAAATGATTCTCCGGTTCTTCCAGTAAGATCATATTGGCCTGTTTGGCTTTATTATGCCCCAGGGCTAATTTGGTTTTGATGATACACTGCTCTCCCTTACCTATGTAATGAAAAGGCACATCATCCAAATAGGTCATCAGGCTGCTTTCCCAGGCATTTTTGGAGGAAAGCTCGACCGAAAGTTCGATCTGTTTTTCAGTGATCTTAGCCGCTTTCCTGATCTTTTCATTAATTGTTTGAATAGCAGACTGAGCCATAAAATATTCTTTCATCTGCCGGTGCGACTGAGAAATCTTGACGATCTCTTCATCGTCCAAAAACTCTTTGATGATACGTGAGACGTAAATGTCTGACCCGTTTTGATACCTATTGCTCGCAGAATCTATCAAGGCAGATTTAATAGGTATCGTCCGAGGGGTAATACTTTCATCCCTAGCAAAAGATGACCAGTGCACTTCGTAGTATTCAACAGGCAAGGTTTTAATTCCACCTGCCTGCACCAACTTTTCATATTCGTCTTGGTATTTATCATTGAACTGGATCTTAAGCGATACGCCGGCCTGTTTTGCACGTTCTCTATTCCCATTGCCTTCAAATTCAGCGATGTCGTCACCAGCCATGACCACTTCGATAAGAATATGCGGTAACAAGGCATTTTTACCTTTTGCCTCCAGCTCTGTGATATAGGTGGTAATTACTTCGCTGTTAAAAATATACTGCGTGAGTTCATTCTTTAGATAACGCCCATGCAATAAGCCAGTCAATGCCAAATGTATGGCCTCTAATATGGTAGATTTTCCGGCTTCGTTATTGCCGACCAAAATATTTATCCCTTGGTTCAGCGGTAGCTTAAACAGGCCTTTAAAACATTTAAAATTCTCGATAATAACTTTTTGTATATGCATGGTGATCGGTTCAATAAGTAAAAGTAGGAAATAATATTCCATCTTTTATCTAGCCTTTTTGATCACCAGATCCGCTTTAGAAGATCTAACAAATGCCGCTCGAGCACCATTCCGACAATATCGTTCAGGCATTGAAAACGGACTAAGCGTCCATCCATTCATCGATTTAACAAGAAGTGACAATGTTTAAATGAGCATTAAGACCCTGAAATAATCGGGTAACCGCTAATCGATAGAAGCAGACTGAAAATATGGTAAACTTTTACTGTTCCACCGTATGAGGATCTTAAACTTTTAATTCCTGCTCTTCAAAGATGGAAGTGATGATCGTGGCATAATCTTCTTTGGCGATCTTTCTTGTTAAAGTATCTTTGACGATCTTGTGAATGATTGGTACTTGGGGGCAAAACAATAATTTTATTTTGATGCCCCGTCTCTTAAATGCACATTCCATATCCGAGCTATACACAGGGATAATTCAAATACGAAAAATTTTCTTCTGATGCTATATTGTTTTAAATTGTTGATAGATTAGCATTGTATGATTAAATTTATTCGCTATTGTCTGGCGTATTTTAAAAAGGCATCCCCTCAACCAGTTAGCCAAATCGATTCTCTTGCACCTAAAATCTTAACAAAGCCAGAAGATCTGAAAAAGGTCCAGCCATATTTAGATGCGCTTAAAAATGCTATTACCGATTCTGAAATTACAAATATTGCGCTTACTGGTGGCTATGGCTCAGGTAAAAGTACAATTATCAGGACCTTCCAGAGTCAATTTCCCCAATACTATTATTTGAATCTGTCTTTAGCTTCCTTCAAGGATATTAAGGATGAAAAAAATGGGTCAGGGGAGAACAGTGGTAAGAATCTGGAGCGACAACTTGAAGTAAGTATCCTGCAACAGATTTTTTATCATGTACGGCCCTCTGACATACCGGATTCAAGGTTCAAACGCATTGTTAATTTAACCACAGCAAAAATTTGGCTTTATGCAGCGTCTCTAGTCTTATGGGTCGCCAGTTCGCTCGTCCTGTTTCAATTAAAATACGTAAACAAATTGGATCCACAGAACTGGGATACTGAGAAAGAATTTGACTTTTTTGCGCCAATTCCATTCATTATATTTTTCACTGGCGTTGGCCTATTTGCCAAATCAATAATAAGGCTTTTTAGTAATTCAAAGATCAGCAAGTTCACGATCAAGGGAGAGCTTGAACTGGGTGACAAAATCGACAAGTCAGTTTTTAACGAGCATCTGGAGGAGATTATTTACTTCTTCGAAAGAACAACGTATAACGTTGTAGTTATCGAGGATCTTGACCGCTTTGAAACCACTGACATTTTTACCAAACTTCGTGAGATTAATATACTTTTAAATAGTTCCATATCGGTTGCCAGAGAGATCAATTTTGTGTACGCTATCAAAGATGAGATGTTCACCGATAAAAGTGAACGTGTAAAGTTCTTTGAATATATCATTCCGGTTATACCATTTATAAATCCCTCAAATGCAGGTGAACAGATGGCTCGTTTGATCGGAAATTCATCGCTAGAAGGGGTATTATCGAAGGAATTTACCGAAGATGTAGTCACTTTCATTGATGACATAGATATGAGGCTGCTTACAAACATATTTCATGAGTATCAATTGTACCGGTCAAATATAAATGATGATGAGTTGAATCAGGATGAGCTTTTTGCTATGATAACCTATAAAAACTTGTTTCCAGACGATTTCGGTGAACTTCATAAACGTAAGGGAAAGCTTTATAGCTTTATCGCAGGCAAGGATAGATATATAGAAGGATTAAAATCGGCACACAATAAAAAGATCAACGAAATAGCAAGGAAAATTTCAAATATTGAGAAAGAACAGATTAACGATCTTCATGAGCTACGCAAGATCTATCTTTTAGAATACTTCAATCAGATCCCAGATGCCGTTGCCTTTATTATTGATGGCCAGCAGAGAAAGATCAGCGATCTTATTGATGAAGAAATATTTGATAAATTGAGAGCCACTACCAATGTAAATTATCAATTTTATTCTAGTCGCTACTACAGCAACGAATATTATCTTACCAGCACCAATATTGATCTCCCGTTTAGCAAAATAGAAGCTGCTGTCAGTCAGTATTTTACTTATGACGAGCGAGTTGAGTTCATTAATGGCAGGGTTGATAACGTACAAAAATTGCTTAAAACTGACATCCAGAAGTTAAAGGCTGAAATCATAGAAATGGATTCATGGAATCTTAAGAAAATATTTGAATTGGTCAGCATCGATCCATATCTGGAAAGCTTTTCTGATAATTATCTCATTCGCAACCTACTTCTGAACGGTTATCTGAATGAAAACTATAGTGATTATATATCACTTTTTCATGCAGTAAACTTGACAAAAGAAGATAATACGTTTCTACGGTACCTTAAAAGCGGTATCAGCGCTCCATTCGAGTATAAGCTTACCCGGTTGGAAAACCTCTTTAAGAGAATTTCCCTTAAATATTTCAGCCGTCTGGCCGTATTGAACTTCGACCTAATGGATCACATGGCAGAAAATTACAGCTCCTGCAAAGAGGCATACAATTCAGTTATCAAACAGCTCTGTTCAGTATCAGATAAGAAAACTTCATTTATCGATACATATCTTGACAAACGTCGAAATCATTCTGCGCTTTTCATTAATAGGCTTTGTAAAGAGTGGAATGCGTTTTGGGATGAGGTTGTCCACAAAGGAAATTTCACAACGGATAGAAAGAATGAGTACCTTTTATTGATTTTAGAGCATGCAGATGTGCCTGATATTGTTGAATTAGGTACAACTATTAAATCGTATATCGAAAAACATGAACGTATCATAGAATTGCTGAATCACATAGATATAGAAAAGGCTAAAGATATATTGACATCGTTGAACGTAAAAATAGAATCCCTATCTATGCCTTCTGCACAGTCCCATGAGATATTTGATCATATCTATATTAATACTTTTTACAAGATAACTGCCAATAACATCGCTACCATTCTTACCTTTAAGAATCCCGATATCGATGAACAGCAACTTAAAAAGGCCAATTATACGACGGTATTTAGTTCCGGCTGCACGACACTTACTTCCTATCTTGAATCACATTTAGAAAACTATGTGAAGGGAGTTGTATTGAGGTCTGGAAATAATGAAGAGGCAGAGTCGTCTCTTATAGCAATGCTTAACCATGAACAGATTACAGAAGGTACGAAAATAGCGCTAATAAGCTCACAATCAACAATACTTTGCCATTTAAGCGATATTGAAAACCAACCAATCCGAGCAGCACTGATCCAAGGCAACAAAATAAAAGTAAACTGGGAGAACCTGCTGGTTTATTTCGAGCAATTAGATACTAAAGAACTGGATGGTACCCTGGTCAATTTTCTTAATCAATCTGAGGCTTTTGAGCCACTTTCAGAGCAAAATATGACAGTAATCACATCTTATGATAAGAATACCGTCAAATCGTTTTTTGTAAAGATTTTGTATTGTAACGAATTATCATATGAGGCATACACCTCCTTAATCAAGAGCTATCCTGTGAGGTGGATCGAGCTATCTTTCGAACACTTGGAAAAGGACAAAGTCAAACACCTCGTTGAGAATAACATTTTAAGTTTTGAAGTTGGCAATTACAATAATTTGCGTAGCAAATTCGGCGCAGAAAATTATCACATAATGTTTATTGAAAAAAATCGCCTCGATTTTTTCGAGAAAGTCAACGACATAGAAATTGAAAGCAACGAGCTATCCAAACTTTTGCAATCCACAAGCTTTTCCTTTGAAGAGAAATTAAAACTTATCGAATATGTAAAAGATACAGATGAAAATTTGATTATTGAAAATATCACTATAGCAAGGCAGGTATGCCATATCTTATCAAAATCGGCATATATAGAAATATCCTCTTCACTGATGGAATGTCTATTTAAGAGTTCTTCTTCAGTAGAGGATAGGATCCGGCTACTTAATATGCATAACAGCAAATGTTCTGATACCGAATTTGAGGAACTTGTTTCTAAATTAGGTGACGATTACAAAGATTTGTTTAAAAAGAAGCATAAGCCAACATTTTCAATAACAGAATACAACAGGGACCTTTTCAATACCTTAAAAGACCGTAGGATGATAAAAAGCTTTGATAAAGATTGGAAGGATGAAGGTAAATATCGGGTAATAGCCAATTACCAGTGATTTTTTAACAGTCTAAAGGGTACTTCTAATCTTCAGGCTAACTGCGGTAAAGAAAATAGTTTTATCTAGCGATTTTATAAATTATCAACACATATCGGTATCCGCCCGACTAACCCCATCTTGACCTTCAATTCTTAATAGTCTTACTTTGTCCGCACGATAAAGATAAAAGGAATGGATCAAAGAGAAAGAATGAGGTCAGAGGTTGAGCGCTGGCGTCAAAGTGGATTATCACAAAAAGAGTTCTGCAAGGAGTTGGGAATGAAAGTAGGGACGTTTGCCTACTGGGTATCCCGAAGCAAAGAATCAGAAAAGAAGAAAGGATTTATACCGCTGGCTCCCCCTGCCGGATCGGTAGAGTTAATAGAAGTTAGTTACCCTAACGGAGTGCGCGTCAAAGTACCAGCCTTAGATCTGAAAGTCCTTTCTCAGCTCATCCATTTGTATTAATGTTCAGCCTGTCAACAGGAAGAAATCAAAGAACAGATCACCTATACCCGTAAAAAGTAGTCTTCACATAAAGGCCGTGCTGCCCTTCCTGCACACTTACCGGTAGAGAAATTGAGATCCACCCAGAGGGGGATCTAACGGATATGGTCTGCATCGGTAAAGAAGTAACCGAAGAACTGGAATGTGAGCCTGCCCGCTTCTTTATCCGCCGCTACATCCGTTATAAGTATACCGCTAAAAACGAAGAAGGAGTAAAAACCGGAGAGCTTCCCGAACGGGGATCGATAAAGGCATTCCGGGAGCAGGGCTGCTGGCCATGATCCTTACTGATAAATACATGGATCATTTGCCGCTCTCCCGGCAAAAGCAGCGCTTTGCCCGGGAGAGCATCCCCATAGCCTCCTCTACCATTGAAGGCTGGGTCAAACAGGCACTGGAAAGACTGGAACCACTCTACCAGCAACTCAGGTTTGATATCAAAAAGGGTATTTACAGGTCGATGAGACCAGCATCAAGTATTGGAAAGCGATAAGAAAGGTGCTGCCCATATGGGCTGGTATTGGGTCTACCATAGTCCTTTAGATGGGTTGGTAATGATGGGCTATCAGCCTACCCGGGGTGCGGCAGCCACTACGGAGATGCTTAAAAGCTTTAAAGGATACCTCCAGAGTGACGGGTACGGCGTATACGAAAAGATAGGTCAGCGAGCCGAGGTAACACCGGTAGCCTGCTGGGCCCATGCCTGAAGGGAGTTTGAACGGGCACGGGATAATGATAAAACCAGGGCAACTAAAGCCCTCCATCTCATCCAACAACTGTATGCAGTAGAGCGAAAGGCAAAAGAGGAAGGACTCTGTGCCCAGCAGATCAAAGCGCTTCGCCTGGAAGAATCTCTTCCGGTGATCAATGAACTGGGAAAATGGATCTTTCATGAGGTAAAGAACACCTTGCCCAAAAGTCAGATCGGTAAAGCCATGCGCTATGCCATGGAGCGCTGGGATAAGTTAAGCGCCTATCTGCAGGACGGAAGCTTGTTAATTGACAATAACCAAATCGAGAATGCACTGAGGCCCATCTCTCTGGGTCGCAAGATCTACCTCTTTGCAGGAAGCCATGATGCAGCTGCCAGAGCAGGGATGATCTATTCCTTTTTTGCTATTTGCAAAAAGCATGAGGTGAATCCGCTGCAGTGGTTGAAACACGCCCTGCAAAATATGATGACGATTAACCATAAGAACATTCGAGACCTCTATCCGCAGAATTATAAGAAACTAATCGAGTCCTAAAAGACAGGGTTGGTCGGGCGGATACCTTATTATCCACTTAATTAATTATTATTGTTCAACCAACAAGGGGAGGTACAATAATATGTATGAAAAATTAGCGAAATACGCTGGGTTATTGCCGCTGGTGGCTGTATTCGTGTACTTGTTTGGATATGTAATGCTGAATGCATATCTAAACAATTTTGGAATAACTGAAAACGTAGCCCTGGATGAACGGATTTTGAGTTTAGGTATTTTGTATCTTGTAATCATAGCGCCCATAATATTAGTCTGCTTTGCAACATTTAAATTCGGAGATTACAGGAACGTCAATCAGTCTACCTACCCCGAACTAATTGATAACCTTCATGATGCTTTTGGTTATTCTTTGCTCTATGCATTGTCATTAGGGGCCTTGCTACTAAAAACGGCAATGGATAATTCGACTATAGTGGTTTTAGGCATACTGGCAGTTGCTGCCATAATTAATAAAGTACCAATGAAATCAACGGTTCGCATGTACTTAAAAGGTGCATTCATGATCTCGTCTTTTTTTATCTATGTTACTATAGGCATCAGTGGGGTTGTCTCACCAAAAACCTGGTTTTATCTTGTCGTATTTATGGCTTTCCTAACTTGTATAGGTCTTCGCATATTTAATAAAGAAGGCACAACCTATCAGGCAAGCCGAATAGCGATAGTCGTTACTACCCTGCTGGCTCTTGCATCAACAGTTGGCGCAAATTTAATTGGTCATATTCCTGCTCAGTATGGGGGCGAAAAGCGTGACAAAATTGTCTACTTCCTGGATATGACTGCTGTTGACAAACTAAAAAGAACACAGCTTAAGCCGTATATAGAAAAAGACAATTCGGTAACCATGCAATCCGTCTATCAAAATTCGGATCGGATTTATTTCTTAACGCCAAATCAATACGTTCTTTCTATTCCCAAATCTTTCGTCGAATCAGAACAGGTTAAAGTCCCTAAATATAATTATGTTGACAGGTAATTCGCTGCTAAATCCCATATAGAAGTACATCAACTTACAGCAGATCTTTATATTTCAGCTTTAGTCTGATACCCAGCCCGGAATCTGCTTTTTTATTGAGATCCATCTTTAATATCTTATTTCCAGGGAGCTGAACTTTTTGAATATGTAACCTCCCACAAAAAAGGAACAGTTTAAAGCTAGAATAATTAACTGTCAAAATGTAGATTTCCTCAGGTGTCAAATTGTCCTTCTTTAGAATTTCTTAAGTTTATTTTCATCTTTTATTTTCTCCATTTCCAGGAGAAAATCCCTCGTATATTTTCTAGCTTGTTCAGAGTCAATACCTGATTTATCGAAAATTGGTCTTGCAGACACCATTTTTGGTGGTTCCGTCTTTTTATTATCAGAAGTCTTATTCTTTTTCATCAATCATAAAAATTTAAACATTAAGATACATTTTAATTTGTTGAATAAAAGCGACAAATCAAGTCGCAAAGAAGATAGCCGCGATATAAACTGATTTATGAAGCCCTTTTGAATGGGGTTATGAAGAAGAATTATATCTCTAGTATCCAAAGGATCCGGTTCTTTTGTAACAGCGAAGCTTAAGTTATCAACAATCAACTGGTTGTGTGAGTAAATTCGCTTGTAGTGTGTTGGCAAATGTCGTACCTTTATTAATCCAGATTTAGGTAAAAACATGTTTGACAAGGAAATTGAAGCAATTGCAAAGTGCACAGAGTTAGTAAAGGATCTTGATGAAGACGCGAAATTTAGAGTTATAAAATATTTAATAGAAAGGTTTGGCATCGCATCGCAACCCCAAAATTATACTGGCAACAGAAGTGCACCTACCAATGGCGATATAACATTAATACAAAATGGGGCAAACGCGGCTTATAGTAACGAAAATGCCTCAGACCCATCTGAATATCCAAGTCTTAGAGACTTGATGATTAAAAACTATCCAAAGAATGAAAATGAGTGGATCTTGTGTTATTCGTTTTATTCATCAAAATTTGGAACTGACACGTTTACTCGTGATGAAATATTAGAAAAGTACCGTGAAAATAATCGATTGAATAAAAGCACAAGTGGAAATTTGAATAATAACATAGCGGCTTGTATAAAAAAAGATTGGATCAAAACAAGTGGAGAAAATTTTATACTGAAACCGGAGGGTATAAACTATGCAAGGGAAATTTTAGCGGGCAGGTCTACCTCCAAAGAAGTAAAGCAAACAAAGCGTAAGTCAAAACAAACACAAAACGAAAATAATGCTTGATGACTTGCAAAGTTTTGTAGACAGTGTAAAGGATTTCACTAATCTTAAAACCTCAGAAAAAGTAGACTACTTCGCACTGTTTTTTTTGGAAGTAGAAAAGAAAGCTGACTTCAACCATAAAGATATTGTTTTGGCATTTCAGCAACTTAAACTTGTGCCATTATCAAATATCCGACGATATTTAATAAGTCATTCAAATAAAGCAACGCCAAAAAGAAGAAAAGTTAAATTTATAAAAACTAAGACAGGTTTTCATATTGAGGGAAATTATAACGTTGAATTAAAGACAAATATAATTGCGCAAGAAGTGCCATTTATTAACTACAGTGTTAATGCTGGCCACTTTGAATTGAAACCTAGCGATATTCCATTTTTAAATGCAAAAATCAAGAGAAATGCTGAGTTTTTTTCGAAAATTTATTTCTTGCTATATCATCTGGAAAATAGCATTAGAAAATTTTTGACCATTCGATTGAGTTCAATTCTTGGTCAGGATTGGGAAAAAACCGTGTGTTCTGATATTGATTTGGTTAAAGCTGAAAGAATTCGGTCTGAAATCCATCTGTCAGAGATGCTGCCAAAAAGAGGGGATACTATTTTATACTATTGCATGTGGGACGATTACGGTAAGTTCTTAAAACAGTATCCTAATATATTTGATGATCGAAAAGAGACCGACGAAGTGTTGGCACATTTAAATTCGCTATCTAAAATACGAAACGCTGTAGCCCACAACGCCAGCACGATTCCAAAAGAATATCAGGATGAGCTAACACTATTCCTGAAAAAATATATCAAAATAATGAAAAATTATGCACTGGATCAAGACTAACTAAATACTTTTTTAGACATTGGCTTGCATCATATTTTTTCGAGATGATATTGAAATATAATATGTCACTTCGTTGTTATATTTCCTCAAGTTAAATTTTAAGATGTGCTCTTCAATCGTATTTTAAATTCTGCAAAACTTCACATGAAATTTGCAGGCTGCTCTCCTTTTCCGGGCGAGACAGATTCTCATTTAATGGATTAAGTAAGGTGACAATACACCAAACGGTTAGAAATGAGACAAACTATTCTTCTAGATTTGAGAAATCTAGCAACTGATCAACTGAAGCATTCAATGCCTCTGCAATTTGAACTAAAATGTAAGCTGTCGGATTAGCTCCTTGCCGTTCGTACCGATTTATAAATTGTTTATCTTTCCCTATGATAGCTGCTAATTCTCCCTGCTCAAGATTCTTATCTTCCCTTAATTGCTGTATTCGTTTTCCAAGTTTCGTTCTGAAGCTTTTTTGAGACAAGTTCATTGCGCAAACTCCGGAATTAATAAAAATACTGGTCAACAAATTTGTTTACTATGCCTAATTTGCTATCTTTGAGTTATGTAATAGAAACAAATAGAGATATAATATAGGCATTAAAAAGAGTCTTGCAGCTCCACTCTCAGGTCGTTTCTGCAAGAAGCAGTAAAATGCCCCAATACTTTCGGGAAAGCGTATATTTGCAAATACTGAAGGTGTGGGGCTCTGCTATACACCCGTGGAAACGTAAGACCTGAGAATCTATGGAGCTACGGGATGCAGGTCCCACACTTTAGTAATTCCTGTATCTTGTGGCACGGCTCGTTAAGAAAACGAGTTGATGAAAAAACAGTTCAAGCAAAAAGAATTTAAGCTCCAGGTATACATAACTAAAAAAGGTAAAGGGACTGTTACTTCCTTTCGTACTTTACCTTCTTGGCTGGTAGCATCGGGTAAAATTCGTTGCAAGTTGCACTTATCTTCACTATTATCAGAAAGGCAAGATTATTTGCGAGGTCTCGTTTTCTATCGATTTCTCTTACTGTTTGCTAGGAAACCTAAAAATCCCATCTGAAACCTCTCTAACTCACCTCAATATCTTTTATCATTTCATTCATCTGTAATTACATGAAGAAATCTCAGGAGCAGATCTTTCAGTTCGTTAATTCGCATTCCCAGGAGGAAAGCAAACAATTGTTATGGACATTGCTGAAGTCAGCCGTAGTCGGAAACTTAGGTGATTTGTTGCCTATCGAACGGGAGAATCTGCTTCTTTTATTGAAACGCCCGGTCAAATGATCGATGGTGTTCACGAGGAATATCCATCAAAGTTCGACAGATGATCCTGACTCAACTTCACTTCTCCTTAACTCATTAAAAATGAAAGCAAGAAACAACCCTTTTTCTCTGATCGCAATAGCCGGAAAGGAGGTTTACATCTGATGTCACCGTTTTCCGAATTTATGATAAACTACGACGAGGAGTATAGCAGAGAGTATTTGTGGAGAATAATGAGATCCGTCGTGACCGGCGAATTCGGCTCCTTCTCCCGCAAAGAACGCAGCAACCTCATCTCTTTTTATGAAGCCCTCGACGGCCTTTTGTCAGACATTTACAAACACAGCAACGCAGCTGAAGAATCCCAAAAGAACGAAGGAGGCCCGGCAGGATAATCCCTGCGTTTTCCTCTTAATACACAAGGCCGCCCGGCCTCCATAGTCTTTTCTTAACCCTTTAATCATTAATCAAAAATGCTCAAAATCCGAGTACAGGGGATTCTTTTGTCCTGTTTTAAGCAAAAAAAGAAACATCATAACCCTTCGGCGGAAACTCCCGCCCCGATACAACAACCAGCGTCCGAAAAACTTCTCGGTCAGTACCTGCTCTGTTTTTACATCCTGATGATCATCCTCTTCTCCCTGATGGCCATCGTCAGCACCTACGCGCAAACTGGCCATTCCATCAAAGGAAAAGTCACCGACGAAAAAGGCGAAGCCCTCCCCGGAGCACTCATTAAAGTGAAAGGCACCGCACTGGCCACCTCCTCCGGCAAAGACGGCGTTTTCTCCTTTCAGAACATTCCCCCCGGTGCCGTCCTGGTCATTTCCTTCATCGGCTATCAAACCCTCGAAACCAGCTTGAAGCCAGGGCAGACCTTCCTTCCCGTTTCGCTCAATCCCGATAATACCCAGCTCAGCGAAGTGCAGGTCGTGAGCACCGGCTACCAGCAGCTCCCCAAAGAAAGGGCAACAGGAAGTTTTACTTTTATTGATAACAAGACACTGAACCGGGCTGTATCTCCCGACCTGATCAGCCGCCTCAACGGAGTAACCAATGGCTTGCTGGTCGACAAAACGGTAGGCTTCAACATCCGCGGACGCAGCACCATCTTTGCCAATACCGCTCCTCTGGTTGTGATCGATAACTTTCCCTTCGAAGGGGATATCAATACCATCAACCCCAACGACGTCGAAACCGTCACTCTTTTAAAAGACGCCGCCGCAGCTTCCATCTGGGGTGTCCGTGCCGGAAACGGGGTGCTGGTGATCACCACAAAGAAGGGGAGAGCGAATGAGAAAACGAAAGTGGAGCTGAACAGCAACCTCACTGTAGGTGCTAAGCCAGACCTGTATTACCAGCCGCAGTTGTCATCCGGCGAGTTTATCGACCTGGAAAAAGCGCTTTATGAAAAAGGAGCGTATACAACAGCGCTCAATACAGATTACATGGTGATATCGCCGGTGGTTGAACTCCTGCAGAAAGCAAAGCTTCAGCCCGACTTTGCCGCACAGGCAAACGCGGAAATCGATGCACTGCGCAGCCTCGACATGCGCGACCAGCTGGATAAATATTACTACCGGAACAGCACACGCCAGCAGTATCATTTCAACATCAGGGGAGGCGGCCCCGCCCAAACGTATTTCTTCTCTGCCGGATACGACAAAGACCTGCCCAATGAGGTAGCCGCCTCCAGTTCGAGGATCACCCTGAAGGCAAGCAATTCGTATTCTTTTCTCGCCGGGAAACTTACTCTTTCTCCGGATATTACCTACACCCGCAGTGAAATGAAGAACACCAACGCCGCGGGTTATTCCCCGTTTTTGCCATACGAGCAGATCGCTGACGAGCATGGAAATGCCCTTCCGGTTCTCATGAACGGATATTACCGCTCAGCGTACACGGACACCGCCGGAAACGGGAAACTGCTCGACTGGAAGTTTCGTCCTCTGGAGGAATTGCGAAACGGCAGTTCATGGTCGAATCCGAAGACCAACGACTACCGGATCCTCCTTGGAGCGGCTTACAAGATCCTGCCGTCGCTCACTGCTTCTGCCAGTTACCAATACTTTAGCTCGAATTTGCGGGGAGAAGTGTCTTACGGAGCTAATTCCTTTTACACCCGCGACATGATCAACAAGTTTTCACGGATCAATGCTGCTACCGGAGAAGTGATCAGGCCGATAGAAACGGGCGATATTTATACTCCGTCGTTTTCTTCAAACCAGGGGAACTACGGCAGGGTGCAGGCCGACTTCAGGAAGCTGATCGCCGGTAAGCATGAGGTATCGGCCCTGGCTGGCTATGAACTCAGGGAGGACAAAACAGCTTATAACTCATACACGCTGTATGCCTACAAGCCTTCTACCGCAACCAGCCAGGTGGTGGATGCCATTACCCAGTTTCCCTACTATTATAACGCGGGCATAACTTCCAGGATCTCCAGCCGGACATCGGAAAGCGGCACGGTAGACCGTTATATTTCATACTATATTAACGCTTCATACACCTATGATGAGAGGTACATCGTGTCTGGAAGTTATCGTAAGGACGAATCGAATCTGTTCGGCGTAAAGGCTAACCAGAAGGGAGTTCCGTTGTGGTCGGCAGGATTTGCATGGAATGCTCATAAGTCGGCCATACTCAGTTCCGACCTCTTTTCTTTTTTACAGCTCAGAGCGACCTATGGATACAACGGTAATGTAGACCGTAGTCTGTCGGCATATCTTACGGCTGAGCCTGCCGGGCTGAATACGTTCAACCGTAATTACTATTCCGTTACCAATCCGCCGAATGACGATCTCCGGTGGGAACGGGTGAGGAATATCAATTTTGCGCTTGAATTTGCAACCCAGGCCCGGCGCTTGTCGGGAAGCGTGGAATATTTTTCCAAGAAGGGGATAGACCTGATCGGCAGCAGCCCGGTTGCACCGCAGACCGGAAGGGTTTCGTATACCGGAAATACGGCAAATTCCATGACCAGGGGATTTGATCTGCAACTGAACAGCCTGAATACCAACGGCGCATTCCGCTGGACAACAACGGGAATTCTCAATATTGCGAAAGACCGGGTAAAGGAGTACAAGCTGGATCCTCTGACGAATGCTTCGATCCTTACCACCCCAATCACTCCGATCGCAGGATATCCCGTAAGATCGGTATTTGCTTACAGGTGGCGTGGCCTGGATGCAACAGGGGAGCCCAGGGGAGAGTTGAACGGGGAAATCAGTACCGACTATCTGCAGATCCGTAACTCGATGGATTATAATCAACTAAACTTTTATGGCTCGGCGGTCCCTACCTTATATGGTAGTTTGCGTAACACCTTTTCCTATAAAAAGGCAGAGCTTTCCTTTGCTCTCACCTATAAATACGGTTATTACTTCCGGAGGAGTTCGGTCAGGTACGGGGCATTGAACGCCGGGGCTTATATGCAGCCCGATTTTGATAAACGGTGGCAAAAACCGGGTGACGAACTGCTCACCGATGTGCCGGCATGGATATATCCTGCGACGGGTAACCGCGATGAGTTTTATCAGTACTCTTCAGTACTGGTCGAAAAAGGCAATCAGATACGCCTGCAGGACATCAGGGCATCGTACACCGTCAATAAATCCCTTGATATTTATTGCTATGCCACGAACCTGGGAATCCTCTGGAAGGCGAACAGGAGAGGGCTTGACCCCGACGTAAGTGTGGGATACCCGGCACCGCTGTCGGTCGCATTTGGTTTAAAAGCTGGTTTTTAATGATAATCTTATGAATAGAATATTCACCTTTCTCTCTGTATTTGCGTTGCTTGCGGCCTCAGGTTGCCGTAATGATTTTTTGGACGTTAAGCCGGATACAAATATTATACAACCGGAAACTCTTGATGATTTCGAGGGTCTGCTGGAGAATACAAACATCCTGGGAAGCTCGGCATTGCCCACTCTCTCTGCCGATGAATACGAATTCCTTAGCTATGAGATTTATCAGAGTGCAAGAAGGGCGGCCGAGCGGAACGCATATATATGGAACCGTGACATTTTTGGAGGAGAAATAGACGCGGGTGACTGGAGTACGCCCTATGAATGTATCTTTTACGCGAACAGCGTACTTGCGGGACTTGCAAAGATGACGCCCTCCCAGAACGAACGCGATCACTTTAACTTCCTTAAAGGCTGGGCTTTGTTCCACCGCGCCTTCGCTTATTATGATCTTGTGAGCAATTTTGCACAAGCATTTGACGAAGCATCAGCAGATAATGATCCGGGTGTACCTCTCAAAACGAATCCCTCTATTGAGGATATCCAGCCGCGGGCGTCAGTACGTCGTACTTACGACCTGATACTTTCTGATTTGCAGCAATCGGCCGCTTTACTAAGCGCTGCTCCATCAGCTAACAACCGGAACAGGCCTTCAAAGACGGCCTCGTATGCGCTGATGGCCCGGGTTTACCTCAGTATGCGGAAATATGATCTGGCGGAATTACAGGCCGACAGCTCATTGTCTCTCTACAATAAACTGATTGACTACAATACCGTAAGCCAGACCAGCACCACTCCGTTTGCCATTACAAATGACGAGCTGATCTTCAGGAAAACGACTACTACCGACTACACCAGTATTAATCTGAGTCCAGGCAACAGGTATTATACCATCAGCCCCGCGTTGCGGCAGCTTTACCATGCAGACGATCTGCGTCCCCTGATTTATTTCCGGAGACAAAACAGCGGCGCTTATACGATGAAAATGATGTACAACGGATCAACTTCGTTGTATTCTTTTACCGGGCTTGCCACCGGCGAAGTATACCTCATTAAGGCCGAGTGTGCAGTGCGTCGTCATGACCTGTCTGAATCGCTTTCTTTTCTAAATGCTTTGCTGGTCAAACGGTACAAAAAGAGCAGCTTTGTTCCGTTTGATACTGCAAACGAAGATGTATTGCTCGCGCGGATACTCGAAGAGCGTAGAAAAGAGCTGATATGGCGGGGCCTCCGCTGGACCGACCTTAAGCGGCTGAATAAGGAGGGCGCCAACATCACCCTCACTCGTGAGCTAAACGGGACCCGATATACCCTGCCGCCCAATGATCCCCGCTACGTATTTCCAATCCCGGACCATGAAATAACCAGGAGCGGGATCCCTCAGAACCCGCGTTAACGCATCAATCAAAAATCTTATGATCAGTATAAAGAGAATCAACCGCATATTACTCACAGTACTTCCCGCATTCGCGTTCTTCGTAACACATGCATCGGCGGCAACTCCTTTTATTTCTCTAAAGGGCAGGGTTGCCGATCCTGAAATTCAGCAGATGCCCGGCGGGAAAACCCGGCTTTATGCTATTGTTTCTGAATGTCCCTTCAATGGCATGATATTGTCGGGCAGTGCGAACTTTAAAAGTAAAATGATTGAGCTGAAGGTGGGTTTCAATGAGCCTTTTACGATGATGATCCCGCTTTTAGCCAGGAGGATGTACATGATCCTCAGGTATGAAGACAATCTGTTGGGCCGGAAATGGGTAAATGACAATAATAACGTGTACATCTTGGAGAACGGGGACGACCTGAGATGTGTTCTTTCGAAAAATGATATCCGTTTTACGGGAAAGGGATCAGCGAGGTTAAATTGTCAGACTGACCTGCACCAGGCAAAATTCATTCTTAAAGATCGTACCACCCTGTTCAATGCAGGTCAGTTTAGTGCGATCTATAGTAAACAAAAGAAAGGCATTGATTCGGCTATTAAGGTGCAAAAGGCGGTCATTAATCGTTACAGAAGCAGGATTGGCCGGGAAATGGCGGACATCCTGACCGCCAATATTTATGGCCTGGCATACAACAGCTTTCTGGCAGGCGTCAGGATGACGGGTAGTGTGGAAGAATACAGTGCTTTCCTTGCCAGTGAGCTATATAATGATATCCGCAACTTTAAAGGTCCCGTTTTGCCGCAAAGTATCCTCGCCGCCGCCCCCTTATATACAGATTTTCTTTTTGAACGGGAACTGACTCTAACCCGCTTATTCGACGGCATGCAACTGGAGGCGAACGCTGAACCCCGGCATATTGCAGCAGTTTATAACAGGATTAAGAGTGGTTACTCAGGGGTGATCAGAGATAAATTACTTGCGTCGTTCTTTTTGTACTGGAAAACCCGGCCCTCCATTACCAGCTTTCTGGAAGAAGGCCTATCTCTGGCTGGCCAGGATCGGTACAGATTGGTCCTGATAAATATATCAGAGCAGTTAAGAGTGGGAGCTGATTTTTTTCCATTTGAACTGGAGGACACGCAGGGCAAGCTCGTCAGGCTTTCAGATTTGTCAGAGAAGTTGCTGATCGTCGACTTTTGGTATACGGGCTGTCCCGGATGTGCGAATTTGAAACGTGCAATGGCAGGAGTATGGCAAACGTATAAAGATCATCCGGGTGTTCGCTTTGTTTCCATTAGTATTGATAAAGACAGAGAGCAATGGAAAAGAAGTGTTCAGACACATGAATACACCGAGCCGGAAGCAGTTAATCTTTACACCGGTGGGGCAGGGAAAAACCACCCGGTTATTAAGTCGCTGCAGATCGGCGCTTATCCGAAGATGTTCATAGTAAAAGACGGGAAGGTTTTTTCGGCTAATCCTCCGTGGCCAAGCGGTCCGGATACGAGTACAGGAACGACCAGGGAATTCATCCAACTGATGCAAAAAGGGCTGCAATAAAGGGCTCAACAAAAAGAGGTTATCGGGCTGATAACCTCTTTTTGTTGTAATGGGTTCTGTATTAATTGCCGAAATATTGTCCTCTTTCGGTAGACCGGATGACCCATGGGGTCGACATGTTGGCAAATGCTTCCAGCTCAGATACCGTGTAGGAGGCTGCGGTCACGTGGCTTGCACCCTCGGTTGTCACTGTATAGCGGCATGGGTTCGGGCTTTCTCCTTCGCATAGATCCGGATTGTATCCTTCAGTAAGACGCTGATAACTATTATCATCCGGCTTATTTCCATAAATATCTCCCGCAGCTCTTGCTGCTTTTGCATTTTCTGCATACCTGAAAGCACTGCCTCCCACCGTTAAGGCAGCAAGGAACAGGCCCAATAAAAATTTACTGAAATTGTTCATGATGTTTCTCTTTAAATTAATGGATGTTTTTTACTGATCTTCAGGCCAAACAGGGCCAACCCTGTAAAGCCCAGGTTGAAAAGGAAATGTCCGCCCCAGCTCATCTTTGTGAGGAAGCAGGTTGCAGTTGCAGGGAAGGTGTTCTGCCCACAGCAGCATGCTCAAAATATACAGTGTAAAGACGATCATTAGTCCCGTAAACCCATAAAGTCCCAGCCTGCTGGCCGGAGGTATCATCAGCAATACAGCAATCCCTGCTTCCAGTATGGGTACTGTCCAGGCTATCAGCGGGGCATATCTTCCGATGAAAGCAACTCTTGCCAGCCCTTTTTCGAACGTTTCGTGATCAGCAATCTTATCGTATGCTGAAATGACGAAAAGGACAAGGCAGAGCATACAGATGACGAACACGGTATAGTCCTTTACTTTGCCTGTAAAGAGGGCTCTGATCCTGTTGTTGAATATGTTTGTTTTATTGATGAGTACGTGATACATGATCGTATGACTTTCTTTTACACTGAACTTGATTTGACTGCTGTCGCAACTGGGTTCCTGCTCTGCAGGACATTTCTTTACTTGGAGTCAGAATACTGCGAATCTGCGCTCGCGGGTGTTTTTGCGTTTCATAGTATATGTCTTTTGTTTTACACAAAAGAAAGTCAAAAACTGCCGGGGCGGACGGGTTGCGAAAAGTGCGAAAAGCAGTGAAAAAGGGACCTGAAAAGTGGTAATGAGATGCAAAATAAAATGAAAAGTGGCGTGCCGTGCTGCGAACGGCTTTGCGGGGATACCGTTTTTCGACCCCCACTTCTTTAAAAATATTTTAAGCCTCGTAACGAAGAAGGGTATTTCGATATATTATGGGTTATTCTGTAGATTTGCTAATAGCTCTTGTTTTAAGCAATATGAAAGTAACTATCGAAGTAGACAGCAAAAATGATTTTGAAAAGTTAACTGCTTTACTTAAATCACTTGATATAAATTCTATAAAAGTCATTTCCACTGAAGATAGCTTTAGTGCTGTTCCGGTAAAGAAGGGGGATAAAAGGATCGATCCTGAGGGTTTATTCGGTATTTGGGCTAATAATCCAAGATCCCTGGAAGATATCAGAAAGGGTGTTTCGAATGTCAGGATTAGCCATAGAGTGGATAGGAAAAATTAATCTGATCCCTTCTCCTCAATATCAAAATCCTTCCTTATTTGTTTGTCTATGGCAAGCAGGATGCGATGATATTTGACCGCAGAGGAGAAAAGCCTTTTTTTGTCCAGTCGCCCGATGGTGTGAGCACTGATTTCTTCCGTTTGGCTGCTGCTGTGAACGGCGGCAAAGTCATGAGCCGCCTCTTTTCTGGTCTGGTAATTAAACAAGTTCTGACGGTATCTATAATGAAACTCCAGGCTAAGTTCGTCAGCGGACAACCGCATCTTTAGTTTAGCCGGTCGGGGAGAGCTGGTGCTTCTGCCGGAGATCAGTATCCGCTGTTCATCCAGGAACAAAAGGATATGGGCATTCAGGGTATCTGATCCCGGATCGAAAGCCAGGTGTTTCAATCCGCTAGTATGGCTAAACAGGTGTTTCGTGTTGTCAATCAGCCTGATCTTATCTTCCACCTCAACCGGCGCTTCCAGTCTTTTCCGGAAAGAGGCCGTCCAGTGATTGAAGAATCCCATGTGGTTGAAATTATAATGATTCAGAAAATAAAGCAGACGTTGCTCCCAATTCTTTTTACGCGGATCAGATGCCAGACGGGCGAGTTCCGAAAGGAACACCTGGAGATAATCGTGGTCGCGGTAGGTGATAGCGGGGTAAGTCCTCTTCACCAGGGCGTTCAACCCGCTGCTAATTTCACGGATCATCCAGAAGCTAATTCTCTTTTTCCGGAGGCCCTGCTCGATGGCAGGCCACGTGCTTCGCAGCAACGCCCTCATTTTTATCACGCAAAAGTGCGGAACAGCCTGCCAGCTGCCGACGAAGCCCCGGAAACAGTTTTCGCTGAAGTTGACCATATCGGTAAGGCAATACAGGGCATAGGCAAGAGGGTGGATGTCACCGACTGGTGACATCACCTCCACGATGTCGTGATCATCCCGCCACTGAAGCTTTTCAGTAACAAGATTGCTGAGCCTGATAAGCTCTGCATGAAAGTTATTGATATCCCATGCCGCTATTGACTCATTGGGTTCTGACTTGAAAATCTGGTAAACGGCGGCCTTCAGACGTATGCACTCGGCAGTGATAGCTTCCGTGAGACCGGTAAGTTGCTGCAAGTCTCCGGAATTCAGGGCGTTAAGCTGGCCAACAAGCGATGTCAGTTTAGCTGATTCATTGAGCATATCCTCTTTTGTTAAATCTATGTCTTAAAAAAGGTTTTAATCTGTGGATGATCTACAGGCAATTTAAGCAGGCCGGCCCGCTAAAAAAACATACCAGACCCTGAATTTATAGTATACCAGTAATACTTTTTTAATTCAAGTCGTAATATTGACTAGAAAAGAACTTCATCCGAAGAAAATATAAATGAATAGTGTCATCCACCGGTTTTTTTAAGGTTTATTGAACCGCTTTCTGCCGAAAGATGAAACGCTTATCAAAATGAAGAAATGAACGATCCTGAACAATATTTTGTTTTTGAGTTTGAAAAGGGGATTTCAAAGACGAAGCAACTGGTTAACAAGATCATCACGGCGATTAAGAACAAACAACTTACACCCGGTCAGCAGTTGCCTGCCTACAGGAGGCAGCAGAAGCTTACAGGCCTGAGCTATACCTTGATTGTAAAGGCAGGCAAGCAATTGCAATCGGCTGGATATGTGGCTGCCGATCAACGGAAACGGATATATGTCAGACAAATAGAAACCGGCAAGGAGATAAGGGGACTAACGGAAGAAGCGTCTTATCCCGTGCGCATGGTAGAGCCGCTGGATGTTCTGCCGTCCTGCCAGATAAGAAATAAGATCATCCGTTTCGACCTGGACGTTCCATATCCCGACCCCTCGCTGGAAGCAAAAAAGAAGTCGAAATGCCGCACGGCTTACACCAACTCTTTTCCGGGAAACTATGCCGCACAGGAAGCAAAGGTCGTTTCCCGGATTGCTGAAAACCTGGCCAGGTTTAGTGGAGTGAGCATAAAACAGAGGCAGTGTTCGGTGATCAGGGGAGCAAATACAGCCTTAACCAGTCTTTTTTCAGTGCTTCATACGGGTGAGAAGAAGAGGCTGGTGATCCCTCATACCATTGCCCCTTCTGTGTATCGGGCTTGCATGAATTCGCCTTTTAAGGTAGAAAAGCTTGAAAATGCAGATAATTCGGCTTTTACCATGCGCCTGCACAAAAGGGGGCGGTTTGATGATGTTGCGGCAGTGGTAGTGGAGCCCCGGTTAGACTATTATACCGGCTCTGAGATGTCGATGGATGACCGCCTTGCGCTGCTGGATTTAGCAGATAAATATCGTTTTCCGGTGATCGAGGTGGATTATGATCATGAATTTCTGCAGGGACGGCCCTTACCATTGTTTGCTGTTGACCAGAAGAACTCGATCCTGGTGAGCTGCGTGAGTAAGATGGACTATGCCCTGTATGACCTGAAGTATGTCTGCGGGCCGGTGAATGTGGTCCGGTCGCTCCGCAATCTCAGCTATTCCAACAGTATGTGCGACGACTCGTATCTCAGGTCGGTGGATGGTATTTTAAAGGGGTTCTCTGTGAGCGGCACATCTTTCAGCAGGGTAAATGAGATCGTTTTTTGCGGGGAGGAACTGGTGAAGTACCTTGAGCCCTGGTTCAGGCAGGAAGTGCTGGTTATGTATCCGGGCTTCGGACCGGCCATATTCCTCCGTTTTCCGAAAGATACCGACATGGTGCAGATGGAAGAAATCCTGAAGAAATGGGATATTGTGATCGGTACCGGGTTTTGGGGGAGTGGTACGGCTGGAAAGCTGCTCCGGCTGAGCCTGCTGGGGGTGAACCGGAAAACTTCCCTGAAGCCAGCGGCCGAAAGATTGTGCGCGGCTTATGCCCGGTGCAGGGGGAAGGAGCGCCGTTTGTGACATGTGTTCAATTTTTTTAACCATATCATGAAGTTAATCTTACGTTTGACAAGAAGTGCTTTCCAGGCGGTAAGGCTTCTCGCAGAAATTGCAACTGAATTAAAAGACAACCGCAGACCACCCCGCGAGGAGGTGTGGCTCGATAATGTCCAGGCCGCCTCGTACCTCAATGTGAGCATCCGGACGATCTACACGTACAAAATTAACGGTACCCTGAAAGCTTATCGCATTGGCCGGCGCGATTACTACCGCCAGTCGGATATCTTCCGGATGAAACAATCCTAGTTTTTCATTCACTGATCAGCATTTTTTACCAGGATGGTTCCGGGACAGTTCCGGGGCAACAGGCGGGAGGCTGCGTGTTTTCCGCGTGTCTTCCGCGTGTCCTGCTCGTGTCGGCCTCGGGTTTGAGTTGCAGCCGGCTCGCAGCCGAGTCGCAGAAAAGTCGCAGACTTTCCGGAATGATCCCGGTACTGTCCCGGAATCATCCCGCCGTTTGTCTTATCCTAGAATGGCTATACACCTTACTGAATAAATCCTGAATTAATTATACACGATGATTTGTTATTCCTGGTTGAATTATACACTGCAATTTGGTAATCCTGTTTGAACTAT
>NZ_QEAS01000070.1 GCF_003130405.1 Pararcticibacter amylolyticus
ATTGGCAAGCTCTATTATGATGCACAGGGGAAACCGACTACGATCGCCGGGATCAGTGGTTTTGCCGTGACGATATTCGTGGGGAATAGTAAGAAGAATAATGTGGGGGCGAGTTCGGGGGAATCAGGGAACTTAGAATTAGCAAATAATAGCTTTGATATTGATAGATCTGTTGATTATCTTAATGATCATGCATTTCCCAAATATGACAGAAAGACGTGTGGGCATTGTGCTTTTGCGGTAAGAATGGCGCTGGAAGCAGGGGGAATTAACACCAGTAACCATCCGGGGTCCGCCAGGCAATATGCTCCCTACCTAATTCGCTGGGGATTCAGCACAACAAGTGCAGATGGATATTCAGCAAAGAAAGGTGATATTAGAGTCTTTCAACCGTATCCGAATGGAAGCCCTCATGGACATATTGATATGTTCAATGGTAATCAATGGATATCAGATTTTAAAGAAAATGGAAATTGGCCTGGATATGGTTATGAAAGATGGAAACCCAGTTACGAAATATTTAGATGGGCAACACCTTAATCAATCTAACAAGAATACACTTTAAGAAAGTAGACAATAAAAAAACAAGGTTATGAAAGCGATAGTACTCTTTATTATGATTTGCACATTATTATTAGGAAAAACTAGTTGTGCAAATACTCAAAACGATATTTTTGAAAGGCAATCCATTGAAATGCTAAAAGAATTTTACACTGCTTATAATACCGCATGGGTAACTGCTCCAACTCCTCAGATTTTAGTAAAAAAATTGGACTCATTACAACAAATATATTGTACACTTCAGTTAAGAAAAGAATTAAAAATAGAATTTAAGAAAGCTGGTCTAGACCATGATATATTGTTGAACGACCAAGGGACAGACGTTGAACATTTGAAAACTTTAAAGGTTAGTAAAGACTCTGCTAAGCTTAATGATTATATAGTATCTTATATAGCTCCGACAGCAGATCCCTCTAATAAACCTATTAAAGTAAAAGTTGTTATTTATGTGACCGTTTTGAAAGAAGGAGGACACCCTAAGATAGCGTCTGTGCGATAATTTTGCTGTTTATGGTGAAATAGAAGATGGAGGAGAATACTTTGAGAGGGTAATGACCCTCTGGGGGACAAGAAGCTGGAGGCGCTGCCACCGCATGGAGGAGGGAATAGTGGAGGAGGTACCATTGATGTGATCAGCATGATGCTGAACTCGGCCTTCGGGGGAAGCTGGACACCGGACGGAGGGTTCAGCTACTTCGGTTCTGAAACGGATGCTCTCTATGAAGGTGCAGAATACATCTCGGCCACAGGCTCATGGGGCGGGTTCTGGGGCATGGCCCGGACGTTTGAACAGGCGGCTACGCGTTTCAACAATGATCCGATGCGGATCGGTAAACCGGTCGTGTCACGCACGAGCGAGGGATACATAACCATTGGCAA
>NZ_QEAS01000071.1 GCF_003130405.1 Pararcticibacter amylolyticus
CATAAGAGGTGTGTACACCGGTATGGTTAACAAATTCCATAGCCATGTTGCCATTTCCGATTTGACCAAGCCGGAGTTGCTCAAAATTATACAATCCCGGGATGAGAATCTGTTTACCGGATATTGCATTTCCCTGTTCACCCAGCTGTAACCCTGTCGTCGGATTAGTAGTCCCGATACCTACGTTACTGCCATCCGTTGGAAAAACACTTTGGCTGAAAACACAAACAAGAGGTGATAGCGCTAAAAAACCGATTATTGTTATTATTTTTTTCATATTAATGATTAAAAGAAGAATGATCAGTACCTATGGTAGGTCTCCATTTAACTCCACGCAAACAAATTCAATAAGGATAAAAGATAGCATCAGTTCTTCTTACGGTTTTAAATTATAACTGCTTACTGATATCCTGGCCCACACCGGACAGCACAGTCGAACACATTAGTAAAATGGCAAGTTTCTGCCGGTATAGCTTCATATGAAGTCCTTTCATTTGTCTTTTCGATTTCCGGTGCTAAAGTGGGGAGTTATACTGCGGTTAAACCGCAGTTAAATATCTTCTTGATACTTTTTCATCTGCATTAATAAACATTTTGCATTTATCCACTTTACTAACACGCTTTCTTATTGGGGCACTTCCCCTTTGGATGCTAGCTTAATATCACCGCGAAGATGTACACCTAAGGCCAATACATGGGAACACGTTATTCTTCAACTCATCAACAGCAAAAACAATCAGATGTGATTAAAACAACCACTGCGCTCAAACCGCAGTAAAGCCTATTATACTAGCGGCTTAAATTCAGAAAAAAGAAATTACATGAAAACATTAATCTTATTATTACTCTCGCTTTCTTTGGTTGTCAAAACAGCCAGTGCTCAAAACTCCGGCTCTATATTTGTAGGTGGCGATTTTGACAAATTTTACCCGGTTGTTTTTGGCGACCCTTTCTCTATCGCTGGTGAATTAGAACTAAACCGGCCCCAAGTACATCAAGATGGAGACTGGCACGGATCATTGATCGCAAAATTCAGGTTCCATACGACTAATTGGGGCCATGGCTCCCAATTTATTGATGCAGATATCAGGCAATATGCTCCCTACCTTCCCGGAGACAACAAATTTATCGCTGGATGGACAGATGCAACTCGCGATAATAGCTCATGTAGTATTATTATCTGGTTACGAGGTGCTACTCATTATGATTATCGGACCAATGCAGCGGCAACGCCAACTGTTTATGACGGTACTCAAAATCCCCTCCCGTTTAATGAAGTGAACGGGCCATCTCACAGCTTCAAAACCTCAATTGAGCCATATGTTAATTCAACAGGTATGTCAAATGAAGGTACGGTTAACTTCAATGGAAACGGCACCAATACGTTCATGGGATCAGTTAGTATAGGCGGTTATGATGCTCATGG
>NZ_QEAS01000072.1 GCF_003130405.1 Pararcticibacter amylolyticus
ATGAAAAAAGAGATTTATTTAGCCGTGCTGTTGATCATAACGGCAATATATAACAGAGCTTATGGCCAGGTGGGGGACTATATCCGGACAGAGGATATCCTGGTGGAAGGTGTCACGACCGAAGACCAGATCTCCGGCCTGGGGGCCGGGCAGAAACAAACCACCTGGACGTACAAAGACGGACTGGGGCGGGATGTCCAGGTGGTCCGCATGCAGGCCAGCCCCCAGCAGAAGAACCAGGTCCAGGTGATCAGCTATGATGCCCTGGGGCGGCAGACCCGCAGGTATCTTCCCTATACAGATGCAGCCGATAACAGCTTTCATTACCGGGCAGACGCCCTGAGTGCCCAGCAGTCCTTTTACAGCAACGGCAGCAGTGACAAAGTCGCCGACGACAGCAGCCCCTACAGCCAGCAGGTGTTCGAGAACAGCCCCCTTCAGCGGCTGCTCCAGGAAGGAAGCACCGGTGCCGGTTACCAGCCCGGAGTACACGCCGGCACACTGTCCTATCGCTACAACACCGCCGCCGACGGCGTAAAACGCTGGAGCGCCGGAGGTAGTCCGGAGGCCGATTACCCGGCCGGGACCTTGTCGGTCACCGAGTCCACCGATGCCGGGGGCGGCAAAGTGCAGGAGTACCGCGATGTGCGGGGGCTGACCGTGTTAAAAAAGCAATGGCTGAACGAAACGGTGAACGGCAGCCAGCAGGACTGGGCGGAGACCTCTTATGTGTACGATGGAGAAGGGAACCTGCTGTATACCGTCCCGCCCAAAGCCATGTCGGCCATGCGCGCCAGCGGCAACCGGGACCTTCAGCAGGCGGCCCTCAGCGGCCTGCTGTTCCGCTACGGCTACGATGAACAGGGGCGGGCCGTTGAACGGACCGTTCCCGGGGCAGGGGTTATATACGTCGTGTACGATCCCCTGGACCGCCCGGTGCTGCTGCAGGATGCCCGCCTGAGGGCGGCAGGACAATGGAACTACATCAAATACGACAATAAAGGGAGGGCCATCAGCCAGGGGATCTATACCGACAACACGCGCACCAGCCGCACAGCTATGCAGGCCTACGTGAACACCCTCAATTACAGCAGCGCCTGGTACGAAGAGCGCTCCTCGCAGGGTGCTTCGGGCTATTATACCAACCAGGTGTTCCCCACCAGTTCCATTGAGCCCCTGGCCTACAGCTATTACGACGACTACGACCTCAACCAGGACGGCGTGGCCGATTACAGTTACCAGTCGCAGGGACTGGCAGGCGAAGCCGCCGCCACCCCGCTCACCCGGGGCCTCCTGACGGCCATACAAAAGCGGACGGTCGGGGCAGGCCTGGGCAATATCTGGCTGCTCAGCGTCCAGTTCTACGACAAGCGGGGGAAC
>NZ_QEAS01000073.1 GCF_003130405.1 Pararcticibacter amylolyticus
GCCACCCGTACCGCCGTGCTGAACAACCCCGCCCACATGCTGTGGAGCGTGAACTACTACGACGACGAAGGCCGGGTGGCCAAGAGCATCGTCCAGCACTACAAGGGCGGCACCCTGTCGGAAGGCAATTACGACGAAACCGACAATACCTACAGCTTTACCGATGAACTGTGGACCAGCACCCGCAGCCATAAAGTAAACGGCACCGAACAGGTGAAGATAACCACAAGCTATGAATACGACCATATGGGCCGCAAGGTGAACACCTGGGAGACCATCGGCAGTGGGGACAAGGTACTGCTGGCCCAGAACGTTTACAACGAGATCGGCCAGCTCAAAGAAAAGCGGCTGCACTCAAAAGACAACGGCAATACCTTTCTCCAGAGGATCGCCTACCAGTACAACGAGCGGGGCTGGCTCAAACAGATCAATGACCCCGGCAGCCCCTCCTCAGAACGGGTATTCGGGATGACCCTTCAGTACAACGACCATGCGGAAGCGGCAAAGAGGCAGTATAACGGCAATATCTCAGGGGTAAGCTGGCAGACAAAAGTGCCGGCCACCACGGGCTTTACGCAGGAAAGGCAGGGATACGACTACAGCTATGACCGGCTGAACCGGCTGGAACTGGCCTCCTACACGGCACCCGGCAAGGCCGGCTACTTTAACGAGAAGCTGAGTTACGACAAGGGGGGCAATATCCTCAGCCTGGAGCGGACCTCCAATGGCACAGGGAAGATCGACCTGCTGGAGTACAGCTACGAAGAAAGCGGCCAGAGCAACCGCCTGGCCAGCCTGACGGATGGCAGCGGCAGCAATGAAGGGCAGCCCTCGGGCACGGCCAGCTACGCCTACGATGAGAACGGGAACCTGACCTTGGACAGTAAGAAGCAGCTGACCATCAGCTACAATGCACTGAACCTTCCCAGGACGGTGACCCAGTCAGGAAGTAACCAGACAATTACGTATCTTTACGATGCCGGGGGGAGGAAGCTAAGGAAGGAAGCGGCAGGAGGGAACCGCGACTATATCGATGGGATAGAATACGGGAATGATGGTCAGATCGAGTTTATCCAGACAGAAGAAGGGAGGGCGGTAAAGAGCGGAGCGGGCTACAGTTACGAATATATGCTGAAGGACCACCTGGGGAACACCCGTGCCGTGGTGAAGCAGGACGGGAGCATCATCCAGCTATCGGACTACTATGCCTTCGGGATGGAGATGAACCATAACGGGATGACGCCGAGCCCGGATAATAAATATAAGTACAACGGGAAGGAGCTGCAGACGGAGCTGGGGATGAACCAGTATGATTACGGGGCGAGGTTCTATGATCCGGTGATTGGAAGGTGGA
>NZ_QEAS01000074.1 GCF_003130405.1 Pararcticibacter amylolyticus
AACCTTGTCCCGCAGTACAGCCCGATAAGCTGTATACCGTTTGCTTAGATGTGCTATTGATGCCCTCTGGCCAGTCAAGCAACATAAAAACCACCTTTATTCCACAGTTTATCCACGTTTTTTAAGAAATAGGCGGATAATTAGTTCCTTGCAGGTCTCAGATAAGAAGCAATATACACCGGAGGGCCTCTTAACGACCTCACCCGGGGTTCATCACCATCCTGAGCGACTGGACTTTACGTGAAAAATAAATTCTGTTTTTTCTGGTATTTTATATCAAAAATGTCCAAATTTACCCCCGTACACAGCCAGCCGTTGAACGACCTTACCCAGGGGTTGTGCGGAGGAACTTATCAAATGATCGCTGAATGACTGACTGTACAGAAAGCCCGGACGGCTTAGATGTAACAAGTTAAAAGAAGAAAGTAAAAAAATAAGAATTCCTTAAATTATGGCCATACTGAATAATCATGGCGGGATCTACGGCAAGGCCGGGACCGTCGTTTATCGCCGTTACCGTGGGATGACCGTCGTACAGGGACGACCCGGCCCCCGCAAAAAGAAGAGCCTTTCCAGCAAGGCAGCCGCCTGTGAGTTCGGGCTGGCCAGCACTACAGCCGCTATAATCCGGGAAGCCCTCTCCGTGTCGCACCGGGAACTGAACGACGGCGGACTGGTGAACCGGTGCAATTCAGCCGTTTACCGTTCGATCCTTGCCAGCCGCGACAAAGAAAGAGGCAGCCGTGACATTCACGATGGCGACGTCAGCTACCTGGAAGGGCTGGAATTCAATATCCGCAGCCGCTTCAGCGACATCCTGAAAGTAAAACCGGAAGTGTACCGGAACGCCCAGGGCCAGGTAACCGTGAAAGTTCCCGACATAGACGGCCGGAGAGATATCCGTGCCTGGGTCCGTCAGATCGAAGGAGGCCGCTACGTGCTGAAGTTTGTGCTGATCGCCTTTAACTTCCGGGAAGAGTTTTATGAATACGTCGGGATCCGTGAGGTGAGCTTTCTGCGAAGCTCCGGACAGAAGGCCACAGAACTGGTATTTGACAGAGAGATCCCCCCGGGGTGTTTCCTGACATTAGCCTGTTCGCTGACCTTTGAGCGTCAGAGTGACATAGAAAACAAATGGGAGAGCGTGAACAGCCTTGACTTCAACCCGGGCACGATCCTGGCTACTTTCCCCACTGAAGGAGAAGCAGAGGAAGGCTATGGAAAAAGAAGGATCAGGGAGGCATTAAAGGCCGGAAAGGAAACAGGGGA
>NZ_QEAS01000075.1 GCF_003130405.1 Pararcticibacter amylolyticus
ACTTTAGCAACGGAGATAAATCAAATATGAAAGTACCATATATGAAGTTATACCTGCAAACACTTGTCAGTTTACTGGTATGTTTTACCGTGCTGCCCGCTGTAGCACAGGACACCACCCTGAGCAGCTACAGCAATAGCCGTCCGGTCGTAACCGCCACGCGGAGCATCACCCTTTTGCCCGGCTTTTACGTCCCCACCGGGTCCAGCTTCCACGCTTATATCGCGGCCGCTTCGGCGGCGCCCTGCCTTCCGCTGGCGGCAGCATTAAGCGCCGACCAGAACTATATCCTAACCTATACCCCGCGCGAGCCATTTGCAGCAGGCACGGACCTTTCCACCAAAAAGACCTGCGAAGTCATGATGAGCGTGCAGTACTTCGACGGGCTGGGGCGTCCCCTTCAAACCGTCCAGGTGAAAGGCTCCCCCGGGGCCGGCAAAGACATTGTAACCCCGGTGGAATACGACGCTTTCGGTCGTGAAGCAAAGAAATACCTACCCTATGCGGCCCCCTCCTCCAACGGGAGCTATAAAGCAGGGGCCTTAACCGCTGGCAGCGGCATTTCAGCCTTCTATAACCCGTCGGGGACGGAAAGTCAGCTACCCTCGGGGGTGCCCCGTATACCAACGCCCTTTGCCGAAACGCGTTTTGAGGCCTCCCCGCTGAACCGGGTAGAAGAGCAGGGGGCACCGGGTCCTGACTGGCAGATCGGCCAGGGGCATACCGTGCGCCTAGGCTACTACAGCAACAGCGACGCCTCATTGTCGGAGGGAAACGGCCGCTGGGCCAAACAATACGGGGTGAACATCGATGCCTCGGGGAACCGCAGCCTGAAAGATGAAGGTGCTTACGGAGTGAACCAGCTCTATGTCAGCGAAACGAAGGACGAGAACTGGAAGGAAGGCGACGGCAAAGCCGGACTCACCCAGGAGTTCAAAGACAAAGAAGGACGTGTGGTGTTAAAGCGTATCTTGAACCGCAAGGCAGACCAGAGCATCGAGGCCCTGTCCACCTATTATGTATATGATGACTTCGGCAACCTGTGTTATGTCCTTCCCCCCAAGTCAGAAGCCGACAGCGGAATACCCGGCCCGGATAAACAAAACGCACTGTGTTACCAGTACCGCTACGACGAGCGTAACCGGATGAGTGCCAAAAAAATCCCCGGCAAAGGCTGGGAGTACCAGGTATACAATCAGCTGGACCAGGTCGTGGC
>NZ_QEAS01000076.1 GCF_003130405.1 Pararcticibacter amylolyticus
CCCTGGCAGCTCAGCACCAGCGGCGTGAGCGGATCAGGCCATACCGGCAAGACCGAATACAGCACCAATACCGCCAGCGGAGACCGGTCTGTGCGCCTGTACCGGGCAGAAACCGTCACCACCGCAGGCCAGCAGCACCAAAGGACACTGAGCACCAGCGGGAACTATGCAGCCAGTCAGCTGTACCTGACCATCACCAAAGATGAAAACTGGACAAGCGGCAAGACCGGTACCACCGAAGAATATAAGGACAAAGAAGGGCAGGTAGTGCTCAAACGCACCTGGAAAGATGAAAGCACACCCTATTCCACCTACTACGTCTACGATGACTTTGGCAATCTCAGTTTCGTTTTGCCCCCTGGAGCAGAGCCCGACAACGGCGGGATAGATGCCACCAAACTCAATAAATACTGCTACCAGTACCGCTACGACGGAAGGAACCGGCTGATCGAAAAGCGCATCCCCGGCAAAGACGGATGGGAGAGTACGGTGTATAACACCATTGACCAGGCAGTCCTGACTCAGGACCCCAAACAGGCCCAGAACGGTAAATGGACCTTTACCAAATACGACGGACTAGGAAGAGTCGTGATGAGCGGGGAATATGCCAGCAGTGTCTCCCGGGCCAGCCTTCAAACCACGGTGAATGCCCAGGCATTCAACTGGGAGAACTATGTGGGAGGTACCGCAGGTGAAGGCTATACCAATCAAAGCTTCCCCACCAGTTCCACACCCTTCACGGTAAACTATTACGACGGTTATACCTTCCCCGGCAGTACTACCTTCGGGCCCCTTCCGGTAGCCCGGAGCCCGAAGACCCACAGCCTACTGACCGGCACCCGGATAAAAGTCCTGGGCACGACCACTATGCTGACCAGCCTCACCTTCTATGACGAGGACGGCCGGGTGATGCAGGTCAAGAGCCAGAACTATAGAGATGGAGTAGACAGCGTGCTGACCACCTATACCTTCACCGGTGAGCCCGATACGGTTACCCGTTACCATACCAGCCCGGGCAGCAGCGTTACCACCAGGACCCGCTACGCCTACGACCATATGGGAAGGAAGACGAAGACCTGGGAAAACATCAATAACGCAGGAGAAGTGTTGCTGTCCGAAAATGAATATAACGAAACAGGCCAGCTGTGGAAGAAGAAACTGCACAACGGGGCCCAGACCATCACCTATACGTATAACGAA
>NZ_QEAS01000077.1 GCF_003130405.1 Pararcticibacter amylolyticus
GCCCTGGATGCCTCCGGCAACCTCTACGTAGTAGAACGCCAGGGGCAGAGAGTCCGCAAGATCAGCGCCTCCGGACAAGTCAGCACCCTGGCCGGCAGCGGCACAGCCGCCTTTGCCAATGGCACCGGTACAGCCGCCTCCTTCAACTGGCCCAATGCCATCCTGTGCGATAATACCGGCAACCTGTACCTCTGCGACCAGCTCAACAACATGGTGAGGAAGATCACCCCCTCAGGCGTGGTCAGCACTCTTGCAGGGACCACCGCAGCAGGCATTGTCAACGGCTCAGGCGACCAGGTACGCATGAACGGCCCCTTCGGGATCTGCCAGGACAGCCAGGGCAATATCTATGTCGGCAACAACACCGGCAACGTGATCCGCAAGATCGTCGTGACCCCGGCCTTCACCATTAGTCCCGCATTACCCGCCGGCCTGACGCTGAACTCCGAGACCGGCACGATCAGCGGGACCCCAACAGCCTCCAGCCCGGCTACCACTTATACCATTACCGCCCGCAGCAGCAGCGGTACCGGCAGTACCACCATCACCTTTGCGGTGATCAGCGCAGGCCCCCAGCCCAGCCAGGACCAGAACTACATCCTGACGATGACACCCAGAAAGCCCTTCGACGGCACGGTCAACCTGATCAACAGAAGCGCCAACGATGTCCAGTCCACCATCCAGTATTTCGATGGCCTGGGCAGGCCCCTTCAGACCGTACAGTATAAAGGAGCCCCTTCACAGAATAGGGACCTGGTGGTCCCCAACGAATACGACGTCTTCGGGCGGGAAGCAAAGAAATACCTGGGATATGCCGATGCCAATAATACCGGCTCCTACAAACCGGCAGCCCTCACCAGTCAGCCCGCTTACTACACGTCCCCCGGATCAGGAGTGAGCCCCATTCCATACCCCTTTGCCCAAACCCGCTTTGAGCCTTCGCCCCTGAACAGGGTAGAAGAACAAGGCGCCCCCGGCGCAGCATGGCAGCTCAGCACCAGCGGCGTGAGCGGATCAGGCCATACCGGCAAGACCGAATACAGCACCAATACCGCCAGCGGAGACCGTGCCGTGCGCTTGTACCGGGCAGAAGCCGTCACCACGGCAGGCCAGCAGCACCAAAGGAACCTGACCACCAGCGGGAACTATCAGGCCAGCCAGCTGTACCTCACCATCAGCAAAGATGAAAACTGGGTAAG
>NZ_QEAS01000078.1 GCF_003130405.1 Pararcticibacter amylolyticus
ATGGCCTTCTATAACCCATCCGGCAGCGAAGCGCAGCTGCCCACCGGCGTCCCCCGTATCCCGTCCCCCTTTGCCGAGACCCGCTTTGAAGCCTCCCCGCTCAACCGCGTAGAAGAACAGGGGGCCCCCGGCAGCGACTGGCAGATCGGCCAGGGGCACACCGTGCGCCAGGGCTACTACAGCAACAGTGACGCCTCCCTGTCCGAAGGCAACGGCAGATGGGCTAAACAATACGGCGTCAGCATCGACGCTACTGGGAATTTTATTTTAAAAGAGAAGGATGCCTACGGACAGAATCAACTCTATGTCAACGAGATTCGGGACGAGAACTGGAAAGAAGGCGACGGCAAAGCCGGCCTGTTCCAGGAGTTTACAGACAAAGAAGGCCGGGTAGTGCTCAAGCGCACCTGGAACCGCAAAGCCGACCAGAGCATCGAGGCCCTGTCCACCTATTACGTGTACGATAATCTCGGCAACCTGTGCTATGTCCTTCCCCCCAAATCAGAAGCCGACAGCGGGATGCCCGGCCCTGACAAACAGAACGCACTGTGTTACCAGTACCGCTACGACGAGCGCAACCGGATGAGTGCCAAAAAAATCCCCGGCAAGGGCTGGGAGTACCTGGTATACAATCAGCTCGACCAGGTCGTGGCCAGCCAGGACGCCGGGCAGAGAAAGAAGAACCAGTGGCAGGTGACCAAGTACGACGGATTGGGCCGTGTGATCATGACCGGGCTGTGGAACAATGGCAATACCGCCATAGACCCCGCATCCCTGAAAGCCCTCGTCTATGCCGCCCCCCAGTACGACAGCCGTACCCCCGGGGCCGACTACCAGATCGTCAGTTACCCCCAGAACCTCAATACCCCCCTGACCGTCAGCTACTACGACAACTATAACATCCCCGGCCTTCCCTCCGGGTACGCCCGGGATGGCAGCGAGATGATCCACAGCCTGCCGACGGCCACCCGTACCGCCGTGCTGAACAACCCCGCCCACATGCTGTGGAGCGTGAACTACTACGACGACGAAGGCCGGGTCACCAAAAACATCAGCCAGCACTACAAAGGCGGCACCCTCTCAGACGGCAATTACGATGAAACCGACAACACCTACAGCTTCACCGATGAGCTGCTCACCAGCACCCGCCACCATAAAGTAAACAGCACCGAACAAGTAAA
>NZ_QEAS01000009.1:0-99212 GCF_003130405.1 Pararcticibacter amylolyticus
ACAGGATTACCAAATTGCAGTGTATAATTCAACCAGGAATAACAAATCATCGTGTATAATTAATTCAGGATTTATTCAGTAAGGTGTATAGCCATTCTAGGATAAGACAAGGATAAGACCGCTTCCGGGACAATACCGGGAAAGTATCGGGATGATTAGCAGTGTTCTGCGACTTTTCTGCGTGTCCTCTGCGAGTCGGCTGCGACTCCAACCCGAGGCCGACACGAGCACGACTCGCGGAAGACACGCAGAAAACACGTAGCCTCCCGCCTGTTGTCCCGGAACTGTCCCGGAAAAGAACCGGAACAGTCCCGTGCAAAAACAGACAGAAAAACAAATCGCTAGCCCTGATTGAGGCTACTTTTATATTTTATACTTTATGATTTCTTAATAAAGAAGGAATATAACCAAAATATCTTTGGCGCAAACGAAGTATTATTGGAAAAGGATTTACTTTTAGCGTTAAAGGAAAATGAGCCGGGCACTATGGAGGCAATCTTTCAGGAATACTGGGAGGATGTCTTTTCCCTGGCAATGAGTAAAACGGGCAATTCAATTCTTGCCGGGGAAATAACACAGGATATTTTTGTATCCCTTTGGGAGAACCGGCACAGGATAAATCTTACAGGACAGTTGAAGCATTATCTTCTGGGCTCGGTCAAATTCAGGGTGATTAATTATTACAAATCGAACACGGTTATACAGGCCCATCAGCAAAAGTTCTCGATGCTGCTTGAATCGGGATATGAAGGGGCTGCTGATGAACAATTGCTATACCGGGAGCTGAGCTCTGAAATTGAATGTGCGATATCTGCATTGCCTGATCGGATGCGGGCAATTTTTTCCAAGAGCAGGAAGGAAGGAAAATCGAATCGTGAAATTGCTGCAGAAATGAAAATTTCTGTTCAGACAGTAAAAAATCAGACAAGCTCCGCACTTAAAATTCTAAAAGAAAAGCTTCCTCACCTAACCTGTTTCTTTCTCTGAGGCCACCCGATATCCAAGGCTCTATTTATTTCCGGACACGGAATATATTCGTGTTTGGCGTTCCTGCCTGGTGGTGACAAACTCACTAATGCTCTGATAATGTTACGGCACCTTTACCGCTCCTTACCACTTAACCTAAATTTAATAAACGCTTAACGTCTTTGGATAGTACGATCCGGTTTTTGAATTGACCTGTCTGTGAATGAACGCAGAGAAGTTAAAACGCATGTTCTCCCGCTATCTGGCAGGAAAGTTGAAGCCGGAGGATGCCGATCTTGTTGACCGCTGGTATGAGCAGCTGACATTTGATTATAAGCCGCTTTCTGAGGATCAGAAGCAGGCTATTGCCTCCCGGATAAGCCAGAAGCTGAACAAGCTTGAAAATCCGCCAAAGGGAGTATTTCAGCTTAAGACCATGATCCGAGCGGCGGCGGTGGTACTGGTATGCTCTGCCATTGCCTTCATTTTATATTACGCAGGCTTGCCTGGAAAAAGCCAGAGCCTGGTAACCATAGAAAACACCTCACCCAAGGATTCGACAGTTCGCCTGGCGGATGGGTCTGTTATTGTGTTAAAACCGGGTGCCCTTATAAGCTATTCGAAGTCCTTCGCCATAGAACACCGCAGGATCAAACTGATGCGGGGAAATGGATTTTTTGATATTTCACCCCGGAAGAACACTCCTTTCATCGTCCAGTGCCTTTCAGGAATTGAAGTTAAGGTATTGGGGACAAGCTTTGATATTGAGCAGCCGCAAAGCTCAGGCAATTTCATCATAAAGGTGGCTACCGGCAAAGTCAGAGTAAGCAAAGGACCACGTTTGCTGGCAACGCTGACAAGGGGGCAGGGAATCCATTTTAACAGCGACGAAAACAGGATCTTTCCGGTCACGGCAGCCTGTAAACGTGTAGTTGCTATAAATTTTGAAGGAAGCAATCTCGCAAACACGGCACAACGGCTCTCTTCCATTTATAATGTCAGCATCGTATTGTCACCTGAGGTCAATGCTAAGCTGAGAACTACCGCCAGGTTTAACAGCGGGCAGCCCGTTAAAGAGATCCTGGATCTGCTTTGCAGTCTTCATCACCTCCGCATCAGGGAATCAAAAGATAAGTCTGCTTATCATATCTATAACGCAACATCTCCGGAACAATGATTTATAAATGAATCCCATTATTCAAAAGTATCATCACAATCAAGAACACATTAAATGAAAACAACTTTAAAAACTTTACAACCGCCGGGACGCAGGATAAGGCATGCTTACGTGCTCACCTTTTTACTATGTGTCATTGGTCATGCACTCTTTGCATCAGCAGGTATGGCACAGCGCCTAAAAGAAAGCCGCCTCAGTATGAAGATCAGGCGGGGAACGCCGATAGAAGAAGTAATCAGGGAAATTGAGATAAAAACAGGAGTAAAATTTGTTTACAATCCTGATGCTTTACCGTCCGGAAATGCAATGGGAGACACTGATTTCAAAAACGAGCCCCTCCTTTCAGCCTTAGATAAGCTTGGCTTTAGTACCCTTGAAAAGGGTGACTACGTTTTGCTTGGTAAAACAGTGCAAACCAGGGAAGACAGGGTCATCAGCGGAGTGGTCAGGGATTCTTCGGGAGCAGGCTTACCCGGTGTTTCAGTAAAAGTAGTAGGTGGAACAAAGGCAACGTTAACAGATGTAAAAGGGGCTTTCAGGATCCAGGCTGATGAAAATGCAGTTCTTTCATTCTCCATGATCGGGTTCGAAACGCAACAGGTCAGCACCGGCGGACAATCATCTCTTACAGTGGTTTTGAAGCTGTCACTCAACCAGCTTCAGGATGTGGTAGTTGTTGGTTACGGATCGCAGACAAAAGCAAGCCTCACCGGGGCTGTAAGCACAGTTTCTCTGGATAAGCTGGGATCAAGATCTTTAAATAATGTGGGAGAGATCCTGGCTGGAAAATCGCCGGGCGTAATCGTCACTAATGAAGGCGGAGACCCCACTTCTGCGCCAAGAGTGAACATCCGGGGGATGGGTGGAATAACCGGAGAGAGTGTATTGTATGTGGTTGACGGTTCTCTTTATCCCGGAACTCCCCAGCTCAACCCGAATGATATTGAAAATATCTCGGTACTTAAGGATGGGGCAGCAGCTATTTACGGTGCACGCGCCTCAGGCGGGGTTGTACTGATCACCACCAAAAAAGGAAAAAACGGAGAGTCGCAGATCTCATTTGATGCGAAGCTGGGGCAGCAGAGCTTATGGAAGAAAGTGAAACCTCTGAATGCCGAACAGAGAGCTTTTGTTGCAAAGGAAGCAGCGAAGAACGGGGGAACAACCATACTTCCAGCTTTTGATGCGGGTCTTTATCCTGAGGGGCAGATCACACGGACAAACTGGATTGACGAGGTTTTCAGAAACGGGCTTCTTCAGGATTACAACACCTCCCTGAATGGCGGCAGCGATAAATCCAGCTATTTTATAAGTTTCAATTACCGGAACGCTGAAGGGATCGTGCTGAATACAAAGACTCAACGGTATAATTTCAGGATCAATTCTGAGCATAAACTTAACAACTGGCTTACCGTAGGAGAACAACTTTCCTATAGTTCTACCAACGGAAACGGGGCCAATACAAGCAGTGACTACACGGGAGCTTTGCTAAGCGCCATCTACTACCCTACCAACGGCACTCCCTATAATGCTGACGGAACTTTCGCTGGTTTGCCTGGCGGCCAATATGCGGGTGACTACGGTGATATCATTAATCCGGTTGCAGAACTCCTGCGCATGGACATTGACAACCCGGTGAACGTGCTGACAGTGAACCCCTATGCTAAGTTAAATATTGCCAGGGGTTTAACTTTCCGGTCGAACCTAAGTCTGACTAAAAAAGATGCGTTCTTCAAGAGCTTTACTGCAAAACGCCCCGAGGTTGGAAAACCGGTCCTCAGCAACAGCCTCGTAGAGAATACAGACCGGGTAGACGATCTTCTGGCCGAGCAGGTACTGAATTATAAGCTGAATATCAACTCCCATCAGCTCGATTTTACCGGGGGCTTCAGTTTTCAGAAAACAAAAAACAGGGGACTGGATGCCTCAGGTGCGGGATTTGATGATGAATCAAAACAATATCGCTATCTCGATAACGCAACCATAATCCAGCCATCCAGGAGTTCATACGAAGCAACAGCGATATCCTCCCTGTTCTTAAGGGCTAATTATAATTTCCGCGAAAAATATATGCTCTCGCTTATTGGCAGAAACGACGCAACGTCTATGCTTTTCCGGGGGAAGCGTTCCCGTTATTACCATTCGGTGTCAGCTGGCTGGTCTGTGGGCAGAGAGCAGTTCCTCGCAGACTTAAACTGGCTGGATGAACTGAAGATCAGGGGAAGTTACGGAGTATTGGGTAACCTTGCCAGCCTGGATCCAGAGGATGTTAACCCGCTTCTGAAACCTACCCAGAGCTACTTCGGGCAAAACCCGGTTTTGCAAACCGGATATGTTCAAACTGTTCTGCCTAACAAGAACCAGACCTGGGCCGAATCCAAACAGACAAATATTGGCTTGGACATCGGAGTGCTTAAGAGATTGAGCATGACCGCAGATTACTTCGAAAAGGAAATAAATAAAATGATCTTCACCCGCCCGTTACCGGGAACGGCAGGTCTTGTTTCGCAAACTATTAATGCCGGAATTGTAAGAGACAGGGGCATTGAACTGGGACTGAACTACAACAGTAAACCCGGTGCGGCATTCCACTACTCTATTAATGCTACGCTTACCAAGCTTAAGAATAAGGTAATAGAACTGGCTCCCGGAATGCAGAATATGGCGGTTTCAACCAATTTCAGAAATGAGCTGGCTCCGCTTACGATTGCCATAGGGCAGCCTTTGTATAGCTACTATGTGCTGAAAACCCAGGGGATCTTCCAGAGCCAGGCAGAAGTTGACAGTTATAAAAATTCAGCTGGCGGGCTGATTCAGCCAAAGGCCAAACCCGGCGATTTCAGGTTCGCTGACCTTGACGGAAATGGATCTATTGATTTGAACGACCGCTACTACGCAGGCAACGCTTATCCTGATTTTTCATACGGGCTCAGTTTCAACGCAAATTATAAAAGATTCGATCTGAATATCTTCGCCCAGGGGGTGCAGGGCAATGAGCTGTTTAATGCTGTGAAGAGAACCACCTACAGTGCAAGCGGTCCTTCATACAATAAACTCGAGGGAATCCTGGATGCCTGGTCACCGGAAAACCCGGGCGGCAAAGTGCCCATCCTGTCCACATCCGATAACAACGGAAATTTTAACGCTTCTGACTTTTATGTAGAAGACGGTTCTTACTTAAGGATCCGTAATGTAACGCTTGGTTATACATTGCCGGGTTCGTTGAGCGGCAAAATGAAAGCAAGGACTCTCCGGGTCTACGTCTCTGCAAACAACCTGTTCACGTTCACGAATTACTCGGGTTTTGATCCGGAAATCGGTATGGACAATAACGGGCTTGATGTTGGGAGATACCCGCAGGCGAGAAGTTATTTCGTAGGACTAAGCTTAAATCTATAATCTAAAACCGACTAAAATGAAAACACTATTCAAATATATGATCTTCACTGCCTGCTCCTTTCTGGCGGCCTGCAGCAATCAGCTCGACATCATCCCCGAGGGCACACCGTCGGCACAGAATTTTTGGAAAACGCGCGAAGATGCAATAAAAGCCCAGGCGGGGATGTATGAAAACTACAACCAGGAAGACTTTTATGGCCGTGGGATGTTCTGGTTTATAAATGCCAGCGATGATATGGTTACCGGCAGGAACAAGCCTGAAGGCGACAATATCAAGAATTTTAACCGCAATTATATCGGTGGCGGCTATACCGAATCACAGTGGAGTATGCGGTATGCCACTATCAAACGTGCTAATGATATTATTACCAATGTTCCGCAGATCCCAATGGACGAAACATTGAAGAAACATATCATCGGCGATGCTTATTATAATTCAGCTCTTGTATACTTTCAGCTGGCATCCAACTACGGGAATGAGAAGGCGGGGATCCCGATCGTTTCTCCTGATGCAGATCCTGCTGTGGCAGTGCCACGCGCGGCAAACGTCAATGAAAACTATGATTATATCATTGAACTTCTGAATAAAGCGGCTGATAATCTGCCTCTGTTCTCAGAGATGGCAGCAACGGATTATGGCAAAGGACACAAAACCGCTGCCTGGGCCTTAATGTCAAAAGCGTATCTTTATAAAAAGGACTATGCCAACGCTGCAAAATATGCCGATATGGTGATCAACTCCGGACAGCACGCCCTGCTTTCATCTTTTGCGGATGTTTTTAAAGCAGCTAACAACTGGTCGAAAGAGTATATCTGGTCGGTAGTGTGCACCCCCAACGGCGGCGGCACAGGCTGGGGAAGTAAATTACCCGGCGTTATGCTGACCAATAAAGCCTGGGGCATTTACAATGGATGGGGGTATTATCTTCCAACGAAAGAATTATATGATTCGTTTGAAGCGGGAGACCAGCGCCGGGAGGTAACGATACTGAAACCGGGCGATAAGTTTATGTTTTTTGGTGCAGAGCGCAGCTTTACGAAGGACGGAGGTGCTACGTCTGACTACCAGTTTAATAAATATATGGAGCCATTCTCTTATGCCAATCCGATTCCTTCACACGTAAATCCAAATGGTGATAACGGCACAACAGATCTGAATGTTCCTTTAATGCGTTATGCTGAGGTTCTGCTGATCAAGGCAGAAGCCGCTATTGCACAAAGCGGAGCGGGCGCAGGAGATAAAGAGCTTAACCTGATCCGCAAACGCGCCGGGCTCATCGAAAAATCGGGAATGACAATGACAGATCTGAAAAGGGAACGCCGTAATGAACTGGCTGGAGAATGGCCCGACCGTCATCGTGACCTGGTACGCTGGGGGGATGCGCAAGCAGCCTACGCAAAGCCCTTACATGATTCCCAGGGTAAAGTTATCTGGCCCGCCCGTGAGTTCAATCCTGCTGTTCACGATGTTTGGGCTGTACCTAAACGCGAAATCGACAATAGTGCCGGTGTCATTAAACAAAATCCCGGATGGTAAGATGTAAGAAAATCACCTGCTTTGTCCTGGCCTTCGGGCTGGGGCTAAGCAGTATTGCCCAGCAGCGGCTAAACGCGAACCATGGACACAGTCATAATGACTATAAACAGGATGTACCCTTTCTTACTGCCTATAACGCCAGAATGGGTTCTATTGAAGCAGATATCTTCCTGAAGGATGGAATCCTGTATGTCGCGCACGACAGCTCGGAGATCAGTAAAAGTCGGACACTCTCAAAGATGTACCTGGATCTGCTCTTTGAGAAATTCAAAGAGAACGGAAACAAAGTATACCCGGAAGAGCAGAACAGTCTTCAATTGGTGATAGATCTTAAACAACATTATAGTACGGTTCTTCCTTCCCTGTTAAAGGAGATCGATCGTTATAAAATCATGTTCGATCAAAGTAAGAATCCCGGGGCTGCCCGGTTATTACTGAGCGGAGAAGTGCCGCCGCCGGAAAAATTTGACGAAGTTCCGGAACCTTTCATGATTGACGGGCGGCCGGAAATACCCTATACAGATCAACAGCTCAAAAGGGTTGGCATGATCAGCCAGGCTTTGGATACCTATACCAGGTGGAACGGTAAAGGGAATCCGGTAGCGGAGGACGAGAAAAAACTAAGGGGGGTAATTGACGCCGCACACTCCCGTGGTAAAACATTCAGGTTCTGGGCATCTCAGGACAGTCCCAATACCTGGCTCGTACTGGATAAACTAGGTGTCGACTGGATTAATACCGACGTTCCGGTCCGCTTGTTTGACTTTTATAAGAATAAGGATAAACTCAACTTTGAGCTTCCCAAACCTTACAAAACGTATCAGGTTACCCACAAAAGGGACGCCACCGAGGTACGGCCGAAGAACATCATTCTTTTAATCGGGGATGGAATGGGACTGGCCCAGATTCATGCAGCTCTGATGGCAAACCACGGAAGCCTGAATATTTCTAACTTTACGAACATCGGTTTCGCCACTACCTGTTCGGCAGATGCGGGCAACACCGATTCTGCGGCCGGCGGAACGGCGATTGCCACTGGTCACAAAACTAATAACCGGGCAGTTGGCGTGGATCCGAAGGGAAATAAATTAACCAACCTGGCGGACACGCTGGCAGGAAGAGGCATAAAATCGGGCATCATCAGCAGCGGTGATATTACGGATGCAACCCCCGCAGCATTTTACGCACATAATGCAGAGCGGTCTATGTCAAAAGCGATCGCAGCCGACTTTCTTAAAAGTAAGGCGAGTATTCTTGTCGGGTCCAATCAGCGGAGTTTCAGCGAATCTGCCAATCCGGGTCTTCTGGCCCATTTGAGGGAGAAAGGATATTCTGTTCAGCATTCGCTGGAATCATTTGAATCGCAAAAATCTGACAGACAAGTCGTATTGCTGCCCGACTCCGCAACCAGGCCGGTTAGAGAAGGCCGTGGAGAGATGCTTGGCCGCTCCTTACGTAAAACCATTGACCTGCTGGACAAGAACAAACCGGGCTTTTTCATTATGGCTGAAGGGGCTCAAATCGACTATGGTGGACATGCAAATAATTTACCTTATGTCATCACAGAACTACATGACTTCGACCGGGTAGTGGGTCAGGCCTTAGAATTTGCTGATATTGATGGTGAAACCCTGGTAATAGTAACTGCTGATCATGAAACCGGGGGACTTTCCCTACTGGACACTGATCCGGCGAGGGGAATGGTCATGGGGGAATTCAGTACAAACGACCATACCAACATTGTTGTTCCTGTTTTTGCGTATGGTCCCGGAGCCCAGCTCTTCAGAGGGTTCTTTGAAAACAATCAGATATTCTTTAAAATTCTACAAGCGCTGGCCTACCAGAAATGAGCCGGTAAATGAAGAAAGTAGAGCAAAATAAAGCCCGGGCATAACCTGCCCGGGCTTATAAAGGACCTTCATTTCAAGGCCGTAAAAAATGAATCACTATTGATGACCACTTTATAGTGACAAACTGGTTCAGTTTCAGTTTTTAGGGTCAAAAACAGCTACTGCCACTCTCGAGTCTGCACAACCGTAATAAAGGAACCATTTTTGCTTAAACCAAACCAGACCCTGGGTAAACACGGTACCTGCGGCATACTGTCCTCTTTTCTCAAAGGCTTCAGTAGGTTTAAAAAAGGGTTTTTCCAACCGGCCGAGGACCTTCGCCGGATTCTTGATATCAAACAACAACTGGCCAGCCGAGTAGATACCTGCACTTAGGGTTGTGTCACCTTTACTACCGGGGGCGTTTTTACCGTTATATATCAATAGAATACCATTTTTTGTCACGATGGCGGGAGGCCCGCATTCAGTGAAACTGCTATCGAAATATCCCTTTCGGGGAGCAATCAACACCTTCAGGTTACCTTTGTCATCCACCAGGGGTTCCCAGTTCACCAAATCGGTTGAAGTTGCAAGATAGACATTTGATTCACCCCAATACATCCAGTACTTCCCGTTAATGCGGGCAATGACCTGCTTTCCTTTTTCAACCTTAGTTACGATAGAAGCCGATTTTGACCAGATATCATAAAACTTTCCGCCGTAAGCTTTTTTAAATATTGCTCCGTGCTTGGTCCAGTTGACAAGGTCACGGGAAGTGGCGACTGCAAGCCTTGCATTTTTTCTGTTCCACTGCGTATATACGATCACATAAGTTCCATCGCTGGTAACGGCGACCCTGGGGTCTTCACAGCCTCCCGGCCACTCCACGTCTTTCTGGCTGTCGTTTGCCGGGTATAAAACCGGCGTTTTCCTGCGGGTAAAATGAATGCCGTCGGAGCTTTCTGCATATCCAATCCGCGAAGTTCGCTTGCCTATCCCCTCACCGAAGCGGTCTTCTGCCCTGTATAATACTACCGCCTTACCATTCTTCACAACGGCACCGGGATTGAAAGTATCGTTGGCTTCCCAGTTTACCGATTTGTTATCTATAGGAGAGATAAACGAAGTGGAACTGTCGGGTGAAATAATTGGATTAACACCAGCTGGCCGTGTAAAGGGACCAAGCGCCCAGGCTGGTAACTCCTTTTGATGGCTTTGCTGGCCTTGAACCGATGTAAAGAAAAAACATAGAACAATAAAAAAAGCTTTCATAAAATACTTCATTTTCCTATTAATTAGAGCCTGATTTGAAATTCAAAACATGCTCAGTCTGATATTTTGACCTTCTGTTGCAGCCCCTCAATCTAAATTGTCAAGCTCGGGGGAAGCATTTACGCGGGATACAAAATGTGACAGCCCAAATCTTTTTTTGATCCTTTTCGTTATCAGGACCGATGTTATTAAGCCAATCACTATTATAACTGCGCAAAGGATATCAGCCTTTATTGTTTTATTTAACGTAAACCAAACGAAAAACCCAAATCCAAGAAAAACCAGGAAAGGCGATATAAATACTCGTAACCAGATTAAGATATCCACTAACGCTTTAGCAAGTTTCATGACAGTAATAAATTTAAGTTTATCAACGTAAAATACAGGTCAACAATTTCAAAAATTCAATAACTACTTCAATATGAAATCATATGTCAGGAATTCGGCTTATAAGTACTATTTAAGCTTGTAAGCGAAAATAGATTTTAAAGAAACGGAATGTCATCTGCATAATCTATTCATTCCTTTGTCGATTTATCTCAATTTGCTCTTGGTGCTCACGTGCGATTGGAGCGGAAAATTAATAACAGGACAAGAGTTTTTAATATAAATCAACTATTATTAAGAAAGGCGCTTTCTGTTTTAAACCAAATTAACAGAAAGCGCCCGCCTGATGTTGATTCACTCGTTTAACGAGTTTCTTTATATTCCGGCCTTTTAGTAGCCGGTATTCTGAGGATACTTAGGACCGGAAATTACCCTGTCTATCTGCGTTTGCGGTATTGGCCTCAATAGGTGTTTTTCCTGAATATTAGCACCTGCATCCGGATTATGTTTTTTTACGCGTTCAATCAGCTTATTGGTTCTCACCAGGTCGAGCCAGCGTGTTTGCTCACCTGCTAACTCGCGCGACCGCTCATCCAAAACATAATCCAGGGAGACTTTGTCCGGAGTAATAGTCATCGCAGCGACATTACCGGTTGGATTTGCAGCCCGTTCACGTACGGCATTAATGTATTTGGCAGCATTGGCATTATCTCCAAGATTCACAGCAGCTTCTGCAGCCAGCAGGTAGGTTTCTGCCAGGCGATATACGATAACCGGTCTGACAGACGGATCATTAATACCTGCTCTTCTTGTGTCCTGATACTTCAGCATGGTAGGAAATAATTGCAGGGTATAATTACGTGGAGGCACAAGTAAATAGCGGGTCGCATTTATTTTAGTATCGGAGACATCGACTCCAGGCATATAGATTGCGGTATCACCAAGCGCATATTTGGGAACACCATTTACTTTCGGGATCTTATCGGCGGAGTTAGATAACCATACAGATTGGAACGTTTTGTAATACCGGGTGTCGTTTGTTTTGTCAGCAAAGCAGGTATCGCTCATCCAACGGGTTAATTGTACGCGTGCATAGGGGCGACCATAAGCCATAGAGCGTACAAGCCCGGGAAAGTTCTCATAACCCATAACGTAATAAAAATTCAACTCATTACTGTTGTTGTTATAGGTTAGGTTAGACGTATGCTGAACACTCCATAAAATCTCTTTACTTCCCTCGTTACCCTCTGCATAAACCGATGCAAAATCGGGCAGCAAGCCGAGTCCCAGGGTGCCAATATTATCAATTAAGCCTTTGGCGGTATTGTAAGCATTCAGAAAATCATCAGATTGTTTGGCCGATGAGTATGCCCGTGTCAGGTAAACCTTTGCCAGCAAGTGTGATGCCGCAGCAGCGGTCGCTTTTCCGGGCAACACGCCATTTTTTACCGGACTTGGCGGTAATCCGTCGATAGCATCTTTCAGGTCCTGAATGATGAAATTATAAACGTCGGCAATAGGAGCCCTTTCTGCACTTGTAATCGGTTCGGCAATAAAATGGGTATTCAGCGTCACTGGCCCCCAGAAACGTACCAGTAAGAAGTAGTAGTTTGCCCGCAGGAATTTAGCCTCAGCAATTTTTTGCTTAACAATAGCAGGATCCAAGCCGGTAACCAATGCGCCGTTATCAATCACGCCGTTACAGTCATTAATATAGGTATAACAAGCATTCCACACCCGTGGGACGAAAGTGTTGTTGGCGTCGAAACTGCTGGAATAGATATTCATATCACTATTTCCACCGCCGCCTGACTTAAACTCGTCTGTGCCGGGGGTAGTCATAGTCATAAGGCCTTCGTTTCCCCATATATCACGGTTGCCTGCATAGGCTGCATCCAGACCTGATTGAAAACCCTGTGCTGTTTGAAAATACTGGGGTGTCAGCCCCGAACGGGGTTGTTCTATTAACTGCTTCTTACAGCCTAATCCAGAGAAAATGATCGCTGCCAGGATGAAATATTTATATATGATAGATCTCATGTCAAAAACAATTAAAATGTAACATTTAAACCAAACAATAACGATTTAGTAGGAGGCGTATCCACACCGAGCGTACCTGCCGACTCCGGATCTATACCCGGGAACCGGTCATGTAATTTAGAGAACAGGATTATGGCGTCATTGAAACTACTGTAAACATGAAGGGATTTCACTCCTATTTTATTAACGATAGCGGGCGGCAACGAATACCCTAAATTGATGGTTTTGATCTTTAAATAGGATGCATTATAGTAGCCAAGAAGATCCCCGTAGGCCGGACTCTGTACATTAAAGTTGGGTTTGGGATAAGTATTTTCATGGTTATCGGGGGTCCAGTAATTTATGTTTAAATTATTCTCTTTCCCGTTCAATGCATTTACTTTACTGCCAGGCTGAAGCCAGTAGGCAATCTGTGTGCCTCCTACCCGATAAGTAGACACCACATTCAGGTCAAAGCCGTAATAACTGAAGCGGTTGGTAAAACCTCCAAGGAACTTCGGGTCACGCGAACCAACAATCGTCCGGTCGTTCGAATTGATGACACCATCGCCGTTCAGGTCGGCTACCTTTATAGTACCGATGACAGACGCGGCTCCGGTCATTGTAAGTTTAAGATCCCTCGCAAGGGCCGAATCGGCTGCCGTATTTTGCCAGATGCCGAGCCTGACGTAATTATAAAGTGAATTGATAGGCTTCCCTACGAAGCGATTATTGCCAACGTCTTCAGTCACGCCATTTTGCAGCGCAACGATCTTATTGCGGTTAAACGTGATATTGAAATTAGTAGTCCAGCCAAAATCTTTTCTGGAAGCCGCCACGATATTGGTTGAAGAAATGCTTAACTCCAGCCCTTTATTCTGTGTTTTACCAACGTTCGCAAGGAATTGCTTGGTATAACCCGTGGTAATGGGTAGGTTTTGCGGAAGAATGAGATCGCTGGTATTCTGTTTGTAAACATCAACAGATCCGGTAATCCGGTCATTCAACAACCCAAAATCGAGGCCCAGGTTCAGTGTCGACGTATATTCCCAGCCTAACTGTGGATTAGGTACATTATTAGGATAGGTACCTGTAACGTTTGTGGTCCCATAATTGTAATTAAGCAGTTCCAATCCGCCGAGTGTCTGGTAAGGGCTTACCGCAGCGTTTCCTACAGAACCGTAACCGGCACGTAACTTAAGATTGGACAAGAATGAAATGTTTTTCATAAAATCCTCCTGTGCGATATTCCATCCGAGGGCTACCGACGGGAACAAATGATATTTATTGCCTGGAGCAAGCGTCGACGAACCGTCCGACCGCATGGTAAGTGTCAGCAGATACTTGCTCATGTAGTCGTAATTAATACGCCCCATGAATGAAACAATGTCGAATTTTTTATAATCGCCCTTCCCACTCAGATTAGCACCTAATGCCGGATTGAAATATTGAATATCATCAGCGAGGATGTTGTTATAAGAGAATTCTGTATTCGCTTTATAATCTTCCTGGAAGCTAAAAAGACCGGTAGCGGTTACGTGATGTTTTTTAGAAAAGGTATTTTCGTAAGTCAGCAGGTTCTCCAGAGTGTAGTCGTAATAATCATAATTCTTGTTTTTGCCAGTAGAGGGACCGCTGAGGTTCTTAAAGGTAGCGCTGCCGTAGAATTCACCAAAAGTCTCCGGGGTAAGTTCCAGACCGCCGTTAAACCGGTATTTCAGGTGCGGTAAAATCTGCGCCTCGGCATACAAGGTTGTGAAAGTGTTATATCGGGAACGTCTTTGAACTACTGCCCCGGGCACCAGGTTGGCCAAAGGGTTATACGTCAGGGAGCCGCCGCCTGGGAAGGGAATGAGATTTCCTTTATCGTCATACGGAACGGTAAGCGGACTGGAGATCAGCGCCTGGACTACCGGGTTAATATCTTCACCATAGATCTTGCTGATCGTGTTTAATGAACTTACGCCGACTTTAACGTACTTACCCAGTTCCTGATCTACACTCACTTTGAAACTGTAGCGTTTGAACGACAGGCCGGGAAATAAGCCCCCTTCATTATAATAACCAGCCGATACGGCATATTTTGTAGTAGGTGTTCCGCCTGAAACACTAAGCTGATGATTGGTTTTAAGCCCGTTTTTAAAAATAAGCTTTTGCCAGTCTGTTGCAGTTCCGTTTTCCATACCGGCCAGTTCAGCAGGAAGGAAAGTTATACCATCCGTATAGAACTTAGGATCGTCAATTCCACTATAACGATTAGGCGCGCCGATGGTGTTCGGGTTGTTTGCATTATAATTCCCCCATTTTTTGTACGTCTCGTAGGCTTTTACATCCATCACGTCATAATGGCCCAGCGCTGTTGATGCGCCGCCATAGCCGCTGTAGGTAATTACCGGGGCGCCGGTTTTTCCTCTTCTTGTGGTAATAAGAATCACACCATTTGCACCTCTGGAACCATAAATAGCGGTCGCAGATGCGTCTTTCAATATTTGTACGGATGTTACATCATCCTGATTAAGATCATTAATGTAGGTACTGTTGTATGGAATACCGTCTACAACATAAAGCACATCGCTGCTTGCACCCGCATCCAGGGAGCGCTTCCCCCTGATGGCGATGGATGGCGTGGCGCCAGGATGGCTGTTGCCACCGGCCTTCTGGATATCCAGGCCTGGTGCCTGGCTTTGCAACGCGCTTATCAGGTTACTTGCCGGTACACTTTTGATAGCTTCTTCACTTACAGAGGCAATTGAACCAGTAACATCCACTTTCTTTTGCGTTCCGTATCCCACCACGATCACCTCTGACAATCCTGTCGTAACAGGCTTAAGAACAATGCTCATAATGCTGGCGCTGCCCACCTTTCTTTCCAGGGGCTCAAAACCTATAAAGGTGAATACCAGTATAGCATCGGTATTATCAACCGATATTGTAAAAGAGCCGTCATTAGCTGAGACTGTTCCGGTGGCAGATCCTTTAATCTTTACACTAACTCCGGGAAGTGCTTCCCCCTTTTCATCGGTTATTTTACCTTTAATAACCTTCCTGAGTTCCCGTTCTGCAACAGCTTCCACCCGTTTACTTTCAATCAGAACGGTAGTATTTTCGATATAATAATTTACCGGCTGGTTCTTGAAACACCGGTCGAGAGCCTCCGTTAAAGACATATCCTTAACAGACAGACTCACTGGTTTTGTGTTGATAAGATCCTTAGAGTTATAAAGGAAATTATAACTGGTTTGCGATTGTATTTGCTCGAGCACCTGTACAATGGAAACATTCTTCACATTGATAGACACCTTCTGAGCTAAGCCAGTTGCGCTGGCATGTAATAAAGTCACTGTCAGCAAAACAATAGTCAGTTTCATCACGAGCAGAAATCTTTTGGTACAGCAGTATCCGTTATTGCAAATCTTTGCAGTAAAAATTTTATACATTTGAATGTTAGATTAGTCGTTAATTGGTCGTATTTCATCAATTAATTATCTGGCACAGCTTTCAAAAGCTGACATCCGGGGGCGGAGCCAACGCTCCCGGTTTTAGATAATTCATTAAGTCGTCGTGAGGTAAATCTATGGTGTCACAATAACCCTCCTTCCTTCAATCTTAAAATGCAGAGAACCGAGTTTTTCCAGGTAATGAAGCAGTTCGCTAAAGCTTTTCGAACGGTAAAAGGTGCCTCCAAACTTCTGTTCCTCTACATTTCCACGGTACTCAACTTCTATATCATACCAGCGGGAGATCTTCTTCATAATACTTTTAATATCCTCGTCGCGAAACAGAAAATAGCCGTTCTTCCAGGCCATTATAGCAGGAATATCAGCAGATGATACATTGATGTGATCAGATGTCCGGGTTACAACAGCCTGCTGTCCCGGTTTTAATAAGGTCTGGTGCCCGTTTTTAGTAACATTCACTGATCCTTCCAAAAGAGTGGTGGTCAGATTTGATTCGTCGGAATAAGAAGTAATATTGAAATGTGTGCCTAAAACTTCGATGGTAGTTCCATTTACCTGAACGAAAAAGGGTTTATTCCTGCTTTTGGCTACTTCAAAATAAGCCTCACCCGTTAACCGCACTTCCCTCTTACTGCCATTAAATGCAGTTGGATAGCTAAGAGATGAGGCGGCGTTTAGCCAAACGCGGGTGCCGTCAGCTAATATCACCTGATATTCACCTCCCCTTGGCGTTTCTATTTTATTAAAAGCCACTGTTTCTGATCTCCCCATACGAGGTGCATCATAGATAATCTCTCCTTTTCTTGTCTTTTTTATCTGAACGCCCGATTCTTTTGTGAGGGCTTCTGTTCCTAACTGATCCAGAGCGACCTTCTCCCCGTTTGAAAGCGTCAGCACAGCCTTGTTACCCCCGGGTACAATAAGCGCCTTCAGATCTTTGCTTTCGGGATTTGCGTTTGAATGCAGATCAATTTTTCCGGTATTAACAAAATAGAAAAGAAACGACAGGAACACGACCACAACAGCAGCAATACGAAACCAGTTTTTGTGATAAAGGTTAAGTGACCTCCGGGAAAAACGTTTATCAGATGTGATATTTTCATACACCTTTTCTGCCTGTATGCCTTCGAAAGCCGGCCCCTCTTCATTATCCTGCACCAGCTTGTCGATCATTTCCGAGAATAATCCGGGATCCGTCTGTTCTATATACTTCAACAATTCATCGCAATCCTCATTGCCAATGGTATTGTTAAAATATTCTTCTAATAAGTTTTGGAGCCTTTCTTTATCCACGTTTTCCTGGTTTTATAACAGCCGTTAATTGGTTTTATATAAGGAGAACACAGAACAGCGCGGGGAGGACTAGTGGTGTTGCAAATTTTTTTAACGAAAAATGAGAATGATGAAATAGATTAGATCAGTATACTTTAAGTGTGCCCTTAAAGTTTTCAGGGCTTCCACCATGTGGTTTTTAACAGTATTAGGTGAAATGGAAAGTCTTTCAGCTATCTCCTGATGAGACAGGCCCTCGGCCCGGCTTAACCTGAAGATCAGCTGCTGCTGCTTCGGTAATTTACTAACAATCTCTTCTGCAAGCCTTCCGATGTCCGCAGCAAGGATTTCTTCCTCAGTTACATTACTGGCCTCTTTGATATTAGACAATAACCTGTTAAACAAGTCGGTTGATTTATGAATTTCCCTCAGTGCGTTCAAACACAATCTTTTGGCGATTACATAAAGATACAACCACATATTGCCGTTTTCGTCCAGTCTGCACCGGCTCAGCCAAAGGTTTAAAAACACTTCCTGAACGATCTCTTCACTTTGCTCTTTATCTTTTAAAAAGCGGAAAGCCAAGCGGTATACCCGTTCGCTGAATTGCTCGTAGGCAATTCTGAATGCAGCTTCGTCACCTTCAATTAAGCGTTTGATATCTCTACTATCCATGACGTTGTATACTACGAAAGCGTTGTATCGGCCTATAAATCTGGTTAGATTCTAAATCGATTTTGCACAAATATAACCAAGCCTTTTAAAATGTCAATTAAAAAGATCCGGGGGATAGTAAACAGATTTTCATACAATGACTTAAACTTAAAACCGGGCCACCGGTTATTACTATCGCGTTTTGATTGATCTTCAAAGTCTTGTCATTATATATTGTTAGCCGCCAGCTTGAATTCAGTAAAAAAGTAATGTCATATCAGCAACGACTAAGGAACAAATATAAAACAGTGGAAAGCAGCATGAGTATACCGGAATATTTCGGCAACACTTACTGATCAAATGTTGACGGCAACGCCAGTAACTGATATTGGATGGCTTTAGCAAGCCGATAATTTCCGCTTTTGTTAAGATGCAAAAGATCTGTGTCCTTGTTCCGGAAATAGCCCGATTGTGAAGAAGCAAGGGGATAAAGGCCGGATATAGAAAAAAGATCGATGACAGGGATTGACCAGTTTTCTGATGCCTGTTTAAGCGCGTGCACATAGTCGTTAATATAAAGGCCCTGGGCATTGGCAAAACTCTCGTCAGGCTGAATGTTCTTATCATTAAATTTTGCGTATCCCCGGTGGATGGGAGTCATCACGACAATCTGCTGCCTGGGAAATTTCTCTTTCAAATAAGATAACACGGTATTAATACGGCCACAGAAAGTAGTGGATGTTATAACAGGCTCCCGATATTTACGGGTGACTTCTTTGCCGTTATGATTCGTTGTTTTAGTGGTTTCCTCATAAAATCCCCCCAAAGGAACACCATGGTTGTAGTCATTGGTACCAGCAAAAATAATGATAGCGTCAACGTCACGGGGATGTTCCTGTGAAAGTTTGACAGCTTGGTTATAAATGCCATCCCATTGATTTCCACTGATACCATATACATAAGGCTGCAATCCAAGCAGCGCGGCCAGGTATTCCCAATATACAAAAGAAGTATCACCGGTCTTTTTTTCAGTCATTGAATCGCCGAGGAATGCTACGCGTTTTCCATTCCATTGGGTATTTACAGATCTTTCGTGTTTGTCTATTCCGGCTTTACGAACATTTTGTCCATACGACCGGGATACATGCAAACATGTAAAGAATATTAAAGCGACTGATAATAAAGCTCTTTTCATTTTTTAAAAATTGTATTTGCGGATGATCATTCTCATGAAGTGAACGAATATAAAATATTCAGGAAAAACACCCCTATTGCCCATAATGTATTACCCAAACCTTTGCTCCAACCTCCTGGCCAAATCTAAAATGTCATCCAGCCTCGCCAACTGACTGATCCATTTTTCCGGAATAGATTCATGACCGTAAAGTATTCCTGCGAGTCCTCCAGTGACAGCCCCGGTTGTATCTGTATCACTGCCCAAATTAACAGCTTTCAGAACAGCGGCGGAGTAGCTTTCGGTAGTAAGCAAACACCAGATACTTGCCTCAAGAGTGTGCAGTACATACCCGGAACTAAAAATATCTTTCTCTTCCAGGGCAGAAATATCTCCATGGAAAAGACGCTTAAAGACATTTATTTCTGCTTTATTAATTCCGATTGAATTAAGATAAGACGGGACAGTTTCCTGAAGCAAATAATACGTTTTGATCATGTCTTTGCTCTCTCTTAATACCCTTGCAAATTCCAGATAATAAAAACAAGCGATGACTGACCTGATATGCCCATGGGTAACGGAGGATACTGCTCTTGTTAATGTAAATCTTTCTTCTATTGGCTTATCCTTCACGTAAATGAGGAGAGGCAGAATTCGCATGAGCGAGCCGTTTCCATTTTCCTCTTCATAAAAGCCACCGGCCAGGTCAGGGCGTACACCTGTTTTCAACCTGTTAATTGCCTCCTTCGTGGCAATTCCAATATCGAAAACTGAACCATATGGGGTCCAATAGTTATTGTACGCCCAGTCTTGGAATTTCGAAGAAATCGTTTCCATGGAAAACCCTTCAATCAGAGCTTCCGCGAGACAAAAGGTCAGTGAACTATCATCAGACCAGGTACCTGGAGGTAAATTATACGTACCGTTTCCAGTCATCTCCGTTACCGGTCGTTGCGCAATATCTTCTCTATCTTTAAATTCTACCGGAACCCCCAGAGCATCACCGGTAGCAACCCCCAGGAGGAAATCTTTATAAATATTATCCTTTGTCATGCGTAAATTCACTTTTAAGAACTGCCTGAAGCAGCATAAAGTTCAGAGTTATTTCGAGCCAGCAAGCCATCAATGCATCTGACGGCGTGTTCAAACCTTGCATTCCAACCTCCTCCTATCTCTATAAATTTCACACCTGCTTCCTTCAGGATCATTCTGTGTGAAATATCCAGCCCGTTACGGTCTTCAAGATTCATTCTTGTTCCGTCCTGGACAAATGGAACATCATTACTGAGGTATAAATAAAGTTGAGCCTTGTTGTCCTTCAAAACCGAATCATCCACATACAAATCCTTCTGAAAGACGAACCTGGAGTAAGATCTTATAATATGAATATCGGTATCTATGATGATCAGCGGATGATCGCCGCCTGCTGCATTATTTATTCTACAAGCGTGTTCTTTTGCAACTAAGATCAAGTCTTCATAACAAAATTCCTTTGAGTCAGGAATAAGCTCCCTTCCTGCTTCTGAAACCAAATTACATTGATAGTGAAGGGAAAGCCTTTCTGCGAGAGTAGATTTGCCGGTAGACTCAGTACCTAGTATCACTACTTTCAATGCGAAGAAATGTCTGGAAGCTTTTGCCAGGAACTCCCAGTTTTCAGATGGATTCGTTCTTATCTGCGACGCCGAGATAGGTATAAGCTTTCTTTCCCTGTCGAACAGAATATGCCGGATATTCATAAACGCCGCAACGTAATCACCGTAAGGCTCAGAGGTAACAACGAGACTGTAATCAGGAAAGATCTCTTTGAAACGAACAGACCAAAGCTGTGAGACGTGCTCTGAGGATTCCGAGGTATTCGGCAGTTCGCTTTCTTTGTAGTTCAATATATGTACATCCATATTGGGCACATCCTTGAAAGTACTTCCAATCCAGGCCTTTCTTATTGTACCCTCCACCTTTTCCTTATCACTACAGCATACTAATACAGAAAGAAAATCACATTTTGTCAAGGCGAAACGAATAAGTGCTTCGTGCCCTTTGTGAAAAGGAAGAAATTTTCCGAAAACAAATGCTTTAATCATTACTTACCTGTTTTTTCCAATACAGGAGTCCATAAATTGCCATTCCCAAAAATACAAGGTATTCCAACGCTAAGAAATAAATTCCTTTAACGGAATAAAGTACCACACAAATCAGGTCTATAGCAATCCAGAAATACCAATTATCCAGCCTTTTGCGCGACAAGAGCAGGGTTGCGGCGATGCTTCCAACCATAACCAGGGAATCAACATACGGAAATGCGGCTGGCATCTTAAAGTGCTGAGGCATATAAACGTGCAGATTTTGCACCATAAAGCCTGCCGGCAGCGACAACAGCAGAATGAGGAATATTGTTATAACAAGAGACTTCCTGCGCAGAGTAGTGATTCTGCTTTCTGTTGTTTTTGAGTTCCAGTGAAACCAACCATATAATGTTACTATAAAAAAGTAAACCTGCAGAAACATATCGGCATATAGCTGAACCTGGAAAAAGAGAATGAACAGAAAAAGCTCGTTGATGACCCCTGAGGGCCAGGTTAGGATGTTCGCTTTCGATGCATAAAATACAGATAGCAACCCGAAAAGAGTGCCTATTAACTCTACGTAGCTAAGCGGATAATTCCAAATGTTAAAGGCAATACTTTCAATATCAAAAAAAACACTCATCGGGATCCTAAACTTGAAAAATCACTGGTATAGGCGACAACCTTTTCTGAAAGATCACTTCCTGCACTATTCAATTTTATACTTATTTGAACCTGGCCGAATATATCCAGTAAATCAGATGAGATCTGCCCGCAAACATCTTCATTTGTCCAACCTTCGAACTGAAGCGAGAGGTTTTCAGACTGATGCAGTCTGAATCCGGAGAGCGGATAGCTGGTCATTTTTCTTGAGATGTCAATAGTGTTGACCACCGCCCCTTCCAAAGAATAGAAGATTGTTAGTTTGCGTGCTCCCAGGTCTTCTAAATAAGGTACTCCGTCTTCAATTTTCAGGCAGCAGAAATCTCCGGTCCGGTATCTTATTAGCGGAAGAAAGGGATTGTTTCCTCCGCTAACCACCAGTTCTCCCCTTTCACCGTAAGGCAAGGGTTCATCCTTTTCAGGATGGAATATCTCCAGGTAAAGCTCCGGGCGAATAGCCCGGTATTTATTACCGACGGAAACTGCAATATTACGGCATTCAGTTAAGGAATAAACATCAAGAACCGGAGCATTAAAATAACCTTCCAGCTTTTCTTTTATCCCATCATTTAATTTCATAGCGGATGAGATCAATGCTTTAGGAGAGATCCCAGGCTTAAGTTTTAGAAGTGCCATAAAAGCAAAGGGATCGCCCGTTAAAACTTCAGGGTTGTATTTTTCCAGATATTTGACAGGGTGAGAAGGATCCTTCCATTCTGCAGTGTTAAGATTCAGTTTCAAAATACCCGCCCCATTCAGGTAAGTGGATAATGAAGCGTAGGTTAGGGTTGTTGCCTGAGAACAGATAAGTGCTATAGCTACTTTCCGTCCCTGCTCTCCGATAAATACACCGTACTCGTCCAAGATACTCTGCATTTGAGGGAGCCAACACGCCTGTGAAACGGGATCAAAAAGAACATCCAGAGGAGCTCCGGTAGTTCCTGAAGTTTGATATACCAGAAGGTCATTTAACTTTGCTTTTTCCGACACAAACAACCAGGGCTGCCTCCTGATATCCTCCCGGGTAATGCATGGCTGTGAGCGAAACTCCCCTGACCGGTATTTATAGAAAGGAACCTCTGCTGTACAGGATTCCCAATACTCCTCAAGCCAGTCAGGCTGCTGGTTTTCATCCCAGAACCTGCGTGCCGCCCTGATGTTCAATGCATACTGTTCTACTTCCTGAAGATGATGAGCGGTTATGCGGTCGCCACTCATAAAGTTGAAGTTAGGAGCCCATTCATCCTGTCTCAGCTCATGCAGCAAAGAGATGTCATTCAAAAGCGGAAATCTCTCTGTATCGCTCAACCCTATCCGCGGGCCTTTATTATTCTCTTCCATAAACATTCGCTGCTTCACGTGCTTTCTGCTCAGCCATTTTTCGACGGATCTCCACCATTCGCTCAAAAGCATCGGAAGATTCTTTTAAAACCTGCTGGCGCTTGATGGTACTTAAGGCATCCAGCCGGTCTGCTGCTTCAATTTCAGATTCTCCGTCCGGCAAAATACCACAACAATCCAACGCTGCACGGACAAACTCTTCGTTACGGTCTTCATCCTCAATCCACTGTCCCGTATCAACATAGTCTGCTAGTTCAGGTAATTTCCTCAACATAAAAGTCGTGATACCTGCAAGTAATCCCGGCTGCCTGTGAAAAGCCTCATAGGAGAAAAACCAACAGGAAACTTGAATGGCAGTACGCGACTTCTCCTCCAGCTTACTCAGTATCTCCTTATCAGGGATCGCATTCTCTTCTAAAAGTAAATCACCCGAAACCAGCCGGAAACAATCTGCAACTAAAGCATAAGTATGAATACTCCCATGCTGGAACTGTGAAGTTCCAGCAAAAAACACTTCAGGACAGCTCCTAAGGTGGGATAAAAGGGAATAAAGATCAACCATGGCCCTGATTTTTGATCTGCTTTGAATGGTAATTGGCAGCTGAAAAGCTACGTGCGAAATCCAGCAACTCTTTTTCGTTAGTTACATAATAAATCTCCCAGCCCATTTGCACCAAACGCTTTACTTCGTTACGGTGCCAATCAGGCCGGGAATGCAGAACCAGTGTCCCATGCCCACCGGCGTTTTTTAGAGACTGTTCAATGATATCCCAATTACTTTCCCCTGTTTTTGTTTCGGCAGAAAGCATACTGAAAATATCGTCATCAGTTACGACAATAACATGGGATTTGTCTTTCACCGGAAACCCGAAAGGCGTTTTAAGGCGAGGTATTCCATAGGCATACCCTGTTCCAAGATATGAGGTAAGAACAGTAAGCACCTCTTTTTCAGATGTACTATACCCCTCACTCTCCAGAAAACTACCCGGTTCGCCGGAAAGGCAGGCCATCACTTTTGCCCCGGCTCTTAAAGCCGAGAGCCCGATAATGGCAGCTGCCAGCACAGGCCAGGAAAAAGTAAATCTGGGATTGCCCATGGATCCTGAACAATCTACACCAATATACACATTCAGGGGACTTGAGACACTTGAGCTATCATTATCCGGGCCATAAACTCTCTTAACAGTACTGTATCCCGGAATAAACTCGGGAGATTGAACAGCTGATTCCAGCCAGTCTATTTCATCAGGGGAATCTCCGAAATCCCAATTACCTGTCCCCTCAGGGAGATTATAGGATACCGGATTGATTTGCTCTACCGGAAAATCAACCAGATGAGGGAGTGCAATTTCCCGGTAATAATTATTTAACAGCTCCTGCTCATCCAATACAGGATTAATTTTTCTGAGAAGGTCAATATAAACACCAGGTTCCAGGTATCGCTGTTGAGGACCGGTTCCTCCCCGTTCTGATATTCCTATACCATTTGCTGGAATTTTATCTTCACCCCTGATCCCCAAGGCCTCTCTTCGGGGATCTACATTTCCCTTGACGGCTTCATCGTCGATTTCTGTAATTCCCGCAATTATACTGCCATTTAAACCGGCGGCTTCTGCATCCAGATAGATCAACATAGACAATCTTGCCTTCTGATATTCTTCATCTTCCAGGATATAGGGGAATAATAAAGCAGTAAAACGACCGGCTCCATCGAGCCAGTTCCGGGAGTAGCTTCTTATCAGCGAGGCAAGCAGTGACGCATCGGCGTCGATAGATGGACTTTGAAAATGGGAGGATCCCGTCAGCATTCCACGGCTGAGTCTCCACAAATACTCATAGGTGCGCATCAGCAATGTCCAAAGCTTCGAAAATTCGATGCCTTTATTCACCTTCTGATATACGACCGCCATATCCAGGCCTTTGGACCTCTGAAGCATATCGTTGATCAGGAAGTCGGAATATATATTGGCCACAAAAGCAGTCCGGTTTTCTATACCCGCCAGTCCCCATTGAATGCGCGACAGTAGGATTGCATTATCATGAAGATTGGCGGGAGTGTAAATATGATGACCAATTTCATGTGCCAGTACCTGCAGTGCACATCCGCCTACGTCAAGCTTTAATACTTCTTCCAGATCAATCACGATCCGGTGATCAGATAAACGTATCATGGCAAAACTACCTGTTAGGCCTTCTTTTCTTGCTTCCGATGAACTAAGGCACCAAACAGGCTCCCTAAGTTTTACAAAAGGGCTCCAGGTTGTGCGGGCCTTATCCCACTTGGATTGCCAGTTCTGCTTAAGAATCTCTGCTGTCATCAGTTAATCTCAGGATAATTATAAATAAATAAGTAATGGGACGAACTTCTGGTAATAACAACGCTTGAATTGAGGGTTACACAGGATGTCATGTCGTCAAAACACAAACGAATGTTCAAATCCTTTTCGGTGAATGGCTTTGCAGGCAGAACTGAGGCGGAAGTTGTTACCCTTTCGGTCGCTAGCGGAACATCCCTGATCAAAACAGTTCCCAGTGCATCGGCAAAAAGGGCACAGCAGGTATTTCCGTCTGAAGCCACGATCCGGCCATTTAAACCGGCAACTAAAGGAGGACGGGTAAATGCATTTCCATAACCGTGAAAACCACCTGCCACTCCTTGAAATTTAAATTTCGCCGCGTCAGTCCAGGGGTGATTTAAAAGATCATCGGGAGAAGCTGGAAGCTTCTCACTCTTCATGACAGTCTTTATTTCTTCGGCAAGCCCAGGGTATATCATAATCGCCTTTTCACGAAGATGAGACATCCCGCACAGCCATGCTGTTATCCGTCCGCAATTTAAAAACTCAACTGTAGTTTTACAGTAAATCGCGGTTTGGCCCATTAATCGGATCCAGTCTCCCACCCTTCCTGGCTGGTACTGCCTCAGAGAGAGTAAAGCCGAATTCAGGGCATTGATCATCCTCTGAGGTTGCTTTGCAATCAACCCGGGAACCAGGCCGCAGAGTGACCAGGCCTCCTCGTACTGCCGTTCATAAGTTAAAGAAAGGTTACCTGTGAGCAAAGACAACAAGCTGACGTAAAAAGACTTAAACACAACAGGAAGAGATTCGGGAGAAACCTCAGCAGCAGCAGCAACGATTGGTTCTACCACCCGGACAATCCATCTAGATAACAGAACGGGATCCATCTTTCCCGACTTCAACTCCTGCTGATAATACAATTGATTATACTCAGCGGCGTTTTCCCTAAGATATTCAACAAGCGGAGGAAATGTTATTTTTTCCATTGCAGCCAGCGTTTGTAGTTACTGTATCGCTGATAGTAATATTTCAGTTTAAGAATGTCGTCGGCACGGTATCCATATAGTTTTTTCTCCTGCGACCATTTATACAACTGTCTTTCAATATCCTGGAGGCGCTGTTCAACCTCCCTCAGCGTGACATTTTCAAGGCCTTGTTTAAAGTGTACATCAAACTTATCCATCGGATCATTCCGGTCGAGATCCATACTCAGGTACTCCTGGCAGGAGATATCGAATATCTTCCGGAGCCAGACAATTTTGTCTACCCGGTACTTTTCATTACCCGGCTGATCGAAAAAGGGAGATTCCAGATGAGGAGAGAAAGTGTCATGCAGTACAAAAGGTAAGATCTGCCGGATATCTTCCAGTTCCACCTGCTTATTGCCCCGGAAATAGGCCAACGCTTTGGAGAAGATCAGAAGAGTGGTGATTTTGCGCACGGAAACACCATTCAGAGTTTGAGAGCCCAAATCTTTCACCTGGTCTTTTCCTGTCTCCTGCCGGAACAATGTTTTGAAATCCATCGCGGAAAGCTTCACAGTGTCCTTCGTCATATATTCGAGCCTGTCAGAAGCGGGCTCAAAGAACTCAAACTGCCGGCAGAAAAATTCAATCCGTTTACGCAACTCATCGGAAATCCGGATAGCCCTTAGCTCTTTATTGATCTGGTTTAATTCCTCCTCCGAAAAGATGATCTCCTCAGGGATCATTGACTCAGGCTTAAAATTAAGTTCTATCCGTTTAAGCAGGTCGTCAATGAAACGTGTATTGAAATGAAAAGCCCGGATAACAATATCAATCCTGTCTTTCAAGGCCTCGATTACCTGGTAAGTTCCTCCTCCCGCATCATCATTTGCTGTAAGATACCATGCCGAAGGGGGACATTCAAAGATCTGGTCGAATATTTCAGCATAATTGTCGGAAAGAACTGTCAGTAAAGCCGATTGAGTTCTTGTGGGAATACGGTTATATTCATCAATGATTTTCACATTCATGCCCAGCCATTTTCTCCAGGCGATACGGATGTCGGAGGTTTTTTCTGCCTTTACCATGTCCGCCGGCAGAGGATGCCCTAAAAGATCTGCTATTGTCATTTGCGGCTGACCATGCTGAATAGCACGCATTACATCAGTTTTTGTATATCCGGCCAGCAAACCCATCAATACACAGGTTGCTGTCTTTCCCCTTCCCGGACCACCTACTATGAGGCATTTGCCTCTTACTATTAAATTTAAAAGCGGAACCAGCACAAAGCTGGAATAACTTTGCCCTTTAGGTAAGCTTAGTTGTACCTTGCTATCTCCGAAGCTAAACTGCCTGGGGTCTCCTTCATCGTACTCTATATCGTAAAAAGGACTGATAATGGCGGTATTGCTTATCCAAAAGTAAGCTTGCCGCAGCTTCTCATCCAGTACTGTTCCTGTGTGTTCCTCAGCATAGCCCTCCTCTCCGGAATATAGATCCTGAATATCGAAACGTTCCGGAGCCGGGGTTTCCTGCGGGTTCGTTGGAGCAGAGGGGACCTTTTGAAAGATCCCTAATGTTTTATTTAGAAAGTCCATATCCGTGTTAAGATGTCATTTGCTCATGAAACGAATGACTATTGCAAACCTTTACTTAAGGGCTGCGATAAGTCACCAGTAGAGCCGGCAGGCAATTTAGTAATTTGATACTTAAATTGCTTATTTATCAGGATGCCCTTCAACATCATTTAAATTCTGCGACAAAGCGCAAATCTATCTTTACTCCGCAGGTTTTCTTTTGTAAACCTAACTCTAGTGATCAACAAATACGGGGGTCTAATGGCCCTCGTGTTCTTCACTGTTCTTTAATTTTGACAAGAGGTCGTAGGTTCCTTTCAAAACTATTGTTCCCTTGTAATCTCTGCCTGCGGGAAGATCCACCTGCACCAGCTCTCCGTCCGCGTTCCCGGTTGTCACCGCAACCATCTCGAAGTAGAACATTTTTTCTTCTCCGGCAGAAGGCTCTGCTTTTTCAGCAGTTTCTTTATCGTCATCACCATCCCGGTGTGTTCCGTTTTCGTGTTCCGGAGCGTCCGTTGCTACAAAAATGTATTTCTTACCCTGAAAATCCGTTACTGCGCTTTGAGGCAGGGTTAATGCGCGGATTTCGCCAGTTTCAATGAATGCCTTCAGGTAAGTGTTTGGAATGAATGAGTTGCCTCCATCGGCAATAGCGTGTACAGTTATGGTCTTATCCGGTCTGATTTCACGTCCTGCCAGTTGAATCCTGGCATAGCGTTCAGTCGTCTCTCCAGCCAGTGTAAACCGAACGCGCTGTCCCGGTTTCACGAGTTCCGCATCCTTTTCAAAAACATTCAATTCAACATGGAGGTCGGATCCATCTACGATTTCAAACATCACATCGTTGGGATTGACAAACTTTCCTGCATTTACATTCACTTTCGTCACATAACCGGTTGCAGGAGAATAAATATTAATCCAGCTGCGAATACCGGAAGCGGTGAGCGACGAAGCCTGAATATTGATCAGTTTCAATCGCTGACGCAACGCACTTTCTCTGGCCTGAGCGATCTGGTATTGGGACTTTGCCTGCTGTAATGTCTTTTGGGAGTTCACATTCTGGCTAGCGAGGGTCTGTTGCCGCTGGTATTCTGCTTCTGTAAGAGACAGCTGGCTTTTGCTCTCCAGGTAATCCTGCTGAAGCTGCACATAATCCTGGTTCTCCAGAACAGCAATTACCTGTCCTTTTCTGACAGAGCTTCCCTGCAGCAAGGGGGTTGATTTTACAATCCCTCCCATTTGTGTGGTAATACTTATCAAGCCCTGAGGCGGCACGTCGATATAACCTGTCACTTTAAGCTGGCCGCTGATCGCTTTCATTTCAGCGGAGCCCAGCACAATACCGATTGATTGATACTGGGCCTTTGTAATTTCAGCGACATTTTCGTTCTCAGTATGATTTTCTTCTGCAGCTGTCTCCCCGGAGTCAGCAGTATTCCTGTTTCCGCAAGCCTGCAGGAAGAGCACTAAGATCAATACAGCTGCAAGTGTTAAACGTTCATTAATTTTCTTCTTCATTGTGTTTTCATTATATACCAGCCAGATACTTGATCCGGTAAACTGATTGATTGTATTGATTGACAGCCTGTAAATAACCGAAACGGATCTCTGAGGAGGTCCTCAGGGCCTGCAGATACTCTACATAGCCAATCTCTCCGTTCATGAAAGCGACCTGGGCCTGTTTCAATATCAGGGAAGCGTTCGGCAGAGCATTCTTTTCATAATAGCTGATGCTTTGCGAATTTTTCAATACTTCCTGATATGCCTGTGAATATTCGCCCTGCAGATTGGTTTGCATCAATCCGAGCTGACTCCTGGCAATATCCCTCTCAATATTTGCTGCCCGGATCCTGGATGCAAATGGCTTGAAAAATAATGGGATAGCAATGCCTGCCTGTACTCCCTGAAACCGCTTGCCTGCTCCGAAATAAACTTCCTGGCCATCGATACTTTGAGTACCTATAATAGATTGATTGAAATACCCCACGCTGAAGTCGGGTGCAGCAAGCGAACGTTCGAGCCGCATGGCATTATCTGCAATCTTCACCAATTCCTGTTGCTGAACAAGCAGAGGATTACTCAAAACAACGCTGTCCGTTAGTACCTGTACATCCCTTTCAGCTTTAAACTCCCCACCGGCCGGGAGGATGTCTTCTGTTGTGTTCAGCAATCTCCGAAGCTCTGCCTGCCACGAGCGTATATCAGCCTGGTTCTTGACGAGTTGGTTTCCGATTTCATTGCGCTGTGTTTCAGCAGTTGTAGCCTCCAGCAGATTAGACTCGCCTGTTTGATAGCGGAGCCTGGCAGCTTTCTGAAAGCTCGCATAAATTGAGTCCTGCTGCTGATAGAACGAGAGGAGAGCACGATAGTAAGACAGTTGAGTATACGCCTGACGTACCTGGTACGTTAGCTCATTCCGGCTTACTGCTAATCCGGCTTTAGCCTCTGCAACTTCTGCTTCAGCTAGTTTGCTCCTGCTGCTGAATACTCCCGGATAGGGAATGGATTGTGATATCGTGATGCTATTATCCCGCTTGCGGCTGTTAAACTGGCCGTACTGGAGGTCTACATTCGTCTTGCCTAAATCCATCGCTGTTCCTTTAAGTACCTGGCGGCGATTGATCTCCAGCGTAGAAGACCGGATTGTCTGGTTGTTCTGTAAAGCGCGCTCCACAGCCTGTTCCATCGTCAGGGTTCTGCCCGCCTCCTGTGCTTTGATTTGAGCAGGGGACAACAAAAGGACAGCAATAATAAGCGTGGCAATTGTACCTCCCGCTTTTCCCCCCTTCCAGCCTTCGAAGTAGGTGTAAAGAACCGGCAATACAATGAGTGTAAGAATGGTGGAAGTGATCAGTCCCCCGATGACTACTGTAGCAAGCGGCCTTTGAACTTCAGCACCTGCCGCCGTTGAAATTGCCATCGGCAAAAAGCCCAGGGAAGCCACCATGGCAGTCATCAGCACAGGCCGTAACCGCACCTCTGTTCCTTTCAGTACGATTTCCCGGATGGAATATTTGCCCTCTTTCTTCAGGCGGTTAAATTCGGTGATCAGCACAATTCCGTTTAACACCGCTACGCCGAACAAGGCGATAAATCCAACGCCCGCCGAAATGCTGAAAGGCATTCCCCGTAAAAGGAGCGCGAAAACACCTCCGATAGCCGCCATTGGAATTGCGGTGAAAATCAACAGTGACTGTTTAACCGACCCGAAGGTAAAGTAAAGCAGCGTCAGGATCAGCGCCAGGGCAACCGGCACCGCCATTGATAGCCTCGAAGTTGCCGCTTTCAGGTTCTCAAACTGGCCCCCGTAGGTTACATAGTAGCCGGCAGGTAGTTTGATCTGGTTATTAATTTTGCCCTGGATCTCGTCTACAACACTCTGAATATCCCTGTCTCGAACGTTTAGCCCTACAATAATCCTGCGTTTGGTGTCTTCACGCTGGATCTGGTTCGGTCCAAGCTTAAAACTGACCTCAGCCAACTGCTCGAGGGGAACCTGCACTCCCGAGGGGGAGGATATAAAAATATTCTTAACATCATCTATGCTGCGGCGATTTTGCTGAGAAAGACGAACCACCATGTCATAACGCTGCTCTCCTTCATATACCAATCCTGCTGACTGACCGGCGAAAGCTGCGTTAACTGCCTGGTTCACACTTTCCACGCTCAGGCCATACTGCGCGATCTGGTCGCGGTTGATATGTACCACGATCTGAGGAAGGCCTTCAGCCTGCTCCAGGTATAGATCTTTCGCTCCCTGCACGCCAGATACGATCTTTCCCACCTTCTGTGACAGCTCTGTAAGTTTTTCCAGATCGTCTCCGAATATTTTAATCCCAATATCCTGCCTGACACCCGAAATGAGTTCATTGGAACGCAGCTGGATGGGCTGTGAAAAACCAAAACTTACACCGGGTACCTGCTTCAGGGCTACGCTCATTTTTTCCGCAAGTTCTTCTCTGGAGCTTGCAGATGTCCATTCACTTTTATCCTTCAAAAGAATGGTAAGGTCGCAGGCCTCCATAGGCATAGGGTCGGTAGGGATTTCAGCGGCTCCTATCTTACCTACAACTTCTTTTACTTCTGGAAATTGTTTTACCAGAATCACCGAAGCCTGATTAACCTTGTCTACAGTTTGCGACAGTGAACTGCCGGTAAGAAGACGTGTTTCAACGGCAAAATCTCCTTCCTCCAGCGTAGGAATAAACTCGCCTCCCATGCGGGTGAAGACGAAGAGACTTACAACAAGCAGAACCAGGGCAGATACAGTTACCAGCGCCCTTTTTTTAAGAGCAGTGGTAATAAACGGATAATACTTCCGGTGCAGAAAGCTCATCATCCGGTCAGAGAAGTTCTTTTTATGCTCTGTATTCTTACTTAGAACAATAGAAGAAATCATTGGCACATAGGTCATAGAAAGCAGAAATGCACCCAGGATAGCAAACGAAACTGTTTGCGCCATTGGGCCGAACATCTTTCCCTCAATCCCCACAAGGGCCAGGATGGGCAGATACACGATCAGGATAATGATTTCCCCAAATGCTGCGGCAGACCGGATCTTGACGGCAGATTCATAAACCTCTTCATCCATCTCCTTCTGTGTCAGCCTGCCACCATTTCTCAATCCAAGATGGTGCATGGAGGCTTCTACAATGATCACGGCACCATCGACTATCAAACCAAAGTCTATCGCCCCCAGGCTCATCAGATTACCGGAGACGCCAAACACATTCATCATCCCGATAGCAAATAACATCGCCAGCGGAATGACAGATGCCACCACCAGGCCAGCCCGCAGATTGCCCAGGAAAAGTACCAGTACGAAAATTACGATCAGTGCACCTTCGATCAGATTTTTAGCGACGGTTCCGATGGCACGATCGACCAGTGCACTTCTGTCGAGAAAAGCCTCTACCGTGACTCCCTCAGGCAATGTCTTGCTTATCCGTGAGATCCGGGACTTGACTTCCTTCACTACCTGGTTGGCATTAGCTCCCTTGAGCATCATCACGATGCCCCCTACTGCTTCACCATCACTCTCCCTGGTGGCCCTTGTCAGCGCTCCATACCGGATAGAGCTGCCGATGGTGACAACAGCAACATCCCGGATCAGTACCGGAGTGCCGGCAGCACCGGTTTTAATAACGATCTTACCGATATCATCTAAATTTCCAACCAGCCCTTCGGTACGGATAAAATAAGCATTTGGCTTTTTATCGATATAAGCACCACCTGCATTGCGGTTGTTGCTTTGGAGTGCGTTGAATACATCGGTAATACTAAGGTCGTAGCTGCGCAATTTATCGGGATCGAGGCTGATCTCATATTGCTTCAAAAGTCCGCCGAAACTGTTTACCTCGGCAACACCGCGGGTACCCAGCAACTGCCTTCTTACAATCCAGTCCTGTATACTCCGTAGTTCACGTGCGCCATATTTTTCCTCATAACCGGGTTTTGCGTGTACTACATACTGGTAGATTTCACCCAGCCCTGTCGATATCGGAGATATCTCAGGATTGCCCAGATCTTCCGGAATATTGTTTTTAGCCTCCGCAAGCTTCTCATTCACCTGCTGCCGGGCCCAGTAAATATCTGCGTTATCTTCGAAAACGATCGTGACAACAGAAAGTCCGAACCTGGATATAGAACGAACCTGTTCGATTTTCGGAATGGTGGACATCACCTGTTCGACAGGGAATGAAATGAGCCGCTCCACTTCCTGGGCGGCGAGAGACGGAGATAATGTAATTACCTGTACCTGATTGTTGGTAATATCAGGGACTGCGTCTATCGGCAGTTTTCGCAGGGAGTAAATCCCCCATACGATCAGGCCAACAGTAAACAGGCCGATAATCAACTTGTTATCTATGGAAAATTTAATGATTTTATTTAGCATATTGCTTTACTTGAAATGTGGAATTGGATGCTGAAGCACTCCAAAAACAGCTGCTACAATCAGTATACTCAGGACTACTACATCAACCTTGTCATTAACCCGTCCGGAATGACCGGAGTCACAGGTCTCCTGGAGTAGATACTGGTTTTGCTGAACGCATGATACATGTGCTTTACGGGACGTCCTTTTTGGGAGAACATACCCCAAAAGCATCAATGAATTAGAAGGGAAATAGCATCGCCAGACGGGCTGACACTATTAAAGATCAGGCCTTAAGCTTAGGCGGCTGCCAGATCGAAATGGAAATTCCGAGATATTCGGATGAGATATACTTCTTGTATACACGGGGAAAATTTGCCAGTTTGACTACCAGACCTGCCGGTGGATACATGATTACCGGTGTTGCACAGCAATGGCATTGGCAAAACGGGCTGCATTGGTCTGCCGCCTTGTGTGGCTCGTCTTCTGAGTGCGACGCCTCCGAAGCAGATATATGGGAATAAGACGCTGACGGAGCTTTGTCTCCACATGGTATTACTACCTGGATAAAAACAATAAGACTACAAATCAGCGAAATTATTCTCATTTTTTGCAATTATACAATAATCCACTTATTATTCAATGAGCCCAGTCTGGTTTTAAGCTAAACAGATAAGACAAAGTTATCATCTGGTAGTGTGCAACTCAATTGCAAAGTATATGTAATCGAATCAGTCAGTTTCTAACTTCCTATCTCTGTCTATTACAGGGTTCCTGACTCCCACTCTTATTCTTGCCGTATTCCCTTCTATTGATTTTACATACCCGAATGGATAGCTTGTATCAAAGGAGTTATAGCAGGTAATAGAACAAAGACGTTGTGAGCGATTATTCTGTTTCTCTTCAGGAATGAATTAATACTATATTTGGCGCAAAAAAACAGAGAATGACTGAAGAAAACCAAATCTTACATCAGCAAAATACTTCCCGTATTGAACTAACAAAGCTTGAATTCCCTATCTCCTTTCAGTTCAGGATAGGAACCTTTGCCAATGATTTTATTGCAAAGGATGCTTCCGGCCGGACAATCGCTTATGTGCGGCAGAAGATGTTCAAACTCAAAGAAGCCATCATGATCTATTCCGATGAGAGCAAGACGGAGCTGCTTTATCAGATCAAAGCGGATCGCTGGATAGATTTCAATGCGAACTATGCCTTTTCTGATAGCAAAGGTGCAATGATCGGCAGCGTAGGCCGTAAGGGGATGAAATCCATCTGGAAGGCGAGCTACCAGATCTTCGACTCAGGAAAAAATCTTGATTTTAATATCCGTGAAGAAAACCCCTGGGCGAAAGTTTTCGATTCCCTGCTGTCCGAAGTTCCCCTGGTCGGGTTGTTTACCGGTTACTTGTTTCATCCCAGATATGCCGTTACAAATGCTCATGGAGCAGCTATTGCGTGCTTATCAAAAGAATCATCATTCTTCGGAAGAAAATTCAGAGTGGACAAACTGGCTGACATAGATTCGCGCGACGGCGAGCGCATCCTGCTTGGATTGATGATGATGATCTTACTGGAGCGGCGGAGAGGATAAAATTTCATTAAGCAATAGATCACCAAAGGGAAACTCAGTTAACGAGAAGTAAACGACTGGCGAAACTGAACCGGCGACAAATTAGTTTTCGCTTTGAACAGTTTACTGAAAGACTGCGAGTGCTCGAAGCCTAACTCAAACGCAATCTCGCTGACTGAAAGACCGGTGACAGATAGTTTTTCTTTGGCCTTTGCAATCAGTTTCTCATGAATGTGCTGCTGTGTATTCAAGCCCGTGGTAATTTTCAACAATGAACTCAGATAATCTGGAGACAGGTTTAGCTGTTCAGCTAAATAGTTTACCGTAGGAAGGCCTTGTCGATTCAAAGTGCCATTGAAGTGATTATCCAGCAGTTTTTCCAGCTTATCCACGACCTGATGATTCGCAATCCTGCGTGTCAGAAACTGCCGGTGGTAAAACCGGTCGGCATAGTTCAGCAACACCTCTATCTGCGACGCGATGATCTGCTGACTGAACCGGTCAATATTAGCCCTGTATTCACGGCTGATATGCGCCACAACATCCAGCATGACAGCTTCCTCCTGCTCTGATAAAAACAAAGCTTCCCTCGTAGAATAACCGAAGTACTCATAATTACTGATAGCTTTGGAGAGAGGGAGATTCCAGAAAAAGTCCGGATGGATCAGTAACATCCATCCGGACCTGTCTGGCGCATCCTGAGTGATTTCTATCCGGATCAATTGACCAGGCGCGATAAAAAACATCGTACCCCCGTCAAAATCATAATACTGCTGACCATAGCGGAATTTGCCCCCCATGTTCTTTTTTAAGGCAATCATATAAAAATCAAAGCCCCAACTGACGGCCGTGATTTCTGAAGAATGCCTGATTTCTCTGTAGTCGATCAAACTGACCAGCGGATGGGCGGGCTGAGACAGTCCCCGGGTCCTGTGATACTCGGTGATTGTTTTTACCCGCTGAATTGGATTATTATTCATATTGCCGGCTTGTTACCCAGATGAATTGGATCTTTGCTGTTCATACAAATATACGCACGGAGCAATGCATTTGACAGCATATGGATATCAATACCATATAGTGTTATAAGATTAACTTTTAAAATAAACCGTTTCAATATCCCGGATAAGATCCGGACCCGCCGGCTGCCAACCCAATACCCGCTGTGTCTCTTCGCTGGAGGCCTGTACATCCATAGCCGCAAAGTGAGCGAAAGATCCAAAATGACGTGCTGCTTCTTCTTTAGTTTTACCGGTCACTGGAATATTCAATCCCCGGCCAATGGCAGCGGTAATTTCCTGAAAAGCAATCCCCTGCTCGGCTGACGCATGGTATCGGATACCTGCCGTAACCGCTTTTTCTAAGGCCAGCCGGTAAAGTCTGGCAGCATCCAGACGATGTACTGCGGGCCAGTAGTTTGGAGATTCATCCTGATAAACAGAAATCCCTTTCTGTCGTGCGATACCGATAAGCATCGGGACAAAACCGTGATCGCCCTCTCCGTGTACGGTAGGGGCAAGACGCACTACCGATATATTCACACCCCGTGCTGCCACTGCGTCGGCTGCCTGTTCGGTTGCGATCCGCGGATTTGGCCCCGCAACTGCCTGATCGCTCTCGTAAACTACACGACCGCGGGGTAACAATCCCAAAGCAGAAGTTATTACCATGGGCCGCCCGTCACCGGCAAATACGTCGCCGAAAGCTTCAATAATGCGGCGATCATTTTCGCAGCTTTCTTGAAGAACGGTAAAATCATCATGGTTAAAAGCTGTATGAACAAGCCCGTCAGCCTGCTCTGCTCCTTTGCGCAAGCTGTTCAAATCAGTCAAATCTCCGAAACAGGCCTCCGCTCCCAGTGCTTTAATAGCCTTTTCACCTTCTTTCGAGCGAACCAATCCTAAAACCTGATGGCCTGCATGCAATAATTCATTAACAAGGGCCGAACCGATAAACCCGGTAGCACCAGTTACAAATACTTTCATAAAATACGATCGAATTAAATAAGCTGAATATTCATTTGTAAATCATCATGATATTCATGATTTCCTGTATTACAAAGATCTTATCAAGTTTTCTAAAGCTTGTAGCTAAAACCCTGATTGTTGTAGCTAATACCGTGCAGGATATACCCTGGTACGGGTTTATCCTGCAGATTACCTCAGCGATCCATGCTATATTGTTTGGGCTTCATTCCTGTATGTTCCCGAAACACCCTGGTAAAGTGGCTTAGGTTGGTAAAGCCCAGTTGGTACCCTACTTCAGAAACGGATAACTGTTCTTCTTTCAGCAGACGGGCAGCCTCTTTCATTCTGAACGTCTGATAATAACTGAAGATACTGTTGCCAAATATCTGTCTGAATAAACGTTTAAGCTTAGTGGGGCTCATGCCAGCGTTAACGGCTAATGTATTGATCGACGGCGGGATTTCAAGATGTTCAAGAATCTGCTCCTTTACCTGATAAATAACTTGTATATCAAGGCTATTTAAAGAATATACTTGTTTTTCCTGCCGCTTTTCCAGTTCCATTAATAACCGGCAAACGAGTTCCTCTGCTTTAATCCTCAGAAAGAACAATTTGAAAGTCCCGCTGGCCGATTCAGTCAGGATTTCGTTTGCAATTTTTTGTAAAGAAGGAAAAACCAGTTGTTCAAACAGCAGAGGCTGTGCGTTTTGTAATAAGCTATGCAAAACCGTGGATTCTGTCAAAGAATCAAACAGCCTGTTAAGATAGGCGGCGTCCACTTCTATATTTATAGTAGCCGTATTGGTATGGATGGCAATGATATCATCGGTATTCACACGACTGGTTCCTATCAAAACAGAAGGCGTCCCCGTTGACTGGCTCGCCACTGGTGGGGATATTTTTTTAGGGAAGATATTCTGAAACTTAAAAAACAGGTATCTTCTGGCTGTATCCATATCAGGATTCTTTACCTCTAAATCCTTATTCAGCTCATAGTTGGAAATGAGCATCCGGATATGCTCACTAAAAACAAATCCGGCACAATAGCCAGTCCCAAAGCCTTCCGGTATCTCTAATCTCCGGTCGTTTATTTCTGTCCCTAACAGATTCGAAAGCGAATATAAAATTCCCGGAACTGTGCGATCGGCCTTCTCCATAAAAGTCTTTCACGACTAATTTTCAGTCTAATCTAACTATTTTACTTTAAAAATGACAGGCAATTTTGCATCATCACTTAACAATAATAAAACATGTTACTCAAGTATAAAAAAACAACAGGAGATTCAACCGAAATAAATCCTCATAAAAATTCATTGTGGATCATTATCGGAATTATCGCCCTTAACTCCATTGGAATGTCAGTAGTATTGCCACTTCTCCCCTTCCTGGTAGGCAAATATCTGGGTCCCGGCCAGGTTGTCGTAGGCATGAGTGCTCTCTTATCCGTATACGCAGGCTGTACCTTTTTTGCCGCACCGGTTCTGGGAGCATTAAGTGACAGATATGGAAGGAAGCGTATCCTGATTATCAGTTTGTCGGGATCTGCCATTGGATATATCCTGTTTGCAGCAGGAGGTTCTCTATGGATGCTTTTTCTCGGGCGTATTATTGACGGACTTACAGCTGGAAATATCAGCACCTTGCTTGCCTGTATATCGGATAGTACTGAGTCAAAAGAACGCACGAAATGGTTTGGCTATATGGGCGCTACCATGGGGATAGGAAAGATCGGCGGGCCAGCCCTGGGTGGGCTGCTGGGAAGTATCTCTATATCCCTGCCTTTCTATGTTACTTCGGCCTTCATATTGATCTCCGGATTAGCTGTATATTTCCTGCTTCCTGAGTCTTTGCCGCCTGAAAAGAGGATCAAACGACTGACTTTAGAAAGCGTCAACACCTTTTCTCATTTTAAAGATGTATTCATTCTGAAGAATGTCAGATTACTGCTTGTACCTGGTTTGTTTTTCTATGCAGGCATGGGTATTTTTCAGTTCAATTTTACTGTCTTTCTGAAAGATATTTATGAATGGGGACCGGAACCGGTTGGAATGTTGCTTACAGCAATTGGGGTGTGCGAAATAGTTACACGGGCATTGCTGCTCCCCCGCTTACTGAGACGTATGAATGAAAAAAGGATAGGAATAACCGGTCTGTTTAATCTTTGTATTGGCTTGGGCTTAATAGCGGCAAGCACAGGCATTCATTCTATTGTTATGATCATACTTGCCATCCTGTTTATCATTTCCGGGGAAGGTTTATTTGAGACTTCTTACAATGGTAAACTATCGCAATCAGTCAGCGAGAGCGAACAGGGCAAGTTACAGGGTGTGAATCAAAGCCTGCAGTCGGCGAACAATGTGCTTATTCCGCTGGCTGCAGCTGCCATTTATGTCCACAGCCCGGGGATCTTATATGCAACAGCAGCATTGATTATATTTGTGGGAGTTATGATATACACATATAGTGCCGATACCAACAGGTAAATGATGTGCCAATAAAACAGTGAAGGGAATAGATGCAAACCAATGGTCTGTCTATTCCCTTCAGGATTATGCTATAAAAGTATAATCTTACGATCTGGCAAATTTCTCAAGCTCGGTGTTAAACTTATCCATCTCTTCCAGAAACAGAGCGTGTCCGCTGTTCTCAAATTTAACAATATAAGAGTTTTTAATGCCTTTATGTAATTGTTCGGCGAAAACAAAATCACACAGTTTATCTTTCGTACCATGAAATATCGCTACCGGAACTTTTATCCTGGCGAGTACCGGGCGCAGGTCTAAATCACGTAATGCGGTAATAGATTGCGTAGTAGCGTAAGGAGATGCATCGGCGTTGATACTGGCAAGCCAGTTTGATGCAGGAGCAGAAAGACTGGTCTCTGTAGCGCCGAAGCCCTTGCCAAAATCCTCTATTAGTTGTTGCCTGTTAGTTTTGGTGGTCTGAATCAACCCGGCTGCAGCCTCTTCTGAGATGCCGTAAGGATAATCTTTGCGTTGCTTCCACGATGGTGCCGCAGCTGCAAATAATGCAAGCTTACTGATATGAGCGCCGTTATATTTGGCCATGTAATGGGTAACTACTGCCCCACCCATCGAAAAACCACCCAACACTGCATTCTCTATTCCCAGTTTCTCCAGGACCACTTTGATGTCATCCGAGAAAACATCAAAGTCATACTTACCATAAGGTCTGTCGGATTTCCCGAAACCTCTTAACGATATGCCTATTACCCTAAAGCCTTTTTGAACCAGGTATTGGTACTGGTACTCATACATAGCGTTATTGAGCGGCCAGCCGTGAATAAGCACAATGGGCTGCCCTTCACCGAGGTCTATAACATGAAGTTTTACATTCTTTTCAACCTCAATATATTCGGCCCTTCCGGCTGAGGCGGGAGTTCTTTTTACCTGGGCAAAGATTAACTGGTTTAATGACAACGCGATTAGCAGACTGATTGTTGAGATGATTGTTTTCATTGTTTTAGTGTTTGGATTATGATCTGTTTGTATTACTATTGGATTAACAATACAAAGGTGAGCAAAACCACATGCCCGGAGAATGGACAAAAGGAGGAGTGTCTTGCATATTTTTCCCGGCTTCAGAAAGTTGCGCCAGGTATGAGATAAAATCAGTTAACCTATCGTTTCCTAAACCAGGTATTTAGTCCGGAACCCTGACGGAGAGTCACCTGTCTTAATGAAAAATAAACGGCTGAAATAAGCAGGGTCATCATAACCCAACTCGTAGGCGATTTCCTTGGCCGTCATGGCTGTATGTACCAAAAGCCGCTTAGCTTCCAGAATAATCCGGTTTTTGATGACTTCATTTGGCTGCGGCAGATTCATCCGCTTAAATTTGTGCGTAAGCGTTTTAGGGGCAACCAGCATCAGATCAGCATAATCGGCAACGGTATGCTTTTGTTTATAATATGCCTCAACTAATTGCGTAAACCGGCGGAAGGACTCGGGGTCATTATTCTGGTCAGCAAGTACACCGTCCAGGTGCTGCTGTTTCCAAAGCCTCGTGGATTTAATGAGCAACTGCTTCAGATAAGTGCGAAGCATTTCTTCCTGTGACGAGTCTTTCAGTTTAAATTCGCTTTCGATTTGTGTAAAAAGATAGTTGATGAAAGCCGCCTCCTGCTCAGGTACAGCAGTCATGGGCATATTGTGGATGTTATTATACAATAAACCGTCGCAGGCCACTTCTTCGTCGTGAATCTGGATGCAATAAAAATCACGATTATAGAATATAAAAGAGCCGGATTCGGCACATAGGTTTTCAATGCGAAGCACCTGGTTTGGACTGACGAAGAAGAGAGCCGGCCCTTCTGTATGGTAAACGCTGAAGTCTACTTTTATCTTACACCCTTTTGGCAGATACATAATCTTAATATACGACTTATAGGTGTCAGAATTTATCATCTCAAGGCTATCGTTACTGACTGGCATTAAACCTATAGTCTTCAGGCTGACGTCAAAGATATTGTTCATCATCAAACAGCTTTTTTGATTTCGTCGGTGATTTTCATAGTACTAAAATAATCAAATCTTTCAATGGATGTACTTCTTTGGCGGATAGACGAAGTTTTGCATTCCGGCGGATAATACGCATTTTGCAATGCTCCTCAGCTCCTTACCGGCCTCGTTCTCCAAAAATTCTTCCAGCAAAGATTTTGACTCTTCGACCGGAAACTGAACTAGCGCTGAAAGAACGAGGTATTTAATGTCAAAGTCCTCGTTCTCCAATAGATATTTAAACAATGGCAACAGCTCGGCTGAAGGGTAATGCGCGGCTATCAGAACGCTCCAGTAACGAACGCTATATTCATTGCTTAGTAATGCTTGTTTTAAGTGAGGGATCACATCTTCCGGCGGAAATTGCAAAATCACCTCTTCAACTAACTGATAAATACCTGATCCGTTAATGGATCCAAAGGAATTTAAAAACAGGGGTACACAGTTTTTATTCTTATTAGCAATAAAAAAACATCTGACCTCATCGTATACGCCTGCCAGGTCTGAAGACAGGTATTCATCAACCGGCATCGGTTGATGACTTCTTAAGAAAGCAAGAGCTTCTTCCTCTGTTAAATTTGTTGTCATTTAAACACCCGGCTGTCAGCGACAAGAATTGAACAGTTTAAATTCTCATGTATTCAACGCAAACCGGAAAGGCTCTATCCAATTTTTGCATTTTCTGCTGCAACAGCATTTCGGTGATAATGTAGTGATAAGAGTAATTGATCTGCTCAAAAAATGACGAATGAGAGTTTTGTATAGACAAACGAAACTTCATGACATTTTTATGACCGTAATTAGATAGAGTTGAAAGCCTGGTTAAAAGAAGCCGCCTCACACTTCAGTTGTGAGACGGCTTTCCCGGTATTAATGAATAATCGCCGTCTTCTTATTGATATCCGTTATTTTGAGTTAAAGACGGGTTGCGCTGTAATTCATCTAAAGATACCGGCCATACAAGATCCGTTTCCTTAAATACAGCACCAGAACCATTAGTAGCTCCAATTAAGTTTTGATAGGTTACGGAGCCTTTGACGGTAGCAGAGATCACCGGGAATTTACCGGTACGGAGGCAGTCATCCCACATCTTGAATTCCAGCGGCAGTTCGCGGAGACGCTCCGTCCATACCTCTTCAACGAAGGCATTTGCGGTCATCCCCTGAAGCTCCGTTGTAAATTGAGCTATCGTTTTCCCGCTGGTGTTAGCACGGGCTTTGATCTGTGCCAGATAACCGGCAGCCTCAGAAGTTACAGAACCGGCAGATCTGACGGTGGCTTCGGCAGCGATCAGAAGTGCTTCTGCGTAGCGGTAAAAATTCCAGTCTTTGGTACCTCTTCCGCTGTTTAACAAGGCATCCTCGTCGTAGAAATACCACACCCCGGCGACGTCAGAAGTCCATTTCCTCCCATTATTTGGATTAGTATATTCCCAATGAAAGAACTGGTTGGCCTGAATGCGCAGATCGTCAGCAGTATACACATTCAGGAAGCGATTGGTAGGCCCGTATACTCTTTCAAAAATCGAGTAGGTGGTGAACACAGAGGTGGCAGAAGAACTAAACGCATAAGTAGGCCACCAGCTGCTGTTGCTGATAGTGCCATCATACTCATAAGCATAAATAACCTCCGGAAGGTCATCTGTTTTCCGCAATTTATTGTAAGCGCTGCTCATAGCCAGGTCATCGTTCGGGGTAAGACTATGAGGTGAGTTCACCACAATCCTGGCGTAGGTTGCTGCATCTGCAAACTTTCCCTGCTGCAGGTACACGTTAGCCAGGGCCATTGCAGCTGCAAACTTTGTTATGCGATGGCCACTAGCTGCGAAGGTTACTGCAGGCAGTACCTCTGCAGCCTCCTTCAGATCTGCCTCCATTAAAGCATAAATCTCCGGAACGTCTGTACGCGGCAGATAGATATTTTCGAGACTTTCGTAAGGGGCTGTCGATAAGGGGACCGCACCAAACGTTTTTACCAGGTAGAAATAATTAAATGCCCTGAAAAATCGAGCTTCAGCCACAAGCCGCTTTTGCAGATTTGCGTCATTCATTGAAATCCGGGGAATATACTGAATAGCGCCATTAGCCACGTTGATCGCCTGGTAGCACTCGTTCCAGATGGTGTTCATGGTGTTCGACACGATACGGGTATTCTGCTGACGGGTAAGCTGCCGGGCGTATAAGGTTACCAGCTCCTGCCCTTCGTAGGAGTTGGTAAAATATCCCGTCAGCATGGTATTGATGGAGGCCGTAGGACCAATGTAAGCACTGGGAGCCGAGGCATATCTTACCGGCGCTCCCATCCGGTACAGCGTATTGACGTTTTCCTGCGCCTGCGCTTCATTCTGATAATATACTCCTGATGTTACCTTGTTTCTGGGTTCCTCATCAAGAAATCCTTTGCAGGAACTTAGCGCTGTCATCCATCCAAGAATCAAAACAATTATTATATTTTTAGTTTTCATAACCTGTCTCCGTTTGATTATAAAGTAAGGTTTACTCCCAATAAAAACGTTTTAGCTCTTGGGTAAGAAAAAAACGTTACATTCTGTCCGAATTTATAAGCCTCTCCTGAAGTGATTTGTGATGTACTTTCGGGATCATAGCCTTTGAAATCTTTGGATGTGAACAACCATGGATTATTGGCACTGGCATAAACGCGCAAAGCCGAAAAGCCCATTCTTTTTGCGAGTCCCGACGAAAATGTATATCCAAGCTGCAGTAAGTTTACACGCAGATATGAACCATTTGCTACCCAGCGCGAGTCTACGTTAGTATCCTGGCCCGCATGCCCGCTGTTCGTCAGATAAATTGCCTGCTGCATCGTACCGGGGTTTGCTCCGTTATAGGCATCCGTCAGGATCTCCTTCAGGCCGTTGGTTATTCCGAAGCGGTCGTAGGTAGAGTGAAAGAACTGCTGGAGGGTTTCCACGCCATAAACGAACTGCAAATCGAGGGTGAGATCGAAATTACCGTATTTCAATGTATTAATAAAACTGCCTGACCAATCGGGAACCCCCTGCCCCAGTACTTCCTGTTTGGCAGACCGGTTCGGCCGCCCGATCTTATCCATCGGGATAACCCCGCCCTGAAAGTCCTCAACCGTATAGATCCCGTTACGTTTATAGCCATAGAAGCTGTTGAGGTTCTCTCCTACCCGGATAATACCGTTTGGCCCTCCTACCCAGCCAAGAACCGTGATGTCTTCGTTGTTCTCGCCCAATTTGAGCACTTCATTTTTATTGAAGTTGGCATTCAACGTGGTATTCCACGTAAACTTTTCTGACTTTAAAGGTGTCGCGTTGATCATAATATCCACGCCCTGATTGCGCACAGAGCCGATATTTTTCATCACAGAAGCAAAACCAGTGGAGTTTGGCAAAGGTGCATCCAGCAGCAGATCGGTCGTTTTACGGTTGTAATAGGAAATATCGAAGTTGAGACGGCTGTTTAAAAGGCCCAGCTCAAAACCAGCGTCATAGGTTCTCGTTTTTTCCCACTTCAGGTCATCGTTCGGCATGGTACTGATATAGGAATAAGGCGCCCGCACCCCGTTCAACAGATAAGTTCCTGACGTTACATTCGCCAGGGCCTTATAGGGATCAATTTCCGAGTTCCCGGTAATTCCATAGCTGGTGTGCAGTTTCAGGTTATTTATCAGGGCATTATCCTTCAGAAAGTCTTCATTCGAGAGGTTCCAGGCAAGCCCTACCGAAGGAAAAAAGGCGTATTTGTTGTTGGCTCCAAACCGCGAAGACCCATCATACCGCCCCGTAACAGTAGCAGAATACCGGTCGTTATAGGTGTAAGCAGCCCGAACGAAATAGGAATTCATCGCCCACCTGGTATAATCAGAGTATGGCGAAGACGGAATGCTTCCTACCCCCATATTGTACCACTCGAAAAAATCGCTGGTGAAGCCTTCCGTTCTGCCTCCGTCATAGTTATAAGTGCGTTCCTGCCAGGACAATCCAGCCATCCCGTTTACGCGGTGCTTCCCAAAGGTTTTGTTATAGGTCACGTATGTTTCCTCCTGCCAGTACAGCACGTCCGTATGGTTGATTTCCGCCCATCCGTTCGGCATGGAAATATTGTTTAATGTGATAGACGAATATCCTTTGTAAGCCTTTTTATGGTTATCAATACCAAACTGGGTCCTCACATCCAGACCATCCATCAGGTGAAAGGTCAGGGCAGCGTTTCCAAAGATCTGTGTATTGTAGCGCATGCGTTTCTGCAGGTCCAGAATAGAAACAGGATTCGCCATACCTTCGAAGCCCAGAACACTTGCCACCGTGGAGGAGGCTGAAGAGGTATATTTTCCGTCAGGCTGACGGACCGGCAGCCAGGGAAGCATTTCAATCATCGTCCGGCGCGCATCCTGGCCGCCGCCGTCTTCAGGTGTGTACCGCCCCCAGGTATGATTAGCAGTGAGGTTAATACTGGCCGACAACCAGTCTTTTACCTGGCTATCGTAAGCCAGCTTACCATTGATTCTCTTATTATAGGTATTTTGCACAATGCCCTGCTGGTTAGAATAGTTCAAAAAGGCACCAGTAGAAGATTTTTCATCCCCTTGCTGAACATTGAGCTGATGATTTTGCGACCAGGCAATCCGGGTAGCTTCTTTTTGCCAGTCTGTGTTATACAATGGATTCCCGCTGGCATCGAAGTAATTGGGGTCATTAAACCAGGTGGCTTTATTCAGCGACCAGTTCTTACCCTGCCACTTGTTTTCATTTTCCAGACCGATCATGAATGCGTCTACCCACTCCTGCGAATTAAGCAGGTCCATATAACGCTGGGCAGAGCTTGGGCCGGCAGATCCCTGGTAACTGATCGTCCTGCGGCCATCTTTATTGCCCCGCCTGGTAGTCACCAGGATGACACCATTGGCGCCCCGGGCACCATAAATGGCGGCAGACGAAGCATCTTTCAACACTTCGATACGCTCTATGTCATTGGGGTTCAGCAAATGAAAATCTTCCATTACGACACCATCTACCACATAAAGCGGATTCGAAGAAGAGTTAATTGTTGCTGTCCCCCGGATGATCACGCGGTTGGCATAGGCACCTGGCTGACTGGAATTAGAAAAAATATTGACACCGGCCGCCTTGCCTCTCAGGTTGTCTAAGGGGCTGAAATTTTGAGACTTGACCATATCAGCACCTTTGGCAATAGCAATCGAGCCGGTCACGTCAGACTTTCGCATCGTTCCATATCCAACCACTACGACTTCCTCCAGTTTAGTATCAGATTTCGCCATCCTGATCTCAATACTTCTTCTCCCGTTTAAAGAGATCCGCTGTGTCTCATATCCCAGGTAGGAAACGACAAGGACAGCATTCAGGTCGGGAACATTAAGAGTAAAGGCTCCGTTTGCATCGGTGCTGGTTCCCTGACGTGCGCGTTCTACTTTAACGGTGACGCCAGGTAAGGTTTCACCGCTTGAGCCATCCTTTACTGTTCCCGTCACCTCCAGCACCTGCAATGTAGAGGCAGGCGGCTTAACAGCCTTGACCTCTGTCTTCTTTGTTATGAAAATAATGTTGTTCCTGACTTCATACCGGAGGGGCTGCCCTTCAAAACACAGATCGAGAACCTTCATAAGATCCTGATCCTTCACCCGGATAGAAATGGGTTTCGCCTCCTTTAGGATGGTGTTGTTATACAGGAAGTCGAACTTCGTTTGCTTCTTTATCCGGGCGATGACTTCCGTTATCGGTGCGTTGGTTACCGTCAGCGTAATCTTTTGTGCAAACCCTTCCGCTCTTATTTGACAAAGGGCAGAAATCAGCAAAATAAAGGTAAATTTTAATCTTAGAATGAGATTTGAACGCGCACAGGAGTCCCTCCTGAAATGGGGTTCAGTAAATTTTTTATACATTTGAATGTCGGGTTTTAATTTAGATTTATTGCAGTTGAATCTATTAAAAGTGCCTGACTCAGCCTTGCTGAGGACCAGGGGAGCTTCCACCTTCCCTTGGTCTTACTAGTTATTTCATCTTCTTTCTGATAATTTTCCTCCTTTCTTAAAAAAATCAACTGGTTAATTTATTAGTCGGTTTTCTATTGGTTTGATACTACAACTATTCTCCCCTTTACTTTAAAATCCACCTTTCCCAGTTTTTTAAGCACTTCGAGAATATCGTTAAGCTCCGAAGAACGGGAAAAGGTGCCTCCAAACTTCTCTTCAGTATCCACCGCCTCATATTCGACGTTGACATCATACCATCTGCTTATCACTTTCATTACACTGATAATATCCTGGTTATTGAATATAAAGTATCCATTTTTCCATGAGATAATATTGTCAGTATTCACATTCATCACGTCAATGTCTCTGCCGCCTTTAACAACGCTCGACTGCTGTCCGGGAGATAATATACGAGACTGGCCGGAATTTAAGTTCCTGGTTTGTATGCGGCCTTCCAGTAAGGTGGTGTTGATCACCGCTTCTTCTTTATAACCGTTAATATTAAATTGAGTGCCCAGAACGGTCACTTCCTGCCTGCCTGTTTTCACAACAAAAGGATGAGCCTTATCCCCTGCTACTTCAAAATATGCCTCTCCCTCAAGTTGCACCCTGCGTTCCCGGCTTCCCCGGAAATTCACCGGGTATATCAGTTTGGAAGCGGCATTCAGCCAGACGGCAGTGCCATCCGGCAAACGTATCTGATACTGACCTCCTCTGGGAGTTTCGATCGTATTGTATTGCTCCGCATTCATGCCCGATGGCATCTTTTGGGCGGTGTAAATGATCTGGCCCTCGGCGGTTTTTGAAATCTTTATCCCCGGCTGTACGGCAATATTTCCGTTAGCGGCATCGGTAAGCGATATTTTCTTTCCGTTACTTAAGGTCAGGAATGCCTTATTCCCGCCTGGACGAACATCGGCAATATGAACGGAGGATGAATTGGTACTACCTTTCCGGTTGTTGAAGAAAAGAAACACGGCCGAGGTAATAATGATAACAGCAGCAGCGGCGGAAACGGTCTGCCATACCCTGACTACCCTCATTCGGAAACCAGCCGTACCGGTGTGTTCCGGCAGAAATAACTTATTTTCAATCCGTTTATAAATTCGGTCGGTCTCCGCCTCTGTCATGTCGCTTTCCTGGTCAAGCCTGTCGGTATGCCTGGCATCTTCTGAAATCGCTGCCTCCCATTCCGACTGGTGAGCGCCACCCTTGATTAGTGAAATCACTTCATCCAGCTCGTGCCGGCTGCATTGATTATTGATGTATTTCAGAAACAGGTTTTTAATTGAATTATCCACTACGGCCTTTTCTTACTTATACAAATGGCAGAGGCTTTACATATATCGTGAAAATAAAAAATTGTAAAGCACCTGACACAAGTGGTTATGAATTCAATTATTCATGAAGAATATCAGTAACGAAACAATGGTATTTTTAAAAGTGATATACTCCCTGATCGACCTGAGCGCTTTCACCATCTGGTTATTTACAGTCCCTTCAGAAATATCCAGTTCGGCAGCAACCTGCTTGTAAGAAAGGCCCTGAAGCTTGCAGCGGATAAACACTTCCCTGCGCTGGATCGGAAGTTTAGAGATCGCCTCGGCAAGCAACAAGTTACTTTCGGCATATTCGATCTGCAACTCGGTGGTATTTTCAACCGGATCCATGTATTTCCGGATTTCTTCGAGAATCCCGGTTTCATGTTGCAGACGTTTCAGCAGGTTGAGCAGATGGCGTTTGGCAATCGTATAGAGATAAGTTTTAAAGGGTTGTTGGGGATCGATAAGTAAACGGGTTTCCCATATTTTAATAAAAACATCCTGAACTACATCTTCCGCCAGTTGCCGCGACTTTGCGGTCCTCAAAATGAAATAGTGCAGTTTTTTAACATGGATATCATAAAGCGACCTTAAAGCACCTTCATGACCCTCCTGAAGAAGGCAGATAAGTTCTTTCTCTGAAAGTCCATCGTAGTTAAACATATTTATAATTGTTCAATGGAATAACATTCGGCTTCACTGATAAGTTATGTTGCAAAAAGAAGCAACAGATGCCGGCAGCAGCAAAAAATATCGCTTCTTACAAGTAACAAATTAACTATTAAACCTTAACACAGTCAATACGAATAAAAGCAACCACTGCAAATCAAAGATAGTGATAGATGGCTAAAATAGAAAAGAATCCCCGGCAATGTTAGGAGATTATGAGAATCTGCACGGCGGGAGTAAAGGCATGAAGGGTACAGTGACAGGGTTTTCTTAAAATGCTAAAGGAACTTAGGAGATTAGTTCAATCCTCTCATAGTCCCAGTCGTTTAAAGGTTTTTGCAAGACACTCCGCAATAATAGCATTTCCCTTATCTGAAGGATGTAAGCCATCATAAGTGAGATTGATGGCAGCGGGAGGATAAGGGTACTCATCCTTCATAGGATCGAACGGCACCCGGCTGGATTGGGGGAATCTGTAATTTTTATATCCACCTTTTTCAGGATCTCTCAGGCGCTTAAAGTTGACAAGGTTTTTCATCCTGAGCAATGGATGGTGATGCAGGTCGACAACTGGAATTTTCTCATATTCACCAATCGAAATAATGGCATTAGCGAATTCCTCCAGCGCTTGATCATTCTTTTTTTGATAGGAACCAAATGCGTTGTTATTGGGGTCCGCGATATAAACAAAGTCGTTGCGCTGCATGGGGGTGACCAAAACAATCTTGGCAGCCGGATTCAACTGGCGGATTTTATCCACGATGATCCGGAACGAACCGTATACAGTTTCATTACCGGCAGCGTTCTGGTAATCTTCCATTTGTCCAACCCGCCTGCCTTGCCACCAGTCGTTTGTTCCTAAAAAAACAGTGTATATATCTGCCCTGACCAGGCCGAGGTTCCCGATTTCCTGCGCGATAGCACCTGATGTCCAACCGTTATGACCCTGGTTGATATATCGCAGACCGGGCAGCATTTCTGTTACCCGTGTAAGATATCCTTTCTTCACCCGGTTTCCGGTTTCATCCGGATGATCGTTCAGGTATGTAATTGAATCGCCGATTGCGAGCCAGGTTAATTCTCTCTCCCTGAAGGACGATAACAGCAACAAGCAGAACAGGATAAAGAAATATTTTTTCATATTATACATTATAAATTTACAGGTTTGTCAATGCCCGGGCTTCAAATAGTCGCTGAAGCCCGGGCATTGGCAGGAATAAAATCACACTATAAAGCATATCCTACAAATCTGCCAGAGATAACACAATACGCTGGCCTTTGGGTCTGATGCGGAACAAACTGCCGTTATCCGTTTTCTCTATCGAGCCATGCGTTGCCCGCAATTGATAACGATGACCATCGAACTCATATTGGGCGCCTTCTCCGGAAACTTCTTTAAAAGCGGTTACAGCGTTCCCGGCCACATAAAGGTCGAGAAACCAGTTGACGGGGGGATTATTTTTCGCCGCAATGGTTATCGATTTCTCGTCCATTGTAATCTCGAAACTACCGGAACCCGCCGGCCATGAAGCGAGCGCCTTCGTTTTACTTATATTCTTAAAGACCGGATCGCCACCTTTTACGGGGACTTCGCGGCCGCCTTCATTCATCATCAAACGAAACCCTTCAGGCTTACCTGCTTTACCCCATTGAAAGCCATCTGCCACCGGCAATGTGTAAAAGAAGCTTTGGTTAATGGTGGTGACGTCTTTCAGATATTTATCCGGCACTGTTTCATTAAACAAGTGAATGTCTGTGATCCTCATACTGCCATTCTCCCAAAGCAAGTTGAGCCTGTAAAAGCGGCTGTTATACCAGATGGTCTTTTTATCACTTTCGCCGAGGTCCCGGCTTACGGTAAAGGTAGTGGCTGGAGTCACCTTATAGGTCTTTTTAAACCATTCTCCGGATGATTTCATCGTTTCAACCCGGATCTTGCCTTCACTGCGGAGACGGGCAATGATGGGCATCTGAATTTCCAGCCCCTTTTTCATTCCCTCCCAGGTGAATGAATTCTCCTGGCCTGCCTGCGTATAATTAAACCCGAGTGACGGGTCGCCGGAAAAAGTTCCGAAGAACCAGTTTATCCACTGTTCATTTCCCCCGGCATGACTGTATACAGGTTCGAGGGTAGTCACCGTCCGGCCATCAGCGTATTGCCTGATCGGATCACTTCCAAGCATCCTGAACACGGGAACAGGAATCTGCTTTTCAGCGTGCTGAGCGGGCATATAAGAATTCAGCCTGCTTGGGTAATAGGCCTGGTTCCAGTAACCGCCCCAAAGAGTAAAGCCGTCGGTACCTACCTGGTCCTTGCAGTTGGCAGACGCAACGATCTTGTACTTATCGTACATGTAACCCAAAGAATGAGCATCGATCACCCATGAAGCAACCGACCTCGGGTAATGTCCGAAAACCTCCCTAAAATCATGGAAATAAACATCGATGATCTTTTCTCGCTCAGCAGGCGTGTAACCCACCGAAAATCCAACATCGGAATGCCAGTCCCATGCATATTTTCCCCGCCATTTGATGCCGGCTTTCTCGATCAGCGGCTGCGGCAGTTCCCACCACGCGCCGATCTCAAACTCGTCTTCGGGCAGGGATTTCAGCAAATCCTGATAACGTTTATCAATAAGCGCATCATATTGAAGTAAGAAGGTGCCGCCCAGATGGTATTTCTTCATTAGCTTGATCTGGTTGACAACAGTTTCGTACAGAACATCCTTCGTGATATTGCCGTCACGCGGTTCAATTTCCCGGATGAAATTAACGATATTGACAATTTTGGGCTCAGGTTGAGGGGATAATTTTGTCCGCTGGGCGAATACACCGGATTGGACAAACAGACAGTATGCAATCAGCAGAAAGAAATGTGTGTTTTTATGGATCATTGCAAAAATATTTATCGTGTGTAATTAAGGAGACAGGAATCCCTGTCTCCTTACGTGCATTACCATCCCGGGTTTTGTTCAAGGGTGTGGCCGTTCGCCTGGTAAAATGCGACCTCTCTGGTCGGCAGCGGCTGAAGGTAATCTTTTGCGGGATCGAATCTTCTACCCTTTTCGGCAATGAGGAAACCGTTCGCATCTACTTTACCGGCATAGCCCGGATCGTTATAGGGTGCACGTCCGGCCCAGTCCGTTCCAGTTATTTTAATACCTTTAATGTCCTGCGGCAACTCCGTTTCCGCAGTTTTCCACCTGCGCAGATCATCGTAGCGGAAACCCTCAAGCGCCAGTTCTACCGTTCTTTCGCGCCGGATCTCCATTTGCATGCTGAGGTTATTCGCCGTCACAAAGGCCGTAGTAAGATGAGGCATTCCGACCCGGTCACGCAGCTTGTTGACCGATATATTAAGATCGGCATCGCTGATTGATCCATTCTTTTCATAAACTGCTTCTGCGTAATTCAAAAGCACTTCAGCATAACGGATAAGATGCCTGTCGTAATCAAACAAACTATTATCCCCTTCCCGGCCCGAATTATTGGCCACAGGATCTTCCGACATGTATTTGTACAGGATGTAGCCGGTATTATAATTACGCTGGGGAACATCCGGCCAGTTAGCAACTTTCGTTACCGGGAAAAACACCCGGTTGGTTAAGGTCCCCGGGATGATCATCGTCTGTGTCATCCGCGGATCCCGCTCCTGGAATTCAGAGGTAAAAGTGCCGTAACCGTGGAAGACAGTACCCGGTGTAGTGATGGGCAACCCATTTTTATCAAGATATAGGTCCACGAGTTTACGGGTCGGATTATAGCCATCCTGGTCGTACATATAGGGGGCATCGTGTCCAAGGATATTCCTGCCATACCGGCGGTCGAGTATGGATTCTTTAGAGTCATCCCCCGCTTCCAGGAACAAGTACCGGTAACTTTGTGCACCGCTGCCGGTGTACAAGCTGTAGGCATTGCTGTTGATCACTGCCAACGAGGCCGTCACTGCTGCATCCAGGTATTTAACAGCATTTGCACCGCCTCTTGATTTCTGCCAGGTTCCTTCAAACAACGCTACCCGCGAAGCCAGGGCCAGAGCCGCTCCTTTAGTGATTCTTCCAATATCAGATGAAGAGATATCCGATTGAACAGGCAGATCATTTTTCGCTTCGTCAAGATCCTTCAGTATGAGGTCAGCAGTTTCAGTACGGCCCGACCTGGGAGCGAACAATTCGGGATCATTTGTTTTTAACACCCTGGTTATGAGCGGCACTCCCCCGTATATTCTGAGTAGTTTCCAATAATACCAGGCCCTGAAAAACTTGGCTTCGGCTACATACCTTTTAATCTCAACATCCTCGCTTCCTGCACCTTTTTCTAAGATATTATTAGCAGACCGGATGTATCCGTAGCAAGAATTCCATGTATCGGATGTTTCGGGCGGAACCAGTTGACCGTTACTTACCGAATTTGGCACATTAAATGCAATATCGGATTCGGTATCCTCTTCGCCAAACCTGTCAAGCCCGTTATAAAGATTGTTAGCAGCCAGCTTAAAATCAGCGCCTGTTTTCCAGAATGTGGCATCCGTAATACTATCCTGCGATACCAGGTTCAGGTCCTTCTGGCAACTGCTCCAAAGAATAGACATCAGCAATAAGGAGACTACAAGGGTTTCCTTACTTATTATTTTATAACGATTTAAATATCTGCGTTTCATACCCTGTTTCATTAAAATTTAACATTTAAACCCATCGAATAAACCCTGTTGAAGGGATAAGTGCCCTCCTGGCGGTAACCGTCTTCAGGATCGAAGTTGCCGCCAAATGTTCCTTTTGAAATGGTAAACAGATCCTGGCCGCTCACATAGATGCGGGCAGATTTCATTTTGATAGCCCGGGCAAAAGCATCCGGCAGGTTATACCCGGCTGTAATAACCTTAAAGCGCAGATAGGCAACATTCTGTATGGTTTTCGTAGATGCACGGTAATTATACCCTCCCACATCGTCCCATCCTAAATTCCCTGGCAGGTATCTTGGAAATTCAGCATCGGGCCGGTCAGCACTGTAAGTTTTGTTATAAAAATATGCCAGCGAAGGCCAGAAGAAGGTATTAGGCCTGCTGATGTTACTTTCATAAATCACATCTCTTTTGCCAACTCCCTGTAAGAATACCTGAAAATCAAATTGTTTATATGCAAGGTTAATGTTAGATGAATAAGAGTATCTCGGGGTAACATTACCGAGGTATATCATATCACCATCAAGCCCCTTGCTCCTATCGCCGAAAGCAGTAAGCTTCCCATCTCCGTCTACGTCCTTATACATCATGTCGCCGATAGAAACCCGCGCCGGTACACCCTGAAGTTTCTTATATTCATCCAGCTGGGCCTGGGTCCTGATAATACCCTCAGAAACATATCCGAAGTAAGAATTGAGGGCATACCCTTTGCGGGTTCTGACCATCCCTTCTCCATAAGAATCAGTATTCATCAGCTCAACCAGCTCATTTCTGCTGTCACTCAGCTGCAGAGAAACACTGTACCGGAAGTCTCCGATCTTATCTTTCCACGTCACAATAGATTCAAAACCCTTCGTCACCAATTTTCCCTGATTGCTGGAAGGCGGTGTGGCTCCGAAGGTTGCCGGCACTGCTATATTCACCAGCATATCGTCATTGATCTTGTTATAGTAATCGAAAGAAAAGGCAAGTCTTGAATTCAGCAAAGCAAGGTCGAGACCAATATTTTTATTGGTGATTGTTTCCCATGTTCTGTCAGAAGAAGCCGGATTGGCGTTAGCTCCGGTAAGGCCTGCATTCGGCGAACCTAAAGGGTAATTACCACTTAGAGATATTAATGGGATATAATCATAAAGTCCCAGATTTCCGATCTCCTGGTTACCCATCTTACCATAAGACACTCTCAATTTTAACAGGTCAAACGCGTTCAGCGACTTAATGAACTTTTCTTCTGAGACGTTATAAGCTATTGCAGCTGACGGGAAAACCGCGCTCCAGCGTTCCGATGGCGCAAACTTTGAACTTCCGTCGGCACGAGCAGTCAGGTCCATGATCAATTTTCCTTTATACCCATACGTTAATCTGCCAAAGTAAGACCCGAGTGCCTGATCACTCAGGTTACCTGTAAAATTTGCATAAGCAACTTTCGTCCGGTCAGCCAGGTTCAGTGTAAACAAGCTGTTGTTCGGAAAATTATATCCAGTTGTAGACTGTCCGGAAATATTCGTTTGTTCCAGTGAAGCACCTCCTGTTAAACTGAACCGGTGATCTGTTCCAAAATCTTTATTATAGTCAAAATAAACCTGGTAGAGTTTATTCAGCGTTTTGCTATTTGTATAACCGGCAGAGTTCGGCGTATTCCGGATATCCTGAATGCCTCCGGTATAATTGCTCCGGATAATTGTGGGATGAATTGCCGTGCTATTAAGATAATCCATCCTGACAGCTACCTGTCCCGTAAGTTTAAAGCCGGGCAGAACAGAATAATCTGCTTTTAAGTTCGTTGCAAACCGTGAAAAATTATCCGTAGTGGTTCCCCCTTCTTCCAGGTATCCGGCCGGATTGGCATACCCCTGGTAACTGTAGAACTGCCCCACCTGGTTATACACCGGAGCATAAGGAAACTGCCTGGTGACATTTTTCAGAGGGCTCTCTCCGTTAATTTCTGAAGGTGTTTTTGTATTAGTATTATCAAAATTTGTCCGGGTTTCTACCGATAATTTATTGCCGATACGAAAGTCGTAATTCATCCGGAGGTTATAGCCATCTGATTTATTCTCGCCAAACCGCAGGATACCATTGTCTCTTCTATACCCTGCAGACATCATATAACTGTTATTCTCTCCGCCGCCAGAAATGGCCAGGTTATGAATCTGCTGGGACGAACTTTTATATACTACCTTATTCCAGTCGGTATAGCCATAAAATCCCGGATAATTTGTCACCCCATAATTCCATCCTTTATCCAGATCCGGTGCAGCATTGGCTTTAATTTTATCAAACACCTCCTGGGGGAATCCGGGCAAACCTGTATTTCTCAAGCCTTCATCTGCAAATTCCGCATATTGCAGGGTGTTCATCATTTTTCTGAGGTAGGTAGGGGTCTTAATACCTGCATTTGCAGTATAATTTACCTCCGGAGGTCCTTTTCTGCCGCGCTTGGTTGTTACAATGATTACACCATCGCCTGCACGCGCTCCATATATCGCCGCGGCAGCGTCCTTCAACACGGTAACGTCGGCAATATCATTGGTATTGATCGTATTGATATCCCCGGGAATTCCGTCGACAAGAATTAAAGGCTTGTTGCCGTTGATTGACGACTCCCCGCGTACTTTCAGGTTGAAGTTTCCACCACCAGGCTGTCCACTGTTTTTCGCTATCGTAAGGCCCGGTATAGTTCCCTGTAAGGCATCGAAACTACTGGTGGTCGGCCTGTTCTCAAACACTTCAGCTTTAACCGAAGAAATGGCACCGGTAACGGCTCCCTTTACGCGTGTTCCGTAGCCAACCACAACGACTTCGCTCAGCTTCGCTTCAGATTTAGATATCCGGATGTCAAGAACAGTTTTTCCGTTCAGAGGTACGCGCTGGCGATGATAGCCGATGTAAGTAAATATCAGAACAGAGGCCGGCGAGGGAACTGTCAATGTAAACGCACCGTTGGCATCGGATACAGCTCCCCGCGTTGTTCCTTCGATTCCGATTGATACACCCGGAAGGGGCTCCCCGCTTATAGAATCCCTTACCACCCCTAAAACCTTCTGATCCGCAGAAACATTGTTTAAGGGGTGTCCGGGTATAGCTTCTTCCTTACGTTTTAGCAAGATGACCTTGTTTACAATACGATATTCGAAAGGTTGTCCCTTTACGCATTCCTCAAGTACCTTTTTCAGATCAAGGTTACGTGCGTCAAGAGTAATGGGTTTAGCACCTTCTATAGCTGCATTATTGTAAACGAAGTCGTAATCCGTTTGCATCTTGATCTGAGCAATTACAGCAGAAAGCGGTGCGTTTTTAACCGACAATGTAACCCGCTGCGCTAATGTCGTCGCCCGCACCTGTATCAGGGCGACAGCTATAAAAAAGCACGTGAGCTTCATTTTTAAGATACGATTGGAAATTACATAGGAATCCCACCTAAAGTAATTTAGTAAATTTTTATACATTTGAATATTAGTTTATTGTGTTAGTGGATAACTGCAATAATTAATCAATTGATAGCATTGCTTATCAGCCAGGAGCGGTTCGAGCGTTCCTGGTTTTAGTTCGCTTTTCTGGTCACATTTTTTCTATAGCATCTCCTTTCTTCATTGGTTGTTTGTCCATTTAATTGTTAGTTTTCAGGTAGTATATAGTGGCTGTTGTTTATAGGTATCAGTTACTGACAATAATTTTTCGTTTATCAATCCTGAACTGAACATGGCCCAGGCTCTGCAAACTGCCCAGGATGTCGGGCAGGTTGGAGGAACGGGAAAATGTGCCTCCGAACTTCTCCTCATTGTTATGAAAATTCCTGTATTCGACGTCTACGTCGTACCAGCGGCTTACTGCCCTCATGATATTGGTGATCTTTTGATCGTTGAACATAAAGAAGCCATTTTTCCAGGCGACCACTTCTTCCATGTCTGCCTTTCCGATGGCCATACTGCCACTGGATCTCTCCAGTTTAGCTTGCTGACCAGGTGTCAGAAGTCCTGATGCGCCCGAAGGCATATCCTTCACCCTCACACTACCCTCCAGCAGAGTTGTGCTGATGTTATGCTCATCATCATAAGCCTTAATATTAAAATGGGTACCCAGTACCGTGATCTCTTGTCTGCCTGAAAGAACTTTGAAAGGCGCCGATTTATTATGAGACACTTCGAAATAAGCTTCTCCCGTAACGGATACCATCCTTGATTTACCACTGAACTGCGTGGGAAAGGTAATGGATGAAGCGGCATTCAGCCACACCTTTGAGCCGTCCGCAAGTACAAGTGGGTACGGAGATTGCTCACCACGGCTGGTAACAAGTGTGTTGGTAGAGTTGTTTAATTCTCGTCCGGTTCCGTTATTTTGATAGGAAACACCATCTGAGGGACTCACATTTACGGTTGTTTGGCCAATCCTGGCCGTTGTGGCAGCCATTGATCTCTTCAACGTAATTTTTTTCCCATTGGCAAGTGTAAGAGTCGCCTGAAATTCCCCCGGTTTGATATTCACTGCAGTCTGCGCTTTTTCCGCATACGGTTTCTTACCCGGGTTCTTCCAGAGCAGGATGCCTGATGTGACCGCCACTATGATCGCAGCAGCGGCACTAGATTTATATATAAGTCGCTTTATCCTGTTCCTGCGCCGGCTGATCTCCGTTTTGACTTGATGGTGAACAGCGTAGAGACGATCTGCTTCTTTTGCGCTTGCAGGAAGCTCAGCTTCCGCTGACAACAATTCTTCCATGATAAGATCCCTCAGTAAATTCTCATCTGCCGTTCCGAACAACTGAAAAAGATCCGATAAGTCTTCCTTACTGCAGGTATTACTAAGAAATTTCTTATACAAAATGGAATGGTTCTCTTTCAAAATATCAAGCCCCTTTTTTGCTAATACGTTTTAAAATCACCTGACATCTACTGTGAGGGAAAAAATTTTAAGAAAAGATAGAGATTACAGATTCTTTTGAATCAGATGCAGGAAGGCCGGCAAGGCGAGGCCATAGGAAATGTGGTGGGTTTTGAACATGAAGGTTTTGATCTTCCTGGTTGCCCTCACAATATGTCCGTTAATGGTAGACGTTGAGATCCCCAGCATCTGGCTAACTTCGTCGTAGCTTTTGCCTTCCTGTTTACAAAGCCTGAAAACAATCTTTTGCTGCTCGGGAAGTTGCTCGATAGCCATCTCCAGGAGCTCATTGGTTTCTTTAAGAAGCAAATGAGCGCCGGCGTCTTCCGTCACTTCATCTACGGCATATCTTACCTGCTCCTGCAATTCCTGTTCCCTGGCAAGTTTCCGGTAAAAATCATGTACCAGGTTCTGGGCAATCTGGTAAACATATCCTTTCATTCCCTTTTCGGGATCAATCAGATCACGCTTTTCCCAAACCTTGATAAAAACAGTTTGCAGGATCTCTTCCGCAACAAACTCCACCTTGAGCATCTTGAGCAATTTCCGGTAAACGGGCAAGCTGTAGTGGCTATAGAAATAATCGAAGGCTCTTTCATCACCATCACGCAGTCTTTTTAACTGAAATTTTTCACTATCCGGTGTCAGCGTTTTCTGGTACATTGGTAAGTAAACGAGTGTTCTGCAGGTTGAAATTATATAAAAATCTACCGGCAACCGTCCTGTACTGTCTGGTGAGGGGCAATATTTCAGAAGAGGCAATCGCGCACCCGACCTCTCCCGGTCAATGCCTGCCTGCCACGTTTTTCCGGATGCGGCTGAGCGATTTCGGGGCGATACCCAAATAGTTGGCAATATGGTAAAGAGGTACCTTCTGTATGATCTGAGGCTGCTCCTGCAACAGGTTCAGGTACCGTTCTGTTGCGTCTGATATCTGCAGGTTCAGGGTCTGTCTGACCATTCGCATGAATGCATTTTCAGTCAATATCCGGCCCAGTCGTTCCAGCCTGGGAATTCGTTTATACAGATCTTCCAGAACATTATTTTCAAAAACATACACTTCAGCGGGCTCCATGGCAATGATGTTCAGAAAGGCAGGGGAACGGTTAAGGCGGCTGTAAATATCGGAGACCCAATCACCGGCAAAAGCAAAATCCGTCGTGAAGCGATCGCCGTTATCAAGGAACGTAGAATAAACAAAACTTCCTGATCTGACGAAAGCAACAAAATCGCAGATGCCTCCCTGCTGAAGCAGGGAGGCATCCGCTTCTATCTTTCGGTAAAGAGCTTCAGCGTAAACTGTATCCCATTCATTATTATCCAGGGGACAAAGATTGAGAACACAATCTTTCAACTCTATGGTGTTTCCCATAATAGCCAAAGATAATACTCTTCATCTTTCAGTCATCCACAGGTTTTATTTCTTTTCCCAAATTCTCCACCCTATACGTATCACAGGAGAAAGGTCGGCCCGGGGAATATCATATCGTTCTCCATTAAAGTCGGCGCTCCCGTCACTCCTCAGGTAGAGATGCAGCCCGGGCTGCAGGTAGAGATGCCTGCCAAAGAAAAACTGGTAACTCAGCCCACCTCCGAAATCATCACTCCGGAGATCCCGGCTCATCCCGGTCAATTTCTGTTCGATCTTAAACGTGTGCATTTCCAAAAATGTGTACACTTCAAGATTTCTCCAAACATTGTAACCAAGGAAGATTCCGGGGGAAGTCTTATAAAAGCGTTTAAAGGCTTCCCTGCTGTTTTTCACCCCTGCTGGTTCTGCATTGCACTTGCCCCCGTTGATTATGCTTATTCTCAAACGAATCTTGCCGTATCTGTAACCTATTGCGGCGTGATAGCCGCCGGTAAAAAACATGGGGAATAAAGACTCCACTTCGAATGCCCGTCCCGCCTTAAAATGAGGCATCTTCTGTTCGCCGGAATCGATCACCGCTGCCTCCTGCGCCAATAAATGATCCTGGAAAACCAGGAGCAATAAGATTACATAAAAAAAATAACGTTTCATTTTATCGCACCTGCCTTGAAGCAAGTTTTACAAAGGTCGATAAACAGCGAAATATGACAGGTCCACATTTGTTACCAAAATCATCTGAAGCCCGCATACAATTATGACGCTTCTTAAAGGGTGGTACAAGCAAAGCCATAACCGGCCCGCAACAACGCAGTATCTTATCAAAATGGAAGGACGGAAACAGTGAAATTGGGAAACAGGGAACTGTTAATCTTGACAGGAATTGCCCCAGGCATTGAATTACATTCTCAATATGGGGATCGCCTGCCCGCATCAGTAAGACCCCTCCTGCTAAAATCAGGATTAAAAGAAAACACCATTTCCAATAGTATGGTCGGCGCATGTAAATGGACAAAGGAGCTTTTCTTATATTCGCCGGCATAAAACCACAGGGTCATGCAAAAAAGTGCTAAAATGCTGTTTCTTCTAATAACTCTTTCCATCAGCAACATTTGCGTTGCTCAAACTGAAACCAACGTTTTAAGTATCGGAAAGTCCGATCTGTTTCATTCAAGCATCTTAGATGAAGACCGTATTATTAATATTTATCTTCCTGAAGATTACAAATTGAACGATACGACAGCATACCCGGTCATTTATGTACTGGACGGAGGGATAGATGAGGATTTCATGCATATTGCCGGCATTGTTCGTTTTGATACGCAACCATGGATCGCCAGATTTCCCCGTTCTATTGTTGTGGGGATCGGGGGAAATGTAAGAAGACGTGACTTTACATTTGCAGTCAGCAATACAGACTTTATTGAGAAGGAAGGGTTTCGAAAATCCAGCTTCCCGCAGTATGGAGGCTCTGAAAAATATATCCGTTTCCTGGAAAAAGAACTACAACCATACATTGAAAAAAACTACAGCAGATGCAAAACCAAGACCCTTATCGGAGAATCGCTGGCTGGGCTTTTAAATACGGAGATCTTGTTAAAACGCCCTGAATTATTTACCCATTATATCATCATCAGTCCAAGCCTCTGGTGGGGCGAACAATCACTGTTAAAAAATGCAGAACAACTTCTGAACACAAATTTGAGGCAGAAAGTAAGGGTTTATATCGGTGTTCCGAACAAAGATGAGGATAAGAAAATGTTCGCAGAGAATGAAATGCTTTATCAAATACTCAGCAAGAACAGAAATATCCATGCAAGTTTCGATTATATGCCAGACGAACTCCATTCGACCGTGATTCATCAGGCAGTATATAATGCATTTAAAAAGCTTTATCCGAAACCTGCATCTTCGAAATAAGTGAATATAGCGAATTCCTTATATGCGAAATCAGATCTGGTAATTCATTAATCTTCGATAAACCTACAGTACCGGTCTTCTCCCCCTACCATCTTCCTTCCGGTACTAAATACGGACTTTAAAATCTGAGCAAATTAAAAATTCAAACGCCTCTTTTGAACATCTGACTAATTGATAAAAATAGTCAATTTACACAATAATGACTCTTCGCATTTTTTTATTGCATTATTTTGCTTCGTGTTCGAACACAAACAATATCGTTTACTAATTGCCAGCCGTTTTTCAGGCAGGCCCTAAAATTTAAAAAAATGAAAAAGGTTATAATAAAAGCAAGTTCATTAGCATTTCTATTAGCAGGTCTATCTTTTGGTGTAATGGCTCAGACAACCGATCAGCCAGCCACTTCCCGGGCGATACGCCTGAGCATCGCTCCTGAATTTGGTTTGCCTGTTGGAAATTTGTCTGATTCTCACGACTGGAGCTTCGGCGGATCTCTACAGGTCGACTACCCGGTTGCAAAAGACCTGTTTGCCACTCTTAATGCCGGTTACAATAATATCTTTGGTAAGTCAGAAGCAGGCATTGATGTTACCGACCTGCAGTTGATCCCTGTAAAAGCAGGTTTGAAATACTTCCCCACAAAAATGTTCTATGTTCAGGCAGAAGCCGGAGCTGCATTCCTTGCCAACAAGTCAGACTTCGTGAGTGGAAAATCTGCTTCCTTCGTCTATGCACCGCAAGTGGGAGTCCAGCTGCCATTCAGCGATAAAAGCTTTTTGGATGCGGGTATTCGTTTTGAAGGAAATACAAAATTTGTTGAAGGAGGAGACGCTGCCAATTTCTTCGGCCTTCGCCTAGCTTACTCCTTTCAGTTGTAAGAATCTTATACAATAATCCCAACTATATATAATCCGGCACCTGTCTCTATATGATGAAGAGGCAGGTGTTTTTTTTGTTATTTACCTGGGCCTTTTTTTTCATGAAATGAACAACATCCGGCCGGAATTGTTGAAAGGAATAAATTTTGAAAGTACATTCATGAGAAAATTATTAGCACTGATACTAACATTCACACTGTCTGTTTGCCTGGGAAAAACCACTTATGCACAGTCTGATGAGAGCCGTACAAAGATACAGCTGGCCATTATGTTCAAAGGGAAAAGCATTATCACAGACCTTAACTCTGTAGCCACGTCCCTCTCCCGTTATTACGACACGTCACCTATGTCTGCTGCGGCAAAGGATACGACTAAAAAACCGTTACAGACTGCGTCCGCTACCCAGGGACAATATTATATTAATATGGATGCTAAAAGCATCAGCGATGAACTTCTTAAAGTACTGGCAGGAAAGCAAAACCGTTTCGACGGCACCATTACCATCACGGATGCCTATGGAAAAAAACCGACCCGTACCATAGCCTTTAAGCAGGCTGCCCTCTACAGCTATTCTGATCAGTATTCCACCATGTCATATACCGACAGTTACGCATCAACAGCTATTTCATTCGATTGTAAAGAGCTATCTATTAACGGCATTGCTCTTGAGCGGTAAAAACAAACACTTCAGATCGGACGAAAGTATCCCCATGCAGCAATATTGGAAAATTCCGTTTAACCGGCTGAAGCAACAGGCACCAAAATAAATTTAAGCGCGTGTCCCCGTTTTAAAAACCGAATCGTCATGGGGATAAATAAATTGTAAACTCATGAAAGAATTCGCATTGATTTTCAGGCTGCAAAACATAGCCGATTTTAAACCGTCTCCGGAACAAATGCAGGAGCGCATTAACTGGCTGGCAGGAATTGCCGCACAAAACAAACTTGCCGACAAGGGGAGCACCCTTTTGCCCGGTGCCGGAAGTGCCAAAACATTAAGATCGAAGGAAGTTGTGACCGATGGTCCCTGCATCGAAATAAAAGATTTTATCAGTGGATACGTAGTTGTTAAGGCCGTCGATATCGACGAAGCACTTGAAATGGCAAAAGGGAACCCGATCTTTAAGATCGGTGGAAGCATTGAAGTGCGGGAAGTTTTAAAACGCGATTAGCACACCAAAGAGCCGGGTGCTGCCGCAGCTTCGGCTTATATTTTCTCAGACAAGAATCCCCGGAATAATGGCAATATCACAGCCATTATTCCGGGGATTTCCTTATAGAGGCATCACGAGCCATGCTTCTTAATATTTCCTTAACGTTTTCATCATCTCCTCATATAGTTGGGCTGTTAACTTTACCCACAGTTTATCCGGGCAACAGGAAACTATCAACATGCCTCCATTTAGTGACAGAAAGATGCTCCACTATAGTAAAATGACAGATATGGAACTGGCTGTACAACTAGCCAACGGGGATCATGGTGCATTTAGCGAGATCTACAACAGGCATTGGAAATCGTTGTATATCTATGCCAGGTCTATTCTGAAAGATTCAGACGAAGCCTCGGATGTGGTGCAGGACATCTTCACCACCTTGTGGAACCGCAGTCCGCATCTGCAGATCAACACTGGTTTAAAAGCCTATTTATTAACGGCTACCCGTCATCAGGCCTTAAGAATGATCTACAAAAGCTCGCGTGCTAATGAATATGTAACAGAGCTTGCACAAAGTTTCAGTGAAGAGGCAAGCAGCACCGATGACAATTGTAATTTCAGGGAACTCTGCACCATCATCGACCATGCTTTAGAAAACCTGCCCCCTACTATGCAGGCCGTCTACCGCAAAAGTAAACACGAGGAGCTTTCGCACCGCTCGATAGCGGCCGAACTCGGCATTACCGAACACAGCTCGCGAACCCTGCTGAACCGGGCAGTAAACTCGTTGCGGACCAAACTCACCACTCTCCTGTCTCTCGCAGCAATTTTTTGGTATTTCTAAAAAAAATCATTTTTCCTGTTGACATCCTGCCATGCCGAGCCTCTTAATATAAACGGCCCGTAAAGCCGGTTTATAAATCATGACGAAACAAGAAGCCCGTGAACTACTCGATAAGTACCTGGATGGCACAGCGACACCTCAGGAACGGACGCTGTTTGAACAGCTATCCAACCGGGTGACCCAAAAAAGATTTGAGCACATGCAAGCGGAGCCCTATGAAGAAATCGGGCATGAAATCCATAGCAGGCTACCCCGGCAGCGCCCACTTTTTAAAAGAAATGATTTTATCGCCATTGCGGCATCCTTCGTCCTGTTTGTTTCGGCGGCGGCTATCATATATTACAACAGATATCCTGATCTCAGTGGCAAACCGGAAAAGTCGCAGACCGCTGACATAAAACCCGGCCGCAACCAGGCAATGCTGACACTGGCAAACGGGAAAAAAATCATCCTCACAGACGCCGGCAACGGCGAGCTCGCAAGGCAGGACGGTATCAGTATCCGGAAAATTCAGCAGGGTGAGCTGGTATACTCCGTACTTGCACCAAACAACCGCAGCCAGGCAGAATATAATACCACCGAAACTCCCAAAGGCGGACAATTCCGTGTCGATCTTGCCGACGGAACGAAGGTATGGCTCAATTCTTCTTCTTCTTTACGATACCCCACCCGCTTCACAGGAAAAGACCGGCAGGTCATCCTCACCGGCGAGGCTTATTTCGAAGTCGCCCATCACGCGTCTATGCCGTTTAAGGTACAAACCGGCAGGCAGCTCGTTACAGTTCTGGGAACTCATTTTAACATCAGCGCTTATCACGACGAACCCACTATGAAGACCACCCTGATCGAAGGAAAAGTGAAGGTAAGCATGGTCAACGCACAGGGATTAAAAGTATTAAAACCAGGAGAACAGGCAGAACTCATTAATGATCAAATAGCAGTTAGTGAAGGCGACACCGAGCAAGCGGTGGCATGGAAGAATGGCTACTTCCGTTTTAAAGGAGAGAACATCGAAAGTATCATGCGCAAATTAAGCCGCTGGTACGACATAGAAGTAAAGTACGGCACATCTGTCCCGGAGGAAGGATACTATGGAACAGTGTCGCGCTCAAAGAATATCAGCCAGGTATTGGCGGTATTAACAGAAACAGGATCAGTTCATTTTAAAATCGAAGGAAGGAGCGTAACCGTGATGAAATAAACGCCAGGATCACCACTTCGGTATTCAGCAAAAAGGCCATACCGGCGCTAACCGGAATGACCTTCAGCCTGGAATACCTGATAATTAAAAAATTACCGGAGCGCGAAATGCCTGCAGCAAGTCGAAATGTAGAAGGCAGATCGCATTATACCAAGCAACCACAAATGTACAATATTTACCCTAATAAGTTAGTGCGGCAGAAGCGCGCGTTATACAAAACACTTTTGATTATGAAGCTGACGACCCTTTTCATGATCTTCGCCATCATCCAGGTCAGCGCCGGCGCGAAAGCCCAGAAAGTCACTTTATCAGAAAATTACACCCGTATTGATAAAGTTTTCGATAAGATCCGCGAGCAGACCGGATACGACTTCCTGTTCAGCAACGCCATTCTGAAAACAGCCAAACCCGTCACCGTCCGGGTGAAGGATGCAGAACTGGAGAAAGTACTCGCCAGCATCCTGGAAGGGCAGTCTTTAAAATACGTCGTCAAGGAAAAAACCGTCATTGTATCTATGAAGGAAAGCCCGTCCGGCGATCCGCTCAGCTACGGGGGATACAATGTTTTCAGGCAGGCCCTCCTCCCCGGCCGTATTGTGGGGAAGGTGACCGATGAACGGGGCGAACCCCTGCCCGGGGCAACTATGCGGGTTCTGGAAACCAGCCAGGCTACGCGGTCAGCTGTAGATGGCAGTTACAGTTTCAGCATAACACCGGGCACGTATACTATCGAGGTTACCTACGTATCCTTTCAGACAAAACGGATTACCCAAGTCGTGGTAGGATCAGCCGAACCAACCAGCCTCAACGTTGTTTTAATTGCCGTTACAAGCAAGCTTAGCCAGGTAACGGTGACGGCCAGCTATCGCCAGGAAAACACGGCAGCGCTCTACACACGGCAAAAAAATGCAGCAGGCCTCACTAATGGTATAAGCCGCGAGCAGATGGCGGCACTGCCCGACAAAAATATTGGCGAAACCCTCAAACGCATCTCCGGGATCAGCACCAACGACAACCGTCGTGTGGTAGTAAGAGGCATTGCCGAACGCTATAACCTCGCCATGATGGATGGCGCTACCCTACCAAGTACAGACGTCCAGGTACGTGATTTTGAGTTTGACATCGTCCCCAGTAACCTCATCGACAACGTCGTGGTCAACAAAACGTCCACGCCCGATATGAGCTTTGGATTCGGGGGCGGACTGGTACAGATCAATACCATGGCTGTGCCCGACAACAATTTTACCACACTCAGTTTCGGCAGCAAATATGTTAAAGGCAGCACCGGGAAAGATTTCCTGGGATATGGCCGCGGGAAATATGATTACCTCGGCTTTGACGACGGCAGCAGGGATCATTTCCCAAAAAACCTGAATACATTTGCCAGTGGCCAGTACAATCCCTCCAACCCCTACGCTACCCCCCCGGCAGGTGTTACAGCTATCACCCCCGCTATGATCGGGGAACAAAATAAACGGATCGGCGGACTGGAGCGAATCGGGGAGCGACTCTATACCGCGGCACCCGGACAAAGCTACCAGCTCAGCCTTGGCCGCAGCTACCAGGCGGGCAACCACCACCTGGGCTTTGTGGGCTCGTTAAGCTACCGCAATGAACAGTCGATAGACGATATCGCTCAATTCGGGCGCGGGGAATGGGAAAAATTAGGCAACGTCACCTATAACAACGAAACGGGCGAAGAACTGATGCCAACCGCCGCCAAACAATATAACTTCAATACCACCTGGGGAGCGCTGCTCAACTTCGGATGGAACTCAAAAAACCACAAGCTCACCTCACGCAATTTCTATTCACGGGTGTTCAGCAACCAGTTTTCGCGCATCAGTGGTTATACAGCCGATCCGCTGGAGTTTCCCGAGGTCCGCGATTACGACCGTCCCAAGTTTATTGACCTGCTGCAGAACCGTATAAACGGCGAACACAGTTTCGGAGCTTTTCGATTTGACTGGAATATAGCCCGAAATAAGTTAACCAACACAGAACAAGATGCTGTGGAAGCCTGGTTAAGGCCTTTAGAGGCCGGAAGTTCACAGTATGTTATCACGCCCAGCTCACCCACCAACCCGGGAGGCGGAACATTCAACCGGGCTCAATACAAATATATTGAGACTAACAAAATAGCAGAGGGAGCCCTGAGTTACCAATTCGAAGTGCTGAAGCAAAAACAGATCATCAAATCAGGTTACCAATACCTCCAGCGCGAGGGAATTTACGACTGGACCATATTGCCTATCTCGACACTGGGCGGCGTCTATGCCGGTGTACCCGTGCAGGAATGGGGACAGTTCCTGGATTTTAAATATCCGCTCACCGACCTCTTTTACTATCCGGCCGGTTTTTCAGAGAACGGCTACCGGGGCAAAAACATCAACCAGGCTGTGTACGGCATGCTCGACAACCGCTTCAGCAACTGGCTGCGCCTGGTCTGGGGGTTGCGGGCAGAATATTATAAATACGATAGGATAAGGAACGGCGCCAACGACCGAATCACCAACGATCTGATCGAAAGAAGTGAAAGAGAAGTTTTTGTCGACCCGGAAACCGGAAAAATCGTCACAGCATTTGCCGATGCTGAGAATGAAGAGAAAACATGGCGTTATCTCCCCTCTGCCAGTTTAACAGTTACACCAATGAAAGACCTGAATATCCGTGCAGCCTACGCACAGTCAGTCGTGAGACCCGCACTGATCGAAAATTCACGCATGATGCGTTTCGATCCTGTTGTGGGAGGCTATCGCCGCAACGAAGGAGTGTTGTCAACCCGGATAGACCATTACGACCTTCGCCTGGAATGGTATCCCAGGGCTGGCGAAGTCTTATCTGCAGGTTACTTCCACAAATACTTCGATAAACCGGCTGAGATTTACCGAACACAGACAGACCCTACCGGACGCGTATACCTGCTCACCCAAAACTCCGAATGGGCGAAGGTTGACGGCTGGGAGTTTGATGTGCGCAAGAGCCTCGGCTTCATTAACAACAACTGGCGCTTTATGGAGGATATTTTTGTAAGCGGCAATCTTACCCTGCAGACTTCCGAAGTGCAGGCCAGCACCTTCACCAGTAAAGGCATGAACTCCGATAAATATGGTAAGACATATTCTTACCGTACCAAAGTACAGCAGAAAGAAAAAAGACCCTTATACGGACAGGTGCCTAAAGTATATAACATAGGTCTTCAATACAATGGCAGCCGCCTTGGAAGCAACATAGCATTCAACCACATGGGCTATAAAACCTTTGTTACGGGGCTTTCTCCGGAGATCGTCGAGTACGAGCGGCCACGCAATCAGCTTGATGCCCAGCTCAGCTACCGCTTCCTGAAAGACAAAAAGCTGCAGGCGAGGTTCAATATAAGCAATATCCTCAACGACCCTTACCGCTTCTACGTCAACAGCATCGACACCTACGAGCTCCAGGATAAGTGGAAAGGCATGGGTATTAACCAGATCAACGAGGCCGGAGCATTCGACTGGGGAGATATTTACAAATGGAAGGAAGGCTTTTCACGGGACTACGAGGAAGGTCATTATGAAACCTCGTCCGACGGAAAGACCAGGACCCGCGTAGGTGACAAGGACACTTTTATGCGCCGAACAGGCACATCTTTCAGCTTATCAGTAAGCTATAATTTTTAAACTCTTTGTACAAAAACATGAAAACAGCAACAGTATTTTTTGCACTCATAACCAGTCTGCTTGCACTGTCTTCCTGTAAAAAGGACGGTGAAATCCAGGATACCCGGAATGTACTGGCCGTATCGTTCAGCATTCTGAACGTTGGCAATACCCCCCTTGAAGCAATGATCGATACCTTCCGGGTGGAAATCCCCACCGGGCGCTTCGACATTACCAGGGCTTTTCCGCTGCAAAGTATGCAGCGGAGCATGAGACTTAGTATTACCGAAAAAGAAACGGGGAAACCGGTGATGGAAAAAGAACTGAAAAAGGAGGACGGGCGTGCCGATATCAGCTTTTTTTACATGAACGGGGAAATAGGAAAAGTTCCACAGGTGCCACCCGTTGAGCAAGGTAAGATCAAGATCATCTATATGTTCAGGCCGGTGAAAACCAACTATTCCGAACCGGTAGACATCGCATTGGGCAAATTTCACCTTACACCTAAGGTATTTGAAGAGATCACCCGCATTAAGAACGTGAAGGCTAATGAGTTTACCGAACCCGTAACCATTTCCACATTTCCCATCACAGGACAACAGTACAACGGTCAACCCTCAGCTGTCTCGTTCCAGGTGTATATCTACAAAGCAGGCACCAATGAACTTTATACCCAGGGAACGGGATATACCTGGAGCCCGACGGGATCAACGGCTCCGAAGCCATCATCCACTACGGCTTCATCTAAATTATACATATTCAGCGAGGCTCCAACCAGCTTTATGGCGTTCGCTAAAAATTTCGAAATATAACATACCATGAAAGTACTCAAGAAATATATCCGGACCACCTTGCTGTCTGTTTTGCTGATCAGCACCCTCTCCGCCTGTAATAAAGAAGACCAGGATGTGGAAAAAGCCATGCACATCATCGTCAGCGGGTACAACGCTGGGGACAGTCCTCTCATGATCTCGATCGATACCACACGGTATAACCGGACAAACGACATTGTAAAGCCCACCTCGCTGATCGGTTTAAATGCCGTTTATACCTACACTACACAAAAGGAAAGACTGTTAACCATAACAGACACGGTCACCCAAAAAGTACTTTACAGTAAAGCGCTCCCGGTAAGCGGGTCAAAAGCAAATTTCAATTTCGTTTACCTTGATGGCCACGAGCTGGAGATCCAGACGCCAACTGCTGACCCCGCCACCAACAAGCTGTCTTTCTATATCCAGTATACTGCTGACGATTCTCCCTTTGATATCTTTTTATACAGGATGGATAACGATACCGGCACTGAGCACCGGCAGTACCTGGCCAGAAACGTGAAGTCGCGGACCTGGATCAACCTGAATTACGTGCCGGATGAATATTTCAGCGACTATAACGCTGTGCGGGCCGGCAGTATATGCTTTACGAAAACCGGAACAACAGATCAGTGGGCATTTAACCAGGATGAAAATATGAGCAAACTGGACGCATCCGGTTTAATCCTGCCTAAAGCAGGCGAAAAAGGCCTGGTACTGCCCTATTTTGTCGTGCATGATGCCACCAGCAAGCTCACCTATACGCGCCTGTTCTTTTACCCCGACAGGTCGTAAGCCATCTGCTGCCTACAGCAAAACGAATCCCGGTCCTTCATTGAAGCCGGGATCCGTTTTTATTTGTAAATCAGACGTTATCAACCTTGCCCTGGTTTTGCCATGGAGGTTCTATCACAATATACTCACCAGCTCAGCAATCCGGTTAGAAATTCCTACCTCGTTATCATACCATGCAACAACCTTCACCATATCGCCAATGTTCTTAGTCATGCTGCCGTCCACAATAGAAGAATGGGTGTTTCCCAGGATATCAGATGACACTAAGGGTTCCTCTGTATATTCTAAAATACCCTTCAGCGAATTTTCGGCATAGTGTTTAAACAGTTCATTCAATTCCTTTGCCGAAACTTCTTTCTTCAGGTTAACAGAAAGATCGACAATCGATGCATCAACCACCGGAACCCGGTAAGAATAGCCGTCCATTATGCCTTTCAGATTAGGAAGCACATCTCCGATAGCTTTGGCTGCACCGGTTGTAGTTGGGATAATAGAATATGTTGCAGCCCTCGCCCTGCGTAAGTCCCTGTGAGGGGCGTCCTGCAGGTTCTGATCAGCAGTGAAAGCATGCACTGTAACCATATAGCCCGATTTTACACCAAATTCCCTGTCGAGGATATAAAGCAGAGGCGCAATACTTCCCGTAGTACAGGATGCTGTAGAATAGATTTCGTCGCCGCCAATCAGGTCGTCATTTATTCCGTGCACAATAGTTTTTACCCCCCCGGTTGCAGGAGCAGTGATCAGCACTTTTTTTGCACCTGCAGTGATATGCGACTGGGCGGCAGATTTATCAGTAAACCGGCCTGTAGATTCTATCACAACATCGATCTGCAGTGCTTCCCAGGGAAGTTTCGCCGGATCTTTTTCACTGAGCAGGCGTATTTTCTTTCCGTTTACAATAATGTTTTCGCCATCTTCCAGAACCTCCCCCGGATAACGACCATGAGCAGTGTCGTACTTTAAAAGATGAGTCAATGTCTTGATATCAGTTAAATCATTGACTGCTATAACCTCTACTTCCGGTTTATTTTCAAGGGCGCGAAGTGTCATCCGGCCAATACGGCCGAATCCATTAATTGCAATTTTCATAAAAATTAATTTTTAAATTAAAAAATATTAAGTGATCACATCCGCCAGAGAAGTTCTAAAAGCCCTCCGGTAGTCGGATGGAGTGACCATTAAGTGGCGTAAGAAAGTTCTCCTCATGGATACCAGTCCGCCCAATCCGCACCTCTCAGCAATCTCTTCTAATGAACTATCGGTATCTTCCAGGTATTTGCGTGCGGCCTCTACCCTCAGCTTTTCCACGTATTTTGCAGGAGGTATGCCAGTTTGTTTGTGAAATACCCTGGTGAAGTTTCTCGGACTCATGTTCATATGATCTGCCAGCCGCACAACATCCAGCGGTTCGTGCAGATGCCCGATCATCCAGGAGCGTATTTTTTCTGCGATGTTCTGATGATCATATACCGGCAACAAATTTCCGAACTGAACCTGGAAACCCGGTCTGTTGAGATAAAATACCAGCCTTCTGGCTACCTGCATTGCAATTTCTTTTCCATGATCCTCTTCCACCAGGGCTAACGCCAGGTCGATCCCTGAAGATACCCCGCCGGAAGTATAAATCTTGCCGTCGCGGGTATAAAACGGATTGGGATCTACCTGTATCAACGGATAGTTTTTCTGAAGCTGCCTGCTTCGGTCCCAATGAGTAGTTGCTCTCTTTCCATTCAGTAATCCGGCCTTGGCAAGTGCAAATGCTCCCGCACACACAGAGCCAACCCGCCTGGTATGCTGATCGACTGCAGAAAGCCAGTGATAAAAATCCTGATAAGCCGGGTCGTCCAGGTTCTGAACATCATTACTTCCGGCGATCAATAGTGTATCAATAGGGCCGCTGACCTCCATTACAGAATACGTGCAGGTGATTTCGATCCCGGCAGAATTGGTTACTTGCTTGTTTGCATTGGGCGACGCCACAAGCACCCTGTAACCATCGGTCCTACCCCGAAGTTCAAGGGCCCGGTTAGCACAGTTAAATACGTCGGCAGGTCCGGCAAAATCAAGCAGCATATGACCCGTCATCGCGACAATTACTATTTGTTTTTGGGGATTATCCTCTGCGATAAATAAATCATCCTGGTTCATAAACCAAATCTACAGAATCAAGGATTAGTCTAAAAGGACATAAATTATACAATTTAGGCCATTAATAACAATACTAACTCCTCGTAACTATGTCAGTTACGGTAGTCAAACAAACGAACAGCTACTTCAAGCTTAAACTATCAGGTTCTTTTTCTCCAGGCTTTTAATACAAGCCCGCCGCAAAAGCCTACTGCACCTCCTATGGCAACGCTGGTCAGTACGTCAAACCGGTATACCCTGTTCAGCACCAAAACGATGAATCCGGTGACGGCAACAACGATGAATCCGGGAAAGTCCATATCTCTCATGACGGCAAACTTAATAAAAGAAGGTTTATTTTAAGAGTTTTTATCTTTTGTCCTCGGTTGAATACATTTCAGAATCAAACCCTGTTAGAGAAGTTCTAAGATTTCAAAAGATTCAATTCCCCGTTGAATCTTTAAAACGTGTTCACAGGAGAGTAAAGCGAATTTCAGTTCCACTAACCAGGATTACAGCTAAATCTTTATCGTTTCGTTTTTCAACATATATATTGCCGGCATTTTCTGTGTCAATAATGATATGATGCTCAAGGTGGTTCATAAACATACCGTAACATTTCGGCTAAACGGGCATCTAAATATACATCAATGCTTTATGATCGAAATATTTCAGAACATACGGGAGATCTACGATTTTACCGCACCATGCGGCGAGTTGATGCCTTATATAGAGTTCTTTTCAGAATCTTCAGCTGAGAAATGTGAGTTGTATTTTGACAGGGGGCATGCCAGTGTGACAATGTTTGAGAGCTGGACGCCAACTTTCTATATCAACCTGACGGGCGGCTATGTGATTGATGTGGGCGGTAAACACCATAATATTGGTAATGGAAAGGATATCCTGATCCTACGCAATGGACTAGTGACCCGGCATAATCAACCAGGTGACCGGATTTTCACGGTCAAGTTCTATCCAGGCGGACTGGAGGCCGTGCTGGGATTAAATCAGGTATCTATGGGCGACCGGGTAGTTAGCCTTAACCGGATATTACCGCAGACGCTACTGACAATGCTGAAAGGAGCAGTTTCTTTTATTGACCGCATAACTATCATGGAAAAATTTTTGTTGACAGCGATGCGGGGAAAAGTTGCGTCTGATTATTATTCCAGAATTGTGCTCGCAGCCATTGGTGAATATACAACCACAGATATGCAACTGAATACTTCGAAAATCGCCGAACGACTTTTCATCTCATCGAAGAGTATTAACCGCTACTTTAACCGGGTGGTGGGTGTAGCACCCAAAAGCTACTTTTCTGTTTTGCGGGCCAGAACGGCTTTGACGGCGATGGTCGGTAACCGCAATGATTTTAAACCCTGGATATATGGCTACTATGATCCGGCACATTTTTACAAGGATGTGTTCAGGTTTACAGGCAGGAAGATCAGTGAGGTACTTTAACGGATACAGATTGTCCGTTTTTTACTTTATGCAGGGGATGATAGTAGTTATTTTGCAGCTATGAAAAGCAATTTTCTCATCCGCATTTATTTATCATTTTGTGTTGCTGGTTCATTGATAATGTCTGCAGGGCACGCTTTTTCGCAAAAAAACCCAGTCTATATTGAGCCATATCCTCAACTTGTAAAGGCTGACGCGCGGCTGATCCTGAAGACGGGCTATCTGGTGGTGCCAGAGAATCGGAATAAGCCCGAGGGCCGTAAAGTAAAGTTGCCTTTTTTCTTTGTGAGGCGTCCGGATCAGGATGCACACAAAAATATCTCCTTATATATGACCGGCGGGCCGGGTTACAGTACTACTGCCGGTATCGATAGTATCAGCTATCATTCGGGCTTTTTGCGGTACGGCGGATTTATAGCTTTTGACCAGAGGGGAACAAAACGTGCAATACCGAATCTGGAAGCCGATGAGGTTTACGAAGCAATTAAACAGAGTTACCGGGAGAGTCGAAACAAAGATAGCCTGGTGTTGCTGGCAGTCAAAAAATCGCGTGAGCGGCTGGTTCGGCAAGGCATCGATCTCTCGGCTTACAACACGGCGGAAAGCATAGAGGACATTAACGACCTACGGCTCGCCCTTGGTCTTGACTCACTGAACCTGGTTGGGATTTCTTACAGTGGTGGGATGATGCTGTCAATGGCACAGATACACCCTGAAGGAGTTCGGACACTGTTGCTCAATTCGCCACTACCAACCTTTGTCACCTACGAAGAAACCGCGTTAAACAATATTAACGAGGCGTTGGAGCAGGTGTTTTTGAATTGTGCAGCAGATTCTGCTATTGCATACAAGAATTTGAAAGTCAGCTTCCAAAGTTACTTCACAAAACTTGGTACCAGGAGGTTTCCGATCATGTATCTGGAAAAGGGTAAGAAGGATTCGATGCTAACCAACTACGGCAAACAAGAATTACTGGATGTTATCATAAACAGGCTCAATACCGGCCTGGTGAAAACAGTGCCATTTGTGATCTTTGAGATAGTCAGCGGCCGGGCGGAACCCTATGTGCGTGAAGTATTGGACGGGTATTTCGCGGGGAATACTTCGGTGAGTCTGGCGATGCGTTATTCTATGTACTGCAGTGGGCAGATCGCCTTTGCGGATAAGGCAACTGAAATGCAACAGGAAAAGCGTTTTCCCTGGCTGGCAGGTTATGTATTCAACAATGTAGATCACCCGATCTGTGATTGCTGGCAAGTGCCACCGGTTGGAAAAGCGGTCAGGACACAAATAAGTTCCCTGGTGCCGGCGCTGATCACCGCCGGTGATGTAGATCCCTGGTGCCGGCCTTCCTATAACCGGCTGATCAAAAGTAAAATGCCGAATGCACAGTTGCTGATCCTGCATAATAAGGGTCATGGCGCGGGCTATACAGCTGGAGGTATCAACTATTTGGATGAGTTTATGAAAGCGCCGATGAAGCAGCTTAAGGCAGGTTCAGGCGGCGTTAGTATCGAGTAACGCCGCCAGGCAAAGCTCAGTCAGCAACCGGTTCAGGAAATAAACGATTAGAGGACCGCTATTTACATAACCATCGGCTATGCTGCTCTCTTAAAAGATACGGGATCCTCATTGCATAGCTTTATTTAAAGTATTTTCTCAGTCTTACCTCTGCCCTTCCTTAAGTCTTTTTCATCAAAACCGGAAAAGAGTTGTTAAATTTATTCATTCATTAACGTAGTTTAAGTTAAATATGCAGAAGCAAAAGTGTGCTGTTACAGGCCTGGAACTTAACCCTGAAGAGCTGATACCTGCCAATACTTTAAGAAAGAACCTATCTGATTTCATTCGAAAGGACCATCCTTTGTTTAAGGAGGACGATGTGATCAGTAAGGAAGCACTTAAAACGTACCGGGGAAAATACCTGGAAGAGATGCTGAAAAGCGAAACTGGTGAACTTGAAGAGCTTGAAAAGGAGGTGGTACAGGCAATCGCGGGTGAAGACATCCTGGCGGAAAACCTGGCCAAAGATTCCCCGGAACAATCAACCTTTGGTCAGCGGCTGGCGGATAAAGTTGCGGCATTTGGAGGAAGCTGGACATTTATTATTTCGTTTGCAGTGATACTGGCTCTCTGGATATCATTGAATTCTCTGATGCTTGCGACAAAAGCGTTCGACCCTTATCCCTATATCCTGTTAAACCTGATCCTTTCATGCCTGGCTGCGCTGCAGGCTCCTGTTATCATGATGAGCCAAAACAGACAGGAAGCGAAAGACCGGCAAAGAAGCCAGTATGATTACAAGGTTAATCTTAAAGCAGAACTTGAAATCCGGATGCTCCATGAAAAAGTGGACCACCTGATGATACACCAGACTCAAAAGCTTCTGGAACTGCAGGAAATGCAAATGGATCTCCTGGAAAGCATGGCCGAAAAAACAGGTTGTCAGTTCCTTCCTAAAAATGAAAACTAAACAGACCTGAGTCCCGTCGTATGAATAACGTGAAGTATATCCTGGGCGCCATACTGCTTATGGCGGCTTCGTTCATAAAAGCTGATGTAAAAACCGACTCAATAAAGTATGGACCGTTCGCCAGCATTAAGATCTATCATCCCAGGGAAAAACCTGTTTCGCTGGTTCTTTTTGTTTCCGGAGACGGAGGCTGGAATGGTGGAGTGAAAATAATGGCTGAAAAACTGGCTGAACAGGGAGCTATGGTAGCGGGTGTTGACATCCGTTATTATCTTAAGTCCCTTTATAAAAAAAAACTCGCATGTTTTTATCCGGCCGCGGATTTTGAACAACTTAGCCTGATGCTTCAGAAGAAGTATCGTTTCCCGGTATATTATAAACCGGTGCTGACCGGATATTCTTCGGGAGCAACCCTGGTATACGGAATGCTGGTGCAGGCGCCGGCCAATACTTTCAAGGGGGCACTCGCACTGGGTTTCTGCCCTGATCTTAAAACATGGAAGCAATTATGTGAAGGCGCCGGCCTCAAATCGCACAAAATGAAGGAAAGGGGGACTTTCTACCTGGAGAGAACCACAAAGCTGACAGCTCCATTCATAGCACTGAATGGTATTACCGATCAGGTTTGCCCTTATGAGGCTACTAAAGAGTTTTTGTCCGGGATGCCCGAAGCTCAATTGGTTACCCTAAATAAGGTTGGGCACGGATTTTCGGAACAGGCCGACTGGCTGCCCCAGTTTCAGGCTGCGTTCAAAAAGATCTTAGATGCACCCTCTTTTTCACAGATTAAAGAGGGTGGAAATGAAATACTAAAGCGGGAAAGTCCTGAGAAACTGCCCGGAAACATGCCGCTGGCGGTTATTCCTTCCCCTGATAAAAGTGATGTCCCCCTGGTGTTTATGATCTCAGGAGACGGAGGGTGGACCAGTTTCGACCAATCGCTCGCGGAAGCATTGGCAGAAAAAAAGTTAACCGTGATCGGTCTCGATGCCCAGAAATACTTCTGGAATGCTCAATCTCCGGCAGAAACAGCTTCTGACATCAGCCGTGCTGTCGTACATTATATGCAGCAGTATCATAAAGAATCATTTGTGCTGGCGGGGTATTCTTTCGGAGCCAGTGTAGTACCATTTGTGGCGTCTCGTCTGAGTGACGAGCTCAAACACCGGCTGGCAGGGGTGATTTCCCTTTCACCCGACGTCACAGCCGACTTTGAAGTTCATGTAGCGGACATGCTTGGTTTAGGAAACGATAATGAACAGTATAATGTGCTCAATGAACTGAAAAAGATCCGGAAATTCCATCCCTTATGCTGTTTCGGGCAAGAGGAAGATGAAGCAATAACTAAAGCATTTAAAAAAGCAGATACTAATGTCCTGATACTTCCCGGCAATCACCATTTTAATGACAACTACACCTTGATAGCCGAAAAAATGTTTGAACACCTGACGATAAAATAAACAGGTATCCCTGCTGCTTTACCTGCCATACGATGCCTTGATGGAATATAACATCGGAATTTTGTTTTCCATCCCGGCAATCTGGTAGGCGCCTTCTCCTGTTTTTACCATGTTGCTGAAGCATTCATACGGTGATTCGGCATGTTCATTAAAGAAATTTATAGTCAGGCCTGCTTCAATTAAAGCATTCAGTATGTCGCTGATACTATGATTCCACCCATATTCTTTATCCTTAAGAGCGGCATCTCTATCGGCATACGTACCTGTCTTTTCTTCTTCAATTGGTTCCCCGGTATTGAAATAGGAATATTTGAAGTAAGAGAACTCATCATCGAACATCCATACGACAGGATGGAAATCCACCATGTAAAAAATCCCGCCAGGCTTAAGTCTTTGCACTATTTCTGCAGCCCACTTACTCAGATCAGGTAACCATCCGATGGTTCCATAAGAAGTGAATACAATATCAAACTTGTCTGAAATATGTAATCCGGTATCATAAACATTACAACAAACGAACCTGCAGTCTACCCCCATTTCGGATGCTATTTTCTTTGCAGCGTTTATTGCCTTATCGGAAAAATCAAGACCAGTGGTCACGGCTCCTAACCTGGCCCATGAAAGAGTATCCATTCCGAAGTGACATTGAAGATGAAGAAGCTTTTTGCCGTTAACATCTCCCAATTCGCGAACTTCCACGGGGTTTAAAGATGTGCCGCCGGCTTTAAATTCATCCAGACTATAGAATGCTGATTTCATGTGAACATCTGTTTTATTGTTCCACAGTGCTTTGTTGGCAGAAAAGTATTTATCAGGATCAGTCATTTGTCTTTTACTTAATGATCCGTAAAATTAATGATCTTACGGATTTCTGCCCAACACCTTTTCCACAGTTCAGCATGCTTTCGTGATATTGTTTAATTTTGTGTTTAATGAATCAGGGCAGACGGACAAAACAGGAACTGGTTATTTCATTTATCAATGAAACTCAAAAACATCTCTTCATTACAGGAAAAGCAGGCACGGGCAAAACCACCCTGCTAAGGGAAATCAGGCAAAACACCGGCAAAAAAATCGTTGTAGCAGCCCCTACAGGAGTGGCTGCGATAAACGCAGATGGGGTAACCCTGCATTCCTTATTTAAACTACCTACTGAAGCGATACTGCCTGTAATGGACAAGAATCTTCCCTTTAAGACTATCGGAACGCTTCTGGATGGTTTTATTTTGTCTGCCGATAAGGAGAAGCTGTTGCTGGAACTGGAGATATTGATAATTGATGAGGTATCCATGCTCCGTGCAGATATCCTGGATGCTATTGATCATATACTGCGCTACATACGTGGAGTACCAGAACCATTTGGCGGCGTCCAGATGGTATATTTCGGAGATCTTTACCAGTTACCTCCTGTCGCATCTTTTGAGGAGGAAGCGGGATTGCTTAAATATTACCGGTCGCCCTTCTTTTTTGAAGCCCGGGTGATGGCGGAAGCTGAACCTGTTTTTATTGAACTGACACAGGTATTCCGGCAATCCGACCCGCTGTTTCTGAAATTGTTAAATAACATCCGGAACAATACTCCTGATGAAGGAGATTTTCATTTGCTCGAACGAAAGTATCTGCCGGATTTCCGGCCGGCTGCTGAAGAACACTATGTTCGGTTAACTTCTCACCGGAAGATAGCGGATCAGATTAACATGGCTGAACTTGAGAAACTGCCAGGGGCATCGACGGTCTTCAAGGCTGCTGTTACCGGGCTCATTGATATTAAAAGCTTGCCGGTTGAGCAGGAGCTCGCATTGAAACAAGGAGCCCAGGTGATGTTCGTTAAAAATGATTCAGGTGGCTTCAGGCGGTATTTCAATGGAAAGATCGGGGTGGTTACTTCCCTGAGCGCCACGTCTGTTGAAGTGACATTTCCGGACGGGAACAGTTTAGAAGTGGTGCAGGAACGCTGGCAATTTATCCAGTACCAGCCGAATGAAGCAGCGGGACAGTTTAATGAAGTGAATATCGGTGAATTTGTTCAATATCCTTTGAGGCTTGCCTGGGCAATTACGATTCACAAAAGTCAGGGGCTGACCTTCGACCGCGCAATTATCGATGCGGGACGGGCATTTGCTCCGGGGCAGGTTTATGTGGCCCTGAGCCGCGTACGGACGCTGGACGGGGTAGTGCTTTACACACCAATCAGTAAGGAAAATTTGTTTTCTAATCCGAAGGTTGTAGAATTTGCACACCGCATTGAAACTGCATCTCCCCCAGAGAGCCTCCTGGAACAGGCAAAGGAGGACGCGGTGTTCCAATACATCTGTAATACATTCAGGCTCTACGGATTACTCATCTATGTACAACGTCTGCAGCCGGAGGTAGATAAATTTCGGTTTGGGATCTATCATCATCATCTGAAATTTGCTACTGAGATAAGGCCCTTACTTGAGAGACTGGATAAGGTGGCGGAGACTTTCATAAGAACGCTTGAGGGCTTCTGGCGCGGAGTACCTGCTCAGCGGACCGGAGGAACTAAAAGGCTGGCAGATGCCGCGACGTACTTTTCAGAGGAACTAAATTCCAAACTGGTGGTACCATTGAAACAGGAACTCGCAGGCATGCTGATGAAGAGAGCGCCAAAGGAGATCATCCAGTTCTATAGCGGCCTGGAAAAAGCCTGCAGTAGCCAGCTAAGATCGATGAATAAATGTGCGGCTATCTGGCAAACCCTGATATCGGGTGCTGACACCACCGGTCTTATACCCAAAAGGGAAATAGAGACGGCCCTCCCAAAGAAAGAAAACCTCGTCAACCGGACATCAACAGCAACCCTGACGCAGGCTCAGAAAGCAACCTTGAAACTGTTCAGAGAGGGACGCACTCTGGAAGAAATTGCACAGAGCCGTAATCTTTCTCTACAGGCCGTTGAACAACATATTACCATATTCATTGAAACCGGTCACATATCAATTGATGAAGTCCTCCTGCCGGAAACGACCACCCTTATACAGGAAAAGCTGAATAATCGCCAGGCTGGGATCCATCATATAAAGAAAGAACTCGGCGATGGGATTTCTTATTTCCAGATCCGCGCGGTCATTGCTTACATACAATCTAATACGGAGCAGAAAGGCAGCGGAAGCGCAACACTCTTCTGATACCAGAACCGAATTTATTTTCAATTTAATAACATAAGTATTACCTTTATGAAAGGACGAGTGCCCATATATGACGTGTTCTCATACCAAGCGATGTCGTCTGAATTTTAACCAGTAACTAAAACCAATATGCCTAAATTTTTCATAATCTTAATCGTTTCCCTGAGCTCTGCTTTTATTACTAAAGCACAGGATAAAGGAGGTATTCAATTTCTCCATGGACTTAGCTGGGATCAGGTAAAAGAGAAAGCAAAGTCGGAAAATAAATATATTTTCCTGGATGGATTTACAACATGGTGTGCTCCATGCCGCGCAATGGAGAAAAACGTACTTTCGCAAAAAGCAACCGGCGATTTCTTTAATTCCCGTTTTCTGAATATTAAAGTCCAGTTTGATGTTACCAAAGCAGATAACAATGAGGTAAAAAACTGGTATAAGGATGCAGAGGCCATCCAAAAGGATTATCTAGTAAACTCCTATCCAACTTATCTTTTCTTTAACCCGAATGGTGAACTCGTGCACAGAATAGCTGGCGGCTCCCCTACGCCTGAAGAATTTATTACCATGGCAAAGGATGCATTAAATCCGGGCAGTCAATACTACATGCTAAAGAAGCAGTATGAATCTGGAGTAAAACGGGACCCGGAATTCCTTAGATCTTTTATTAGAGCTGCTGAGGTAGCACACGAAAACAAGGCTATTCCAGACATCGTCAATGACTATCTAATTACACAAACGGATCAATTGACTGATGAAAATCTCAGAATTATAAGTATCGGCACATCTAAAACTTCTGACCGGGGGTTTAACATTTTAAAGAATAACCGGGCTAAGGCAGATGCTGTGTTAGGAGTTGGTAAAAGCGGTGAAATAATCAGAGGAGTTTTGACAGACGAAATTGTAGTTCCATTTCTGAGGAATGGCGGACACGTTGAAAGACATGGTCCGATGCTGATGTATACGGGAGAAATCAATAATAATCCGGATTGGAAGGTACTTAAAGAAAAACTGGATAAGCAATATCCGGAATTTTCAGATGAGGTGACAATGGCGGCTATGCCCCTGTATTGTCAATTTAAAAATGACTGGCCTAAGTATGCCGAATATGCCGCTTCTTTTATAAATAAGTATGGACACCGTTTATCCGGGGACACTTTAAACTCTTATGCCTGGGACATCCTGATTAACCTCAATGATGAAAAATGTTTGGAGACCGCAACTGCCTGGTCGAAATTATCACTATCAGGAAGGAATGAAAAGAATCCGGGGTTCCTGTTTACCTATGCAAGCCTGCTATATAAATCGGGGAAAAGAGAAGACGCTATATCGGTTCAAAAAGATCTAGTAAAGCTTTCAAATAAAAATGAAGGCTATTTGCAGGTACTTAACAAAATGGAAAAAGGAGAAAAGGTCTTCTGAGTAAGAATGCTCAGAATTGCGATACTCTATGCCATACCTATCTGAGCTATTCTTTATATATATTTCAATTCTGCAGCCTTTTTGACGAGGGCTGCAGAATTGACAACTTTAAATTTCTGCAACAGGTTTCGACGGTGACTTTCTACAGTTAATGGGCTAACAAACAACCTGGCGGCAATTTCAGGAGTAGTCAATCCATCTGCCAATAATAATAAAACTTCTTTTTCGCGGCGTGTAAGCAAGGGAGCATGGGTAAAACTGCTTTCCATGATCTTCCTGATAGCAGGGCTTAATACCGTAGCGCCGCTTGCAGCATTCTTGATTCCGTTGATCAGTTCCCCGGCAGAAGAATTCTTAAGCAGATATCCTGAAGCGCCAGCCTGCAGCATCCTGGATATCATACTGCCTTCGTCGTTATTGCTGACAGCGATAACATAGCATCCGGAATAAAGCCTTTTTATTTGCTCACAGGCTGTCACACCATCGGTACCAGGCATATGGATATCCAGAAGCACAACATCTACCTGATTTTCTTCAAGGTACCGGATGCCATCTGAGGCATTAGTAAAAACAGCTTCGAGAACTATCTCGTCTGTACCGGCAAGAATGAGAGTGAACCCGCTTAATACCAGCGGATGATCATCTACAATGATGACTGAAATTGGTCTATTCATGAATACTGACATCTATATTGAACGTACTCCCTACTCCCCTCTCCGTTTTAACTTCCATTGTACCTTTGAGGATTTCAACCCTGGTCCTGATATTTGAAAAGCCGATTCCGCCATCAGTCCCTGCGATATCCGGGTCAAAACCCTTTCCATCATCTTCAATTGTTATATAAAAACGACCTTCGTGTTCGCTGGCCTGCACCATAACAGCAGATGCTTCGGCATGCTTAACGGCATTAGTCAACAGCTCTTGTACGATGCGATATATGGCGATTAAAAATGGCTGATGATAGTCTGTCCGCAAATTAAACGCCTCGAACGTAACACGAAGGCTTTCAGTATTCATCGATTGGCATAGATCTCTCAACGCTGGTTCCAGTCCCATATAGAGCAGCGATTCCGGCATCATATTGCGGGCGATCCGTCTGAGTTCGCTTACCGAATGATCCAGTTGACTGATGACGTGGTAAAGTTCCATATCTGTATTGTTGACGGTGTTCGATTCTATCTTTGTGGCAAAGGCCGATAATTTAAGTTTTACGCCGGCGAGCATACCTCCAAGACCATCGTGCAGATCCCGCGCGATACGGTTACGCTCTTTCTCCTGTCCCTGGACCATCGCGTTGTACAAATGTATTTGCTCCTGCTGTTTTATCGTTTTAAGCTCTTCCTTCAGCAATTTTTCCTTTTGTATAGCAAGGCGTTTTCTATGCTGGTGTGACTTATAAATCATTATACTTATCACTACGGCAAGCAAAGCAATCCCTGTCAATACAGTAACCAGCATTTTGTTTCGTTCGAGCGCTATTTGCTGGTGCTGATTATGCGTTTTGAGCTTTAGCAGCTCATTTTCTTTCTCTGCGGTCTGAAACTTTTTTTCCAGTTCAAGTACCCGGTCTGCCCCGGCCTTTGTAATTAAGGTATCTGTTGCAAGCTTGTATTGTTCGTACCAGTGAGTTGCTACTTTATAATTACCCATTTCACTTTCTGTTTGCGCGAGGTCGTAGTAAACAGCCTGTTTGTCGTGCAATGAATTGCCCCGGCTGACATACTCTAATACACGATGCAGAACGTTACGCGCAGCAACAAGGTCATGAGAAGACTTATGCAACCTAAACTCCTCATAAAGGATATAATTGGTCAGGTGATTTGTGCCCAAACGACTTGCCGCATTCAAGCCCTTCTCAAAACAGGATAATGCTTTTTGTTTTTGCCCGGCTTTTTGCCAGTAAGTTCCTTCAACACTGTAGTACATGGGCAGGTAAGCAGAGGAAGGAACTTTAGACACAATGAGCACTGCACTATCCAGAAGCTTTCGTGCCAGTTCCTGTTGATTATTGAACAGTGCATTACGGGCATAATTGACAAAAGCCGTCAGCCGCTCCTCGTGGGCAGCTGACTGATATCTCAGTAACATCAACGCTTGCGAATAATATTCACCGGCTTTATTGTACTGCTGCTGGTTCATCAGCACAAGTGCAACGTTTTGGTAGTTATTGGCGACCAACGCGGTATCGGCAATTTGTTTAGCCAGAGGTATAGCCTTATTAAGTAACACCCGCACATATTCATCCGCGTGCCCCCCGCGTTGAAGCAGTGCCCCATAGCTACCCCACAGGCGTACACGGTAACGAAGCGCAAGTGGCCGGCGGCTCTTTACCAGGTACTTTTCAGCTTCGAGGTACTTCCGTTTGGCAATTTCGGGTTCAGCATCGAAATAAGCCGCACCCTGATAAAAAGCGAGAAGGCCCCGGTGATAGTTATCCATCCGCTGAACCGGCATAAGTCGTTCTGCCTGCCGTATGTAATAAAATGCCTTCGCGGTATCGTAATCTGACCAAAAGAAGCTGAGATCCAGCAAGCCGTGGATCTTATATTCCGTTTTGCCAGCTTTTTTAATTTTATTCAACAGACTGTCAGAGTGCTGCATTATGGGATCACGCTCCTTCCCGAAAAGTACAGCAGACATAAACAAAAAGTACCAAAGAAACAGAAGCGGCTTCATCCACAAAAAAACTATTTCGGGCAATTTAAACCATTTGGCTTTTAATCGCAATCGGCCATGTCCCCCATCGTCATTCCGTCCGGCCACCATATAGGTACAAGCCTCAGGATGCATCGGGGATGAATAGCTGAAAATCCACTATTCTTCATATCAAAAAACTTCATCTTTTTATTGACAAACCGGCAACAAAGCTAAATCCATTGTCCCTGATCCCCAATTAAATACAGCCTTATTGACCCAGGCTAATTTTTCGCAGCCGCTGCCGGAACCCCCGGTGCCATTTCCCCGCCTTTTCAGATCAAGTGAGGATCTGAGAATAGACTCTTCGGGAATGTTCCCTTCTGCTATAAGGTAGTTGATAGAAACGTCGAGCATCAGCCGGTCGTCAAATAAATTCCCTTTCCACTGTATGCGTTTTTTTTCATCCGCAACCTCACCAGTCATGGAACCCTTGTCATTAATAGTGAAAGAACCCAAATTGCCCTTGAATGCCCATTCTTTACCTTTTTGTTTGCCAGGCAAAGCGAAGTTGTACGAATCGCCTCCTTCGAAAGTAGCATCAATGATGATCATAACGCTATCACCCCTTATTTTATCAAGGCTGAATGTACCTTTTCCTTCGATCGAAGGTAAGGGCTCATATCCTCGCACATACATTTTTGCATCTGCCTTTCCAATGTAGGGCTCGTCTTTATAGAGGGAGATAAAACCGCTTTTTCCATCAGAAGGCTCGTTCTTTTCGCTCTTACCGCACGCTAATATTGCGATTACTGCAACAAAGCAACTCATTTTCAATACCCTGTTCATGATTTACCTTCTTATTATTATCTCCAAATAACCTGACCTCCGGCCTTTTCTACCTTGTCTTTCCCTTTCAGAATGACTGGAATCACTTCCGGGGAATTGGCTTCAACAGGGCCGACGTTGTACTGTTTGCCATCGTTGGGAATGATTTTGAGGTCCCATATATAGCTAAATACACCTGCCTGACGGTAATCCGCTCCTACAAGCAGGTATTTCCCGTCAGGGGAGAAAGCCGGAGCTGCTTCCTGGAAATTACTGGTGGTTACCTGTTTTAGGTCGCTGCCATCGATGTTCATCGTATAGATATGCTTATCGATACGAAGGGCGAGCTGGGTACCCTGGTGATTGACGGTCAAGTCGCCCCAGCCTTCATATTCCATCTGCTTAACCAAAGCCCCGTTCTTATATGGAGGTGCAGAACGGATAATGTTTTTACCATGCGTCAACAATATCTCGTTATTGGGCAGCCACATCTGCATATCATGCATGCTGAACGGCTCTCCGCCGATATCGGTGATGCGGGTGACAAATTCACCATTAACTTTCAGGATAGTGATACCATCTTCTTTATCGTTTGACCGCACCAGGATAAGCGTGTTATCAGGCGATAACCAGCCTTTACTGTAATTATATCCAGCAGGTGCGTTGTAGATAAATTCGTGCACGATGCTTCCATCTTTCAGATTACTTAGCGTAAACCTCACATCGTTGTTACCAACGCGGCTTGCATTGACCGAAGTAAGGCGGTACTTCCCATCACGGGATACGTCGAAGTTGTTTAGCTTTGTATTATCCGGGATAAACGAACCACCAGTTCCTGAAGGCAGTTGTACCTGCAGAATACCTTCCGTAGCCCAATCGTAGTAGATCGTTCCTGTTAATGAGGATGGATATTGACCATTAGCGGAATCACCTTCGCCTGTATCATGGTCTTTTGAACAGGCCAGTAAAAACAGGGAGAATATAAGACCTGTTCTCCATAATATTTTGAATGTTTTCATATCTATTGCTTATTAAGTTTACACCTTATTACTTACAGATAGTAGACAATGACTGGTATTTGTAAATGCAAAGGTATCCCGGAATCAGAAACACATCAATCCACGAAAACCATGAATTTTCAGGTTCTGTCCGGTTTTCTTATATCAGCTGACAACAGTGACCTGCCTTCTGATGCTTTAAGTATTCCTTCACTGGACGGAGATCGTTCTGATACTAGACAGGCTTAAAATGAATAAGTAAAAGTCATTTTTTACACTTTTCCCTAAAACGTCCTGTTTTTGCAAAAGATTGAGACGCATATGCTAAAACTTGATACAAAATCTCAAATCCGATAATCGCTAAGGGCTTAATTTTACCGTCGAATAACCAAGAGTAAATGAACATGTTAATCAAACACACTTAAGATGAACAAATTCGACAAATTAAAATTTCTGTACCTGCTGACTTTCTTTTTAGGATTCCTAAACAGCAAGGCTCAGGACAGGAAGGCTCCATCCTACCCGCTGATCACACACAATCCTAATTTCAGCATCTGGTCTAACACAGATGAACTACATTCGTCGACTACTACACACTGGACAGGTGCAGACCACTCACTTCTGGGCCTGATCCATGTAGACGGTAGTATTTATCGTTTTCTGGGGAAAGAAGAGCCTGATTACAAAACGGTGCTGAGCACGTCAGACGAAGCATCTTATACTGTAAAGTATACCGAATCTGCTCCATCAGGCGAATGGACGTCAAATACTTATGCTGCCGAGGGTTGGAAATCGGCAGGTACGCCCATAGGAGATGATGAAAAACAGGTAAAGACTCTCTGGAAATCTAATGATATCTGGGTAAGGCGGTCATTCAATATTGCTAACACCGCAGGGATCAACGAGCTGTTTCTGAAAATGAACCATGATGATAACATCGAAGTATACCTGAATGGCAAAAGGGTATTCGAGAAAGAAGGGTGGACCAGTACTTTTCAGTATTATCCGATTAATAAAAGTGACTTGAAGAACGGTCAGAATGTGATCGCTATCCACCTGGCAAATACCGCAGGAGGCAGGTTCCTTGACTTTGGCCTTGTAGATAAACAAAAGAGCAACGGCGCCGGTATCCGGCTGGCAAAGCAAAAAAGCGTAGAGGTAACTGCAACACAGACCGTTTATGATTTTACCTGCGGTAAAGTAGACCTGAAACTCTCATTTACCTCTCCCCTGCTCATGAACGATCTCGGCCTGCTTTCAAGGCCGGTTTCTTATATCACCTACACAATTAAAGCGAATGATAAAAAGACTCATTCCGTGAAGGTCTTCCTGAGTGCTTCGTCTAACATCGCAGTATACAAACCTTCACAGGAAGTAACTGCACAGAAATATTCGACTGCAAAATTATCTGTTTTAAAAACCGGAACGGTGGAACAACCTGTACTGGAAAAAGGTGCTGATGACATGCGTATTGACTGGGGATATTTCTATGTAGCTGCTCCAAAGACAAGCAAGGCGGTTCAATTCATTACCAGTAGTAAAAATGCTGCCGATGCTTTCAGAAAAGGGATAACGGCATCTACTGCTTCGCGCGGCAAATCACTGGCACTGAATACCGTTATTCCGTTTGGAACAGTCGGACAGACACCCGTAGAACGCTTTATTGAACTGGGCTATGACGAGATCTATTCTATCCAGTATTTTAAAAGGAACCTAAGGCCCTGGTGGAATACATCAGGCAGGGAAACAATTGAAGGTCAGCTAACCGATGCCGCTACTCAATACAGAGAGGTGATGAAGAAATGTGATGCTTTCAACAAAACGGTATATTCCGAGGCTCTGCAGTCGGGCGGAAAAGAATACGCACATTTATGTGTGCTTGCCTACCGTCAAAGCATCGCAGCTCATACGCTGGTGAAAAGCCCGGAGCAGGAAATTTTATGGTTATCCAAAGAAAACAATAGTGGTGGGTTCATTAATACAGTAGATGTAACCTATCCTTCTGCTCCGCTTTATCTGATCTATAATCCCTCGTTACTTCAAGGAATGCTGAACGGCATTTTCTATTTTAGTGAAAGCGGCAGATATCCGCACCCATGGGCAGCTCATGACCTGGGTACCTATCCCCTGGCTAACGGACAGACTTATGGTGAACCAATGCCGGTAGAAGAATCTGGCAATATGATTATTCTTACAGCGGCAATTGCAAAAGCACAGGGCAATGCTGATTATGCAAAGAAACATTGGAAAACCCTGACTACCTGGGCAGATTACCTGACAAAGGAGGGTCTGGATCCTAAAAAACAGCTATGTACAGACGATTTTGCCGGTCACCTGGCGAGAAATGCCAATTTATCTGTAAAAGCAATTGTTGGGATAGCCTGCTATGCTCAAATAGCTGAAGCCCTGGGTGAAAAAGAAACCGCAAGGAAATATCGCCAGATAGCTGAAAGCATGGTACCGAAATGGATGGAAATGGCTGATGCCGGTGATCATTATGCTTTAACTTTCGATGATAAGAACACATGGAGCCAGAAGTATAATCTTATTTGGGATAAGGTTTTGGGGTTAGACCTATTTCCTCAGAAAATCTACGATACAGAGATTGCTTTTTATCTGAAGAAACAGAACAGGTTTGGTTTACCCCTCGATAGCAGAAAAGCTTACACAAAAAATGACTGGATTTTATGGACCGCGACTTTTGCTCCTAACCGCGAAGAGTTTGAGGCTTTTGTAAAACCCGTTTACAACCACGCTATCCAAACAGAATCACGTGTCCCCCTGAACGATTTCTACGATTCGAATACCGGCATACGTGAAAACTTTAAGGCGAGAAGTGTAGTCGGCGGTTTCTATATGAAGCTTTTCGCTGACAAACTAAAGGGGAATCAGGCGGGTATCCCCATGCACCAAGCCCCTTCAAATTATTAAATGAAATAGTCCGGATCGCAATATCAGGTATACGAAGCAGTTTCCCGAGGCTTCGTATACCTGGGGCCGGATCAACCATGCAGCCTTCCAGGGTCTGGACACCAGAGTGCCTTTTCCGGGAGGCTTTCATACAACTGAACCGGCAGTGTCCGGAATACAAGAGCTTTGAATAAATTTGTTGTAACCCCTGATATTTATTAAGCGTAAAAACACCTAAATAAATTGATAACATTATGGCAACTGTTCTACCATTCTTTTCTTATTCCCTCGAAGGGTATATGAATGCTAAAAATTTCTTGCTGACCAGAAAAATTGATATCAGCAACTTAAGGGGCTTTGTTCTTGTTGAATTTGCAAATGACATTAAAGAAGCAGAGGGCTAAAACTCCGGTCCAGTGAAATTATCATGTTGTTTTTTGACGAAAATTAGACTACCTAAGTAATAGACTATTTAAAATCATTCCTATTTTTGCAGCAGCATCCAGGAGACATCGAAGTTTATCGCTCCTGCATAAAGCTCATTAATGATTGAACTGCAACAAGTAAGTAAAACATTCCATAAAAAAAATGGCGGCGTAACAGCCCTTGATAATGTATCATTTACCGTCGGTAAAGGCAATATCTTCGGAGTTATTGGTGCCTCGGGAGCGGGAAAAAGTACACTCATCAGGTGTGTAAACCTGCTGGAACGTCCCGGAAGCGGAAAGGTGATAGTAGACGGTAAAAATCTGCCGGATCTTTCATCATCTGAACTTGCCCGTTCGAGACGGGAAATGGGTATGATTTTCCAGCATTTTAATTTGCTTTCATCCCGAACTGTATACGAAAATATCGCCCTGCCGCTTGAACTGGACAAAACACCAGTCAGCCAAATTAAAACCAGAGTTGACGAGCTCCTGGCCCTGGTTGGACTCGAAGAGAAGAGGAATGATTTTCCCTCCAATCTTTCCGGAGGCCAAAAACAGCGGGTAGCTATCGCCAGGGCTCTTGCCGCAAGACCCAAGATCTTATTGTGTGACGAAGCTACCAGCGCCCTGGACCCGGCAACTACCAGTTCCATTCTTTCATTACTAAAAAATATTAACCGGAAATTCGGTATAACAATCCTCCTTATTACTCATGAGATGGATGTCATCAAAGCTATCTGCGACGAAGTGGCAGTTATTAGCGATGGTAAATTGATTGAGAAAGGACGTGTTGGTGATATTTTCTCTAACCCTTCTTCTCCTGTTACAAGAGAGTTTATCACATCTTCTCATGATGTAGCTGTTCCTTTTGAGCTTGAACAGGTATTAACAGAGAGTTCGAATGGCACAGATTATCCATTAGTAAAGCTCAGGTTTACAGGTAAATTAAATGCCGGAACCGTGTTTTCGGAAACCAGCAGGCTATTTGAAGTAGATAATGAGATCGTGGCGGCCAATATGGATTATGCCCAGGGGATAAAATTCGGAGTTATTCTGATCCTGGTGAAAGGCACACAGGAAAATGTACAGCAAGCTATAGAATACTACAAAAGCAATAACATTCAAACGGAGGTGCTGGGATATGTCTGAACCAATGATCTGGATGCTTGTACGTGGTACAGGCGAAACTTTGCTGATGACATTCTTATCTGGATTCTTCGGATTCGTTATCGGGCTTCCCACCGGCATATTTCTTTTTATGACCAGGAAGGGGCAGATAATGGAGAATAGTTTTCTGAACACGGCTGCGTCTGTGCTCGTAAATATTTTCAGATCCATCCCTTTTATTATCCTGATCGTGTGGATGATTCCTTTCACAAGGGCCATCGTGGGAACATCCATCGGCGTAAAAGCAGCTCTTGTGCCTTTGAGCGTTGGGGCAGCTCCCTTCATTGCCCGTATGATAGAAAACAGCCTTCTTGAGGTACCTCATGGCTTGATTGAAGCCGCACGTGCTATGGGCGCTACTCCTATGCAGATAGTAAGAAAGGTCTTACTGCCCGAGGCGCTTCCTTCTATCATCAATAGTGCCGCTATCACCCTGATCGCTTTAGTAGGTTACTCAGCAATGGGAGGTGCGGTTGGGGCCGGCGGACTTGGTCAGATAGGCTACCAGTATGGATATGTCGGGTACGACTTTGTCGTGATGAATGTTGTATTGGTACTACTGGTAATAATTGTTTTTATCATTCAGACGGCGGGAGATTTTCTTGCCGCAAAAACTGATCACAGAAAATAACATGAGAATAAGTATAAAAATCCTCGTACTGGCCGTTATAGGCTTTGTACAAGCAGCCTGCACAGGCAATCAAAGCAGAAACAAAGAAGCTATCCGAATAGGAGTCGAGTCGGGACCAGAATATGAAGTAGCCCTTGCTGCACAAAAAGTAGCGAAAGAGCGGTATGACCTCGATGTTGAACTGGTGTCGTTTAATGATTATGTTATGCCTAACGAAGCATTGCACCAGGGAGACATTGATGCTAATGTATTTCAGAACAAACCCTATCTGGATGTTCAGGCTAAGCAAAGAGACTACAAATTCGCTATCTTGGGCAACACGTTTGTTTTTCCCCTTGCCGGATATTCACGAAAAATTAAAAAGACTACGGAGCTTGCAAACGGGAGCACAATCGTTATTCCCAACGACCCTACGAATGGCGGGCGGGCACTGCTCCTGCTTCAAAATGCTGGTCTTATCCATTTAAAACCGGGAGTTGGCTTATTGCCCACAGTTAACGATATCGCCGGCAATCCCAAAGGTTTAAAAATTCTGGAACTTGAGGCTCCTCAATTGCCGAGAGCGCTCGATGACAACAATGTGGATGTAGCAGTTATCAATAACACTTTTGCTGCACCGGCGGGACTAGTTGCCAACCGGGATGGCCTGTTTGTAGAAGATAAAGATTCGCCATACGTCAATATTATTGTATCAAGGCAGGACAATAAAGAAGATCCCCGCTTAAAGAAATTTGTTGAGTCGTATCAATCAGACGAAGTTGCAAAAACAGCTGAGAAAGTGTTCAAAGGCGGCGCTGTTAAAGGTTGGTGATGTCACCAGCTTGTTTGTGATTGTTTTTACCGATTTCTTCGGCTTGTATTTGAGCCTCTATAAATTCTCTTCGGCACGCTGAAATGTATCGTGATATTGTTTGAATTTCCTGTACTAATTAAAACGCTATCTTAGAAAAATGGAGAAAATTAATCCTGTCGGCATTTTCCCTGCACCCAGATATAAGGATTCAGGAACAACTATTTTTACCGTCATGAGTTCGATGGCCCAGCAATATAATGCTATCAATCTATCGCAGGGATTTCCGGATTTCGATGCAGACGGACGGCTTGGGGAGTTTCTGCTGGAGGCATGTTCTCACGGATTCCATCAATATGCTCCCATGACAGGTCTTCCGATGCTCAGAAATGAAGTTTCAGAATATATTTTCAGCACACAGGAGGTTCGGGTGGATGAGGATGCGGAAATAACCATAACTCCCGGAGCAACCAGCGCAATTTTTACAGCATTCACGTCTATATTACAGCCGGGAGATGAAGTAATTGTTTTTGAACCGGCTTATGACAGTTACATTCCCAATATAGAAATTAACGGCGCCCGTGCTGTCACTATTCCATTGTCGGCTCCCGATTTCTCTATAGACTGGAATTTAGTAAAAGATGCGATCTCAGCACGAACAAAAGCAATAATCCTGACTACTCCTCATAACCCAACCGGAGCAACTCTAAAGCCAAACGACTGGAACACTTTGGCTGAGTTGGTAAGAAATACATCGATTATCATTATATCAGACGAAGTTTACGAGCAACTGGTTTATGACAACGAAAAACATACAGGTGTTCTGCAACATCCGGAATTACGCAGGCGCGCATTTGCAATTTATTCATTCGGCAAAACATTTCATATCACGGGATGGAAAATCGGCTATTGTATTGCGCCCCCGGTTTTGACAAATGCCTTCCGTAAAATACACCAGTTCCTTTCCTTTTCTGTTAATACCCCCGCTCAGTACGCTTTGGCCCGAGTGCTGCAACAGCCGCCCTCTCAGCCTGCAAACATATTACTTCAACAAAAAAGAGACCTTTTCCTTTCATTATTAGGGGACACTCCATTTACTTTTCACCGGCCCTCTGCGGGCAGTTACTTTCAACTGGCCGGATACAGCAGGATAAGTAACCTCCCGGACTACGAGTTCGCTGCATGGCTCACCAAAAATCACGGAGTGGCGGCCATACCAGTCAGTGCATTCTACAGAAACAGGAAAGATGATAAAATTATCAGGTTCTGTTTTGCCAAAAAAGATGAAACGCTGAAAAGTGCTGGAGAAAGGCTAAAAAACGTTGTGGACTAAAAATGCCTGATTATTAAAGAAGCTCAAAATGACGAATAAAGGCAATTGAGAATTACCCTACATAGCTCATAGATTAAATATGCAAAGTGACCAGGATCATTTATTTGGTACCAGGGTAAGAGATATATTTGCGGCAGTAAGCCCTTTTTCGACAATGATAACGAGAATTTGGATAGTACTGTTCGTTCTATTTGCAGCCTATTCGGTCGCTGTATATATCTACAGTGATGGACAACACCGCGAGTCGCTCCCCTCTGCCAGCGTGAATAGAGGCTGGCAAGCCTGGCAGAAAAATAACTGTCACACTTGCCATCAGCTTTACGGGCTTGGCGGATATATGGGACCAGACCTTACCAATGCTGCTTCTGATCCCAGAAAAGGTCGGGAATATATGCGCGCATTTATAAAATATGGAACCAATAGTATGCCCTCGTTTCAACTGAGCGATAAAGAAATTAACGACATACTGAGCTTTCTGTCCTGGGTTGACAAAAGCGGAAAAAATATAGTCAGTCCGGCAAATGTACACTGGACAGGAAATTACCTGATAAACTAATATCACATGTTTTCAATCAACAGGTTCTTTATTAAGTTCTCCCTTGCAATGTTAATTGCAGCCCTCCTATTCGGTACTGCTGCCGCGTTTGCATTTCTTTATCCTGAACATTTTAATAAATGGCTCCCGTTTCAGCAGATGAGGCCTATGCATACCTCTGCCGCCTTATTCTGGATTATTTCGGGTGCAGCTGCCTGTGTTTGCCATTTTCAAAGCAGACATATCTTAGATGCCCGTGCTCTCAGGCAATTATTGTCAGCTTTTAAGCTAACCTGGATGCTTGTAATAATGGTAGTATTCGCATGTTATTGTATCAATGATTACGGAGGACGGGAGTATTGGGAATTTCCACCTTTTCTTAACCTGCCGCTTCTCGCAGGATGGGTACTGTTCGCCATCGTCATGCTGGCTATTTTTAAAAAAAGCGCACCTGCCTATGAATGGATGTGGATAACAGGCGTAATCTTCTTTCTGATCACCTTTACGGAACAAAACTTATGGCACTTATCCTGGTTCAGAGAATCGTATATCCGGGAAGTGACTGTACAATGGAAAGCCAATGGTTCTATGGTAGGAGCCTGGAACCAGATGATTAACGGGCTTTCAGTTTTTCTTATCATCAGGATAAGCGGAAATAAGGAGACCGCTTACTCAAAAATGACATTCTTCCTTTTCTTCCTGGGGCTTTTCAACCTCATGTTCAACTGGGGGCATCATGTTTACAATTTACCCAACGCCAACTGGATGCGCGGAGTGGCTTATGGGGTGAGTATGACTGAATGGGTTATTCTGGTTATTCTCATCAGAAACTTTAAAAGAAACATTCAGGAAGGCAGGAAGCTGAAGCATAGTCTTTCTTACCGGTTCATCAGCTCTGCACAGACCTGGATCCTGGCTAATCTTGGTTTAGCTTTACTGATGTCAATTCCTGCCATTAACCGTTATACACATGGTACTCATATTACTGTTGCACACGCGATGGGCACAACGATCGGTATCAATACCATGATTCTTCTGGCGGCCGTTGGCTATATTCTGCATGCAGACGATATGAGTGACAGATCTGTAAGAACAATCAAACGTTCGTTGTGGTTTGCCAACGCCAGTCTTTGGGTATTCTGGTCGGCACTTGTTGTTGCAGGGATCCTTAAAGGATATCTCATAATAAATCATCCGGAGATGTCTTTTACAGATGTAATGCAGCATGTAACCCCCTTTATACTGATTATGGCAATATCAGGCATATTGTTAATTCCTTCACTTGGACTGATTGCATTTATCTTTATAAGGATACCGGCAGAATCCGGGAAACAAAAAGATAAAGCATCAAATGCTGCAGAGAGAGACGAACTTCCTGTATATGCCGAATAGTAAAATAAATATGAAATCTCCACTATTATCAAGTTTGTTAATTAGCCTTTTTATTTTAAGCTCTTGTAATTCCGCGAATCAGAGACCTCCGGCGAATGAAAATGCTCCGGCATCTGAAAATACAAGTATACCAGGGATTGACCCTGCTGCTAAAAGTGACAGCAAAGGTGTCGGAAAATTCACTGCGGTAACTTTACCTGCCATCGATAAGAAGATTTCAGAAAAGGGGGCTTCGGTATTTGAATCTAAATGTATTTCTTGCCATACTCTAACAGATCAAAAGGGTATTGGCCCCGGGTTGAAAGGGATTACCACTATCCGGACACCCGAATGGATCATGAACATGATTTATAATCCGGAAGAAATGGTAAAAAAGGATCCTGTGGCAAAGGCATTAAAAGATCAGTATAAACTTCCGATGATGATCTCCGGCGGAATTACGGATGAAGAATGCCGTGCAGTTCTGGAATATTTAAGGTCTAACGATCAAAAATAATGTGGGCTGAATAATACGCGAACAAAGCAGTGACACCCGGACATGTCATCTTCAGGTGTCCTGCATGTTCTGTAACCCTGGAAGTTAAACTAATACCTCTCCGGTGCTTAACTGACATACAGAAAGCACTTTAAGCCTGTTTATTCCGGAAGGTAGTTCGCATTCAACGTCTTCTCCCCTGGAATACCCGAGAAGGGCGACCGCAAGTGGGTCAGAAACCAGGATCTGATGACTGCTTCCGTCATAATCTTCGGGAGACACAATATGAACTGTGAATGTTTGATTTTTCGTGGTATTCAACACCAGCACATTGCTATTGGTAGTTACCACGTTAAGAGGAAGCCATTCTTTATCTACGATCCTGGCGGTTTTCAGTTTCCATTGAAGCTTTTTTCTGTTGTAAACCGGCATATGCAGATCCTCCATTAAGAATTCTGTAAGTAACCTGAAATCAGTTTCTGTTAATATCAATCGCGTTTCTCTTACCATCTCATTCCCTTTCTTTGTGTAAATTCTCTATTTTTTTTCAAACATCTCCGACAAGCGCGCTCTTTTGCGCCTGAACGGCGTTCAGGATCCGGAAAGCCCTTAAACCACCGGGCATTTCCCATTCCACGGTCGCGCCCGCTCTGTATCCTAATAAAGCGATTCCAATCGGGGCAAAAACGGAGATCCTGTTCATTTTCATATTTGCTTCTGCGGGAAATACGATCTGAAATTTATAGATCCGTCCCGACCCTTCTTCTTTAATTTCAACCAGGGAATCGATCCTGACCACGTCATCTGGTAATTCATCCTCATCTACCACCTTGGCTGAGTCAAGCTCCTGTCTAAGCTTCTTTTTATTAAAATCCGAAAGATCTGATGCTTCAAGATGCTTCTTTAATATATCCAGCTC
>NZ_QEAS01000009.1:99271-138548 GCF_003130405.1 Pararcticibacter amylolyticus
TTACTTGTGATGTCTCCCGACCTGAGAAACAATAGAATGCAGACTCTTTATTGCTGCTTAAAGAGAATAGCGGACACGTACATGCGATTCGGCATGTATAACATAAATAAAATTTTAGTCGTAAACAGGTCTATAACAGGCCCCGGCGATTAAGAAAACAGCTCGGGGCTTACTTAATAAAGTCTTTACTGCTTTTAAGAAAAGAGTAACGTAAAGAACAACAGCAATACCCCTGATCAGGTGATCCTGAGTCACCCGTCAGCAGCCGGAGTATATATGTTGTTTGATGCTTACTCATATTTCAAATTTCTACCATTAAAAAGACATAAGCAAGCACTTTGTTCTATCGCAATAGTTTTTTTACAATTGCCATGGTCTTTAGTATAGGTTATGTTCGGTGTCAAATGGCTGACGGAGAACAATATTCAAAAAAGAAAACGGAGGTATCACTTGTACAAAGCCGCAACTTTATCAAATACCATGCGAAACCAGTAGGTGTACTGCTCCGGGTTGAGTTTTATATCTTCACTGATTTCATCGAGGTGCATATACTTCCACGCTGCTACTTCATCATGATTTATTTCCGGCTCTCCTGAAAAGGAACCGGCATAAACGTGATCAAATTCATACTCATACATACCACTGCCTAATTCAGCTTTATAGATAAAGCTAAATAATTTATGAAAAGTACTATCTATGCCCATTTCTTCTTTTAACCGGCGCCGGGCGGCATCTTCTGTCAGCTCCCCCGGACGGGGATGGCTGCAGCAGGTGTTTGACCATAGTCCCGGAGAATGATACTTACCGAAAGCCCGTTGCTGCAGTAACATTTCCTCTTTCTCATTAAAAAGAAACACGGAGAACGCGCGATGTAATTTGGCCTGTTCATGGGCCGCTTGCTTTTCCATTGTTCCCACTACTCTGTCATTGGTATCTACCAGTATCACTTCTTCATAAGAAAGAATATTTTTGAGAGTATCCATAGCTTCAAATCTGCAGTAAAATCACCGAACTTTTATTTCTTGTGTTTAATACTGTAATAATAATCTGCAATCTACTATATTTAATTTAACCCATGGTTCGCTTTAACCAGCAATATTCTACAGAGGTAATTATTTATTGGTAGTGGCATAACTTTGTTTGTCCTAGTTTCGTTCGGGTTGGCTCCTGATTGGCTTCGGAGCTGAAAGGCTTTTGAAACGCTTTCGAGACGCTCTTGCAACGCTTTCGATTCGGAAATTTGGCGACGCCGCAGCGTCGGGTGAGCGACGCTGTAGCGTTACAGATCAGAGGCCAGTCAGGAGACTATCGGGAGCCGGTCCGAAGCCGTATTTTGTTGCATGAAAAAGATGGTAAAAAGCTAATTTTTTACTTTACCCAACCCGTACAATGGATTTAATTTAATAAGCAGAGCAGAAGTCTCAGGCTCGTCGTTTAATGCACTGTGATCAGCTCGTTCAGAAAGCCCCGAAATTCAAGATTAAGACACGGAACACATTATAGTCCATAAAAGCGAAAAATCCGCTATTCTGCGGATTTTTGCGTAATTATATTCTCTTAATCGTCAGACCTCTTATGTTCATTAATACTTAATTACAAAATACCCGGTCTGTTTTTTGAGCTCCAGGCTCTTCATATATTCTATAATGTAGAAATAGGTCCCTTCCGGAAGATTACCTTTATCTTTTGTCGTGCCGGTAAAACTTTCCGCATCAGCCGGAGAAGTAGGATCAAGTGTATTGTAATTTCTGCTCTCAAAAATCGGAACTCCGTTTCTGTTTACTATCATCAAATGATGCTCGGGGTACTTAACCAGTCCTTCTATTCTTAAAAGATCATTTACACCGTCACCATTTGGAGTGAGAACCTGACTTACCACAATATCCCGTGATGAAGGATCGCCAACCGACACCTCAAAACTTGCCTGTGCAGGAAGATAATCCTTATCACCAGGCTGATTAACTGTAATAGTAGCTAAACCGATTCCCTGTGGTATGAGTGTAGTACCTTCCACTTTTACAACAAAAGGATTAGAAGTTTCCAGTTTTAATTCGAGAGGTGCTGTGGTGGTTGCTGCCGGGGAATAACGGCTGCCAAACCTTTCCATCTCAACCATATCTTTATATGTTAATATTTGCGTAGCCTTATGGACAACAAGTGTTTTAGTGGTTTGGGCGGAAGTATATGTAGCGTCCTCTATATGAGAAGCTGTGATTTCTGTAGAACCAGCGCCAACTATATGAATCCGGCCATGAGAATCTATAGTAGCTACATCTGTATTGCTACTGGTGAATGTAATGATCTCAGGACTATTACTAACAGCTGTAACTAAGAAATCATTATCCAGGAACGTTTTCTCAAATACTCCGTCGAGATCAATCACAGCGTGCAATTTATCCGCTACTACAACCAATTTCAGGATATCGCTTTCATCACTTGTATTTCCGGCCCGGTCTGTAGCAGTAACTGTTATATTATGAGTATCATCACTTAGCTGAGATTGAAAAGTATATCTCCAATAACCTTTATCGTCCGCAAGTACCTCACCATCTTTCCGTCCGTCGGCCCGTACTTCTACCGTCGAAAAAGCTTCTGCCTGCCCATGAACGGTAGGATAACTCGTGTTAACAACCGTTTCACCATATTCAACGGTTACATCTTCCGCCACAGGAAGTCCTGGTTTGTCCGGCTCAACTGTATCAATGATAACTTTCACTTCAGTGCTTTCACTACTATTCCCGGCTTTATCCGTTACTTTAATTTTTGCATTTCTTTCACCATCAAGCAATGCAGGGATGATGGTTATCTCCCATTTCCCGTTTTCATCAGCAGTTACTGGCCCATACGACACACCGTCAATAATTACCACTGCGGTGGCTCCCGCCTCAGTCACTCCACCGTAAGTGGGGGTATTATCCGGACAGTAGCCGTTTGCCGGAATGACCGGTGGGGCTGGAATGGATGGGTTCTTAGTGTCTACAATAGCATTAAAAGGTGCGCTATACTGGCTCAGATTGGAAGCAAGATCCAGTGCAGTTGCCGTTAAGACATAAGTATTATCCGCTAACACAGGAATAAATGTATAAGTCCAGTTGCCATTAGCATCTGCTGTTAGTTCTGTGCGTTTTGCTCCATTTATATACAGCCTTACAGTAGAATTAGGTTCAGACGTTCCTGTTACTACAGGTTTATTTATGGGAGTATAGCCTGCCCCGTTCAACCCTGTAAGTGTTTTTATATCAGGAGGAAGTGCCGTAAAATCTACAATAAACTTTTTCTCATTGCTGAGAGAACTGATATTTCCATAACTATCTGTTGCTGTGGCAGTAAGAACATACTCCTTTTCAGCAAGTGCTGTTGCAAATGTATACGTCCAGTATCCACTTGGTCTTGTCGTTACCTCCGCTAATTTTACTCCATCAAGATACAAAGTTAAAAGAGAATTTGGGTCAGCTGAGCCACTGACAGAGGGTTGTTTTTCCTGCGTATATCCCAGGGAATTTAATTTTGATATAGAAGTAATAGTTGGCTTGGGCGGTTCTGCGCTACTGAATGTGATATCGGAATTGCCTGAGGCACTGCCCGGGCTACCCAGGTTATCAGTTGCCGAAATAGCATACGCAACCGGTGCGTTGGGATCTGATGAAGTCATCGTACGCACGGCGTCCCATGTATCTATTCCAGTGTTTGTTACTAAAGCCGTTTGTCCGGCAATCGTAACTACCGGCGTTTGCGTAACGCCAACGGTATTAAACTTAACAGTTACCTGATCTCCAGGCTTCGCTTTTCCGTTGCTGGGATTAGTGGTAAAAAATTCAATGCCGGTAATAACCGCCCCTGAAGTCAGTGTCTCAGCGTGTACAATATTAACCGCGCAGCTCAGCCAAAGAGCCAGGAAGCCAAGTATTTTGCTGAAACGTTTAACACAGACATTTGAATATTTGTACAATTCTTTCCGAACGATCAGACATAGCATGGTAAAAGTGTGTATCATATTATTCATCAGGCGAAACTTCTTGCCTGATCTTTTTACTGAGAAAAAGAGAAAAGGTTACGTTTTTAATCCAGGATTTTGTGCCGGACAATAAAGTGAGGAATTCCTGAATATTTTATTCCTGCATAGGGGATATGCACTGCGAGACTGTATTAATCAAAACATGAATGGAGACACCTTCTAATATAGAGTTCGAATATGTATCATTTATTTATATATCAAACACTTAAAATGCAACACGTAGCAAAGAGAGAGCTACTTATACTATCTGCCGGCGTTCCGGAGTGTCGATTGCTTCTTCCGGGGCCGCTCTTCTTTTACTAACAGAGGCAATTGCTGATATTAAAACAGAACAGATTATAGATGGAATCCGATCCTCTCTCACGAAAACCATACTGGTTCCCGGAAGGAGACTGTATTAATTACATTTAGCATTCCGGCTTTAACCGCAGGATCGTCTCTGATAATTCTCCTGAAGTCTTCATCTGAACATACAGCCAGAACAAGAAATAGTCCCGGATTGCCTGATATTTGACTATAGAACATTGTTTGATTAGGCTTTCCAATCTGTTCATAGTATTTCCTATGATCGGGGAAATGCTCAAAAGAGAGTGTTTTATCAGCAGATCTCTGCATCCAGACTGCAACATAATGAGGTAGCATAAAGGGGGTCGTTTCTATTGTTTACAATACAAATGAACGGGACATTAGTGACATCCCTATGTCAACAGAAACATACCGGTGATGCTTAATCTTTTATTATTCTTTTATATGCTGAGTATAGAGCTTCTCTCTTATTTTTTCCAGCCCCGTCATCTTATTTTCTTTAACTCCTCCCAGAATAATCTCTTTTCCAGGATTCAAATCATCTGAAGCATACTTATCAGACCACAACCCGACCTCTATGATAACCGGAAGAAGATCTATCCCTTTCTCTGTCAGGCTGTAAATGATCTTCTGTTTGTGTTTCCCGTCTTTTTGCTTGGTAATAAACCTTTCTCTTTCAAGCATCGCTAGCCTGTCAGCCAGGATGTTTGTAGATATCCCCTCCTTCGACATCAAAAATTCATTATAATATCTTTTGTTGAAAAACATCATGTCGCGAATAATCAGAAGAGTCCATTTATCGCCAAATATTTCCAGTCCAAAATTAAGGGGACAATCCGACCTCATATACACTTCAATAAACCACTTGCAAAAATAAATTAGTTTTCCCTATATTTGCAACCACTTGCAAAAAAAAAGCAGTTAATATGAAACGAGTAGTCGTAACAGGTATGGGAGCAGTCACCCCTATAGGGAATGATGTTCCAGCTTTTTGGAATAATCTCGTAACAGGTAAAAGCGGGGCCGCCAGGATCACTAAGTTTGATCCATCAGCATTCAGAACGCAAATCGCATGCGAGCTTAAAGGCTTCAATCCCCTTGAATATCTGGACCGCAGTGAGATTAAACGCACAGATCCATTTACTCAGTACGCCCTGGCTGCAGCCGCTCAGGCAGTAAGGGATTCCGGGCTTGATTTTAAAGCGATGAATCCCTATGATACAGGCGTCATTTGGGGCTCGGGACAGGGAGGTATGCTTACATTTGAAGAGCAGGTTATGAATTATGCTTCTGATATGTCAAGGCCAGGATTCAGTCCGTTTTTTGTCCCAAAGCTCATTGCTAATATGGCTTCAGGAATGATAGCCATAAAATATGGTCTTAAAGGCATAAATTACACTACAGTGTCCGCTTGCTCAACCTCCAATACGGCTATCATGGATGCTCTCAATTACATCAGATGGGGAAAAGCAAAAGTAATCCTGACAGGAGGATCCGAAGCTCCGGTAACAGCGGCATCTGTTGGGGGTTTTTCGGCAATGAAAGCGATGACAGTACAAAATCATCAGCCGGAGAGAGCCTGCAGGCCCTTTGATTCTGCAAGAGACGGATTTTTAATGGGTGAAGGATCGGGCGCTCTGGTTCTGGAAGAATATGAACATGCTGTGGCAAGAAATGCCCCGATATATGCGGAGGTTGCCGGTGCTGCGATGACTGCAGATGCCTACCATATGACAGCAACTCATCCGGAGGGAGAAGGTGCTTATATGGCAATGAAATTTGCCCTTGAAGATGCAGGCTTGCTGCCCGACGATGTAGACTACTTAAACGCTCATGCAACCTCTACTCCTGTAGGGGACATAAGTGAGTTGAAGGCAATAGCAAAGTTGTTCGGGGGAAAGAAGAAACGCCTGAAAGTCAGTGCTACCAAATCAATGACGGGGCATTTGCTGGGAGCAGCGGGGGCCATTGAAGCAATTGCCTGTATACTGGCTATCAGGAACTCTGTCATTCCTCCTACCATAAACCTTTTAAATCCGGATTCCGCCATTCCTGAGCAGATTGATATTATAAAACAGAATGCATTGGAAACAACAGTGGATGTAGCAATGAGCAACACATTTGGATTTGGCGGACATAATGGAATTGTTGTTTTCAGAAAAGTTTAAGGGATGATACCGTATATAACGAAAAATAATTAATAAAAGGTATTGACTTTGTTTCTATAAAGTCTTACCTTTGTACTGATAAGGTTTAGGTGCTCCGTTCGTGCTCATCACAGCGGGGCTTTTTTTTTAAGATAAACTCTCATTCTCAAAGTTCTGTCAGAACCTGGTACTCTTGTGATCTTCTCAAAAACAACGCTTATCGCTTTCTGAGTTAGATGCTCCATAATTGATAAATATTCAGATGCCCCCCTTTAATATAACAATACTCATGCACGAATATTTATATTAAACCGATGTAAATTTCTGAAAACTAGGGCAATAAAAAAATAGCAATTCGAGCCAAACTAAAACGATATTTAATGGCAATAAGACCACTATGGCCAAATAGTGCTAAAACTTGCACCATTGAGATTCAAAAACTGTCTGATGTTTTTTGGTGAAGTAGAAAACTGTTTCTGCATAACCCTGCTGAAATAATTTTGATCTGGATATCCAGCCAGCCTGCTCACTTCGCCAATTGAAAGTTTGGTTTCTCTGAGAAGTTTTAACGCACTTTCGAGTTTACATTTCTCTATATACTCCTGAACTGTAAGCCCGGTTTCACTCTTAAAGATTCTGGTCAAAGTACGACGGGCAAAAAAGAATCTGTCTGCAATTTGCTGGATATCTCCTATTTTCAGATCCCTTGAATTCTCTTCTATGTATTGCTGAACTATCCTTATTCGTTCCTTCTGCGCATCAGAGCGAACAAATGCACCGCTAACAATCATATCGTTATAAAGCCTCAATAGCTGTACAACCTGATTCAAAACATGTACTTCAACATCCTCCCCCCGCGTCTTTTTTAAATTAAAAAGACTAAGTATCAATCGCAAAGCTTTATTATCAATCTGACAACGGGGCATGTAGCCATATTCTACCTCATTATCTCTAAAGGTCTTAATGGACTTTTCAATCGCCGAAAACTCAGATGACTTTCTTTCCAGCCATTCAAGACGGGGGGAAATGTAACAAAAACGGTGGGTTCCCGGAGAAATGTTATTTATAAAAGTACTGCCTTTTTCTTTATAATTTGCGTACCATATACTTTTATTAGCTTTTGCTATATCCGAGCCGTCAGGAGCGGACGCAGAAATATCCCCATCGAACATAAAAAAGAGGTAGAATGAGGATTCATTTACAACATACGCAGTTTTGATTTCTTTCTCCACATGAAGCTCGTAAATTTCAATAAAGAAGAGGTAATTACTATAGCGTTGGATCAGCATCCTTCCCCCTTCTATATGCATTTCCCGAGCGTCCGCATAAGGGAATCGGATACTGCAATATGCTGGTAACCTACCGGTCACATTGGCCTCGGATAGCACCTTAGGAAAAATGGTAGCCTGAATTGAAGGTCTCATTACAAGTATAAAACTTGAAAACTCAAGGCGATATTAGCCATTTGAATTGAATAAGACAAGTATTTCTTCTCAAATAGCTGATATCGCCCCGAATTAAAGATAAAGCAGATCAAACACAATCCCGATAAACAGGATGCGTCACAGGCATAATTGCAGAACAGTATCCACTGTAAAGCTTGATTCTCCTGATACATCTTCAGTTGAATCTTTTTCTTTCTCACTGCCGCTGGTAGCGAAAAAGCCTAGATAATAATCATAGATCAGTCCCATAATTTATTTTTAATTTTTAACACACCTCATTTATTGCCATCCACCACCTACTGAACGATACAATTCAACTACCGCGCCAAGTTGTTTACGCTTTATCTCGGCCAGTTCAAGTTCACTCTGCAATACATTGCCCTGAGCTGTTATAATCTCCAGATAATTAGCCATTCCCGTATTAAAGAGCATTTGTGCGTTGCTTATTGCCTTTTGCAAAGTCTCAGTCCTTTGTCTGGCTATAAGCTCTTCCTGCTTGTATTTTTCGAAACTAACCAGTGCATCCTCTACTTCGGCAACAGCCTGAAGAACAGACTCCCTGAATTCAATGACAGATTTATCGCGCTCTATCCTGGCAAGTTCATATCTCGTTTTCAATTGTCTTCTCTGAAAAACCGGCTGGGTTAAACTTCCTGCAGCGGCTCCAAACAAAGAAGCCGGAATTGAAAACCAATTGCTTGCCTGAAAAGAATTCAACCCTCCCTGTGCAGATATCCTCAATGAGGGATACATAGATGCTATTGAGAACGAAACCTCCGCATTGTTTCGCCGGACGTCAAGTTCAGCTTGCCTCACATCTGGCCGGTGGGCAACTATAGAGGCAGGCACCCCTGCAGAAAGTTCCCCGGGCGTCGCTATTTTCTCAAGATTACTCTTAAGAACAGGCAAGCCAGGCAATCTGCCTGTCAACACACTGAGGGCATTTTCCTGGATAACAATGCTTCGTTCAAAAGACGGTATTAACTTCGCAGCTACCAGTCGCTGAGCTTCTGCCTGCTGCACAGCCAATTGAGTGACTTGCCCGGCTTGAAACTGAAGCTTGATAATATTCAGCACGCTGTCATTCAGCACCAGGTTTCTTCGCGCAATGAAAAGCTGTTTATCCAGCATTAACAGATTATAATATCCCTGCGAAACATTACTTACTATTTGCGTTTGAACGGCTTTTCTGGCTTCTTCTGTCTGCAGATAAGATGCAAGCGCCGCCGCTTTCTGACTTCTTATTTTTCCCCAAATATCAGCCTCCCAGGAAAGGTCGGCAGATGCCAAATAATCCTCGATATGACTGCTTCCTAAAAATTGATTGGCACTTAAACCGTTGATACTATTATCCGAAGGCCTGTTTGTAGTAGCAGTTACTCTAAGGCTTACTTCCGGCAGGTTACCAAGCTTTGCCTGGTTGAGAACTTTTCTGGATGCTTCCAGATTTTTAACGGCAATCTGAAGATTATTGTTCCGTGCAATAGCCGAATCTATTAACAGTTTCAAACGCTCATCAGAGAAGAAACTTGTATAGGGAATAGTAGCTATCCCGGCAGTATCTGCGTTTAAGGCATTCGCAAAGCTTGATGGAAGTCCCATGTCTGGTGCCGGAACATCTTTCGATAAGTGGCAGGCAGGCAGTATAGCTACCAGAATAATAAAAAGAAGTAATCTGATATATGTTTTCATTATTTCTTATTTTATAAAAAAGACATGAAGGATACCCCGGACAGATATCCCTTTCATGTCATTAGCTTAAGATGGATTGAGGGGAATGTGTTGCAATATGATCCCTGTTGACATGGCCATCGGAGTGTACGGCATCCAAAGACTTCCCAGAAACCCTTTCCTGAAGATACTGGAATACTACATAAAGCACCGGAATAACGAAAAGTCCCAGCACTACCCCTGCCAGCATGCCTCCTGCGGCTCCGATACTGATTGAATGATTTCCCTGGGCTGAAGGCCCCTGTGCATACATCATTGGAATTAACCCAACAACAAACGCAAGGGAAGTCATAATGATCGGCCTGAGTCTTAATTTTGCTGCCTCAAGAGCTGAGGCCAGGATAGTCTGTCCATTTCTCCGTCTTTGTACAGCAAATTCAACTATTAGAATAGCATTCTTTGCAAGCAGTCCTATAAGCATAACAAGCGCTACCTGTACATAGATATTATTTTCAATTCCAGTTAGGCCTATCGCTGCAAATACTCCAAATACTCCTGTAGGAATTGATAAAATAACAGCCAACGGTAGAATATAACTCTCATATTGGGCTGCCAGAAGGAAGTAGACAAATATCAGACAAAGAACGAAGATAATTGCCGACTGACCTCCGGAAGAAATTTCCTCCCTCGTCATACCGGAAAATTCATAAGAGTATCCTGTTGGCAAGCTCTGTTTCGCAACGGCTTCGACAGCTTTTATCGCATCTCCCGAGCTGAAGCCGGGCTTTGGTATTGCGTTAATACCAATTGAATTAAATAAGTTATATCGGGATGCTGTCTCCGGCCCATAAACCCTTTTTAATTTTACCAGCGTATTGAGAGGAACCATATCCCCTTCCCTGTTTTTGACATAAACTCCGTCCATCGACGACGGTTCGTTCCGGTTTGCCTTATCAGCCTGAACCACTACCCGGTAATATTTCCCGAAACGGTTGAAATCAGAAGCCTGAGCACTGCCAAAGTATGCCTGCATAGTTTGGAGGACATCTTTTGTACGGACACCGAGCTGCTCTGCTTTTACTTCATCCACTTCCATTTCATATTGAGGATAATCGGCTTTAAAAGTGGTGAATGCTACCGCAATTTCCTGTCGCTTCATTAATTCGCCAATAAAATTGTTGCCCACTTCGCTGAACTTATTTAATGCCCCTCCCGAACGATCCTGCAACACCATATCCAGTCCGTCAACATTACTGAATCCCGGTACCGTAGGAAACGTAAATACAAAGAAATCTGCACCTTTTATGCTTCCTAATTTCTCCCTTACAACATTCATAATCTGGTTTATGTCTTTCACATCACCCCTCTCTTCATATGGCTTGAGGAGAATAAAAGCAACACCAGCAGAAGGACTCGTAGCAGAGGTAAGAATATTGAAACCGGAGATGACATTTAGAGTCTTATTGAAAGAAGCGGGCTGCAGGAGCGTTTCTGCTTCGTGGAGAGCGGCGTTCGTACGCTCAAGAGACGCACCTGCCGGCATAGACAGGGAAACAGCGATAAAACCCTGATCCTCCGACGGAATAAATCCGGAAGGTGTTCTTTTTATCATAAGTCCTGTAACAACTACTATAATTCCCAATCCGGCGAGGCTTGCCCATTTATATTTAGTCAGGAAACGCAGGGATCCGACGTAGCGGTTGGTCATTCTGTTAAAAGTTGTATTGAAGCCAATAAAGAACCGTTCTTTAAAGCTGCTCTTTCTGTTATCATCCTTCTGATAAGAATGCGTTTCCTTTAAAAATAAAGCACAGAGTGCCGGACTCAACGTAAGGGCATTGACTGCAGAGATCACAATCGCAATAGCAAGTGTAAACGCAAACTGGCGATAGAAAACTCCTGTTGAACCCTCCATAAAGCCAATGGGCAGGAACACTGCAGACATTACCAGTGTAATTGATATAATAGCACCTGTGATGTCGTGCATTGCAGAAATAGTCGCCGCTTTCGGTGCAAGATGATTATGCTCCATTTTTGCGTGTACAGCTTCCACTACCACAATCGCATCGTCCACTACAATCCCTATCGCGAGTACGAGTGCAAAAAGTGTAAGCAGGTTAATGGAAAACCCGAACAGCTGCATAAAAAAGAACGTTCCTACAATTGCAACTGGTACCGCTATTGCTGGAATGAGGGTGGACCGGAAATCCTGCAGGAAAACAAATACAACAAGGAACACTAAAATGAAGGCTTCCACTAACGTATGTTTCACCTGATCTATAGATTGATCCAATGCTACTTTGGTGCTGTAAAGCGTCAGATATTTCATTCCCTTGGGAAAATCCTCCTGAGCTTTATCCATCATCTTTGTAATAGCCTCCTGAATCTCATTAGCATTAGAACCTGCCAATTGCAATACGCCTATATTTAATCCGGCCTTACCGTTAATCCGCGTATTGCTGGCATAGGTGTAAGATCCGAATTCTACTCTTGCAACATCCTTAAGACGCAATACTGATCCGTCTGCATTAGAACGTATAATAATATTTTCATAATCGGATGGCTGATTTAGCTTTCCCTTATACTTAATAACGAACTCAAACGCCTCAGTACTGCTTTCCCCGAATTTTCCGGGTGCCGCCTCCAGGTTTTTATCCTGAATTGCTGCTGTTACTTCCTGAGGAGTCAGCTTATAAGCAGTCATTTGATTGGGGTTTAGCCAGATACGCATGGAATAGTCCTTGCTCCCACCAAATAAAAGAGCTTGACCAACACCCGGAATACGTTTGATTTCCGGTATCAGGTTGATCTGGGCATAATTCGCCATGAAGGTTTGATCATAGGTCTTCTCATCTTCGCTATAAAGATCCACTACCATGATCAGACTGTTCTGCTGCTTGGTCGTTGTAATTCCTGCCTGTATTACCTCAGCAGGCAACTGACTTGTCGCCTGAGATACCCGGTTCTGCACGTTAACTGCGGCCTGGTCAGGATCTGTACCAAGCTTAAAGTAAACCGTGATAGCAAGAGATCCATCGTTGCTGGCGGTGGAACTCATATAAGTCATGTTCTCTACTCCATTTATCGACTCTTCAAGTGAAGGGGCTACTGAGCGCAAAATTGTTTCAGCGCTTGCACCCGGATAAAATGCTGTTACCTGAACTGCCGGTGGGGCGATATCCGGGAATTGCTGTAAAGGCAATTTGGTTATCCCAATAATACCCGCAATAACCAGGAGTATTGAGATCACTGTGGCCAGAACCGGCCTTTCTATAAATTTCCTGAACATAATCTTCTATTTAATTGAGTGCTGTAAGTTTGCGGTCTTCCGGTTTCAAAGGTTCCGGCTTTATTACCTGGTCTTCCTGAAGATGTTCAATTCCTTTGTAAACAATTTTATCTCCCGATTTCAGGCCCTCGCTGATAATGTAGTTTGGACCACTTTTACCAATTACGGAGATCGGCTTTTTATTTACCTTATTGCTGTCACCCAAAGCGTAAACAAAAATCTTGTCCTGTATTTCGATCGTTGCAGATTGAGGGACAATTAGTGCATTACTATGCTGCAAAGCTAACTTTACCCGTCCGGTATTTCCAGCACGCAGTAACCCCTCTTTATTAGGAAAACTTGCCCGCAGGGTGATTGCGCCTGTATTTTTATCAAATTGACCATCAACCATATCTACCTTCCCTTCAAATGGGTAAGTACTTTGGTCGGATAAAATCAGACTAACTGGCGGCATGTTGTTTAACTTCTGTTTTAAAGTAGCACCGGGGTATTGTGCCTTGAACGTAACAAAGTCACTTTCGCCGATAGAAAAGTATGCGTGCATTTCGTGTACATCGGATAGTTGTGTAAGCGGTTGCATATCGGAAGGACTAAGTAAACTTCCCTGCTTTTTTTGTAAGCGGCCTATATAACCACTCACCGGAGCTGTAATAACTGTATATCCCAGATTTATCTTCGCAGCAGCAACGTTTGCTTTCGCCTGTTCTAGATTTCCTAAAGCCACGCGGTAAGCCGCACGGGCGGATTTAATCTGAAAATCTGATACGACATGGTTCTCTACTAGTGGCTTTAGTTTTTCTACCTCCAGTTGTGCGTTCTCTACTGCCCCCTCTGCCGCATTGAGACTAGCTCTGGAAGCATTCAACTGCTCCCGATACGGCCTGTCATTTATTTTAAAGAGAGCCTGCCCCTTTTGAACGAATGCACCCTCATCCACTAAAACCTGATCAAGGATACCCTCAACCTGCGGACGGATCTCTATATTAACAATTCCATCAATAGAGGCTGGATACTCCTGATAAGTCACTTCCGAACCCTGCTTAATTTCCCACACAGGTAAAGACGGCGGAGGAGCTGCGCCCATTTGAGCATTTTGATCAGAGGAACACCCGAATAAAAATAACACCATGACAAAAATGGCGGCCTTCATAACATCATTAAAGTGTTTAACAGCGTTAGATAGTGTAGGGTAGGATTGCAGATAGACATAAAATCGATGCGTTTTCATTTTCTATTATGTAATTGTGGTAAGAATATTTAATGAATGTGAGCTCTCCCTATCGGAGAAATTTTAAAGGACAGCTTAACAGCGTTAAATTATTTACGACTCTTATAAGACGTATAAATTTTTTTTAGCTCTTAAGCGAAAGAGTGATCCCGCGGATCGCCTCTGTTAAAATATGCTGGTTGTCTTTATCACAAACTCCCCGGTTAACGAGATTAATTGAAATAAGACCATGTATGATAGACCAGAAAGTATAATACTTTCTGCAAACTTCTTCATCTGAAGGATCCTGCCCCTTCATAACTTCACGGATTACAGAACACACCATTCGGAATGCCTCCTCTCCTTCTTTGGATTTATTGAGGGCACAACAGGAGGTACCCACTCCAAACATTAATTGATAGAATTCTCTCTCTTCAAAAGCAAAATCCCAATAAGCAAGCCACATTGCTTCCAACTGTTTCTCAGGCTTTGACCTGGAATCTTTTGCCTCCCGCATTCTTCTCAAAAGCAGCATATTTCCTCTTCTTGAGAGCTCAAGTAAAATTGCTTCCTTATTTGCAAAATACTCATAGATCATGGGAGCAGTATACTCTATCTTGTCTGCAATCTTTCTCATGCTCAACGCCTGCCACCCTTCCTCCTTCACTATCTCTAGGGACGCGTCCAGGATGTTAATCCGGTTTTCGTCTTTTAAGCGTTGTATTCTCTCTTTGCTTCCCATCAGTTTACCTGATAATCTATTTAACAGTGTTAAACAAACATAGAAATAACTTTCCAGGTAAATGTCTTTTTTTTGTCAACTCTAAAACATTCTGATTTAAAGACTTTTAAATCAATCAACCACGAGGTTATATACAAAAATAAGCACTAAAGATAAACGTTCAAAGGTGTGAATGCGCCATTTTGAAGGGCGTGTTACGGCAATTTTTAAGGATAAGTGAGCTTTTTTTCGGAATTTTCAAAGACTTCAAAATTTTATCCACAAGCTCATTATTTCGATAATATAAGGCGTAAGAATAGCGGTAAAGATGCCATTTACAATCAATCCCAGGCTTGAGAAAGCTCCGAAAGTGGGACTTATTTCCATTGACTTAGAAGTTCCGACAGCATGGGCTGCGGTGCCCATAGACAAGCCCTGAGATACTGGGTTATGTACTTTGATCCATTTCATAATGGCGTATCCATATATAGACCCAAAGATTCCGACTGTTATCACAACCGAAGCTGTAAGCGGAGGAATTCCTCCTATGGCTTTCGATACTTCTATGGCAATCGGAGTAGTAACAGATTTTGGCGCTAATGAAAAGACTATTTCTTTCGGAGCCCCAAGCAGCTTCGCTATAAGAACTACGCTGACAATGCCAGCTATACAGCCCGCCAGTTCAGACACAACAATATGAAGTGTCTGCTTTCTGATCTTTTCCAATTGCTGGTACAAGGGTACACCAAGTGCCACTACAGCAGGCTTCAGAAAGAACTCAATAAGCTTGCTTCCCTCATGATAAACCTCGTACTTAATATGGAATATGGATAGAAAAACAATAATAATGATTATCGATACCAGGATTGGATTCAGAATGATCAGTTTGGTCCTCTTCTGTATCTCCTGCGCTACATAATAGCAGAAGAAAGTAAAGGAGATGATGAAGATGGGATTTTGAAGAAAGGTACTCATAACTTTTTCCTGATTATTTGGTGCACCCACCCTGTTACGGCTAAAATAATGATCGTGCTTCCAATGGAAGCAACAATAATGGGTAAAAGCGAATCCTTCAGAATATCAAGATAAAGCATAATTGCTACTCCGGATGGAACAAAGAACAGGGCGAGGTTTTTAGCCAGAAAATCGGATATGCCCTTCACGGATTTTAATTTAATCCATCCCAACTTCAGAAAGACGGTCAGGAGGATCATACCTATAATACTGGAGGGCAATTTAAGCCCGGTCATGCTTACGGCAAATTCACCGAGGGCAAGACAACCAAAAACAATTACACACTGCTTTATCATCTCATTGATACTGAAAATAACAGAGCTGTTAATGAACAGCTTACACTAAGCGAAACGTTTAGAAATCTTCACTCATCGTGATGTCCTGCAAAACTACTGCTGGAAAAGGAGAAAATGAACGATAAGATACATAAAAATATCTGATACTTGTCAGGAATATCATAAGGTGTAATTAATAGCAGTGGCCCTGTTTTTTCAAAACAGGGCCACTGCTATTATAAATTTTCACTTTTCATTCAGGATAGCTAAGTTACAGTCCGGAATCCTTAATGCTTATTTAAGTTCAGCCGATCTGGCCCATATGTTAACAGAAGCGTCTTTGGCATATTGGTCAATTTCAGCAAGTTCGGCCTTAGAGAAAGTAAGGTTTTCCAGCGCCCTTACAGAGTCGGTCACTTGTTCAGGTTTGCTTGCGCCTATAAGCGCCGATGTTATCCGTTCACCTCTCAAGACCCACGCTATCGCCATTTGAGCAAGGGTCTGCCCCCTGTGCTGTGCAATAGCATTCAATGCACGGATATTGCTGAGATTCTCTTCACTCAGAAAAGCAGGGTTCAGCGATTTTCCCTTTGTTGCCCGGCTATCTTCTGGAATCTCCTTCAGGTATTTATCCGTTAGCATGCCCTGTGCCAGGGGCGAAAAAACGATGGATCCGACACCAAGTTCTTCAAGAGTATCAGCAAGGCCATCCTCTTCAATCCACCTGTTCAGCATCGAATAACTCGGCTGATGTATCAGGCAGGGTGTTCCGAGCTCCTTCAATATCTTGACAGCCTCGCGGGTTCGCTGAGAATTGTAAGAAGATATTCCTATATATAAAGCCCTTCCGGAGCGGACGATATGATCCAGTGCCATCATCGTTTCTTCCAAAGGAGTCTCCGGATCAAAACGATGCGAGTAGAAGATATCGACATAGTCAAGTCCCATTCTTTTCAAACTCTGATCACAGCTTGCAATCAGATATTTCCGGCTGCCCCACTCGCCGTAAGGCCCTTCCCACATATTGTATCCGGCTTTTGATGATATAATCAGCTGATCTCTGCAGCCTGCAAAATCTTCCCGCAAAATCCTTCCAAATGCCAGTTCTGCGCTTCCGGGAGGAGGCCCATAATTATTGGCAAGATCAAAGTGTGTAATCCCTGAATCGAAAGCAGTCCGGCAAATAGCCTGCTTTGTCCTATGAGATGTATCATCTCCGAAATTGTGCCAGAGTCCCAGAGAAATAGCCGGAAGCTTCAATCCACTTTTACCACAGCGGTTATACTTCATTTTTTCGTAACGTTGAGGATCGGGTATCCAGTTCATCCGCAATAAGATTTTAAATTATTTTTTCAAAGATAGCCTTTCATATAAATAACTAAGCAGATTCCTTGTTTTAGATAAGTAGCAATCTGTTAGAAATACGTGATTGTTTGGATGAGCCCAGGAAAGCTAAACATCATGGATAATTATCCGTTATTCATCTATCTATCTGTAAAAAATAAGCTATGAACATCTCACCAAACACTAATTCAGAAGATCCAACGGAAAAGTATCCATCGTCGCAGCCTTCACAACATCAGTCACGGGTTCCGGGAATAACGTCCGAAATGAACCCTAAACCCGACCACGGAGAAGAAACATACAAAGGGACAGGGAAGCTGAAAGGAAAAAAAGCCATTATAACAGGCGGCGATTCAGGCATAGGCCGTGCCGTTGCTATTGCATTCGCACGGGAAGGAGCAGATATTCTGATATCCTATCTGGATGAGGATCAGGATGCAGAGGATACCGCTGCCCTAATTGAAGCATCAGGCCGGAGAGCGATACTCGTTCGGGGCGATATTGGAAATGAAGATCATTGTATTCAGATTGTCGAAAAGGCTGTTAATGAATTCGGACAAATAGATATACTCGTGAATAACGCAGCTTATCAGATGGCCAGAAACTCCCTTCAGGAAATTAGCAGCGAAGAGTGGGATTATACTTTCCGAACCAATATTTACTCGATGTTTTACCTGTGCAAAGCATCAGAGCCTTATATGAATCCGGGCAGTTCCATTATTAATACCACTTCTGTCAACGCTTATAATCCCAAACCCATTCTGGTACCATACGCAGCCACTAAGGGAGCTATTCAAAACTTCACCGCCAGTCTTGCCCAGTTGCTTGGGGAGAAAGGTATCCGGGTTAATTGTGTTGCTCCCGGTCCTATCTGGACACCTCTTATTCCAGCCACGATGCCCGACGTCGAATCATTTGGAACCGATGTGCCACTTCAGAGGGCTGGCCAGCCGGTAGAACTTTCTGCAGTCTATGTGATGCTGGCCTCTTCGGAGGCAAGCTATATCTCAGGAGCAACAATCCCGGTGACAGGAGGAAAACCCACAATCTGATCAGGGCTGAACGCCTATTCAGATACGCCCCGTACCTGCATTTTTATCTTGTACAGGCTCTCGGTGGCCGTAATAAAGAGCCAGTCTTTATTGCGGCCGCCGAAACAAACATTTGCTGTCCATTTCGATGGTACCGGAATATGTTTTATCCTGATACCGGACGAATTATAAACGGTCACGCCATTTCCGGAAAGATAGATATTTCCAAAGTTATCCAGCGTCATCCCGTCTGATCCCTGCTCTATCAGAAGCTTTTTATCTCTTACTGAGCCGTCGGCGGCTAAAGTATACCGGTACGTCTTTCCTGCTTCTATGTCTGCCACATATAAGTACTTTCCATCCGGTGTACCAACAATTCCATTGGGACGTTTCAGGCTGTCATCTATACTTTGGGGCAATTCCCCCTTTCTTAATATATATACCCCCTGATGCGCGAGTTCCGGCGACTTCCTCGTCCAATAAGATCTCTGATAATACGGATCTGTGAAATACATCACCCCTTTTTTATTTACCCATACATCATTAGGACCATTCAGCTTCCGGTTCTGATACTGATCAACAAGAACTTTAACATGACCATCCGGTGAAAGAGCCCAAAGTTGATTATGCTCATCTGCACAGGCTATCAGTTTGCCACCAGGCGCAAAATACATTCCGTTTGCCCTTCCGGCATTCTCCTTAAAAAGCGTCAGCTTGCCGCTAATATCATACTTCCATATCTTGTTATTGGGCTGATCGGTAAAAAACACATTTCCATCTTTATCCGATGCCGGCCCCTCTGTAAAACTGAAGGAATTTGATATCAGCTCCAGCTCAGCTCCGTTAGCAACCGGAAAAGATTGATCTGTCTGCTTCTGCTTTTTAACGCTACCGCAGGACAGCAAAACAACAGAGAGACAAACACTTAGAGCCAACTTCTTCAACACCTGTATATTTTTACTATTTCGGCTTCCGCCCGTTCCTGACCAGTCAATTTGCATTTGAGAATAAGTTTTGTAAAATTATCGAATATAAAATCTTAATTTAGAAAATAAAACAAACCGGCATGAATTTCAGGAAATTACTTCTTGATTATATTTCTAAAACCATTCTTTCATTATTCAAAACCACTCCTTTAAAAACTCTCTGCAAGTATGAAAAAGTTCAGCATTCTTAATATTCTTTTCGGATGGATTTGCTTCTTGACTGCACTTACGGTGTACATGTTAACACTACAACCAACTGTTAGCTTCTGGGATTGCGGAGAATTCATTTCAACTGCCTTCCATATACAGGTAGGGCACCAGCCAGGTGCACCTTTATTCCTGATGATCGGCAAAATATTCACTCTTCTCGCAGCTGAGAAAAATCAGGTGGCCTTCTGGATGAACACCGGTTCGGCTGTAGCAAGTGCAGGCACTATTATGTTTTTATTCTGGACCATCACTGCGCTCGCGCGGAAAGCGGCCGACGAAACTAAGCTCAGTTCTTTTAAGCAACAGCTGATCGTTTTAAGTGCCGGCCTTACAGGTGCACTTGCCTATACATTCTCTGATTCTTTTTGGTTTTCTGCTGTTGAAGCAGAAGTGTATTCTCTCTCATCTTTATGCACAGCCGTAACATTCTGGGCCATCCTGCGCTGGGAGGCAGAAGCAAATGAAGCAACAGCTTCAAGATGGCTGCTGTTTATTGCTTATCTTACAGGACTATCTTTAGGTATTCATTTGCTCACTCTCCTTACTATACCTGCGATTGCAGTCCTTTATTATTTTAAAAAGAATACCCGTCACACTACAGGAAGAATGCTTCTGGCTCTTCTGGCGGGATGTGCAGTACTCGGATTTATACAATTCGTAGTTGTCCAGTACATGGTCCTCATCGCATCTAAATTTGAATTATTCTTCGTCAATTCACTTGGCCTGATGTTTGGATCCGGCGCTATATTCTTTGGCGCCGTCATTGTGGCCTCACTTGCAGGCGGCATAATCTATTCTCTTAAGAAAAACAAACCGGGGCTGAACCTCGCTTTGCTTTCCATCAGTTTTATTCTGATCGGGTATAGCTCGTATGCCTTGCTCATTATCAGGGCGAGTGCAAAAACGTCCATTAACATCAGCAATCCGGATAATGCCTTTTCATTGTTAGGATATCTCAGCCGTGAACAATATGGCGATACACCCTTATTTTATGGACCTTACTTTGACTCTCAGGTCTCCGGCACTACCGAAAAAGGCAAACTATATAGAAAAGGGGATGATAAGTATGAAATAGCCGGAAGCAGGAATACCGAATTATATGACCGCACTACTATTTTCCCCCGTATTTATAGTCAGCGGCCAGATTATATACCTGCATACAGAAGATGGCTGGGTCTTTCCGAAAATGAAAAAGCGACCTTTACCGAAAACCTGAAATTTTTCTTTTCATACCAGACCGGATTTATGTATATGCGATATTTCCTCTGGAACTTCGCCGGAAAACAAAATGACAACCAGGGTTACGGCGAAAGAACCAACGGCAACTGGCTAAGCGGCATCAAGCCACTGGACCAGATGCATCTGGGTTCTCAGGATCAATTACCCTTGAGTATAACCCAAAACAAAGGATACAACCGTTTTTTTGCGCTGCCTTTGATAATCGGTTTAATTGGTTTGCTGTTTCATTTCAAAAAGCGGCGAAGTGACGCTATAGTGATCACTATCTTATTCTTTTTTACGGGTCTTGCCATTATTCTCTATCTGAACCAGGGTCCCCAGGAAGTGAGAGAACGCGATTATGCCTATGTCGGCTCTTTTTATGCATTCGCAATCTGGATCGGCATGGGAGTTCCCGGACTCATCAATCTATTCAAACGTATTGCAGGTGAAAATCTCAGCATATCACTTTCTGTAGCCGGATGTTTGCTTGCTGCCCCTGTTATTATGGCAACAGAAGGCTGGGATGACCATAACCGCTCAGACAACTACATTGCACATGATATGGCTGTAAATTATCTTCAGTCCTGCGCTCCTAATGCCATCCTTTTTACCAATGCAGACAATGATACTTACCCCCTATGGTACGTGCAGGAAGTTGAAGGCGTTCGTCCTGATGTGAGGATCGTTAATTTACAATTGATATATGATGATTCCTATATCGATCAGTTAAAGAAAAAATTACATTCCTCCGCCCCTCTTCCCCTTACCATGGCGAAAGACAAGTACAGAAAAGGTACCCGCGATTTTATCCCTTTTGCTGATTATGGCCTCAGTGACTCCGTAGAGTTAAAAGATCTCTTTGATGTTCTCATTTCCGACAATGAAAACGACAAGGTTGAAATGCAGGATGGGTCTCGTATGAATTTTTTACCAACTAAAAAGTTCAGGATAACTGTCGACAAAAAGCAGATTGTAAAAACAGGAACAGTTAATCAATCAGAGCTGTCAAACGTCGCAGATAAAATGGAATGGACATTCCCTGGCAGTTACCTAACAAGGGCAGATCTCGCCCTGATCGATATCCTGGCACACAATAACTGGAAGCGACCAGTGTATTTTGCTACTTCGTTGCCCGATGACAGCTATTTCGGTCTCGACCGCTATCTTTACCTTGAAGGATACGCATACCGTCTGCTGCCTTTTAATGGAGGTCAGAATAATCAGCGTAATAAGCCGGAAAACATAAACGCAGCAGCTTTATATAGCAATATCATCAGTAAGTTTAAACTGGATTCATTTAAGAAAGCCTCCTATCTTGACCCCGAATCTAAACGTGTCTCCAGGAACACATGGGATACCATGAACACACTTGCAGCAAACCTGATTGCCGATGGGAAACAGGAAATGGCCAGAAAAGTGATGGCGAAAGCGCTTAAAGTATTACCACAGAAAGATTCTGACCTGATCGATACAGCGAATAAAATTCAAACAGCATTGAATCTTTATAATCTGAAAGAGCCGGTAAAAGCGAACCAAATAATCCTGTCTGCCACCAACTTTATTCATGCAGAATTGAAATATTACAGCAGCTTGAATACACAAGATCAAAGATATTCAGCAGGGGCAGTTCAATACGCTTTTTCGGTGCTGGAAAATTTTAGGAAAATAGCTGAAGAAAATGATCAAAGAGCAGTCGACCAGGCTATCAGGCGGATATACTCGGGTATGGACGGAAAGTTCGCCGGAATAATTTAGTTCAGGCGGCCCTATGGAGATGGGTGTCTATTTTTGACAACAGGTAATGTATATCAAAAGGCTTGGCAACAAAATCATTGGGAGCTCCCGGATCCTTTAGAATATCTTCCAATCCGTGAGTAGCCGAGATAAGAATGACAGGGATATCATGCGTATTTTTATCATATTTAATTGCGTGACAGATATCCCTGCCATCCAGGTCATCCAGCATTACATCAAGCAATATCAGGTCAGGATGCGTTTCTGCGATAGTTTCAAAAATAGAATTACCATCCGACAGAGTGACGACCTCGTATCCTTCAAACGATAAAATCTCATTTAATGCGTCAAGTATCGCAGGATTATCGTCCACTGCAAGTATTCTTTTCGTTATCTCCTTCATATTTAATATAAAACCAATAACATGCCAATAGTAAAGCTACATGAGAAATACTATTTTGCAATCGGATATTCCGTGCCCTCCTTCTCAAGCATGCTCTTCAGTTCTTCTTCATTAGTGAGATCAAGACGGAGGGGAGTGATGGAAACATAGTCGTTTTCCACGGCCCATCTGTCAGTCCCCTCATCTGCAGGTTCCAGGGGTGTTACAGTGAACCAATAATGCTTTCTTCCAAGAGGATCCGTTCCGGGAACAATTGTTCCGTCGTACAGGCGGACGGACTGCCTGGTCCATCGCATTCCTTTAGGTTTCTCAGGAAAATTCACGTTAAACAAAGAAAGCCCCGGACGATCCAGCAGAAGTTCCAACGATTCTTCTACAAACGGAGCGAGGGCCTCGAAGTCTGGTTCTGTTTTACCCACAGGAGTACTCAGAGCGATTCCTTTTATCCCGAGCAATACAGCTTGCTTGGCAGCAGCCAGTGTACCCGAATGCCACATGCCGTTTCCCAGATTAGGCCCCATATTGATCCCGGAAAGTACGACATCCGTTTTAGTCCATAAATGAGTTCCTAAAGCAACACAGTCTGCGGGTGTACCATTTACCCTGTACGCTTCTATTCCTTCAAATTCAATAGGCGATTTTTTATAGCTCAGCGGTCGTGAATGAGTAACTGCATGTCCCATGGAAGATTGTTCAACATCCGGTGCTACTACGCGAACCTCTCCGAATTTCAGGGCAACTTTAGCTAAAGCCGCTATTCCCGGGCTATAAATACCATCGTCATTTGTAATCAGAATTCTCATAAGTAAAAATTATTGATCTTTAATGCCAACCAAAAAATCACTACTATGTTTTAAGTAAAACACTTCAGAACTTGATGAAAACCGCGACACTCCTTCACAATCCCGGGGCGGGAGACGAAGACCATGACAAAGACGCCCTGCTAAGAATGATTGAATCGGAAGGATACATTTGCCATTATGTTCCCGTAAAAGAAAATGGTATGGACTCTCTTGGTGAAGGTACCGACTTCATTATCATTGCCGGCGGAGACGGAACCGTCAGAAAAGTCGCAAAACAACTCCTTCTCAATAAGACCAGCCTGTTCCATATTCCTTTAACTATTTTACCAATGGGAACAGCCAATAACATCGCCAGAAACCTCGGTTATTCAGTGAATATCAGCGATGTCATAAAATCATGGGCAGAAATGCATGTGCAGAGCATTGATGTTTGGAATATAGATAATCTTCCAGGAGCACGCTTCTTTGCCGAGGGCTTCGGATTCGGAGTTTTTCCGGAGCTAATGAAGCAAATGGAAGAGCATCAGGGAGAAGAAGATAAAAGTCCTGAAGAGGAATTAAAAATCGCTTTAAACAAGCTGACCTCCATTACTGCCGGTTTTGAAGCAATACACTGTCAGATCATAGCCGACGGAAAGGATTATTCAGGAGAGTATATCTTAGTTGAAGCAATGAATATTGGCTCCATAGGCCCTAATCTCCACCTGGCATCGGTTGCTAATCCTGCCGACGAAACACTAGAGCTGGTATTGCTCAAAAAAGAGCAGCAACAAACCTTTGAAAATTACCTGAAGAGAAAGATTAACGGATCACTCATCCCCTACAACGCGGAGATAATAAAGGCTAAAAAGCTGGAACTCCAATGGCATGGAGAGCTTGTTCATGTTGATGACGAACTGATCAGGCTAAAAGAGCCAAAAACAATTACTGTTTCAATTGAAGGCAGAAAGCTGAATTTTATGGTTCCTTAAACTTTAATATAGAGCTTACCTTCTTTTTCCATAACTGTATAGGTATTGATCTTTTCTTTTGCGGGTCCCGCTTTTACAGAACCATCGTTAACACAGAACTGAGATCCGTGCCAGGGGCACTGAACTGTTTTACAGATAAGTACCCCCGCTGCCAGTGAGCCGCCTTTATGGCTGCAACGATCGTCAAACGCTACATATTCGCCTTCTGTTTTCCCTAAAACAATCCGCTTCTTCCCTGCCAGGATCAATTTCATCTGGTCATTTTTCAGTTCGTTTACATCACCCGCTTCTACAATACCGCCCTTAATAACAGCATAAGCTTCCTGATATTTGCCACTGTCTGCATACCGGTTAAAAACCCCGATTTGGTTTCTGTGCACCAGGGTTCCTCCCATCCAGCCGGCAACCACCAGCATAACCATTCCAACACTTTCCAGCACAATGACCCATAACGAAATTTCATCTGCTCTGATCAGGAATGCGGTTATGAAAACCAAAAGCATTCCTGTATTGATAATACCATGTTTTGCGGCTCTTTTTTTAGCTGAGCTATCAGGCGGAACAGTATACCTGAAATCTACAATACCCGGTACTGCGGCGATCAAAGCAGAAATAATTCCGGCAGCCTCCATATACCCCGCAGCGTGCCATAAATCATCTTTTCCAGTAAAAAATGATAATACCCCAAAAAGAAAGGTACCAGTCAAAAATGCTGTCGGAAAAGGGATAAGCATGGGATGTATAGGATGAGTCTTGATATGTGCTTTGCTTCTCATTTTTAAGAATCTGGTACATAATAACACCAGATGCCTGACCAAAGTTTAGTTATTAGTCCTCTCACACCATATATATGGTGTAAAACAGACACATTATTGCAGAAAATACGTTAATTATTATTTATTTGCATTGAAATGAAATTATGGTATTCACAGGAAGGAGCTCCTCATCCCCTAGGTATCTCGTTTATACCTGAAGAGGATGCATACAATTTTGCAATCTATTCTAAACACGCATCTTCTGTAACTCTTCTTTTATATAAGGAAAACGAATACAAGGTTCCGGTTGTGACAGTCCGGCTTGATCCGTTTAGAAACAAATCTCAACGAATCTGGCACTACAGGATCAAAAGATCTGAACTAAAAGGTGCGGCATTCTACGGATATCGTATTGAAGGCCCTCTCGGTAACGGACCGGATTATCTGCACCAGTTTGACCCTCAGAAAATATTACTTGACCCATATGCAAGGGAAGTAATCTTCCCTCCTGAGTTTAGCAGGGACGCGGCAGAACAATCAGGATCTAATGATGGAAAGGCTCCTTTAGGAATGATCAGCAGCGAAGAAGATTTTGACTGGCAGGGCGACAAACCGGTTAGGCACGAGCACGATCTGGTCATCTACGAGATGCATGTTAAGGGCTTTACCCGGAATCCGAATTCCGATGTTTCTTCCGAAAAAAGAGGAACGTACGCAGGAGTAATTGAGAAAATCCCTTACCTGAAGGAATTGGGCGTAACAGCCGTCGAACTGATGCCTGTTCATCAGTTCGACCCAACAGAAAAAAACTACTGGGGATATATGTCCCTTAACTTTTTTGCTCCGCATCATTCGTATACTTCCGACAACAGTCCGGGCGGCGCCATCAGAGAATTCAAGACAATGGTCCGCGAGCTTCATAAAGCAGGTCTGGAAGTCATACTCGATGTTGTATTTAATCATACTTCCGAAGGGGATATGGCCGGGCCTACCTACTCTTTTAAAGGTATAGACAATAGTACCTACTATTTGATGGAAGATCACCTCGGTAATCCATACGTCAATTACAGTGGCACCGGCAATACCCTCCGTACTGATCATCCTGCCGTCCAGCAGCTTATCATGGACAGCCTGCGTTATTGGGTAAAAGAAATGCATGTAGATGGCTTCAGGTTTGATCTGGCTTCCGTGTTCAGCCGGAAATCAGATGGCAGCATCGGCTCCTCTCCCATCTTCGACCAGATCGCAGCAGAGCCCTACCTGGCTGATGTCCGGTTGATTGCAGAACCATGGGACGCAGGCGGACTATACCAGCTTGGCAGGGCTTTTCCTGGGGTAAGCTGGTACCAGTGGAACGGGGGGTTCAGAGACGACATCAGGCGGTTTGTACGCAGTGATCCTGATTTCGCAGGTAAGGCAATTCAAAGGGTCTACGGCAGCGATGATCTGTTTCCTGACGATCCTTACAATGCCTATCACCCGTATCAGAGTATTAACTATCTTACCTCCCACGATGGCTTTACCCTGTATGATCAGGTATCTTATAACAATAAACATAACTTCTCGAATGGGCAGAACAACCAGGATGGGCATGAACACAACTATAGCTGGAATTGCGGGTGGGAAGGAGATGGAATTGTCCCGCCTCCGATAATGAAGCTTCGAAAACGCCAGGCAAGAAATTTCATGACTTTGCTGATGCTCTCAAACGGAACTCCAATGATCCTTTCCGGCGACGAGTTTCTGAATACTCAAAAGGGAAATAACAATCCTTATAATCAGGATAATGAGACTACCTGGATCGACTGGAGCCGGAAGGAGCTTATGAATGAGCATTTTGAGTTTGTCAAACAGCTGATTTCATTCCGGAAGCAGCGCAAGTCAGTTTCCCGCAGTCGTTTCTGGCGCGAAGATGTAAAGTGGTATGGGTGTAATGGTCAGATAGGCTTCGATAAAGAATTAAGATGTTTTGCATGGCATCTCTCAGGCAGATCATTTAACGAACCCGATTTGTATGTGATGGTAAATTCGCATTGGGAAAAGCAGAAATTTAGTTTCATGGAGCCCGGCCCCTGGAAGAGGATCATCGATACTGCAGCAGAAAATGGAAAGGCTTTTTTAAAAGAACCCCAATCTAACCCCAAGCCATACTACGTATTGGAATCAAGGTCAATAGCTGTCTTTGAAAAATAGATCCTCAAAACGCCGGAGATACCGGCGTTTACGATAAAATTTCCGGGGACGGGCCTCCCCGCGTTTTAAACCGGTCTTCGGGGAGGGGGATAAATTCATGGTTGTCATTTGGCGGCAGTAGGATCCGTCCCTCTTTCCAGTCGGCTTTTGCCTGCTCAATTCTCTCCTTTCTCGAGGAAACAAAGTTCCACCAGATATAACGCTCTCCCAGAGGCTCACCTCCCAGCAGCATCAGAGTAGATGCTTCTGTTGCAATGATAACCGGATCCGCTCCTTTTTTGAATACGAGCATCTGCCCGGCATTATAAAGCTGGCCGGAAATCGCGATTACTCCTTTTGCTATATATATACCTCTTTCAGCATGGCCTCCCGGCAGTCCGAACCTGGCCCCTTTATCCAATTCAACATGAATATAGAAAAGCGGAGAATGGGTTTTAACCGAATTTTTCAAACCGTAAGCATCGCCGGCTATCAGACGCATCCATACCCCCTTTTCTGTAAACACAGGAAGAACCTCCGGCTTGTAATTATCAAATGAAGGCGCTGATTCTTCATCTTTCTCTGGTAATGCCACCCACGTCTGGATCATCTCAAGAGAACTGCCTGCAAGAACGGAAGGGTCCTCAAAACGCTCCGAGTGTGAAATCCCGCTTCCTGCGGTCATCCAGTTCACTTCACCCGGGCGGATAATCTGATTCACCCCCAGACTGTCCCGGTGCGTCACCTGCCCTTCAAGCAAATAGCTAGCTGTAGATAGTCCTATATGGGGATGTGGCAGTACATCAATTGACGCCGCAGCCTGTGGCTGCAAACTGACAGGACCTGCGTGATCCATAAATACAAATGGACCAACCATTCTCCTGAGCCTGAAAGGCAGGATCCGTTTTACATCCATTCCTGGCGCAATAGAAGCACGGCGCGCTTCAATGACGATATCTAGCATAGGCAGTATTCTCTAAATTTCTGACAATTCAGATACAAGGTAGTGAAATAAATATAAATTATTAAAAAGAAAGGCGCCTTCTGCGGCGCCTTAGATACTTGAAATAATTATTATTAACCTTTGTTATGATGTTTCCTATGTCCCGGGATCACCTTGCTGATACCGAATCCCAGGATCCAGGTATCATACGCTTTCCATTTAACATCATACGAAAGTTCTGCTCCGAACTCCCATCCCCCGGGGATATGAAGTCCGTATTCAAGCCCTGCTGTTGTAAGGAAATAATTTTCTCCTTTTGCTATTTCATCACCAGCGCCCAGCATAAAACTCAGATGCTTTCCGGGTTTGAACGAAGCAACCAGTTTTGTTGCAATAGGACGCTCCCGCTCCAAAGTCATGTTTTCCTCTTCTCCTGATTGCTTTTCCACTGTAAAGTCTTCCAGGATCAGATCATTGTGTAAGCCTAAAGACCATTTCGAATTAAAAAGATAATCATAGTTAAGAGCCCAGGAACCCATTACCAGCCACTTTTTCTCATCTTGTTCTATTCCCTCGTGCACATGCGCATGACCAATCCCCAATGTGATTTTATGAGCACCTTTTTCTTCATCTTCTTCATGTTTTCCCTCAACATGCTCCTGTGCAAACGTTCTTAAACAAGAAAGGACGGCAATTGATAGAGTCAAAACCGCTATCAGTGCTGTCCTTCTGATTTGATAGTATTCAATCTTCATTTTATAGTTTAATATTCCGGTGCAAACAAAAGGAATATCACGTTAAAATGAGATGATGAAGATCACAATTATGATTAAATATTGTAATTAACGTCCCATGCTTCCAGGTAGTCGGCCACCTTTTTTATAAACATTCCACCCAGCGCACCATCAACTACACGATGATCATACGACATAGAGAGGTACATTTTATGCCGGATAGCAATAACATCACCGAATTCCGTTTCTATAACAGCAGGTTTCTTTTGAATAGCCCCTACAGCAAGAATTGCAACCTGCGGCTGGTTAATGATCGGGACTCCCATGATATTTCCGAAAGAACCAATGTTAGTGAGCGTAAAAGTGCCATCCCGCACTTCATCAGGCTGAAGTCTGTTATTCCTGGATCTGGCAGCCAGATCATTCACAGCCCGCGTCAACCCTACAAGATTCAGCTGATCGGCGTTCTTTATTACCGGGACAATCAGGTTGCCGGATGGTAAAGCTGTCGCCATACCAATATTAATATCCCTGTGCTTAATAATCCTCGTACCATCAACGGATACATTGATCATCGGCATCTCTTTAATTGCCTTAGCTACTGCTTGTATAAATACAGGAGTAAATGTGATCTTTTCGCCCTCCCTCTTTTCAAATGATGATTTAATCCTCTCGCGCCATTTCACAATATTGGTAACATCCGCTTCAATGAACGACGTAACATGCGGCGATACCTGCTTGCTCATCACCATGTGTTCAGCAATGATCCTCCGCATCCGGTCCATTTCGATAATTTCATCAGTTCCGGAAACAGGCACCGAAGCAACCGGAGCCTGACGGCTAACTGACGCAGCCGGTTGCTCAAACGCAGGTGGATGATTGAAAGGCGTTACCGGTACCGGCTCTCGTTTAGGAGTCTCCGGAGATACAGCTTTCTTCCTGTTCTTTATGAAATCTAAAATATCTTGTTTAGTTACCCGGCCTTCCGCTCCTGTCCCGGGTATTTCATCGAGTTGTTCAGGAGTAATCCCCTCTTCAGCGGCAATACTCTTCACCAGTGGCGAATAGAACCGGTTGCCATCAGATGGTGCAGGACTTCTGAATGCGGAATTAAGATCCGGCTCCAGTGCTTCTACGCCCGGGATTTGTTCCGGCTGAGAAACCGGAAGATGGTCTTCAGAAGAAACTTCAGGAGATTGTATTTCGGCTTCCGCATCATCACCGGTTTCAATCAGGGCAATAACAGATCCAACCTGTGCAATATCGTCTGTATTAACTAGGTGTCTGACTAGTTTACCTGAAACAGGAGATGGAACTTCTGAGTCGACTTTATCAGTAGCTATTTCAACTACCGGTTCGTCTTCCTCGATGATGTCGCCCGGATTTTTTAACCATTTGATAATGGTAGCCTCCGCAACGCTTTCACCCATCTTTGGAAGTAATAATTCAAAGTGAGCCATACTATATAAATTGGTATCCCTGCAAAAATAAAGCTTTTTGCCACTTAACCGTGGTCTTCTCTTACTAATTTCAAAAGCATTATTAACGAATTGACCGCAGCTCTTTCTATATTCTGCTGCCTTCTCCCGGGAAACATAAATTTCCGCGTCTCGACTTTGTTCCTGCCGGCAACAGCAACCCATACTGTTCCCACTGGCTTATCAGGAGTACCTCCCCCGGGGCCTGCAATACCGCTTATAGCGATGGCATAATCCGAATGGTAATTGCCTAAAGCCCCCGCGGTCATCTCTCTTACGGTCTCTTCACTCACGGCACCAAATCTGGCAAGAGTTTCATCGGACACATTCAGCATAGTCTTTTTGAGGTCATTGGAATAGCTTATTGCCCCTCCCAGAAATACTTCACTCGATCCGGGGTGCTGAGTAATCAAATGAGACAGATATCCTCCTGTACAACTTTCTGCTACTGCCAGCGTTACTCCCATCTGTTGCATATAATCGAGAACAGCCTTCTCCAATGGTTTATCATCATGCACCACATCATACTCCTGGATAATACTTCTGATCCTTTCAGCATAACTCTCCACCTCTTGCCTCAGCTTCTCTTCATTCTCTCCGTATGCACTTAAGCGGAGGCGCACCTGGCCTAATTTGGGAAGATAAGCAAGTTTAATATAAGGGGGAAGATCATTTTCAACAGGGGCTATCGCTTCGGCCAAAAAAGACTCTCCTATTCCGGCTGTAAGTATATTGTAATGGACAATAGCTGAAAGCCTGAAGTGAGCCTTTACCCTCGGCAGCACTTCCTCTTCCACAAGATACATCATCTCAAAAGGAACACCCGGCATAGAAACATAAACCCTGGAGTTGTATTCAAACCACATGCCGGGGGCAGTGCCATTCTTATTTCGCAGCACCGTACAGTTCTCCGGAACATCAGCCTGCCGGATATTTACATCCAGAAGAGGTCTGTTGGAGGCGGCAAAGATTTTCTTTACATCCTCAAGCGCATCAGCATCACTTCTGAACCCAACTCCAAAATAATCCGCCAGGGTCTTCTTGGTAATATCATCTTTCGTTGGTCCCAGCCCTCCGGTAATAATAATGAGATCAGCTCTTTGTGAGGCCGCTTTTAAAGATTCCAGGATATGAGAACGTTCATCTGAAACGGATGTGATCTGTTTCACACGGATACCGTTTTCATTTAGTTTCTGCGCAATCCACGCGGAATTGGTATCCACTATCTGGCCGATCAGAATTTCATCGCCGATAGTTATTATTTCTGCTAACATGATTGAATATTTAATAAGAAGTGGAATACGGAGACAACATCGTACTTCTTCTGGTCAGCTTTAGATCTTGTAACACGGAAGCTCTAACCCTCAAATTGATATTATAACTCTTATATAATCCAAATGGTGTCCAGCCAACAGTGAAGTCCCAGCAATGGAGGTCCCGGCTTATGTTGAATTGTGTAGTGGCAATTTCCTTTTGCCGGAAATCATATCCGGAATTGAACGAAATTTTCCATTTCTGAGTCAGACTGAAGTCTCCGTTAAAATTTAAAGTATTCGAAATAGTGGATCTGATTCCATCATTAGAATAATTAAAGCTATAAGAAGCACTGAAGTTCCAGGGCACATTAAAATCCACATAATAATTGGGATTCATCAGAATGCTCCTGATATCCTGTTGCTGCGATGGCGTCAGATTGGGATCATCCTGTTTTTTTCGCAACTCTTCATTGCGCTTCTGGAGCGCCGATGAGTTAAAGCTAAAATCCGTCGAAAGACGAAGGTTCGTCAACCGGGCTAATTTCCCGTCTTCAAGCGTAAACTGATTTATGCGCGTAGCAGTTCCGTATTTTGAAATAGCTACCTTATAAGGATCAAACGTTCCCCCGAATGAAATTCCAATCTTCTGCTTAAACAAAGCCGTTCTGCCATCAAAGTTGATTGTGGACAACTTAAGAGAGTCCGCAGCGAAATTATAATTCCCGGAAAAGTTTAAACCTTGTATAATCGGCACATTTTGGGTCGCGGTACTGGTATCGCTCGTCGATTTCTTTTTTGCATCGATAGTATTCTGAAGGCTGAAATTAATAGACGCACTTCTGCCGCCACCACTGCCGGTCAAAAAACGGGAGTATTGCATCTGATTCGCATAGACAGTTCTGATAGAATCGGCAAACTGACTGTTTCCGGTAGGTAAATTTGTAATTGTATTATAAAAACCAAATCTTGAGCTTGTAAAGTCAGGACTGTAAGAGAAACCTACATTGGGCGTCATAACATGACGCAGAGCAACCAGATTTCCCTTCTTAAACTTAAAGATACCATACACCTTGGTTGAAAAACTCCCCCCCATAGAGTAGTTATAGATCCTCGCAAAGCCGTTGACAGTATCTGTTCTTACTGTTCCCAGATTTTGATCATATGTTTTATTAATCGTTTTAAGAACCCAGCTTTCATTATAATTTACGTTAGTACTAAACTGCAATACCTTCATCACATTTAAACTCATACTGATGGGAATGCTATGCTGGATATTAGTGGTATATTTCTTCAGGCCTTCTTTCTTAAACACCTGGTTCTCAAGACCGGAAAAAGAGTTATCCCCAGACATACTGTAATTCAGTGCAATCCTCTGATACCATTTTTGTTCGCCAGTACGGTTTTTAGAATCAAACGGATTAAACTGCTGCGCCAGTCCTAAGTTGAATGAAGGCAACGTTAACGAAACTGTCTTATTTGTTAAATCCTGGCTATGTCTCAATGAACTTGAAAAGCTGAAGAGTCCATCAAAAAGACTGGTAGAATAGTTGATACCGGAAGACATGGTGTTTTGCACCAGCGATCCATAGTTATATGTTCCCCCCGCCGCAGTATTTCTGTTGTAACCGCTTGTACCAAAATCCACATTAGCACTAAAATTAGATCCTGGCCTGGCCGCCTGGTCCTGCGAATGTGTCCAGGTTATTCTAAAATCTTTTGTAGCTGAGTTTTCCGGAGTACCTTCTATCGCGTTGGGATTTTTAGTAGACGCATAACGAAGATTCACACTCCCGTTATACTTATAATTCTTCTTATACCGCCCGATAACTCCTATATCATAAGACCCCTTTGAATAAAGCGTCCCCGTCACATCGGCATCCCAGTAATCATTAATACCGAAATACCATCCTATCCCCTGCATGTAAAATCCCCGGCTGGCATCGTCACCAAATGTAGGAAATCTGAATCCCGAGGATCGTTTATTCGTTTTTGGAAAAAAACCGAAAGGCAGATAAGCAAAATATATCGGGATGTGCTCAATCTCCAGGTAGGCAGATTTGGCCATTACCTGCTTCTCTGTTATAATTCCTTTGTGAATGTGGATACCAAAGTGAGTATAAGGCTCGGGCAGACTACAGGTACTATAGATCCCGTCTTTCAGAAATCCTTCATTAAATTCGTTTTTCTTAAACTGCCTCGCCTGGATATATCCCTCGTCTGCCGAGGTAGCAGTACCAAATGCCTTTCCTTTTTTGGTTTCGAAATTAAATATCAGCGAATCGGTATTAACAGGCGCATCCGAACCTTGTTTAAATATTGGCCTTCCCCTGTATATCTGATTTTTATCTTTCCTTCCGGCGGCAAAAAGCATCTTCGTTTTCTGCTCTATCCTGATATAGTCGGCGTCCAGTTCAAGCTCCTCATAATAGATCCTCGCCTTCCCGTACAAATAAATAGTACTTCCATCTACACTGAACTTTATTGAGTCTTCTGCCGTATACTTGATCTCAGAATTCAATCCGGTGGCTGTTTTCAATTTGACAGAATCAGTTTTTGCAGAATCTGTCGTTATAGAATCAGTACGTATCGTATCAGATACAGTAGTATTTACTCTCCGGGGCGCATTTTGAGCTTTAAGATTAAAGGCTACAAATAGTAGCGAAAAGATGAAAAGATGTCTCACAAAAAAGCTTCTGACGGATTTCAAAATTAAAGACGAATATTATTTTTGCAATGATACAATACGGCTCAAAATTAATGAAAATAATACCATTGAAAAGATTAGTTTCCGGATTACTCGCTCTATTTCTGTTTTTCCCATTTGTTTCATTTAGTAATAACTACAAAATACCGCCATATCGTATAAAGACGATTGTTATAGACGCCGGTCACGGCGGCAAAGACGGCGCAACACGTGGTCTGATAGCGAGGGAGAAGGACGTTGCGTTGCAGGTAGCACTTCGTCTGGGAAAAGCAATCTCTGAGGCTCTGCCCGAGGTTAAAGTGGTCTATACCCGTACAGAAGACGTTTTTATCCCTTTGTATGAGAGAATAGGATTGGCCAATAAATTAAAAGCCGATATGTTCATCTCCATACACTGTAATTCTATGCCGTCAAATATGCGAAACCGTACTGCATCAAAAGGCGTCGAAACTTTCGTATCAGGATTCGGAAGGCTTGACGAGCAGAATACAGCAATCAGGGAAAATGCATCCATCCTGCTGGAAAAAGATTACGAGGAAAATTACGAAGGCTATGATCCAAAGGATCCTGAAAGTATCATCATATTCTCACTGCTCAAAAACGCATACCGTGAACAGAGTATCCGCCTGGCAACGCTGATACAGAATGAATACATCTCCACTGGCAGAATTGACCGGGGAGTGAAAGAGCAAAGCCTCGCAGTTCTGGCAAAGGCCGGCATGCCGGCAGTCTTAACCGAGATAGGCTTTATCAGTAATCCGGAAGAGGAAGAATATATGGTTTCAGAAAATGGGCAGAACGAAATCGTAAGTTGTCTGTTAAAAGCAGTTCAGACATACAAAAAGCAAGTGGAAAAAGACTAATATTTATCGCTTTTGAAACCTTCAGGCTATGTTGGAGTTTATAATATTGAAATATATTTAGTTTTAAATAAACAGAGATAACTGAAAATATCAGTAAAGATTACTTCAATGAAGATTACGAACGAAACCAAGGTAGGTATACTCGCAGCAGTTGCTATTGCTGTTTTAATTTTGGGATACAGCTTTTTAAAAGGGAACGATGTTTTTTCACGGGAACAGGAATTGTATGCATCCTATGATAACGTCGAAGGTCTTTCAGTCTCAAACCCTGTTCTTGTAAACGGCTTTCAGATCGGCAGGGTTTCCAGCTTAAAGCTACAGGAAAGTGGCCGGATTGTCGCTCAGCTGAAAATTAACCCTGACTATGAAATTCCATCAAACACCATAGCGAGGCTTGAGAGCACGAGTCTGCTTGGAAGCAAAGCAATCGTGTTTGAGCTTGGTAATAGTAATAAATATGCGGAAAGCGGCGATACGCTTAATGCAAATGTGCAAAAAGACCTTCTTCAACAGGTAAAGCCGGTACAGCAGAAAGCAGAAGCAATGATAGGCCGGCTTGACTCTATTTTAACTTCTTTAAACAACACCATAAGCCCCGAATTCCAAAGGAACTTCAATAGCAGTTTTGCGAGTATTGCCAATATACTGCATACCCTTGAATCTACGACAAAAACTGTCGACGGGATGGTCGGAGCTCAGCAGAATCGTTTGACAACAATCTTCGCCAACATGGAGTCTATCTCAACAAATCTCCGTAACAATAATCAGAAGATTAGCGCCGTCATGACGAATCTTCAATCAGTTACCGATCAGTTTGCACGTGCGAACTTTGAACAGACCATGAAGAATGCGGATAAAGCGGTAGCCGATCTCCAGCAGGCAATAGATAAAGTAAACACAGGCCATGGTTCTTTAGGCAAACTGGTAAACGATGATCAGTTGTATAACAACCTCAATAACGCAGCAGAAAACCTGGATAAGTTAATGATAGATCTGAAAGCACACCCCAAACGTTATGTCAGCTTTTCAGTTTTCGGAGGTAAAAAAGACTAATACAGAGATTGAGAGCAGGGCTTAAATAAATAATATTTTAAGCCCTGCTCTCAATCGCATGGAGCAACGTTCAACCACCACCCCACAAAGTAATCTCTCTAAATATCAAAAGTGTGACCTTCCAGGGCAAGTCTGGAATTAGGGAAAATAGCCTTAGCCTCCTCCAAAAGAGGATCGAGCTCACGATAGCGGGCTGAGAAGTGTCCCAGCAGCAGCTGCTCTGCTCCTGCCTTCAATGCAACTTCAGCAGCCTGTAATGCAGTTGTATGATAAGTATCTTGAGCTCTCTGAAGCATATCATGCATAAATGTTGATTCGTGATAAAGGGTATTAACCCCTTTTATCTGATCGAGATAACACCAGTTACAGATAGTATCAGAACAATAAGCATAAGACCTGGGTTCATCAGGATCTGTAGTCAATTCAGACGCCGGGTAAACATTCCCTTGTTTATCCTTATAGTCAACACCTGCTTTAATAAGAGGTATCATATCCACAGGAATACCAATCGAATCAACTTTCTCCTTTATGACCTTTCGCAGACGCTTCTTCTGAGAGAACTTAAACCCGGTACAGGGGATTCGGTGTTCAAGAAGTATCGTTTCGACGATTATGTCATTATTCTCAAAAATAACTTCCGGAGTTTCGGTTTGAGTTGCCTGAAAAATAATTGGGTAACGTAATTCGGTCTGTGAGTATTTAAACTGGATTTCGAGAATCTCTTTCAGCTCAGGCGGACCAAAAATGCCTATTGGCTTAACCCGTCCGTTTAGGTGCAGAGACGAAAGTAAGCCTACCAGCCCGAGATAATGGTCGCCATGCAAATGGCTTATAAAAATATAATTTATCCTCTGAGCTTTTATACCATTCCGTAAAAGCTGCTGTTGAGTACCCTCACCACAATCAATAAGAAAAAGCCGCTCATTTACGTTCAGGATCTGAGCAGTTGGATTTCGGTTAAATATGGGCGTTGCAGAACTGCTTCCGAGAATAGTAACATCAAATCTCATTCATCCAATGCAGCGCTTACTCTGCCTCTCTTTTTAAATCCCGTTCAACCTCTTCCATAAAGATCAGATCTATTGCTTCTTCAACTGTCGGTGTTATATTCAATACGTTTTCTAATTGAGAAATAGTGATCAATCGTTCAAGGTTTTCACTCATGCCGGTAATAACAAAAGATCCGGAAGAATTTTTACACAAACGGTGCCCGACAAGCAAACTACTCAACCCCGACGAATCGGAATATTTAACTGAAGAGAGATCAAGGATAATATTACGCTTCCCTTCCGTATTGATCAGAATTAATTCCGACTTTAACTGTGGCGAAACAAGACTGTTTAATTTCGTCTCATCCAGCTTAAACAGCACATATTTCTCGTGTTTGTCAATAGTAAATTTCATATTTCTATGGTTTCTGGTACTTCGTATACAATATTATAAAATATTTTCAATTTAAACGATTGATGCTCTCCAGAATATTATCTTCTAAACGTTTGAAAACATTATTTGTGTTATCTTTTCTAAATTGCTCTCCGGTAATGTGTTCATACAGTTCTATATAGCGTTCAGAAATAGATGAAACCAGGTCCGCATCCATAACAGGAACCGACTGCCCTTCCTTCCCCTGGAATCCATTTTCAATCAGCCAACGTCTCAAAAACTCCTTAGATAACTGACGCTGAGGCTCCCCTTTTTCCTGAAGCTCTTCGTAGGTATCTAAATAAAAATACCGTGATGAATCCGGAGTATGTATTTCATCAATCAGATAAATCTTTCCTTCGGCCTTTCCAAACTCATATTTGGTATCCACGAGGATCAGGCCTCTTTCAGCTGCAATTTCTGTTCCCCTCTTATAGAGCAGGCGTGTATATTTTTCAAGTTGTACGTAGTCTTCTTCCGAAACAACCCCGCGCTCTAATATCTCTTCTCTGGAAATGTCTTCATCATGCCCTACAGCGGCTTTTGTTGTCGGCGTAATAATGGGCTCCGGTAATTTATCGTTTTCTTTTAAGCCTTCGGGAAGCTCTACACCACACAAGGTTCTCTTGCCTGCACTGTATTCACGCCAGGCATGTCCGGCCAGGTATCCCCGGATGACCATCTCAACCTTGAACGGCTCACAGATTTTACCAATAGTAACACTGGGATCCGGAACATCTATCACCCAATTAGGAACAATGTCCTGCGTAGCATGTAAAAATTTAGCAGCAATTTGGTTCAGTACCTGTCCTTTATAAGGAATAGCCTCCGGAAGGATTACATCAAATGCTGAAATCCGGTCACTTGCAATCATGACAAGATATTTATTGCCGATAGTATAAACGTCCCTGACCTTACCTCTGTAAAAACTTGTTTGACCCGGAAATTTAAAATTCGTTTCCTTAATTGCGCTCATAGCTGAATATGAATGATTGATTTAAAGCGTCAAAATTATCAATAAAATTCCGGATTACACCTACTATAACACGCGCTGGCAACATATAATAGCTATTTCCGCCTTCTACCACCATCCCCCTCTCCTCC
>NZ_QEAS01000009.1:138607-143666 GCF_003130405.1 Pararcticibacter amylolyticus
ATCCGCTGCTCTGTATATCCCCATAAGCCTCCAGTATTCGTTTTACAAGCTTATGACGAACCACATCCTCTCCGCTGAGATAAATGATATCGATGCCCTTAATATCAGGTAAGATCCTCAATGCAGTATACAAGCCCGATTGCAGCTTTTTAGGAAGGTCAACCTGGGTAACATCTCCTGTCACAATAAACTTAGCTGAAGGCCCCATTCGAGTTAAGAACATTTTAAGCTGCATATCAGTCGCGTTTTGAGCTTCATCCAAAATGACGAAACAATTATCCAGCGTTCTGCCGCGCATAAAAGCAAGTGGGGCTATCTCTATAGTCCGGTTTTCAAGATACACCTTAAGCTTTTCCGGAGGTATCATATCATCCAGTGCATCGTACAATGGGCGCAGATAAGGATCAATCTTTTCTTTCATATCCCCCGGCAGAAAGCCAAGGTTTTCACCTGCCTCAACAGCGGGACGGGTCAGAATGATTCTTTTGATTTCCTTATTTTTTAGAGCCCTCACCGCAAGGGCGACAGCTGTATAAGTTTTACCTGTACCGGCAGGGCCGATGGCAAACAATATATCGTTACGATTAATGCTCTCAACCATTCGTCTCTGGTTGGGCGTACGGGCTTTTACTACAATTCCGTTCGGCCCAAACACAATAGGCTCGCCACCAGCTGCGGTTTGGCTCTTTTCAGGAGCATCGTCTGCGGATACGGGTTGAAGTCTTGCTCCAAGTATGGATTCAAGTTCGTTCGCAGAAAGGCTATGAAAGCGCTCCACGTGACTAAGGATCTGGCCAAAACGCTGCTTAAACGAGGTTAATTCCGTTTCGTCACCGAGAACCTTCACCTCTGTCCCCCTCGCTACGATTTTAATTTTGGGAAATTGTTTCTTTATCAGTTCAAAATACTCATTATTGGAACCCCAGAGTATGACGGGGTTAATGCTCTCCAAATCAATCTTTAATTCGTTCAAGTTATCCTTTTTTTAAGTTTCCTGATTTATTTGCAATTAAAATTCAATATTTGCAGGTTACAATCGTACACAAGATTAACAATAAATATTCACATTTTAATGGCTGTAATTACTTTAACAACCGACCTCGGTTACAAAGATTTTTACCAGGCTGCCCTGAAAGGGAGCATCCTGTCCATTATGCCGGGCGTGAATATCATTGATATCACACACAACATTTCTGCATTTAACATTCCCCAGGCGGCTTTCGTTTTAAAAAACGCCTTTCACTATTTCCCCAAGGGAACAGTTCATCTCATCGGTATTGATTCTGTCTATCATGAGAGTACAAGGTATCTCGCCGTGAAATACCGGAATCATTATTTTGTAGGATCTGACAACGGCATATTTTCTCTTATGTTTGAAGGTGATCCCGAAGAAATCGTCGAACTTAACATCATGCAGGATCTGAAGTTTCTTCACTTTCCCCTGACCGACATCTTTGCAAAAGCTGCATGCCATCTGGCAGCAGGAGGCTCTGCCGCCGAAATAGGCATCCCAGTAAATGAACTACAGCAAAAAATGATGCTGCAGCCGGTAATAGAAAAGGATTTGATCAAAGGAAGCGTCATTTATATCGACTCATTCCAGAACGTAATTACGAATATTTCAAAGGATCTGTTTAGCCAGGTGCAAAAGAACAGGACATTCACCCTCACCTTTAAACGGAACGAGAAAATCACCCACCTGAGCTGGCATTATAATGAAGTCCCCGAAGGGGAGAAACTTTGCCTGTTCGGCATTAGCAATCACCTCGAGATAGCTATAAACAAAGGAAACGCAAGCGGCTTGCTAGGCTTGCATATTGGAGATATTGTAAGAGTAGAATTTCATTCATGATTACACGAGTTGTTAAAATGACCTTCAGGCCCGAAAAAGCCGAAGAGTTCCTTCACATCTTTTACGAAACACAAAGAGTGATTATCCATCAGTTTGAAGGCTGCGAAAAGCTTGATTTGCTGTGTGACAGTAAGAATCCCGACCAGTATTTCACTCTGAGTTACTGGCGTTCCGAGGAAGACCTTGAGAATTACCGTTCGTCCGAATACTTTAAAAAAACCTGGCCAACGGTGAGAGCCTTGTTTTCCGAACGCGCGCAGGCCTGGACACTTTTACCCCAGTAAGCTTTAGCCGTTGGAAATTTAGCTATTAGCTTCCTGCGCTTACTTTTAATATGCGGCTGATTGTCAAAAACCAACCGCTAATTGCAAAATTACTACGTGCTAGCTGTATGTTAAGGTTGCTGCCTGATCAGACAGGCATTCTCGAAGAAGAGACCGGTCATATAGCTTATTCCCCCCTGTTTACCTTAAATATTGTCGCTATTCCCACCCTGATCCCCGTTTCTTTGTAATTGCCATTGGTAAAGGAAGAAGCCACCTCCAATCTGAAAAACCGGAAAACATTATCAAGGGAATACCCTACCTCATAATAATGAGGGGAGTGCGATGTCTTCAGATAGTTAAAAAAGACGTTTTCCCGAATGCCTCTGTACCTGACCCCGGGGAGCCGTGTAAGCAGGAATTTCCGGAAACCATAGTGGGTATGACCAGAGAAATACTTGTCAGAGGTACTGTAAAGATAGTAGTCAAGTAGCCTGAACGATCCCGCCGGCTTCAGACTGCTTAAGATAGTCTTGTTTCCGTCGAAATGTTTGTAATCCATAAAATACATCTTTTCATTGTTCAGAAAAGCACCGCCTAGAAGTTCAAATTCCAATCTGTCCCGGGCTCCTATTGTGATACCGTGATTCAGCCCCAGTTCCACCCGGTCAAAGTCGATATCACTTCCCATAAGTCCATTGATCCCTTTTTTATACTTGAAGGTAATTTCAGGTGATAGCTCAGGCAGCGCTATCTTTTTCTCATTATAGATCCTGTATCTTCTTACAGGCCGGTAGCTGACACCTGCCTGGAAAATAAACGCCTCATGTTTTGAAAATCCCGTATTAGCCAGTTCTATATTTTCAGGTGTATTCGGGCTGTACTCACGGCCATCCCGGTAAAAAAAGCTATAATCCGATTTATTACTAAGTGCGGTGCGCTCCGCCCACTCAGCACTTGTACTGATAGTAAGAAAAGGAGAAGGAACATATTTCCATGAAACCGAAGCATAGCTCTTCTCGAATATTTTCATATAATTCCTTCTGAACAGCAAAGAGCTAAATGTATTGATAAGTGGGTGAATCGGATCTTCGGGATTAAATTGCTCAACAAATCTCCCGCCGCCAATAGAGAATACATTCTTTTTTGTCATATAAGACAGCTCTCCCTTCGCATAAAAGTCTTTACCGGAGAAGCCGTACCGTAAAGCTGGGGTAAAGACAATCCTCTTCCTTAAACTGTCGAACTGGTGGGTTACACGGCCGCTCAAATTGACATTGAAGCCTTCAGAAGTATTGAAATATACCTGTGAGAAGGCAGGGTTGATATTCAAACTCGTCCGGGGCGATAGATTATAATGACCTCCTGCTATCAGATCCACAGGATTGAATCCTCGCTTCTTTATCACTTTAAGACTATCCTTACCGGAAATCCGGGCAGATTCAATTCTTGCTAGCGAGTCATCCCTCCTGTAGCCTCCTTTTTCTTTTTCTGTAAGAGGTATACTCCTGATGGATGTCCAGTAAGATGAATCCCTCTTAGTTGCATTGCTGTCAGTTTTAAAGGTCCTGTCGGTCAGCACAAGAAGATCCCTGTCCTTATCCTTTGATTTCTTTTCATAGTCATCCATCATTTTGTAAAACTGTTTCCTTCCCATTTTTGAATTGGGGGGTACAACGCTCGCCGGAGGAGCACCTGGCTTTTGCTTAACCTTTGCAATCTCTTCAGGTGCAGCATCAATCTTTTCATCAACAATTTCTGTCTTGATAACAAGATCTTTATTCAGATCCACTTTATAATCACGGCAGGAAGCAAGGTAATTATAGTGCCCCTTAAAGCCTAAAACGGTACCGGCAAACTGATACCGGTGCGTTACAGGCATCCATACCTCCGGTGCAACCTCTCCGTAATTTTGCCTTACATTAATCGGGAAACCCATTATACTCGTCTTCAAATCGAGACTATGTATCGCCCATTGATCTTCTATAATATAGATAGTCCCTTCAAATACATTATCCCCCCTGGATCTCGGAGTGACCCTTATTTTATTAACCTCATATTTGCCTTCGCTGAAACTCCCTTCGTATGTAAATTTATACCACCTGAATGCCGAATTTGACAGAGGAGAGATCACTCCGGCTATCTTATCCCTGTAAAAACTCTGATTGATAAACATTGAGGGCGAAACCCCGCTGTTATCAGTCCCTTTTGTTCTGATAGCAATCACCTTTTCATCAATTTTATTAGGCTGCCTGAACTTGATCTGACTTACAGATTCAGTGGTATATGCTTCATTCAGGTTTACCCCCTCCTTTTTTAATTTATTCCTCAGGAAAAAAGGAGCCTTCGTCAGTTCTCCGGTGCCTTTTATATACACCTTCATTTCATAACTATTGTACTGAAGAAGATGATATTTCTTTTTGGAGATAGTCTTCCGCATAATTGTATATGCGAAATCCTCTTTACGACCCTTGCCTACCTGCACCTCCTGCAATAAATAGCCCTGCGCACTTAATACAAAATCCTTTTCCAACCACCCTTCGGCAATATCAACCTCTGTTTCCTGAGTCTTGTATCCAATGTTTTGTACCCTTACCAGGTACCTTCCCGATGGCAATTTCATTTCATATCGTCCTTCCTGGTTAGCAGTGGTGCCTGTCTTGAGGGGACTTACAAATACCGAAGCATACGGAAGGCGGGTGCCGTCACTGCCACTGATAATTCCTCTGATTCCCTGAGCGTTAAGGTATCCGGAACTTGCAAAAAGGATTAAAACCAGGTAAAAACCAACGGATTTCATAAACGGTAGAGGACTAATCATAATTTTAAGACGCTAAAATAGTGAAGAAGGTAACCTGGTTGATTTTTTTAACACTTTTTATCATTCTTTGAAATTCTTAATCTACATCAAGAGTTTGGGAGCTGAACCTGCCTAAATTTGTAT
>NZ_QEAS01000009.1:143699-173457 GCF_003130405.1 Pararcticibacter amylolyticus
GCTTCTGTTTGTTAATAAACTCAAACAAGAAACAATGGCAACGAATTGGAAAATTGACCCTACGCACAGCGAAGTGCAGTTTAAAGTAAAACACCTGATGATCACAACAGTAACCGGCTACTTCAAACAGTTTGACCTGGAAGTAGAGACGGAAGGTGACGACTTTTCAAATGCAACCAAAATTGAATTTACCGCTGACGTTGACTCTATCAGCACGAACAATGACCAGAGAGATGCACACCTGAAATCTCCTGATTTCTTTGATGCAGAAAATCACAGCCAGATTACCTTCAAGGGAAACAAATATGAGCAGATCGGCGAAGACGAAGTTAAACTCCATGGCGATCTTACCATCCGCGGCGTAACGAAACCAATTACACTTGATGTGGAATTTGGAGGGATTGTAGTAGATCCTTATGGACAAACCAAGGCCGGATTCACTGTAAAAGGCAAATTAAGCCGTAAAGAGTTCAACCTGACATGGAGCGCTGTAACAGAAGCCGGACAGGTAGTGGTAAGTGACGACATTAAACTTCTTTGCGAAATACAACTTGTAAAACAAGCTTAATTTTTGAGGTACAAGCTAAAAGCATCCTTAACTGTGTGCTTTTAGCTTATCTTTCTTTATGAATTCCTTACCGCACGCCTTAAGGCCATCGAATATCCCAGATGCAGGCCATCATGAACCGCCACATAACTTATTGCACTTTCAATAGACGTAATAGCGGATCCGGAACTTGTGGTATACGTTTCGAAAACATCAAAAAGCCCGTTCAAATAATCAGCTCTCAATTCTTCTATTAACCGGATCGACATTCCTGTAAATTGTTCCAGTTCAGCCTTTCCAACATTGTCCGCCGGAACTGTTCCTCTCCTGTATTTCTCAATAAGGCTTTCTTCTATCTTATACGGTAAACCTGTTGTACGGTAACACAGAACCTGCTGACTCACTATAACATGAACATAGTTCAATATTATATTATTTGAGAAACCAGCGGGAATCCGGTTCATCTCCTCCTCAGAAAGGTCAGAAACAAGTTTCGAAAAATTGTCCCTGTAAACCTTAATAACATTAAAAACAGTCTCCATTTATCAAATATAAAAATCAATCCTTCGCTTTGCTTTTCTTTGGCTTGCCCTTAGATCCGGTTTTCTTATCCATCATAGATGGCGGTCTTTGGGTAAGTTTAACAGGATAGCCGAGCAGGTCCCGGATAACGACAGAAGCACAAACCCCTCCGAATGCTGCGGGCAGATAAGATATAGTGCCGTATGCCGAGCGCTTGAAATTGCTTCCGTCCGTCATAATTAAAGACGAACGCATCACCTCTTCTGTTGAAAAAACAGCTTTAATACCCGTGCCAACTGACAATCTTTTGATCCGCTTCCTTACATACTGGGCAAACTGGCATTGATATGTATCCATCAGGTCGGCCACCCGTAATTGTGTTGGATCAAGCTTTCCCCCGGCACCCATCGAACTAACGATCTTCTGCCCTGTCTGGTAAGCAGTTGCCAGAAGGTATAATTTAGGAGTGACACTGTCGATGCAATCCATCACGTAATCAAACCTCTGGTTCAGCATATCCCTGCACATTTTAGGGCTAAGGAAATTCCTCACAACATGCAGATTTAGCGCGGGATTAATCTCGAGCAGACGGGAGGCCATTATATCAGCCTTCAGTTCCCCATGATTTGTGGCCAAAGCCGGCAGCTGGCGGTTTCTGTTAGACGGGTCAACAGCATCTCCATCCACTATGGTCATTTCCCCAACTCCCGACCGGCAAATAAATTCCGCTGCAAAAGACCCTACCCCTCCTAATCCGACAACCAGCACATGAGAATTCTGTAGCTTTTCAATCCCCTCTTCACCTACCAGCAGGGCTGAACGCGACAGCCAGCTTAAATCATTTATCATTTTTCAATTATGCCTAAACTCAAACAATTGGCAAAAATACTTTCTTTCAGGGCATTTACTGAAACATTTTTCAATGTTGCCGCCTCCTCGTAAATACATTCGATAGCCACATCTTTATCATCGGTCTCCAAAAAAACCCTTTCAACCGGAATCTCTCTGAAGATTTTTACAGCATTCGATTTATTGTTTAACAAAGCTGCCCCAAACGACAAATAAAATCCGCCGTCGATCAGTTGACGGGCAATTTCCTTTTTATTATTAAATCCATGCACTATAAGCGGGACCGTAGGTCTGCTTATTTTGTTCAGATGAAGCAGTTCACTGAAGCAACGTACACAGTGAACCAGTACAGGTTTCTTCAACTCTTCCGAAAGATTGATTTGCTCAGTAAAAATAAGCATCTGCAGGTTTAGGTTAGGGCCTCGCAGCCTGTCAAGTCCGCATTCACCTATCAGCTTCACCTGATCGTTTACCGCAACCTCCCGCAGCAGGTCTAACTGTGCTGAATAGTTTTTTTCATTGATATACCAGGGATGGATGCCGGCGGATACCCAGTGATGGTTATCCGTCTCCGCCAAAACACCCCGCTCAGCGGATGTTCCGTCAGGAATTATAGCATTCCGTATGGTCTTTACATCTTCCCGGTCAACTCCTGCATGCGTATGAAAATCGAAAAACATCCACTATGAATTACTCAACAACAGCAGAAGGACAAATGTAAGTAGGAATAATTCCGGTACTGTTAATTCTGGTTTCAGCATCGCCTGCAAGCGTATTGCCAGACAGCACCAGGATAGTATCAAGCCCGAATTTATTCCCGCCGAGAATATCTGTGTGCAAAGTATCTCCAACCATCACAATTTCCTTCTTGTTAACCTGGAGCCTGCTCCTGACGAGATCATAGGCGAACATGAACATTTGAGAATCGGGTTTTCCGAAACGGATAAACTCCTTGCCGACAATATTCTCTATCATAGTAGCCATGCTTCCCACTGCAATGCAGATTTCCCCTATATTGAGAGGATAAGCATCGTCTGTATTAGCCACAATGGCAGGTATCGTCCTTTTTCTAAGGATATTAACCGTCTTGTTCAGATCTCTGGCCCATTCAAAACCCTCATCATCAAGAAACACCATAGCATTTACATCATGAATATTCCGGGCAGTAACCTCACTTACCGGAAGGGTCTTCAAACCGGCACTTTCTATATAATGAGCAGATTCGGGCGTCCCCAGAAACGCAGCAATTCCCTCATTCACTTTCAGTTCCAGGTACTCTTTAGCCAGCATTCCCGAAGAGATGATCCGGTCATCTGTAATGGCCTTTAAGCCCATCTGATGATATCTTTCGGCCAGTTGCTTCGGACTTCTGGAGGCATCGTTGGTAACAATAAAATATTCTTTCTTTTCCGCTTTAAGATAGGCAAAGGTCTTCTCTATCCCCGGCACCAATCCTTTATAATTCTTTATTACCCCGAAAGCATCGAAAAACACTACTTTATACTGATCAATTACCTCCCTGAACGTATAGATATTATTCATTCTGAAAAACTATTTTATGTTTAAAGCTGAGATTAATTTACCGGCATCAAACTCCTGATCTATCGATGGCAGGTAAATTTCAAAAGCCTCCGATTGCAGCTTGGTAGCATATTGTTCGCTGAAAAAGTAAGTCCCGTCTTTCATAACATAATTCAGGATAAAGAAACGGTACACCTCCTTCAAAAAGCGAAGCTCATTTGCGCTAAGCGGATTTACCTTATGATATTCTTCAAGAAAGATGATAAAACGGTCTTCCATCATTGGCCCGATGACATAGCTGAAAACAGTACGGTCACCAATATCAGAAACCACACGGCTAAAAAAATAAAAATCCATCATCCTGCTGCTCATCCTGAACCAGTCATAGTCCCATCTTGAATAAAGCTTCAGGCTCGGAGTCACCGAAAAGTTTCCGATGTTCCAGTCAATAAACACCGGGATAGTTTCAAATCTATCAGCCTTTAAAAGTAGCCTGTTTTTCTGAAAAGCCTCGCAATGGTGCTTAAGCATCTCGCACTGCTGATCGTCATAAGTATTTTTTTTCTTATTCTTCAACTGTTTAAGCAGCGTAACAATATCTGTACTCAAGGTCTTCGATGATTGAGGCAATACATTCCTGATCCTCGAGCAAGCCTTATGAAACTTTCCTATCTGCTGTCCGAACTTGCGTATCTGAGCCTCACTTAGCCGCTTTGGTAATCGCTTCTGTACTCTTACAGGGTTATAGAACACCACCCATGCATCTGTAGAAGCAGTCTTATAACGGTAAGTAAAAACCCTGTTATTTTTCAAAAGAGACTTTGCCAGCAGGTTCTCAAAAGGGTAAAGCAAATTGTTGGCAAGTGAATGTATAATACGATGATCCTCTTTAAAATGCTCATACTTACCAAAATATGATAATTTCGCAATCACAATATCTTCATCTTCAAACGTAATCCGGAACACATGATTCGTTGACACCATTGCACTGATGTCCTGGATTTTATAAATCACCTTAGAAGCATCGTATTCCCTCCAGGCTTTTTTTATGATTCTCGAGTAGTCCATAAATTGGCTTTGGCAGCTGACTGTCGGTAGCAGCTATCAGTTTTCAGTAAATCGTAATTCGTAATCTCCCTCTATATAATCTCAAAGTATCTCCTCAATTCCCAGTTGCTTACCTGTTTTGCATATTGTTTCCACTCCCATAGCCTGGTTTTCACAAAATGATCAACAAAAGCCTCACCAAACAGTTCCCTTGCCACAGGTGATTCGTTCATTGCCATAGCCGCAGAATAAAGGTCAGCAGGCAATCTTTCAATCTCACTGTTCTGATACGCATTCCCTTTCACTGCTTCGATATCAAGGAGAAGGCGGTTTTTTATCCCATACAAGCCCGAAGCAAGCGAAGCAGCCATTGCCAGGTAAGGATTGCTGTCAGCTCCCGGAACCCTCATTTCCAGCCGGGTATATTTTTCTGAAGGGTTAAGCACGCGCAGGGCAGTTGTCCTGTTATCATATCCCCAGCTCACTGTCGTGGGTGCCCACGCCCCCTCCACAAGCCTTTTATAACTATTTACTGTTGGTGCCAGCATTGGTAATATATACGGAAGACAATAAAGCTGTCCCGCTATATACTGCTTTAACAAAGGACTTATATTTCCCTCCTCCTCGATGCTGTAAAACAAATTATATCTCCGGTCCAGGCTCCACAAGCTTTGGTGAATGTGTCCGCTGCAACCCGGCAGGTCCGTATTCCATTTAGCCATAAAAGAAGCAACAATATGGTGCCTTGCTGCAATCTCTTTCACAGCCGTTTTAAAAAGCACCGCTTTATCTGCGGCCTCCAACACCCGGCAATGAAGAATAGCGGCCTCATATACCCCCGGTCCCGTTTCAGTATGCAGGCCTTCAAGGGTTATATTGAACTGCTCCAGCAGGTTAAAGAGATCATAATAAAAAGCACTGTTTTGTGAAGGCCGGAGAATCGAATATCCATACATCCCGGGAGTCAGCGGCTGTAATCCCGAAAAACCCTTTTCCCGCAAGCTCTCCGGGCTCTCCCTGAAATTAAACCATTCAAATTCCTGTGCAAACTCAGCATGAAATCCCATTTCCTCACAGTCGTGCATAATTCTTTTTAAAAGGCTTCTAGGGCAGGAAGCTAAACCAGCGCCATCAGAGCCGCTGAAATCAGCCAGAAAAAAAGGAATATTATCTTCCCAGGGAACAGTACGGAAGGTATTCAGGTCTATTCTGCAAGGTTTATCCGGGAAACCGGTGTGCCATCCTGTAACCTCCACCCCATCGTAAAGGGCATCAGCACTATCCCAGCCAAAAACAACATCACAGAAACCATATCCTTCCTGCAGGCCGTCAATAAATTTCTTCCGGTGAATAACCTTTCCCCGCAGAATACCATCAATATCAGCAAACGCAAATTTGATCTTGTGAACATCCTTATCCTGTAAATACTTTATAATCTGGGAATTATCCATATAATAATTTAAACCGATCTGAGCCCTGAAAAAATAATATGCAGTTAAAAACTACGTTTTCTGAATATCCATTAAAAGGCCTTAATTTAATAAGATTCAACGACCTGGAACTGTTTTTTTTAATTTCACACCGAAGAGGACTTTCAGACATGAATGAGGCAGATTATTTATTTGTTTACGGGACGTTATTACATACGTCCAATTACTTCGGGGCTCTGTTAAACCACCATGCCTGTTTATATAGCGAAGGACACATAAAAGGCAGGCTCTACCATGCCGGGGAATATCCGGCTCTAATCACTGATCCGGAAAGCGAAAGTTGGGTATATGGAAAAATCTTCAGATTGCAGCAACAGAATAAAATCTGGAAAGAGCTGGATGAATACGAAGGGTTCGGCCCGGGATTCTCACAGCCTAACGAATTCGTCAGGGTAAAGAGAACCGTCTGCACCGGAAAAGAATGCCTGGAATGCTGGCTATACCAGTATAACCTTTCTTCAGAAAACCTGCCTCTCATAGAATCAGGACGGTACGGCCAATATTAAAAAATCCCCTGGAAAAACTCCCAGGGGACTTAAAAACTAATAAACAACTACCTGCCTAAACAGCTACCGATTTAACAGTCTTAATAATACGTGCTGCTACTTTATACGGATCAGCGGCTGAATTAGGACGACGGTCTTCCAGGTATCCGTTCCATCCTTTTTCTACAGTTGCAAGAGGAATACGGATAGACGCACCACGGTCAGAAACGCCATAGCTAAAGTCATGTATGGAAGCAGTTTCATGTTTACCTGTAAGACGCAGATGGTTGTCTGCACCATACACTTCGATATGTTCCTTCACTACCGGACGGAAAGCTTCGCAAATTTTATCGTAAGTTTCTTTATTTCCTGCTGTTCTCAGAACTGAGTTTGAGAAATTTGCATGCATACCTGAACCATTCCAGTCAAGTGCACCAAGAGGCTTACAATGCCAGTTTATTGCCACTCCGTATTTTTCCCCGATTCTTTCAAGGAGGTAACGGCCAATCCAGATCTGGTCGCCTGCTTCTTTCGCCCCTTTTGCAAAGATCTGGAATTCCCATTGACCTGCTGCTACTTCAGCGTTGATGCCCTCAACATTTAATCCGGCTTCAAGACATGCATCAAGATGTTCCTCTACAATTTCCCGTCCGTAAGCGTTATTCGCACCTACCGAGCAATAATAAGGGCCCTGAGGAGCTGGATAACCACCTGCTGGGAAACCTAAAGGCTTGTTTGTTTCAGGATCCCAAAGGAAATACTCCTGCTCAAAACCAAACCAAAAATCGTTATCGTCATCGTCAATTAAAGCACGTCCATTAGATTCATGTGCAGTTCCGTCTGCTGTAAGAACTTCACACATAACAAGATAAGCATCTTTCCTTTGCGGATCAGGACAAATAAAAACTGGTTTTAACACACAGTCAGAAGAACCGCCCGGAGCTTGCTCAGTCGAAGAGCCATCAAAGCTCCACAGTGGGCATTCCTCAAGCTTTCCACTAAAGTTCTTTACAATTTTGGTTTTACTGCGCAGGCTCTGAGTGGGTTTATAGCCATCAAGCCAAATGTACTCTAATTTTGTTGCCATTTTTTGATGATTTCGAAAATATATAATTCAAATATGAATACTTTGTAATAAAAAAACGAATACCGGAAACGAATTTACAATAAACTTTCATTTTTTTACAAATTTTATATCAAAAAGATCAAAAAAAGAAAAACCACTTAATCAATTGAAAATCCGGGCCGTTTTTATTACAAAAATGAAAAAATCAGAAAAGCACATGGAATTCCAGTGAACATAAAAGCCCCTTGCCTCAGTATCAATCAAACAGGACAACTCACAGGGGGATCACAATGGACATCCTCCAACTACTGGTATAAGGCTTATAAAAAGAAAAATAAACGGAAGTAAAATAATGTAAGGTAATCAAGGGCTAAATATAGCCGGATAAGTTTAGACACAACAAGGCTTTTATCTGGTCTAGAAGAAACCCAACTCCAGCTTAGCGTCTTCGCTCATCATTTCCCTGTCCCAGGGAGGGTCAAATGAGATTTCTACCCGTACCTCCTTCACATCGTCAACAGACGCCACGGCGGCCTGAACATCCTGCAGGATCTGATCGGCAGCCGGACAGGCTGGGGCAGTGAGGGTCATGACAACCTTAACAATTCCTTCAGGAAAAGTATGCAGCTCATATATCAATCCCAGCTCATATACATCCACAGGTATCTCCGGATCATATACGGTCTTCAGCTTTTCAATCACCTGATCTTTTATACCTGCTTTATCTTCTATAATCATACTACTCAAAATTCTTACCAGCCATCGCTGAACTGTAAGCAATGGCATAAAGCTTAATCTGTTTTACCATGGATACCAATCCATTTGAACGGGTTGGCGACAAGTGCTCCTTAAGCCCAATACGATCAATAAAGTACAGATCAGCATCCCGGATATCCTCCGGCGGAAAACCGGAAAGAACCCTTACTATAAGACTTACAAGCCCTTTTGATATGATTGCATCGCTGTCGGCAGTAAAATAGATCCTGCCGTCTTTAAACTCCGGATATAGCCATACCTTTGACTGGCACCCCTTGATAAGAAACTTATCCTGCTTAAATTCTTCGTTAATAAGCGGAAGCTCTTTTCCAATCTGGATGATCTGCTCATACTTATCTACCCAGTCTGTCAGGTACTCAAATTCCTCGATTAGTTCGTCCTGCTTTTCGTTAATAGTCATTCTATATAATACTCTAAACAAGCATATTTATTGCACGCTTGAGACTGCTTATAAAATAATCAATTTCATCCGCTGTATTGTAAACAGCAAGAGATAACCGCACAGTACCCGGAATACAATAAAAATCCATTACAGGCTGGGTACAATGATGCCCCGTTCTCACCGCTATCCCCATTTTATCCAGAAGCACACCTACGTCATACGGATGAACTCCTTTCACCGAAAGTGACAAAGCACTGGTTTTGGCTTTTGCACGCCCTATGATCTCAATACCAGGGATTTCATTCACTAAAGAAGTCACATAATGAAGCAATCCGTTTTCGAAAGCAGCAATTTCTCCGATTCCGGTTTCATTAATAAAATCAACAGCAGCTTTAAGAGAAATAGCTCCGTCAATGTGAGGGGTACCCGCTTCATATTTAAAAGGAAGTTCGTTATATTCTGTACCCGTAAACGTCACCGTTTTAATCATATCGCCGCCGCCCTGGTAAGGAGGCAGTTTCTCCAGCCATTCTTCTTTCCCGTACAAAATACCGATACCTGTAGGACCATACATTTTATGCCCGGAGAAAGCGAGAAAATCACAATCAAGGTCCTGGACGTCAATAGACAAATGCTGCACAGCCTGAGCTGCATCAATTAACACAGGAGTTCCGTTAGCATGAGCCATTTCAATGATCTCCTTCACCGGGTTTATCGTGCCGAGGGTGTTCGAAACGTATCCTACAGCTACGATCTTCACACGCTCATCAAGAAGATTCGCAAACTCATCCATCAGCAATTCCCCGTCTTCATTCATTGGGATCACCTTCAATTGCGCACCATGTTTATCGCACATCAATTGCCAGGGAACGATATTTGAATGATGCTCCATCGCTGATATAATCACCGAATCGCCTTCCTTTAACGCATACGCGCCATAAACATCAGCAATAAGGTTAATACCATCGGTTGTTCCCTTTGTAAAAATCACCTCTGAAGAATTGCGCGCATTAATAAAGGAAGCAACCGCTTTCCGGGACACTTCATAAGCATCAGTAGCCTTTTGACTCAGGTAATGTACACCGCGGTGAATATTACTGTTAATCGTATTATAATAGTCACTGATAGCATGAATCACCGAAAAAGGCTTCTGCGTAGTAGCCGCATTGTCAAAGTACACCAGCGGTTTTCCGTATACAGACTGGTGGAGCGCCGGAAATTGCTTTGCAATCGGCTCCCCGCCATATAAAAATTGCCTGACTGTATTTTCCGTATTGACTTCCATTTTTATTGTCCTCAGACCTGCAATTAAGCAATTACCAGGTTTTCTGTATGAAGTTTTTTATGTAATAGTTCTTCGGTAAAATCCCTCAGTTCCGGGATTTCGATTCGCGAAAGTATATCAAAAACAAATGCCTGCATCAATAAACGCCCTGCTGTCTCCTCTCCTATCCCTCTTGCCTTAAGATAAAAAAGAGCGTCCTTATTCATCTGACCTACCGTAGATCCATGAGAACATTTTACGTCATCGGCAAATATTTCCAGCTGCGGTTTACTGTTCACCGTCGCCTGGTTACTTAACAAAAGGTTATTGTTCTGCTGAAACGCATTTGTTTTCTGAGCATCCTGACGGACGAAAACTTTCCCATTAAATACAGCACGCGATTTATCGTGAAGAATCCCTTTATACAACTCGCTGCTGTTGCAATGAGGCATCTGGTGATCCACCAGCGTATGATTATCCACATGCTGCTCACCAGTCACCAGGTAGGCACCCAGTAAATTGGTTTCCGTGCCGCTTTCCTTTAACCGGAAATTCAGATCATTTCTGATCATCCCCGCATCACCAAGAGATATATTTGAATTATTTAAGACACTGTTCCTGAATTGACATACTTCCCTGTGCTGAACAAAGCAAACATTCTCTCCAACATTGTTGATCATGTGGGAATGAAAAACAGCTCCTTCATCCACCTGTTGTTCACTTACGAAATCAACAAAAACGGGCGCTCCTCCTTCAGAGTGAAATGTTTCTATCAGGGTAGCTTCACTAAGTTTCTCTGCAACCACAAGCGTCCGGTATGCAATAAACGCAGCAGAGGCGTGCGACGTATAAATATGCTCAATATGGAGCGGCTTCTCAACAACAGCCTTCGCCTCAATATGCAGAACGCTGAACTCAGAAAAAAACGCAGTGTTAAGTGCCAGCATCGGGTTATCCGGGAAATCGGCTACAGTACCTAATTTTTCCGCAAAACGGGCGTCGGCAAGAGCGGCTTTTGTATCCAGAAACGTCATTCCATCAGGAATAGGATCCGATAGATCAGCTGCAAATCTTCCGTTAACGATAACAATGCGGCTTGCTTCCAGTTCCTCAAGCGCCAGACCACTCCTCTCAGGAATTACTTCCTGCTGAAACTTGAACTCGTGCGACAGAAACTTCTCAAGATTGGTAAAACGCCACTCCTCACTCTTTCTGGAAGGAATCCCTTTCTCAGCAAAAAGAGCAAATGCGGCCTCTCTCTTTTCAGTCAGCCATCCGGGCTCCGTTAAACGCGCCGCCTGCTGCCTGCCGGCAAACGCCCCTGTAAGATATGTATAAAAATTATTGAATATTCCTTTTTCCATTTTGCGAGATCTAAACCTTAAAGAGAAGGAGATGCCTGCGCACTTAATTCGTCTTTAACCCAATCATACCCTTTTTCCTCCAGCTCGAAAGCCAGTTCTTTCGTACCCGATTTAATGATACGTCCATCATAAAGAATATGCACAAAATCAGGAACAATATAATCAAGAAGGCGTTGATAGTGAGTGATCACCACGAAAGCATTATTTTCAGAACGAAGTTTGTTCACGCCGTTCGCAACAATCCTTAAAGCATCAATATCAAGACCCGAATCCGTTTCATCCAGGATAGCGAGTTTCGGCTCAAGCATTGCCAGCTGAAGGATTTCATTCCTTTTCTTCTCACCGCCTGAAAATCCTTCATTCAAAGAACGGTTCACCAGCGATGCTTTCAGCTCTACCAGCTCCTGTTTATCTTTCAGAAGCTTCAAAAAATCCTTTGAACTCAGTGGATCCAATCCCTTATAAGCACGGATCTCACCAATAGCAGTCTTTAAAAAGTTAATATTCGATACGCCCGGAATTTCAACAGGATACTGAAATGCGAGAAAAAGCCCTTCCCTTGCACGATCCTCCGGAGCCATGTCCAGCAAGTCTTTTCCATCAAATAATACTTCTCCGCCAGTCACTTCATAGCTCTCTTTTCCAGCAAGAACAGAAGCTAATGTACTTTTTCCCGATCCGTTAGGACCCATTATAGCATGTATCTCGCCTGCATTCACCTGCAGGTTTATTCCTTTTAAAATCTCTTTCCCTTCTACCGAAGTTTGAAGATTATGAATATTAAGCATTTCCTGTATATTTTATTACTATTTAACTTAAATTAGCTATCAGCAGTCGGCATTAGGTTATCAGCCTCTTATCATTCTAACACCTATCCGCCCCTCAACTTTCCACTTTAAACTTTCAACTCCCCGCCTATCCAACGCTTCCATCCAGTGAAATCGCCAGCAGCTTCTGAGCCTCCACGGCAAATTCCATTGGCAAATTGTTCAACACCTCACGGGCATATCCATTCACAATCAGCGCTACAGCTTTCTCCGTATCAAGTCCCCGCTGATTCAGATAAAAGATCTGATCTTCAGCTATTTTAGACGTAGTAGCCTCATGTTCTATGATCGCAGTGCTATTCTTTCCTTCTATGTAAGGGAACGTATGCGCACCGCACCTGTCACCAATCAGCAAAGAATCACACTGTGTGAAATTACGTGCATTATCAGCATTGGGGCCAATTGATACCAGTCCCCTGTAGCTGTTATGACTCTTTCCTGCAGAAATACCTTTGGATATGATCCGGCTCTTAGTATTCTTACCCAAATGGATCATCTTGGTGCCGGTATCGGCTTGTTGATGATTCCTCGTCATCGCTACTGAATAGAACTCACCTGAAGAATTGTCACCCTTCAGAATTACACCAGGATATTTCCAGGTAATCGCAGACCCCGTTTCTACCTGGGTCCAGGATATCTTCGAATTATTCCCTTTGCAGATACCACGCTTCGTTACAAAATTGTAAACGCCGCCCTTTCCTTCTTTATCGCCGGGGTACCAGTTTTGCACAGTTGAATATTTTACCTCTGCGTCATCCAGTGCGATAATTTCTACAACTGCGGCATGCAGCTGATTCTCATCCCTCATAGGTGCAGTACAGCCTTCCAGGTAACTTACATAACTGGCATCATCAGCAACGATCAGCGTACGTTCAAACTGTCCGCTGTTCATAGCATTGATCCGGAAATAAGTAGATAATTCCATCGGGCACCTTACGCCCTTAGGGATATAAGCAAAAGATCCATCAGAAAACACAGCTGAGTTAAGAGCTGCGAATATATTATCACTTACAGGTACTACAGTACCAAGATATTTCTTTACCAGATCAGGGTGGTTTTGTACAGCTTCACCAAAAGAACAAAAGATTACGCCTTTTTCAGCCAGCTTCTCCTTAAATGTCGTTGCAACCGATACACTGTCAAAAACAACATCAACTGCCACTCCCGATAAGATCTTCTGTTCGTTCAAAGGGATTCCAAGCTTCTCAAACGTCTCCAGAAGTTCAGGATCGACTTCATCCAGACTATTCAGCTGCTTTTTCTTCGGTGCTGCATAATAAGATATATCCTGAAAATCAATTTCAGGAAGATCGAAGTTTTGCCAATGAGGCATTTCCATTTCCAGGAAACGGTTCAGAGCCTTAAGACGCCACTCAAGAAGCCACTCAGGTTCATTCTTTTTTGCAGAAATGTAACGGATAGTATCCTCATTCAGCCCTTTAGGAGCCATTTCCATTTCTATATTAGTACTGAACCCGTATTCATATTCGCTCGTTGCAAGCGATTCCAATAACTCCTGATCTTTACTCATATTTTAAACATTATTCCCTTTCTAATTCAGTATCAAAGGGATAACCTATATTTTAATAACTTTTTTAAAAAATAGTTTAGTCTTATTTGATACAAAGTTACTACTTTTGCAATTAAACAAGTAAAAACTTGGAAAAATATTTATGCGTCCAAATAAATTCTTACAGCTTCTAAAAACACGGGGTCCTCTCACTGCAAAGGAAATTGCTGAAGAATTAGGCATCACCAATGAGGGTGCCCGTCAGCAACTTATACGTCTTTCCGAGGAAGGGTTGGTAACATATATCTCCTCCACTAAAGGCGTTGGACGACCGGTGCAAGTATACGAATTAACTGAACAGGGCAATGCATCTTTTCCAAACAATCACGCTGCACTGACAGTAGAGCTTCTCGATACGATTAAAGAACAGCTGGGACAGGATGCCCTCGAAGTAGTGATCTCTTCCCGCGAAGCAGAAACAGTAAAAAGATATAAAGCCATTCTGAAAGATCATGAAAGCCTGGAAAGCCTGATCGTTGGGTATACCGACATCCGGACCAGCGAAGGCTACATGGCTGAATTCCGGAAAGAACAGGAAGGTCAGTATCTGCTTTTTGAGAACAACTGCCCTATCGGCGCCGCTGCCAATACCTGCAAACATTTTTGCGAATCCGATATGCGTGTCCTGAAAGCGATCCTGGGTGACGGAGTGAGTATTGAGCGAATGGATCATATCGCCTCAGGCGAGAGAAGATGCACCTATAGAATTAAAAGTTTAATCTACCAGCCTTAACTCAGGCCTTCATCAGACCCGGCATCACCTCCTTCATTTCCGAAATAACTGCTTTGGGATCATCCGCCGTAAAAACAAAGTTTCCTGCAACCAGTACGTTTGCACCGCAGGAAATAAGTTGTCCGGCATTGGAAATATTTACCCCTCCGTCCACCTCGATAAGCAGATTATCATTTCTTCCCGCCGCCATAGCTTTCAGCGCTTTCAGCTTATCGTATGTCCGCTGAATAAACTTTTGCCCGCCAAATCCCGGATTAACCGACATGATCAGCACAAGATCCGCATCCTCAATAATATCTTCAAGAACATGTACAGGAGTATGAGGATTCAGTGCCACCCCGGCTTTACATCCCATTTCCTTTATAGCAGCAAGAGTACGATGCAAATGTGTACACGCCTCATAGTGTACAGTGATCACCGATGCCCCTGCCTTCGCAAAAGCACCGATATAACGGTCCGGATCCGTGATCATCAGGTGAACATCCAAAGGCTTCCCCGCATGCTTCCGTATCGCCTCCACCACAGGAAACCCAAATGAAATATTCGGAACAAATACCCCATCCATAATGTCCACATGAAACCAATCAGCAGCACTGCCATTCACCATTTCAATATCACGCTGAAGATTAGCAAAATCGGCTGCAAGAACAGAAGGGGCTATAAAGTGGTTCATAAGGCAAAGGTAGGTTTTCTGTCCATAAAATTCATTAGAAATTATACCCTAGAATAAATAAGAACAAAAACATCACGACAAAATAAAAAGACAACATCTCGATAAAATTCAGCACGCAAAAAGGTAAAACACCTTACCTAAATTCAAGCTATATAAAAAGGGCTGTCTCAAAATTTGAAACAGCCCTTCTCTTAGTTATTTTCCGTAACTCTTACTGATCGGCAGGTTTAGCCTCCTGCTCACCAGCCGGCTTGTTTTCCGGTTTCGGTGGCCTTGGCAATAACGCCTTTCTTGAAAGTTTCAGCTTTCCTTGTTTGTCAATATCAAGCAGTTTTACTCTCACTTCATCTCCAACCTTAAATATGCCGTCCATCGTTTCGTAACGTTTCCAGTCTATTTCAGAGATATGAAGAAGTCCGTCTTTACCAGGAAGGATCTCAACAAAAGCCCCGAAAGGCATGATTGATTTCACTTTACCTTCGTAAATATCGCCTACTTCAGGTTTCGCAACGATACCCTTGATACGTTTTACGGCCTTGTCAATCGCTTCAGCATCAGGAGCAAAAATACTTACAACCCCCTGGTTATCTTTTTCCTCGATTGTGATGGTCGTGTTGGTTTCACGCTGCATTTCCTGGATAATCTTACCACCCGGGCCAATCACAGCACCAATAAACTCTTTGTCAATTTTAAGGACAATAAGACGCGGCGCATGAGGTTTCAGGTCAGTGCGTGGTTCAGCAATCGTCTTCTTCATCTCGTTAAGGATATGAAGGCGGCCTTCTTTAGCCTGCTCAAGAGCACTGCGTAACACTTCCCATCTTAAACCGTTGATCTTTAAGTCCATCTGACATGCAACGATACCAGCTTCAGTACCGGTAACTTTAAAATCCATATCCCCTAAGTGATCTTCATCTCCCAGGATATCTGACAATACAGCATACTTTCCGGTCTTCTCATCAGTGATCAGACCCATTGCAATACCGGAAACAGGAGCTTTCAGCTTTACACCTGCATCCATCAGCGCCAGTGTACCGGCACAAACAGTTGCCATTGACGACGAACCATTTGATTCGAGGATATCAGATACTACGCGAATAGTATATGGATTTTCCTCCTCTGAAGGAAGCACCTGCTTCAATGAACGCTGAGCAAGGTTTCCATGTCCAACTTCACGGCGGCCCGGGCCACGGTTAGGACGAACCTCACCGGTTGAGAAGCTTGGGAAGTTATAATGAAGAATGAACTTCTGGAAGCCATTAATAAACGCTCCATCAATCATCTGCTCATCCAGCTTAGTACCTAAAGTCACTGTAGTAAGAGACTGCGTTTCACCACGTGTAAACACAGCTGAACCGTGAGCAGCAGGCAGATAACCAATTTCACTCCAGATTGGGCGAACTGTTTTTACATCACGGCCGTCCAGACGAATACCTTCATCCAGGATCAGGTTACGCACAGCATCATACTGTACATCGTGGAAATATTTCTTAGCCAGGAACTTGGTTACATCGTCAACCTCTAATCCAAGGCCAACAAGAAACTCATTCTGGATTTCTTCGAACTTCTCAGATCTCTCATGTTTAGATGATCCGGATTTGGCAACAGCGTAAACTTTATCGTAAGTTTCAGCATATACGCGTTCCTTCAGTTCAGGATTGCTGTGCTCATGAGAATAAACTCTCTTTTCAGTCTTTCCAACTTCAATGGTCAATTCCTTCTGAACCTGAACCTGTACCTTAATAGCCTGGTGGGCAAATTCAATAGCCTCGATCATTTCTTCTTCAGAAATCTCTTTAGACTCACCTTCCACCATTACGATATCGTTCTCGGAACCGGCAACAATGAATTCTAATGTTGCACGCTCCAGGTCAGACATATAAGGGTTGATAACCAGCTTACCGTCAACCTTTGCTACGCGAACCTCAGAAATAGGTCCGTTAAACGGAATATCAGAAACAGCAAGAGCAGCAGAAGCAGCCAGGCCTGCCAGCGAATCCGGCATAATGTTTTTATCCGCAGAGATCAGAGAGATCATTACCTGCGTTTCTGCATGATAATCTTCCGGGAAAAGCGGGCGCAATGCACGGTCAACTAAACGCGATATTAAAATTTCATAGTCAGATAAACGTGCTTCTCTACGTAAGAAGCCTCCCGGAATACGACCGGTTGCTGCGTATTTTTCCTGGTAATCAACAGAGAGGGGTAGAAAATCTATTCCTTCCTTTGCTTCCCTGGCAGAAACAACAGTAGCAAGCAGCATCGTATCTCCCATCTTTACCACAACAGATCCGTCGGCCTGCTTAGCCAACTTACCTGTCTCAATTTCGATTGTGCGGCCATCGCCTAAATCGAACGACTTTTTGATTAAATTGTAACTCATTTTGTGTTCATTGCAGCGCACCGTTCATCTTCAGAAGTGCGCCAAAGTTTATTATTGACTTTTGTCTGCTAAATTAAAATAAAAAAGCCATCCCAGTGAGATGGCTTCTTATTTTTTTCAAAAGAATTATTTGATGATATCTCTTAATTCTAAAGCTTTAATGATAGCACGATATCTTGCGATGTCCTTCTTATATAAATAAGCTAACAAAGCACGACGTTTACCAACCAGTTTCTGAAGAGCTAACTGAGTAGAAAAATCTTTCTTGTTCTTCTTCAAATGCCCGGTTAAATGAGCGATACGTGTTGTAAACAATGCTACCTGGCCTTCGGCTGAACCTGTATCTGTTGCGCCTTTACCGTGTGCGGCAAAAATCTCTGCCTTTTTCTCTTTACTTAAATACATTACCTGAATAGTATCAAAGCGTTAAACCATCTGTTAATTAGGGTGCAAAGGTAGAATTAAAAAGAATATAAAACAAATCTAATAAGATTACCCCTTATGTTTTGAGGTAAAAACGTATTATATTTACATAGCTATTCTGATAATAACATGGATACAATTCTTTTACAGGGAAGCGTTTATTGGGCATATGATTATGAAATAGAGGACAAAGAGGAGTGGCTAAAAACAATCGCCGGTCTTTTCTCTTTCAATCCGCCTCTTCATAAACATCAGGGTGTAATAGCTCTGACACCCGGTGCCATAGAAATTTCAGGTGATCATCATCTTCGGGTACCGCTCGGTTCGATAGAACAAATTTATCTGGGCTTTGACAGCGTATTTCCGGCTTCTTCAGTCAAGAACTTTGGCCTGTTCTGGAAGCCCCTGCGAATTACCTTCTCAGGAGGACAGGTTATTTATCTTATAATAGATTACACGGGGATACAAACACAGAATCCACTTTGGGCAACTAGTATAAGTGAACTGCTAGCCTGAGCAGCCTTCTCCGCCCGGCAAGCTATTCCGGAAACAAGGCATCAGGTGCAGGGCAATACACTCCTATAAATACTATTAAAAAACGAGGGGTAACAATTACTCTTGTATTTACTACCCCTCGTTATGTATAAACAAATCCTGTTTCCTTATTTCACCTTCTCCAGCCAAACCCTTGCATTTACAAAGGCCTGGAACCATGGCGAAACTTCATCTTTCCGCCCGGCAGGATAATCAGCCCATTGCCATTGAAGCAGTGAACGTTCGATATGCGGCATCGTAACAAGATGACGGCCTGTTTTATCACACATGATCGCGGTATTATAACCCGACCCGTTCGGATTAGCAGGATAACCCTCGTACCCGTATTTTGCTACAATCTGGTACTGATCTTCTGTATACGGCAAAGAGAACTTCCCTTCCCCGTGCGAGATCCAGACTCCCAGCGTAGCGCCTGCCAGTCCGGCAAGCATCACAGATTTATTCTCCTGTATGGTCAGGGAGGTGAAACTGCATTCATGCTTGCCGCTGTCATTATGCAGCATCTTAGGTTTGTTCTCATGATCATCATTGATCAGTCCAAGTTCCACAAATAACTGGCAGCCATTACAGATCCCCACAGACAGGGTATCTTCTCTTTTAAAGAAATTTTCAAGTGCGACTCTGGCCTTTTCATTATAAAGGAAAGCTCCCGCCCATCCTTTAGCCGATCCAAGCACGTCAGAGTTCGAAAACCCTCCGACAGCCCCGATGAACTGGATATCTTCCAGCGTTTCCCTTCCCGAGATCAGATCCGTCATGTGAACATCCTTCACATCGAACCCGGCCATATACATCGCATTCGCAAGCTCCCTCTCTGAGTTACTTCCTTTCTCCCGGATGATCGCCGCTTTAATCTTTGGTTTCGAGCCATCCGCAACAGGCATCTTTCCATCAAAACCGGCAGGGAATTTATATTTTAATACCTGGTATTTATAATTATCAAACCGTTCCTTCGCTTTCGCCGGTCCGCTCTGTTTCTGATCAAGCAGATAAGACGTCTTAAACCACACATCCCTCAGATGATCGATGTCAAAAGACCATTCACCATCCTGGTTCTTAACGGATAAAGAAGCTTCAGAGCTCACTTTTCCGATCTTATGAAAACGTATCCCATTTTCCACAAGCATTGCTTCAGCAGCTGCATCTGCCTGAAATACCAGTCCTGTATTTTCAGAGAAGAGCTTGGCAATGATATCCTGGTCACCTAAAGCCGACAAATCAACAGTAGCACCCAGATCACGGTCAGCAAAACAAAGTTCCAGCAAAGTCGTAATCAAACCACCGCTGCCAATATCATGTCCTGCCTGTATATGCCCTCCGCGGATCAAAGCCTGAACAGTGTTGAAAGCTTTCCTGAATTCCGCTGCGTCCAGAATATCCGGCGCTTCCGAACCGATCTTATTTCTAACCTGGGCAAAAGAAGACCCTCCAAGCCTGAAGGTATCACCCGACAGATTGATATAATAGATAGCCCCGCCATCTTTACGAAGCACCGGTTCAACAGTAGCCCTGATATCATCACAGTGCCCGCCTGCGGAAATGATTACTGTTCCGGGAGCGATAACTTCCTTATCCTTGTATTTCTGCTTCATGGACAGGGAATCTTTCCCTGTCGGAATATTAATTCCCAGTGCAATAGCAAACTCCGAACAGGCTTTAACCGCCTGATACAATCTTGCATCTTCCCCCTCATTCTTACATGCCCACATCCAGTTTGCGGAAAGCGAAACACCTGTAAGCCCATCCTTAAGCGGCGCCCAAACGATATTTGAAAGAGCTTCAGCTATGGCATTCCGGCTACCGGCCGCCGGATCGATCAGCGCTGCAAGAGGAGCGTGTCCGATCGAAGTGGCAATTCCATCTTTTCCCTGGTAGTCAAGAGCCATCACCCCGCAGTTATTTAAAGGCAATTGCAGCGGCCCCGCGCATTGCTGCGTAGCCACCCGTCCACCCACACAACGGTCGACCTTATTGACAAGCCAGTCTTTACAAGCTACCGCCTCCAGCTGCAGCACCTGCTCCAGGTAGCTTTCCAGTTGGGCAACTTCATAATCAACCGGCTGATAGGTTGCAACGATACTTTTATCCTGCATAACAGTTTTCGGAGAACTTCCGAACATATCGTCCATATTTAAATCCATTGGTTTAATGCCGCTGGATGAAGATTGAAATGTAAAACGATTATCACCAGTCACCTCTCCTACCGTGTACATCGGTGCACGCTCACGGTCGGCTATCTTTTGAAGCATTTCAAGGTTTTCCCCGCCTATTACAAGTCCCATACGCTCCTGCGACTCGTTTCCGATAATTTCCTTGGCAGAAAGCGTCGGGTCTCCGACCGGCAGCTTATCCAGGTCAATTTTGCCTCCGGTTTCTTCCACCAGCTCCGACAAACAGTTGAGATGCCCCCCCGCTCCATGGTCATGGATCGAAACAATTGCATTCTCATCACTTTCAACCATGGCTCTTACCGCATTGGCAACGCGCTTCTGCATTTCAGGATTAGAACGCTGAACAGCATTAAGCTCTATTCCCGACCCGAAGGCACCGGTATCTGCTGACGAAACAGCAGCTCCGCCCATCCCGATCCGGTAATTATCCCCGCCAAGCACAACGATCTTGTCGTTCACAGAAGGCGAATGCTTCTTTGCCTGCTCAGCTTTTCCATAGCCAATGCCGCCAGCCTGCATGATCACCTTATCATATCCGAGGATCTTCGCATTCTCCTCATGCTCAAACGTCAGCAAGGACCCGGTGATAAGTGGTTGCCCAAACTTGTTACCAAAGTCTGATGCTCCGTTAGAAGCCTTTATGAGAATGTCCACCGGCGACTGATACAGCCACTCTCTTTCCTGTACCTTATTTTCCCACGGCCTGTCTTTAGTCAAACGGGATAAAGCAGTCATGTAAACTGCAGTTCCGGCCAGAGGCACGGCTCCCTGCCCGCCTGCAAGCCTGTCCCTTATCTCCCCTCCCGATCCGGTTGCTGCACCATTAAAAGGCTCAACAGTGGTTGGAAAGTTATGCGTTTCCGCCTTCAGAGATATAACGGATTCAAAGTCTTTTGTTTCGTAATAGTCAGGCACTTCTGCCCTCCGCGGAGCAAACTGCTGCACAACAGGTCCCTTCAGAAAGGCAACATTATCTTTATATGCCGAAACGATGCTGTTAGGATTTGCCTCGGAAGTCTTTTTTATAAGTTTGAATAAAGAAACAGGCTGCTCCTCCCCGTCAATCACAAAGGTTCCGTTAAATATCTTATGCCGACAGTGCTCCGAATTTACCTGCGAGAAGCCGAAAACTTCCGAGTCGGTCAGTTTCCTGCCAATCTTAGCAGCAAGCCCATTCAGATAATCGATTTCCTCATCACTCAGCGAAAGACCTTCCTGCTGGTTGTAAGCCGCAATATCTTCAATTTCCCGGATCGGCTCAGGGTCTATATTGATCTTGAAAAGATCCTGGTTAAGCTCCTCGTATTTCTGGGAAAGCATCGGGTCGAACTCAGAAAAATCAGCTTCTACTCTCGAATACTCTTCAATCCTGGTTATTCCATGAATATCCATATTTTGAGTAATCTCAACTGCATTGGTACTCCAGGGGGTAACCATGGCAGCACGGGGGCCAACAAAAAAATCACGAATGCTTGATTCCTGCTCTAAACGGGCATCCCCAAAAAGCCAGCATAACTTTGAAACATCAGAAGGATCCAGGGTTTGTGTTTTTTGAACAGCAAAAATGTTGTTTGCTTTATTAGAAAAAAAGTATATCATGGGTCTTACTAAAGCGCAAAGTTAAGCTTTTAAAAAAATTTCAGCCTATATAAACAGCTTTTTATCCATTCCTTACAGACAGATTACCACATTGGTTATGCTTTTTTCCGGCAGACAGAGGCAAAAGATGTTTGTATGGTATTAACAGATAAAACGAGCTCTGTCTAAAGCTTTCAAACAGGAAGAACAGAGGCCAACTGTTTTTGTTAACTTTGAAAGACACGATTGAGATGGATTACGTAAGAAAGAAAATAAAAGAAGGCTCTTATCTTCCCGTTGCATGGGAATACAGGGAAGTGATTGAAGATCAAATTGAGAAAGGTACAACAGGAAAGATCTTCCACTTCTGTCAGGAAGAAATCATCTGCAGCACGGAAGGCCGTGTTGTAAGCATGGAAGACATCCCCAACGAAGGAGTATTTATCCATCTTGATAATAATAAACGTATCCGCATCGACCGGATCATCACACTATTCGGAAAACCGGGCGCCGCCTACGATGAATATGACGCATTCGGAAGCTCCTGTATGGACTGTCTGGGAGGGTATGATAAAGAGGAGCTTGACAATATGTAATATGCCCTGCCGGTACACCCGCTGACTTCTACTCTATTCCCCTGTGATTCGCCCCGCAGCTGGAACTGCTCTGCTATCTTTTAAACCTGCAGCCGTACACGGTTTGACCATTCTTTCAACCAAAAGCACAACGAATGAACAGTCAGTGCACCATGAGTGCACCTTTTGTCAGTAAAAGGTGCACTCATGGTGCACTTATGGTACATTTGATGCACACTGGCAACGAATCAAGTACAGTATATTCTCTTAAGATGGACACAATGATCTTAAACGAAGTACGGCTGAGCCTGGGGGCTGGCTGGGGGTAATTGAAAGGTTGTGCTTCTCCGATATTTTACGGTATTTTACATTGCCGGGTGTTGGCAGAAGACTCAGGCGAAAGGCTAATTTAAAAAGAAGTATGAAATATAGAAAATTCAAGAATGTTGATATTGCAGAGGTCGGGCTTGGTACCTGGCAGCTTGGAAGTGCCGATTGGGGTAATGTAAACGAAGCTGAGGCAATCCAGATATTGCAGGCTTATACAGAGGCAGGCGGAAACTTCATTGATACGGCGGATGTATACGGCTCAGGGGTCAGTGAAACCGTTATCGGGAATTTCCTGAAGACCGTTGACAAGCCGGTTTATGTGGCGACCAAGCTGGGACGCAGGCACGACCAGGGCAACGGGTGGCCACTGAACTTCTCGTATGATTATATGAAAAAGCATGTTGAAGAATCTTTACATCACCTCGGCTTGCCGCAACTGTTTCTTGAACAGCTGCATTGCATTCCAACTGAAGAAATGCGGTCGGGACACGTTTTTGATCATTTAAGAAAACTGCAGCAGGAAGGGCTTATCAAACATTTCGGAGCAAGTGTTGAGACATCGGAAGAAGCGCTGATCTGCCTGGAGCAGGACGGACTGGCTTCCCTGCAGATTATCTTTAACCTGTTCAGGCAACATGTAGCTGATGAAATTTTTGCAAAGGCAAAAGAAAAAGGCGTTGCTTTAATTATCCGCGTTCCTCTGGCCAGCGGCCTTTTAACCGGAAAGTTCAGCGAAAGCACTCAGTTTTCAGAAAAAGACCATCGTAATTTTAATGCAAATGGCGAAGCTTTCAATGCAGGCGAGACATTCTCAGGTATCGGCTTTGAACAAGGCGTGAAACTGGCAGAGGAAATCAAAGCAATCCTCCCCGACGAGCGAATGGCTCAGTGGGCAATCCGGTGGATCCTTGATCATCCGGAAGTTACCACCGTCATTCCCGGCGCATCGAAAAGAAGCCAGGTAAGCAGTAATATTGAGGCTTCCGGGCTGCAGCCCCTGTCTGCTGAAACACATGAGAAATTAAGAAACCTTTATAACGAAAAAATATTCAAACAGATCAGAGGACACTTCTAATTTTATCATGCGGCATTCCGGGATGAAACAAAACCCTTTCCTCCCGGAATGCCATATAGCTTATCAGATCTCATCCAGATCTTTCACCCGGGCTGCCTGGATCACATCTGCGAAATTTCGGGCTGCAGCTTGCGGGAGCCTGCTTCTTCAATCGTATTCTACCGATGTTCCGGGAGAATCTGCAGTATAAAGACTTTTTTCTAATACTTTATACCCAATTATTTACTATTTACTGCAGAATTGCCGGCTGTTTCGACAACAGTGTCTCGTATACTGAATTTAAATAAACTGCCGTAACCTGTAAGTTTTTGTCCTGCCACTCTACTTATATACCGGCATCGTTTAAAAAGCGCCGGAGACAAATAAGAGTTTTAATATCTTTAAAACATTTCTGTAACTCAGAGCGATAAGGATGCTTCCGTTTTCTCTTAAGATAATGTAAAATGAATGAAACGTCATTTCTGGAAATGATCAGAGAGCATCAGAAGATAATACATAAGGTTTGTCACCTTTACAGGGATTCTATTCATGATCGTGAAGACCTGTTCCAGGAGATCGTTTACCAACTATGGAAGTCGGCAGGCACTTTTCGGGGAGAAGCAAAGGCCAGTACCTGGATCTACAGAATTTCCCTGAACACGGCGATCGCTTCTTTCCGGCGAAAGCAACCTGCTCTTGAATACACTCCTCTTATTCCCGACTCGGCTGATGAGCTGAGAGATGCTGACGACACACAAAGGGAGCATCAGCTATTCGTATTGTTAAAACAGCTTGACGAAAGTGAAAGAGCAATTGTGGCGCTCTACTTCGAGGACATGAGCTACAAGCAGATCGCTGAAGTGACAGGATTAACTGAAAACCACGTGGGAGTGAAGCTGAACAGAATAAAGAACAAACTTAAGAACCTTCAAAAAAAAGCGCAATATGGAACTGAATGACTTGAAATCATCGTGGAAAAAGATGAACCCTTCAGAAATGAGCAAGGAGCAATTAAACTTATTGCTGAGTAAAAACACTCACCCGGTACTGAAAAAGATCAGAACCCAGGCTGCTGTAGAAGCAGCCGGATGGTCGGTTTTCCTTGCCTGCTATTATTCGATGTTTGATGGCAGCGAAAAATCAATACTGGCAAACGTTGTCCTGGTTGTTTCGATAATGCTGGCACTCGTCCATCATTTTGCCGGCTTTCAGTTCTTCCGGAATGTCGTCCTGGGTGAGGATATTGTTTCATCCCTGAAAAACTATACCAGGAAAGCAGGAAAGTATTCAACTGTTTCTATTTTGCTTAGAGCACTGTTTATGGCCGGCCTGCTTTTCTTCTTTTGCTCCGGCTTGACATTCAGCAAAGGGATGATCCTGGCGTTAAGCCTGATAGTACTTGTTTTTGCCGGCCAGTTATATTTGCTCAGCAGGATCTGGAAGAACCGGCTGGATAAATTAAAATCGGTAACCGAACAGTTTACTTCTGCCTGACCTGGGCGGAGAGGCAAGCACGGGGCTGGTGCCGGTGAAAGAAAGGTGGCTTGGCCGGGGAAATCTATTGATTACTGCGTCATCACATCAGCTTCGAATTTCCCTTCTGTTAAAGTAATAACATCGCCCTCGGTTCCCGATGCTTTTGCCTCAAAAGTGCCTTTTACTTTTCCGTTTGCAAAAGATGAGATGTCAATGGTGTTCCTTCGCTGCCAATATAAGAGTCAGAGTTATCACTGACATTGCTGTATATAAACAGCACATCATAAGAACCCAGATTAAAGCGTCCGGCAGCGGGTTCCTTTATTACAAATGATACAACCTTATTTTCTCCCAGGTTAGCGATAAGCTGTAAGTAGACATCACTTCCTCCTGAGTTGTAAGTAGCCGTAACGTTAGTTGCTCCCCTGGCTTCCTTCAGTTCGCCGTTGACTTTGACGGAAAGGTAAGCGTCCTGCTCTTCAGAATCTTTATCTTTCTTACAGGAAGAGAATGTCAGCATACATACAGCCACGAATAGTGACATAAATTTAAGTTTCTTCATTGGTAATAGTTTTAAATAAATGCAGATACAAGATAGGAATTTTTACACCGAAAATAAAACTAGAAAAGGCTTAATTGCCCCGCTATACCCGGGGGATTCTTCTGCACCGTCTGCTCATGAAAATTAGAAAGGGAAACTCCGAGCAGCCTCACCGGCTTTCCTTCTGCAAAAGCCTCGGTCAACAGCTTTTCCACAGTGTCAATTATCATGGAGGCCTCTCCGACTGGCTCGGGAAGCGACAGACTCCGGGTGATCTGTTTAAAGTTGCTGTATTTAATTTTCAGAGTAATGGTACGGCCTCTCAGCTTTTTTCTCTCCAGGCGTTCATAAACGAGCATAGAAATCCGTTCGAGTTCGTTCATCATTTCCTCAAAAGTAAGCAGGTCACGCGCAAACGTATCTTCGGCACCTACCGACTTGGTTTCGCGTGAAGGCTGGACAGGGCGGTCATCTATACCCCTGACAATCTGATAGTAAAACCTGCCCACCTTTCCAAAATATTTAACAAGTTCATCTTCTCTCAGCTTCTTGAGATCAGCCCCGGTGTAAAGCCCCATCTTCATCATCTTTTGGGCTGTCACCTTCCCTACTCCGTGAAACTTCTCAACCGGTAATGTCTCCATAAAAACTTCTATGGAAGAAGGGCCAATAAACTTTAAACCATCGGGTTTGTCCATGTCCGAAGCAATCTTGGCAACAAACTTATTGACGGATACCCCTGCTGAAGCGGTAAGGTTTAGTTCCTCTTTGATGGCCTGTTTAATAAGCTTTGCGATTTCAAGGGCAGACCCGATATTCTGCTTGTCCTGAGTAACGTCCAGGTAGGCTTCATCGAGGGAAAGTGGTTCGATCAGATCGGTATAGCGCTTAAAGATTTCACGAATATGCTGTGACACCTCTTTGTATACATCAAACCTGGGTCTCACAAATAAGGCGTGGGGACATAACTGAAGAGCTTGTTTACTTGGCATAGCAGAACGGATCCCGAACTTTCTTGCTTCATAACTGGCAGTAGCTACTACTCCGCCCCTTCCCTCAGGCAAGCCACCCACCACCAGGGGTTTTCCCCGGTATTCAGGATAATCGCGTTGCTCTACGGATGCGTAAAAAGCGTCCATGTCGATATGAATGATCTTTCTAACTGCCGGCAGAATGATGGGAGTCATTAAACAGTCCTTCTTTCTTCGCAAAGCTAAGAAAGAAGGATAAAAAACATGCTATAAATAAAATGCAGTACCGAACATCTGATTTTCAAGTCACAACCCCATTGTAAAACACCGGCACCTTAGATTATTGCCCGGCTTTACTAAAATGCAGATAGTTTTTTATAAGAGTTTCACAATCCATTTCTCTATGTCTTCGGGCTTTGTGATGGGAGAAAATCTTTTCACGGGCCTGCCATCCCTGCCAATAAGGAACTTGGTAAAGTTCCATTTGATCCTGCTTCCAAACCAACCGCTTAAATGTTGTTTTAAGAAACAGAATACAGGATGAGCCGAAGAGCCGTTGACATCACATTTTGCGAAAAGCGGAAAGGTGACACCAAAATTCAACTCACAGCTTGTTTCCATCGTTTCATTACTTTCAGGCTCCTGGTTAAGGAATTGATCGCAGGGAAAGCCAAGAACAACCAGGCCCCGGTCCTTATATCGCTGGTGCAAGCTCTCCAGTCCCGCGAACTGCGGAGCAAGACCGCATTTGGTTGCTGTATTGACAATCAAAACAAGCTTTCCTCTATACTCGTCGAATGAGATGCTTTGCCCGCCGGGCGTTGACGCCGACAGCTGATAAAAGTTGTTATTCATACCGCCAATTTAATGAATATCAGGAATAGAAGAACACACAACCGCTGATAAGCCCGCTTACCGGATTTCCTGGCCCCGGCTTGAACGTGATGCAGTTAGATGCTGCATCCTGCACAAACATTTTTATAATATCAAAGGTTATTGTGGTTGCCCAGACACTTCAATAAATACACAGGAAAATTGAAAGCTAAACATCTGCCCAAATACAAACATTGCTTTAACTATTCTTCGCTGTTACCAAAAAGCGGGCTTCTGGCCCTGCTCTGCTGCATAACTTTTAGTTCTTCCGGACAGATAGCGGCACCGGTTGATTCACTGAAAGCAGATTCACTGCAAAGCAGTCTGAAAGTTAAAACACCCACGGATGCCACAGACAGCCATTATGATGTGGCAGACCTGATCAGGAGCATTGCACATCCTAAAAAAAAGCCGGACTCTCTCCGCAAGCGAAGCGGAATTACTCCAATGCCGAATGTGGCATACAACCCAAGTATCGGGGCCCAGATAGGCATTAAGGCAGTAGCAGGCAAGGTGCTGGGAAAAGATCCCAACACGCTGATGTCCGTTGCTGCCACTTCAGCCTCTATTACTACCAAAGGGATCATCTACTTCTATCTCAGCCACAATGTATTCACGAAAGAGAATAAATGGAATCTTCAGGGTATCCTGGTTGCGGCAAAAACGGTAACGCCCGATTTCGGGCTGGGCATAGGAGAACCAGCAGGGACTACTGATGAAGATCTGATCCTTAGCAACCCTGACCGGAAAGGCTATGTACTCAATGCACAGTATTACATTATCCGGGAGAAGGTGTATAAGCAGATCATGGAGAATGTATTTTTGGGAGCGGGTGCGTCATTCGATATAAGAAGGAAGATAAAAAACAAAATAGCAACAGAAGAGCTGACGCCATCGGCCATATATAACCAGCGGTACGGGTTTGAGAACGGGGAATACAACTCCAACGGGTTTCTTTTTAATGTTCAATATACCTCAAGGGATAATCAAAACAGGGCATACAAAGGAATTTATACCGATTTGGGGATAAGAGTCAACCAAACATGGATCGGAAGTTCGAAAAATGCTGTTCAGTTAACTACCGATTTCCGGAAGTACTGGAGCTTGTCCAAAAGAAACCCCGAACATCTGATAGCTTTCTGGAATTGGGGTTCCTACCTGCTGAGCGGAACACTGCCTTACCTGGAACTGCCTGGTACGGGACGAGATCCGAACGGCCGGAGCGGTAGAGGATATACCGTCACCTATTTTAAGGGGCCTAAATTCTTTTATTCTGAAGTGGAGTACCGGTTTCCTATTACCAGGAACAAGTTCTTAAGCGGGGTAACTTTCCTTCACACCCAGACCGCCAGCGATATGTCAGGAACAAAACTATTCGACAAATGGCAACCGGGAGGCGGAGCCGGCCTGAGAGTACTGTTTAACAAGGCCACCCGGACCAACCTCTGTCTTGATTACGCATTTGGCAGATACGGTGCGCGGGGATTCTTCCTCGGCCTGAATGAAGCATTTTAAGAAAGTTAAAAGTAGAAAGTTAAAAGTAGAAAGTTAAACTGCGACGCGGGAAATTGAGTGTTAAGAGTGGAAGTTAAAATGCAACATGGGAAATTGGGAGTGAAAAGCGGAAAGATAAAAGTAAAACCTGGACGATAAGGACGAAGCAGATTTTAGAGTGCAGGAAAGTTAATTGCCGACTACAGAAAGCAGACCA
>NZ_QEAS01000009.1:173523-198968 GCF_003130405.1 Pararcticibacter amylolyticus
TTTAACAGCAGATACCCATATAAAGGTATCTGCTGTTAAATATGCTAGTTATTCTTTTTTACGGAAACGACGGTAACCTGGCCGGTTTGGGGATGAGCTTTCAGCATGATGAGGTAGCCGTTTTTCTTTAAGTCTGTGATACTGAATTTAGCGGAGGCACTCTGACGCGGGGATTTTACCGTGATACCCAGATCTTTGAGCACCTTGCCTGAATAGTTTTCATCAAAGTTTACTGAAAGACCCTGATCAGCAAACTTGCGTTTAATATTGTCCATCGCTCCGGATGTCAGAGTGGCGGGATCAAGAATCGACACCACCTCATTTTGTGCGTCTAAAGTTGTGGCAAATTTTTTGGTGGTCACCAGCACAACACCCTCTTTTCCTCTTTCTCCATATATTTTGGTTGCCCCTGCGTCCTTCAGAACCGATACCGACTCGATCGTCTCGGGGGCGATAGCGGATAATGTAGTAGTTTCGGCGACCTTTCCGTCAATCACTACCAGGGGCGACGCTTTTCCGTTGATCCTGAATACAGAGGCGCCACTCCGTGCTGAATCGGAACGAACGCTTGCTGCAGCAGCAACTTTGCTGTTAAAAGCGATCACCTTTTGATCGTTTTTGTTTTGTTTCGTCGTGATGACCACTACTCCATTCTCGTTCTCCGTTCCGCCAAGCTCAATTGCCGACTTTCCCTTCAGCACATTAATACTTTCTATATCAACCGGTTTTATTCCCTCCACTGTGCTTTTATCACTTTTTTCGCCGTCTATATAAAAGGATACTGTTACTGGCAGGGACATTGCCTGGCGGGTCGTTGAGTCACCTCTCAGCTTCACGACAAGGTTTTTCACGGAAGAGTCCTGCTTTCCCTTTGCCGGTTTTGCTTCATCTTTTCTGATCTCTTTTATTTCTGTGCCCGGAGCTGCGGCTGTTATGCGCTCAGGTATCGTCTTAATAAAGGAACTGATCTGCTGAGGTTCAATACCTGCTTTTGATACGGAGACGATAAAAGCAAACGCTACCAGAAGGGGTAAAATCAGAATGTATCTGGAAATCTGTACCCTTGAAGATCTTTTTTTATTCATCATGGCTATTCTTTTTTTTATGGTTAGAAAATTAAAGTTATTTCCCAGGGGGGTAGCTCTAGACAGGTTTCCGATCCCGGCAAGGCTGTATTGATATTCTCTGCGGTCTGTTCCTTTGTTTAATACCTTCTGATCGGTGATAAATTCGAGATTTTCCCTTACAGACTGCTTCATAAACCAGCTGATTGGATTAAACCAGAAGAATACGAGGTTTATTTCGGCGAGAAGGACATCCAGGCTATGATAATCCTTCACATGGATCTGCTCATGTTTAAGAATAGCCATCAGCTCTGTGTTCCCGTGCTGCGCCGGGTTGAGGTAGATATGGTGAAGAAACGAAAAAGGAGTTACTTCTCCCCTGATCTTCCTGAACCGGTATTCTCCCAATGAATCAGCTTCAGAACGTCTGTGCAGCATTAACAGGGACAAAAACTGAAGACATAGACGCAGAGTCATCCATCCGCTGCCCAGCCAGAAAAGCCACACCACTATGCTCCAGTAATTGAATTCTTTAACAGGTTCATAAATAGTGGAGATGCTGATATTCTGTGTAAGGACAATAAGCTCTCCACTAAAAGACCGGGGTTCCGAAAAGAAAGCCGGCACGTCTATCAGAGGGTACAGAGCAGAAAAAAGAATCCCTGTGATCAGAAAAAGACGGTTTAATGAATAAAAGGTCAGTTTCCGGAGGGCAAACCGGTAAGCTCCGAAAAATAAACAGAGCGAAATATTAGCCTTTACAAGCCAAACAATCAATTCGGGCATAACTATTCAGATTTATGGTCTTCTATCATGTTAATAATTTCCCTTAGTTCATCCGGACTGATCTTCTTCTCCCTGGCAAAAAACGTCACCAGTTCCTTATACGAATTCTTAAAATAATCCCCTACAAAATTCTTCATGAAGGTGTTCTTGTAATCCTCAGCCTTAATTACCGGCAGATAGCGAAAAGAATTCCCAAGCTTCTCTCCTTTTACATATCCTTTCTTTTCAAGATTCTTTACCGTTGAGGCAAGCGTGGTGTACGGAGGTTTTGGATCTTTAAAGACGTCGAGGAAATCTTTAACGAAACCACCGTTACAGTTCCATATAACCTGCATTGCTTCTTCTTCCTGTTTGGTTAGCTCTATCATAATTACGAAATTTTCGTAAAACTACGAAAACTTCGTAATTAAACAAGAATATTTATTTTTTTTGCAGCAGGCAAATCCCGCTCTCCTTTTGAACTTTTTATGCTGAAAGATGTATATAAGCAGTGATGTTACAGGAAACCAGAGGTTCATTCTATTCAGGTACCAGCAATATTGTACTCCCGGTACCCAACAAGCAATTTTTTCCGCCTGAATTTAAGGAGAAGAGCAGACTGACTTACTACGTCTCCCTGTTCAACAGCCTGGAGGTCAACAGCTCCTTTTATAAGGTTCCACAACCTTCTACAGTAAAAAAATGGACTGAAAGCGTTCCCGAAAACTTCCGCTTCACCTTTAAGCTATGGCGCGATCTTACTCACAATAAAACGATCTCCTTTGAACCCGGCACCATTCACCGTTTTATGGAAACGATCAGCATGGCTGAACCTAAAAATGGATGTTTGCTTATCCAGTTTCCACCCTCTGTCGCTATAGACATGATTGGTCTTGACCGGTTTTTAGCGGAGATCTCCAGCTCTAATCCTTCAGGTATGTGGAAAGTGGCTGTCGAATTCAGACACAGATCCTGGTATACCGACGAGATCTATCAACTCCTCTCCTATTATAAAATGGGAATTGTGTTACACGATATGCCATTATCCAACCCTCCCATGAGAGAAACAGAGTCTGATTTTATTTATATCCGGTTTCACGGTCCGGATGGTAAATACAGGGGATCTTATGAAGATAATTTCCTCTATGAATATGCACAATACATAAATGAATGGATTAAAGATGGGAAAAGTGTCTATTGTTACTTTAACAACACAATGGGAGATGCCGTAAACAACCTCATCACTATAAACAAATACATAAAACCATAAAAAACACCTCACAAAGCATAATATTCCTTAAAAATCTCCAAAAACCAATCAGCAGATCAGAAAAAACCCGCTAATTATTTTAAAACATATCAATAAAACACACCACTTTCCATATTATATCTCAAAAATCAAACATTAAACCATTCAGAAATTGATATTTTCATAAAAAACATGATAATTATCATGTTTTTTATGAAAATATATTCCATTAATCTAGATTTGTATATCATAAATCATACAAAAAGCACAAATACAACACAAAAAACCCATAATCTCCAAAATATATCATATGAAAAAGCCATCAATAGTTATAATCGGAAATGGAATGGTAGGATTTAAGTTCTGCGAGAAATTAAGTTCAAAATCCGACCTTTTCAATATTGTTGTTTTTGGAGAAGAACCAAGACGGGCATATGACCGGGTACATTTAAGTGAATATTTCAATGGAAAGACGACAGATGACCTTGCTCTTTCTCCCGAAGCCTGGTATCATGAGCGTGGTATCACTCTTTTTCTGAACGATCCCGTTCTAAAAATTGACAGGAGTGAAAAAACGGTATTCTCGGGCAGCGGGAGGAAAGTGGCCTACGACTTCCTTGTACTTGCCACCGGTTCTGCGGCTTTTGTTCCCGGTATACCCGGGATCGAAAAAGAAGGAGTTTTTGTATACCGCACTATTGATGATCTTGATCTTATAAAAAACTATTCCGTACATGCTAAAAACGGAGTAGTGATGGGCGGAGGACTCCTTGGACTGGAAGCGGCAAAGGCCCTGATAGATCTTGGAATAGAGAAAACACATGTTGTTGAATTTGCTCCAAGGCTGATGCCGCGGCAGGTTGACGATCACGCCAGCTTCATGCTGGCATCAAAATTAAAGGAACTGGGTCTGGAGATCCATCTGAACCAAAACACTTCCGCGGTTGAAGGAGCAGACCGTATTCAGTCCCTTCTGTTCCGGGACGGGAGCAGGCTGGCAGCAGACATCCTGGTTATTTCCGCAGGTATCCGTCCGAGAGATGAACTGGCAAAACAAGCTGGTATCCGCGTGGGTGAACGCGGCGGAATAATAGTGGATGATACCATGCAAACAAGCGATCCTTCTGTTTTTGCTATCGGAGAATGCGCATTGTACAACCACACGATCTATGGGCTGGTAGCGCCTGGATATGAAATGGCAGAAGTACTCGCCTCAAACCTCTGCGGAGAGGCTAAACGTTTTTCAGGCTTTGATATGAGCACCAAACTGAAGCTGATCGGGGTAGATGTGGCCAGCTTTGGAGATCCCTTCATCCAGGAACCTGAATGTAAAACGATCGTCTTCGAAGACCACCATAAGAAGATCTACAAACGGATCAATATTAACAAAGAAGGAACCCGCTTGCTGGGGGGAATCCTGATCGGCGATGCTTCTGCATACAATCTCCTCCTTCAAACGGTGAATAATAAGATGGCCCTTCCTCCTGATCCCGGGGAAATGATACTGGGCCCGAGAGGCAGCGGACAGACAAATCCGGGTGCCGGAGTTGCTGCCCTTCCTGAAAGTGCACTGATCTGTAGTTGTGAGGGAGTTACCAAGGGAGCAATATGTCAGGCTGTATCCCAACAGGGGTGCGAGAGCGTGGACGCTATAAAAAAATGCACAAAGGCTGGAACCGGCTGCGGAGGTTGTGTGCCCATGATAAAGGACCTGGTGACGTATACGATGAAATCAAACGGGAAGCACATCCGGAACATTGTTTGCGAGCATTTTAACTATAGCCGCCAGGAACTCCTCGACCTTATTAAAATACATAAACTATACAGCTATGATGAGGTGCTCGATTCACTGGGAAAAGGTGACGGATGCGAAACCTGCAAGCCCCTGATTTCTTCTCTTCTGGCAAGTCTCTGGAATGAGATGATTCTCAAAAGAGGAAATGACACAGCACAGGACAGCAACGACCGCTTCCTGGCGAATATCCAAAAAGGAGGAACCTACTCTGTAGTGCCCAGAATTCCGGGGGGAGAGATCACACCTCAGAAACTTATGGTTATTGCTGAAGTAGCCGGAAAATACAACCTCTATACGAAGATCACAGGCGGGCAGCGGATTGACATGTTCGGGGCGCACCTGAGCGACCTTCCGCACATCTGGGAAGAGCTGATCTCTGCCGGCTTTGAAAGCGGGCATGCATACGGGAAGGGACTTCGCACAGTCAAAAGCTGTGTAGGCAGTACATGGTGCCGCTTCGGACTTCATGACAGTGTGAGCTTTGCCATCCGGATTGAAAACAGGTACAAAGGACTCAGAGCTCCTCACAAATTTAAATCAGCTGTCAGCGGCTGTATCAGGGAATGCGCAGAGGCTCAGAGCAAGGACTTCGGAATCATAGCGACTGAAAAAGGATGGAACCTGTATGTCTGCGGAAACGGAGGCAGTAAGCCGCAACATGCCCTTCTTCTTGCCACAGACCTCGACAGCGAGACGTGCATCAGGTATATTGACCGCTTTTTGATGTTCTACATCCTGACGGCAGATCCTTTAACACGTACAGCCACCTGGCTCAATAAAATGGAAGGCGGCATCGACTATCTCCGTGATGTAGTTGTACACGACAGCCTTGGAATGGCCGGGCAATGGGAAGCGGAAATAGAAGTCCTGTTAAACTCCTACCAGTGCGAATGGAAGCAAGCGGTCGAAACGCCTGAGATCAGAAAGAGGTTCAGCCACTTTGTTAATGCACCGGAAGAAAAAGATCCGGCTGTAAAATTTGAAAAGCTGCGCGATCAGAAAAAAGCAGTGGATTGGACGGCTGCGACGGGCGCCTGACCCGCTTCAGTTTCATTTAAATAAGAAATCCTTTAGATACAACAAGATGATGAATGAACAAACTACAAACTGGTTTGCGGCATGCCGCGTGGAGGATGCTGTAGAAAATGGCGGCGTATGCGTCAAATACAGGGATGAACAAATCGCTCTCTTCTATTTCACGAGAAGGAATGAATGGTACGCCACCCAGAACGAATGCCCTCACAGGAAACAGATGGCCCTGAGCCGTGGAATGATCGGAACCTCTGCCGGTGAACCAAAGGTAGCATGTCCCTTTCATAAAAAGACCTTTTCCCTGCGGAGCGGGGAATGCCTGAATGACCACGAATGTGCGATCAGGACTTACCCTGTAAAAGTGGAAAACGGCCTTGTTTACATCGGGGTTGGGCAACACGAGCCCACGCTGAATTCTGTTCCGGCATCCGCCCCTTCTGAAAACCATGTAACTCTTTAAATTATTCAATATGGACTATGTATCACCAAAAGAGGTAGCTCAGACTATGATGAGCGCCGCTCTCAGCAAATCTTCTTTAAGCATCAGAGATCTGCTTATCCGGGGCTGCCTTTCAGGGGCTTTGCTGGGCATTTCAGTTACACTTGCCTATCTTGCCACAACACAAACCAGTCTTCCCCTGGCTGGAGCACTTGTGTTCCCGGTGGGTTTCATCATTATTGTACTCCTGGGGCTGGAGCTCGTTACCGGCAGCTTTTCTCTGATCCCTCTTGCTTTCTTCGAAAAGAAGATCACGGCGTACAGCATGCTCAAAAATCTTTTCTGGGTATTCACAGGCAACCTGATCGGAAGTGTATTGTTCGCAGCACTGTTCTGGAGCGCATCTTCTGAAATGGGAACTATCACACAGCCCGGAACAATCGAACAGATGATCATTAAGGTGGCAGAGAAGAAAACGCTCGGCTATGCTTCGCATGGAAGTGCGGGACTGTTATCCGCGTTCGTAAAAGGAATTCTCTGCAACTGGATGGTGTGTATGGGTGTAGTGATGGCCATGACTTCAAAATCAACCCCGGGGAAAATAATTGCGGCAGCCATTCCCATCTTTATCTTTTTTGCACTGGGTTATGAGCATGCTGTGGTAAATATGTTTGTGATCCCCGCTGGAATGATGTTTGGAGCGAAAGTCTCTTTCAGCGACTGGTGGCTTTCCAATCAGCTGATCGTCACGCTGGGCAATATTATAGGCGGACTTCTTTTCACTGGTGTAGCCATATATTACACTTACGGAAAAGAAAAAAGCCCTCTTGCCTCTCCCTCAGTTTAAACGAATCCCCTTTAAGATCTTTTATGAACACTATTCTGATCAGACATCTATATCTGTTTGTGCTGCTGCTTTCTGCTCTCCCGGCTGTTTCACAAACAGATCCCGGCAAAAAGAACAAGATCTCATTATTTGATGGCATTATTGCTGCCGGATATGTAGACAAAGGTGCTTACGTAAATTGCACTGGCCCATCTGTTAAATTTACCAGGAAACCATTGACCCTGATGCTGGGCTTGCTTCCGGGACTACGGATAAAGGAAGATAAAATTGCTGCCGGAGCCCCGAAAAACTCTGTAGTGACGCCGTCCCTGGGCTTTGGATTGACTTTATCCATCGGTCACCTGGTAGTTCAAACCCCTTTTTATTATACCAGTAAAACCAGTTCGCAAGACGGGAAATGGAATCCGGGAGTTGGTTTAGGATACCGGTTCTGACAATGGCGGGCCGGAAGGCCTGTCCTTATCAGGGTCACTGTTTATCCAGATGATCAGCAGTGAGCAAACGAAGTTTCGGCTCATCCGGAATACCGATCTTTTTCCCTGAAACAACAATCAGGTTTTCATGGGATAGTTCATTCATCATCCGGAACACGGTTTCATAAGTGGCGCCGGAAAAAGATGCGATATCCTGACGGCTCAGTTCAGCATTGATGTTGCCATCTTTGTCTGTGCCGAACAACTGCTTAAGCTGAAGAAGGGAAGTTGCCAGCCGGTTCTTAACCGGCATAAGCGCCAGGTCTCTCATTCTTTTTTCTGATTCCTGGAGCTCGTCGGCAAAAAACATCAGCAGGTGAAATGCAAAGTCATGATTCACCTTCAGGGTAGCAAGAAAAAGCTCTAATTCAATAAAACATACCACGGTAGGCTCAAGAGCGGTTGCTGACACCGGGTAAAATCCGCTGCGAGTACCCAGCCCCCGGTGACCAATGATCGCTCCCTCGGTAGCAAAACGCACTATCAGCTCTTTATCTCCCCACTTTTTATGCACTTTCACCTTTCCGCTGTAAACGAAATACACTCCCGTAACAGGGTCGCCTTCATTGATAACACACTCTCCCTTTTTCAATGAAAAATTCCTGCGGCAGGCATTCAGTACAGGTTGCCATTCTTTTACCGCCAGGGTGCACATGAAGCATTTATCAAGGTTGCATTGAGTATTTGATTTTTTCATCATTAAAGCCCGTCAAAAATGACTAATTAATCAGCTCTTTGCAAAAGATAATTAAATTATAACGATATTTATCGCTGAGAGAAACTCTCCGTTGCGCCTAACGTAAAACATATATAATGACTGAAGCCAATATTATAAAACGAAACAATGTTTCAATTGAAGGCAACTATTTCAGTAAAAGCACAATCATCTTTGCGCATGGGTTTGGCACGGACCAATCCGCCTGGAACCGTGTAAAACCTTCTTTTTTAGAAAAACACAAACTAATTCTTTACGATAACACAGGCGCGGCAGGTGATAGTTATGACAGTTACAGTAAAGAAAAATATAAGTCGCTGGATGCTTATGCCAGGGATCTGATTGAAATTTGTGCTGCATTAAACATTGAACAGGCGTTTTTTGCAGGCCATTCTGTAAGCGGAATGATCGGTATTATAGCTGCTTCTATTCAACCACATCTATTCTCAAAACTGATACTCATCGGGGCATCCCCCCGCTATCTTAATGATGTAAACTATACAGGCGGATTTGAACAGTCCGATCTCGATTCTATCTATGAAAACATTGAGTCTAATTTCTATAACTGGGCTAACGGCTTTTCAAAAGCCGCCATGAGGAATTTTGACAGACCGCTGCTGAGAGAAGAGTTTGCCAATTTATTGCTTTCCCTCAGGCCCGATATTGCATTGGAGACAGCAAAAGCTATTTTTCAGTCCGATTACAGGCACCTTCTGCCCAAAATTAATCACGACGTCCTTATACTTCAGGCCTCTAACGACATCGCAGTTCCGCAAGAGGTCGGTACGTATCTGAATGAGCAATTGAAAAACAGTACGCTGATCACTGTGAACGCAGAAGGCCATTTCCCCCACATGAGCGCAGCCCCGGAAGTGGCCGGGGCAATAAGAAACTTCATTGAGGCTTCATAACAACAGTGACTTTTTGAACGGATCTGCATAACCAACGTTTTCTGAGAATTTACAGAAACATATTCCCGGGAAACCAGTATAAAGGAATTAATTAAAATATGTAAAACACGCTTTCGGGCTTTATCGACTTGATCCCATAATAAGGAAAAGGGTTGCGAAATGAATGATTAAAAGCTTAGTGCTAAAACTTTATTTTCTTTTTATAGTTATTTATAGGTTAACGAGGAAATTTTTTTTAAACACTATGCTCAGGTAGAAGAACATTGGTTTGCTACTACTCCATTTTGGGTTTTAATTGTAAGGCCGCGAGCTGAAAGGATATAGAATATTATGCTTAATCTTTACCGGCAGTTAATAAGTAATAATCTCAATAATACAATCTTTGAAGAACTCTCAGAGGAATGGTTGGAAAGATTGTCACCGGAGGTAAGAAACGAACTTATCAATGGGTTTTATAACGCTGGGATTCTAACTGTGAACATGTCCGATTTCAACCGTAACGACTTCTACGACAAAGTATTGAAAAACAAATTCCCTCTTTATTGCGAAAATCTCTATATGAGTCTCGCTCCGATCATCCAAAGATGCCTGAGAAGGATGTTCCTAGGTTTCAATGATAATCTTCACGAATATAAGGTGGTCCTTTTTATGGAGGGACGGGAAGACGATCAGCTTGAAGCTGTAAAATATACCATCCCGATCTTCTGAGTTAAAAGGCAGCCTGCTGCACGATTTTGCGAACAGCGGGCTACCTCAACAGCTTAAATAGCAGGATTTATCCGATTGAATTTCAATACTGTCAGCGCTAATGGCGGCAGTTGCAGTGATACCGAATGAGTGCGTCCGTGCATCGGAACCGGAAAGGTTTCAATATCCCCTTCATTCAGAATGTCGCTTCCGCCATATTTTAAGTTATCGGTATTCAGTATTTCAGTGTAAAAACCCATTTGAGGCACCCCAATACGATAATTGTCACGGACAATAGGTGTAAAGTTTGCAATAAAGAGAAGTTCTTCTGATGTCTCATTTCCTGTTCTTATCCAACTGATCACACTATTCTCTGAATCACTTATATCAATCCAGTGAAAACCGGAGGGTTCAAAATTGCGTTCATAAAGAGAAGGCTCGGTCTGGTACAGCCCGTTGAGATCCTTCAGAAGCTTCTGAACGCCGCTGTGCTGCGGATCTTGGTTTTCGTGCCAGTCGAGGCTAAAATCATGCCGCCACTCGTGGTCCTGGGCAAATTCACCTCCCATGAAAATCAACTTTGCTCCGGGATGACCAAACATATAGGCATACAGGAGCCTCAAATTAGCAAATTTTTGCCAGGAATCTCCCGGCATCTTGTTTATCAGCGATGCCTTGCCATATACTACTTCATCATGAGACAGCGGCAATGTAAACCGCTCGGAGAAAGCATATACCAGGCTGAACGTCAGCTGGCCCTGGTGATAGCTTCTGTAGACGGGCGCGTTGCTGAAATAGCTGAGTGTATCATGCATCCAGCCCATCATCCACTTCATATCGAATCCCAGTCCGCCGTCGTCCACACTTTGTGTCACTCCCGGCCATGCGGTGGATTCCTCGGCTACAGTAAAAACGTCGGGATGATGATGATGCACAGCCTGGTTAAACTCCTGGAGAAAGCTGATTGCTTCAAGATTTTCTCTGCCTCCAAACTGGTTAGGTATCCATTCGCCTTCTTTTCTCGAATAATCCAGATACAGCATAGACGCAACAGCATCAACCCGAAGTCCGTCTATATGATAGCGTTCGAGCCAGTATAAGGCATTTGAAATTAGAAAAGCTCTGACTTCGTTCCGGCTAAGATCAAAGATATTGCTTTTCCAATCGGGATGGAACCCTTTACGGGGGTCTGAATATTCATAGAGATGAGTGCCGTCGAAGTAGCCAAGGCCATGTTCATCTGTCGGAAAATGAGAAGGCACCCAGTCGAGAATGACCCCTATTCCGTTCTGATGAAGTTTATCGATGAGGTACATAAAGTCCTGCGGTGTACCATAGCGGCTGGAAGGGGCGAAATATCCCGTTAACTGATATCCCCATGAACCGTAGAAAGGATGTTCCATCACCGGCATAAACTCTACATGAGTAAAACCCATAAATTTACAGTATTCCGGCAACTGATGTGCGAGCTCCCTGTATGTCATAAAGCGTCCATCCTCTTCATGAACCCTCCGCCACGATCCTATATGGACCTCGTAAACCGATATGGGCTTACTCAAAGGCGGCCGCTCTGATCGGGTGCTCAGCCATTCTTCATCATTCCACTTGTAATCCAGCCCCCAAACCACCGTGGCGGTCCGCGGCGGGGTTTCCCAATGAAAGGCATAAGGGTCGCCCTTCTCAACACAATAACCGTTATGCGATTCTATGTGATACTTATAGTATTCTTTTTCCGTTATGCCTGGTAAAAAAACTTCCCATATCCCCGAACCATCCCACCTGACGTTCATTGGGTTCTTTTGCTGATCCCAGCCGTTAAAATTTCCAACAACTGATACAAACTTTGCATTAGGAGCCCACACAGCGAAATATGTTCCTCTGTATCCTTCATGCGATACGACGTGGGCTCCTAATTTATTATACAGATGGAAGTGTTTCCCGGCTTTGAACAGCTGAATATCGAAGTCACTGAGCAGGGAATAATTAAAATCCGTCATTTCTTTTTGTTAAGTTTAATAAAATTATTTTGCCGCACTTACAACCTGGCTGCCTGGTGTAACGGAAGATAGAATTGCTTTGATCCCTCTGAGCGGAACCATTACCCAGTCCGGACGATTGTTCAATTCATAGTTGAGTTCGTAGACAGCTTTCTGCAACAAAAATGTCTGCAAAAGAATTGAGAGATCTTCCTTATTCCCCGGAATGAAATCCGCTCCGCGTACCTTATCCAGATAAGCGTGCATAAAGAAGCCGCTCATGTAATGATACCATTGTTCGACAAATGGAAGAAGTCTGCCTATATCTTCTCCCCTGATCTGGTTATCAAGGAACAAACTGCCGTAGGCAGCATAATGAAAAGAACGGATCATGCCAGCCACATCGCGCAGCGGAGAATATTTCAACCGTCTTTCGCTGTAGCTCCTGGCCGGCTCTCCTTCAAAATCGAGGATCATAAAGTCTTTCCCGGTATACAACACCTGCCCAAGATGATAGTCTCCGTGGATCCTGATCTTGGTTACATCGATCTTATGGCTGTAAATCCTCTTCATGACGTTGAGGATCTCATCCTTCCGCGCCAGAAGGGATGCAGCTTCCTCCCTCACATTGTCGGGAAGTTTTTTAATATTCCTGCTGAGACTCTGGAATGTGGCCCTGACAAGCGACTGAAGAGAAGAGAAAACAGACCTTTGGTAGTGAAGCGAATAGGGCTCGGGCCTGAAAGCATCCATATCGGTCCTCGCCGAAAGGGCAAGATGCATTTCCGCCGTTCTTATCCCCAGGAGCCGGGCACCTTCAGCTACGTTTCCCTCCAGGAGTTCCTTTATATCTTCGGGTACATTTTCATAAATGACCGGATCAATCAGGCTCCCCTTAAGCTCTTTAGTAAGAACAGCAGGTTCAGAGTGCGTCAGAAGTTTATCATTGAAGTCATCCAGCCTGTCGAGCATGTACTCCCATGCGTCGCTGTTAGCCCTTACCATCTCCTGCATCATTCCCAGAACGATAGAGCCCTTCGGGAATTTCCACTGTACAGACCCAATGAAGGCAGGAATATGCTTAAACCGGGAGTGTTTGGTGAGAAAATGGGTTATTTCGAGATCCGGATTAATGGCGACATCTACTTTCCTGTATAATTTAAGAAAGAACATACCGTCGTAGGTAATGGAAGTGTTGCTTTGTTCAGCAGACAAGACTCTCGGCTTAATCTTTTCGTGCTCCTGGACGTAAGCCTTTAATGCCTTGCCGGAAGAGAACTCCAGCTCACTGCTTTTCAACGATATCCGGTGATTATGCGCCATATTCTGAATGATGGCAGACTGCAAGTCCAGACCATATATGGCATCATACAGTACGCCATCCTCCCCGCCTATTTTTATGGAAGAGATCACTGACTGCGGACAGCTGTCTTTTATTTTAAAGGAGAAATCGCCTCTTCCAAAAGCTACCGGCAGCTGGTAAGTATCCGGCAAGCCACTTTGATAAGATACCTCAAGCAGGAGGAAAAAGATCCCGTCGTCGCCGGCAGGTATACTGGCATGATCAATAATCTTGATCCGGTCTACGCCGCGCCCTTTGCCTCCAAACCAGCGCATCTTCATGAGGTAAGAAGGGAGTATTGCATTTTCCAGTTCTTCCAGTACCGCGTCATCTGTTAAATCACGCCAGCGCTGCAATTCAAGCACATGCCTGGTTTGTATCTCCGCTACTTCGGCTTTGTCTTTCTGAAGCAGAAAACACTGGCAGGAATAAGCTCCCAGCGTAAAGAAATAAGGAGTTTCGGCTTTAACACCCGGGAACTGGTTTCTGCTGAAGATCTCAACCGGAACATATCCTACATACGAATCTAAATCGAGCTCAACTGCCTGTGCAAACCGGGAGAGATTGGCAATGACCAGAATTGTCTCATCCTGCCAGGTCCTCACAAATGAAAGCACTTTTGCGTTTTCAGAATCGATAAAGCTCATATTCCCCCGGCTGAAAGCCTTATACTTCTTTCGCATCGCGATAATGCGCTTGGTCCACCAGAGAAGAGATGAGGTATTTCTCGACTGATTCTCAACATTTACAGAGCCGAAGTGAAACTGGGGATCGAGGATCAGAGGAAGATAAAGGCGCTGAGGGTTAGCCTGAGAAAAGCCCGCGTTGCGGTCGGCGCCCCATTGCATGGGTGTTCTGACGCCATCCCTGTCTCCCAGGTAATAATTATCCCCCATGCCAATCTCATCGCCGTAATATATAACCGGTGTTCCGGGCAGGGTGAACAGGAGACTGTTAAGCAGTTCGATCTTTCTCCGGTCGTTATCCATCAGAGGGGCCAGTCGGTGGCGTATCCCGAGGTTAATCCTCGCCTTGGGGTCTTTTACATATACCTTATACATGTAATCCCTCTCCTCATCAGTCACCATTTCAAGTGTCAGTTCATCATGGTTCCGGAGGAAAATAGCCCACTGACAGGTTTCTGGGATGGCAGGGGTCTGATCGAAGATATCAGTGATAGGATACCGGTCTTCCATCTGCAATGACATGAACATACGCGGCATCACAGGGAAATGGTAATTCATGTGACACTCGTCGCCGTCTCCAAAATAAGCAGCCGAATCTTCCGGCCACATGTTCGCCTCGGCCAGCAACAAGGTTCCCGGGAAATTATCATCCACATACTTTCTTAATTTCTTCAGGTAGGCATGGGTTTCGGGCAGGTTTTCACAATTAGTCCCTTCCCTTTCAAACAGATAGGGAACGGCGTCAAGACGAAAACCATCCACCCCCATCTTGCACCAGTAATTAATGATTTTAAATACCTCCTCCTGAACCAGGGGATTATCATAATTGAGATCCGGCTGATGAAAAAAGAAACGATGCCAGTAATATTGCTGTGCTACAGGATCCCAGGTCCAGTTTGACGCCTCGAAATCCTGGAAAATGATCCGGGCATCCTTAAATTGCTTTGGATCGTCGGTCCACACGTAATATTCCCTTTGAGGAGAGCCCTTCGGCGCCTTCCTCGCTCTTTGGAACCAGGGATGCTGATCTGACGTGTGATTGATAACCAGCTCGGTGATAACCTTTAAATTACGTTTATGAGCTTCCTTCAGAAATTGCCTGAATTCTTTAATATCTCCGTAAGACGGGTTGATATGATAATAATCTGCGATATCGTACCCATCGTCCTTTAAAGGGGATGGATAAAAAGGCAGGACCCATATTGCGGTGATCCCTAGATCCTGAAGATAGTTGAGTTTCTCTAAAAGTCCTTTAAAGTCGCCGATTCCGTCACAATTGCCGTCCTTGAAAGCCTTAATATGAAGTTCATAGATCACGGCATCTTTATACCAGTGAAGATTATCGTCTAATTTTGTTGTTGCGGGCATGTTTGTCGTTTGTTAGGTTTATTGTTCGATTCTGAAGATATGGGCGGGCATCTGAAAAGGATTTAACTGGATATAATTCCATTCGTCCTGCCATCTGTACCTGCTTCCGCTTAGAAGATCCCTTACTATGTAGGGAGTACCAGGACTTATACTCAGTTTCCAGAGAGGAACTCTTACATGGGCACCCTGCGTATTAAAGGGATCGAGATTGACAGCAACGATCAGCCTGTTTCCCGAATCCGGGTCGGATTTACCGTAGCAGATGATCTGATCATTGCTGGTTTCAGCAAACTCTACGTTATAGGTAGATTGCAAAGCAGGATTTTGCTTCCTGATCGTATTCACGCGGGTAATGATCTCCTTTATGCGCGTATACTGGTTCCAGTCCCAGTGCTTTATTTCATACTTCTCATTATCGGTATACTCTTCTTTTCCGTGATGCGGAGTGTTGACACAAAACTCATATACGGGACCGTATATCCCATAACTGGAAGAAAGCGTTGCGGCCAGCACCAACCTTAAAATATGGGCATTCTCTCCCCCCCAGGATAAGAAAGGGGGAAGGATATCCGGGGTGTTAGGCCAGAAATTAGGCCTGAAAGAATACCGCATTTCCGGAGCTGTCAGTTCCCTGACATACTCTTCAATTTCATACTTTGTGTTTCTCCAGGTAAAATAAGTATATGACTGATTGAACCCCGCTTTTGCAAGGCGCTCCATTACTCTTGGACGAGTGAAAGCTTCGGCCAGGAAAAGAATCTCAGGATTCTTTTTTCTGACCTCACGAATCATCCACTCCCAGAATGCGAAGGCCTTGGTATGCGGATTGTCTATCCGGAAGATTCTCACCCCCTGGCCGACCCAGTATTCAATCACGCTCTTCAATTCCCCCCAGAGGGCTTCCCAGTCTTCTGTTTCAAAGTTAATTGGCAAGATGTCTTCATATTTCTTAGGTGGATTTTCAGCATACTGAACCGAACCATCGGGTCTCCACTTAAACCATTCGGGATGTTCACTGACATAGGGGTGGTCGGGCGCGCACTGGTACGCTATATCCATGGCTATTTCGATATCAAATTTTCCGGCTTCGGAGACCAAATCTTTAAAGTCGGCCAGAGTGCCCAGCTGCGGGTGTATTGCCTTATGCCCTCCTGCCCTGTTGCCAATTGCCCAGGGAGAACCAGGGTCATCGGGCCCCGGGGTCAGGGAATTATTCTTTCCCTTCCGTTTCATCTCACCAATCGGATGTATGGGAGAAAGATACAACACATCAAAACCCATCTTTGCTATGCGGGGAAGAAGATTTTTCACGTCGGCAAAAGTTCCATGTTTTCCCGGCTCTGAAGCCGCTGATCTCGGAAACAGTTCATACCATGTACTATAGGAAGCTTTCTTCCGCTCGGCTTCTATAAGAAGGGTTTCTGGATAAACGGAGACCAGGTCATCTTCCCTGTAGGCATATAAGATAGAAGAAACCTCGTCGCTTAAAGCGAGAAGTACTGCCGAAGGAACGTTGTTTCCGTTCCTGAAGACCCCGGCCCATTTAAGCAGCAAGCTATTTTCGGCGTCGGCGAAAGATCCGGATGCATTTTCGAGCAGGTCGGCTCCTATCTGAAGTTCAACAGTCACGTCCTGCCCTGCTTCATATTTCTTTCCAAGCCCTTTCTTCCAGGTGGTAAAGTGGTCTACCCAGGCCTGAACCCTGACTGAATAGAATCCAGTACTGCCGGGCTTAAGCACAGCCCGCCATCTGTCGTTCACACCAGGTTCCATAGGAATCTCCAGCCAGTTTTCATCCCCGGAGTGCTTATAGAGTATACATGCCGCTATAGAATCATGTCCGTCACTGAATATATCCGCAGATATTTCCAGCGCTTCATTTATAGTTGCTTTGGCAGGATAGCGGCCACCTTCTATCAGAGGTGATACATTAGTAATTACAACTCTCTTTCGGCCATTCGAGTGCATCATACAGGTAGATTTTATTAAAATTTTCTTTCACAGGCAGCGAAACCACCAGCAGCGTTGCTTTACCGGGGTAGTGAACCCGGTGTGGTTCGTTTAAATTTAAATTGTTTTTGCACAGGTATTATTCAGCATGCCCTCTTATCCCATCTTAAGCTCCCCGGGGCATAACTGATCAGCGAATAGTAAACTATTCATTTCCAAAACTTAAAATATGGAAGAAAAGTTTTAGGTAAGCAGATATAAAAGATGATCTATGTGAAGCTGACTCCGGACGTCTGCCTTGGTGATGAAAATGGCGAATCGTATGCCGACTTTACAGAAAAGGAAAAAACAGATCCTTCTCCTTCCCTGCTCTCTACCCATATTTCTCCATTATCAGCCTGAATGAATTCCTTGCAGAGCACTAATCCGATACCGGTTCCCCTTTCGCCGGAAGTACCCTCCTTCGGCTCGGAGAAACAATTAAAGATGCGGTCTTTTTCTGCAGGATTCATGCCTTTTCCATTGTCGCTCACTGAAAAGATCATGCTTCCCTGCTGAGGGCCGTTTACGGCTTTTACTTCAATTTTTCCGTATGGATACGTGAATTTTATCGCATTAGACAGCAAGTTTCTGATTATGAAATCAAAATGGTCAGGATCTCCGTAAAGCAGGAGTCCGTCAGGAACTGAAACCGAAACATCAATATGTTTCTGGCTGGCGGTGGCAGCAAATATGGAAAGATTCTTATGGATGGCATCATCCGGACGAAAGCTTATCTTGTTAACCCGGACTCCCTGTAACTGGGTCTTCCCCCATTGCAGAAGCGTATCAAGAGTACCGAGGGAAGCCTCACTCTGCTTTTTTAAAACTGACACTATCGGCTTAAGCTCATCAGGATCGAGTTCAGTCTCCTCCATTGTGCCAAGCATCTGGACTACTGTGCCTATAGGCCCCCTCAGATCGTGGCCAATAATTGAAAACAGCTTATCTTTAACCAGGTTAGAATTTTTAAGATTCGTATTTAACGCCCTGATCTTTCTGATATACAGTAACAGCAGAACAAGGAAACACATTATAAGGAAGGCTGCCAGAATGCCCGCGTTGCGCTGAATAGTCCTGGTGTTATTGACCAATTCAAGTCTTTCCACTTTTTCCTTCGATTTATCGAGTTCATAGGCGGATTGCAGATTAGCAATTTCCTTTGCTTTATTAATATTAAACATACTGTCGAGAAGCTTGTGCCGCTCCTGCACAGCACCTAATGCACTCTTGTAGTCATGGAGATGCCTGAAGCCATCTGATTGTGCTTCGTAGATTTCAGCCATAAGCGTCTTATTGCCGAGACGCTTCGCTATAATAAGTGCCTGATCCAGGTAAGGGAGGGATACTTTTGGTCCCTGATCGTCTACAGCAGATGCAATATTCATTAAGGCCCTTGCTTCTTCTTCGGGTAATTTCGAAGAACGCGCTTTTTGTAAAGATATCCTGTGGTACCGGAGAGCCCGGGACCTGTCGCCAAGGTTTTTTGCAGCACCTCCTGCGTTCGTAAGCAAATTTATATTAACTATTTCAAAACCCTTATCACCGCTTTTTCTCACTCCTTCTTCAAAAAAACGCAGAGCCTTAGCCATTTGTCCCTGCTGAGCATAGACTATTCCGATATTATTGAAAAGACTAAGCTCTGTTTCCTTATCCCCCACCTGCATATTTAAGTCACGCGCCTGATTCAGATACTTAAGGGCAGCGGGCATATTTCCGCTCAGCCGTGTAGCCGTGCCTATCTTGATATATGTCTGGATCATGCCAAATTTATCCCCGGCCTTCTCATACATCTTCAGCGCTTTAAAAAAGTGCGAAAGCGCAATGTTAAAATTTCCCTGGCGCCCTTCTATTACTCCCAGTCCATTGGTACAGGCAGCCATCCCCTTAAGATCTCCCGTTTCCCTGAACCCCTCAAGTGCCTCTCTGTAATAGTTCATGGCCAGAACCCGGTTTCCGTGCTGTTCATTTATCGCACCCATTAAAGAGGTCATCCTCAGTTCTGCTAAGCGGTACCCGCCCTTTCTGGCAAGAACAAGCCCCTGCTGAGCAAAATAAGTTGCAGAATCAAGGTTTGAAATCTTGTAGTAATTTACAAGTTCGCGGTATAGTTCAATTTTCGTAGAATCTGTTTTTGCAGTTTTTATAGCATGTAAAAACTTTTGTACCCTGGTTTGCCCGGCTGCAAGTACTGGAAGAATTAAAAAAAATATAAAAGAGCGGTGCAACATTAATGTTATCTGAATCAACGAAGCAATCTACAAATTTTAATAAAAATAAAGCTGAATGAATCATATTAACCACAATGTCAGGCTGTAGGTATTTTTTTCCGCAAAGCAGCACATGCCGGGCCCTGGCACCATTTATTCTATTAAAAAGGAAAAAAGCTCAACAATATTCTGTTAAAGCTGTTATCACCATACATCTAACAGAAAAACAATTATGGCAAATTTTAATCCACAGCACAGCGAAGGCAAAGTAGCTTCAGCTATCGAAGAACAAACAGCAAAACTTCCATCAGATGTTTTTTTGTGGGCATCCATTGCGTCGATGGGTGTTTCACTTACACTTAAATGTCTCGGAAAGAAACACACAGCACTATTTGTAGGACAATGGGCTGCGCCTTTTCTGCTTTTGGGTATCTATAATAAAATAGTTAAAGTAGAAGGCCACGACTAGAATTTTTTTTTTGATGATTTGATGCCGGACTGCATATCTAGGATGCAATCCGGCTTTTTTTTTAGACGAATGACTATAATCAATTTTTTTCCGTATCCATATCATTTTTTTCTTACAAGATCTGCCTCATATTTGTATCAGTAATTGTTGCTGCCCCAAGGCAACATTTTTCATAGGTAGATGTAGGGTCAGACATATTTATTGTGTCTGACCTTTTTTCATTCAGGCCCGGCGCGTAGCTCCCCCGGCAGAAAGGTGTCCGGTGTGAAAATTGGTAGAAGGCGGTTCATTTGCTTTTATTCCGGATATGAGCAAGCAACACGTGGGATGAGTGTATAAAGACAAAAAACCGCCCTTATCGGGACGGCTTTTCTATATTACTTAATCCCTTAAACCGGAATCATTATCCCATAGTAGTTTGGGATGGACCTGGTGTGGGTGTTGGGGTCGGTGTCGGAGTTGGGCTAGGTGTGGGAGTCGGGGTTGGACTTGGTGTCGGGGTTGGACTTGGCGTCGGAGTAGGACTCGGTGTTGGAGTTGGAGTCGGATCCGGCGTTGGGGTCGGAGTTGGTGTTGGTGTAGGGGATGGTGTTGGAGCTGGATCGGGGGTTGGTGTCGGGGTTGGTGTCGGCACAGGAGTTTTTCCGGTGTCAGTAGTATCCTGAACCAATTCTTTAAATGATCTTCTCTCTGCTGATACAGCATCACTCTTCACTTGTAATCCGCTAAATGCCAGCACTGCAAACGGCGCTAACATTAAATAAAATGGCTTCTTCATATTGATGTTTTTTATAGGTAATAAACTGCCGGTATAAATACAAAAAGCGTTCCACTATTCATTTTAATTATTTTAAAGATTAATTATATATCTTTTGTAAATGTTTTCAAGCCATAATCTACCCGGCTTGTAATTAGACCCAATCTAATGTGTCAATTAATTTGCCTGCAATAAAATCATTAGGCAAATTTGTAGTTGCACAGGAAACTAATTATGAATATCCGGGAAGAAGATATCTATAACTTTATAATTGGACGAACCCCCATTCTTGTTAACAGGATCCTTCTGAGAAATTTCAGAAAAGAGAAACTCGACATTACGATGGAACAATGGTCGCTGCTCGACCTCCTCTGGAAAAAAGACGGATGTACGCAGCACGAACTCGGAGCCAGGACTTTCAGAGAAAAAGCGAGCATAACGCGTTTGCTGGACAAGCTTGAGCAGCAGAATATTGTGATAAGAGTTCCCGACAGACGCGACAGAAGAGTGAGATTTGTTTATCTCACGGCTAAAGGCAAATCCATTGAAGAGACTGCCACCAGGGTAGTTCGTGAAACCTACAAACATGCTATTGCAGGAATCCCTGAAGAGCAAGTGCTCATTTGCAAAAGAGTATTGAACCAGGTATTCGAAAACCTTGCTGAAGAAGGAGATCACTGGACGGCATGTGAAACTGCCTGATCTGCCGGAACCGGTTAAACACCCAAATTCCGTTCATATCCGGTTGGCGGTGACAGCCATCGCTGATGAAACCTGCATACATGCGTTTATTTTACAACAGCCTGACCCCTCAGCACCTTGTTTTAAAGGGGAAGAAGTATCTTTGCAAAAGTTATGAGTAAGCACGGAAGAATTTTGGTTGCAATGAGCGGAGGAGTGGACAGCTCGGTGGCATCTGTTATGCTGCATGAAGAAGGATATGAGGTGATTGGGTTAACCATGAAAACATGGGATTATGCTTCATCCGGTACATCTTCAAAGGAAACAGGATGCTGCAGCCTCGATTCTATAAATGATGCACGCGCATTGGCCGTTTCCTATGGCTTTCCTCATTATATCCTGGACATACGCAATGAGTTCGGAGACTTCGTTATTGATAACTTCGTCGATGAATACCTGGCGGGCCGCACCCCCAACCCCTGTGTACTCTGTAATACCCATATAAAATGGGAAGCACTGCTTAAGCGTGCAGATAAATTAAACTGCGAGTTCATCGCAACCGGTCATTATGCGAATATACGGCTACAGGATAACGGACGCTATGTGATCTCAAAAGGTAAGGATGAAAACAAAGATCAGTCTTATGTATTATGGGGTGTGTCGCAAAAAAACCTGGCCCGTACAAGATTTCCCCTCGGAAGCTTCACCAAAGCTGAAATCCGGCAGATGGCTCTTGATATGGGACAAACGGAACTCGCCAAGAAAAGTGAGAGCTACGAGATCTGCTTTGTGCCAGATAACGACTACAGGTCTTTTCTGAGACACCGGGTGGAAGATCTTGACCAGAAGGTTTCGGGAGGCGATTTTGTCCTCACAGACGGAACTGTTGTGGGCAAACACCAGGGCTATCCTTTCTATACAATCGGGCAGCGGAAGGGACTCGGAATCGCGCTGGGCCAACCCATGTTTGTTACACAAATACTTCCTGAAAGCAACACGGTTGTTCTTGGAACACAGGATGAGTTACAGAAAGAAACTGCACTGGTGAGGGGCTTGAACCTTATAAAATATGAGCACATAAATACCCCTATTGAAGCTGTAACTAAAATACGCTACAAAGATGCGGGCACAACCAGTACAATCGTACAGGAAGAGGGACTCATGAAAATAGATTTCCATCACGCAGTGGCCGGTATCGCACCTGGTCAGTCTGCAGTGTTTTATGAAGGAAGCGACCTGCTTGGAGGCGGATTTTTAATCTGATATAGTCTTCTGATTCTCACAAGTACTGTTTTTAAGCATAAGTGATCGGGAACTATCCGGATCTGCATTCTGCTGAATCCGGCGCATCAATTTTTGATCTGAAGATGCAGGTCTCCAAAGACGGGGCGGTCTGGTATTTGTAACCACAGCTGATAACATTGCCAGCGATTCAATGCGTGAAAACGCTGCTTTAAACTGCAATTTACCCCCTTAAAAATACATTATAATCCACCTTTTTCCTTTTCTAAAACGAATAATTCAGAAGTGGAAATCCTTTAATCGCGAATTAAATTTTCTCGCTTTCTAAAAACATTTTACAAAAATTTAAAGTAATTGAATTTTGCATTGGATTGATTAATCCCTTTATTTGCAAAAAAACGATTTTCTTGAATGGCTAAAAATTTACTAATCGTTGAGTCACCTGCGAAAGCAAAAACCATAGAAGGTTACCTTGGGAATGAGTTCATGGTCAAGTCCAGTTACGGGCATATCCGGGATCTTGTAAAAACAGACGACGCAATCGATGTCAATAACAACTTCGACCAGAAATATGAGGTTCCTGCCGACAAAAAGGCGGTTGTAAGTGAACTGAAGAAACTTGCCAAAGAAGCTGAAACGGTATGGCTTGCTTCCGATGAGGACCGGGAGGGAGAGGCTATATCCTGGCATCTCTTTGAAACTCTCGGGCTGAAAGAAGACAAAACGAAAAGGATTGTCTTTCATGAAATCACCAAACCAGCTATCCTGAAGGCAATAGAATCTCCCAGAAAAATAAATTATAACCTGGTCAATGCTCAGCAGGCGCGCCGTGTGCTCGACCGGCTGGTGGGCTTTGAACTGTCACCTGTACTCTGGAAGAAAGTAAAGCCGGCTCTTTCTGCCGGCCGTGTTCAGTCTGTTGCCGTACGTTTAATCGTTGAACGGGAACGGGAAATTAATAAATTCAAATCAACAGCTGCTTATAAGATCACGGCGATTTTTTCGACCGGTAAGCAGAAGGAGCTGTTCAGGGCAGAATTGCCGGAACGATTTGAAATGGAGGCAGATGCTACCAGTTTCCTGGAAGCATGCGCCAGGGCGATGTTCAGCATTGACAGTCTTGATACCCGCCCGACAAAGCGAAGCCCCGCCCCTCCTTTCACTACCTCAACTCTTCAGCAGGAGGCGAGCCGTAAACTTGGATTTTCGGTATCCAGGACCATGACCCTGGCCCAGAGGTTATACGAATCGGGAAAGATAACCTATATGCGTACAGATTCTGTGAATCTTTCTGAACTGGCGCTTGATGCTGCTTGGAAGGAGATAGCGCAGGCCTGGGGTCCCCAGTATCACCAGCAGAGGAAGTTTAAAACAAAGTCTGCCGGAGCACAGGAAGCTCACGAGGCGATCCGCCCGACATACTTCGATCAGCATACCACTGATGGCGATCCTTCAGAAAGGAAGCTGTACGAACTCATTTGGAAAAGAGCGATTGCATCTCAAATGAGTGAAGCTAAATTTGAGAAAACAACGGCCCGCATTGCTATATCCACACGGGAAGAGCAGTTTGTGGCTAACGGAGAGGTAATGAAATTCGACGGATTCCTTAAGGTATACATGGAATCTACCGATGAAGAACCAGATACTAATGCAGACCAGGAGGGTGAAAATCCAATCCTTCCTCCCCTTTCAAAAGGACAAGAGCTTAAACCGCAGGAAATAAAAGCGACGGAAAGATTCAGCAGGCCCCCAGCAAGATATACAGAAGCGAGCCTTGTAAAAAAACTGGAAGAATTAGGGATAGGACGCCCGTCAACTTATGCACCTACTATATCAACTGTGCAAAACAGAGGATATGTAGTAAAAGAAGACCGGGATGGAAAGTCGCGTAATTACTGCGTTTTCACTCTTTCTGATGGTAGTGTTAAAAAAGAAACAAAAACGGAAATCACAGGAGCCGAGAAATCGAAATTATTCCCGACCGATATTGGTGCGGTGGTGAACGATTTCCTTGTCCAGTATTTTAAGGACATAGTCGATTATCACTTTACAGCAAGCGTTGAAAAAGAATTTGATGAAATAGCACAGGGGATGAAGGAATGGACGGAGATGCTGAAGTCCTTCTACAGCCCTTTTCACAAGGAAGTGCAAAATACCATAGAGACAGCCGAAAAAGCGAGGGGCGAGCGTGAACTGGGCGTAGATCCTGAAACTGGCAAAAAGGTGTCGGTCAGGATAGGGCGCTTCGGACCGTTTGTTCAGATTGGTGATAACGAAGAGGAAGAAAAGCCCCGGTATGCGAGCCTGAGAAGCGGACAGATGATTGAAACCATTACCATGGAAGAAGCCATGGAGTTGTTTAAGCTTCCTAAGAAAGTGGGTGTGTTTGAGGAGAAGGATATGACAGTCGCTATAGGACGCTTCGGCCCCTACATCAGGCATAACAGCGCCTTTTACTCGCTCGCAAAAGGAATTGATCCGCACAGCGTCACTGAAGAACAGGCAATAGAGATCATCCTTGAGAAAAGGAAGAAGGATGCCGAAAAACTGATAAAATCATTCGATGAAGATCCCGCTGTAAAGATCCTGAATGGCCGGTGGGGCCCCTACATTGAATACGGCAAACAAAATATTAAAATTCCTAAGGGGAAAGAGGCCGCAGACCTGACTTTCGAGGAAGTAAAATCTCTTGCAGAAGCCGCGGGAAAAGAGCCGAAGAAAAAAGGCGGGAGGTTTGCGAAGAAGAAG
>NZ_QEAS01000009.1:199093-213945 GCF_003130405.1 Pararcticibacter amylolyticus
CCTAAAAACACATCCCATGAAAAAAGACTTACCTGAAAACATAGTGGAAGACGTCGCCATCGCGGTGGTTCTTGAAAAAGAAAGCCCTGAAGTTAAAGATTGGAACGTGTATCTGGTCAATTTGAAAAATGAACCGATAGAAACGGTTCTGGTTTCGTCAAGAGGATATGGGCTGAAGGACGGAAAGGAAGTAAAAACTTCAACTTTAAGACATTCAATAGGAAATGTGGACAGCCGGGAGTACGCGCTGATTGAGGCGATCGATGAACAGGTGTTCGGGTTAACCAATGAATACTGGCTCAGCTATTATATAGGAGAAACTATCTACGACAAGAAGTTTATTTTTCTGCCTGAAAGCATTGTCGAATCAAACATCATCAGAATTCCGGTAGTAAACAAGCCGGGAGTAATGATCAAATAATTCATCACAAACAAATTGTTATTCACGATCTTCCGAAAAAGATTTCCCGGTAAGAATACAATTTCTTCTTTGTGAATAGAATTCTTCATAAATTCACGAAAATCTTTTATATGCCTGCTTATAAACCCTTTACCAGAAAGCAGTTAACGATTTTATCGGCTTTCATCGTTGTTCTTCTCATAGCCGGGATCAGCTATTGGAGACTAAAACACTCTGAGAAAAGGAATTATGCTGAATACAGCAAATACCTTGAGAGTTTCACCAGTGGTGTGATCTCCAAAGAAAGTGCAATAAAGATCCGGCTGGCGAACGATGTACAAAACACGTATGCGACAGGCAAGCCAATAGAAGGTGATATATTGTCGTTCTCTCCATCACTGAAGGGAAAGGCATATTGGACTGACTCACGCACACTCGAATTCCGTCCTGACGGAGACCTTGAACCCGACACCAAATACACAGCTACCCTCAGGCTGGATAAAATCTTAGAGGTAAGCGACAACCTGGAGGATTTTGAGTTCGATTTTCAAACCATCAAACCTGATTTTGAGGTGGTATTTGCCGGACTAAGGTCGTCAACCAATACCTCGGTTGATAAAATGAAGCTCACGGGCACTGTTATTACTGCCGATGCAGAAGATAATCCGAAGATTGAAAAGCTTTTGAACGTCAGTGGTACCGGTAATATCAAGGTCACCTGGCAACATGATAACACCACCAGGAAGCACGAATTCACTATTGACAATATCGGTAAGGAAAAAGCTCCAAAAGAAATGTCGGTAAGCTGGAACGGTGATGTTCTTGACATTGACAGGAGTGGAAAAAAAACATATACCATTCCCGCTTTAGGCGATTTTAAAGTTTTGGATGTGAGAGCGGTACAGGATAACGAGCAGTACGTCCTTGTACAATTCTCGGAACCCGTCCGGGTAGGGCAGGAATTAAACGGACTTCTGGGAATTACAAATTCAGAAATGCCCGCCTATACCATCCAGGGAAGTGAAGTGAAGCTGTACCCGGCAGTACGCCTGGAAGGAAATTTTGGAGTCTTTGTAAATGAAGGAATTGAGAATATCTCAGGAAAAAAGCTTTCCCATACCTACAACGGGAACGTGTTCTTCGAAAACCGGCTTCCATCCGTGACAATTCCGGGAAAGGGAGTTATCCTCCCCCATTCGGGTAAACTGATGATGCCGTTTGAAGCGGTAAATTTAAAAGCAGTCGACGTTTCGATCATTAAAATATATGGAAATAATATTCCTCAATACCTCCAGGAAAACTCTCTGGACGGCGAAATTTCGCTCCGTCAGGTTGCAAAACCAGTAAAGCAGGTAACTATCCGGCTTGACGAAGATAAAAGTGTGAACCTGCATAAGAAAACACGCTTCATGCTGGACATCGATAAACTGCTGAGAACAGAACCCGGAGCGATCTACCGGATTATGATAGGCTTCAGGCCGTCTTATTCAGTTTATTCATGTAAAGGCCAGGCAGGCGCGCTCAGTGACGAGCAGAACGATGAAGAACGGGAATACTATGGCATGAAGATAGATGAAGACGACGAGTTCTGGAGCAGGTATGATAACTATTATCCTTACGGATATAACTGGAATGAGCGGGAAGATCCCTGCAGTAACTCTTACTATAACCGGGAAAGATGGGCTGCGAGAAATGTGCTGGCCTCTAATATCGGTCTTATTGCTAAAAGCGGAAGCCAGAATAACATCACGGTTGCTGTTACCAATATCCTGACGGCCGAAGCCATGGAAGGAGTGGATCTCCAGTTCCTGGATTATCAGCAGCAAATTATAGGACATGCGGAGTCGGACGGAGAAGGGCTGGCACAGGTTACCCTGAAGCGGAAACCCTTCCTGCTGGTTGCAAAAAAAGGAGATGAACGGGCATATCTTAAACTCGACGATGGCAGTTCACTCCCTCTAAGCCGCTTCAACACAGGTGGTGAACAGGTTCAGAAGGGCCTCAAAGGATTCATTTACGGAGAAAGAGGCGTATGGAGGCCCGGTGATTCTATCTTCCTTAGCTTCATCCTTGATGACAGGGCAAATAAGCTTCCCGCGGGGCATCCTGTCAGCCTTGAGCTCTATACTCCTGAAGGTCAGCTTTACAAGAGAATCAATAACCGACAGGGAACCAATGGTTTTTATACCTTCAAAACAGCTACAGAGCCGAACTCCCCTACCGGGAACTGGCGTGCAAAAGTAAAAGCCGGGGGAGCAGTATTCGAAAAGAGGATCAGGATTGAGACGATTATGCCCAACAGGCTGAAGATCAACCTTTCTTTTGCAAACAGGAAGCTGCTTGTAAAAGGCGATAATGTACAGGGACAGCTTGGATCGGAATGGCTGTTTGGAGGCCCGGCAAGAAGTCTTAAGACCAAAGTAGATGCATTCCTAAGTGCAGAAAAAACCAGTTTCCCAAAATATGAAGGATACTCATTTGATGATCCGACCAGGCCATTCAATTCGCAATTGCAGAATATATTCGACGGCAACCTGAATGAAGACGGTAAAGCTTCCTTTACTCCGGGCATTACAACGGAACAGGCAGCTCCGGGTATGCTGAACGCGACATTTATGGTTAAAGTGTTCGAGCCCGGAGGGAATTTCTCTATCCGTACTCAATCTATGCCTTACAGCCCCTACCCTTCTTACCTGGGAATCCGTACACCGGAAGGGAATGGCCTTTCAGGGATGCTTGTTACAGATAAGGATCACCCGGTTGATATTGTATCGGTCGACCCCTACGGCAATGCATCCGTAGGAATCCAGGATGTAGAGGTTGAACTGTATAAGATCCAGTGGCGCTGGTGGTGGGATGAAGATGAAAACTCAGTCAGCAACTTTACGCAGGACGAATATAACAAGCTTGTCGGCACTTCTGTTGTCAGGCTGGTTAACGGGAAGGGTAAGTGGAATTTGCGTGTTAATCAGCCCGATTGGGGCCGCTTTCTGATCAGGATACGCGATCCGAAAACAGGACATGCTACCGGCAGGATCGTTTATATTGACTGGCCTAACTGGTCTGAGCGCCTGCAAAACGGGAATCCCACAGAAGCTGCCATGCTTTCATTCACGGCAAACAAGGAGAAATTCAAAGTTGGTGAAGAAGCAGTGCTGACTATTCCGACTGCCAATCAAGGCAGGGCACTGATCAGCATAGAAAACGGAAGCAGGGTACTGAGCACCTGGTGGACCGATACTAAAAAGGGACAAACTCAATATAAATTTAAGATAACGAAGGAGATGAGTCCCAACGTCTTCGTGAACGTCACATTGCTCCAGCCTCATTCTCAAACAGTGAACGACCTTCCGATCAGGATGTACGGCGTTATTCCCATTGAAGTAGAAGATCCTGAAACACAACTAAAACCGGTGATCACGATGCCCGCAAGCATACGACCGGAGACACAGTCTGCCGTTACCATTTCGGAGGCATCAGGGAAACCGATGACCTATACCATTGCGGTGGTTGATGAAGGTTTGCTGGATATCACCGGATTTGCCACTCCCGACCCTCATGCCGCTTTTTACGCGCGGGAAAGCCTGGGAGTTAAGACCTGGGACTTGTTCGATTTTGTGTTAGGTGCTTATGGCGGTGAACTGCAAAGGATCTTAAGCATCGGCGGAGACCGGCAAACAGGAAAGGGCAATAAAAACCCGACAGCCAACCGCTTTAAGCCTGTGGTAAAATTCCTTGGACCGTTCAGGATCGCAGGAGGAGAAAAGAAAACACACCAGTTTACGCTGCCACAATATATCGGATCTGTCAGAACAATGGTGATAGCCGGGGAAAACGGGGCTTATGGCTACGCAGAAAAGGCCGTCACGGTGAAAAAACCTTTAATGGTGCTGGCAACCCTTCCGAGGGTACTTGCACCCGGTGAGCAGATCCGGTTGCCCGTCACGGTCTTCGGCCTCGATCCGTCTGTAAAGAAGGTTAATGTAAAGGTAATATCAAATGCCTTTACCTATCCGGCTAATACGACATCTGTGACATTTAGTAAGCCCGGAGAGCAGATGGTGTACTTTGACCTTAAAACAAAAGACTTTCAGGGGATCGGAAAAGTAAAAGTGATCGCACAGAGCGGCAAAGAAACTTCGCAGTATGATGTGGAACTCAATGTCAGGAATCCGAATCCGGTCATTACACGTGTCAGCGAAGCTGTAGTCGATCCCGGCAAAGCATGGACTACTGCCTTCAGGGCATTCGGAACGGCAGGGAGCAATACCGCGTCACTGGAGGTTTCATCTATTCCGCCACTCAATCTGCAGCAGAGGCTAAGCTATTTGATTTCCTATCCTCATGGGTGTGTAGAACAAGTCACCTCATCTGTTTTTCCTCAGCTATACCTCACTTCACTGTCTGACCTTTCAGATAAACGAAAGGCTGAGATAGCAAGGAATATTAAAGCGGGTATCCAGCGGCTCCAGGGATTCCAGTTACCTGAGGGCGGGATGGCCTACTGGCCCGGAACAGGAGAAGCAGACGAATGGAGCACCAACTACGCAGGCCATTTCATGATAGAAGCAGAAGCTAAGGGATATACTCTTCCGCCTGCCTTCCTGCCTCAGTGGCAGAAATTTCAACGGGCAAAGGCCGTTTCATGGGCCCCTTCAAGCACTAATTTTTATGGAGGCGATCTGCTGCAGGCATACCGGCTTTATCTGCTGGCCCTCAGCCGCTCACCTGAGCTGGGCGCTATGAACAGGTTACGCGAATTCAAATACCTGTCACCCGCTGCGAAATGGCGTCTGGCAGCGGCCTACCGTATAGCGGGTCAACCGGAAACAGCGGCATCTCTTATTCAAGGCCTGCCGCTGACAATTAAGCCGTACAACCAGTCTTTCGGTACCTTTGGTTCCGAATTAAGGGATGAAGCCATGATCCTTGAGACGCTTACCCTGCTGGGAAAACGTCAGCAGGCTTATGCACTTCTGCGTTCAATCTCAAACAGGCTTTCCAAAGAATCCTGGTACAGCACACAGTCAACCGCATACGCCCTCATCGCTGTTTCAAAATACTGCGGCACTAATACATCGGGTTCAAAACTACAGTTTGCTTATAAGTTTAACGCCAGCAGCGGAAATATCGGCGGCAACTCCTATCTGTGGCAGCTTCCGGCTATACTGAATGGTTCTTCCAATACTGCCAACATCCTGAATAAAGGTAAAAACCGGCTGTTCGTCCGGCTGATCACCCAGGGTAAGCCGGGAATGGGACAGGAAACGCAGGCACATGCGGATCCCGATATATTGAATCTGCGGGTTGGATATTTTAACATGAAAGGGCACATTATAGATCCTTCCAGTTTGCCTCAGGGGACAGATTTTATTGCCCAGGTGAATATTCATAACCCCGGGAAGCGCGGAAAATATGTGAACATGGCCCTAACCCAAATATTCCCCTCAGGCTGGGAAATCATCAATACGAGGCTGATGGATCAGGAGAGCCAGTATGGGTCGCCGGCAGACTACCGGGATATAAGGGATGACAGGGTAAATACCTACTTCAGCCTTGATGAAGGGAAAGAAGTAACGTACTTTGTCCTGCTGAATGCATCTTATCCGGGACGTTTTTATTTGCCTCCGGTTTACTGTGAAGCCATGTACGACAGCAGTATAAATGCTTCGGCTGAAGGTAAGTGGGTAGAGGTAGTGCAGGTTAAATAGAAGTAATGGGAGACAAAAAGATAATTCGATGGATTAAAGAGTTATCACTGAAGAAAAAGATCATGGCGGTACTTTTTGCCGCCGCCATGACCGCATTCTTCTTTTGTCTTCCCTCTCCCCTGTTTAATTCCCCGTCTTCGGTGATTGTGGAAGATTACAGGGGGGAACTGCTGAGTGCATCCATTGCAGCAGACGGGCAGTGGAGATTCCCCGCAGGGGACACGATTCCCGACAAATTTGTTAAATGCATCACGGCATTTGAAGACAAACGTTTCTTTTACCACCCGGGGGTTGATCTTTTGTCGGTAGCACGGGCATTCAGACAGAACCTGAAAGCAGGGAAAACAATAAGCGGGGGAAGTACGATTACCATGCAGGTGATCAGGCTGGCCACCGGGAAACGGCGAACGCTGTTCAATAAGCTGGCGGAAGGGATCAGGGCATTACGTCTGGAACTTGGCTGCTCAAAAGATGAGATCATTGGGCTCTATGCCGCTAACGCACCTTTTGGCAGTAACGTCGTGGGACTTGAGGCTGCATCATGGCGATATTTTGGAAGAAGCCCGGACAAACTCTCCTGGGGCGAAACTGCTGCCCTGGCAGTGCTTCCCAATGCTCCCTCTCTTGTGCATCCGGGAAAAAACCGGGCGATACTCCTTGCAAAACGAAACAGGCTTCTCGATGTCCTGAAAAGCGAAGGGGTTTTAGACCAGTCAGAAACAGAACTGGCGAAACTTGAACCTGTACCGGAAAAGCCCGTTACTTTACCCCAATACGCACCTCATCTGCTGGCGCTGGCCAGAAAAGATCTTGCAGCTAAGCGGATAAAAAATGCCCGGGTAAAAAGCAGTATCAGGCTTCAGCTCCAGGAAAGGGTGAACTCCATACTCGCTAATCACCACCAAAGACTTGCTGCCAACGGAGTTAACAATATGGCAGCACTGGTAATTGATATTAAATCAAATAAGGTACTGGCTTATACCGGCAATATCTATGAGCCGCAAAACGCAGAACTGGAAAGTCATGTAGATGTGATCCAGGCAAAAAGAAGTCCCGGCAGTACCCTGAAGCCAATCCTGTTCGCTGCCATGCTTAATGAAGGAATGCTGCTGCCTAACAGTCTGGTTCCCGACATTCCGACGCAGATAGCCGGCTACCAGCCAAACAATTACGACCTCGGCTATGATGGAGCTGTACCCGCTTCAAAAGCACTGGCCAGGTCGCTGAACGTACCGGCTGTGAGAATGCTTCAGCAGTACAAATACGGGCGTTTTTATGATATGCTCAAAAATACGGGCATATCGACCTTAATCCGTCCTTCAGATTTTTATGGACTTTCGCTCATATTAGGGGGATGTGAAGTAAATATGTGGGAGCTTTCGGGGATCTATGCCAGTATGGCCAGGTTTTTAAACCAGGCCGGCGATACGGGAGGGATCCAGTGGGAACGTCCCTCCTACCTGAATGCGCGGGAGGAAGGTGATCCGCAAAAGAAAACGGATGAGGGATACCAGTTAAGCCGCGCGGCAGTGTGGTACACATTTGAAGCCATGAATGAGGTGATGCGTCCGGGAGAAGAGCAGTTATGGCAACGGTTTGAATCATCTCAGAAGGTTGCATGGAAGACAGGCACAAGCTTTGGGTTCCGCGACGCCTGGGCTATAGGACTTACGCCGGATTACCTGGTGGCCGTGTGGGCAGGCAATGCGGACGGTGAAGGCAGACCCGGACTTACCGGAGTTGACGCGGCTGCGCCGGTGTTATTTGATATCTTCAGATCTCTTCCGGATCCGCCGGGAAAGTGGTTTACCATGCCGAGAAAGGAACTGGTTAAAATAAAGGTCTGCACCGAAAGCGGTTTCCGGGCTTCAGATCTCTGTAATTCACAAAAAGATATGTGGCTTCCGGCCGCCTCCCTTAAGGCGCCTGTCTGCCCGTATAATAAACTCATCCACCTGGATAAGTCGGAAAAATGGCAGGTTACAGACGATTGTGTGCCGGTCTCGGATATGGTACACAGATCCTGGTTCGTCTTGCCTCCTGCTATGGAGTTTTATTACAAAACGAAAAATTACAGTTACAAACCTCTCCCGCCCTTTCTCTCCGGTTGTGGCGGAGAAAGGGAAACTTCGCTGGCAGCCATGGAAATGATCTATCCCAAAAACAAGGCCCGCATTTACGTTCCGCTCGAACTCGACGGCAGACGCGGGCAGGTTATTTTTAATGCTGCACACAGGAGATCTTCCGAAATTATTTACTGGCATCTTGATAACCAGTATGCCGGTTCAACCCGCTCTCCCCATCAGATTGCCCTTAATCCTTCCGCCGGCACCCATCATATCACGATAGTGGACCAGGAAGGAAACCGGCTTGAACAAACGTTTACCATACTTGATAAGGAAAAGAATTAATACGTATGTTTGTAGTATATGCTTGAAAATATCGATCTTCAACAGGTCATGGTGCTGGATATTGAGACCGTTCCTCAATATGCTGATTTTGATGAGGTGCCTGAGATTTTCAGAGAGCTGTGGGACAAGAAAACGCGGGCCCAGCGCAAAGAAGGAGAAACGCCCGGAGAATTTTATCCAAGAGCCGGAATTATGGCCGAGTTCGGGAAGATCATCTGCATCTCTGTGGGTATCTTTACCAAAAATGGCGATCGTACCGGGCTTCGGGTTAAATCGTTTGCAGGTGATAATGAATGTGCCATTCTGGGGGAGTTTATCTCCCTCCTCGACAAACAACCAGCTAGCCTGAGCTTGTGCGCGCATAACGGGCGGGAATTTGATTTTCCTTACCTTTGCCGCAGAACACTGATCAATGAGCTTTGCATTCCGTCCCAGCTCAGGATAAGCGGAAAGAAGCCCTGGGAAATAAACCACATTGACACGATGGATCTTTGGAAATTCGGAGACTTTAAAAGCTATACGTCTCTTAACCTTCTTGCCGCAATATTTAACATCCCGACACCAAAAGATGACATCAACGGAAGCGATGTATACAGAGTTTACTGGCAGGACCGTGATATTGAACGAATAAAAACATACTGCCAGAAGGATGTAATCACCACCGCTAAGATCTTATTGAAATTTAAAGAACATCCCCCGATCAAAGAAGAAGATATCATCATAGTAAACTAACAGCGGGATCAACGCAACAAATAACAAAAAAAGTTAACATCCTTTGACTTCGGCTGTTATATTCATTATTTAAAAAATTCTTTTCATGACAAAAAGAAAATCAGGACATATCCTAATAGTATTTAACCAGCTTATAAGCGACATATTTGAACGAAGCGGCAACACGCCCTTAAATTATAAACAGATTGCGGCGAAACTGAACCTCAACGACCCGGAATCAAAAGAGACCATTCTGCATGTTCTTCAGGACGAGAGCAAAAAAGGCCTGTTTAAGGAGGTTGAACGCGGCAAGTTTCAGCTTAAAGACCTGAAAACCCTTCTCACTGGAACTGTTTCATTAACAAGCGACGGATCCGCTTTTATAGTACCCGATGACGAGTTTGAAGAAGACATTTATGTAGCGCCCCGAAAATTGCGTACGGCCCTCAATGGCGATAAAGTAAAAGTGTATGTTTTTGCTAAAAGCAAGGGACGCCGTAAAGAAGGCGAAGTCATAGAAATTATAAAGAGGGCAAAAATGGAGTTCACGGGCATTATCAAAGTGTCTGAAAAATTTGCCTTTTTTATTCCGGACGACCGCAAAATGCTTCACGACATCTTTATTCCGCTTGAAGAGCTGAATGGTGCAAAACACGGAGAGAAGGCCATTGCGAAAATTACTGACTGGCCGGAGGGAGCAAAGAACCCGATCGGTACAATAAGCCGTGTGCTGGGTGTACAGGGAGAGAACAACACAGAAATGAACGCGATCCTTGCGGAATATGGATTTCCGCTGCAATTCCCCGATGAGGTTGAGCAGGAAGCAAATGCAATTCCGGAGGTAATTAGCGAGGATGAGATCGGCAAACGCCGTGACTTACGGAACGTTCTCACATTCACCATCGACCCGGCTGATGCAAAGGACTTTGATGATGCTATTTCATTCAGGCATCTTGAAAATGGCAATTATGAGGTTGGGGTGCATATCGCGGATGTTTCACATTACGTGTCACCCGGGACGCCGCTTGACAAAGAAGCTTTCGACAGGGGTACTTCAGTTTATCTGGTTGATCGTGTGATCCCGATGCTTCCTGAACGCCTGTCGAATGGGGTATGTTCACTTCGTCCGAAGGAGGATAAACTATGTTTCTCAGCGGTGTTTGAACTTGATAAAGATGCAAATATTGCCGAGCAGTGGTTCGGAAAAACTATCATACACTCCGACAGGCGCTTTTCATATGAAGAGGCCCAGGAGGTTATTGAAGGAAATTCACACGAGTTAAAATCAGAAATTGACATTCTGAATCAATTAGCTTATAAGCTGAGGGAACGTAAATTTAAACAGGGGGCGATCAGTTTTGAAACTACTGAAGTTAAATTTAAGCTGGACGAAGCGGGAAAGCCTGTCGGTGTGTATGTAAAAGAGAGAAAAGATGCACATAAGCTGATCGAAGATTTTATGCTCCTGGCAAACCGGAAAGTGGCAGAGTTTGTGGCTAAGAAAGGACGGGGCAAGAAAAAGCTCACGTTTGTATACCGATCTCACGACGCGCCCAACCAGGAAACGCTGCTCGGCTTCGCGCAGTTCGCTGCAAGATTCGGCTATAAGATCAACACCAAATCGGACAAGGAAATTGCACGCTCGCTGAACTTCCTGATGGAAGATGTCGAAGGAAAAAAAGAACAGAACGTGCTGACGCACCTGGCAATCCGTTCGATGGCAAAAGCCATTTATACCACAAAAAAGTCAAGCCACTATGGCCTGGCGTTTGACTATTATACCCATTTCACTTCTCCGATCCGCCGCTACCCGGATGTGATGGCGCACAGACTGCTGGAGCTTTACCTGGAAGGGGGCAAATCGGTAAATGAAGAAGAATATGAGAAAATATGTCTTCACGCCTCCCAGATGGAAAAGAAAGCTGCCGATGCTGAACGGGCATCCGTGAAGTATAAGCAGGCTGAATACCTGGAAGAGAATATCGGCAGAGAGTATGACGGGATTATTTCAGGTGTTACAGAATGGGGCATGTATGTCGAGATCGTTGAAAATAAATGTGAGGGAATGGTTCGCCTGCGTGACATAACCGACGACTTCTATGTGCTGGATGAGAAAAACTATTGTATCATAGGCCAGCGAAAAAAGAAAATATATCAGTTGGGTGATGAAGTAAGGATCCTGGTTAAAAAAGTAGATCTCGGAAAGCGTCAGATTGACTTTACGCTGGTATCATCTCCCAGGCCGTCAAATAATCCTAACGGAAATTAAGGCGCGGGTTAAATCAGGCAGATGAAAGCCAACAAGCATTTTTTCTTATTTTCGCCATCACATTATGTACACACCAGAGCAACTACAGGATTTAATTAATAAAGAGATTGCAGAAAAACATTATCCGTTATCTCCGTCCGAACTTTATGACCCGATTCAATACATCATGTCGCTGGGAGGCAAACGGATGCGCCCGGCGCTGGTACTGATGGCCTGCGATTTGTTTGAAGGCAGCGTTATTAAAGCTCTTCAGCCTGCGCTGGGCATAGAGATGTTCCATAATTTCACGCTTATGCACGACGATATTATGGATCGTGCTCCATTGCGCAGGGGAAGGCAAACAGTGCATACTAAATGGAATGAAAACGTTGCCATCCTGTCGGGCGACGTGATGCTGGTAGAGGCCTATAAACTGATCACTCTTGTTGACGATACAATACTCCGCAAAGTTCTGGATATCTTCAGCGAGACGGCGTCCGGCGTATGCGAAGGCCAGCAGACCGATATGAATTTCGAGGTCTCTGATAGCGTGACTATCCCCGACTACATCGAAATGATCCGCTTAAAAACGGCGGTCCTTCTGGGATGCAGTTTAAAAATAGGGGCGTTAATTGGCAATGCCGACGATCAGTTTTCTTCTTATCTCTATAAGTTCGGTGAAAACCTGGGTATTGCATTCCAGCTACAGGATGATATCCTGGACATTTACGGAGATCCTGAAAAGTTTGGCAAGCAAGTAGGCGGAGATATTATTTCCAATAAAAAAACCTTCCTTCTTATCAAAGCTCTTGAAATTGCTGAGGGACTGGATGCTGAGGAACTCCATTACTGGCTGAACTCAGAAGATCCGGAAACTGAAGCCAAAATAAAATCCGTAACAGATATCTATAATCGTTTGGGCGTAAGACAACTTGCTGAAAAGGAAATGAGCCATTTTGCGGAACAGGCGCTTTCCCACCTGGAAAAGATCAATGTCCCTTCCGAAAGGAAACTGGTTTTGAGAGGATTTGCTGATCAACTACTGATCAGGGAGAATTAGCATAAACCGCCGGCGGGTGCCGGATAAAAATTGAAGCATAAAAAAAGCGCCATTTACGAAAACGGCGCTTTTTTTATGTTTTATATTCTCTGTTTATTCAGTTACAGCAGGAGCAGCTTCTGTAGCAACAGGAACGATAGATACATACGACTTGTTATCTGCTTTCTTTCTGAACACTACTTGTCCGTCTACCAAAGCGAATAATGTATGATCCTTACCAAGGCCAACATTCTTATCAGGATGGTGTTTAGTGCCACGCTGACGTACGATGATGTTTCCTGCAATCGCATTCTGACCACCGAAAATTTTGATACCTAAACGTTTACTATGCGACTCGCGACCGTTCTTGGAACTACCAACACCTTTCTTATGTGCCATCTTTTTTTATCTTTTTGAACTAATTAAAAATCAATTCAGGTTAATACTCTTTTTCTTTGCCGGGGATATCTTAGAGAGAGATTCCGGTAATTTCAATTTTAGTGAACTGCTGACGGTGACCGTTTCTTTTCTTGTAACCTTTACGGCGTTTTTTCTTGAAAACGATTACCTTGTCACCCTTTAAATGAGACACGATCTTAGCCGAAACTTTAGCTCCGTTCAGTGCATCAGCACCTACTTTGATATTACTACCGTCCGCAGCTAACAATACATTGTCAAATTCAATACTAGCGCCTTCATCTCCCTGTAAGCGGTGTACAAAGATATACTGGTCTTTTGCAACCTTGAATTGCTGTCCGGCTATATTTACTATTGCGTACATTGTTAGTTATTTAATAATTTTTATAAAATGAGGTGCAAATATAGACAATTTTCCCGAACAAACAAGCGTTTCAGGAATTATGTCCGCGGGTTTTCCGATTTGTAACCAGCGGGAATAAATGGACCAGTAAAGCAAGTAAACTCACGCTCAGTCCAACGCCTGTTACACCCAGCCATTTCCAGTTTGTCCAGGCAAGACCGGCAAAAAAAGTTCCCGACGCCCCGCCTATAAAATAAGAAACCATGTATACGGTATTCAGGCGGTTTCTCGCTTCCGGATGGAGGGCAAAGATGATCGTCTGATTAGCAATATGGGTAGATTGCAGCCCCAGGTCAAGAAGAATGACGCCGATTATAAGGCCGGCTATACTGGCAGAAGAAATCCCGAAGATCACCCATGACAGCACAATCATGACCAGGGTAATGGTAATAAGTTTTGTTTTATCCATTCTATCGCTGATCCTGCCCACTACTGAAGCAGCAAGCGCACCTCCTGCCCCTATAAGGCCGAAGGCCCCCGCAATATCACTCCCCTGGTAAAACGGAGGACCGTTCAATAAAAAAACAAGGGTGGTCCAGAACGCCCCGAAGCCCGCGAAGCTAAGTGCACCTCTAACAGATGCGATCCGGAGAGCCGGTTCTGTCCTGATGTATTTAACAAGCGACAGCATCAGCTGTTTGTATGAGCCTTTATATTCCGGATGTACTTCGGGAAGCAATAACCACAAAGCAAACCATAAAATAACCATGATAACAGCCGCGATCATAAACATGGCACGCCATCCTAAGTGTTCTCCCACCACACCGCTGATCGTCCGGGAGCAGAGGATCCCTATAAGTAAGCCGCTCATAACCGTACCAATTGCCTTGCCACGTTCTCCGGCATCAGCAAGGTGTGCTGCCATCGGCACAAATAGCTGGGGGACAACAGATGTTACCCCTATAAGAAAACTCGCGAACATTAATACGTGAATACCGGGAGCAAAAGACGCAAGTAAAAGCGCTAAAAGGATCAGGACGAAATCAATCAGGATCAAGCGTTTTCGTCTCATCATATCTCCAAGCGGTATGATAAACAATAACCCGACAGCATATCCGATCTGGGTAAGCATGGCAACAGAAGAAGCCCGCGCCTCGGAGATCTGAAAAGTTTGTGCTATTTTCCCGAGAAGGGGCTGGTTATAATAATTGTTTGCAACTACAAGCCCCGAAGCCGACGCCATAAGCCACAAATTTAATTTTGTAAGCTTTGGTTTTGAAATTTCAGAGCTTTGTTCTTCTGGAGTGTTTTTCATCGGCCGGCAAACTTAGATAATTGCAAATTATTTAGTTTCATAACAAGGTAATTTTAAAACAGATTGTAAAGCGGTGACTCACCAAGCCTTAAGATCAAAGAAAGCTAGATAAAGAGAACAACTATTCGACACAGTGTTGGTACTTTCTACATTAAAAAAGGAAGTTCGAATCCGACAAACCACAACAAACAACTGTATTACAATAAGTTACACAGAATACATCTTTATGGCATAGTTATTCTTATCTACTATACATC
>NZ_QEAS01000009.1:213987-218550 GCF_003130405.1 Pararcticibacter amylolyticus
TGAAAAAGGTATTGTTTTCAGCAGCTATATTAGCATTCGCAGGAGTTACAGCATTTAGTACTACAAACCATCATACAACTATATCAAAAGACAGTGTTACCTGGCAGGATACCACTAAAAAAGATACCACCGAGACTCCGGCCGATACAACAAGTACTCCTACCGATACGACTAAAGTGAACTAAGATATTCTAACATCTGCCCTGTTAAACAGGGATGCTTATTCTCATTTTACAATTAACGCAACCTTTCAAAAGCCTCTCTGACAAGAGAGGCTTTTGTCATTTATCATAATAATTACAACATTTAGCGAAAATATGTGTTTCAGTAACGAACGCACTTAAGAGTGTATCAACCCGTTGAATTAAGAAAGGATGCATTCTGAATGGTATTAATTGTTGATGATCTTGCTGAAAATTTACTTGGATTACGAAAAATACTGGAACTAAACGACTTCAAAGTCGATGAAGCCCGCTCGGGAGAAGAAGCATTAAAAAAGGTTCTCAGGAATAATTACTCCCTGATTATACTGGATGTTCAGATGCCGGGGATGGATGGGTTTGAAGTAGCAGAAGCACTGTCGGGTTTTAGTAAAGCTAGAGACATACCTGTCATTTTTCTTTCTGCCGTTAACACAACCAAGGAATTTATCACTAAAGGCTATCTCACGGGAGGATACGACTATGTTACCAAACCAATGGATCCGGATATCCTGCTCCTTAAGGTAAAGAATCTTTATAGGCTTTCGCAGCAAAACCAGGAACTTAAGACTGTAAAGGCGGAACTGGAAAAGGAGATAGAAGTAAGAAAAGCAGCTGAAAAGAGGAAAGATGAGTTCCTGAGCATTGCGAGTCATGAATTGAAAACACCTCTGACACGCGCCAAAGGATATGCTCAACTTTTAAAAAAGATGATAAGCAACCAGCAGAAAGCTGAGGAAAATTTAAAATATCTGCAAAGAACTGAGACACAACTCGAAAAGCTAAACCTCCTGGTAGACGGACTTCTCGACCTCACCAATATAGAGGCTGGTAAAATAAAGTTCTCATTTACCTATTTCAGCGGAACCGAAGCTATAACAAATATCTCGGAAGTGTTTGCGACTATCTATCCGGAATACCATATCATACTATCGGGAGACTTACCTGAGACGCTCTATGGAGACCAAAACAAATTAGAACAGGTTGTTCTTGATTTCCTCTTTAACGCGGCAAAATACTCACAGGTCTCAAAAGATATTTTTCTTGAAGTTTCTGTCAGCAACGGAATTTTAACTATCAAAGTGAGAGATACGGGAGTTGGCATTTCCCCCGAAAAAATGCCAAGGCTTTTTCAGAAATTTTACCGGGCGGAAGACTCATACAACGAGTTTCAGGGCCTTGGTATAAGTCTTTATATCTGTTCGGTTATCATCAAATTTCACAAGGGCACTTATGGCGTAGAGAGCGAACCCGGAAAAGGATCCACTTTCTATTTTTCCATCCCCGTGGATAAACCTGTTTCATCCTGACTTCAGCAAGCTCATAGGCAGGCATTCTGCTTTGTATCCTGAAATGCCTTATCTTTGCATCCCCTATGTTTGGAACCAGCAAATATTTCCAGTATTACAGAAGTAACTTAAAGCTCGCCGTCCCTGTGGTTATCTCGCAGTTGGGGCATACTCTTGTGCACACCGCTGACAGTGTGATCGTCGGTCACTTCGCAGGTACCGTATCATTAGCGGCGGTTTCCCTTGTAAACAGTGTTTTTACGATTATCATGGTGGCCGGTATTGGTATAGCCTATGGCCTAACGCCTCTTATTGCCCAGGAAAATGGCAAAAAGAACTACGACGAATGCGGCAAACTCTTCAGCAGCAGTCTGATTATAAACACGATCACCGGGTTTGTATTATTCATCATTATTTATTTTGGTTTGCTTCTTATAATAGGTGATCTGGGGCAGGATCAGGAGGTTGTACGCCAGGCAAAACCATATCTGGGCTTGCTGGGTATATCGATCATTCCGCTCATGCTTTTTAATACTTTTAAACAGTTTGCAGAAGGGCTGGGATTTACGAGACAGGCGATGGTGATTTCTATCGCAGGAAATATCATTAATATATGCCTGGGAATAACCTTTGTTAAAGGCTTGTTCGGCATTGAGCCAATGGGCGTAAAGGGGGTTGGATGGAGCACTTTAATCGACCGGACTATCATGGCCATGGTAATGGGTTTGTATGTATTCAGGTCGAAGAACTTTAAGACTCACCTTCGTGCATTTACTCTTAAAAAAGCAGACCGCGGCCGGTCTCTCCGGATACTGAAGATCGGCGGCCCTGTAGCACTGCAATATACATTCGAAGTGAGCGCCTTCAGCGGAGCGGCCATTTTGATGGGTACCCTGGGAGCTGTAAAGCAGGCCGCCCATCAGGTAGCCATCAGTCTTGCCTCTATGACATACATGATGGCCAGCGGAATATCGGCTGCTGCCACCATTCATACCGGAAATAACTTTGGGCGCCAGGATTACAAACAATTACGGCTCTCGGCAAATGCCAGCTACCATATTGTACTGGTCTTCATGTTTTTCACAGGATTGATCTTCGTGGCTTTCAATCGTTTTCTGCCCTGGATCTATACATCTGATACAGCGGTGATCGCAGTATCCGCTCAATTGCTTCTTATCGCGGGGCTCTTTCAGCTGTTTGACGGAGCACAGGTTGTGGGACTGGGAATTTTAAGAGGTATGGGCGATGTTAACGTTCCTACGCTCATAACATTTATTGCCTATTGGGTAATCGGACTGCCGCTGGCATGGCTGTTGGGAATTTATACCAACTGGGGAGCAAATGGTATATGGTGCGGACTTACGCTCGGGCTGTTAGCCTCCTCCCTCCTGCTCTTCCAGCGTTACAGCTACACCTGTAAAAAGATATTCGGCGCCGGAGATTATTCCTGATTTATCTAAAAATATAGCTCATGGGCAACCCTGAAAGTGTTGCAATGAGCTTCAACGATATCTGAAATCTTCGGGGAATAGCCTCCTCCCATACTGACTTCTACAGGAACTCCACGTTCTTTGCAGTGTTGAAATACCATCCTGTCGCGCTCCCTGCATCCCTCCCGGGTCAAGGAAAGATGCCCGAGCTTATCGCTTTCCAGCACGTCAACTCCGGAAAGATAGAAAACGAAATCCGGAACTGCTTCCCTGAACAACTTCGGAAGCGTATCGCTCAGAACAGAGAGATACTCCTCATCGCCCACTCCCTGTGATAACGCGATGTCGAGGTCAGACCGTTCTTTTCTGAAAGGGAAATTCTTCCCGGCATGCATAGAAAAGGTAAACACAGAAGGGTTTTCTTCAAAAATCTGCGCGGTACCATTTCCCTGGTGAACGTCGAGGTCTATTATCAGAACGGAAACGGCTTTTCCCGTATTCAACAAATAATTGGCCGCAACGGCCTGATCGTTAAGGAGACAGAAACCTTCTCCCCAGTCGTATCCAGCGTGATGTGTCCCACCGGCAACATTAAATGCAATGCCGTAATCAATTGCATAGAGGCAGGCATCAATAGTTCCCTGGACAATAGTGACCTCCCGGTCGACAAGGGATTTGGAAAGGGGGAAGCCCGTCCGGCGAATCTCACGCGGGCTCAGAGTAAGGTCCCGGAGATCTTCCCAATATTTCCTGCTATGCGTCAGGAGAATGATTTCTTCAGCGACTCTGGCAGGAGAAAAAAGATTTTGCCCGGTAATGAGTCCTTCGTATAATAACTGCCCCGGTATTAACTCATACTTCAGCATCGGAAACCTGTGGCCTTCCGGCAGTAGATGGGAATAGGACGGATCAAATGCAATCTTCAACACAAGTCCGAAAGTACATAAAGAAATTTGATTAGCTTTGCTTCATTGGGCCGGAAACGCAATTTGAAGCAAAAAAGACATTAAAATGGATTACAAATTAGGTGAGTTCGTACGTTTTGTTGACGAGAAGAGAGAAGGATATATTACCCGTATTTTCAATGATGAAATGATTGGAGTAACAGGTGATGACGACTTTGAGATTCCCGTACCTGCCAGCAAAGTTACCCGTGTTCACGGACATGTTTACAACGACCCATCCGCAGAAACAAATGCGGCAGGCTCGTCCCCGATACCAGGAAATTTTGAAACCAAAGGAATTTATCTTGCAATGATACCCGATCAGAGAAAAGGGTCGGTTGTTTATTTCCATCTGGTCAATGACACCTCTTTTCAATTACTCACCACGCTTACAACAGCGAAAGGAAAAGACTTCAAAGGAGAGTTCGCCGGCATCATTAATCCGGCATCCGCAACAAGGGTATTTACAGCCTCTTTGTCTGAACTCGATCAATGGCCTTCTTTTGAGATCCAAATAATGTATTTTACTACCGGGAATATTAAACTTCCGGATCCTGTGACTGTCAGTGAGAAGTTCAGGGCAAAAGATTTTGCAGGGGCTAAAAAAAGAGTGGAACAGCTTAAGCAGGACGCATGGATCATACGTCTGGATGAAGAGGATCTTGTTGTAGATCCTGAAAAACTGAAAGAGAGTTTCTTT
>NZ_QEAS01000009.1:218583-243577 GCF_003130405.1 Pararcticibacter amylolyticus
CCTGCCCGGGAGGTTGATCTCCATATCGAAAAGATCCGTGATGATTACCAGTTCCTGAATAACACTGAAATCCTCAAAGCCCAATTGGAAGTATTTAAAAGAACACTGGATGCTGCCATTGTACATAAGCTTCCCTCCATTGTGTTTATTCATGGCGTGGGAAACGGCGTTCTTCGCCTGGAAATACATAAAAAGCTCGGAAAAAACCCGCAGGTGAGAACATTCATGGATGCCAGGAAAGAAAGATTCGGATACGGAGCTACAGAGGTTGTTTTAAAATAGGCCCCCTGACATACCGCTACCTGCCTGCCTCCGGGTTTTCTGTACATAGTCTGGCGCCGGTGAGCAGCCAGCCCTGACAGGCCTTCATAATACAGATACTTTATAAAACATTTATTACATGGCTGAATACGAAACTAGAAAAGATGTCCCATCAAGAAAAAAGTTCTTTTACCCGATCATTGATCCGTTAAAAGATTACCTGGTAAAGTATAACAGACAAATAAAGCTGCCGGTCCAATATTCCGACCTCCTTCGTTTTCAGATGAGCATCCCGCTTTTAGACAAAAACGGGAATGACACCTTATGGCAAACCGTGTACTATTCCGAGCACGAAATGAACGAACTCTTTCCGGCCCTGGTAAACATCTATGTATTGATGTGTGCTGACGGAGATGTTCAGGTAGCAGAAAATCTAACCATCGCTCAGATTGACTATTGTACCTTTGGAAATTCAAAACCATTCAGAATAAGGGTCATAAACCGGTTTAATGACAATTATGATTATATCTATGTGAAGATAGCTGACGCTTCCAGGGTATATGGCCTGGAGCTTGAACATATTTTATCCCCTAACCGGATCACCTACCTGACAGATGGAACAACGCTTATTGAGGAGCATATATCGGGATTGCCGGGTGATATCTTTATTAAACAGCGGATAAATACCTCAAAGTTCAATCAGATCCGTATCTGTAAAGAGTTCGTCAAGTTTAATGAGCGCTGTTTTATCAGGCTGCTGGGCGACATGCGATCCTATAATTACGTTGTGCATATAACTCCTGATATTGAAGGAAACCAATACAGGATGCGGGCCATCGACTTTGACCAGCAATCGTATGAAGGCAGGAAAAACTTTTACCTTCCCCATTTTTTCAAAGAAAACAATAAGCTGGTCATGCTCGGCATGAAACATATGGACAAGGCCACGATGCGGCAATACCAGGAGGAAGAAAGAAGCTTGATCTATAACAGGATGCGCCTTGTGCACTACCGTCTCCGGGACCTCCTTGAAGTAATGAAGATACAGGAAATATCCCCTGAACCGAAAGTCAGACGGCTGGCAGCAGAACTGGCAGAACACCATCGCCGTGAATCATTCTACAAATGCCGGAGCATGGGTGAACTGGTTGAAGAACAATTGAGTATCTATTTTGAAAAAAGACAGTGATCCGGTAGTCCTGAGCAGTGAATGTTAAAATTCTGTTAAGGATCACTAAAATCAGCGATATGCTGTAACAGTTGATTTTCATCGTCGTCTATTGGATATAAACAACCCAAAAATTACGACTATGAAAAAGTTAGCTTCTTTAATCGCAGCAATCTGCCTGGTATTCTCTTTAAGCTCTTTTGTAAAAGATGAATCAACAAAAGACCTGAAACTTACCATGGATTACGCCATCAAAACTTATGTGGATGCGATCTCTCTGGGTAAAGTAAAACCTTTGGCCGAAGTACTGGACTCTGATGTCAAATACACGGTTACACACGGAGAAAAAATCATGAACTTTAACCGGAGTGAGATGCTTGACCAATTGAAAGCTTCAGAAAATCTGCGGCAGAATTGTGATGTAAAATATTCACTGGTTGAACAGAATACATCACAGGCGATTTACAAAGTGGTCTTTACCTACGACACTTTTGCACGTACCAATTATGTGACTATTGCGCAAACGAAAAAAGGGTGGAAACTAACCAGCATATCTTCTGCCTTCAACTAACATAATCCTGCGAAAGACAGGAAAAAAAGAAGAAAATTTCGCAAAACAGGCCCCTAACATCCAATAAAGTCAAATAAGTGATTTTAGTCACAATATAAAAATATCATTTATTGTGAATTCCACGTGCAGAAACGGAGCTTTTAGCCCGATTTCTTAAATGAAATCTAACAGGACCTATTCTGGATTAAACAATTACTAAAAGTGCTTTCATGTATGCAAAACAGCAACTTTTGAGCTTTCCGGTGTGTTTTATTAATAAAGACTAACACCTAAAAATTAAGTATTATGAAAGCTTTAAAAACTATAATTCTTGCATTCTGTATAACATTCTCATTCAACGCATTTTCTAAAGACGATGGTGCCAAAGATCAGAAGCTCACCATGAATTATGCTGTACAAACTTACATTGACGCAATGACGCAGGGGAAGATTAAAGACTTCAGCGAAGTGCTGGACAACGATGTGAAATTTACGTTGACCCAGGGTCAGAAAATCATCAATCTTAACCGCGGCCAGATGCTCAGCTCCCTGAAAGGTTCTGAAAACATGCAGCAGAATTGCAGGACCAATTACTCGATTGTTGAACAAAATGATTCTCAATCTATTGTTAAGGTAACCATGGTATATGACGTATTCACAAGAACGAATTACGTCACCATCACCCACACCAACAGTGGATGGAAAATTACGAATGTTTCCAGCGTGTTCAATTAAATTCTGCATATGTTCATGGACATTGAAAATGGCGGATGAATAACCCGCCATTTTTTATGATTTTTTATAAAACTTATAATATTTGCCTGCGGTCTAAAAAAAACGGCTATTTGTATAAAAAAAGATTGTAGTTTTATCGGCAAAAAAACATATGAAACAAACTTTTATTTTAATTGTTGCCGTCTTTTTAACAACTCTTTCATTTGGTCAGGAAATCAAATCCATTGATCAGCTTGTCAAGCACAATGGGGAAAAACTCGAAGTTAAAGTGATACGCGTTGGTGAGACTACTGTCATCTTTAAGTACCCGGGCGAAGAAGCTGAACAAACAGTGAGTAAATTCGCTGTATCTTACATTAACTACAGTAGCGGACGAAAAGAAGAGATATCAGAAAAAATAGAGATCTCGGGGAAAGACGATTGGGAGAAAGTTGAAGTCCTTACAGATAAATCACAGATAGTTGGCCTCAAAAAAGGAGAAGCAGTGAAAGGTAAGACATCGGGGTTACTATCCTACAATACTGCCGGATCTGCTGATAAAAAAGCTTCAAGAAGAATAAGAGAGGCAGCTGCTGAAATGAAAGCTCCATTTGTCCTTCTCTTATCAGATAAAAGCGATGGATTCGGAATTAAGCAAGCTATAAAAACGGGAGTAGCTTACTATTATTAAGAAAGACTATATTTTAGTAAGTGCTGGTTCCCAAATCGTCATATTGCATCTTTTAAGGAACCAGCATTTATTAAGTAAATTGAGAAAAGCTTATCAGGCCGCAGTTTCCTCCTCCGTAGTTTCCTTTAAAGCTGCTGTTTGAGCGTCATCTTTTTCAACCCGCAAATTCCGTACAATATGCTGTTGCCTGTCGGGTGTGTTCTTTCCCATGAAATACTCCAGCAGCGCATGAATATTAGCTTCTTTAAGGATCACCGGATCCAGCCTCATATCCTTTCCTATAAACAAGCCAAATTCATCGGGTGATATTTCACCGAGTCCTTTAAACCTGGTGATTTCAGGTTTTGCTCCAAGTCTACTGATCGCATTCTGTTTCTCTTCCTCGCTATAGCAATAAATGGTTTCCTTTTTATTCCGCACCCTGAAAAGCGGCGTCTGAAGAATAGAGACGTGACCTGCTTTAACCAGGTCGGGGAAGAATTGCAGGAAAAACGTCATCATCAGCAGGCGGATATGCATTCCGTCCACATCGGCATCGGTCGCGATCACAATATTGTTATACCTCAGCGCCTCAAGTCCGTCCTCAATACTAAGTGCATGCTGAAGAAGGTTAAATTCTTCGTTCTCATAAACTACCTTCTTTGTAAGTCCGAAACAATTGAGAGGCTTTCCTTTCAGACTGAAAACAGCCTGCGTCATTACGTCCCTTGATTTTGTAATAGAGCCACTGGCAGAATCCCCTTCGGTGATGAATAAAGTGGTCTCCTGTTTCCTCTCGTGATTATCGTCAAAATGAATTTTGCAGTCTCTCAGTTTCCGGTTGTGCAATGAAGCTTTCTTTGCCCGTTCATTTGCCAGCTTTTTTATTCCTGCAATATCCTTTCTTTCCCGCTCCGACTGAAGAATCCGTTTCAGAAGCGCATCTGCGGTTTCCGGATTTTTAAGCAGGTAGTCATCCAGTTCCTTCTTAACAAAATCATTGACAAACGCCCTTACAGACGGACCATCGGGACCAACGTTAAGAGATCCGAGCTTAGTTTTAGTCTGAGATTCAAATACCGGCTCCTGTACCCTGACCGAAACAGCAGCGACGATGGAAGCCCGGATATCGGAGGCATCGAATTCCTTTTTAAACCTTTCGCGGATAGTTTTCACAACCGCCTCGCGGAACGCTGCCTGATGTGTCCCTCCCTGCGTGGTATGCTGACCGTTGACAAAAGAATAATATTCTTCGCCATATTGCTGACTGTGCGTCATGGCGATTTCAATATCCTCACCCTTAAGATGAATGATCGGGTAGCGAATATGCTCTGCATCTGTATTCTTCAGAAGGAGATCGTGTAATCCTTTCTCCGAAAAATACTTCTGGCCATTAAAACTAATCGTCAGCCCTGCATTCAGAAACACATAATTCCAGATCATATTTTCAACGAATTCGGGGATAAACCGAAAATGTCTGAATATAGAATCATCCGGAATAAAAGTAATAGCCGTTCCGTTGCGCTGGGTAGTATCCTTTTCTGCCTCTTCTCTTATTAATTCCCCTTTATTAAATTCGGCAATCTTGGTTCTGCCATCCCTGTAAGACTGGACTGTAAAATTTGCTGACAGAGCATTTACAGCCTTCGTTCCGACTCCGTTCAAACCAACCGACTTCTGAAAAGCCTTTGAGTCGTACTTTCCGCCGGTATTGATCTTCGATACGCAATCAATCACTTTACCAAGGGGAATGCCTCTTCCATAATCCCTCACAGAAACTTTATGTTCCGAAATGCTCACCTCTATCGTTCGTCCGGCCCCCATTACAAACTCGTCAATCGAGTTATCTATAATTTCCTTTAACAGAACATAAATTCCATCGTCGTACGCAGATCCGTCACCCAGCTTTCCGATGTACATACCAGGCCTGAGCCGGATATGCTCTTTCCAGTCAAGGGAACGGATACTATCTTCACTGTAATTTATATTTTCAGCCATATTCTAAATATTATCACCCCGGAAACGAACCGGAACCTTTATGCAGCCGGCAGGGTTATCAGACAAAAATAAACTTTTATTCTATTATTTGGGAAAGAGGCGGAGCCTCATAGTCCCCTGTACATATTTTATCTTCAGTATTCTCCAAACACTTAGTTCTGTATCCGGAGAGCCGTAGTGTCGCCCTTTAAATACAGAAATGTATTGCATTTCTTACATTTTCAAGAATCTGCTCGTTGCTTCTTTTAATCATTTAACATGCGGAAACCCCTCTTTTCCAGCATATCTAACTATTTTGATGCATCTTTTAAGAAGACTGGTATAGTATTGGCATTTATTCGTTCAGAAAACAGATACAGTATGATTGCTGCAAATAAGATAGTGATTCCAAAGGAAGAAAAAGGAGGCGAAAAAGAGGAGCAGACGTGGGAGAACCCGTCTAATCCGGAGCAGGCTTCCGATTTGAGAGATATTGAACAACTGGAGCGGCAAAAAAAAGAAGCCGAACAAAGAAAAAACAATCTCTCTGATACTGACAACGATAATTAATAATTCAACTCAACCTAATAATACCGGCTATGAAAATGCAAGACAATTCACACATCATCACAATGAGCGAGGAGTTTGACAGAATGCTTTTAGCCATTCTTTCTACAGAGCTAAACACACTAAAAACAACACGAAGTAACAGCATCACTAAATTTACCCCGGACGTAAATACCGATCTTCTGGTAGCGTGACGGCGGGAATTTAACTAAGAAATTTACCTGAAAAACAATACATCTTACCTGAAAAAACATTACAATCGTTCTTTTTCCCTCAGTTAACAACAAGAAAATAGGCCCGGGTGACGGGCTTATTTTTTTGTAGTTTTGCGGAATGTTGAACGAGAATTTAGATCCCGAAGCTGAAAGGTTGAGCCCCGCCGACCGGGAGATTGAAAAAGTACTCCGCCCGCAAGCCTTTGAAGATTTTACAGGCCAGCATAAGATACTCGAAAATCTCAGGGTATTTGTGCAGGCAGCAAAATTAAGAGGAGAAGCGCTGGATCACGTTCTGCTGCACGGCCCTCCGGGATTGGGTAAGACAACTCTCTCTCATATCATTGCCAATGAAATGGGGGTCGGAATAAAGATCACATCTGGGCCCGTGCTTGATAAGCCTGGTGACCTGGCCGGCTTATTAACCAATCTGGAGGCCGGCGATATCTTGTTTATCGATGAAATTCACCGCCTGAGTCCTCTCGTCGAGGAATACCTGTACTCGGCTATGGAGGATTTCAAGATTGATATTATGCTGGAGACAGGGCCAAATGCACGTTCGGTTCAGATTTCACTGAATCCCTTTACACTGGTAGGTGCCACCACCCGCTCGGGGCTTCTGACCGCTCCGCTCCGCGCCCGTTTCGGAATTAATTCACGACTTGAGTATTATGACGCTAAACTCCTCACAACTATTGTGCTGCGTTCGTCATCTATCCTGCGCACGCCAATAACGGAAGAGGGAGCTTACGAAATTGCCCGCCGCAGCAGGGGTACACCCCGTATAGCAAATGCACTGCTCAGAAGAACGCGGGACTTTGCGCAAATCAAGGGAAACGGAAAGATTGATACCGAGATCGCGAAATATGCTCTTAATGCCCTCAATGTAGATGAACATGGCCTGGACGAGATGGACAACAAGATCCTCTTAACCATTATCGACAAATTTAAGGGTGGCCCGGTAGGAGTAAAAACGATCGCAACGGCAGTGGGAGAAGATGAAGGAACCATTGAAGAGGTTTATGAACCTTTTCTGATACAGGAGGGATTTCTGATGCGGACATCAAGGGGCCGCGAGGTGACCGAATCTGCTTACCGCCATTTGGGTAAGATGAAACCAGGCGCCCCCCCTACTCTGTTCTAAGCAGTCCGGATGCGATGCCGCATTCAGATCTATGAATTACAGCTTAAAAGCACTATCTTTGCAGCCGCAAATTGAAGAATGCTCATACCTGCTTCTTCGGCAGAAGTGTCATTCATTGCAGTTTAATTATGAATCGTCATCCCGAAATAGAGAGAAGAAAAACCTTCGCAATTATTAGCCACCCCGATGCGGGCAAAACAACGCTGACAGAAAAATTCCTGCTGTTTGGCGGAGCCATTAATACTGCCGGGGCCGTAAAGCGAAATAAAGCCAACCAAAACACCACCTCCGACTTCATGGAAATTGAAAAGCAGAGAGGAATCTCGGTGGCTACTTCTGTAATGGGATTTGAATACAGAGATAAAAGAGTTAACATCCTCGACACTCCGGGGCACAAAGACTTTGCAGAGGATACTTATCGCACGCTGTCTGCTGTCGACAGTGTAATTCTTGTCGTAGACAGCGTAAAAGGGGTTGAGGAGCAAACTGAAAAGCTCATGGAAGTGTGCCGGATGAGAAATACCCCGGTCATCATATTCATTAATAAACTCGACAGGGAAGGGAAAGATCCGTTTGATCTCCTGGATGAACTTGAAACTAAACTTACTATAAGTGTTTGCCCCCAGTCATGGCCAATCGGACAAGGGTATACATTTAAAGGGGTTTATAATATTTACGACAACCAGCTAAGCTTGTTTGAAGCCGACAAAACAAGGATAAGTGAACCTGTGATACAGGCTGCCGATCTCCACGACCCGGTTCTTGGACAATATCTTCAGGAAAAACAACTCGACAAATTAAAAGGGGATCTGGAGCTCGTTGAAGGCATCTATGGTAAGCTCGACAAGGAAATGTACCTTGAAGGCCTGCTGGCTCCCGTTTTTTTCGGAAGTGCCATTAATAACTTCGGTATCCGCGAATTACTGGATACATTCATCGATATCGCCCCCAGTCCCTTCAGCCGCGACGCAGAGCAGCGTACAGTGCTCGCTAACGAAAAGGACTTCACCGGATTTGTGTTTAAGATCCATGCGAACCTTGATCCAAAGCACCGCGACAGGATCGCCTTCCTCAGGATCTGCTCAGGAAAGTTCGAAAGGAATAAATTCTACTATCATACCAGACAGGATAAGAAACTGAAGTTCTCCAACCCTATGGATTTCATGGCCAATGATAAAACACTCGTTGAAGAGGCATGGCCCGGCGATGTAGTGGGTTTATACGATAGCGGCAACTTCAAAATCGGAGATACCCTCACAGAAGGAGAAAAGCTTCAGTTCAAAGGAATTCCGAGTTTCTCACCTGAAATTTTCAAGGAAGTAGAGAACAGGGACCCGATGAAAACCAAGCAGCTTGAAAAGGGAATTCAGCAATTGACGGAAGAAGGTGTTGCCCAGTTGTTTATTCAGCAGCCGGGGAACAGAAAGATTATTGGCGCAGTAGGTGCATTGCAATTTGAAGTGATCAATTTCAGGCTGGAGAACGAGTACGGTGCCAAGTGTGCTTTCCGGCCGCTTTCTTATTCGCGCTCAAGCTGGATAACATCAAAGGACAAAAAGCATTTACAGGAGATCATGCAAAGAAGGGCCTCCCATATTGGTTTCGACAAGGATGGAAATCCTGTTTTCCTTGCCGACAACGACTGGGCGATTAACCTGGCAAAACGGGATTTCCCCGAAATAGACTTTCACACAACATCTGAATTCAGAAAAGCCGAATCCTGATGAGGCGGCACTAATGTGCCGGCCCTCCTATTGCTGATTTTTACGAAAGCAGCAGGTTATTCATTCTGTCATATTAATGAAATGACTAAAACAATATTTCGGCTTATTTATTATTTATTATAAATTCGCAGTAACAGAACCAAATTATTGAGATGAGGCTGATCATAAAACAAATTTTTGTTTTCCTTTTTCTCTTTGCCATACTCGAAAAGGCGGAGGTTTCTGTCATGTCTGTTATACTTTCTGATAACAGCATTAATAAAAATATCTTGCTGGATGATGCCGAAAATACATCTAACAAGGAATCTGAGACTAAGGAACAGTCTTCAAAAGATTACTGGAACTGTTCGTTCGGCTACAATATAGCCGAACCTATGGTAGATTATTCTGAAGATCTGCATATTAGAAACGACCAGTTCTCTCACTCCCTCTTTTATCCTTCTGTTCCTACTCCCCCTCCCGACCAGGCATAGCGGTTTGCCGGAATACCGGTGATCTATAACGTCTGAAGATGTCTTGTGATAGCAGTTATCATCAGGATATCCGGTTATTGACGTTCCCGTAGCTTAATTTTTTTATGATAATTATTTAATAACCTTAGCAAATAATAACATTATGAACACTTTGGGATTAAAAACAACAGTCGGAGCGTTTACACTGGCAATTTTACTATCTGCCGGAACACTATCAGCTCAAACAAAAAAAACAGGTACTGATCTTAGAACGGATGTACAGCCGATAACAAATTCATTGTCAAAGATCTCTCAGCTCGAGCCCTTGACATTTAAATATAAACAGGAAGATATTAAAAAGCTGAATCTTCCTGCCGGTCTTCAATATGGTTTTATACCGGAAGACGTTCAGAGAGTATTACCTGAAGTGGTAAAGAACGAGAGTAAAATGATCCCCGCCGGCAAGAATGCATTTAAGACAACATCAGTAAAGAATATAGATCTTGAAGCATTAATACCTGTACTGGTTGGATCTATTAAAGAACAGCAGGCCGAAATTGAAGCACTGAAAAAAGAAATTCAGTCTTTAAAATCTGTCGCTGCTGTTGGTAATTAACCATAGTTGCACACTTATATTTGGTTTTTAGTTGGCAAAGGAGGGCATCGCTCTCCTTTGTTTATTATTATCCGTAGAAGTCCTGCAGGGACCCGAAATAATAAGAATCCCACCCGTCAACTATATCTTCATAATCGTCGTCAGGGATATTAATGTGCCTGAGTTCTACAGAAGTACCGTTTTTATGAGGATGCAGTTTGATCGTAACGATTGAATCTTCTTCCTGATCACCAAAATACCATTTCTGCACAATCTTTTTTCCTTCTTCAAACTCCAGGTTTTTACCAGAGATGCTTCCTTCCCACAATGCGAATTCCGAGCCCGGCTCAGTCGACATTTCAGCCTCTTCCCCACTCCACAGATGAATAGTAGCAGGAGTTGTCAGAGCCAGATATACTTCTTCCGGTGGCGCTGAAATGATATAGTATTTCTTAAAGTCTTTCATGCTAAAGCATCTTTAATTTAATGAACCTCAAAGATAGCAGATAACATGGAATGACATTCGCACAATTGGTATTTGGATACGGCAATTCCCGGGCCTGTTTCAAACATATCGTGAATCTTTCAGTTTATATCCTACAGATTAAACACGATACCTATAATTCTATGATAGAAACTGAAGAACAAAAGAGGGAAGCAAACGCCTTTTACCGGGAAGCGCTTGAAATGCTGCATGAGTGCGGTGCAAACTTTATGCTGGGAGGAGCATTTGCTATGTTTAAATATACGGGTCTTTACCGGGACACCAAGGATCTTGACATATTTTGCAAACCAAGTGAATACCCCAAGATACTCAAGTTCTTTGCTGAAAAGGGATACGAAACCCAGCTGACAGATGTGCGGTGGCTGGCAAAAGTTTTCAAAGGGGAATATTTCATTGATATTATCTTTGATACGGTAAACAACATCTGCACAGTCGATGATACCTGGTACGAACATGCTACAGAAGGAGAATTCGCCGGAGTTCCCGTAAAATTCCTTCCGGCCGAAGAACTGATATGGTGTAAGATCTATGTTCAGAACAGGGAACGGTATGATAGTGCAGACATCAATCATATAATTCTGAAGTATGGAAGGCAGGTCGACTGGAAACGTCTGTTATTCCGGCTTGATCAGCACTGGCACCTCCTGCTCGCTCAACTGCTGATCTTCCAGTTCGTCTATCCTGCTGATTATCACGACATCCTGCCTAAATGGCTTTTCGACGAGCTGATGAGACGTGCTCATGAACAATATGATCTCCCCGCCGCTGTTGAAAAAGTGTGCAGAGGCCCGATTATTGATCAGACACAATATAAAGTAGATATTAAAGAATGGGATTATAAGGTCACGACCATTAAAACAGTGTAAAATGGAAGAAAACCGGAAAGTAAGGATCGCAGCAGTAGGCGATGTTCATGTAAGGGAATCGGATAAAGGTAAATGGACAGATTACTTTAAAGAAGTATCACAAAAAGCAGATGTCCTGCTGATATGCGGAGATCTGACGGATACCGGAGATGAAGGCGAGGCTGAAGTGCTGGCCGAAGAGTTAAAGGCCTGCTCTGTTCCTGTTATCGGAGTACTTGGCAATCATGATTTTGAAAAAGGAAGACATAAACTGATCAGACAGATCCTTCAAAACAATAACATGACGATCCTGGATGGCGAAGCTATTGTCATACACGGGATCGGCTTCGCCGGAGTAAAAGGATTTGGAGGTGGTTTCGACGGACACATGCTGTCTATGTTTGGAGAGGGCGCTATGAAAGCGTTTGTTCAGGAAGCTGTTGATGAAGCCCTGCATCTTGACAGAGCCCTTGCCCGGTTGGATCAGGAGCATGAAAACATTAAAAAGATCGCAGTTTTGCATTATGCCCCGATTAAAGAAACCGTTATAGGTGAGCCTGAACAGATTTTTCCATTCTTAGGATCTTCGCGCCTTGCAGAACCTCTGAGCAGACGAAACGTGATTGCCGCATTCCACGGGCATGCCCACGTAGGGCAGTTAGAGGGCGAAACCTCAGGAGGCGTTAAAGTTTACAACGTCGCGAAGCAGATACTGGGAAAAGCAGGATACGAGTATCCGTTTTTCATTCTTGAAGTATAAACAGGAATTCATCGGATTATATTGTCCACATAACGGGTTCATCGTTTGACTTCTTTTTCCTATATTCATATTTTGCAGGAACAGGCAAACAGGATATCGTCTGCCCGGAAGCCTGAAATCCGAATAGTAAAAGAATAGCAAACGAAAACTGATTAATTTCCCTCTTTGGATAAAATGCGGCTTTTCTCGATAAGATCCCTTTTGATATTTTCAGGATGTATGATTCTCCTGGTGCTCCTTTCCTGTCTGGCGTTTTACCTGAGTGTGTATTGGGGCGTATTTGGGGCTATTCCGTCAAAAGCAGAGCTTAAATCTAAACAAAACAGCACCGCCTCGGAGGTTTACACCGCTGATGGCGTGCTGATAGGACGGTATTTTCTCCAGGACAGAACAAATGTAAAATACGAAGAGATATCCCAGGACCTGATAAAAGCGCTCATAGCCACAGAAGATGTTCGGTTTTACCATCACAAAGGTGTTGACTTCAGGAGCCTTATGAGAGTTCTTTTTAAAACGCTGTTACTTCAGGACGCAGATGCCGGCGGCGGAAGCACCTTAAGTCAGCAGCTCGCGAAAAATCTTTATTCGAGGAAGAATTTCAGGTATCTGAGTACTCCTATCAATAAAATCAGGGAGATGATCATCGCAAACCGCCTGGAGTCGCTCTATTCGAAGGAAGAGATTCTTGAACTCTACCTGAATACAGTTCCCATGGGCGGCAACATTTATGGGATAGAAAGAGCATCTGAAATTTTCTTTAACAAGAAAGCCCGTTCACTTAATACCGAAGAAGCAGCAGTATTGGTAGGAATGCTTAAAGCCAACACTACTTATAATCCGGTAAGAAACCCTGAAAAATCGAAGGCGCGCAGAAATGCTGTTCTTGGACAAATGGAAAAGTACGGCTACCTCCCTCCTGCCACTTCAGATTCCCTGCAAAATCTTCCGCTTCGTCTTAATGTGAAAAGGCGGGCAGCAAAGATAGAGATGGCTGCTTATTTCAGGGAACAACTAAGGCGTGAACTTGAAATCTGGTGCCATTCGCAGCACAAGGAAGACGGCGAGCCGTATAACCTGTATACAGATGGATTAAAAATTCACACCACTATTGATTCCAGGATCCAGAAACAGGCGGAAAAGGCTGTCAGGGAACAAATGTCAGCTCTTCAGGCCAGCTTCTTCACTCATTGGCGCGGTAAAAATCCCTGGGGAAACAATTTCAACGTCGTAAAGGCCGCCATACACCAGTCCGTGCGGTACAAAAGACTTGCTGAAACGGGAAAATCATGGGCAGAGATACTGGAAGTATTCAAAAAACCTGTAGATATGCAGGTATTTACCTGGAACGGCAGTCAGAAGAGAAGAATGAGCCCTTTGGATTCTATCCGGTATTATATGCGTTTTCTGAATACAGGTATGCTGTCCATAGAACCTGGTACAGGTTATATAAAAGCCTGGGTAGGAGGAATAGATCATCAGTTTTACAAATACGACCATGTATTGTCAAAACGCCAGGCAGGCTCTACATTTAAGCCCATAGTATATGCCGCAGCTCTGGAGAAGGGGATGAACCCCTGCAAGCTTTTTGAAAATAAAAGGATTTCCTACCCGCAGTATGAGAATTGGTCGCCGCAAAACGCCAGTGGCACTTACGAAGGGAAATATAGTATGAAGGGAGCTTTGGCTCATTCTGTTAATACAGTTTCAGCCCAGATCTTACTGCGTACAGGGATCAAACCCACTATCGGTCTGGCGCACCGGATGGGCATTGAAAGTGAAATCCCCGAAGTGCCTTCTATTGCACTGGGAACAGCATCCATGTCTTTGTTTGAGCTCGTATCCGCTTATAGCATCTTCGCTAATAACGGCCGTGCGCTCAAGCCAGTCTATATTACATCTGTTACCGATGCAAAGAATAATGTAATCTTAAAAAGAGCCCCAACTATATTGAAGCAAGCCATATCAAGCCAAAATGCCTCTGTTATGATTGAGTTATTAAAAGGAGTGATTGACGAAGGAAGCGCAGCAGATCTCCGGACAAAGTATGGACTCGGGATGGAAATCGCAGGCAAGACAGGCACGACTCAAAATCAGGCTGACGGTTGGTTTATAGGAATTACGCCGGATCTGATCACCGGAGTGTGGGTAGGCGGAGAAAATCCCGCCGTACATTTCCGGTCTCTGGAACTTGGCCAGGGAGCCCGCACTGCTTTACCCGTATGGGCACGCTTTATGATTAACTTAACCCGCACAGAGGAGTACGCAGGATTTAGGTTCAGCCGTTTCGATGGGGTTTCTCCTGAACTGAAAGCACTGCTAAACTGCCCGTCTTTCGTCCCCGATGAAGTAGTAGAAGAGGAAAAGCCCAAAAAGGAATCGTTTTTTAAAAGAATCTTTAAAAAGGGATTTAACTTATTTAAAAAGAAAAAGAAAGGCGAAGATGAACCAGCAGAACCCGCGGCTAAGCAGGAAGCGAAAAACAAAAAGTAGCTCCGTTTCCTACAGAGCTTTCTGCCCATATACGGCCGCCATGTCCATGTACAATTTTGGAAGAAATATAAAGGCCCATTCCCAGTCCCGGATATTTCCTTATAACTTCAGAATCCCTGAAGAACTTATCAAAGATCTTTTCCAGGTTTTCCCTGGATATTCCGATTCCGCTATCGGTCACAGAGATAACGACTAAATTATCTTCGCCGCAATAGGATCTGAGAGTAATTGTACTATCCTTCGGAGAATACTTTGCAGCATTACCGATGATATTGGAAAGAACCTGCTCAATCCTCAGCTTATCCAGTTTCATTTCTCTGTTGCAGGTCAGGTCTGTTGTAAGGTGATGATTAGGAATAGTATGTTTAACCTGGGCAAGAGTTTCATGCAAATAAGCGTCCAGATCCACCTGCTCCATTCTGTATTCGAATTTTCCGCTTTCAATCTTAGACACATCAAGCAATTGCTGAATCAGGAAAGTTAGTTTGGTAGATTGTGTTTCGATCTTACTAAGATAAGACTGCATGAGTGTAGAACCATGTTCCTTACCGGCAGCCAGTGCAAGCTGTGCATATGCCTTGATGATGGTAACAGGTGTTTTGAGCTCGTGACTGGCAATAGAAATAAACTCAGTCTTTTGCTCGTTTATAATTTTTGACTGCCTTAATTCTTCGTCTTTCTCTTCAGCTCTCAGATTCAGCTGATTGTTTTTACGCTTGATCTCCTCATAGGGAGTATAGGGTTCATCATCCCTGAACCACGTTAAAAGCTGGTTTACCCGTAAGGGATTTATCCTGGAAGACCTGGGAAGCCCGATCTTCAGCTCGATCACAGTCTTACCCGGATCATTAATGATCTGAATATGGGGCAATAATTTCTGAGCATATAAAAAGCCCTCCTCAGCCGGGCTGTAGATAACATCATTATCAAAAGTTACAGTTGCAGCGAGAGAATAACGTATCTCATCTCTGATCACTCCCACAGAAAGAACCCCGCCATCAGTTTTTTCTATAACTCCGCGGCAAATCTCTGATACGGCTGTTGCAAAGGTGGTTTGAGTAGAAATAGTAAGGTTCAGCCGTTCTGCTACCTTTATCGCCTTCTTATAGGCAAGAATAAGATCCATCTCATTTTCCAGCGAAACGCTTACCAGTTCTTTCATGTTCAATTCAATTTTCCCACAACAATAGACATATCATCCGTTTTCCTTGCATAATCCTTATAAATAGTAGCGGCCAGCAGGGACAGATCATATTTTCCGGTAGCAGGGAGTCTCGGTTCCCAACGAGTTTTTAACCCGTCAGAGCAGAGTATGATCTGCTGATAGTCATCCAGAGAATATTCCTGTTCTTTCATGGTATTGGGAATATTATGCCCGATAATGCCATTGTAAGCCATATAGTTTTTATACTGAAAGGGACTGATCATCTTTGTTGCAATATTTCCAACCCCGGCTATTGTCCAGCGTTTACTTTCAAAATTATAAAGAACCACGGTACCCACAATGCCTCTTGTCTTTCTGATAGAGGTATGGATATGCCTGATAATTTCAACAGGTGAATGAAACGGGCAGCTTTTAAATGCATTAACAGCTTCCTTCACAGCCTTACCTGCCTCTTCGCCATGCCCTAATCCATCAGCAAGAAGCAGTTTAAAATAACCGGGGGTAACTTTGTAGTAGCAACCGTCACCACTCACGGTCTCGCCGGGTTTGGCTACTACCACCGCTCTCAACTCGACCGGCTTCCTGTTTTGTTTCCCATCCTCATTTTTATAGATCCGGCTCAACGCGATTGTCCCCCATCCCTTCTGGCTGTACAAATCGAACCTGTCCGATAGTCTCTTTATACTTCCCAAGCCATGTCCCAGCGTATTGGTTGTGGAAACTCCATCCTGAACCATTTTTGCAGGATCTACCATCCCCGGGCCATTGTCTATGCTTATTATCTCTATATATTCATCTTCTTCATCAAAAAGCCCGAACAGGATTTCTCCGTCTACAGCATGTTTGAAAAGATTAGAGGTCATTTCAGAAACTATGATATCTATCTCTCCAACTTTTTTGCTGCTATACCCGGCTTCCGTAACCCTTGAATGGATCTCCTTTTTCAGGATCGAAAAATAACTTCTGTCATCAGCGCGAAAACTGACATGTGTAGCGTTAGCCATTAACCCATTTAATTATTGAAACGGTTGTCCCTTTACCGATCTCACTTTTAATATCGAACTCATTTACCAGTCTCCTGGTACCCGGTAAACCCAATCCCAGGCTCTTTCCGGTTGAAAAACCATCCTGCATCGCCAGAGAAATATCAGCAATCCCAGGCCCTTTATCCTTGAATGTAAGCCGGATACCAGTATCCCTTCCCCTGGAAACTATTTCAATATACGTCTCTCCCCCATTTCCGTATTTCAACATGTTTCTTACGAGCTCGCTGGCCGCTGTAATGAGTTTTGTCTGATTCACCAGTCCCATCTTTATCTTTACAGCCTTTTCTTTTACCCGGTTTCTAAACGGAACAACGTCCTGATCGCGGGTGATCGTCATGACATCTTTTGATAGAGAAATGATCATTCTGAATAAATGGCGCTATCCTCGTCATCCTCCTCTTCTTCATGATCTGCGCTGCCCTGAATTTTCAGTTTCAGCAAATCCATTCCTCTTTCAACATTAAGAGCCGTATAAACTCCTTTAAGAGGCAATCCAAGTTCGATAAGCGTGATGGCAACAGCAGGCTGCATTCCCACAACAACCGTTTCAGCATCCAGAATTTTAGACATACTTGCTATATTGCCGATGATCCGCCCCATAAAAGAGTCAACAATAGCAACCGCCGAAATATCTATCAGCACTCCCCTGGCGCCCGTCTTGTTCACCATTTGAACAAGGTCTGATTCAAGGGTCAATGCAAGCCGGTCGTACAAATCGACCTGGATGGTTACCAGAAGAAATGGGCCCATCCTTAATATAGGTATCTTTTCCATCTGACCTAACGAATACTAACTTTTTCCCTGATTGCTTTTTTTACTTCCAGATTAAGAGAGGAGAAAGCATATCTCAGGGCACTCGCCAGAGTTGCTTTTGTAATGATCGAAGAAAGGTCAATTCCCAGGTGCACAATAGTCTGGGCAATTTCCGGCCTGATTCCGCTTATTATACACTCAGCTCCCATCAAGCGCGTAGCACTTACCGTTTTGATTAAATGCTGGGCTACAAGCGAATCAACGGCCGGCACTCCTGATATATCAAGAATAGCGATACTGCTGCCTGTCTCCACAATTTCCTGAAGCAGATTTTCCATTACTACCTGTGTGCGTGCGCTGTCGAGTGTACCTATAATAGGCAATGCAAGAATACCATCCCAAACCCGGATAACAGGAGTTGAAATCTCTGCAATTTCATCTGTCTGCCGGAGGATCACGTCTTCTCTTCCCTTGATAAATGTTTCAAACGTAACAATAGAGAAACTATCTAACAATCTGCTTATTTTCAGGCTCTCTGTATATAATTCGGCTGGCGAATCAGACATCTCTTCCTGCAGCACCGTTAATAAAGCTTCCTTAAGTCCAAGTACAAACAAACCTGTTTCCCGGGGACTAAATCCCTGCCTTGCCCGGGTCATAGAAACCCCTGCCAGAATTTCTAAAACAGGATCGAAATCTGAAGACTCTGGATTTTCAAGGTTGTCATCCGAAGCAGATGAAACCAGAACATCAACAAGTTCTTCGGACGAAGCCCTCAGGTCCTGGTTGCTGATCAGGTCTTCTCTCAGACCTTCGTCCGCCAACTGGTTGTTCAACCATAACTCTAAAATTTGATTCTTTTTCTTCTGTAAAATAGTGAAGGTTTTTGAATGCATTGCTAATCGATTTGCAGTAAAAGTAATAATTAAATCTATAATCTATTAAGATAAAAACCTAAGGCATTCATACCTACTACAATGATTCAGCAAATTGCCATGCACCCCTGTTAACGGACCCGAAGAAGTTAAAATTACAAGCCAGGAATCATGCCTTTCAGACATAACTTTTCAGATCCTGTCTTTGTTTCATTTACGAAAAACTATTTTACAGTCTATCATCATTGAATCTATAGACAATGCACAACTATCCACTATATTCGCTGTTGTTGACAATAATACATGAAACAAACACGCGAGATCAAAAATTTCATTTTTAGTCAATACTTTTCAGACGGTCTGAGGATCTCGGCCGGAGTCCTGCTTCCGCCGCTGTTACTTTCACAACTCGGGCATCTGGAAACAGGTATTGCCGTGTCTATGGGGGCTATTACAACCAGTATACCTGACAACCCGGGACCGGTTGTTCATAAGCGAAACGGCATGCTGTTCAGCATCCTTTTTATGGTTGTAGTTTCACTGCTGACGGGCTTTATCAACGACTACCCGGTCCTGCTGGTGATCGAAATATTTCTCTTCTGTTTCTTCTTTTCGATGTTCAATATCTATGGGAACAGGGCCGCCGCCATCGGCACCGGTGTCCTGATAGTCATGATCGTGAATATCGACCGGGATTTCACAACAGGTTCACTTCTTGAATATACCGGGTTCCTTCTGGCGGGTGGCATCTGGTACATGGCTTTAAGCCTGGCAGTATCTCAGTTCAGACCCTACCGCATTGCACAGCATACTTTAGGAGAATGTATTGAGAAGATATCTGAATATCTTCAGCTTAAAGCCGATTTCTATGACACGGATTCCGATTTTGACGAAACCTACAAGAAGCTGATCGACCAGCAGATCATTGTACACCAGCAGCAGGATAGTGTCAGGGAAATCCTTTTTAAAAACCGGCTCCTCACTAAAGACCCAACCAATACTGCCCGGCTCCTGATCCTGGTGTTCCTCGATGTCATCGATCTCTTTGAGCAAACCATGGCCACTCATTACGACTACAGGTCGATCAGGAGCTCTTATGGTCATACAGGAGTACTTAAAGAGTTCCATAAGGTGCTGGTAAATATTGCGCGGCAACTGGAGGACCTGGGATACGATATAAATGCAAATGAACGACCAAGATTAAGGCAGGATTTCCAGCCGCAACTGGAGCATCTCAAGACAAGCATTGACCAGGTTGAGAATAACTTTGTGCTCAAAAAGATCCTGATCAATGTCCGCAATATCGTAAACAGGATAAATACCATATACAGTTATTTCAGTCATAATAAACTGGATACCGTCAGGATCAGTAATGAAAAAGATCTCGGCAGATTTGTGTCAAGCCAGATACTCGACCCGAAACAGTTCATTGAAAATATCAGTTTTAAATCAGGGATCTTCCGGCACTCCCTCCGTGTGGCCATAGTAGCTGTAACCGGCTACCTGGTTTCAAAAATGCTGCCGCTCGGACACCATAGTTACTGGATATTACTGACAATCCTCGTATTGCTGAAACCCGGGTTCAGCCTCACAAAAAGGAGGAATTACGAACGGCTGGTTGGAACACTGATTGGAGGCATTGCCGGTGCCCTCATTGTATATTACGTCCACGACCATACTATCCGGCTTATTTTTCTGCTGATCTTCATGCTGGGCGCTTACAGTTTCCAAAGGTTAAATTATGTTGTAAGTGTTCTGTTTATGACACCCTACATTCTCCTGATGTTCAGCTTCATTGGTTTCGGTGATATCAGCCTGGCAAAAGAGAGGATCCTGGATACCTTTATTGGCTCCTTCATTGCTTTTATCGCGAGCTATTTCCTTTTTCCCTCCTGGGAATACCCACAGCTAAAAAGCCTGATGCGAAAGCAGCTGATCGCAAACTATCATTATCTGCTTAAAGTAGCAGAGGGACTGGCAGGAAAGTCCCTGAATATGACGGAATATAAACTGGTCAGGAAAGAGCTGTATGTGAGCTCAGCAAACCTGGCATCAGCTTACCAGCGGATGCTCACAGAACCTAAGAGCAAGCAAAAATATGTGCGCGAAACCAGTAAGTTTATTGTGCTCAACCATATGCTGTCTTCTTACATTGCCACCCTGATCTCAACCGTCCGCTACGACGAGGCCAGGCACACCCAGCCTAATCATATCAGGGCGGTAAGGAAAGCACTGTACCAGATATACGAAGCCATTACCATTCTGAAAACAAGTGAGGATGACGATTTTAAAGAAGCGGACCTTCATATCCCCGATGCGTCTGCCAAGCTCCCGGAAAATACGGACAGCAAGCTCATTGCCGAGCAGTTGGATTTTGTCAATAAAACAGCTGGAGATCTTCTGAAGACAGTAATGCCGTTTAAAGAAGAGAATCAATCTATCCCTGCACCTTCAGCAGAAACAGGAGGATAAGGCACTTGGAAAAATTCCGAACGGAAATGTTCATAACAACAACCGGCTTGCTAAACCAAGTAAAAGAAGAAAGCCGAAAACATCGGTAAAAGTGGTGATAATGATAGAGGAGGCAATTGCAGGATCTATCCCGACCCTTTTCAGGAAAAGCGGAATGGAAGCTCCTGTTATTCCCGCTATTACCAGGTTGCCCGTCATCGCAAGAAAGATCACAACACCGAGCATCAGATTACTGTCGTATATCAGGGCAAAAAGGAATATGATAAGCCCGTTAGCAGCACCATTGATTAATCCAACTGTAAACTCCTTTAATACTGTCCGGTAGGCCTGGTTATCGGTCAGATCGTTCAGGGAGATACGGCGTACAGTTACAGCGAGAGCCTGGGTTGCGGCATTCCCTCCCATCCCAGCGATCATGGTCATATATCCCGAGAGTACGACGACCCTGGAAATCGTGGGTTCAAAATGCCTGATGACCGATGAAGCCAGAAAAGCCGTACCAAGATTGATCACCAGCCAGGGCAGACGGCTCTTAACCGCCTCCTTCCAGTTCCCGGAAAGCTCTTCATCTTCAGAAACCCCCGAAATTTTAAGGATGTCTTCCGTATTTTCCTCTTCCAGTACGTCGATCACGTCGTCGAAGGTGATACGCCCCAGAAGGTGCATGGTATCATCCACCACAGGGATGCTCGACAAATTATACTGAGAGAGAAGTTTGGCTACTTCTTCCTGATCTGTATGAGCTTTAACAAATACAAAATCATCGTTCACCAATTCTCTGATATGGACCGTGTTCTTCGATTTGATAATATCCTTAAGAGAAACTATCCCGATCAGGTGGTTATAATTATCCACTACATTGATCGTGTAAAATTCCTCCATCTCTTCCGATTGCCTGATGATCTCTTCGAGCGCCTCTTTTTTGGTAAGACTGCTGTTAACTTTGATCACCTGGGTGTTCATCAAACCACCCGCAGTATCTTCCTCGTAGGTTAAAAGATTCCGGATATGGCTGGCATCTTCGGCATCAAGATCCTGAAGGATCTCATTTTGTCTTTCTTCAGGAAGCTGGCTGATGATGTCCGTAGCATCATCATAATCAAGTTCCTCTACAATCTCTGAACGCCTTTCGGGATGAAGTTTCTCAAGCAGTTTCTCCGGGTGGATCTCAGCATCCATCTCAGAGATGACTTCAGAAGCGATCTCTGCCGGTAAGATATTGATAATACGTTCCCTGGATTCCTCAGAAAGACTTTCAAACAGAATGGCAATTTCTGAAGCGTGATACTCCTTCAGCAGAGCCTTCAGGACGTTTTCATCTTCCTCCAGCGCTTGCTTTATACGTTGAATATCCGTCTTGTTCAGCTCAAAAGACTGCATGGCCAGCTAAATTAGTAAATGTATCGGGATCGTTGTTATACCATATATATTTTAACGATGATTTAACAATGAGAGTTGCACCTTTGTGTCCGAAAAATGATGCCGGGTTTAAAACAATGAAGCAGACCGCGGCCCCTGATTAAATAAAAGATCAATGATACTCAGATTCGGGATAAAGCCGTTCCTGTCTTCAAACACCTGGAAATACGGCTGAAAAGGGATGTCTGATACCTTCTTCGGGTGAATAGATTCCCGGTAATCTGCATAATCATCATATTGCTTCTCAAATGCCTGCGTAAAAGACCATTGAATATCCAGCTTTAACAGTTTCGTCAGCAGCTGGAAAATTTCTTCATTGTATTCGTAGAGATATTTCCATCGTTTTTCATAGAAAACGGAGAAGTCGCTCTCATAAAATTCGAAATAAGCAGAACTCCTGTAAGAAGTCTGAATACTCATCCAATGCAGCCTTTGCCAGTCGAAGTCATAACTTATCTGCACATCTTTTACCTTTGTATGAACTTTAGACCCTTTCACAACAGGCACTATGAGTGCCAGCTTCCCCTGAGGAGAATGAATCAACGCCCGGTTGCGGTATGTTTGTTTCGGAAAATGCTCAAACTGTTCAATCAGAATATCCCCGTGTCCCTGCTTTATTCTGCTGAACAATTCTATAGGCGGAAGATAAAATAACGGAAAAATTGCTCCTTTGTGCATGGTATGTACTATGTTTGTATTTCGGTTCGACGAAATTAACGATAAAAAGTACAGATGAAGAAGGTTCTTACAAGCCTTGCAAAATATCCTCTATTTCTCATTTCTCTGCTCCCCTTTCCGCTGATATACCTATTGTCGGATCTGCTCTACGTAATTATCTATTACGCTGTTGGTTACCGCCGGAATGTGGTACAGATGAACTTAAGGAATGCCTACCCCAGTAAGACGGATAAAGAAATCTATTCCATTGAGAAAAAATATTTTAAATGGCTGGCTGATCTTATTCTCGAATCTGTAAAGATGGCATCCATGTCGAAGGCATCCATGAAAAAGAGGTTCAGACTGGTAAATCCCGAAATAATTGAAGAACAATTTGCAAAAGGTAAACCCGTCATGCTGGTAACAGCTCACTATGGAAACTGGGAATGGGGATCACTTGCACTTTCTGCTGCATTCGATGAACCCTTGATTATCGTTTACAAGCCATTAACAAACAAAACATTCGAAGAAATGCTCAACCGGCTGCGGTCGCGTTTCGGAGCAGTGATGGTTGAAATGAAACATACATTGCGAAAAATCGTCAGTTACCGGTCACAGAAATACTGGACAGTCTTTCTCGGCGATCAAACACCTGTACATCAGCAGGCACAATACTTCACTACTTTTCTTAACCAGCAAACGGCGGTCTTCCTCGGCACCGAGAAAGTTGCGAAAATTGCAAATGCTACTGTGATATTCGGGCAAATGAACCGGGTAAAAAGAGGACATTATGAAGCGGTCTTCACGCTGCTGACAGATGATCCGAATGCTACGGCGGATTACGAAATAACCGAAGCGCATACCCGGATGCTCGAGAAAGTAATTAACGAAACGCCACAATACTGGCTCTGGTCTCATAAAAGATGGAAAAAAAGTTACAAGATCAGGAACTAACAGAAATGCCGGAACTTGCTGTTGTTATCCTGAACTGGAACGGAAGAGCATACCTCGAACAGTTTCTTCCCTTCATATTAAATTCGGGGTATTCCAACCTGAGAGTAATTGTTGGGGACAATGCATCTGCCGACGATTCTGTTTCTTTTGTACGTACCAATTTTCCATCTGTCGAAATCCTCGAGAATGAAGAGAACCTCGGTTTTGCCGGCGGCTACAATTCTATCCTCAAAAGAGTGGATTCAGATTATTTTTGCCTCCTCAATTCAGATGTGGAAGTATCACCAGGATGGATAGAACCAGTACTCACGCTGATGGAGAAAGATAAATCGGTAGCCGCAGTTCAACCCAAGCTCCTGAGTTTCGGCAACCGCAACAGTTTTGAATATGCCGGAGCTGCGGGCGGATTCATCGATATCTTTGGTTATCCCTTTTGCAGGGGAAGGGTGTTTGACCACGTAGAGACCGATCACGGTCAATACAATAATACCAGCGAAATCTTCTGGGCCAGCGGTGCAGCACTCTTTATCCGAAGGAGCTGCTGGGAAGAAGCAGGAGGCTTCGACACTAGTTTTTTTGCCCACATGGAAGAGATCGACCTTTGCTGGCGGCTCAAAAATCTCGGTTATAAAATAATGTATTGCCCTTCTTCCACTGTTTACCACATAGGAGGAGGAACGTTGCAGGCGGATAATCCCTACAAAACGTACCTCAACTTCAGAAATAATCTTACCATGCTGTTAAAAAACCTGCCGGCCGCCAAAGCTTTCAGAGTTATTTTTATACGACTCTGGCTCGATCTGATCTCCCTTATCAAGTTCGCATCTGCGGGGAAACTTAAGCACGCCAAAGCCGTTAGCAACGCTCATTCTTACTTTTTCCTCCATTTCAACTCCAATAGAAAAAAAAGGATAAAAGACTTTTCCAGCTTCAACAAGACAGGAATGATCAATAAAAGCATCGTGTGGCAATACTTTGTAAGGGGCAGGAAGGTGTTTGGAGAGATTGTCGGGAAG
>NZ_QEAS01000009.1:243896-269445 GCF_003130405.1 Pararcticibacter amylolyticus
CGTCAGCCCGACTACTTCTCCGATAATAATAATAGACGGATGGGTTAAGCCATTTTTTTCTGCAATGGCGGGAAGGTCTTTGACTTTACCGGTGCCCGATTTCTGCTTCAGCAAAGTTGCATGCTGAATGATGGCCGCCGGAGTCTCCCCCATTCCTTCAACGATGTAAACTGCGGCAATCTCTTCCAGTTTCTTCATTCCCATGTAAATCACCACAGTAGCATTACTCTGCATAGCCAATTTGAGGTCAGAGGACAAGCGGCCATCCTTTTTGGTTCCCGTAAGTACCCAGATCCCTTCGCTGATCGTTCTGTGAGTAAGTGGTATATCAGCAAAGCCTGCGGCCTGCATGCTTGTGATCCCGGGAATGTAATACGTTTCTATTCCATGCTCCCTTGCAAAAAGGATCTCTTCGAATCCTCTTCCAAAGATGAAAGGATCCCCTCCTTTCAGCCTTACCACAGTGCCTTTTTCAGCAGCCTTTTCAAGAATCAGCTCGTGGATCCGCTCCTGGGGGGTATATTGTCCGTAAGGGTGCTTTCCGACATAAATTTTCTCACATTCCTCCGGAACAAGATCAAGTAATTCCTGGTTGGCGAGATTGTCATATAGAATAACACGTGATTCTTTCAAGGTCCTGTATGCTTTAAGAGTGATTAAATCCGGATCACCCGGACCAGCCCCTATTACATACAATACTGCTTTCTCTGTTATTGTCTTATCCATTCAACAGAGAAAAATACAATTCCTTTCGCAAAAAAGGAACAAAAAAAGTCCGGATGCCGGCTTTTATTCGAAATCAATAGATATATCTTTTTTTTATCCCGGTTATTCTATAAAGCAAAACTCCAGGCCCGGACTTATCTATATGATTCAATTTTTTTATATGACTTATAAATTTTGCATATAAACGCAATTTATCTAAGTTTGAGAGGATACAAAAAGGTATTTTCCAGAAAACAACCCCCACTTGTAAAGTTGTTAATTATATAAAGAACAGGCATGGACTACAAACAGTTAGGAACATCGGAACTGAGGATAAGCAGAATTGGATTCGGAGGCATGTCGCTCGAACCAGGATCCGGCACCGCCATCATTCATAAAGCTATCGGTCTTGGCATCAACTATTTTGATACGGCAGACCTGTATGATAAAGGAATGAATGAAGAACTGTTCGGAACTGCTCTGAAGCCGCATCGCAACAATATAATCTTAGCAACTAAAGTAGGAAACCAGTGGCGGCCGGACGGAAGCGGATGGGACTGGAATCCGCGTAAAGACTATATTCTGAAGGCAGCAGATGAAAGCCTGCGCCGCTTAAAAACCGATTATCTGGATTTGTACCAATTACATGGCGGAACGATTGACGACAACATTGACGAAACAATTGAAGCCTTTGAATTACTTAAACAACAGGGAAAGATCCGATATTACGGCATTTCTTCTATTCGCCCGAATGTGATAAAAGAATACGTCATGCGCTCCTCCATCGTAAGTGTTATGATGCAGTACAGCATTCTGGACAGACGACCGGAAGAAAGCTGCTTCGACCTCCTGTCCTCCCGCAATATCGGTGTACTGGCAAGAGGGAGTGTTGCCCAGGGACTCCTGGCCGGAAAGCCCCCTAAGATGTATTTAAACTACTCAGAGGAAGAAGTAGAGATCGTTGCTAAAGCTGTCGGATTTGTCGCAGGGGAAAAAAGAAGCGCAGCAGAAACCGCCCTTCTCTATGTAATCCAAAACCCTGCTGTAACTTCTGCGGTAGTTGGCATACGAACTCCTGAACAGCTCGAAGACGCTGCTGGCGTGATCAACGTACAAGCCCTCTCCAAATCGGAGATAAATTTCCTCAAAGAGGCCGTCAGGCAAAACTACTACGAGCAGCACAGATAAAGGATGACGATAAACGACGAAACTCGTCAGCTGTCACTGATGATTAATTTACCACATTTATCTCTTTTCCTTCCAGAAATCCTTTCAGATTATCAGAAGTAATCTCTAATACCCGTTGTCTGGCTTCCCTGCTCATCCAGGCATTGTGAGGTGTAACAATACAGTTTTTCGCACCAATCAGGGGATTTCCCGCCACCGGAGGTTCTTCAGACAAAACATCCGTTGCCGCACCTGCTATTTTGCCATTGCTAAGTGCTTCTGCAAGATCAGCCTCGTTCACCAGCTGCCCTCTCGCAGTATTAATAAGGAAAGCTGTATTCTTCATTTTCTCCAGCTGCTCCTTATTTACAAACCCCTTGTTGCTATTTGTTAAGGGAAGATGGAGAGATACAATATCACTTTGCCGGAATAAAGAGTCCAGCTCTGCATATTCCGCCAGCGAGGTATCCTTACGGTGGGGAGTATGATAAAGAACATTCATACCAAAGGCTTTTGCGATCCGGGCAGTTTGCCTGCCAATATTTCCAAATCCAATAAGCCCGATAGTCTTATTCTTCAATTCTGTCAGAGGGGTAAGTGCATATGCAAAATCCGGGGAAGCAGTCCACTTACCCTCAGAAACCGAACGGCTGTGCAGCCCGGCCTGATTGGTCAGCTCCAAAATAAGCGCAAAGGTGTGCTGCGCAACAGATTCAGTGCCGTAATCCGGCACATTGCAAACTTTTACCCCCTTTTCCCTTGCTGCATCGACATCTATTATGTTATAACCAGTGGCCGTCACGTTGATAAGCTTCAAATTTGGCAGGCTCTCCAGAATCTGTCTGTCGAAGGAAATTTTATTCGTTAGAACAATGTCAGCATCCATACATCTGTCCACCACTTCCCCTGGCTCTGTTCTGTCAAAAATCTGAACATCACCTGTTTCATTAAGAAATTCCCAGCTCAGATCTCCGGGATTCAATGTAATTCCGTCTATTACAACTACTTTCATTTTAATATTTTTTCTGAGGAAAAGAAATAAAATTGTTACTTTGTATACCAATAACCAAAACGGTTTTCGTTCAAATAACTTAAAGCCGTTCATTCTTAAAAAGAATACATGTCGTGTTTGCTATCGTCAGCTAAAAGAATAAAAAATATACCATATAGACAAATGGCCATGCAGCAACAGACTATTCTCACCCACCTCTCAAAGCGAATTACAACACGTAGATTAACTATACAATTAATACATGAAAAATAACCCATACTCAGTGATCGCGGGCACAGGTAGCTATATACCCGGGACCATTATAAAGAATGAATACTTTCTGGATCACCAGTTCTGCGACAAAGAAGGAAATCCAATTCCCAAAAACAATACGGAGATCATCAAAAAGTTTAAAGAGATCACTGGCATTGAGGAAAGACGTTATGCTTCAAAGGAACAGAGAGCTTCAGATCTGGGATATCTGGCTGCGCTGGATGCTCTCCAGAGCTCCGGAATTGAAAAAGAAACGCTTGACTATATCATTGTAGCGCATAATTTCGGAGACATTCGGGACGGAAGCAACCGGGTAGATATTGTCCCTTCGCTGGCATCCCGGATAAAACAGCTTTTGCAGATAGAGAATCCGGACTGTGTGGCCTACGATCTTCCTTTTGGCTGCCCGGGTTGGGTACAGGCTGTAATTCAGGCCGACTATTATATCCGGTCCGGAGATGCCCGGAGATGCCTGGCAATAGGAACGGAGACATTGTCAAGAATTATTGATCCCCACGACCGGGATTCAATGCTTTACGGGGATGGAAGCGGCGCAACGATCCTCGAGGCTTCAGACGAGGGAGAAACTGGCATTTTAGCTCATAAAACCCGCACATTCGCACTTCAGCACGCAATGCTGCTGGCCATGGAGGGTTCTTATTCCGCCGGCTACTCAAGTAAGGAAGACCTGTTTGTAAAAATGAATGGCCGCAAGCTGTATGAATTTGCGATAACCAACGTCCCCGTATTAATAAAAGACACACTCGACAAAGCAGGCCTTCATATCACCGACATCAGCAAAGTGCTGATCCATCAGGCAAACGAAAAAATGGATATGGTCATTCTGGAAAGGCTGTTTAAATTATATGGACTGAATGCCCCCGAAAAAGATATCATGCCCATGAGTATATCCTGGTTAGGGAACAGTTCTGTTGCTACAGTCCCTACCTTACTCGATATGATCATGAAAGGAAAAATGCCTGAGCATTCGATAAATCCCGGAGATAAGGTCGTAATAGCGTCTGTAGGTGCAGGTATGAATATAAATGCTGTCATCTACCAGTTCTAAATAATCCGGCAATCTGATAATGACAAGAGCCGGAACAGTTAGGCCTGTAAATGCAGTAATTACAGATGAATCTGAACCATCCGGATTCATCCGCAAATCAGATAGGTAAATCGCCACACAGCACAGAAAGCCAATAGCATAGATATCAGCAATAACCAGACCGGGAGACAGAATACCTGCTTTTTCCGGTCTGGTTGTAACCGGCTGTGTGAAAAGAGAAACTCCCAAAACAATACGTAAACTAGTTACTCCCACTTTCAAAGGCTGCCTGATAGGGAAAAAAGACGGCGATCAGATAAACAGAGCACTCACACCTGGTTTCTCACTGGATTCGCCTGAACAAAAGAAAACACTAATATCTTTAAGAATTCGCAACTAAAGCACTGCTTTCGGCCACTCTTAGCAAAGGAAACCGTGTAAAAAAGAAAAACCCTTAACTTTGGAAGTTAAGGGCGAGGTCTATAATCAGCCAGATGAGCAATTATCAAATATATGTAAAATTTCCTTAATAGCAAATAGAAAATTATTTAATAAAGAGGGACTTAATTCTCTGATAAAGGAAAGAAAAAACAGTAAGCGCTTAGAACTGTTGTTCAGAAATAAACATGAATACTATGAACAACCAGGTAATTGACAAACTTAAAGAAACATTCAAAGGCCCCCTGCTCCAGGAAAACGAAAATGCTAACGTAGGCAAATCAGAAAGAATTCTGTCTGTAGCTACCGGAGCATTTATTCTGTTCCAGGGTATAACCAACATTTTCTCCCACCCTATAATTGCCGTGGCGGAAATCGCCGTAGGCGGATCTCTTATGCAAAGGGGGGTAACCGGGTATTGTCCTGTAAAAGGAGTAATCGAACAAAGCTGTCAGGATACAACAGCGATTATTGTTGATCGCCCTGAACAAGTTACCGTTTTATAATTCAGTTTTTTATCGTGGAAGAACCTTTTGACATAAGCATTAAACTCTCAGCCGGACAAAAAGACTTTACGGTATTACCTGAAGATAATGGTTATACGCTGAAAGAATCGGGAAGCATTGTGGCCGTACTCAAAGAGCAGGAAGGCCGTTGGGTATTCGTAAAAGGCAGCTACACCGAATCTGACGCTCAGCAAGTAGGCGAACTTATTCGCCAAAGAAAAACCTGACAGGGGCAGATGCTGCCCCTGCTTCTTCCCTCCCGGTAAACAATTCATCCTGCCATTCTGTTATCCTGCCAGCATAATTATTCTGTATATGAGACTTAAATTAAAAGCTGTATTTCAATCAGTTGCAGGCGTTTTACTATTTACAGCAGTATCCTGCAGCAATTCACCTAAGTCCCTCTCTGTTGTGGAGACAGGCATGTCAAAAGAAGAAGTACTCACTATAGTAGGGGAACCCAAAAGCAAAAATGTGGTAAACGAAACTGAAATATGGGATTACCCCGATTCAAGCCGTACTGTGATTTTTAGAAAAGATACGGTGTACCACATCCTTACATCTCCTGAAGCCCGTGCCGATTCTATAGGGATGTGGCTTGATAAAACAAATGAAAAGGTAAAGGACGGCCTTGAAAATATCACGGATAAAGCAGCCCGGGCCGGTGAAAAAATTAAAGATAAGATAGACAACGATTCTTCATCCAGGTAATATGAGTATACAATCGGTTAACCCCTTCAATGGTGAGATCATAAAAACCTACGAGCCGCATTCATCAGAGCTGATTGAACAGAAAATTCTGCGTGCACACGAATCTTTTCTAAGCTGGAAGGACGAGTCATTTGAAGTACGTGCCCGGCACATGAAAAAAGCAGCAGAAGTGTTAAGGAACAGAAAGCGGGATCTGGCTGAACTGATTGCACTGGAAATGGGAAAACCGGTAAAAGCGGGTGAAAGTGAAATTGAAAAATGCGCTCTCGTCTGCGAATATTATGCAGAAAATGCGAAGAAGTTTTTAACCCCTGAAGAAATAAAAACGGATGCAGCAAAAAGCTACGTAACATTTAACCCATTGGGAGTCATTTTAGCAATTATGCCCTGGAATTTTCCTTTCTGGCAAACATTCAGATTTTTAGCGCCAGGTCTTATGGCAGGAAACTGCGGAGTGCTGAAACATGCATCGAACGTACCCGGATGCGCTCTGGCTATTGAAGATGTGTTAATAGAAGCAGGATTTCCTGACCACGTTTTTCAAACTCTCCTGGCTGGAAGTGATGCGATAGAACGCATCATTGAAAATCCCCTGATAAAAGCAGTTACCCTCACAGGCAGCACAGAAGCCGGGAAACATGTCGCTGCAAAAGCGGGATCCCTGATCAAAAAAACCGTTCTGGAACTTGGAGGAAGTGATCCTTATTTAGTACTGGAAGATGCTGATATCGAACTTGCGGCTGCTGTCTGTGCAGAAAGCAGGCTCATCAATAGCGGCCAGAGCTGCATAGCCGCGAAACGGTTTATCGTGGTAGAAAAAGTGGCTGAAGATTTCATCAGCAGGTTCAGGGAAAAACTTGCTTCCTGTACAGTGGGCAATCCATTACTTACAGACACACAACTAGGCCCACTGGCACGGAAAGACCTTCGTGACCAGCTACACGAACAGGTACAGCGAAGCATTGACCAGGGGGCTGAATGTATCCTGGGCGGTAAGATCGAAGACGGGCCTCATGCATTCTACCCACCTACATTACTGGTGAATGTCAGGAAAGGCATGCCTGCACACGACGAAGAGCTATTCGGCCCCGTTGCTGCGGTGATCATTGCCATGGACGAAGAGGATGCCATCGCTATTGCAAACGATACGAGCTTTGGCCTGGGATCTGCTGTATTCACCACAGACATTCAAAGGGGAGAGCACATTGCTGCGAATAAACTCAACGCCGGCTGTGCATTTGTAAACAGCCTTGTTCGCTCTACCCCTGAATTACCTTTTGGAGGCATCAGCGAATCCGGCTATGGAAGAGAGCTTGGTTCCTGGGGGATCAAAGAATTCGTCAATATCAAAACGGTATACATCAGCAAATAACCGGCTTCGTCATGCTTACCCATCCTGTCCTTAAATGATCAGGATCTGTCCGGAAACGGGCACAAAGCAAACCGGCATCTTTACTAACCCACACGCAAACAAGTGCTTATATTTCTGGTCTGTTAAATGCACCATCTGCAGTAAATTAAAACCACTATTCTTATATTTATTGCAGAGAACAGTATGATCAGCTTAAAACACATTTATAAATGGTATAATGTTGGCGGCACCAGGAGCTTTATCCTGAAAGATATCAATTTCGAGGCTGCCGAAGGAGACTTTATTTCTATTATGGGACCTTCCGGTTCCGGAAAATCGACTCTTTTACATATCCTTGGCATGCTCGATGAGCCATCAGAAGGCGAGTATAACTTTTTAGGGCAATCGGTTTTCGGATTGAAAGAAAAGCACCGTACTCAGCTCTATAAGCAGCACATCGGCTTCGTATTCCAGGCTTACCACCTGATCGATGAACTTACAGTATACGAGAATATAGAAACTCCCCTGATCTACCAAAACGTTAAAGGGCCCGAGCGCAAAGCAATAGTAGCCGACACTCTCGACCGGTTTGGGATCGTTGGAAAAAAAGATCTTTTTCCCTCTCAGCTTTCAGGAGGCCAGCAGCAACTGGTCGGAATTGCCCGCGCCATTGCAGCGAGGCCAAAACTTATTCTGGCCGACGAGCCAACCGGAAACCTGAATTCAAAACAGGGCGAGGAGATCATGGAACTGTTCAAACGCCTCAACGAGGAAGACGGGGTAACAATTATTCAGGTTACTCATTCTGAAAAAAATGCAGCTTACGCTTCGAGGATTGTGCATCTGCTGGATGGACGGGTTGAACGGATAGAAGAACCGGTATTACAGCCGAAGGCAAACTAATAAGGGGCAGTCTTGTTTATAGCAGGAGCAATCGCTATTCTTTTGCTCTGCTTAGATAACAATGAACAAACTTTGTATCCCCCTATTTTTACTGGCTCTGACTACCGGTCTGAATAGAGCTAACGCTCAAAACATTGATACCCTGCTTGATAAAAGCCAGGAAATACTTGAAAAAGGAAGAGTTTTCAGTATTAAAGGGATAGGCATGGCTTTCCCGATAGGTGAAGTGTCGTCCGTGCTCCGGCCCCGTTTCTCTTCAGAAATCGGGCTTCAGATCCTTTGTAAAAACCCCAGGTATTTCATTTATCCAACGCTTGACTACGTGAACTTCAAATATGATCAGAAATATGACGATCCGGATTACGGTTACAAAATGAAAAACGCCAGTGCCAAGCTATATATCGCTACGTTTTCAGGAGGACTTGTCACCCAGGTGAAAAAATTCAGAATATTTAGCTCTGCAGGCATTGGGGGAGGAATTATCAATGAACCCAGAGGAAATGTAGATACAGAGGCTTCTGAGATAAATTTCAGAAATAAAAGCTCTTTTACAGGAACCCTAAGGTTAAATACCGGCGTAGACTATGGAAAACGCACCTTCAAATTTTTTGCGGAGATTAGTTACATGCTTCATACCAGACAGATCCAACACAGCAATATGCATACGCTCGCATTCAATGTAGGGACAAGAACCAATCTGTATCGTCTCGCCAAGAGCATTGAAACAATCAAAAAACAACTTTAGATAATTTACTTTATACCCTCATTGCGGGCAACAGTCTCTGCAAGTGCGCAATAATTATTATTATAATGGTGATTACCGCTTAATGTGACTGTTTTAATGCCAGCATCGGAGAACCGCTTCACAACGGAGCTTTTTTCTGCACTTCCAAATATACAAACAGGCTGCTTTTCTTTAATTTTCTTCATCTCAGCCACTACATCATAGGAACCTTTTACTGTTCCTAAACTTAGCATGTCAGAAATATGGATTTCAAAATCGCCTCTTTCATCAGGTGAAATAGAGTACACACCTGCCATTTGCTGCCGCAGATTCTCCGGTGTCCTGCTTGCTATAAAGGGGACGATACATGCACCAAAAGAATAACCGACAAGAATGTATGACTTCTTCCCCGTTGCTTTCAACGACGAAATGATGGCTTTATGAATATCGGCAGCAGCCTGGCCGGGAGACCGGCCTTTCCAGAAATAACTTTTAGAATCCAGCCCCGCAACAGGCATGCCCTTTCTGGCCAGGCACTCTGAAACAGATTGAATGAAATTATTCCAGCCGCCATCACCGGAAATTAAAAAAACAAGGGGAGCCGGGGACGCTTTAGCCGGAATTAGTTTCACCGGCAGCGGCTCATTATCAGCCTTCGCAAACCCGGCCAACAGGCTTAAAAATATCGTTACAACAACACTCCTCATCATGGTTTAATCACCTTACTTAAAAGTGCCGGCATTTGAAACAGATCATAATCCTGATTGTAAATCAAATATTTATTACACCATACCGGCTCAAACTTCTCTTTATATTCTCTCAAACCCTTATAATGAGAAAAAGAACGGATTTTCTCGTAAGCAAACTTCATTGACTTTTCCGGGAAAGTACGGGCAGTATCCATTCCTGCCAATGGTGCAAAACCGAGGTTTACCGCTTCATAACCTTCATTCTTCAGGTAGTTAAACAACTCGATCAGAATAAAATCCATTACCCCGTTAGGAGCATCGGCAGTTTTCCTGATCAGATCATAGGTACCCTCTCCTTTTACATAGTCGGGGATCACATTGAGAAAAGCGACAATCTTTTCCTCCGGACTCTCCACCGTAATCACTACCTGCTCCTTTAATTCTTCCTCAATAAACATTCCCTGAGAAAAGATAATTTCTTTCCTCCCTGTTTCCTCCAGCCACTCATCAGAAACCGCCTTAAGTCTCTGCAGTAATCCGTCTTTAAGGGGCGGGTGATAAACAACGGCCTGGTATCCTCTGTCGCTCACTTTTTTGAGAGCATTCCGCATTGATTTCTTACTTCCTCCCTGCAGCGAGAAATTAACAAGATCTACCACTCCCTCCTGTCCGAGGAACAAAGCTTTTTTACCAAGATCCCTGTAGATATTCAGGCTTGACTCGGGAACTCTGTAATAAATACTTTTTAATCCATTGTTGTAACAATAGCGGTCAAACTCCGCAATACAAGCACTCATCTGTTGCTCATCGGCAGCTATAGGATCGTCCAGAACGACAGCGAAATTGCCGCTTATCCTGTATGAAATAAATGCATCCAGGCTCTCAGGAAAATAGATCAGCTTATCAAAGTAAGTCTTAAAGTAATCAGATGATGAATTCCCGTATTTATCCAGCAGCTCTTTGGCCCGGTTAAATTCGTCTGCCGAAGATGTGCTTTTAAGCACATAAGGCCGGATGAGCGTATACAGCAGAAACGCAAAAGACAGGAACCCGCTGATATTGATTGAGTAGAGAAAGTTTTGAGCGAAAGAATCCCGGGGGATCAGATCATTGCTCTCGAGGAGAAAATAGCTTTCTAAAGTGTACCGGAAGGACTGGAAGAGGCTGAAATCCGTATCAAAATGTTTGCGGTCAAGAAAATAGAAGCCAATGATCCCATAAAGAAGTACTGCCGCTATGCTGAGCAGCGTGGTTTGAATTCCCGTATTTCTCAATCGCGGGTTGGTTCTGATATAATATTCCTTGCGCGAAACGATCAGCACCACCAGCACCACTATAGCAACAATAGCCTCTTCATAATCAATTGCTTTAGTAATGTTTCCCGCAATAGAAATTAAGCTGAGCACAACAGCAAAGTACCACGCCGTACGCAGTCCCTTCAGCATGAAGGCTGCGGTAACCAGCAGGAACAAACCTGCTGCCAGAACAAAGTAGTTGGAAATTTCTATCACTTCAGGGCCTAAAATCCCTTTCAGGAAACGCACCCGGGTGGTGATAGTTGGAGTAAGCACAGAAACAATATTCACTACTCCGAGGAACAAAAGGAATGAGGCCGGAAGAACACGCATCAGCAGCCGGTTTATCTTTAACAAAAAACTCAGCGCACCAGCCAGCAATGGAAGCCAGAACTCCAGGAAACGGTACAGAAAAGTAACGGCGATAGCCTGAACCTCAGAAAAACCGAATCTGGTAAGAATATAAGCCATTGAAACCTCTATCGCTCCCAGTCCCCTTAAAAAAGGGGAAACAATTAGGAAGATGACAGAAATAATATAACCAAAAACTGCTGCTAGAACTGAAGGTTCAAAATCGAGAGCCAGCATGGCGATATATAAATGAGCGATGCCCGCAAACTCAATCAGGATACTATACAGGATCGTGACAAGGAAGCCTTTCCGCTCTATTTTATTACTGCGTAAATCATCCAGCAGGACAACAGAGGAAGGTGCAATCTTAATAAGCCAGTTATAGACTTTTCCCTGGCTCATGATTGAGCGGTATACTGCTGTGAGAACAACTATAAGAATGATGACAGAAGCAAGAGCAAACCACTCTCCTTTGCCAACGCTTTTTTGGAATAAACCGTAGAGGAAAGCAGGAAGTGCAACGATGATCACCGAAAATATCCCGACAAAGCCATAAACAGAGGACGCAAAATGAATCTGTGATTTGCTAACACCCTTCCGCTCAATATCCCCGGTAAAGAAAGCTAAAGAAGAAATTCCGCCTGCTGGCAAGAACACACTGATAAAGTTACGCTTAAGGAAAAGAACAATTGCATCATACAGGTTCACCTGCGAGCCAATAGCTCTAAACGAAGCCACATACATGAGTCCCTGCAGGACAATGTATACGATGGTTAGAATAATACCCGCAGCCAGCCACTGAAGAGATGAAGAAGCAAGAACAGCCTGCACCTGCACAAGTTCAGCCCTTTCATGCTTTATAAACCAGATCCCAACTCCGATAAAGAAAATGGTGAAAATAAACTGAGAGATAATTTTTACATTTTCCCTCAAAAAGGGAACACTTTTTTCTCTAAGCGCAGTGATAGTGTCTTTACCGGAAAACCTCATTTGACGCGTATTCCCTAAAAAATTATTATTGGCAAATATAGACGTTGTTTACATTTTTACCTAAACTATACGGGCAGGTTTATTGTTATTTATCTATCATGATTTCAAAAGAAAATATCCGGGTAATAAAAGGGGATATAACCAAAGAATCCGTAGATGCAATTGTGAACGCAGCGAATTCTTCCCTTATGGGAGGTAGTGGTGTCGATGGTGCTATTCACCGCGCCGGCGGCAAAAGAATACTCGAAGAGTGTATGGAAATTATTTCAAGGCAGGGAAAATGCCAAACCGGTGAAGCAGTCATTACCAGCGGAGGAAATCTTCCCGCAAAATACGTCATCCACACGGTTGGGCCCGTTTGGAACGGAGGAAATAACCAGGAGCGGCAAAAATTAAAAAATTGTTATAATAACTCCCTTGAACTCGCCTTAAAGCACGGCATCCAAAGCATTGCGTTTCCAAACATCAGTACCGGAATCTACAGGTTTCCCAAAGAAGAAGCGGCAGGAATAGCCTTTACTACTGTAAAGAACTTCCTGGAGGTAACTCCCTCTCCTGTAGATGTCACCTTTATATGCTATGATGATGAAAACTTTGCCCTCTACCAAAAGCTCCATCAGCAATTACCTGATCATTGATGCCTCCTGGGAGCATCCTGGTGCGGGTGTTTAAAGTGAGGTTTATCAAGGCCGCTTACCCCTCCTGATACCACAAATTTCATTGCTTCGCTGGCACTCATATCCAGAGGCTTTACCTTGTCGGCCTGAACGATGGCCAGTTGTCCCGCAAATGAATACGAAAAAGGAAAATAAACCGCCACATCTCCCGGAAGGTCCAGGCGCGACAGATCCTTCTGCGTAACAAAACCAACCTGCCGGAATCCGTGATTATTTATTTCAACAATTACAGGTTCATGGAACTTCTTTTCGTCTCCTACAAATGCCTCCGTCAGATCCTTAATGGACGAATACAGAAAGTTAAACAGTGGCAGTCTGTTGAGCCACCGGTTCGACCAGTTCTTTATCGGCTCGGTAATAAAATTCGTCACTGTTATTCCGGCCAGGAGAATGATGATGATGACTGTCAAAATACCGAGGCCGGGAATATAAATCGGTTGCCCTGTCTTCGGATCAATCCATAGCCCGCTCAGGTTGAGAGTTTGATCTACCGAAGATACAACCCAGAATATGAGCATAATAGCTGCACCTAAAGGAACTACTACAAGAACTCCTTTGATGAAATAGTTTATTAATATCCTGAATAGCTTATTCATATAAATGAGATAAAAAATATTTAAATACAACCACGGCGTGATTGCAACTTAGTTCTTATACGGGGGAATCACTCATAATAGTAAATTCTTTTTACACGCTGAGAAATTCCGGTTAAAATCTCATACGGAATGGTCCCCATCTCTTTGGCAATGCTTTCAACAGTGACCTGGTCATTAAACACAATCACTTCATCCCCTTCCTTCGCATCGACACCGGTAATATCAAGCATGCACATGTCCATACAGATGTTCCCTATGGTGGGCACCACTTTTCCGTTGACAATCATTTTCCCGGCGCCATTCCCGAGTTTCCTGTCATAACCATCCGCATATCCTATTTTCACTGTAGCCGTCTTTCCGTCCCTCTGCATGACACCCCGGCGGTTATAGCCTACTGTCTCACCAGCTTTCAGATGCTTGATCTGAGAGATACTCGTTTTAAGAGAAGCTACTGTTTCAAGCGGAGACACCCCTGCCTCCCGGGCGCTGTCTATGCCATACAAGCCAATTCCCAGCCTCACCATATCAAACTGGGCCTCCGGCCACCTGCTAATGGCAGAGGTGTTGGCAATGTGCTTGATAACACTGTATCCCAGCCGGCTTTCAATCAGGGAAGTGAGTTCCTTAAACAATCCAATCTGCTGTCTGGTGAACTCATCAGCCGCCGGATCCTCACTACTTGTAAGGTGCGAGAAAATACTTCTAACCCTGATAGCAGTCAAACCAGTCAGTTCATCAAGTAAAGCAGGCACATCCTCTTCCAGGAAGCCCAGCCTGTGCATCCCGGTATCAAGCTTAACATGTATCGGATACTCCTCACGACCTTTCCTTTTGAGCTTTGCAACAAATTCGTTCAGCACCCGCAGGCTATAGATCTCAGGCTCAAGATCATGTTCAATCATGGTATCAAAACCTGCAACATCAGGGTTCATCACCATCACGGGAAGAGTAATTCCCGCCTGCCTCAAAGCGATCCCCTCGTCTGCAAAAGCAACCGCGAGGTAATCAACCCGGTTAAACTGAAGCAGGTTAGCAATTTCAAAACTTCCGCTTCCGTAAGAAAATGCTTTCACCATGGTCGTGATCTTTACCCCCGGCTTCAGCAATGACTTATAATGGTTCAGATTATTCTCAAGAGCATTCAGATTGATCGCCAGAACCGTTTCATGAACTTTCTCTGTCAAAGCCTTGCTGATCTTTTCAAATTCAAAACGACGCGCCCCCTTTAACAAAACCGACTCATCTGCAATGCTAACTGAATCAAGATTATCAAGGAAGTCAGATGTGCTTTCAAAAAACACCGAATCGACAGTAAATCTATCTGCATGCCTGCTGATCTCCGTTCCGATACCAATCAACCGGTTCACATCCTTATTCTCCAGCAGTCTTGCAACCTGGCTATACAAAGCACCGGCATTCATTCCCGCTCCAGGAATATCCGAAAGTATAAGCGTGCGGCGCTGATGCTGATTCTGCTGCTTAAGGAAATCAAGCGCAATAGTAAGAGAAGAAATATCCAAACTATACGAATCGTCTATTATCGAACTGTTATGGATCCCTGTTTTTAATTCCAGGCGCATTCCGACAGGGTGAAGTTTCCCGATCCGGGAATCAATGACTGCCGGGGAATAACCCAGAGCGAGCATCGTAGCCCAGCAACAAACGGCATTTTCTACAGATGCCGCATCCGTAAAGGGAACCAGGCACTGAATAATTTCACCGCTAAATGCGCCCTTTACAAGCCGGTGAGACTTATCGGCAGATATCACATCCTCTATGATGTTCAGGTCTGCACTCTCGTTGTTCCAGTCCCAGGTAAACGTTTTTTTCCCCGGAATACTGCCACTGTATTCTGCCAGGTATTTAGGCGAATAAATAAACAGTTCGGAATCGTTGAAAAGCTTTAGCTTTTCAACGGTTTTTTCCTGATCTGAAGAAAAGCCATCTTCATGTGCCTGCCCTATATTCGTTAAAACACCAATTGCCGGTTTTATAATTCCCTCCAGTGCCTCCATCTCCCCCTTCCTGGAAATTCCGGCCTCAAAAAGAGCCAGTTCATGTTCCTCTCCCATTCCCCAGACAGATACAGGCACTCCTATCTGGGAGTTATAACTTTTTGGACTTCTTACAATGTTCTTCTCAGGTGCAAGAAGTTGATAAAGCCACTCTTTTACAATGGTTTTCCCGTTACTGCCGGTTATCCCGATTACGGGTATATTAAACTGGCTCCTATGATAAACAGCCAGCGTTTGCAAGGCCCTTACAGTATCAGGAACCACAATGAAATTTGCGTCCGGACAAGTTTCCGCAAAATTCCTTTCGTCAGAAACCACGAAATTCCGGATCCCTGAAGAATATGCTTCTCTAACGAAGTCATGGCCGTCTCTCCGGCCCTTAACAGCAAAAAAAAGAGTATGAATAATATCTCCCAATCGCCTGCTGTCGAATGCAAGCGTAGTGATGGCAGCATCTGAGATCTTTATAAAGTTCTTTGTATTAACAATTTCAGCGATCTCATCAATAGAATATGATTTGTGATACATTTGCTGTCAAATTTCAGTTTATTTTTCCAGTAATCAACGATAATTTTATAATTGAAATGCAATCAAAACAAGCCCCTTTAAAAGCCCCGGATAAGAAAACCGCACTTGCTAAAGCTGAACACTTTTGTGCTTACCAGGAACGTTCACAGCAGGAGGTCAGAGACAAGCTTTATAGCCTGGGTTTACATCATCAGGATGTAGAAGAATTGATCACAGAACTCATCCAGGGTAATTTTCTGAATGAAGAACGCTTTGCTTGTACGTATGCACTTGGAAAATTCAGAATGAAACTATGGGGGAAATTAAAAATTGCGGAAGGACTTAAATTCAAACGTGTGCCACCAGGACTTATTTCAAAAGCACTTTCCCGGATCAGCGAGGATGAATATCTCTCTGCGCTCGAAGCGGTATTAACAAAAAAAGCCCCTTCTATAAAAGAAGCGGACCCGTTCAGAAAAAAACAAAAGCTGGCGCAGTATGCCATACAAAAAGGTTATGAAAGCGATCTTGTTTTTGACGCATTGAAATCCAGCAACTTATTATAAAACTTTAAAAAAAATTAATTTTATATTGACAAACATGCTTTTCTGCCTATATTTGCATCACCAAAACAAAGGACACCATGCGAAAGTAGCTCAGTTGGTAGAGCACAACCTTGCCAAGGTTGGGGTCGCGAGTTCGAATCTCGTCTTTCGCTCGAATCCCTTCTCAAAAAGAAGGGATTTATTTTAAAAGGTTACCCACACCTGCCTGGGTGGTGGAACTGGTAGACACGCAGGACTTAAAATCCTGTTCTCCTTACAGAGAGTGCGGGTTCGATTCCCGCCCCAGGTACAGAAGCCGGCTTATATGAGCCGGCTTTTTTTATGAATACGGATCAAGCGGAATTCTGGGATCAATCCGGAAACCTGTGGAGCAACCAGCGGTTCGCACCCAAAACCTTCGGTTTCCCTACGGGCAAACTGATTAATTTGACTGACCTGTTTTTCATACTTATATCATATACCATAATTTCCTGTTAGAGCTTTATGCTCAATACTTTTAGCAAACAGCGGCGTCTCTTCGTGATTATGGACATCTGATGCAGCCTGACGGGCTGCTGCTGCCTGTGCCAGGGTAACGCCATGTTGCTTAATAAATTCCAGAAAATCCGGCGTAGCTGTGGCGTGGATCTCGTTAGTATACTCACAAGTATTTTCATCTATGGCTGTCGCTTTCAATTCCCAAAGCACCTGAACTTTACTACGCCCGTTTTTGCTGATCACATCAGACAGGGATAGCATACGGCAATAATCAGCCCGATACTCAGTAGCTACATAATGCTGAATTATTAAAGCATCTCCAATCATTTCCACATTGATAGACATCGGTTGTCCATCATAAGTTATAGTAGCACCAGCTGCAATATGATTAACAGAACATTTTTGGTATTCAGCATCGGGCAGGTTAAGTACCCAGTCGGCTATGTTTACTTTTTCAATAGGTGCGTTGATAATTGCTTTTACTACCGAATGAGATAAAGCGTTTTCTGAGGTTTGTTGAATTTCCATAACGTGTTTTTTTGTTGATTCAAAGTTCTGCGCTTTTTATTAATCGTCTAAACCTTTTTTTCCGATCTATCACATCGATAAAACCGATTAAAAATTATCTTTACAAAAAGCTCTGCACGTTATGGAACTGCGACAACTGAAGTACTTTATCAAGGCCGCTGAACTGCATAATTTCACTGAAGCGGCTAATCAACTATTTATTACGCAAAGCACACTTTCGCAACAGATCAAGCAGTTGGAAGATGAATTGGGTATCTTGTTATTCGATCGGATCGGTAAGCGCGTCAGGCTGACGGAGGCCGGAATATTGTTCTTGCCTTACGCCCAAAAAACGGCAAAAGATGCGGAGAACGGCAGAAACATCCTTAAAGATCTGATGAACCTGCAAACAGGCACGTTAGCCATCGGCATAACTTATGGATTGATGCATGTGCTTACTAAAGCTATTGTTGATTTTAATGAGAAACTACCGGGCATCAGCTTGCAAGTAATTTTTGGAACTACACAAGAACTGCTGATCAAATTGGAACAGGGGCAAATTGATTTGCTGTTATCCTTCCTGCCTGCGCAATCAAACATGGTATATAGTTCCGAAAAGCTGTTCTCATCATGCCTTGCCTTGATCACTCACCAAGATCATCCATGCGCAAAAAGCAGGCAACTGACTTTAAAGAAATTGGAGACATTGCCTTTGATCTTACCATCTGGAGGGTATAGTATTCGTGACTTCTTCAACCAGATCCATATGAAGCGCCGGCTAAACTTGAAAGTAGAAATGGAAGTGAACGATATTAATATGCTGCTACAGTTAGTAAATACCGGCAGATGGTGTACCGTGCTGATGGGCTCTTCGGTAAGTCAATACCCGGATTTGAAAACCATTAAAATTACCGGAGAAGGAATGAAAAGGGATGCTACGATAACATGGCCGATCAACGCCTATCGTAAAAAGGCAGCCATGGTACTTGCTGAAAAGCTGCGCTGTTATGCCAAAGATTACCATATTTAAAGGAATGATATGGTTCTTGACTTACTATCAATACTAATACTCAATCGCCGGTTTTAGCGGCACAATAGTTGGGTTTGCAATAGGAAACATGAAAGTAATTGGATAATCTTCGCGTCGTCATTAAAATTTTATGCGATTACACGTACGAGAAGCTCAATGTCCTCTAGAAAATGATCAGAAATTGTATCTTCTCGTTTACTCACAAGGGATTCGCAAGTTGCGAATCCCTTTTTTTGTTTCCATTAGTTTTACCTCGATAACATCCGCCGCGTACAAATGTATAATGAGCAGGTCCGCGAACAGCCTGAGAATTCATATTCGAGTTCAATCAAAGGGAAACGGAGATTGATTTCTCATCTCTATTCTTTCATACTCTGAAACAAGAGTTAGTTTTGAAACTGTTCGAAAGAAATCCGGCAGATTTATTTACCTGATTTCTTAGGAGTGTTACAAAGCAGCTTGTTTTGAAACGATGCTGATGTCATTACGAACGGGTGCATCGTTAAGTTGTAATAGTACATACCGTCCAATTAATATTTAACCGAAATTCCAAAATTGACCGCTCTTCCTCTACCTTTTGAATAAAAACCAGGCTGCATGAACCATTGCGAGCGTGCAGGAAAATAATCCTCGTTAAACAGGTTTTCTACGCCCAGACTAATACGTGTGCTTTTATTGACGCGTAGCCCTGCAATCAGATTGAATAGATTATAAGCTTTAACCGCGCCTTCATTGCCGTTATATATTCCTGTACTGTTTTTTACAAACCTGTCTCTGCTTACAACACCAGTATAATTTAGTGTAATATCTATCACCTGGAGCGGTGCATAGGCAATGCTTCCGGTAATTTTAGGAGCGGAAATCCTTCTTCCGTTGAGATAAGTATCTTCAGGGTCATTGTATTTCCCGTTACTGTTTACGTCGCGTTTGCCTTCCGTATAGCTGTAACTTCCGGCAATAGTTAACTCCCGGTTTAACAGGTAAGATGCAGCCAACTCAAAGCCATATATCTTTTCCGGGCTGCGGTTAGTATTGAACAAGGCGGTTGCCGGGTCGTAAACTACCTCGATGCCCAACTTTGAAGTACTGCGGTAGGCAGAAGCCGAAAAATTAAGCCCTTTATAGCGGCTCCCGAAGCCAGCCTCATAGTTGTTCACTTTTACTGCATCGGTGTTGATCTTGTCAATGCTATTCACCTTGGCGTCCCTTAGAGCCAATCCAATATCCATTACTGAAAATCCCTGGGAGAAACTTACATAAGGGCTAAATAATTCATGACGGTTATATTTCAACCCGGCGTTGAACAAACCTGTATTATACTTCAGTGCACCACCGGTTACATCAAAAGATGGCGTAACGGTTGCGCCGGTTGCATTGGTGATCCTGAGGGTTCGGTAATCGTCTACGTCTATATTGACGCGCTCAAAACGGAAACCCGTCTTTAATACCAGGTCACGTACAAGAGTTACGTCTGCCTGGGCAAATGGCGCGAGGTTGGTCATGTCCATTGTCGGCACCCATACACGTCCATCAACCAAAGGCTGCGAAGTCTTATCCTTCAAAACATCAATTCCGTAAGATAGGTTAGCATGGATCGTATTAGTTTTCACCAGTGGTGTTTGAAGGAATAACCGGATTCCTTTTTTATCGTTGTGCGCCAAAGACTGACCGTCCCCGCCATCGAATCGTCCGAGTGAAACATAGAACACGTCTTCACGCTTTTCATAGTAAACGTCGGTGGTTAAACTGGTTTTCAGGAACAGGCTGTCCACTTTGTATGATAAATGCACGTTGTGGTTATATTTCGCTCTTGTTGGGATACCAAGCGGCTTTCCCAATACACCAGTGGCTTTCTGACCGGTTGCAAGGTTCCCATTTACCAGGGTGAAGTTGCTGTTTTGCAAACTGCTGTAGTAATTGTAAACCAACTGCAGCCGCTGGTTTTTTGTCGGTTCAAAACCGATTTTCGCAAAGGCGTTATAGGTGTCGGTTTCACCAAGGCTGTAGTTAGGGCCAACCACATCTCCTTTGGCGTCTTTGTATTCCCCGGTTTGTTCAGCCACACCGCTAACTACGTAATCAAACTTATTGACCTTTCCGTAAAACATCTGACTGATGCGTCCACCTGCTGAATTACGCAGTTTGACCAGCGAGCTATTCAGAAAAATATCGGTTTTTCCGCCAAACGTTTTAGCGGTATCCGGCACAAGCGTCACATAATTTACTAATCCCCCTGCTGCGCCGTTTCCGTAAATAGCCGTGGCTCCCTTAACAACTTCGATTTGTTGAAGAACCGAAGGGTCTATGGAGCGAAGATCAACTTCGGCATTTCTAAGCGGCGATGACTGGCTTACGCCATCGATCATCACCAACATGGGCCGGCCGCGAAGGTTCTGCCCAACGTTGCTGCCTGACTGGGCGCTTGGCGCAAATCCTGGTACTTGGTTAGCTAAAATGCTGGTCAGGTCCGGATTAACCGCTATTTCGGTTTCCAGTTTCTTTTTGGAAACTATACTCACTGATGAAACGACGTTCTTAGGACTTTCGAACTTTCTGCTCGCAGAAATAATCACTTCAGCCAGAGCCAGGTCAGATCGTTTGAGCATGAGAGTGACAACCGTATCTTTCAGAAGCGGCGACAACGTTAGTGTTAAAGTTTCATAGCCTGTAGCAGATGCTTTGATACGTAAAACCTCACTGGCAGGCACAAAAATCTCAAAATGCCCTTTAGCATCACCCGAAGTTTTTTGCTGATTGACTTGAATTGTTGCATACGGAACTGCCGATAAAGAGTCTTTAATAAGCCCTCTTAATTTAAGGACTTGACTATTAGCTATACTGGATAGAATAAGTAAACTGCATATTGTAAGTAGTGAAGATAGTTTTGGCCTCATGCGTTAAAATTTGGCGCAATAATACATTTATTTAAACTCATTCTAAATAGTTTCTTTTTAAAGAATCCTGATTTGTCCAAATCTATTGTCCAGCCCTTACTCAATTCATGAGCTTCAAACCAAAAGCACTCTCTCATCTTGCGGCTTTTATTCGTATTATTATTTTTTAATAAAAGGTGATAATTGGCGGAAAACCGGCACATACAAATAAACACCATCACAAATGCAAAAGAATCACATTCTAAAGCAATCAGAGCAGCGTGAAAAATTATTCACAAGTCTCTACGAGAAGGTTTTTCCTCTTGTGGCAAGATATATCAGGCGGCAGGGCGGGAACCTGGAGGAGGCACAAGATGTCTTCCAGGATGCTCTCATCGTTTACTATGAGAAAACCAGAAGCAACAATGACGTGGAAAATGAGAACGCTTATATCCTGGGAACATCTAAAATCCTGTGGATCAAGAAGTACAAAGAAGGCTCTCTCAATGTCAATCTCGATGACCTTCATGAGAGTCAGCAAATGGCTCAGCCTTCAATACCTATAATCGCACAACAGAGGATCACTGATTTTCTGGCCAGTGCCGGACGAAAATGTATGGACCTGCTTAAAGCTTTCTACTATGACAAGTTTAGTCCCGGCGAAATAGCGACTCACTTTGGATACTCCGGGATCCGGTCTGCCACCGTACAGAAGCACAAATGCATGGAGAAGGTCAGGAATACTGTAAAAGAAAAATCGTTTCAATATGAGGACTTCATTGAATGAGATAAAAGAAACGGAGGACTATCTCATGGATAGACTATCTCCCCAGGATGCCCTCTTGTTTGAGGCAAGGCTTATTTTAAATCCGTTGCTGTCAGAAAATGTCGAATGGCAGAAAAAGACCTATACAATCATTACTTCATATGCAAGAAATGAAATAAAAAAAGAAGCTTCCGCAGTCTTCGATAAACTTTTTAACAACCCGGAAAAACCGGGATTCCGAAACAAAATACTGAGCATATTTCACAATACGTAATCGTATCATGACAGAAAAAAACGAATTCAGAAAATACGCTATCAAGCACAGGCGTATTGAAAGTGGCACGGTTGACAGCTTTATATCATCCGTCAACAAAAGATCCCTGCCTCTGGCAATGACCCCCTATATCATCGAAGAAAGAGCGCTGAATGTCGCTCAGATGGATGTATTCAGCCGTCTGATGATGGACAGAGTGATCTTTTTGGGAGAACCTGTAGATGACAGGGTGGCAAACATCATACAGGCACAGCTTCTTTTCCTTCAGTCCATAGACAGCAAACGGGATATCCAGATCTACATTAATTCGCCGGGTGGAGTAGTTTATTCCGGCCTGGGCATCTATGATACGATGCAATATATCGAACCCGATGTAGCAACAATTTGCACCGGCACCGCACTATCTATGTCCGCTGTCCTTCTCTGTGCAGGAGCGCCCGGCAAAAGGGCTGCTCTTAGTCACGCCCGGATCATGATCCATCAGCCGTTGGGGGGAGTGCAGGGACAAGCGTCAGATATCGAAATTACCGCACGTGAAGTTTTGAAATTAAAGAGGGAACTTTACGAGATAATCTCCAAACACACCGGCCGTGATTATCAGAATGTACATGATGCATCCGACAGGGATTACTGGATGATCGCTTCTGAAGCAAAAGAATTTGGCATGATTGACGAAGTGCTGGGAGGATAAAAACGATTTTACAAGTCCGGTGGAATTGCCCAAAAGATCCGGTTTACAAATACAGGAGAAGTCCTTACTTCTTCTGTATCATGGTAAAACCACCCGTCGTCACCTGTTAAACGGCCTGTTTTCAGAATAACGGTAAACTGAACCAAAACGTAGAACCCCTGTTAATTTCACTTATCACCTCCATTTTTCCTCCGTGACGTTCTATTATCTGGTGGGATATATAGAGTCCCAGGCCAAGTCCCTGAAATGACTCTTTTACGCTGCTTACCCTGTAAAAACGCTTAAAAATATTCCTGATTTCACCCGGCGGGATCCCGATCCCATGATCTGCAACAAATACCTTAACCTGATTATCCTCAATTCTCGTATAAACATTCACTGACGCTGAATCAGGCGAATACTTTATCCCGTTTGAGATCATATTCGTTAACACCTGACTGATCCGGGCCCTGTCTCCCCTGACTGTAACCGCAGAAGCAAGATCTATTTCAATCTGGTGTTTATGCCCCGAATTCTGCATAGCCTCCGTCACTTCATTTATCAGCTCATTTATATCAAACGGGGCAATATTTAAATGCATGATCCCCGACTGAAGTTTGGTTACATCAAGAAGATCGAATATCATGCTGACCACGCGGTTAATCTGCTGGTCGATTTTAGTGACAAGAATAGTAGAAGTGGCATTATTTTCCTTCTTCATCCTCATTTCTAATACCTGGGTATAGGCCTTGAGGCTGGTTAAGGGTGTTTTTAGCTCATGTGAAGCAATGCCGATAAAATCTTCCATTTGCCTGTCCCTCACTACCCTTGCCGTCACATCCGTAAAATTCATAATGACCGCTTTTAAAAGCGGTTCTTCAAGCAAATTGGTTACCGTGTTCTCTACCCATATTGTATTACCGGATTTATGCTTGACCTGGTGCAGTATATGAATACTTTCGCCCGGGTGTGACGCCGTTTGATAAAAATGTTCCTTCACATTCATGATTTCATCCGGCAGCAGTAATGCCCAGATATCCATTTGCAGCAATTCGGCCGCCTCATAGCCTGTTATTCTGGACACAGAAGGGCTGATATACCCAATTTTCCCATCCAGCTTAACCATCATAATCCCGTCAGTACTCTTCTCAACTAATGTCTGAAACATCTTGCTGCATTCTCCCGAACGCCTGGCTTCCTTTTCCTTTCCGGAACATAAGTATACCAGCAGAAGGCATTCCAGAAGGAATACGAAAATCTGAACTGCCCCGTTAAAAGTTAAAGTGATGTTGAAATAAGGTTCAAAAAAGAAGTAATCGACAACAAGAACGGTTAAAATACTTGTAAACACACCAGGTTTCGCGCCATAATATTGAGCGATAAATACGATAATACAGAAATACAGGAGAAAAGGAGTCTTGCTTCCTAAAACATCGAATAAGGTCAATTTTATTACTGTACATAAAGCAATCAATGCGCAGGATACAAGATACGCCTGGTATCCGTTTGCCTTAGTATAGTGAAAAAAACTAATGTTCTTCATTATCAATTTATAATGACATACTCAGTAAACAGGTTTGCTTTTAAAATTAACTTATCTCCATTGAATCAGTTTATAGGTTCTTTAGCTTTTCCGGTTAAAGTACGAATTTATGAAAGGCTTACCCCATGTTTTACAAAAATAATTTTTTAAATGGTGTCAAACAAAACTTCCCCGCCAATGTTTTTCACTTAATTTTAAAATGAAGCCAGAGACTTTAGATAAACTTAGTAGCCTGATTGAGATTAATTCCCAAAGAGTTCTTGCTTACGAAAGAGCCCTGAGGGAGTTAAAACGCGAAGATGACCCGGATGACTGCATTCTTTTTGATAGTCTTGCTAAAGAAAGCCACCTATATAAGCAGGCTCTGAACATCCCTTTGTAGTCTAATCTTTTTCTTGATCCTGTATTCCCAGTCAGCATTCTTCCGGGCAAGGACGAGGGTATTTACAAGTGTCCTTAATAAGGAGATGGAAATAACTCTTATAAGTTCTTAAGATATTCTGCTCAAATCCAGCTCAGCTTTAAATCCGAATCATACCAAGTCAAATCAGCTTATCCTTAACCCAGGCTCAGATCATCCCCCAGTCACTTCCCACCCACCTCCCGATTGCAGTATAAATGTTCCCGCTCATCTCCCTCTTATATACCGCATAGAACCCGCCTTTCTTATGAAAAAGGCGGGTTCTGTATGGCACTTAGCCTGTAAATACATGGGTTTATTTATAATTAATCTAAATAACAATCAGCACTTGATCCCTATCTTTCAATATCCCAACTTTACTCTCATAGCCGGCAGCACCGGCGCCCCTGACCCTCCAGGAACCTCCTTCAGAGAATATGATCCTCCCGGGCCTCCGACGCTTCTGCAGCCACAAAAGACAAACTATATGGCAATATTAGAAAGAA
>NZ_QEAS01000079.1 GCF_003130405.1 Pararcticibacter amylolyticus
CGGGCTCATGAAATAAAGGTCGAGACGGCGAATTGGCCGGATTATGTTTTTACTCCGCAATTTCAAAGACGTCCCCTTGCTGAGTTAGAACGCTTTGTTCTGGAGAACAATCATTTACCTGAGATCCCTTCTGCCCGCGAAGTAAATGATAACGGTATAAGTCTGGGCGAAATGAATGCAAAACTCCTGAAAAAAATAGAAGAGCTAACGCTATACCTGATCGACCAGAACAAAACCATCCAGGAGCAGAACCGCAGGCTAGACATTCTTACAAAGAAGATGAATAAAATGAAGGGGAAAGAATAAGTTGAGGCCCCAAAACGTAAAAGGGCTTTATAATACCCGCTTCAAAAAGCTATATATCCATCACAAGAATCAAATCATTCAACGACATGAAAGGTATCTTATACAACAATAATCCATCAACCATATAACATGATGCTTAAATCAGGAATTATAAAAAATCGCTTTCTGTTAGTCGCCGTGATTAGCTGCGCTGCCTTCTTTGATACTCTGGCCCAAACCAACAAAATAGAGCCTCAGGGGAATGTTGGAATCGGAACATTAAATCCATCTGCCCCCCTTGAAGTGGCAGGTAATTACAATGGACTTACACAAAGCAGAAATGCCATTGTCCTCAGGAACAATGGGGTGACTCCCAACATTTCGAATAGTATTGTATTTGTGGGCAACAATACAAAATTATGGGAAATGACAAATGATTTAGGGGCACAGGGCTCGAATGATTTCTACATCGCGAGTTACATTCCATCCCTGAAGATTCCCTTCTATATTAATGGAAGTGGTTACATAGGAATCGGAAACACAAACCCTACCTCAAATCTACATGTCACCGGTACGACCATTTTAAGCAATCCGTTTGGCAATAATTATGATGAAAACCTTCGCCTGCCTCCTTCCAATAACGGTGATTTCTCATGCATTGCTTTGGGTGCGGTAGCTGGTGCTTCTGGTACAGGGCCTGGTCAATGGTCTATCATAAGGCAGCCTGCGTCTAAGAATTATATATTTTCTGTCAGATATATCTCTGAGGATTACTTTAATATTCTGCCCAATGGAAATATGGGCATCGGCACTACAACGCCTGATGCAAAACTTTCGGTAAATGGGAATATACATGCCAGGGAAGTAAAAGTTGATCTGAACGG
>NZ_QEAS01000080.1:67-136 GCF_003130405.1 Pararcticibacter amylolyticus
CACGTTCTTTAAATAAAACACAATTAAAAACCAGGAGATAAGATCCAGGAAACTGATTGCTGACAGCTG
>NZ_QEAS01000080.1:200-904 GCF_003130405.1 Pararcticibacter amylolyticus
CCCCTAACGGCTGTTCGCTGTCTGCGACAGCGAATTATGGCAACTATTGATTCCCAGGGCAGACTTCACGGCAAGGCCGGATCTGTCGTTTACCGCGTTTTCAGGGGCACACAGGTGGCCCAGGGGCCTACCCGGCCCTTCAGGCAGACACATGCCAGTAAGGAGAGTGCCTGCGAGTTCGGGCTGGCCAGCACGTCGGCCAAAGCGATCCGCCAGGCTTTTTCGCCTGTTCATCAAAACCGCCATGATAAAGGGGTGGTCAACCGCTTCAACTCCGTGGTTTACCGCGCTATCCGGGCTTCTTCTAAAGAGAGGGGCGGGCGGGATATTCATGATGCCCGGCTGGACTTGCTGGAAGGGTTCGAGTTTAATGTGAGGAGTCCTTTTTTCAGGGCTTTGCTGGTGAAGCCGGAGGTGGGCCTGAATGAAAAGAGGCAGGTCAGGGTGAGGATCCCTGAGATCGATGTGAAGCAGGACATCCGGGCGGGAGCTTTTGCTCAAAACCGGGAGGGAGGGCGCTACCAGATCAAGTTTGTGCTGACCGGCTTTAATTTCCGGGAGGAGTTCTATGAGTTTATCGGGGTAAAGGAGGTGCTGATTGCTAAACCGGGAGCTCAAAGGGTGCCGGCTCAGGAACTGGTTTTTGAGGGGGAGGTGCCTAAAGGGTGTTTTCTGCTGCTGGCGGCGTCTTTTTCTTATCAAAT
>NZ_QEAS01000081.1 GCF_003130405.1 Pararcticibacter amylolyticus
CTAATTGATTCTCCAGTTGATCCTTTTGTTACCTTTTTCGAAAGGTTCAGATGATTGTACTCGAAGTTTAGTCCTTTACGGCTGTCTGTCCGAAGATTCCCATTCTGATCATATGAGTAGCTGGCGGTGCCCCTGAGCTGTCCTTCGTCGCTGTTGCTGGCGTCGGTTACACTCTGCAACCGGTTGCTTTGGCCTCCGTTCTCATAAACATAACTCAGTTGATCAATCGGTGTATTATTGCCGGTGCGGCCCAATGTCAGAATATTACCCCCCTTGTCATAACTTATGGCCTCATTAAAATAGCCTGCCTTGCCTGCTGTTGTATAGGCTGCCAGTTCCAGGCGGTTTAGCTTATCATAGGTGTAATCATAGCCCTGCTGCTCCTGCAGCAGTCCCAATCCGGGCTGCACCCTGGTGTTCCATTGAATACTGCTAATGTTACCGTTATACTGGCGCTTTGCAGCATCGGTATGTTCGCTGTAAATGAGTTTCATCGCGAATGCCCTGTCCGTTGCGACTGTTCCCGGGTCATTGATCCTCCTGAGCCAGCCCCGCTCATTGTAAGCATATTCCTGCTTTTGCAGAAAACTTGCCCCCTGATTAACTGAATGAAGGCGTTTCTCCTGCATTTGCCCTATCTCGTTATAGACATTCTGAGCCAGCAAAGTCCGCTGCCCGCCACCAATGGTCTTCCACGTCTTCACCTGCCGGCCCATATGGTCGTATTCATACTCTGTCAGGATACGCAGTTGTTCTGTTCCGTTTACCTTATGGCTGCGCATGCTGCTGAGCAACTCGTGTGTAAAGCTGTAAGTATTATCTGTTTCGTCATAATTCCCTTCAGCCAGTGCTCCTCCCTTGTAATGCTGGCTCACGTTCTTCGTTACC
>NZ_QEAS01000082.1 GCF_003130405.1 Pararcticibacter amylolyticus
GGGATCTGCCAGGACAGCCAGGGCAATATCTATGTCGGCAATAATACCGGCAATGTGATCCGCAAGATCGTCGTGACCCCGGCCTTCACCATCAGTCCCGCATTACCCGCCGGCCTGACATTGAATTCCGAGACCGGCACCATCAGCGGGACCCCAACGGTATCCAGTCCTTTAACTACGTATACGATCACCGCCCGCAGCAGCAGCGGTACCGGCAGTACCACTATTACCTTTGCTGTGACCAGTGATGGTCCGCGTCCCAGCCAGGACCAGAACTACATCCTGACGATGACACCCAGGAAACCCTTCGACGGCACGGTCAACCTGATCAACAAAAGCGCATCCGACGTCCAGTCCACCATCCAGTACTTCGATGGCCTGGGCAGGCCCCTTCAGACCGTACAATACAAAGGAGCCCCATCCCAGAACAAGGACCTGGTCGTCCCCAACGAATACGACGCCTTCGGCCGGGAAGCAACGAAATACCTCCCGTATGCCGATGCCAGTAACACCGGCAGCTATAAGGCCGCAGCTCTTAGCAGCCAGCCCGCTTACTACACGTCCCCCGGATCAGGAGTGAGCCCCATTCCATACCCCTTTGCCCAGACCCGCTTTGAGCCTTCGCCCCTGAACAGGGTAGAAGAACAAGGAGCCCCCGGCGCCCCCTGGCAGCTCAGCACCAGCGGCGTGAGCGGATCAGGCCATACCGGCAAGACCGAATACAGCACCAATACCGCCAGCGGAGACCGGTCTGTCCGCCTTTACCGGGCAGAAGCCGTCACCACGGCAGGCCAGCAGCACCAAAGGAACCTGACCACCAGCGGGAACTATCAGGCCAGCCAGCTGTACCTCACCATCAGCAAAGATGAAAACTGGGTAAG
>NZ_QEAS01000083.1 GCF_003130405.1 Pararcticibacter amylolyticus
CGGACCTCTGAGACCAATACCAACGGCGTGTCGGCTTATTATAGTTTCGATGCCCGAAACAGGCTGTTGACCGTGCGGGACCAGGACCGGCAAATCGTCAGGCGGAACACTTATTTCACTAAAGATGCCCCGCAGCAGCTGAGCCCACCCAGTTTCTTGCTGACAGCAGGTTCGAAGCTCAGCCGGATGCAACCGGTCTCCTTCACGGGCAGTTCATACAGTTATCCTTACAGCGAAGGTCTCAGCTATGTATGGGATTTTGGAGATGGGAGTGCCCCGGTGGCGACTACTTCTTTAGTGTCCCCCGAGCATTCCTATTCCCAGGCGGGTACTTACACCGTATCGCTGAAGGCCGTATCGCCCGTGTTCGGAGAGGCTTCCCGGACAGCAAGTATTACGATCTCTCCAGCCCTCTGTTATGTGTCCTACCAGACCTTTACGCAGCAGGGGAAAATCAAGATGGTGGAATTTTACCAAAACGAAGTAAAGAAGTACGCCTTTTCGGAGACTTCATTAAAAAATGGAGTCTTTATAGATGAAGGCTTGTATACGGTAAAAGTGAACCAGTGGATCCTGGACTTTGAGCAGGCCTATGCTACTTACCAGATAGGATCAGGGCCTCAGCAAGATATCCCTCTGGGAGCGAATCCAGTCACGCTGACGCTGGACCTGACCGGGCAAGTCAGTCTTAAGTTCAGGGTAAACCAAGTCCAATAGCCACACTAAATCTTACAAAGATGAAAAAAGAGATTTATTTAGCCGTGCTGTTGATCATAACGGCAATATATAACAGAGCTTATGGCCAGGTGGGGGACTATATCCGGACAGAGGATATCCTGGTGGAAGGTGTCACGAC
>NZ_QEAS01000084.1 GCF_003130405.1 Pararcticibacter amylolyticus
TCCTGGCTGAGCACCACCTGGTCCAGCTTGTTGTAGACCAGGTATTCCCAGCCTTTGCCGGGGACTTTCTTTTCTTTCAGCCGCTTGCGGCTGTCGTAGTGGTAGCCGTACACGAAGTTGCTGAACAGGGCATCGGTTTCTGAAAGGGTGCTGCCCAGGGTCACTCCTGCCGGCAGCGGGGGGACCACGTAGCGCAGGTTGTCCAGGTCGTCGTAGATATAGTCGGTGGTGAGATAGGTCCCCGTGGCTACCTGAGCTTTCTTGCTGACGACTTTTCCCTGGAGGTCTTTGTATTCCTGGGTGAGGTTGCCGTTCTCGTCGGTAAGGGTGGTCTTGTAGAGGGTACCGGCCTGGTAGGTGCTGCGGCTGGCCCCGGTGCTGCTGACGGTCCACAGGCTGACTTCCCCGGCGGCATTGGTGCCGTAGGCGGTCCTTACGGTATGGCTGCTGCCGGGCTGGTAGGCGGCCCCGGGGGCGCCCTGCTCGCTCACCCGGTTCAGGGGCGAGGCCTCGAAGAGGGTCTCGGCGTAGGCCCCGGAGGGGATGGCGGGCACCCCGGAGGGGGGACTGTTGTAATAGTTCTTCTGGGCCCCGCTGCTGCCCAGGGCATCGCTGCGGTAGCTGCCTGTGGTACCGCCTGCGGTATAGGGCAGGTACTTGCGGGCTTCACGGCCGAAGGGGTCGTACTCGAAGGGCTGGATGATATCGTTGCCCGCAGGGGAGCCCTGCCGCTGGATGGTCTGAAGGGGGCGGCCCAGGCCGTCAAAATACTGGATGGTGGTCTGTACCTGGTCCTTGTTGCTGCTGATGGTGTTCAGGGTGGCCTCATCGGTCACCTT
>NZ_QEAS01000085.1 GCF_003130405.1 Pararcticibacter amylolyticus
TACGACTTCACGTACGTGGATGGCACGCTGACAGTTGGTAAAGCGATGCTGACGATCACTGCCGACAATAAGAGCAGGATCTACGGAGCTGCAAATCCGGCACTGACAGTGAGTTATTCCGGTTTTGTGAATGGCGACACCCCGGCTTCTATAACAGCACCATCTGTTTCAACAGCAGCCACAACCGCATCTGCTGCGGGTACTTACCCGATCACAGCCAGCGGAGCCACTTCTGCAAACTATAACTTCACGTATGTGAACGGTGTGCTGACGGTAGGCAAGGCGGTGCTGACGATCACTGCTGACAATAAGACTAAGATCTACGGAGCAGTGAACCCCGGATTGACGGTGACTTATTCCGGCTTTGTCAATGGCGATACGCCGGCATCTATTACAGCTCCGTCTGTTTCCACGACTGCAACGACTGGCTCTGCAGCGGGTACTTATCCGATCGTGGCCAGTAGTGCCGCTTCGGCGAACTATACCTTCACGTATGTGGATGGCACGCTGACAGTTGGTAAAGCAATGCTGACAATCAGCGCAGATAATAAGACCAGGATCTATGGAGCTGCAAACCCTGCACTGACAGTGAGTTATTCGGGTTTTGTAAACGGCGATACGCCGGCATCTATAACAGTACCTTCTGTTTCAACGACAGCAACCGCGGCGTCAGCAGCAGGCACTTACCCGATCGTGGCCAGCGGTGCCGCTTCAGCAAACTACGACTTCACGTACGTGGATGGCACGCTGACAGTTGGTAAAGCGATGCTGACGATCACTGCCGACAATAAGAGCAGGATCTACGGAGCTGCAAATCCGGCACTGACAGTGAGTTA
>NZ_QEAS01000086.1 GCF_003130405.1 Pararcticibacter amylolyticus
AACTTCGTGTACGGCTACCACTACGACAGCCGCAAGCGGCTGAAAGAAAAGAAAGTCCCCGGCAAAGGCTGGGAATACCTGGTCTACAACAAGCTGGACCAGGTGGTGCTCAGCCAGGACGCCCTCCAGCGCAGCGCCGGGATCTGGCTGTTCACTAAGTACGACGCCATGGGCCGTGTGGTGATGAGCGGGGAAGTCCCCCTTTCAGGAAACCAGCAGACCGTTCAGGCAGCCGTCAATGCCCAGACCGGCACCCTGTGGGAGATCTACCAGGGCGGCAGCAGCAACTACGGCTACAGCAGCCAGAGCTATCCGCAGGCCATCGGGAAAGTCTATGCCGTAAACTATTACGACCGCTATGACTACCTGTCCCTGTCCGGCATCAACCCCAATACCAGCGTTTTTGCCGCCCCGCCTGCCAGCATCGACACGATCTACCAGCAGCCCACCGGCCTTCAGACCGGCAGCCTGGTCAATGTCACCGGCAGCAGTATGTACCAGCTCACCGTCAGCCATTACGACCTGGACGGAAGAGAAGTAAAGACTATCCGCCAGCACAGCCAGGGCGGCAGTACCGCCCCCGGCAAATACGAGATCACCGAGAACCGCTACAGCTTCACCGGTCAGCTGGTGCAAAGCACCCAAAAGCACTACAATACCACCGGCCAGCAGTACAGCCAGACTTCGCAGTACAGCTACGACCACATGGGGCGCAAGCGGCAGCAAAGGCAAAGCATCACCGGCAGTGACGGAGTAACCGTATCCCGGGCCGTACCGGCCCAGTACGAATACAACGAACTGGG
>NZ_QEAS01000010.1:0-6219 GCF_003130405.1 Pararcticibacter amylolyticus
CGCCCATGTCCTTCTTCTCGCCGACCATCACACTCTTTTCTGACTTCACTGAGGGTTTTACTTCATTTTCTTTCTTGCAGGAAGAGAATCCTATTCCGAATAATACTGCTACGATTAATATCTTTTTCATTGTCTAGTAAGTTGTTAAAATATAGCTCGAATTTAACAAAGTTTTGGCTCAAGAACTTTCCAAAAAAAACTCTATATTACAGCAGGAATATAATGAGAGAATACCGCCTTTTTGCCGTAATTTACTTTCTTTTAACTCAAGTTTGTTATTCACAACAACCATCGAACACCGCTGATAGTTTGCAGGTTAATACTCTGAACAGACTAGGTTACGAGACCAGGCTTACCGATCCTGAAATGACAATAGGATATGGGAAGAGAGCATTAAAACTTGCTTCAAAAATAAACTTTAAAAACGGTATTGCAGAATCTTTTAGAGTTATAGGGATTGGCAACTATTATGTGGGCCGGAATGACACTGCGATAGCGAAATATTTAGCATCTCTTGCCTTATTCAAAGAGACTAAGAACCTGAATGGACAAGCGAAGCTATACAACAATATTGGTAATCTATATAGAGAAGTAGATTATGATAAGGGACTCTTTTTCTTTAAACAGTCATTAGCTCTGGCCAAGAAGTTGAATATGCAAGATCTTATAGCCGGATGTCATCTGAATATTGGTATCATCTATTATAGAAAAAAACAGTATAACACGGCTCTTATTAACTTCGAAAAAAGCTATAATCTCTTCACATCGCTAAACAATGCTATTGGGATTACACAATCGCTTCAAAACCGGGGCGTAATTTATTTTAAACTGAAACAAATTTCTAAGGCAGAGAGCCTTCTTATAGAAGCCAATAAAAAAGCCAAGGAAAATGAGTTGAATAATACAATTGCGAGCATTAACCTTACCCTGACGTCTGTCTACATTGAACAGAAAAAATTTAAGAAGGCAGAAGAGACCGGGAACGAAGGTCTCGCATATGCACAACTTGTCAAGGACAAAAAGCTCGAGCAGGATTATATATACACCTCATATGAGCTTGAAAGTAAAAGGAAAAACTATGAGCAAGCTCTTTACTATCTGCGGGAGGTATACAGACTGGATAGTATCGCGTACAACAATGACTTGTCAGGAAAGATCGGCTTAATCCAGGAGCAATACAAGTTTCGTGAAAGAGAAAGGGAAAACCAGCTAATAATAGAACGACAAAAAGCGAGCAGAATCCTTTACATTGCCACGTTCGTAGTACTCATCCTTTCAATCGTCGTCATTATCCTGCTTGTGATGAATGTTAGAAAAAAGAACAAGACCAACAAGCAACTTCAGGGATTAAATGATGAAATATCTCTTCAAAAGGAAAACCTTGACAGGATCAACCATAACCTTGAAGAAATCATTGCAGAACGAACGAAAGACCTTCAGATCAAAAACAAGAAACTTTCTGCATATTCATCTCATTTATCCCATCAGATAAGAAGTCCGATAGCTACAATGAAAGGCTTGATGCTTCTGGAACAGGAGGATCTGATTGAAAAAGATGAATTTGTGAAAGAGGTGGGCAAATGCGTCAATGAAATCGATGATAAGATTTTGAACATCAATAAAACGCTTCATGATCCCAAGGATCAGGATTTCTAACGATTTAATACCGGAAGTGGAAGTATTCAGATGCAGACACTATTTCAGCAGAAATTAGCCAACTGACATCCATGCCATATGGTTTACGAACAAAAGCAAGCTCTCCAAGTTGGCATATAGAAGCAATTTACCTAAGTTTGTCACTCAAAAAGAAGATAGGTTTTGGAATATTTACAGGGATTAAATTCTTCACAACGAGCGGCCGTTTTACAGATCAACGGGCCTGTAATGATTGTAGCAGGTGCTGGTTCGGGAAAGACCAGGGTCATCACCTACCGCGTGGCACATTTGATTAAATCTGATGTAGACCCGTTCAACATTCTTGTACTTACGTTTACCAACAAAGCGGCCAAAGAAATGAGGGAACGTATTACGAAGGTAGTAGGGCCCGAAGCAAAGAATATCTGGATGGGGACATTTCACTCTGTTTTCGCTAAGATATTAAGAGTTGAGGCAGAGAAAATAGGCTATCCTAACAACTTTACAATATACGATACCGATGATAGCAAAAGTCTTCTCAGAGCTATTCTAAAAGAACAGCAGCTTGACGATAAGCTCTACAATGCAAACTTCGTATATAACAGAATTTCCTCAGCAAAAAACAATCTTATCTCCGCTGCGGAATATCAAAAGAACGAGCATATACAGGCTGAAGACTTTTCTTCAGGCAGAGGAAGACTTGGCGAGATCTATCAACTGTATACACAACGATGCTTCAAAGCTGGTGCGATGGATTTTGATGATCTGCTCTTCAAAACGAATGTACTATTGAAGGAGCATCCCGATGTTTTGTATAAATACCAGAATAAATTTAAGTACCTGATGGTCGATGAGTATCAGGATACAAATTTCTCCCAGTATCTCATCGTAAAAAAACTTGCTGCCATTAACGAGAACATCTGTGTGGTGGGCGATGATGCGCAAAGTATCTATGCCTTCCGGGGAGCAAATATTCAGAACATCCTGAACTTTGAAAAGGATTATCCGGACCTGAAGGTATTTAAACTGGAACAAAATTACCGTTCGACACAGAACATCGTAAACGTTGCCAATAGCATTATTGCCAACAATAAGAACCAGCTTAAAAAGAATGTATTCTCTGAGAATGAAACGGGAGACAAAATACGGGTAAGCAGGGCTTTCAGCGACAACGAGGAGGGCAAAATGATAGCAGAGAGCATTGCCCAGGAAAGAGCAGTAGGAGGCCTCCGCTACCATGATTTTGCTATCCTTTACCGCACAAATGCTCAATCCAGGGCGATGGAAGAGGCGTTACGTAAATTGAACGTCCCATACAAAATATATGGGGGCCTTTCTTTCTATCAAAGGAAGGAAATTAAAGACCTGATCGCTTACTTCAGGCTTACATTCAATCCCAACGACGAAGAGGCGCTAAAAAGAGTAATCAACTATCCAAGAAGAGGTATTGGGGACACCACAGTAGAACGGGTGATTATTGCGGCAGACCAAAACAACATTACGCTTTGGGAAGTAGTTACGGACGCCGGAAAATACCTTGATTCGAGAAGTGCAACAGCAGTGAGCAATTTTGCTACTCTGATCCAGAGTTTTCAGGTGATCGCTAAAAACCAGGGCGCTTATGATGCGGCACTTCACATCTCTCAGCATTCCGGTCTTTTGAAGGATCTCTACGAAGACAAATCGGTTGAAGGATTAAGCCGGTATGAAAACATTCAGGAGCTACTGAACGGGATTAAAGAGTTTGCCGAAAGGGAAGATATAGCTGAAAAAGGCCTGGATGTCTTCATGCAGGATGTCGCACTCCTGACAAATGACGACAATGATAAGAACCCTGACGCTGATACAGTTTCGTTGATGACTATTCACTCAGCCAAAGGCCTTGAATTTCCCAACGTATATGTTGTCGGTCTTGAGGAGAACCTTTTCCCTTCGCAAATGTCTCTCAATTCGCGCTCCGACCTTGAAGAAGAACGGAGACTTTTTTATGTTGCTATTACCAGGGCAGAAAAAAAACTGACTCTTTCATACGCTACTTCCCGCTATCGGTGGGGAACACTGACAAGTTGCGAACCGAGCCGCTTCCTTGATGAAATAGACGCCAAATATCTGGAACTGGAATTCAGACCTCGACAAAAATCGGTTGACAAGAATCCTTTCTTCGATAATGAAAGAAGTGCATGGGGACAAAAGCAAAACGACACCTTCTCTAAACCCAAGCCACCGGCAGCGCAAAAGACTACATCGATTCTGCCCAAGGCACATGTTCCTTCTCCAGGATTTGCTCCTTCAGACACGTCTGGCCTGCAAGTTGGCATGGAAGTTGAACATGAACGCTTTGGTTTTGGAAAAGTTATTAATATAGAAGGGAGTAAGCCTGATTTAAAGGCAACTATTTTCTTTAAAGAATTGGGACAAAAACAACTTTTGCTTAAATTTGCAAAACTTCGTATAGTAACTTAAATTTCCTGCTGAAATTATACAGGAACATACTTCCCCTAATTAACTAGATAAATGACATTTGACTATAATACTACAAGGAGAAAACTGATCCTTGCTGAATACGGCAGAAATGTACAAAACATGGTTGCCTATATTTGTACACTACCTACAAAAGACGAAAGAAACAGACACGCACAGGTGGTAATTGATCTGATGGGGTTCCTGAACCCTCATCTTAGAGACGTTGCAGACTTTAAGCATAAACTATGGGATCATCTTCATATCATCTCTGACTTTAAGATCGATGTAGACTCTCCATATCCCAAGCCATCCCCTGATGCTTTACATCTTAAACCCGAGCCGTTACGCTATCCTCAACAACGGATCCGCTATAAACACTATGGCAAAACCAATGAGATTATGATCGAAAAAGCGAAGGCTATAGAAGATCCCGAGAGAAGGCAACAAATGGTCGAATCAATTGCCAATTTCATGAAAATGGCATATGTAACCTGGAACAAGGATTCTGTCGCCGATGAAACAATCATAAATGACCTTCGCGAACTTTCAAAAGGAGAACTTGAGCTGGAAGAGAATGTTAGTTTAAGTAAAATCGAGTTCAAACCTACTACTCCTGGTATGCGTCAAAAAATGATGCAGAAGAATGGACAGAACGGGAAAAACCGGCAGAAACCAGGTAAGATTAAAAACAACGGGAAACGCTATTAAATTATCTGTTATGGGCTTGAATTTTGTATCCCCTTCAGGGAGGTATAATTTAGTGCCTGTAACTTTATAATTTCAGATATGAATGCATTCGAAATTAACGGAGGAAAGCCTCTGAAAGGAGAGATTATTCCCCAGGGCGCAAAAAATGAGGCATTACAGGTGATATCCGCGGTCCTTCTGACAGAAGAAAAAGTTACCATCAGTAATATACCTGATATTAAGGATGTCAACAAGCTGATTGAATTACTGGGAGACCTGGGTGTTAACATAGAACATACTAGCAAGGATACATATACATTCGAGGCCCGCAACATTGATCTGAACTTTTTTTCATCGGAACAGTTCAAGGCCAAGGGAGGAAGCCTTAGGGGATCCATCATGATTGTAGGCCCCCTGCTGGCCAGATTTGGAAAGGCCGCGATTCCGAAACCAGGAGGAGACAAAATAGGAAGAAGAAGACTCGACACTCACTTTCTCGGTTTTGAAAAGCTTGGTGCAAAATTCAACTTCAATCCTGAAACCAACTTCTTCAATGTGGATGCGAGCCAGTTGAGAGGCACCTATGTATTACTTGATGAAGCTTCTGTCACCGGGACAGCCAATGTTATAATGGCTGCGGTACTTGCTAAAGGAACGACTACTATATATAACGCTGCCTGCGAACCGTATATTCAGCAACTCTGTAAAATGCTGAACAGGATGGGAGCTCAAATTTCTGGCATCGGGTCTAATCTGCTTACCATAGAAGGAGTTGAAAGCCTGGGAGGAACGGAGCATAGACTGCTTCCCGACATGATCGAAATCGGATCATTTATTGGCCTTGCAGCCATGACAGCTTCTGAAATTACAATCAAAGATGTTCAATATAAAGAACTGGGGATCATTCCCGACGTATTCCGTCGTCTGGGGATACAAATGGAGCTTAGAGGAGATGACATCTTTATTCCATCACAACAGCATTATGAGATCGATACATTTATAGATGGCTCAATTCTCACAGTCGCTGATGCTCCATGGCCTGGCTTTACACCCGATCTTCTCAGTATCATACTGGTTGTTGCTGCACAGGCGAAAGGAAATGTCATGATTCATCAAAAGATGTTTGAAAGCCGCTTGTTCTTTGTGGATAAACTGATCGACATGGGTGCCCAGATTATTCTTTGTGATCCTCACAGGGCAACGGTTATTGGATTGAACAAGCAGGTTCAGCTTAAAGGAATCGAAATGACCTCTCCTGACATTCGTGCAGGCGTTGCACTTCTGATCGCGGCGTTATCTGCCAGTGGCAAATCTGTTATTCATAATATAGAACAAATTGAGCGTGGCTATCAGGATATAGATATAAGGCTTAGAGCGCTTGGTGCAGATATTAAGCGTATTAACGCATTACCAAAAGGCCACTGACAAACATAC
>NZ_QEAS01000010.1:6314-7725 GCF_003130405.1 Pararcticibacter amylolyticus
CACCTCTAAACCGACATGGCACTTATTATATCAAATTGAGTGATAATCTCCAGCTTACCGTAATCATCCTCAACGAGGACAGCTGTATTGTCTTTATTTATAAGTGAAGATATTTTATCGATAGAAGTATTCAAATCCACGAAAGGAAACGGCTTAGTCATGATGTCCTGAACTTTCGCTGATTTCAGTGACGGATTCTCCAGTAACGAGCTTAAAATATCGCTCTCAGTGATCTTACCAACCACCTTCGACATCTGGGTAACAGGAATTTGCGAAATATTCAATATCTTAATTGCATTGATCGCCTCCAATACTGTTTTATCTGCATCAATGGTAACGATTTCCTGAGGCTCTCTTCCTGAAAGAATAGCTCTGGCTGTTAACTTCTCATCTTTAAGAAAACCTCTTTCACGCAGCCAGTCTTCATTATACATTTTTGCGAGGTAACGCGTTCCATGATCATGAACAACAATAACAACCACATCATCTTCTTTTAACTGGTCTTTCATCTGTAACAAGCCCGCTATCGTGGCTCCTGTAGAATTACCAGCAAAAATTCCTTCTTTACGGGCAATCTCCCTGGTCATTAAAGCAGCATCTTTATCCGTCACCTTCTCAAAATGATCAACAACAGCAAAGTCGACATTCTGAGGCAGAAAATCTTCTCCGATACCTTCTGTGATATAAGGGTAAATTTCGTCCTTATCAAAAAGTCCTGTTTCTTTATACTTTTTAAACACGGAACCGTAAGTATCAATCCCCCATATTTTAATATCGGGGTTCTTCTCCTTCAAATATTTACCTGCACCTGAAATAGTTCCGCCAGTGCCTACGCCTGCAACAAAATGCGTTATCTTCCCTTCAGTTTGAGCCCAGATCTCCGGTCCCGTTTTGAGATAATTAGCCTTTGAGTTTGAGAGGTTATCATATTGATTGGCCTTCCACGAGTTCGGCACTTCCTTCTGTAGGCGGGAAGACACCGAATAATAAGACCTGGGGTCTTCAGGCTCAACATTAGTCGGACATACAATCACTTCGGCTCCAAAGGCCCTTAGTGCATCGATCTTCTCTTTTGATTGCTTATCTGTAGTAGTAAAAATACACTTGTAGCCTTTAATCACCGCTGCTATAGCCAGTCCCATACCTGTATTACCCGATGTTCCTTCTATAATTGTTCCTCCGGGTTTAAGCAGTCCTTCCCTTTCCGCATCTTCAATCATCTGCAGTGCCATCCTGTCCTTAATAGAGTTCCCCGGATTAACAGTTTCAATCTTCGCCAAAACTGTGGCTTTAATATCCTTTGTAATTCTGTTTAACTTCACAAGAGGGGTATTCCCTATAGTCTCTAAAATGTTGTTATACCACATATTAACAAAAATAACCAAATAAACTATTAAACCTATAGGAAATA
>NZ_QEAS01000010.1:7892-50801 GCF_003130405.1 Pararcticibacter amylolyticus
TAAGGTGCTTCACAGTAAGCCCATTATTAATAAGCTGTTCCAGTGAATCAATACCTATCCGAAGATGAGTTTCCACAAATTTTTCTGTAACTTTTGAATCACTTTCAGCTGTCTTAACACCTTCCGGGATCATTGGTTGATCCGATACCAGCAGCAGTGCTCCTGTAGGGATCTTATTAGCAAATCCTGTAGTAAAGATCGTAGCCGTTTCCATGTCCACAGCCATTGCTCTTAGTGACTTCAGATATCTCTTGAATTCTTTATCATGCTCCCATACGCGACGGTTTGTTGTATAAACCGTACCAGTCCAGTAGTCCCTGGAATGATCCCTGATAGTTGTAGAGATCGCTTTTTGCAGGGCGAACGCCGGCAGCGCAGGTACTTCAGCAGGCAGGTAATCATTAGATGTACCCTCACCTCTTATTGCTGCTATCGGAAGGATCAGATCACCTATACTGTTTTTCTTCTTTAACCCTCCGCATTTTCCAAGAAAAAGCACAGCCTTTGGCTGAATGGCGCTAAGCAGATCCATCATAGTAGCCGCCAGGGGACTTCCCATCCCAAAATTGATAATGGTGATCCCGGCAGCCGAAACACTCTGCATAGGTTTATCAAGCCCCATTATCGGAGCATTATCATGCCACTCAGAAAAAAGCTGCAAATACTTAGAAAAGTTAGTCAGGATAATAAATTCCGTAAACTGATTTAGCGGTCTTCCTGTATATCTCGGAAGCCAGTTAGTAACGATCTCCTCTTTGGTCTTCAAGCCTTTTTTTACCGGTGTTTCCACCTCTTTTATCTTCTTTGCCTGTTCTACCACTTCAGGATCTTTCTTTATTTCCTTTTCTTCATTCATAATTATAAACTTTTATATACAAAAAACCCCGAATCTCTTCGGGGCTCTTGTTATGCAACTTTAAGTTTTTTAATATCCGACTTTGCGAACTTTTCAACCGCATAGTCGAGTGTGATAAACAACTCCTTCCCTTGCGGCTTGTCCGACGGCAGCTCAAACATTGCGTCAATCATGATAGCTTCACATATGGAACGGAGTCCCCTTGCACCAAGCTTAAACTCCATGGCCTTGTCCACTATAAACTCAAGCACTTCTTTTTCAAACTCGAGTTGTATCGTCTCGTACTCAAACAGCTTCTTGTATTGTCTGACGAGTGAATTTTTAGGTTCTGTCAAAATATTCAGCAAAGCAGCCCGGTCCAGCGGGTTCAAATGTGTAATTACTGGCAGACGACCTATAAGCTCCGGAATTAATCCGAAAGACCGAAGATCCTGGGGAGTGATGTACTTGTACAGGTTCTTAAGATCTATATTGACATCATCCTTCTTTACCTTGTAACCAACAGTTTGAGTTCTCAGACGGTTAGCAATCTTTTTCTCAATTCCATCAAAAGCTCCGCCACAGATAAACAGAATATTATTCGTGTTCACTGCTATCATCTTTTGATCAGGATGCTTGCGCCCCCCCTGAGGCGGAACATTCACAATAGTTCCTTCCAGGATCTTAAGAAGCGCCTGCTGCACACCTTCACCCGATACATCCCTTGTAATAGATGGATTATCGCTCTTCCTTGCAATCTTATCAACCTCATCGATATAGACGATCCCCCTCTCAGCTGCTGCTACATCATAATCAGCCGCCTGAAGAAGCCTGGTCAAAATACTCTCAACATCCTCTCCTACATATCCGGCCTCTGTAAGCACAGTTGCATCACAGATACAAAAAGGAACATGAAGGATTTTTGCTATAGTTTTAGCCAGTAAGGTCTTTCCCGTTCCTGTTTCCCCAACCATGATGATATTAGACTTCTCAATCTCAACCTCGTCTTTCTCAATCTTCTGGTTTAATCTCTTATAGTGGTTGTAAACAGCAACAGATAAAACCTTTTTAGCATCATCCTGACCTATTACATACTGGTCGAGATGACTCTTTATCTCAAGCGGCTTCATCAGTGTAAGCGCCGAATGAGCAGTTTTACTCTTTCTGGTAGACAGTTCCTCCGCAAGAATCTGATTAGCCTGGGCAACACATTTATCACATATGTGTGCATCAAGCCCTGCTATAAGCATCAGTGTATCCTGCTTACCTGAACCGCAGAAAGAGCATTTTATATCCTTTGAACTTTTACTCATTGTTTACTTTGTTTTCCCCAAGGACTTCATCAATCATTCCGAATTCCTTAGCTTCACTTGCAATCATCCAATAGTCCCTGTCCGAAGCATCGTGAACTTTCTGATATTCCTGTCCCGAGTGACTTGAAATAATATCGTAAAGCTCTCTCTTCAGCTTTAAAATCTCGCGGGCTGTAATCTCGATGTCAGATGCCTGCCCCTGCACTCCTCCAAGAGGTTGATGAATCATTACTCTTGAATGAGATAATGCGGCTCTTTTACCGGCAGCTCCCGCGCAAAGTAGAACAGCAGCCATTGAAGCAGCCATACCTGTACAGATTGTTGCAACATCCGGCGAAATATATTGCATGGTATCATATATTCCTAAGCCGGCATACACCGACCCTCCTGGAGAGTTCACATAAATCTGAATATCGCGTTTCGCATCAGTCGACTGAAGAAACAACAACTGAGCCTGAATGATGTTCGCATTACTATCATAAATCGCATCCCCAAGGAAGATAATTCTGTCCATCATCAACCTCGAGAAAACATCCATCTGCGCAACATTAAGCTGGCGCTCCTCGATAATATAAGGAGTCATTGACATAGGAAGAGCGTTTTTTTCTACCCTGGCAATGAAACTATCTACATGCTGACTGCCGATGCGATGATGTTTAACTGCGTATTTACGAAATTCGTTTTTATCAATATTCATTCGATTAAAAGTTATGTGGTTACTAAGTTAATTTAATTCATGTACAATGCCGGTAATAATTCTGTAAAAGATTAATGGCATAAGTACCACTTATAACCAATATCTTTTAATTCAGTTCCAGAAACTTGCTATATTCTATGTCCTGCTTATCTAATGTAACAACAGTTTTCAGGAAATCAAGGACTTTCGCAGTCTTCACCTCTTCAAAGATCTTGTTTGCATTTTCCTTGTTCTGTAAAAACTGAACAGTATACTGTGCCAACTGATCTTCAGGAAGAGCCTGAGGACTATACATCTTGAACTGAGCATCTAATCTTTGTTTTGCCGTTTCAAAGACGTCTTCATACTTAATTTCCAGGCTATTTGCAGTGATAACTTTGTTTTCAATGAGAGTCCATCTCAAATTACGCGCAAAATCATCGTACCCTTTTTCCAGCTCATCATCCGTCAAATTCTGATTAGTAGCCTTCAGCCAGCGTTTCAGAAAATCATCAGGGAGCTCAAGCTGAAACTTTTCAAGTCCGAATTTTACAATATCATTATGCAGTTTCTGGTCTGCATTCTGAGCCATCATAGATTCGATTTCCGCGCGGATTTTCTCTACAAACTCTTCCTCACTTGTCACCACACCAGCACCAAACAGCTTGTCGAAAAACTCCTGATCCAAATCAGCTTCTTCCAGCCTGTTAACATTTTTTACAGTAAGGCTGAATTTCGATTTAAGCTCACGGGCGTCCTCTTCAGAAATATTCAGAAGCTTCGAAATCTGAAATGCATCACCATCAAATGCTTTCTGAACATCTAATTCAACAACATCATCCTTTTTAAGACCGGTTAACGACTTCTTGATCTCTTCGTCCTTTATCTGGTCGAGTCTCACAGAAGCTGTGCTGTTTATTCCATCTTCAAAAACAGAGCCATCCGGAGATAACTGCGCCAACTGGGCATAAAGAACATCGTCATCTGACGAAACTTCCGGATTTGACATTTTGCCATAACTTTTTCTCAGGTTTTTAATCCTTGATTGAAGTGTTTCTTCATCTGCCTGGATATTGTAATAAACAAGCTTATCAGCCGAAGAGAAATCCAGTTCGAACTCAGGAGCAAGCCCAATCTCGTAATCAAACTCGAAATCGTCATTGTAATCCCAGTTAAACTCTTTACTTTCATCTACTTTAGGAAGCGGCTGCCCAAGAACATCGAGTTTACTTTCAGTAATATAGTTTGTAAGAGAATCGTTCAGGAGGTTATTTATCTCATCAACCAGTATACTTTTGCCGTACATCTTTTTAATATGTGCAGACGGCACCATACCGGGTCTGAAACCAGGAAGTTTTGCCTTCTTCGCCTGGACCTTAATAGCCTTCTCAACCCTATCGCGGTAGTCTTCAGGTTTAATACTTACTTTAACTACAGTGTTCAGGTTATCGATTTTCTCTTGTGTGATATTCATTTTGCGACATTTAATTCATTTAGCTCTATACAAAAATTCCCCCCGCTCTGCGGAGGGAATTAAGTGCGGAAGAAGGGACTCGAACCCCCACGCCTCTCGGCGCCAGATCCTAAGTCTGGTGCGGCTACCAATTACGCCACTTCCGCATTAGGATTAATTAATTTGGAATGCAAAAGTACGTTTTCCTCGCATATCTTCCAATATTTTTTTTCCAAAAGATTAAATAAAAAACATATCTCATTGTTTATCTGAAAGATGCAGTTATCAAAAAAAGAGGGAAAAGTTAAATTCATTATGCAATACCGCCTATTCGCGTATATTTTACTATCCGGCTATGCAGAATTTCCGGATCAAAGGGCTTGGTAAGAACTTCGTCAGCTCCGGATCTCAGCGCTTCAGTTCTCTCTTCTTCCAGGATAGACGCCGTCAGTGAAATGATCGGAATCCTATTAATTTCATCTGTCTGCTGCGATCTTATTATCCTGGTCGCTTCAAATCCACCCATCACAGGCATATAGGTATCCATCAGGATCAGATCGTATTTATTCTCACTTACTTTAGCAAGCACCATCTCGCCGTTATCTGCTATATCTACATCAATGTTCCAGGAAGACAATACTTTTTTTATCATAAACTGGCTGATGGAATTATCTTCCGCAACCAGTATACGTAGATTTTCAAACTTACTAAGCTCCTTCCGAACACTCTTCCTCTCCGGAACACACCTGTCCTTCAGAAGCGTAAGTTCATTTTGAACCCTGCCAGCCTCTGCCTTTTGCTGTTCCAGCTCATTCTTAAGCCTCACTAATGAAAGAAAAAGATCAAATTTAGCATTGACGATATCCGGATTTAAAGGCTTATATAAATAATCAACCCTGCCAACAGAAAACCGGTTAAACGTATTGCGCGAACCAATCAGATTCGTAGTCAGAAATATAAAGGACATATCCTTCAAATAACTGACACTATTAATATTTTTAACAACCGACAGATCGGTCATTTCAGCCATCTCAAGATCCACAACGGCAATAGCAATACTGTCCTCCGAACAAACTTTAAGAGCCTCGGCAACGCTGGAGGTTTTCACCAGTTCAACATTATCGCGTTTTAATAATGTCTCAAGTAAAAGAACATCTTCTGTCTTTTCACAGACCAACAAAACCTTCATCATGTTCATCGTATCAAATTTAGTCTTTGCTATTCATGAATACTATGACATAAGTCAATTTACGGCTAAAAAAAGCTATTAATCGACAAACGCCTGGTATCTAATCATTATTCCGGCATTAAACCGCCGCACAACGCTCAGTCCTGTATACGTTTTTGCCTGTTAAAAAGGTTTCAAAAATCAAGTTACACTTTACAAAAACTCTTTATCACCTCCCCTGTTAAAACGTAAAACAACCTTAAAACTAAATACCATGAAAAAACAAGAATCAAAGACAAGCAACATGCAAATGGAAGAGTCAGGGTTAAAAAACCTGTTTAAAGATGAACTAAAAGACATCTATTGGGCTGAAAAACACCTGGCAAAAGCACTGCCGAAGATGGCAAAAGGAGCTACTTCTGAAGAGTTGAGGACATCTATTGAGCAGCATTTAACCGAAACGGAAAATCAGATAGCCAGACTCGAACAGGTCTTCGAAATACTGGGAGTAAAAGCTGCGGGTAAAAAATGCGAAGCCATGGAAGGGCTCGTTGAAGAAGGCAAAACCATGCTGGAAGAAACCGAAACCGGAAGTATGACCCGAGATGCGGCTATTATCTCTTCTGCGCAAAAAATAGAGCACTACGAAATAGCGTCTTATGGCACTCTTCGCACCCTCGCTAATACCCTTGGACTTACAGAGGCTGCAAATCTTCTTGAGCAAACACTGAACGAAGAAAAGAACACAGATGTGAAGTTAACACAAATCGCTGAAAGCTTTGTTAACGAATCTGCAGGTAGCGAAAAAGAATAGCCTGAAAATTATATGGAAAACACGAATGAAAGAACAGTAGCCAATTTAAAACATCTTCTTTCTATATGTAATGATGGAAAAGAAGGATATAAAACTGCTGCTCAAAATTCTGACTCAGATGAACTCAAAGCACTCTTCTCAACCTACTCAATCCAGCGGGCAGGTTTTGAGATGGAGTTAAAGAAGTGTATTCATCAGTGCAACGCCGATCCGGATAATGAGATCGGAGGCCCGCTGGGCGTTCTTCACAGGGCCTGGATGGAGATCAAGACAATGCTGACCGCCAACGATAACAAAGCCATACTGGAAGCTTGTGTTACGGGTGAAAAAGCAGCAGTAGAGTCTTATTCAAAAGCGCTGGAAGATCCGGAACTTCAGACAGAGGTCAGGGAAATCCTGCTCGTACAATTAAACGGTGTCAGAGACTGCCTAAAGAATATTGAGTCACTTCAGCAGCGCTATGCTGCTTAAAAATTCGGAAATGGGGTGCATACTTTATGCCCCCATTTTTTTCGGCTAATCCCGATTAATATTCAGCTTTTCTTATTTTTGTCACGGGGTATAATAGCCCCTTTTCTAATATGGCCGATATCTTACTGGTTGAAGACGATACAACATTTTCCCTGATCCTTGAAAACTATTTACAAAAAAAAGGGCATAAGATTGTAGCTAAATATGATGTTAAGAGTGGTATAAAAGCACTCGAACAGAAACAATTCGATCTTCTCTTGCTTGATTATCGTCTTCCTGATGGAAATGGACTCCAGGTATTGTCTGCCGCCGGAGAAAAAGGACAACAAGTTCCGGCAGTTATCATGACCAGCTTTAATGATGTAAGAACTGCAGTGAGGGCAATGAGATCAGGAGCGTTCGATTACATCACTAAGCCGGTGAACCCAGATGAACTCAGCATGATTCTGAACGAAGCTCTCGAAGAGAAAGAGCCGGCTCAACCTAAACGAAAAAGCTCGCCATCTCCGTTTATAGAAGGAGAAAGCGAAGCATCCAGGAAACTTCACGAATATATCGGACTCGTTGCCCCTACTGATATGACGATCATCATCCAGGGGGAAAGTGGAACGGGGAAAGAATATGTAGCCAGTTCGATTCATAAGGCGAGTAAAAGAACGGATCAGCCGTTTATCGCTATCGACTGCGGATCTTTATCCAAAGATCTTGCAGCGAGTGAATTATTCGGGCACATAAAAGGCGCTTTCACCGGAGCCCTGCAGGACAAAAAAGGCCAGTTTGAAGCAGCAAACGGCGGAACGCTTTTCCTTGATGAAGTTGGCAATCTCAGCTACGATGTTCAGGTTCAACTATTAAGGGCCATACAGGAAAGGGTCATTCAGCCGCTTGGCAGCAACAACCGGATAAAAGTAGATGTACGGATCATCACTGCTACCAATGAAGATTTGTTAAGCGCAGTCAGCAAAGGGGATTTCCGTGAAGATCTTTATCACCGCCTGAATGAGTTTAAAATCCAGGTCCCGGCGCTCAGGAACCGGGAAAACGATCTCTCTATATTTATAAAGCATTTTATTGACCTCGCTAACACAGAACTCGACCGGAATGTTAAACGGCTTTCACCCGAAGTGAGCGGAATTCTAATGAAATACGACTGGCCGGGAAACCTGCGGGAACTTAAAAACGTGATTAAAAGGATGGTGCTGCTCACAAAAGGAGAAGAAGCAGGAGTAGAAGCTCTGCCGGACGAAATGATAAGCTCCGTTAATCAGGTTTCAAAACCGTCTGGTTCTGATCTTAAAGCGATCAACGAGGCAAACGAAAAAGAGCTGATCATTGAGACTCTCAGGAAAGTGAAATACAACAAATCGCAGGCAGCCAAACTGCTTAACATAGATCGCACAACCCTTTACAATAAAATAGAAAAATACCAGATAGAATAAGCTTTCAAAGCCTGAGGGAATCAAGTTCTTCCGTATACCCGGCAATTCTTCCTTTCAAAGCATTGTCGAGTATAGGGTTATTATTCAAATTTATTTCTTCAGCTCTGAATTTAGCAGCAAGATCTTTAGCTCCTACCTGAGCTGTCCGGCCTGCAATCCTGTGCAACAGTAAGGATACCTCTTCTATTTCATCCTTTTTTATCGCTTCTTTCAATTGAAGGATATCCAGACTTGTATCCTGTTCAAAACGCTGAATGATTCTGGCGATCAGATCCTGGTCACCAAAAGCCATTTTCTCTATCACGCTCCGTTCGGCTTTCGCATTCTTAACTTCATCTTTTTCTGCCGGAATCTTATTACTTCCTGGGCTCAAAAGACCAATCAGCTCAAATTCACGAAAGGGCTTCATCAGCAGTCCATCAAACCCGTATTCCAGGATCTTCGCCCGCTCTTCAGGCAGAGCCTGAGCAGTAAGGGCATAGATCTTCACATGGTTTTTTAGTTTTTTCCTCAAAAGTCCGCACAGTTCTGAACCGTTCATCTGAGGCATTCTCATATCCATTAAAACCACTTGCAGATCTTCCGGCGGCTCCTCGTTCAGAATATCTTCCGGCAATCGAAAACAGTTGTGTCTGATATGATGCTTATCAAACAAAGAACAACACAATTGCAGGATAAATTCATCATCATCTACAATCCACACAAGTCCCTCGAACTCATCATGCCCGGGCTTCATCCCTTCAGCCTTCTTACCAGTCTCCTTCACAGCCACATACTTTAGTTTCACAGTAAAACACGACCCCTTACCCGCTTCACTGCTTGCTTCCACAGTACCGCCCTGGCCTTCAGTCAAAGCTCTTACAATGCTCAGACCGAGTCCCGTACCATTGGCATTAACAGACACCGGCTCCTCGCCCTGCTCAAATTCATTAAAGATCTTTTTTAAGTCCTCATCTTTTATCCCCCTGCCGGTATCCCGTACTTCAAAAGTAAAAAACTGCTTCCTTTTGACGCCGCGGTTATGTACAGTTAAAGATACCTCGCCATCCCGGGTAAACTTAATCGCGTTTCCCAGTAGGTTAAATAAAATCTGTTTCAGCCTGAAAGGATCTCCTATAATAAAATCTACGTCCGAAATCTCTTTTACTAAAACTAAACGCAGCAACTTTCTTTCGGCCTGGGGGCGCATTACCATCATCACTTCATCAAGCAACCTTGAGATACTGAATGTGCTCCTTGTAAATTTAAACTTACCTGAAGTGATCCTGCTATAGTCCAGAACCTCATTCACGATATGAAGCAGATGCACAGACGAATGATAAATGGCATCCAGATCCTTCCTGTCTGGTTTTTCCTGCCCTCTCACCTGCTCCGCATAGCCGATAATGGATTGAAGCGGAGTGCGGATTTCATGACTCATGCTCGACAGGAATCGTTGTTTTGCAGTACTGTGATATTCTGCTTCATCCCTGGCAGTTTCAAGTTCTTCACGATATACGTTGCTTCTGCTGATATCCGTAAGAATAAGGTAAGCAAAAAAAGCAGTCACCAATATAAAACCGATCATAATCAGCTCAATGCTTCTGGCACTTCTGTTCACTACATCTGTAGCTCTCCCATTGTTAAGATCAACCTGCCGTATAGCCTCCTTTTCCACCTCCTGGAGAACGATTAACATTTGGTTGATTAAAATATTTCCCGCATTTGACAGCTCAATCTCCCGGTTTATAAATATAGAACTGCGTTGCCTCTGCTTCTTTTCAATGGTCTTCACAGCCTTCTCCATCGCCTGGATCACGCTGTCAGAACTGGCATGTGCAACCGTATCAACCGTTATGCTGACCTCTTCTTTTACAACCTGCTGCTCCTTGTCATTCTTCTTTCTCCCGAAGAGCTTGTTAAAGAATCCCCGGTCTTTGTCCTTTTTATTTTCACCTTCGGGTACAACAGTAGTAGTAGAGAACTTCTGCTCTGTTGTTACAACCGTGCTGTCTATCTCCGTAGAACTTTTACCAATAAGGTCGTTAAGAGAACTAAGCTGGGTTGTAAAATCTTTTCCATTTACCAGTCCTTCCCTCACCTTAAGATAACTGATAAATAAGCGGTCCCGCTCAGCAAGCAGCCCTCTGATTTCTTCAATACGCTGAATCTGGGAAGAATCTGAATGATAGAGTTTTTTAAGGGAATCCAGGCTGGCCCTCAGTGAATCAGATTCTCTAAGAAAGGCCCTGGAAGAAACAGATTTATTCCTGAAAGCCTGCGAACGCTGCACCTGGTCCAGTCTGGTGATATCACGAAAAAGATTATTCACAAGAGTAAGTTTCTTGTCCGGCGCTGAAATACTTTGAACAGTAGAAAGCATTTCATTAAACGCCACCTTACTTACCGCCCAGGCCAGAATTAACGCAACGAGACCAACACCAAAAGCGATAATGACCTTTCTCTTGATCGTATTGGTATAAGTACTACTTTCAGGATTTGCCATTTTTTTCCTTTTCCCGGTATATCCCTAAACTAAAAACTCCGGCTGAATGTTTGAAACGGCGATTGCTTCCTCCTTACTCTTCGAAACTACCTTCCATGGAAATCTTGAAGCATGATCAAGGATTAAATTCCTGATGTAGTCATTCGACGGACAAGGATTCAGAAGTACTTTAACAGCCCCTAAGTCTGTAACAGGATGAGCAGAAGGCACATACCCCATTCCGTAAAGATTCCCCTGCTCCATCAGAATAACACCCTTTTCATCATTATTCCGCCCTTTATCAACCAGTAAAAACGACGGTGAAGAGACCTTTAGATAAGAAATCGACTCTGCAACCCTCGCATTGTAATCTTCATATAACTCATTTCCTTCACACACTCCCCGGCAATAATGGTTCGATATGCCGGTACACGGATCATTGTTCACCTGAATGAAACATAGCTTAGGGCACAACTCAAACTTTCTAACCAGAGACATCAGGATATTTCTTCCCTCGCTAAGGCTATTGAAAGAAAATAAAGGAAAGGAGTTCTTCCGCCGTTTGTCAATCATCAGTCGCGAATATCCTCTCTGATCTTCATAGCTATACAAACCATAGAGCTGTTCATAACGCTTCATCGCCCGGTTATTGGAAGGCCATAAGCGTTTAATCTCAATCGCTTCCAGAATAAAGGCCATCAGCTCGGTACCACATGGCTCATAACTTACAGAACATATATTTTTCAGGAACTCCTGCCTTTGCCTTCCGGGATTGTTGCCGGTAAAATGCGACACCACACGCTTTTTAATATTAACCGCTTTCCCGACATAGATCACACGTCCTTTACTGTCTTTAAAATAATAAACACCCGGCGTAGAGGGCAATGCATCAATATCATCTCTGCAAAGGCCCGGAGGCAACTGTTGTTCTTTCAGCTTACCATTAAGCAGCAGGTTGACATAACCACTACTATCCTTCTGCAACAAAAGTGTAAAAAGCGTAGCTGTGGCCTTTGCGTCCCCGGCTGCCCGGTGTCTGCTGTCATTCAGAATATTAAGATGAGAACAAAGCTTCCCCAGACTGTAAGAAGATAATCCCGGAAAAATCTTCCGGCACAGACGGACAGTGCAAAGCTTCTTACATTGAAGATCGAACCCATATAACGAAAGATGATGTTTCAAAAATGAATAGTCAAAATTGACATTATGGGCAACGAATATTTTGTCACAGAGCAGTTCATAAATTTCGGATGCAACATCTTTAAATTCAGGGGCGTCCGCAAGCATCCCGTCATGAATTCCGGTAAGAGCGCGAATATAAACAGGAACTGGGATCCCCGGATTGATCAGGGTCTCATAATGGCGCACAACATGATTACCGTCATGTATTAAAACGGCAATTTCAGTGATACCGTTGGCAGATGCATGCCCTCCCGTTGTCTCAATATCCACTATTGCATACATCTTACAAAGATAAATATAAGCTTACAACTCTCCTATCGAGCCCAGGGGAGTGTCCTCGTACGAATAAACACTCACCTTTGGGTAGACAAGGATCTTGGTCACCGATCCCAAATAACGTTCCAGTTTGGTCTGCAATCCGTCAAATGCTTTCTGGTAAGATTGTGATTCTTTTCTTGCCGCAACAAAAACGAGAAGATCATCAGGTTTAAGCCGGCTCTTTATTGCATCTGTATCTTCCAGATCAAACTGATCCGCAAAGTTAAAATGCGCCGTAATCTTTCTTTCATCCAGGAAACTTGTTACAGCCGCCTGGGTCTTCAGATTACAATAGCAATAAACCGGGGCTGAGAGTTCTTTAGCCAAAAGGCAAACTTTTGATAACCACACAGAAAAACCAGCTTCCGATTCAGACAGGGGGGGACATAAAAGGACGATCCTGTCATGCACCGCAATCGGTCTCGTCAAATGACAAATAAACAGGTTCTTATCTGTACCTTCTATAATGGTTTCCGTTTTGTCCCCCATAAACTTATTCAGAAAAGTCGTCTTCCGCGGCCAGCCCGACATAATAATGGTGGCTCCCTTCTCTCTCGCTGTGCGGATCACACCGCTTGCTGCATTATAATCAATGGTGGTGATCACGTCGATGCCGGCTTCTGCCGCCGCTGCATAATGCAGTAAACCGTCCAGCCTCTTGCGGGCAAGTCTCAGATTATTCTCGGCATCTTCGTTATTATGAACTACAGATAAAAGCCTTATAGGATTTGCAGAACCCTTTTCCTTCAGCAGCACAGCCAGATCAAGCATCGCTTCCAGCTTATCAAAATTGGCTATCGGTACAAGAATATTCTCCGGTTCTTCCAGGTCTGTATTCTCCGGCAAATATTCTTCCTCTGTAGCCATGATTTTTTTAGCAGCATGCTCTGTAGCAAACGACGCAACAATACATGTTGCAAGAATAAGAATGATGGTACCATTAAGAATGCTTTTATCGATAATTCCTGCATTATATCCTACCAGAATAATTGCCAGCGTAGCAGCGGCGTGGGCACTGCTCAAACCAAATATCAGCAGAGATTGAGCTTTCGTGTATTTGAACACCGCACCTGTCAGCACAGAAGCAAGCCATTTACTTGAAATTGCTACTGTAGTCAGCGCTCCGGCAACAATTAACGCCTCCGGCCCTTCCAGCAACACTCTTAGATCTACAATCATCCCGACACTGATCAGGAAGAACGGAATAAACAGGGCATTACCAGTGAATTCTATTCTATTCATTAATGAAGAAGAGGACGGAATGAGCCGGTTAAGAGCCAACCCCGCAACAAAAGCCCCGATAATAGGCTCAACCCCTGCGAGCTGCGCCAGGAAAGCAGCAAAAAACACAACCGAGAGGACGAAGATATAGTGAGATGTCTTCTCACTCTCAAGTCTGGTAAAAAACCACTTGGTTATCTTCGGTATGAACAGGAACATGATTACAGAAAAAAGGGCCAGCGAAAGAACCAGTTGAATCCAGAACTGGTAATTCAACGATCCCTCACTTGATCCCATGATCACAGCCAGAATAATCAGCACAGCAGTATCAGTAAGGATCGTTCCCCCTACAGTTATTGCCACAGCCTCATTTCTTGATACGCCGTAACGCGTAACTACCGGATAAGCTACCAGGGTATGAGTAGCAAACATGCTCGCTGTCAGAATAGATGTAGACCAGGAGAAGCCAAGAAGATAATAACATACTGGCAATCCCAGCATCAGTGGTATAATAAAGGTGAAAAAGCCAAATGCAAAACTCTTATACTTTTTCTTCCTGAACTCATTCATATCAAGCTCCAATCCGGCGATAAACATGATGTAGAGGAGCCCGATGGTGGAAAAAAGATTAACTGCAGAATTTTTCTCCAGTACATTAAATCCGTTAGGCCCTATCACGATTCCAGATACGATGAATCCTATAATACCGGGCACCTTTATCTTCCCCAGGATCAAAGGAGCCAGCAGGATAATAAAAAGAATCACGGAAAATACAAGGACTGGACTTTTTAAAGGGAGTTGAAATTCAGACAGAAGATGATTAACGACACTATTACTCATAAGCTAGCTTCCTTACGGAAAATTCACACTTTTAAAGATGCTGAAATGCCTTAGCAGCATACCAGTTTTTATAAGCTATCCGTAAAGGTAGTAAATAATAGTAAAGGCAAAAACGCATCTAAGATGTCCGCAACTTAAGCCGCAGTTCTAAAAACGGACCGGGCATCTCCAGTTGACATCGGATCTTAAAGCTCCAGAACTCTCTGTAACCTTATATCTTCAGAAGAAGCTCCGATCATGACGGTAAATTCTCCGGGCTCGGTTACCCACTTCATTTCTGAGTTCAGCAACATAAAATCTTCCGTGTTTAAATCAAAACTCAGGTCTTTTTGTTCGCCTGCTTTCAGGTGCACCCGTTTAAACCTCTTCAGTTGCTTCAAAGGAGTGACCACCGAACTTACATGATCCCTTAAATACAACTGCACCACTTCATCTCCATCTTTCGAACTGCTGTTTCGGATCCTGCATCTTACTCTAACTGCAAGGCTGTTATTGCTTCCGCTCTTTTCTATTGACAAACCCGAATACCCGAAACTGGAATAGCTCAATCCATATCCAAAGCAATAAAGCGGTTTAGAATCTACTTCTACATAATCATGGGGAGTTGGTTTCTTCTGATTGTAATACACCGGCAATTGCCCAACAGACTTCGGCACAGATACGGGTAGTCGCCCGGCTGGGTTATAATCACCAAACAAGACATCAGCAATCGCATTCCCTCCCTCCTGCCCCGGATACCAGGCATCCAGAATAGCCGGTACATTACTTGCTGCCCAGTTAATATTAAGAGGCCGTCCTTTAATCAACACCAGCACTACCGGAGTTCCTGTTTTAACCACTGCCTTCAAAAGTTGAAGTTGTCTGCCCATTAAGTCAAGAGAAGACCGGTCGAACCCTTCCCCGCTTTCCATGTCACTCACCTTAACGTCCGATGCAGTAACTTTAGCAGCCCCAGTGCTCTGGTATTCCGTTTTAAAGTCTCTGGCACTTGATCCGCCTAGCACAACCACTGCTACCTCAGCGTTCCTGGCAGCTTCCGCAGCCTTTGCAATTTCATCTATTGTTGTATCTCTTATAGCACAGCCTTTCACATAGCGTACACTTACTGTTTTTCCTACCCTGGCTCTGATCCCTTTCAGTACAGTCACAATGGCCTGATCAGACTGGGGTGCTGTATAATCACCAAGCTGGTTATATATATTATCAGCATTCGGACCAATCACGGCAATACTTTTCACATCTTTCTTAAGTGGCAACAGGTTATTTTCATTTTTCAAAAGGATCAGGGACTCTTGTGCAACCTTCCTGGCCATTTCAACATTTGCAGCTTTTCCAACCTCTCTTGCTGCTTTTGCCGGATCAACATACGGGTTTTCAAACAAGCCCATCTCAAATTTTATCCTGAGCACTCTTGCCAAAGCGGTATCCAGCACCGCCTGACTTACTTTTCCTTTCTTCACCGCGTCAGCCAATGCACTTCCATACCCATAACCGCTTAAATCAGCATCCAATCCCGCATTGATAGCCAGAGACGCTGCGTCAGCGGCTGTAGCCGCCACCTGGTGGTTATTTACTAGTCCTGAAATGCTACCCAGATCAGATACTACAAATCCGTTGAATCCCCAATCTGCACGCAAAATATCTTTCAGCAATACAGGATTAGAAGAACAGGGTATCCCGTCTACCGAATTATAAGCGGTCATAACAGACAAGGCTCCTGCCTTTACAGCCCGCTTAAACGGCGGCAGATACGCTTGATGAAGCTCTCTCTCTCCAACGGTCACGCTTCCACCATTATGCCCACCCTCGGGTACTCCATATACAGCAAAATGCTTCAGGGTAGCAACCACGTTCTTCCCCGACTTGAGGTCGCTTCCCTGAAACCCCTGAACCATCGCCTCTCCCATTGCGCCATTCAAGACAGGGTCTTCTCCATACGTTTCCTCCACACGCGACCATCGCGGTTCGCGTGCCAGGTCCAGGACAGGTCCGTATCCGATATGAGCCCCCTGGAGTCTCGCCTCCGAAGCAATAACTTCAGCCATCCGTTTTATTAGTTCAGGATTCCAGGTACTGCTCTGACCTATCGATGTAGGAAACACAGTTGTACCGATTGCCATATGACCATGCGGACACTCTTCTGCAAGCAGAAGAGGAATACCCAAACGTGTTTTTTCCACGGCATATTTCTGTAGGGCATTGGTCGCCTTAGCTGCAAGGAACGGGTTCAGTCCCGTCTTCAGCGTTTTCTTCGTCCATGGATCAGCCCTCAACGTAGCCCATAACATCCCGGTATGCTGGTCCGCCTGCGCCTTCCGGTATACATCGCTGACAGAAACTTTATCCCCCTGCTTTTCATACATTTCCCACCCCAGCAGAACAGAAAGCTGTCCAACTTTCTCCTCAAGAGTCATACGTCCGATAAGATCACTGACCCGGCTTTCTACGGAAGCCTTGGCGTCTTTGTACAGGGGGCTTCTTTGCCCGCGAACAACAATGCTGAAAAAAAACAGGGAAACACAAAGCAACAACGATCTCTTCATAACTTATTTCACCGGTATTTTTTGTTCAGCCACATTCCAGCCTTTTACCGAAACAACAGGTACAATAGTCGAAGATGCCGGATAGTCAATGCGGATAGTCTTCTCCGATCCGGGGACAACAGATACATAATTATCGTCAAAAAATGACGGCAGAATCCGCTTGCCTGTCGACTGATCCAGCACCGATATCCGGTTAAAAAATGCAACAGGACTATGTGAAGGATTTCTCAGTTTCACTTCTATCTTACCCCTGCCTGTAGTTTTTACTTCTGTCACCACCGCTGCCTGTTTCATCTTGCCAAGACCCGAGTATTTGCCATTCTGATCCGGAAACCAGTAAAAATTATCACAAAGCACTTTTTGATCCTTATCCAGCACCTGCAATAAAAGAAAAGCGCCATCATCCTTACCCATCTCATCCAGCTCTTTTTTCACCGATAAGATCTTTTTTACTGACGAGGGTTCCATATAGGCAAAAACCTGGGTAATAAGCTTCTCCTTTCCAGCCATATCGAATGATTTAATCACCACCATCAGGTCCCTGTGTTGCTTAAAACCATTGTTCACCAGCATAACAGTTCCGTCAACAGGATTGCACATCAGGTTTAAAGGCCGGCTCCCGGCACGAAGCCCATACAGGCAGGCATTGGGATCAAGGTAATAATCATACATCTGCCCCCTCATTGCCGTCCATGGATTCTGTGTTTTCCAGATGATGACACCGGTATACCAGTCCCACATATGCGAACTGAATCCCTCAATAAGTCCCCGGTACTGATCATAATTTACCAGCTGAGCCTTCATAGCGAAATCATGAATATCATCAGGCTTCCCGTAAGGTTCAATAGACTGTTCATAACCAACCCCGGTATAAGTATGATACGTCCAGACAGAATCAGCTTCCTCCGAAGGTTGCTGGCCAGGACGAGGAACAGGAACTTTCATATTCTCTTTCGGAATAAATCGCTCAAGCGATTCATAATCTCCTACTCCCACAGACCCAACCTCTGAGTTAAAAGGCCAGGTCCTCTTTTCCCAGAATGAACTGACCGGCTGAATGGTATAAGGGCCGTCCCCGTTTCCGCCGATAAAATTATACGACATCTCGTCGGAATTAGAATAATCTATAAACCAACGGGTGCCGTCAAGTTTGGGAAGAATAGAATCCCTTAAGGGGACAAGGATATCGTCAGGGGGCATGATCTCATTCCCCCCGCACCACATAGCAAGCGACGGATGATTACGAACCATTTTGATCATTTCTGCCGCAGATTCAAGGAACAAACCATGGTCATCCGGATATTTCCGACGGGTCCATTGATCCTCCTTTTTCATCGGATCCAGCCAGCGCCCGTTACAATCACCCGACATCCAGAAATCCTGCAATACGAGTAAACCATACCGGTCACACGCTTCATAAAACTCAGGCCGTTCCACCAGCGCTCCCCCCCAGATCCGGATCAGGTTGAGGTTCATATCCCGGTGATAGCGGATCTCCGCATCATACCGTTCTTTAGAAAAGCGAAGCATAGCATCCGAAATAATCCAGTTCCCTCCTTTAATAAATATCTTTTGCCCGTTAACCAAAATCTGCTTGCTTCTTGTAAGCGGATTCCAGTCCGTCTGAATTTCTCTCACGCCGAAACTCAACGCCTCCTTATCAGACACACTGCCATTCTCAATAAACTGTAACTCCGTGGAATAAAGATTTTGAGGACCATATCCCGCAGGCCACCACAACCTGGGGCTCTTAAGGTTCAGACCTGGTAAATCAACCTGCACTGTTCGCCGCGCAGCGATACTCACCTTCTTGGATATTTTATTTCCTTCCAGTACATATTGAAGTACTCCTTCAACCACCCGGTCAGACGTATTTTCCACCTCCGCCGACATCCTGATGATTGCCGGACTTTGTGTGCCCTCCGGCAACCTCTTTCCCGGAACCCGCGTCACCAAATGCGGATCCTTTATATTCACAGTACCGGTTCGCTCGATATAAACTTTATCCCAGATACCCGTGTTGCGGTCACGAATAGGTCTGATCCAGTCCCATCCGGCAACATACTGATGCGATACATTCCGGGCAATTATTCCATCTCCTCCCTGCCCGCCATTAGGGTTTCCAACAGGATCGGGAGGATATACAATCACCGCCAAACGATTATTCCCCGTCTTTGATAAAAGCCGCGTAATATTAAACGACTTCCGTAGAAACATCCCTTTAAAAGGCTCTGCATTCACCTTTTTCCCGTTCAGGAAGATCTCACAGCTATAGTTAATACCCCTGAAGGTCAGCCAAACCTGTCTGCCGCCCCCCGGATAACCTTCTTTAAAATCTTTCGCAAACCAATAAGTATAATAATCCCTTCCTGTGTGATAAATGTCCGGAATCCTCTCATTGTTCATTCCCCAGAACGGATCAGGTACTTCCTTATTTTCCAGCATAGACCCGAGAACCGTTCCCGGAACCACGGCAGGTTTCCATCCGGTCAGTTGATAAGTGTCAGCAGAGATCGCCGTTCCCCTCTCCTTTACCTCCCCTGCGAGCCTCATCTTCCAGCCCGAATTCAGTTCATACCGGTCTTGCCCGTAAACCAGCGTACCAACCATCAGCCCAGTCAGCACAGGCATCAAATACTTAAAAATACCAGGTTTTCTAAACATAAAAATACTTTATAAACAATCCCCTCACTCGCACAACCCCACATCTCCTTACCCAGACTCCCCCATCCCTAACTTTAAACTTTTAACTCTCCACTTTTAACTCACAAAGGTCTGTCCCCCCTTCCAGTCCCCCACCCCGACGGCTTACTGCCCATTACAACAGACATCGTTCCACCCTTCACAATATCACTATACAGGATATACGACTTGCTATAAGGCTTACCATTCAGCTCAATACTTTGAACATATTTATTGGAGACTGAATTGTTTTTCACACTTATCCTGAAAGACTTTCCTTCCCCGACATTCAGCGTAGCATCATTCATCACAGGGCTTCCAATTACAAAAACTCCGTTCGTTGGGTTAACCTGGTAAAGCCCGAGAGCCGAAAGAACATACCAGGCCGACATCTGCCCTACATCCTCATTCCCGCACAGACCATCAAACTTATCCGTGTACAAATGATCGAGAATATATCTTACCCTGTCCGCAGTCCTCCATGGTTTTCCTGCATAATGATATAAATAAGCGATATGATGACTCGGCTCATTGCCATGAGCATATTGACCGATCAACCCGCTGATATCTGGAGACGCATGCGCGCCCAGATCCCCTTTGATCGTAAACAAAGAATCAAGCTTTTTCAAAAAGCGGTCCTCTCCTCCAAGAAGTCCGATCAGTCCGTATGGATCCTGAGGTACAAGCCAGGTATACTGCCAGGCATTTCCCTCGGTATAATCATTCTTCCCGTGAATAGATTCAAAAGGATTAAAAGGATCACGCCACTCATTATCCGAAATCCTTCCCCGCATGAAGCCGGCTTGCTTGTCGAAGTAGTTCTGGTAATAACGTCCTCTCTTATCGAAATACGCAAAGTCCTGCTGTTTTCCCAATTTCTTCGCGACCTGTGCGATTCCCCAATCTGCAATAGCATATTCAAGTCCCATCGCAACCGACTCAACCGTGCTGTCAGCCGGTATATATCCATACCTTTTAACATACTTAAGCCCCCGTTCATCCAGCATGGCAGAATTTTTCATTGCTTCAAAAGCCAGATTAGAATCAAATCCCTTAAACCCCTTCATGACAGCATCTGCCACAACTATAATTCCGGGATTGCCAACCATACAATCCGTCTCGTTGCCCATCAGGTGCCATACAGGCAACTTCCCCTGTTGCTGATAGATTGCGAGCATGGTATTGATCATATCATTCACCTTATCACCATGAAGAATAGTAAAGAGAGGATGTGCAGCGCGGTAGGTATCCCACAAAGAGAACGTAGTCAGATTATTAAAAGAAGCGTTTTTATACACCTTTTTATCCGTACCAAGATAGTCTTTATTATGATCGTTAAAATAAGAAGGAGCAATCATGGTATGATAAAGCGCTGTATAAAAAGTACGCAGCCTTGCAGGATCATCAGAATGAACCAGTGCTCTCGACAGCTCTTTATTCCAGGCGGTATCCGCAGCCTCTGCAACCTTATCAAAATTCCAGCCGGGTACTTCCGCATTCATATTATCAGCGGCATTCTCAACACTAACAGGAGACAGGGCGACCTTCACCTTGACGATTTCTCCGGGCTTCGTCGCAAAGCTGACCCTTCCGAACACGAACTTCCCTTTAAACCTGTCCCCCGTTTGAGCAGAAGTGCTGTCTGATACCAAAAATGACTTTATTGGTTTTGAAAAGATCATTTTGAACCAGATCCGCTGGTCTCTTGCCCAGCCGGACGAAAAACGATAACCGGCAAGAGTGGTATCATTTACCTTCTCCAGGTAAGTCTCCTTCGCCAGGTCCCAGCCAATGCCCTGCCTTAGATCTATGACGAAACCCGCATTATCTGATTGAGGGAATGTATAGCGATGAAAGCCCACACGGGCTGTTGCAGTCAGTTCAGCCTTTATATTATATCTTTTCAGACGTACCGAATAGTATCCCGGGTTTGCCTTCTCCTCTTTATGAGAGAATAATGAGACAAACCCGCTTTTAGGATCTTCCACGTTTCCCTTTGAAAACCGCACATCACCGGTAACCGGCATGACCGCAATATCACCGAGATCTCCGATTCCGGTGCCGCTTAAATGTGTATGAGAAAAACCAACAATTGTAGAGTCTGAATAATGATAACCCGAACACCAGTCCCAGCCCTCTGAAAGGTTCACCGGCCCCAGCTGTACAAGTCCGAATGGAACATTCGCACCAAGAAATACATGTCCGTGGAAACCGGTTCCAATGTAAGGATCTACGTAGCGGGTAAGGCACTCCGGTTTATCCGGTGTCACCCCGGGCTTCCGTTTTTGCTGTGCCAGAACACCCGTTGCCACCAGGCCAGTTAGAACAAAGAAAATACTCTTCCTGAAAATATCTGATAATTTATGCATAATATGGCTTTTATTGGAATACACTAACGTACCTTCTGCATCGCATTAATTATAACGATTTAGCAAGAGTAAAATTAAACATTAATCGCATCACTAATTCCAAAAAAACAAATCCTTTTTCCACAGCCCGAACTAATTATCAAGCTCTTACATTTGCCGAAGCCTTAGCCAGGCAAGCGAGCACGTCATCATTAACATCACCGAACAAAGAGACCCCGCGGGCGCCCCGGCTAAGAGCCAGTTCTATCCCCTTCTGCATTTCTTCCAAACCTTTAAAGTCCGGAATAAACAACCCGGCATAGAGAGGAAACTTTCCGTTTAACCAGTTCACCCCCTCCGCCACAGCATTCCCTATCCAAGCCACATTCTCCCTATAAAAACAGTGATAGATCATCGGGCAAACCCCATTTAGTTTCCAGTTAGTCCAGTCCTGTCTCACATTTCTCCGGGCAACCTCAGGAGTTGGAAATACGGCGGCCGTAAGCGGTTTCCTAAAAGAAGAAGCAACCTTTGATATTTCACTAACGATATCTGTAACCGCATGATACCTGAACTCCCGCCAGGACAGACTTGCCTCCGGATACCGGACATCATCGATTGAAATCCCCCGCCATGACCTAAATTTGTCCCGGCAGGCATCGCAATAGCAATAATCATACTCAGGAAGCTCACGGGTCTGCTCAATATGATAGTTATCCCATAAATTAACAGGAAGAATAACATCACAAAACCTCACATAATCAAGATGGATCCCATCAACGTAATCTTTGCTCAGGATAGATTTTACATCGTCAGTGAGATACTGCTTCACCTCCGGTTTCGAGGGACAGAGCCAGCGGTAATAGTCGACATAAGGAGGCTTATCAGCACACGATTCTCCTTTCCTGTTGACAGCGTACCATTCGGGATGAGATTCCAGCAATGACTTTTCACCCCTGTTCATCGTCCACATCCATCTGTGGGCCTCGAGCCCTTCTGCCTTAGCCGCCCTGAAATGCAGTTCGCTGTCAGCCTCAAAAAAGATTCCCCTGATTCCCGCTTTATAATATTTCTTATAACGGTTTCTAAGATCCGTCTCTTTTTCTTTCTTGTCAGGATTTGTCCAGACCCAGTGTTTCCACCCGTTACCCGAAGGAACAGGCACAGCCAGAACAGAGGAAGGTTTTAAACCTGCCGTTACTCCTGCAACACAACCGGCTATAATAAATTTTCTCCTGCTTGTCATTGTCTCGTTTTTATTACCTGCACCAGGCCATCCTCGTTTATCTCAATACTTTCACTACCTTCTGAATCTACCGACACGCAAAACTGTCTCGTGGAAGCAGTCATCGTCAATCTGTTAAGTTTATCACCAAGCCAAAAATCAGGATGGATCCCTAAGTCCTTCAGCGTAGGTGCATATCTTCTGTTTTTTTCAAAATACGCTCTTTGACGGTAGTAAGCCAGCCATAAATAACGTCTCTGCCGTTCACCGTAAGGTAAACTGAAAGAAGATCCTTTCCCCCTGCTAAACTGAACGTAGCCCCAGCGTTCAGGATAGTGCATATTGACAATCCCCTGTGGCGACCATACCCAATTATGTTCTGAAAGCTCTCTTCCGTCCCCCCCCCTCTTCTTCCTGTATTTTCCATTCTTAACGTCGCAATCCCATTCAACCCTGGAAAAATTAACGCGCCATAAATCACCCTCTTCCGGAACCCTTGTTTCATTCCCGATAGTTACCGCTTTAAATGGAATTGCCATTTCAACCGTCCATCCCTTATCTGTATCATCCGGCTGGTTAATGGTACCTGAAACTCTCACTGCTGACTTTAAGCCTGGCGCATCCCAGCTGATAAGCGCACCTGAGTTGTTTCTGTAGGGCTTGGACAGGAACAAGTCGAAAATGGTGTTCAGCGCATTTACCTCAATCTCAAAATACTGATGTGTATTATTATCAGGATCAATAAATATTTCAAAATCATTATCATGAAAGATCACCTGATCACGTTTAGAGAGATTTGCCCAAACATGAGGTTCTTCAAGCTCCGCTGCAATAAAGAGGCAACTGTCATTCCACAGCATTTTCACTCTGGTTTTCAGATAAGGGTCAGGTTTCTTATCTCCTTCTATATCTTTAAAAAAATCAGTCCAGGCAGCATTACTCCAGACATCTTCTTCAATATCTCCGTCTATAACCGGTGATAACGAAGAATAATAGCACATATAATGCCTGGGCTCTGTAAACAAATGCTCCAGCCCTTTGAACGAGGTCTGACCCATCGCAGAACAGCACAGGAGGATTGATAAAGCCCAAACACATGTATACCTTTTTACCATTTTTTAGTGCACCGTTAGTTTACGTCAAATGAAAAAGCAAGAGCAGGACTTGCCTTTAACGATGCAGGAAGACTTACATTCACCGCACTGCCGTCCGTATTCCACTTTACAGCTTTTCCAGTTTCCAGGAGGACCATCCTGCTCCCCTTCTTTGGAATGTTTCCCTTCCACGAAACTTTCCCTGGCATAGCAGCACCCTCTTTCAGGCAAACCATTGCAAAACACTTTTTCCCGTCTTTGCTTTGAGTAAACCAGGCATCCCCGTCATTATAGTTTCTGGTTATCCTTGTATTATAGATAGCTTCTCCATTAAGTGATGTCCACTTTCCGATTTCCTCAAGACGACGTACGGCTTCTGAAGGGATCGTACCATCAGCCCCGGGGCCAACCCCAAGAAGGAGACTCCCCCCCTTGGCAACTATCTCAATAAGAGAATGAATAACCTGGGAAGCTGATTTATACTGATCATTTGCCACATATCCCCAGGCATTACCCAATGTCATACAACTCTCCCAGGGATGCCCGATCTGCTTCTCAGGAATCCGTTGTTCGGGCGTCTGATAATTTTCGTAAGGGCCGTGAACCGTCCTGTCAACAATCAGTATTCCCGGCTGAGCACTCCTGGCCATTGATGCGATCTTGGGCATATCAATATCCTGGCTCCATGCAGGTATGGCAGCCCCCCATGAACGAACTTCTTCATTCACTGTCTCCAGCGGTCTCACCCATCCACCGTCCAGCCAAAGAATATCTACCGGCCCGTAATGATGCATCAGTTCGCCAACCTGGTTAAATGTATACTCTTTGTATTTATTCCATCTCCACGGATGTTTCCGGATATCATAATTATTGTTCCGGTCAGGAGTTGCATACTTAGGCCACCAGTAATATTCAGTATGCCAGTCGGGTTTGGAAAAGTATGCCCCTATCATAAAATCCTGTTTCCTGAACGCATCAAATACATACTTAGCTACATCAGCACGGGCATTTCCCGCGAACGGCCCCTTTGCAATACTAAAATCCGTCTGCTTCGTATCAAACATGCAGAAGCCATCGTGATGTTTGGTTGTAAACACAAGGTACTTCATCCCAGCATCCTTTCCGGCCTTTGCCCATTGCTCCGGATTAAACTTCACAGGATCGAATTTCCTGCTCAATCCCCAATACCATTTTTTAAAGTCATCATAAGACTGGGTACTATCCCGTTCTATCCAGTCCTCAGAACACAACGCCCATGACTCGATCATTCCCGGTACCGCATAGAGCCCCCAGTGAATGATCATCCCAAACTTCCGATCCTGCCACTTATCAAGCTTTTTTTTGACAGCAGGGTCTGAGGGCCACTCATATTCGTTTGATTGAGGATGAACGTTCGGTTGAGCATGCAGCAGATGAAAGGGAAGAAAAAATAATATAAGAAAGAAAAAGGATCTCACCATAAGAGTAATCTTAGCAAATAAAAGTTTATCGGTTTAGCAGGATAAAAATAACGACTTAATGTTATAAAAGTGCTAAAACCAATAAGAAGTTATGTTACGCTTCTGCAAAAAAGAGGCTGTCGTTACCCGACAGCCTCAACTTAAGATCATCAATTATCTTACATCCCAGAAAATCTTATTTGTCCGGACATCCTTCGATCTCACAGCCTCATAAGAACTATTGTACGTTTGTTCAACACTGGGATAGGTAAGGCGGGAAGGAGGCCGCTCATAACCAGCACGTGTTGCATTAGGAAAAGTTAACTGAGGATACTTGGTACGCCTGTATTCTGCCCAAGCCTGCACGGACTGCAGGAACCCGAAATGCAGCCACTTTTGAGTCCAGGTCTTTGCCAGTTTTTGTTCACTCGTGCCCGTATACGCGATGGTTGGCTTGCTCAGAAAACTCGAAATCTCTGATTCCGTTGGTTTTTCTAGGGGAGCTTTGGGACCGTTGCCCAAACTGTTAAGATAATAATAGAATACAACTGACTGCCTGACAGCTGTTTCATATGTAACCTGAGCATCTCCACCGCCCCAACGCTCAAAAGCCTCTGACTTAAGAAAATTACCTTCAGACGCTGTGAACAGGATTCCAGGCAGTTGCAGGTTATTCATAAACGTAGAAGAGTCAACAATTGAGTACTTTCTAAAATTTGCAGTCTGCTCTTCTGAAGTAAACGAAACCGGCATTGCACGGTATTCTGCATTCGGAACAAATTTATTCTGTACTGTTTCCCCAAATTTATCGAACATCACAGGGATGCGTGGATCATTTGCCGGCAGCATAACTGTATTAAGCATATAATCCGGAGCGTAATAGCTGGCAATCTCAAAAAGAGCACTGTTTAGATTTTTATTATTAGTTGTCAATTGTGCTAGCAACACATCCTTAGTTACGGGATTATAACTTCCAGAGTTATCTCCGTCGATAATTGGAAAATCTCCAGGACTTCCAAGCATTTCCATAACTTGCTGTCTTGCAGTCGACTCATCAGAAAAAGATATCCTCATTAACAGTCTGAGCCGGATGGAATTTGCATATTTCCTCCACATCGGCATATCTCCTTTTATAATTATATCCTGCTTCTTGAATCCTGAAGAAGCCACTGTCGACAAAGAGGCGGTGGCAAAATAAGTAGCTTCATTCTTCAATTCATTCAGGAATAAACTATAAAGCTCTTTTGCATCATCGAATTTAGGATTAGAAATAGTGCTGTTCTCTATCAGGCTGCCCGTCTCAGAAAACGGAATATCGCCCCACATATCAACCATTTGGGATGCCTGATCATAAACAAACACACGAGCGGCATGCATGAACACTTCATTGTTTGCTTTTTCAGCCTCGGGCAACTCGTTAAATGATTTCTCCATCTGACGATAGATTGCCAGGATACCCGTACCATCCTTATTTTCGTCATTATATGTCACTGAATAGAAATCTCTCCATCTTTCTCCGCTATATTTATCATCTTGGAGATAAGTATTCATTCCTCTTGGAAAAGCAATCGTTTGACTATATACCGAAGCATGCTGAAACAAAAAGGTCCTGAATTCATAATACGACGGCCTTACACGGTTGTTGTTGATCAAAGCGGTAAAGTACCCGGGAATCGAAGGGACGGAGCTCTGTTCGGGATTATTATATCGCTCTTCCAATTCATTTTCACATCCCAGGACAGTTATTAGCATCAGTCCTAGAAATGATATTTTGATTATAAGTGTCTTCATTGCCTAAATTTTAATCTCTTAAAAATTTGCATTAATTGTAAATCCAAAGCTGCGGGTGGATGCACTCGACCCTTCGTCAATTCCCTGACGATACCATTGCGATCCTATAGGAGCTTCCGGATCGAGATCTTTAAGTGTTCTGTGTAAATAGAACAAATTACGGCCAATTAAAGAAATCCTCATATTACTAACCTTCATCTTATTAGATATAGATGATGGTAAACGAAAACTCAGAGTTACTTCCCGTAATTTAATGTAATTGTTCTTATAAATCGCTCCTCTCTCGTTGTATGCATCGCTACCCCAGTAGAAGCTGTTAATATAATAACCCGCAGCATCCACAACAACCTTGTTTTCTTCTCCGTTTTCTGTCACTCCCGGAATGATAACCCCATCGTGGTATACTGTTGTTCCATTAGGCGCTGAAGCATTATGAGTAGGAAGAAGTGTTTTGATATCTTTCATCACAGGCTGGCCATTTCCGTCAACCCTGGGCACGCCATTTTCGTCCCTTTCTTGCTCCTGCCTGACATAATAAGGCAAACCTCCATGAGCTTCATCCCTGTATTGCATAGAATTCTCATACAGTCCAGCACTAAGCGCATATTTTAATGGCGTAGAGATCATTTTTCCCCCGAACCTGTAATCAATCATAAAGTCGAGTGAAACATTCTTGAAAGACAACGTATTTGAAAAACCGCCTACAGCTTTCGGCATAATATTACCTGCTTTTTTATACTGTGTCTTATCGATAGTATAATATCCTAAACTATTGATCACAGGAGTCCCGGAAGCGTCTGCCTTCAATGGATAAACATAAATATTTCCAATTTCTTGTCCCGGCTCGGCAAATATCCTTATCGCACTCTGATCAGCGTCGTAGAAAGATAAACGTTCAATTCCCGGTGCTAAAGATTCAACTTTAGATTTGTTAAATGCATAGTTAAAGCGTGTATCCCATCTGAACTTTCCGCTAACGGGAGTTGCGTTAAGTGCAATCTCGATCCCACTGCTCCTTATTTCACCGGCATTAACAATCTGACTTGTTGCTCCTATTGTCGGAGCTGTGTTCAAGTCCATGATCACTTTTTTAACGCGACTGTTATATACGCTTAAATCCACCCCAATCCGGTCATTCATAAACTTACTCTCCAGACCGAACTCCATTTCGTATTTCTTTTCTGGTTCCAACTGATTATTACCCCATTTAGATGGTAGTGTAAGAGAAGGAACAGAACCATTGACAGATTGAAGCGAGATCTGATTGTAAAGAATGTTCGCACGGTACATTGGTGGAGCGTTGCCTACGATTCCGTAAGATGCTCTTAGTTTTCCGTAACTCATAAAGTCTGGCAATTTAAAAGCATCACTAAAAACAAAGCCTGCATTTACGGAAGGATAAAAGTAGTGGTTGTTCGCAGGGGGCAGCGAAGATGCATACTCCTGCCTTGCAGTCCCTTCAAGAAATAAATAATCTTTAAAACTAAGATTTAGTATACCAAGATAAGCATACTTCAGTAATGATGCACGCGTGGCTGTGGTAGACAGAATTCCGTATGAATTGTTCAAAGTGAACCAGTTTGCCGTAACAAGTCCAGCCTGAGTGCCAGAGAATTGATCCCGGTAGTTTTCATCTCTGCCCTGGAACCCACCACTTACGGTAAAATCTAAATCAGAGAACAGCTTATTTGAATAGGTTAACAAGGCATCTCCATAGAATACTGAATAGCGCCCCTTCGATACACTGAAATTTCCGGTACTTGAACTAGTCCCGTTGAAAGCAATAGGATATTCGTTGAACTCTTCTTTTTGAATCGCCCGGGTAGTAAAATCATTCCCGACTCTTCCTCTGAATTTCAGGTTCTTCACCAACTCCCAATTTAAAGTTACGGTGGATAAGAAACGATCCTCATCCTCATCTTCATTATTTTTTAGCTGATTCCAAAAGAAATTTAAGATTTCTGGCTTCGTATTATAAAGAAAAGCTTCCTGCGGGTTTCTTTGAGAATCTGACGGGCCAACCCATTTATATCCTTCCGAAGTCTGATACTTCTGAAGAAATAGATTCATATCATCGGAACGATTAAAGAACCCATCATAAGAAGCCGTAAGCCTGTTAATTTGATATGGCCTGTTATGAACCTGAGTGTTAACATAACTTACAATCACATCCGTGCTGATCTTATCACTTAATTTAAGGCTACTGTTCAGATTAAACGTATTTTTAGCATACTTGCCACCTCTCTGAATGCCTTTGTAATCGTTACGGGACGCTGAGAATCTATAATTTACCTTATCTGTTTGGTTTGAAACAGCGACATTTAAATTGGAGTTAAACCCTGTCCTGAAAATGTCTTTATAGTTATCTGGCTGGGGAGACAGGGGCCTTTCCACGCCGTCCCACCACGTAATCATTCTGCCATCTAGTTTAGGCCCAAAATTTGCCCATGCGCTGAACCAGGGCCGGTAACCGACAACTGTTCCATTTGGACCGGGAACTGGTAACATCCCTTCCTCGTTTGTGTTATTCGCAACCCGGGTCTCCATATCATAACCAGGACCATACTCATTTTGAAATCTGGGGGTAAAAGCTACTTTTTCGACGTTTCCAACATAATTAAAATCAACACCGAAACCTCTCTCCTTTGAACCTTTTTTGGTAGTAATCACAATTACCCCGCTGGCAGCATCGGATCCATAAAGGGCCGTAGCACTAGCACCTTTAAGTACTGTCAGACTTTCAATATCGTTTGGATTAATATCCAGGATACCGTTACCCCGAATTCTTTGATCATCCCAGTAACCACCATTATTTAGGCCGATCTCTCCACCTTTTGGATTAACATTCTTTTCCTCAGCATTTCTGATCATCACCCCATCAACCACATACAAAGGCTGCGTATTAAAATTCAAAGAATTAATCCCTCTTATCTGCACATTCACAGCACTGCTTGCTCCGCCAGGTGCAGTTGTAATTTTTACCCCTGCCGCTTTTCCATATAAAGCAGATGCAAAATTGGTATTGCCGGCCTGGGTGATCTCCTTTGAAGACACTGTACTTACCGCATATCCCAGGGATTTCTGCTGCCTTTGGATACCCAAAGATGTAACAACCACCTCACTCAACGCCGTCGCGTCTTCCTTCAGCACCACATTAAGCGTCGTTCTGCTTCCAACAGTGACTTCCTGCTTTTGAAATCCAACAAACGAGAACACCAGTATATCGGTTGGCTGTGCTGAAATCGTAAATGTGCCCTGAGGCCCGGTCGAGGTCCCCTTTGTTGTTCCTTTAATAATCACACTTACTCCAGGAAGAGGCTGCCCCTGTGCATCTTTAACCGTCCCCTTGACCGAAACCTGCTTTGCAGCTCCACCCTCCACGATCAATTTGTCTTTCAGCACCGCAAACTGCAATCCTGTCTGTTCTGTAATCTCGTTCAGAAGAGAATTAACAGGAGCATTCTTCACATTTAACGATACACGGTTGCTGTTCTTCAAAACAGAGCGATCATAATGTACCTTCATTCCCGTCTTAGTCCCTATAGAAGCGAGTACATTCTCTACGGGAGAATTCTCCACATCCACACTGACCTTGGTTGAATCAGCCCATTTTCCAGCACTGGCTGACGCCGGCACTGCATACGCAAACGACCACAGTGAAAGGAGGGCCATCACTCTGCCGGCGCATTGTCTTGTGAGTAAATTAATTTTCATACACATGATTTTTAGTTGATTTGAATGGAATCTTTTGATATCACTTTATATGTTACACCCTCTGTCAGGCAAATTGTCTCCAGTACTTCTGTTAAGCCTTCCTCCCGGAACATGCCGGTATACTTCCAGTCCTTGATACTGCTTTTATTCTCAATGGTCACATTAAAGCGGTTTTCTATACTGGTAATCACCTCCTCGGCAGATGCATTATCAAAGCTCAATACGCCTTTCCTCCAGCCGTTTACTACAAGGGGATCTGAAAATGTTTTATTCTGAACTTGTGCTGAACCTTTTCTCAGCACAACCTGTTCATGAGGCTCAAGAAAACTTGATTTCGATGCAGCTCCGGGAGAATGCAGGTTGTCTACCCTCACCTTTCCTTCCACTAGGGCCACTGTGACTTTGTGTTCCTTCTGATAGTTCCTGACATCGAATGAGGTGCCCAGTGCAGTTGTGGCACACCCGGCTGTATATACAGTAAAAGGTTTCCTCCGGTCGCTTGCAACTGAAAAATAAGCTTCTCCCTCGTCCAGATACACCGGGCGCACTGGTCCGTCAAACCGGGAAGGATACCTGATGACACTGGAAGCATTAAGTGCAACCGGGCTGCCGTCTGGCAGGGTAAATGAATGAGTAAGCCCCTTTGGTGTCGTTATTATAACCCATCCGCCCTTTTCTGTTTTTGTAACAGCAAGTTTTACACCAGGCCCGATCCGGTTTTCAACCAGACTGCTGTAAAGAAAAAACGCTCCTGCACCGGCAAAAACCAGGAACACGGCCGCCACGCTTAAAAGTCGCCTCAGGTTGATCCGCCTGCTCTTTACGTGACGGTCAATCCCCGACTTTATTTGTTTAAGCCGCTCTTCAGTATCGTCATCCTCAATAACATCCTTATTCAAAAATACCGGGTCTTTATCCAGCCATTCATCGATCAATACACGCTCCTCGTCATTGACCCGACCCTCCTGGTACTTCTTCAGCAACTCTTTGATCTGATTAATATCCAATTTATTAAGATTTAAAAGTGAAGTCGCAGATAAGCGAACCCGGTACTATTTCAACGGTAAATTTTTTTTCATAAAAAGGCAGTAATGGAAATGGTAGAATTCAGCAGCGCACAGTAAAAAGGATGCTACTTAAGTTTTTCAAAAAGAAACATCAATATAGTCATGTTAGTCAGGTAAGTTTCTGCATGATGTTCCCTCAGAATACTGAGGGCCTTGGTAAGTTGGTTTTTTACTGTTTGAGGCGAAATCGATAACTTCTCAGCTATTGAATTTACCGAAAGATGCTCAAACCTGCTAAGAATAAATATTTCTTTCATCCTGCAGGGAAAACCGTCGATGGTATGCATAACCCCTTTTAACTGGTTCTTTTGATCAATATTATCAACCGGGGCGGTAAAATGGGTATTCACGTAATCGCCAAGTTCGGTCAGGTATTTCTGATACTTGTAATTTCTCCTGTACTGATCGGTTATTTTATATTTGATGGCCTGGAAAAGATAAGACTTTAAAGATGCTTCAATCCGAATTGTTTCTCTTTTTTCCCAGAGCGATATGAAAACATCCTGAAGAATATCGCTGCAAAGATCCTGATCATCCAGTCTTGCATACAGATAGGTATAAAGCATTTTGCTATAAGTGGTATAGATCCTGTCAAATGCAAAGGCTTCTCCCGCTTTCAGCGAAATCAGCAAATGTTCTTCATTAATCAATTTCATAACTTGATCGTTAGTTAGATTTCAAACCGTAAATCAGCACCTTACTGAAAATCGCAATTATCAATTACAAGTCCTGCTGCACCAACTAATTCTGCTTCGTGAGCGAGTTCCGAAACCACTATAGTAGTCTGTTCAGCAATTTTGGGTATACAAAATTCATTTATAGCTTGTTGAATCACAGGCAGGAACATTTTACCTGCTACAGCTCCGCGGCCGCTTAAAACAATCCTTTCAGGATTCATAATATGAATCAATGTAGAAATGCCCTTTCCCAGAAGATATCCGGACTCGGCCAAAACTGATAAAGCGAGGGGATCTCCCTTTCTGGCAGCTTCGAGAAACTGCTCTCCGCTAATCCTGGCAGAATCTTCAGAATATCGCTTAAGAACTGAATCCGCCCCTGAAGCCATGGCTGTCCTTGCTTTTTCTATCATCGCAAGAAGCGAAGTTTCAACTTCCAGGCAACCACGTTTTCCACAGGAGCAAAGGTTGTTGGTTTGCGACAGCGGAATATGACTAAATTCGCCTGCATATCCGCTATAGCCTTTGAATGGGCGTCCGTTAACGATCATTCCCAAACCTGTTCCCCATCCAATATTGACAACTAAGAGCTCTTTGATGCCCGCACCTGCTCCAAATCTGTGTTCTGCAAGGGCAACCAGGCTGGAATCATTATCTATAAATACAGGGAGACCGGTTTCATCCGACAGATATTGTCTTAAGCTAATCCTCTCTGTATAAAAAAACGATTCGTTAATCCCCTTTTCTGAATTTACAAAGCCCGGCATCCCGATCCCAGCACCCAGGATCTCTTTTTGAGACAGGCCGGAAGCCTTTATATGGCTCTTGATAAATGAGATCAGTTTATCCAGGCCGTCCCCGTCCTCAAATGGATTTAGTTCCATCTGCTGTACAGGGTAGACACAGTTCTTAAACAGATCGTATATAGCGATACGCGTCAAAAGCTGATCCATTGCCACAGAGACAATATACCTGGGCTTCTCTCTGTTAAAGAGGAATACAGCTGGCCTCCGCCCGCCGGTTGAAGGAGCAAGACCATGCTCTGCCAGAAAGCCATCCTGAATCAATTCACTTACCGTAGCTGTTATTAAAGGAAGACTTTTATTGGTTAGTTTGCTGAGTTCAGTAAGCGATAAACAATCTTTATAATATACGTTACGAAGTATATCAGCCCTTAATTGTTTATTCTTAACGTCGCTGGTCATATAATTAAAGTAAACTTAACTTTAATTTCACAAACAATCAAGAACTTTTTAATTTTTTATAAAAGTTTAGCAAGGTTTTATAATAAAACAACAAGTGGATGCCAATAAAACAGCATTACACAGACGCTTTCATTAACAATTTTCTCATCTCTTCAACCAGATCACTGGATGTTTGATAAAATTCAGATGAAATTATTGACTTTATTTTAAATTCACCACCTTCACCCTTTAGTACTTTCGCTGTACTATGAAGCTCATTTGCCCTGCTTTCTTTAGCTACAGACACTACGTTTGCTACATTCACCCCCGCGCCAGCCATCACAATGATCCGTCCATCCGCCTGCTCAACCAGTCGCCTTATTTTATCTCTTCCTTCATAAGCAGAAGTTTCACCTCCGGAAGTAAGCACCCTTTCACAACCAAGTGATATAATATCCTCCAGTGCCTCACGCTGATCCTTACTACAATCAAAAGCGCGATGGAACGTTACTTCCATTGGGCGGGCCAGGGTAATCAGTTCAGTGCATCTTTCCATGTCAACACAACTGTCAGTGTCAAGCACTCCCAAAACTACCCCTTTACAACCCAGTGCTTTACAAATCCCAATCTCCTCCTTCATTACCTCAAATTCCTCATCCGTATAAACGAATCCGCCTCCGCGCGGACGAATAATAGGAAAAACGGGAATATTCAGCAGATCGATACATCTTTTAATAAGGCCGTAAGAAGGAGTTGTTCCTCCCTCCGCCATATTATCACACAATTCAATCCGGTCTGCTCCACCCTTCTGGGCAGCTAAAGCCGATTCGATCGAATTAGCACAAATTTCAAGTTTATAGCTCATAAATAAGAAACAACAGGTTATCTGGCTTAGGTTCTCGCCTTATTGACAATCTTCTTGATCACATTATCAAGCTGGCCGGTACTTTCCTTTAATAAGGCAATAATGCTCCTGATGTCCTGATCATTACGCCCATGTTCCAGAATCTCAACCAGCCCTAATATATTTGCTAACGGTGCGCGGACAAGATGCGACTGGTAGAACGCGACTTCATCCAGTGCGTCCTCTTTCTTCTGTCTCTCTTCTTCTGCTAACGTTTTCCTTTTCAGTAATTCCGCCTCATATTTTTTCCGGTCTTCTACCTTATAGATGGTAGCATGAACGATAGGATCCTGCATTCCCGGATGCAAACAAGCTCTGGCGCTAAATAAACAGGCAAAGCCTGTCTTCTCTGTAATAATCTGAAAACTTATTTCTTTTGCTTCCTGCTCCACACGGAGCAGGGGATAAACAAATAACTGGTAATAAAGACGCCCGCCCCGGTCAAGCAGTTCAGTAAAATGTATCCCCCTTATCTCATGCTCAGTCACATCAAGCCAGCCAAGCAAGGTCTTGTTGGCATGAAGGATCCGCCCTCCTTTAAGGGCATAGGATACCAATCCGCAGGGCGACTGATGGTATAACTGCTTAAAATCTATGATTTCGTCGCCCTCACTCATCCTGATTAATTTATTCCCAGATATGCACTGATAGCCTCAACGGTTTCCTCGGGTGCACTCAGATGAGGACAGTGTCCGCTGGCATTCATAACGTAGAGTGTATTTCCAGGAGTATTCTTCTCAATATAATGCCCAACCGCAACTGGTGCCAGAATATCCTCAACACATTGGAGTGTCAGGCTCGGCACAACCACATTCTTGAGGTCCTTCCGGTTATCAGAAAGGAAAGTAACACGTGCAAACTCTCTGGCGATTTCCGGGTCCGTCGCACAGAAATTAGAATTGAGCTCTTCAGAAAGCTCAGGTTTTTCAGGATTTCCCATGATAAGCGGCGCCATTGTGCCCGACCACCCCAGGTAGTTACTGTCCATCATATCCAAAAGAGCTTCCAGATCTTCCTTACTTATCCCTCCGGTATAATCATCTTCATTTATATAACAGGGAGATGGTGTCACAAATATGAGGCTTTCAAAAAGTTCGGGGCGCATAATAGAAGCGCGGAGTCCGATCATGCTGCTTACGGAATGTCCCACGAACACGGTAGCCTTTATATTCAGGGCGTCCAGGATCTCTATAATGTCTTTCGCATAGCCATCCAGCGAATTATATCTGACAGGATTGTAAGCATCCAGGTCAGATTGACCGGCGCCAACGTAATCAAACAGAACAAGACGGAAGCGGGTTTTGAATGCATTGATAAGGTACCGCCAAACATTCTGGTCACATCCAAAGCCATGAGCCAGAACCATTGTCCGGGTCCCTTCTCCGATCACCCTTACGTTATTTCTTTTAATTACATCGACCATAAAACCCGTCAGCTCAAATTGTATCAAACGTATACGATAAAAGCTAACATAAGTTTTTTTTGTTATTTACGCAATTATTCTAGTAGTAGCTCCTACCCTTTATAATTAAATCCTGCTTATTAACATCACAAACCGCAAACGAAAATCCTTTCTGTATAGCGTAAGCTCCGTATTCGCCTTTTTTATTCAAAGCAAGAAAGCCTACCTGGATTTCTTTTGCTGTTTCAGGCTTTTTCCTGATAATCCTCATTACCGCCTCCTTACATGCTTCCTCTGGCCTATAGCCCTGCCGCATGAGTTCAACCACCAGAAAGCTGCCCACATTCCGGATCACTTCTTCCCCAACTCCCGTGGATGTCGCAGCGCCTACTTCGTTATCTACATAAAGGCCAGCACCTATAATTGGAGAATCTCCAACTCTCCCGCGCAGCTTAAACGCCATACCACTGGTTGTACAGGCTCCGGAGAGATTTCCTTTCGAGTCAAGTGCCAGCATACCGATCGTATCATGATTATATTGATTACCAGGCAGTTTCCTCGGAGCGAATGATTTATTTTCGATATTGATAACAGGCTTGTACTGAGACGTTTTCAACCATTCTTTCCAGGCCTTTTCCGATTGGGGAGTGAGAAGATCTTCCTTCTTAAATCCCTGTTCAAGGGCAAATTGCAATGCACCTTCTCCTACCAGCATCACATGCGGTGTCTTCTCCATCACCCTTCTGGCTACTGATATGGGATGAACGATGTGTTCAAGCGCAGCAACACTTCCGCAATTCCCCTTCTCATCCATGATGCAGGCATCCAGTGTAACTTTCCCATCCCGGTCCGGAAAGCCTCCGAGGCCTACTGTTTGATTCGCTGGATCTGCCTCCGGTACCCATACGCCCTGTTCAACTGCATCAAGAGACCGGCCTCCTTCTTTCAGCACTTTCCATGCCTCTGCATTAGCAGCAACGCCAAAGTCCCATGTTGAGATCACTATCGGACCACCTGATCCCATATTTTTAATACTCCTGGCCCCAGCCAGAAGATCTGCACCCGACAAAAGTGGAATCCCAAGCGCCGACAGCCCTATAAACTTCCTGCGGTTATATTTCATTATATATCTGTTACCTTTCCGTTTACAATAACAATCTCAGCTGAAAATATAAGATCCGGATCTTTTCTCTCCCCTGCCGTTTTCCGGATAACAGAGGCCAGCCGTTTCAGCTTCCCCCGGAAGATCTCTTTTCCAAGGTAGTTCACTTTAACCGGCTTATCAAGATCAGTCATCTTATCATTTAACCGTACAACCAGTGTATCACTAGAACTCTGATCAATCCTGATTTCGTTACCATTTCGCGAGGCAACGATCAGCCCTCCTGTTTTAACACTTTTTTCCGGAACGAAAAGCCAGTAAAAGTCTGAATGATGAACATCATCCTGCTTCCAGACAATCTTATCAGGCAAGGCATTTCTTCTGAATTCAGACATCCATTTTACAGCGACAGAATCCTCCCGGTTCATCCAGTGCCCCCGGCCTTCGTGTAATTGCACATGATGCCTGTATCCGCCGGGATCTGACGCACTTAAGCTATCGAGCATCACTGCCCACTTCCGGGCAATCCCATTCCGGTTGTAAGCACTGTCCAGTGCCCCCATATGAAGTGAAAACCCGATATTTCTTAACCCTAACGGGGATGTTTCGTTCGGATGTCCGGCCATCATCGAAGCCGCAGCCCAGCGATCTGCCATCCTAGGAGCAAGCTGGTAAACTCCGTCTCCTCCCGCAGAATATCCCATTAGATACACCTTGTTAGGATTTACATCCTGAAAGGCCATCGCAGCCTCTATCACCCTGTCAAATAAAGTGTCGATATGAGCCTCATGCCACAAATTCCATGTGTTGGTCGGCGCCCGCGGAGCCAGATATACACCTTCCGCTGGTGAATAAAGCTTAATCTGGTTATTCCATTGCTGATCGTTCAGCTCTTTTGTCGCATTTCCTCCTCCGTGCATAGATATATACAGGCTCCTTCCATCAGCAGGTTTTTCTCCCGATATCCTGTACTTAAATTTCATAATGCGGGCGCCTGACCGGATTTCTCCTGCCTCCCATTCCTGCTTCAGTTGAGTCCTGATCTCTTTCAGGCAATCCAGCCACACAGACTGACTGATTTCCTCAGCTTGTTTTCTGCTTAAAGCTTTTTCAGGCATCTTCTTCTGACCATACACGAATGAAGATAATCCGATCAGAACTATCCCTAATACCGCTATTTTGATATGATTCATAGAATTAATTAAACACTGCATCCTCGCCAAGAGCCCATTCATTGTTATAAAAACCGGCTGCTTTTACTCCTTTGCCTCCGGTTGAAAGCATATCCAGTGAAAAGATCATGAAATCCGGAAACCCGCTCGCACCGGCGAAATATTGGTTAGCCTCCGCCGCTTTCATACCTTTCAAGCCGCTGCCCCCTATAACAGCGACTGAATTCGCATTTGTATCCTTTAGCGGCCAGATAAAATAAGTCCCCAGATCATCTCCGCTCCATTCACGACTTCCGGCCTTCACCGAATTTCTCGAAACCTGCACCGGGCATCCCTTCAGAAGCCTGTTGTAGGCACCATTGGTCGAAGCATTTCCATAAATGATCACATTGCGCCCGGCATATCTGCTTTCAGAATAGTCTTTATCGGCAATCACATCAACAGCTCCGTTTCCGCGGTAATACCAGGCCTCAGCATCATAACGGGCTTTATTGATACTCCATTCATTTTCCTCCCTGCTGCCTCTGGTCCCGTAAACGAAGATCATTTTTTTACTGAAAGGTTCCTTAAAAGTTCCGTAACGGTGAGGGCCTTTCTCACTGAGAGAGGCAGCAGCACTGATAGCCCAGCTATTCCCGCTTTTACGAAGAACCAGGGTATCTGTGCTTCCCTTTGCTGTATAGGTCAATGCATTAAGAGAATCAAGTACTACGGTAACCTTCTTCCCGGATCCAAAATCAGAAAGTGCCAGTTTAAGTACCCTCACGTTAACAGTAGAACCGTTTATCACGCCCGCACTTTTATCTCTCTTCAGAATAAGCCTGCTGTATTCAAGTGGGTGTTCCTGCTGAACAACAGACGCCCAGCGATAGGTTGAACTGATGCCCGGACTGGCAGTCTTAAAATCGATTATGTTCACAGCTGTATCCGCAAGCCTCTTATGCCATTTAAAGAACTCAAACAAAGGTTTCCAGTCCACACTCTCACTGCCGTACCAGTGACTCCCGCCGGGGTATTCGTAATAGCTGAAATCCGGATGAAACTCAGCCAGGATCTTCTTCATCTGCCGCGCATAATCTACAGACACAACGGGATCAGCATCCCCATGATTAATATAGACTCCAAAAGGTTTATAATTGGTAGCCAGGGCCGGGACATCACTTTGATTGCTGGATCTTAGTAATACTTGTTCGATAGCAGAAGCTCCCTGATCGGGGATCAGGCCATCAGCCGAACCATATCCCTTTAATGTGGGATATCCGGCACAAGGAGCTATGGAAGCCCAGTTACCAGGATAGGTCGCTCCGAGGAACCAGGTGCCGTGCCCGCCCATAGAATGCCCTGTGAGATAAACCCTGTCAGGATCCGGATCAAATCTGCTCCTGGCAATATTCAATACTTCAAGCGCATCAAGCCGTCCCCAGTCTTCCCAGTTAAAACCCCGGGGTCTGCGGTTTGTCGGAGCAACCAGAGTGCCCCAGTCTTTTGCCTGGTAAGCCTTCGCCTGACCAATGGCTTCAACTCCTGCTCCATGAACAGAGAAAAACAAGGACGATCCTTTAACCACACCGCCTGCCTGGGGAGATACAGCATAGTATTGAAGACTTCCGTCTATGCCGCTTTCAAAGGTGCTCATATATTTATCCGTGGAAGACACACATTCCAGTTCCACTTTATTATCATCTATAACTTTACCATCCCGTAATAATTCAATCCTGCACAAAACCTTGCCTGTTGACTGTACGTTCCCTGCATCAAACGAGAATGCAACCTTCCTGCTCATCATACCGCTCACCGCCGGCAGCCTGCTTAACACTTCACTACCGGCAACGGTTGTCCGGATTGACAGGTCTTTTAAATCACTGCTCCCCGTATTAATTACCACCACTGCCGCCTTCAGATTTTTATTACCAGCTCCCTGGATGATATTCGAAACCGTAGGATCTTCCACATTCAGCATTATCTGCTTTGATGGAAATAAAAGACGTGCCGAGGAATATTGCCCTCTCACATAAAACTCATTCGTCCCTTTCTTTAACTGAACAGGAATGTACATCCAGCCAGACTGGTAAGGATCGCCGAAATGGATAGCCCCATTCACATAGACCGCGTTATTCCCCTGAACGTTCAACAAAGCTACCTTTGGCCCATCGGAAGGATAAGTTAGATACAGATATCCATTTCCCCAGTATCCGGCACCACCGAACCTTCCTGCCGAATCAGCAACACTTTTCTCCCATTTCATCACCGTCCCATCGCCATCACTGCCAAATATCCCTCCTTCAACGGGAGCCTTCAAAGTCCCCCGGTACATTTGCACAGCAAGCGCATCCGAATACAATGCTTCCCGTCCATACCTGTGTACCTTCTTCAGAATCAGCCCCTCTTTAAACTGGTACACGGACTGCGCCTGTGCAATCCCCGGGATTAACAAGGCAAGCAGGGACATAGCTATCCCGGATTTAAAAAAATCTATATTCATTGTTTGTTAGCGATCAGTTTTGAGCCTTTGGCAATCGGCTATCATCCTCCTGCTTACGTCTTACTTTCAATTGCACCTTTATGCAGAAAATGATTAAGTTGTCAGCAATCGGCTGTCAGCTCCTGCCTGCCACTCAACTTCAGTATTGTAAGTCGCCTTACATCTCTGTCACCACGGGACCATAATGGGCCTTCCATAGATCGTATCTTTTAAGCTGTTCACGCAGTCTCGGTTCAAAGTCATTCCAGTCACGTGTTTGCTTCGGGCTCCATAAGACCTCACTTAAAGCGCTCATCCTTGGAAACACCTGGTACTCTACCTTAGATGGATACTCCATATATTCAGACCAAACGTTTGCCTGTGCTCCCATTACATACTTTGATTCTGCTGCCGACAATTGCCGGGGGACAGGCTCGTAAGAATACACCTTTCTTACTGTCGTATATCCACCAATAGTCAGTGAATCATCCTGCTTCACCTGGGAATGATCAAAATAAACGTGGCTTCCCGGCGTCATAATAACGTAGTGACTTTGTTTAGCCGCTGCAATTCCGCCTTCCTCGCCTCTCCAGCTCATTACCATGGCATTCGGAGCCAACCCACCTTCAAGAATCTCATCCCATCCGATAATGGTTCTTCCCTTGTTGTTGATATATTTCTCCATCCTTTGGATAAAATAGCTCTGAAGCTCATGCTCATCCTTTAAGCCCTTTTCCTTCATGAGCTGCTGGCAAAACTCCGAACGTTTCCAGTTATCTTTCGGACATTCATCACCACCGATGTGTATATATTTTGAAGGGAATAGATTAACAACTTCATCAATCACGTCCTGCAAAAAAGCAAATGTCTTTTCTGTCGGGACAAACACGTCCTCAAACACCCCCCAGGTTTGCTGAACATGCTTCCTTGTGGTGTCACCCGCCCATACTGTCTTCGGAGGAAACTTCGTAGATTCATTTGGAAAACAACTTAGCTCCGGGTAAGCCGCGATAGCTGCTGATGCATGTCCCGGCATCTCGATCTCCGGCACAACTGTTATGTAACGCTTAGCTGCATAATTCACTATTTCCTTCACCTCTTCCTGCGTATAAAACCCTCCGTAACGTTTATTATCGTTGCCGGTCCCGGGGAAATGCCCGATGACCGTTCCATTGCGGTATCCCCCAACCTGTGTCAGCTTAGGATACTTCTTGATTTCAATCCTCCAGCCCTGATCATCAGTAAGATGCCAGTGGAAATAATTGAACTTATGGAGAGCCAGATAATCTATATACTTCTTCACAAAGGAAACAGGAAAGAAATGACGCGCTACATCCAGGTGCATCCCCCTGTATGAAAAACGCGGGGCGTCATTAACCGTAACAAACGGAACACTCAGGGAAGTGCTTTTCGCAGACGGCAGAAGCTGAATTAAAGTTTGTACCCCGTAAAACACTCCCGCAGCATCATTTCCCCGAATTCTCACCCCCTTTTTATCTACACTCAATGAATAAGATCCACTGGTTTGATTTCCGTCTTTCTTGATACTCAAATGGACACCAACTGCCCCGCTCTTCTCCACCCGGCTTTTAAGCAGGAACCCATAATACTGCACCAGGTAATCATTCAGAAAATCCGCTGAACTCTGCAATGCCGCTTCAGCGACCGTTACCGGCGTCTTCGCATTAATTGTTAAACTCTGTCCCCCATCTGCCATTACCATATTAACCGGCTTTGGAATGATACTTACCTGCGCAAATCCGCTAAAGAAAAACGTCTGCATAAGAATAACAAAAAGTGTATTTTTTTTCATAATTATTGGTTATCGGCAATTGGCCATTAGCAGTCAGCTTATTATTTGGCTAGCAGCATTCAGCCATCGGCCATCAGCTTCCTGTTTATCGCTCATA
>NZ_QEAS01000010.1:50872-54049 GCF_003130405.1 Pararcticibacter amylolyticus
CCCCACCGGTCTCATCACAAACCCGTAACTCTGATCCCTGTACGGAATCATATATTCCTTCAACGGCCAGGCGCCCCAGCTATCTATTCCCTGCAAGCCGGTTTGCTGGAGGTCAATGTGCATGTAAACCCGATCCTTTTCGCTCAGTTCACCAGAGTGATACTGTTTCTTATCCTCCTCAGGGTCAAGATCATTCAAGCTATAAGGCAATGCCGAAAAGTTAAGTAAACTATCCGTAAATTCAAACCTTATCCCCCTGCCTTTCTTATCAGTAAATTTCACCCAGCGTACATCCGATTTATTACCGCTCTCCTGTGGCCTTGCGTAAGGAAAATACTGATCTTTAAGAGACTGAGAATACAAACCCAGCAATGAAGCCGATTTCCTGTCCCAATAATTTTCCCAGGGACCACGTCCGTACCATTCTATCCTGTCAAACTCCTTCCTCATCTGCAGGTTCGTTCCCACCCGCATCAAAAGAGGATAATTGCCTTTTATAACTTTCAGTCGGTTTTGAACAGAAATAGTACCATCCGCAAATACCAAAAAAGTTTGCCCGCATACAGCATCACCGTTCAGCAGACTGCGGCTAAACTTAATTTCATAAGTTCCATCCGGTCGTTCATTCCATACTGCTTCCAGGATTGTACCCGATGAATAAGCCTCTCTCCACACCCTCATCGATTTGTTAAAACCCGTACCGATATCATTGTCCGTAGGAGCTCTCCAAAAATCGGGAACAGGCCCGCCAAGAAGCACAGGCTGCCCATCAAGCAAATACCCGGACATCATTGCCTTCCGAAAGTCCCATTGAGCAGAAAAACCTTTACCGCTTATTGTCAGAATGCTGTCTCTGTATTCCGGACGCAGCTTCTCCCGGATTTTTGCCGGATATGCGGTAACAACCGGCGGCGGCCCCAAAGGAAACTGTTCATACGCAACTTCATGACCAGCAGGAAGAAGAGGTTCCGCTTGTTTGAGAAAATAATGAACGTTAAGGAAATATTCCCTTCCATCATCAGTATTAGTTCTGGCATGTATACGAAGAGGTAATATTTCACCTGCTGAAGCAGTAAGGTTCAGCACTTTCCCCTTCTCACAAATCCTGCCATCCCTTAATACTTCCCACTGTAATTGAATATTCGAAAGGTCCCTGAAAAAATATTCATTCTTCACCTCAAGCATAAACGGACTTTTCATCAAAGTCTGGATAGGCTGAATAACCTTCTTAATTTCTATCGCCATTGGAGTGAGCTTATGATAAGCGGTTACCACACCCTTTACACAGAAATTATTATCACTCAAATTAGGATCTGCCGGTCCTTCAAGCGGAAAATCACCCCCATAAGCCAGTATCCTGCGGCCATTTTTCACTGTGTCAATAGACTGATCGATCCATTCCCATATAAAGCCCCCCTGCAGGTAAGGGCAGTTCCTTATCGCTTCCCAGTATTCCTTAAAATTTCCCAGCCCGTTCCCCATGATATGTGCATATTCACTCATGATCATCGTCCTGTCCGGATTACTCTTTGAATAGCTGATCATGGAAGAAGGAGCAGGATATTGAGGAACCATTAAATCCGTATTATAGTCAGATTCTGCTCTTTCGTACTGGACAGGCCTTGAATCCTGTTTTTTAAGCCAGTCGTACCCCTCATAAAAGTTTATCCCGTTACCAGCCTCGTTACCAAGCGACCAGGTCACCACACATGTAAAATTCTTATCACGCTCATACATCCGGCTTATCCGTTCCATATGAGCCTTTAACCATCTTTTGTCATTGCCAAGGGTGTAAGGCAGTTCGTAGCCCCGCCCGTGAGATTCTATATTAGCCTCATCCACCACATATAAGCCATACTGATCGCACAACTCCAGCCAGTAGGGATCCGGAGGATAGTGAGATTGCCTTACCGCATTAATATTCAGTTTCTTCATCATCTCAACGTCCCGGAGCATATCTTCTTTCGACAATACATGCCCGTTTTTAGGATGATGTTCATGCCTGTTCACCCCTTTCAGCAACACCCTTTTTCCATTCACCAGGAAGTTCCGGTCCTTAATCTCAACAGACCGGAAACCGATCCTTTGGGGAATGACCTCCAGTATTTTGCCCGTTTTATCTTTCAGGGTCAGGTATACCGTATACAAATCAGGAATCTCCGCAGACCAAATTCTAACAGAGGGAATGTCCGCTTTGAAGAACACCACATGTTTGTAATTGCCCAATATACTTTGCTTCGACTGAACAGCCTCATAAACCGTTCTTTTTCCTTCACTGTCTACAAGCTCAGCACTCACACTGAAAGTATCAGGAACGCTATGAAACCCTTTTCCGTCAATCTTATAATTGTTCACCTCTGCCGAGATCTCCAGGATACCATCCCGGCAGTCAGCGCCAAGTCCGGCGGATATCTTAAAGTCGCGGATGTCCAGTTTAGGTGTGGAATAAAGAAAAACATCTCTTTCAATGCCCGAAATCCGCCACATATCCTGGCATTCCAGGTAGCTCGCATCACTCCACCTGTACACCTGCAGGGCGATCAGGTTCTCCCCGGTCTTTACATACCGGGTAATATCAAACTCCGCCGCCAATTTGCTGTCTTCACTGTAACCCACCTTCTCACCATTTACCCAAATGAAAAAAGCTGACTTTACCGCCCCCAGATGAATAAAGATCTGCCTGCCGTCCCAGGATTCAGGAATAAGCACTTTCTTCCTGTATGAACCTACAGGATTATTATCCGCAGGAATATCATAGGGAGGATTTAACTTTTCGTTCTTTTTAGCGTGACCTGTAAACTCGTAAGAAGTATTAATATAAATTGGCGTCCCATATCCATTCAGCTCCCAATTCGCCGGAACCTTAAAATCAGTCCATCCCAAATCATCATATTCGTTTCTGAAGAAATCAAGGGGACGCTTTCGCGGATCCTTCACCCAGTTAAACTTCCAGCTTCCATTCAGCGACAGAAAGAAAGCAGATTTCTCTCTTTCCCTCCGCTCTGCCAGTTCCCTGCTCTCATAAGCAAAAGAAGCTGCCCGCATCGGCATTCTGTTAACCGACACAATATCAGGAGACAGCAGCTCAGAAGGAAGCTCCTGACCCTCTGCCGGAATATTTACCCCTAAAACAAAAACGAAAAAAACAATATTGAAAAATCTCATTTTATATAACTT
>NZ_QEAS01000010.1:54140-54328 GCF_003130405.1 Pararcticibacter amylolyticus
TTCCTGTATAACGCAAAACATTATTATAGCAGCTATCGGCAATAAGCCTTCGGCGATCAGCTTCCTGTATAATACATTTTTTCAAGCGTTAAGCGAATCAGCTATTGGCAATTTATTAACTCTCGACTTTCTCTTATGATGCAAAACCTTTAATGACTTGCAACAATCGGACAAACTTGCATCCCCTC
>NZ_QEAS01000010.1:54391-67192 GCF_003130405.1 Pararcticibacter amylolyticus
CCCCCGACTTTCTACTTTTAACTTTTAACTTTTAACTTAAAAACCCCTGCCTCCGCAATCACCGCTTTCGCCCTGGATGCCTCAATTTTCAATCTCAGCCTGTCAGCCCTTACAATCGGGAAACGAAGGATTCGCTTATACCCAACAGTAGTTCCCGACGTCGCTTTTTTCCATTCTCCATCAGCAAAATATTCCAGGGAAAACTGCTCAACCCTTTGCCCTTTACGGATATCCTCCTGGAGCAACAGCATATTAAATTCTTCCATTTCCTCAAGCTTTATGTCTATGACCGCTGTACCAGCAGAAGCCTTCGGCGTCCAGGAAGTCGCATCGTTTTTGTCTGTAAGCACATTTATTTTTTTCCCCGACGCTTTCACAACTGCTTTTGTCAGCAGGTTTCTCTCGAACGCTTTATCCAGGCTTTTCCTGAATCCCTGCAACGCCTTCACATCGCTATCGTGTAATAATCCTCTTTTATCAGGAGGAATATTCAGAAGAAGAACACCGTTTCTGCCAACAGAGCTGAAATAAATATCCATAAGCTTATCCGGGCTCTTCACTTTATCATTTTCCTCAGGGTGATAAAACCAGCCCGGCCGGATAGAGACATCTATTTCTGCCGGATACCAAACCAGACTTTTCGCCTTTAAGATCTTACTGCGGCTGCCCAGATCGTCATCCATCATATTCATAGGGGCAAAACCAGCCTCTTTCTGCGAGCTGGCAGCAACTTTACCCTGAACCAGTTCATCTCCGGGAACTACGCTCCATTCGGTTTCACGGCCATAACCGGATTCGGTGCCCACCCAGCGAACATCCGGCCCCATTACCGCGATCACAGCAGATGGCTGAAGCTTCCGGATCAGCGAATACCACCTGTTAAAATCATACACCTGTTTTTTCCCTTCCGGCCCTTCACCATTAGCTCCGTCAAACCACACTTCATCTACACGGCCGTAACCGGAAAGAAGTTCCGTCAGCTGGTTCACAAAATAATCGTTATAAGCATCCGTTCCGAATAACTCATTGTTCCTGTCCCAGGGAGACAGGTATACGCCAAAACCAATCCCATATTCATGGCATGCATCTGCTACCTCTTTTACCACATCCCCCTTACCAGCCCTCCAGGGACTGCTCTTGACTGAATGTTCCGTGTATTTACTCGGCCATAAACAAAACCCGTCATGATGTTTAGCAGTCAGGATCACCTGCTTAAAGCCGGCCTCCTTACAGGTCCTGACCCATTGCCTGGCATCAAGCTCAGACGGATTAAATATAGCAGGGTCCTCTTTCCCATCCCCCCATTCCCTGTTCGTGAAAGTGTTGACCCCAAAATGGAGGAAAGCAGTTAGCTCAAGGCGTTGCCACCTCAGCTGCCGCTCTGAAGGGACAATTCCGGCAGCTCTGCTGATAATTTCAGATTCAGAGGACTCCGGAGGAATCACAACATAGCTCTTAGGGTCAACCAGCTGTGCAAACGAACTGGAAAGATTTGTTATGCACATCCCTGAAGTCAGAAAGAGACAGACCAGGTTGAGAAATTCTTTTGGAAAGGTAAGCTTAACCATTATTCAATGAATATCAGAATGAATGCAATATACGAAAGACACATATCCTCCGAAAAAGGTATTGCCGCAGAAAATCTGCGGCAATATTTCAGAACGCAGACACCTCAGCAAAGAAGGTGATATTGGTATTTCCGTTAGTCGCCGTTACCGTTACCCTGAAATACCTGACAGAATAAGCCTGGGCAAAGAAAACAGATTGCCGCGCATTAACCGCCGCCAGCTGGAAGGTACCCGCACTTTGCCAGCTTTGACCATCTGAACTTACATCAACCACAACAGTCTTGGGAGCTCCGTTAGGAGCATTCTGACGTGCTGTTAAATATAAACCGGAAAGCGTGTTAACAGCGTGCATGTCTATTGCGAGATGGTGAGGAAGAGGAGGCTCTCCGCCATCCCATTGCGTATGCCAGAATGTATTGAGTTTACCGTCAAGCGCAAAAATAGCCCTTCCATTATCAGGACCTTCTCCACTGGCTTCTTCAGAATCTACACTATAAATCGTCCATGCCGATCTGCTGATCTCAGGATACACAGGAGGAGTAACATTCAGAACAAAATAGGTCGTTGCCAATGCCCTGTTTACAGGAAAGCCGCCCCCAGCCTCTGTTAAGCTTACCGGAACCATATAGTTATGTCCTTCCTGGATCAGCTTTCCGTTAAGAGCAAAGCCGGTATTCTCACTGATGCTCATTCCCTTTTTTATGGTCGATGAACTATTAGAGAAAGACAATACATTGTCAGGAACTTTCTCATAAACAGGCAGGCCTGCCTGTGCGCGGGCATTATTAACTGAATCCCATTTCGAATAATCGACAGCAAAATCCACGCGTACATCTTCGGGAGCATTCAGGTAACCCGATCCCGCAAAGAACGCATTAACATCAACCATGTACGAAGTATCACTTTGAAGCGGAGCTCTTCGGGCCACCGTTACGTTCTGAAAGTTCCCGGTCGCTGCCTGCGACATATAGATCCGCACATCCCCTTTCTTATCACTAAAGGAATCATCTTCCTTACAGCCCGCTGCAAAGACCAAAAGGCCGGCGAGTAGTATAAATATGAATTTCGTATTCATCGTTATCTCATTAATTGACAGATAAAACATTACCATCCCGGGTTCTGAGGTAACAGAGCCGGATTGAGGGTTAACTGATCGGTCGGTATCGGATACAGATACATTTTGTCATTCCATGTCCTGCTCGCAACATTAGGATAAACCCTGATATAAAAATTACCATTCACCTGTACATTGCTCACCTGACTCGCCGGATATTGAGATCTCAGAGCAGGAGTTAACTTCATCCCCAGTATCGTTTCCGGGTTCTCCAGGAGCTTCCCGGCTTTCCATCTCAGCAAATCATCGAACCTGTGGCCCTCGCCGACTAGTTCAATTCTTCGCTCCCTCCTGATCTCGTCTATGAGCACCGGAAGCTCCGGAAAATCAGAATCCGGGTCTTTAACCAAATTGGCAATAACCATATTTGCCATACCCACCCGGCTCCTTATTTCATTAATCGTCCTGTTGATCACTGTCTGATCTGCCTCCCCCAGCTCCGCTTTCGCCTCCGCATAGATCAGAAGAGTTTCTGCATAACGGAAAATAAACAGATCCAGGGTCGACTGGCTTTGTACCCATTGCAATGGATCCGGACTATAATTTTTAATCAGTGCGTAGCCCGTTACCACTCCCGGTATCCGCGGCAAAGTCATCAGATCCTTTGTCCCGTCCGTATTATTCGTAAACGAGAATCCCCTTGTCGCAATGATTTGTGAGAACCTGGGATCCCGGTTCGCCTGCTCATCATCCAATGTATTATCTCCCAGGTATAACGTACTCAGTGCTGCAGGCTTTCCGTCTCTCATTAAAAATGAACGGACAAAATCCTTGGTCAGAGCCGGCCAGACGTTTGAAATATCTCTCGTAAGGTTGTGCATACTCACATCCCTGATAAACCTGCGGGCAAGAATATTCTCTTTATTTCCTTTAAGTTCTTCCTGTATGAAGAGATTATAATAGTCGGATGAAGGGTTTCCCGTTTTGTATATCTGGTATCGACCGGTATTCATAAGCGTTTCAGCAGCGGATGCAGCCTCCCGTAAGAATTTCTGTTCATCACCCAGGCCATGATATTTCCTAAAAGTCCCTTCCCACAAACAGATCCTTGCTTTTAATGCCAGGGCCACATCTTTTGTAATACGGCCGGCAAAATTGGAATTTGTTGCATCAGCAGCGTTCCCGGCAGCAAAATCAAGATCCGCCAGCACTGAATCCATCACCACCTTATGCGGCTGTCTCGGGCCGTACAGGGCCATCGATGAGGTGTCTGTCAAATCACTTGAAAGCCAGGGTACCGCTCCAAATCGTTTGACTTTCTCCCAATAAAATAAAGCCCGGAAAAAATGTGCTTCACCGCCGTAATAATTTTTCAGCGTCTGATCTATCACCGCGCGGTTGTAACGCTTCAGAAAAAAATTAACATTTCTGATCCCCGCCCAGTCACTAATAGACCAGCCTCCACCGTTTGGCGGCACCACATACTGTCCGGAAAGAAACTGATTGATATTTCCCATGGCGTAATTATCCGATTGCGCATCGGTTCCATAATCAGAAAGCGGGTCTCTTGTTCTTTGAACCGGCAAATTGTCATAGAAGCGGTTGATATACAACTTGAGATCGTTCTCATTTTTAAAATAAGTCTGCTCACTGATGGCGTCTAAAGGAAATCTGTCAAGAAAGCCTTCCTTCTTACAGGCTATAAAAGGAAGAAGCAGAATGACTATATAGAGAATCTTTTTTGTTTTCATAATCCTAAATTTCAAATTACAATCCAACCTGAAGACCAAAGGCGATCGAACGGCTGAGAGGATACGTTTGTCCGTTCAGTATTTCCGGATCGAAAGCCTTATGAAGGTCTGTGATCTCAAAAAGGTTCTGTCCGGTTACATAAAAGCGCGCCCGGTTTACCTTTATCCTGCCGGTCAGCGACTTTGGAAGTGTATATCCGACCGTAACCTGTTTAAGACGCGCGTAAGCGGCGTTCTGACGATATTTAGTTTGCTCCATCTGGTTATACCAGGCTCCGATTTTGTTTACAGGATAGTACGCATCCCGGTTTTCGGGAGTCCAGGTATCAAGGTTATATTTCAGAGGGACAGACCATTCATCTGTAAATCCCCAGAAGTATGTACCATAAAGCCAGGCATCCCTTTTCATTACGCCCTGGAAGAACAATGTGGCATCAAATCCTTTGTACTCTCCTGATAAGTTTAACCCAAACTGATAACGGGGGGTTGTGTTACCGATCACCCGCCGGTCGCCAGGGTTTTGCAGGGTGTTGTCCCCCTGGTTAATAGTCCCGTTTCCGTCAAGATCCGCATACCGGATGTCACCCGGCAGCCAGCTTCCTCCCCAGATTTCCTTTTGGCTGGCAGATTTATTTATCTCATCCTGTGATTGAAAGAAACCAGCAGTGGTATATCCCCACTGATCGCCAAGCTTGTATCCGGCGTAGTAAGTCTGCGCGCCGGAGGTTGGCAGCAGGTTCGTCGGGTTAAGATCAAACTTCGTTACTTTTGATGTGTAATCGGAGATATTGAATCCAATGTTATAGCTAAAATCTTCACCAATCCGGTCATTCCATGTAAGATTAAGTTCCCATCCTGTTGTTTTCAGATCTACCGAGTTGCTTTGCGGCGGATTTGCCCCGAGTACAGCTGGCAGGGGTGCAGATGCATAAAGCATATCCTTCGTCTTGCGTTCGTAACGATCAAAGCTCAGACCCAGCCGGTTTTTCAGGAACGAAGCATCTAACCCCAGATTAAAGGTTTGTACTTTCTCCCAGGTAAAATCAGGATTTACTAATCCGGGGGCACCCACATACGGGCTGGTCAGGTTATTATCAAAAACATACCCGGTTTGTCCGGTTGGCATTGTCGCGATGTAGGGGTAGGGACTACTTGTAGCCTGGTTACCTGACGTCCCCAGTGACCCGCGAAGTTTTAAGTTATTAACAGCTCCCTTCCACTTTTCAAAGAATTTCTCCTCCGACATACGCCAGCCTGCCGACAATGAAGGAACAAAAAGATAACGGTCTCCTCTTTTAAAACGAGAGGTCCCGTCATACCGGCCATTCACTTCCAGCAGGTATTTGTCGTCATAAATATAGTTTAACCTGAAGAAGGAACCGCTCACAGCCCACTCAGACAAAGCACCTCTCACAGCCGGATTGGGATCATAGTTCGGTACCAGGCTCTCCAGCGTCGGGTCGATGAGGTTCTTGACTGTAACCCCAAAGCTGCGGTTCTTTTTTAGCTCCTCATTGTATCCCACCATTGCTTTGAAGTAATGTTTCTCTGCAAAAGTATTTTCGTACTCCGCGTAACCGTTCAGGGCATAATAGGTATCACTGCTATTTGTCTGATAAAGTCTGCTGGGCGAGGTCCAGGAATATGTACCCAGCAAGACCCCGTCTGCACCATATTCATTAAATGCCTTATAGTGCTGGCTCCGGTTATAAAAATACCCGTTCCATGTATAGTCAGCCACCACGCGGACTTTCCTGAGTGGTTTGACTATAACCTGGCCCGTCAGCCACACGTCATTGATATCGTATTTCTGACGCCCGTTCTGCTTCATCAGGGCAATCATATTAGTATAATTTCCCTGCCCCGAAAAGTTACCGTCGGGATGATAAACCGGCATCAGAGGAGTCAGATCTGTAGGAATGAAAGATCCCGTTATAGATGTAGTATCATTAAACTGGGTGCCGTTGGGAGTGTCATAGGCACTATGGTTCAGAGTTGCCTTAAAGTTAAGATCCATCCATTTTGTGGTCTGGTTATTCAATTTCAGCGTTGCATTATACCGGTCATAGCTCTGGTTTGCCTCCTTCAAAAGTCCCTCCTGGTTAAAATATCCCATACTTGCCATGTAGGTTGTCTTTCCTTCTCCGCCTGACAAGGAAATATTATGCTGCTGTTGCGGCTGATAGCCCGGATATAAAACATCGATCCAATCGGTACTTCCCACATACCTGTACTTCCTGGGGTTGGAAGGATCTGTATAAACCGGTAAATTATTAGCCGGATCTGCAAGAAAAGCCTCAGCCCTGATAGAATCTTCGTCGGTGTAATTATAGCTGTTTCCTCCTGCCCTTCTCACCGCATCTCTGAACATCCCGATATACTCGGGCCCATTGAGGAATTCCGGCAGTCTGGTTGGCCGGGAAAGCGTATAATTTCCCGAATAACTGACGCTTACCTTACCTGTGGTTCCGTTTTTAGTTTTAATCAGGATCACCCCGAATGCACCCCGTCCTCCGTAAATAGCCGCAGAAGCAGCATCTTTAAGCACCGTTACACTCTCAACATCTTCAGGATTCACCAGGTTGGGATCCATCACCACTCCGTCCACAAGGACCAGCGGACTTTCCTTTCCGGTCAGCGTTCCTAATCCCCTCAGGCGAAAGGACGATCCCTGGCCTGGAGAACCACCCGGATTGGTGACTGTTAATCCCGGCATCGTTCCCTGTAATCCCTGTGCCAAATTGGTCAGCGGCCTGTTTTCCAGAACCTTCGATGACACCGTTGCCACGGAACCCGTTAAGTTCGCCGCCTTTTGCGTCCCATATCCTACAACAACTACTTCATTCAGGCTATTATTCAGGGGCAGTAATTTGATGGTAACGGGTTCGGTTCCCCTTACTGTCACTTCCTGCCCCTGAAAACGGTAATGCCAGGAGAAACCCGGTACACTTGTTCCTTCAGTTCCTCTTATTGTCACTTCCTGCACCTGATAGCCGATATAGGAAATCACCAAAACAGCATTTTCAGGAACCTCTAGCGAAAATGAGCCATTAACATCTGTTGAAACGCCGCTGGTTGAACCTTTTACCTTAACAGACGCTCCCGGCAGCGGCTGCCCCGTCTCATCAACCACTTTTCCGCTGATCCGTACAGCCCGAAACAATTCTCCTTTCGGAACAATTGCAACCAGCCTCTCCGACAGCTGATTATAAGTATATGGAGAATCATTAAGCAACTGATCAAGAACGGAGAGAACGTCCTCATCCGTTACATGGATATCCACTTTTTTATCCGAAGATATCCTTCTTTCACTGTAAACAAACCGGTAACTGCTTTTCTTCTCGATCGCAGTCAGCACCTGTTTAAAACCCGCCGACTTAAAGTTAAGTGTAACTTTAGTTTGTGAATATACACTTGCCAGCGCCTGCAGGTTTATAATTAATATAAGAGCAAGTGTCAATTTCATGATTAACAGACATTTTAAAAGTCCGTAACATTTTCCCACACCCCCGGGGTGTATAAAAAATTTCATACTTTTGTTAAGTTAAAAGGTGAACAAATCAACCTGGTGCCAACAGGTTGTGAAATTTAAGTCATCTGATTTTTTTGAGGGGATTGGTGCCAACAATCCCCTTTTTCGTGGTTAAGTAACTGTTTTTTCCTGCATATATTTTCGTTGATTGGTTAATATATTTTTGAATATGTCAATTCAGAAAGACGATATTGCACCTGAAAGATTTGTTAACATATATATGCTTTGTTAATTAATATATATAGACAACATCCCCTTCGATCCTGTACTGAAAAGGATCTGCCGTTTGAAGGGCCTTTAAAACCGCACGAAGAGGTTCCCCCGCAAATGTCACAGTATACCGCACCTGCTTCAGCTGGTCATTTTTTATCCTGATAGTAACATTATACCAACGTTCCAGGCTCCGGCAAACTTCGTCCAGTGGCTCATCCTTAAATACCAGCTTATTCTGTATCCAGGAAGTTTCCACAATAGCTGAATCCTGCTTTCTCATGTAAGTGATTTCGGTGAGAGTATTATTGGGAAGATCTATCCGCCCCGCCTGTTCTTTGTTTCCGGCAGATGACCCTTTTAACGGAGAAAAGTTTACAATAAGCTTTTCTGTCGGCTTCAAAATAACCTTATCTTCCGGACGGTCTTTCAGGGTCACTTCCACTGCCCCTTTTATAAGAGTTGTCTCACTGGTTGATTCATCAGGATATGCCTTTACATTAAATTCAGTTCCCAGCACGCGAACGTTCATCTTCTCGGTATGGATCACGAAAGGATGCTCCCGGTCTTTCTTTACATCAAAATATGCTTCTCCGACCAGGTATACTTCTCTGCCGCCGTCCGGAGCGTTTGCCCTGTATCGTAACTTACTTGAAGAGTTCAGGGAGATCCTGGTTCCGTCCGGCAATGAAAAGTAAGCCTTCTGCCCTCTCTTCGTCACCTTTTCCAGCCATGTATCCTTTTCGGCAGGGATATTTGGTTGATACAATCTGTACAGAAACACCGAGATCACTCCCACCGCAAGTACAGCCGCAATACTTCGCCACCTATACGGCCTGAATGCCCTTTTCGTGGGCTCTTCGTTCATTATTTTCACCTCCGGCCCCGCCTGTTCGATCTTCTGGTAGATCTTTCTCAGCAAATTCTCACTGTTTGTTTGATTTGAAGAATGCTCCGACCAGTATAATTTGAATAATTGGTATCGCTTCATATAAGAGTCATCCGCCAGTGCCTGCTGGAATTCCTCTTTCTCACCGGGAAGAATCTCCCCGGATAGATCTTTTAAAAGCAGCTCTGTAAACCTGTCTTCTGTCATCCTGAATAAGGGATATTATCCTTTTTGTCAAGGACAATTTTTTCCGGAGATATGCTTACAGGAAATTTAGTTTTTTTTCACTTTTCTCAAAAAAGAGACGAGTCTCGTGAGAGAACAAAAAAGAAGTGTTTATAAAGATCAGAGACCCTGCATTCAGACGTCTTAAAAAACAAGTGATAACAAAACAAAAAAGGCAATACTCAACAATATATGGGTATTTGGAGACAGCAGATCAGATTTAATATAAGGCAGCATAATGAGGTTTAGTTTTTTCATCGCCCTGAAAAGCTGTGTCTGAACAGTTCTTTGCGAGATCCCCAGGATCAAGGCAACATCCTTGTATTTCATTCCATCATCTTTTACCAGCCTGAAAATGATCCGGCATTGGCGGGGAAGAGAATCAATGGCCTGATTCAGCTTAAAGATCAGCTCCCGTTTTTCCATCTCTACATCGGGACAATGAGTGTCAACCAGGTGAAGGGTGGAATCTTCCAGTGCAACGATATGAATGCTGGAGAACTTTTTAATATGATTTAATGCCAGATTTTTTACAGAGATAAACAAGTACGTTTCAGCTTTCCGAACATGTTTCAGATCTTGTCTCTGAGTCCAGACTTTTACGAAAACATCTGACACGATCTCCTCCGCCACTTCCTTCTGATGGACATAAAAAAGACCGAACTTTATAAGACGGGAGTTTAAAGCATAAAAAAGTTCTTCGAAAGCCTTCTCATCGCTTTTCTCAACGATACGCAACCATAGCTCCTGAATGTTGTAGATCTTCTTCAAATGAATGCGCTTTAAAATACTAAGCTAGTGAATAATTCAGCAAGAAACTTACCCCATTATTAAAAATAAATTAACACTATGGCAGCACACAATTAACAAGAGAATAACAGGCAAACATCGTACCTTCGTATTAGTCCGGTTTCAATCGAATTAACTACTATCCGGCGTCTGTCCATTCTGCTTGTTTTACTACCAGGAGGCGGTACCCTTGAGGAAGGATCCATGAATTAGATGTACCCGATGGGTACCCGAATGGGGAGCTATCCCGGATGAGAGCACGTTGACAGCACGGTGAGAGCAGGGTGAGTGCACCTTTTGCTGGAAAAGGGTGCACTCACCCTGCTCTCACCGTGCTCTTACCTTGCATTCATCTCGAGCTGGGGCAGCAGCGGGGCCCCACAGCACCAGCGTTATTCACAGAATTATCTTCCTGTCTGCCGGGTACTGTCCCTCACCGGTTCAGCGCGCGAATTTATTTGCTTTTTGTATATAGCCTATTGACCGGTAAAAGTCCGGTCACAGAATCAACATTCAGATTAACACCAGCATAAACGGCATACCGTGGATCAAAACCCGTGAAGATACCCCAACCGAAATATCCGTTCACCACGGTCTTTTTATATGTATGCTTGCAGGATGCCTGTTCCGGCAAAGATTCTATATTAGCGGGATTAGGCGAATATCCGTCTATCCGTTAAGAGCGACAAATAAAGATCCATAAAGAATTCATTTTCAAAAAAAGACTTCCACAAGGTTTACATTTTGATAATAAAAGAAATCAGTAACTCCGAAAGGATCCTGATTTGATATAGCGTCCGGAATTTTTAAAAAAAGAAGGCTTAACCTTTTCTTCTGACAAGGTTGTAAGTATCCAAATATCCTTCACCAGCGACAAGCCAGTGAAAGATATAAACTCTATTTGCGACGCCTGAGCTAACTCAGCCGCTAATTTCTTTAGTCCTGCTCCTGATTTCTGTCCTGGTAGTTCTTATTATAACCACCTCTGTTGAAACCACCGCCACCACGGTTATTGCCGAAATTATTTCTGCGGTTATTATTACCGCCGGCTTTTTCTTCTGCCTGGGCAACAGCAATCGCACGACCATAGATCTCAAGGCCGTTAAGATCGGCTATCGCCTTTCTTGCCTGCTCATCATCTGGCATTTCAACAAAACCAAAACCCTTCTTTTTGCCTGTTTCCTTATCGAGCACAAGTTTTACTGAAGATACTTCTCCGTATTCTTCAAAAGTCTCCCTGATGTCGTTTTCTTCTAATTTAAAAGGCAGACTTGCCACGAAAATTTTCATTGTAGTAATTTGTTTGAGTTAGGGGGAATAGTATAATGATATTTATTTGTTATTATTTCGAGAGATATGTGAGCGTAATTATCTTTCTGTGACAGATGCATTTAAAATACTGCTACAATATACGAAGAATTATATTACAAAACTTTTTTTTTTAAAATTGTAGTATAAATACCGATCCTTCACCTTCCCTGGATTGCACCTGGATATTCCCCTTATGCAACAGCATAATCTGTTTACACAAGCTCAGCCCTATGCCGCTGCCTGTTTTCTTTGTACTGAAGAACGGAATAAAGATCCTTTCCTGCAAGTCAGGAGAAATACCAGGGCCATTATCGGCCACCTGAATAAGAGTTTTCTTCGCCGGGGTTTGAACTGCGGAGAGAAGAATCCTTGGTTCGGCACTTTCCTTTACTGCATCAATAGCGTTGACTATAAGGTTGATCAGCACCTGCTCGATCAGGCTGGGATCTATTTCAAACTGCAAACCCGGATCTTTAAGGATGATGTCCATCTCGATATTTTTGCTGTCGAGGGTTGGCTGCATCAACTGATAAAGATTCTCAAACAAATCCCGGACATACATTTTCTTAAGACTGAGAGTCGTAATCTTATTAAGGGTCCTGTAAGTCTCTGCGAATTTCAAAAGGCCCTCACTCCGCCGTTTAATGGTTTCGATCCCAACTTTAATATCGTCAGTAGAACACGGATCTTCCTCCGGACTAGATGCAGAACTCTCGAGACGAGTCTTCAATGTGTCGGCAAGCGAAGATATGGGGGCTACCGAATTCATAATCTCGTGGGTCAGTACGCTCAGTAATTTCTGCCAGGCTTTTGCTTCTGTCTCGTCCAGAGCTTCGTTAATATTTTGAAAAGCGACCAGCTTGTATTTTTTCCCTTCTGTCTGAAATGCCGTTGCAGAGAGGAGGATCTTGAAGGAAGTAGATTCAGGATGTATGGAAACGATCCGGCTTTCTCCCGGAACCAGTTCGATGATAGCGGAGTACAGGCTTTTATCCCGTATCTCCAGAGAATGAACAGTCCTTAGGTAAGGCAGGTTCAGGAGCTTTTTCAAAGACTCATTCATCCATAAGACTTCACCATCCTTCTCTTCGTACGACATGATGCCCGTTTCGATCATCTCCAGGATCTGCTGCAAATACAGATATTGCGTTTCTTTCTCCCTGGTGATCTTTTTAAAGATTGTGTTAATGGAGTTAAAGCCTTTCCTCAGAGGCTTCAGGTTGGCCGGGGCATGGCGAATATCGAAATTCCTTGAAAAATCCCGGTAATATACCGCTTCAACAAAATCATTGATCTCATAATAGACCTCGATCTGCCACCTGCATAAATTATAAACGATCCATACAACGAGCGGCAACAGGATAAACAGCCAGGTGTAGGAACCCTTCACGACCACCCAGGCTATAGCACAGGTACAGATGAACAGCAGTAGTACCCTTAGTATTATATTCCATTGAACCCTATACATGGTG
>NZ_QEAS01000010.1:67257-67327 GCF_003130405.1 Pararcticibacter amylolyticus
AAGTACGCTGCTTTTTTCCTGATGTAATGGCTCATGCTTTTTGGCTCTCCATAGCGGCAACTGATTGCCG
>NZ_QEAS01000010.1:67368-74329 GCF_003130405.1 Pararcticibacter amylolyticus
GTTTAAATATCATATTTACTCAGCCTTCTGTACAAGGCAGTCCTGGTGATCCCCAACTCTTTAGCCGCACGACTGATATTTCCCTGATGTTTTTCTATTACCTTCATAATCGTATTTTTCTCAAGGTTCTCGAGGTTGGTATCATCTTCTGACTGGATATTGGTATTGACTGATTCGATAGGAGAAAAGATGAGATCAGCAGCTGTCAGCTTATTTCCTTCTGCCATGATAACGGCGCGTTCTATCGTATACTGCAGTTCGCGCACATTCCCCGGAAAATGGTACTGCATCAGCTTATCGGCCGCCCGGCCATCGAGCTCGCTCTGCGGTTTCAGATATTTATCGCAATACACTTTGATAAAGTGATTAGCCAGTAAAATAACGTCTTCTCCTCTCCTTCTCAAAGGAGGTACCATTATTTCAACCGTATTGATCCGGTAAATAAGATCTTTACGGAAGCGGCTGTCACTGGCAAGCTCCTGGAGCGGAACATTGGTTGCACAGATCAGGCGTATATCAACAGGAACCGCATCATTACTCCCCAGTCTCTGTATCTTCCTGTTTTGAAGCACTGTCAGAAGTTTCGCCTGCTGCTGCAGGCTTATATTTCCAATTTCATCCAGGAAGAGTGTTCCCCCGCTGGCTGCCTCAAACCTTCCGGTACGATCCTCCCTGGCATCCGTAAAAGCTCCTTTTTTATGGCCAAATAACTCACTCTCAAATAGTGTTTCCGTTAAAGCGCCAACGTCAACCTTTATAAATGGCTTATCCTTGCGGAGGGATTGTTTATGTATAGCTTCGGCTATGAGATCCTTACCGGTCCCATTTTCACCTAAAATCAGGATATTGGCATCAGTGGGGGCAATTTTCTTTATTTTGTAGAAAATCTCTGCCATGGCTTCAGATTCCCCGATAATAGCTGTGACATTTTCATCCTTTTGAGGAGTCTTCTTCTTACCGGGTGCTTTTGCCTGTTGTTCCAGAGCTTCGTCTATCGTCTGCAATAATTTTTCATTCTGCCAGGGTTTCACTACAAAGTCAGAAGCTCCTTCTTTCAGGGATTTCACAGCCAGATCTATTCCGCCATAAGCTGTAATCATAATTACGGCAGCAGCAGGGTGCATTTGTTTAACTTTCCGCAGCCAGAACAGGCCTTCATTTCCCGTATTGATCGAACTCTTAAAGTTCATGTCAAGCAGGATCAGGTCGAATTTTTTGACTGCCAGCAATGATGGGATATTTTCCGGGTTTTTCTCTGTGACTACTTCCTTTGCCCTTGGCTTGAGCAGTAACCTTACAGCCGTAAGAACGTCTGTGTCGTCGTCTATAATCAGAACTGAAGCGTGTTTTAATTGCATAAGTTTAGAAGCCGTAAATCAAAAATACATATTAATCCCGTATCAAGGTCATCCAGGCTGCCAAAATACGGGAGTGTCTTCTGTTACATAGACGCTGTGCAAAAAGATTGGTTACAAACTATGATAATAAAACCGCTTGCTGCAAATGAAAAAGCGGGAAAAACATTGCTGCTTTTCCCGCTTTATAAGTCTGAAACGATCTCTGCTTCAGGCCCTGTTATTATTTAGGATTCAATATCGTCCCTATCCTTGCATCAATATCCTGTAAATGATATTTACTCATTCCGGAGAACGATGGAATTGCCTTTTTAATATCACTTCTCAGGTTGATGAGATGTGCTCTGGCGATACTCGAAACGTCAGAAGCTGTCGGATCGGCAGGCCTGAATACCATTCCTCCCATGGACTGAGGCGCCGGAGCTTCCAGAAGTTTCGAGAGGTTTTCGACGTAAGCTTTTTGCAGGTTTCTTCTGTAAACATCAATAGAAGAATGCTTGCCTAATTCAGACCATATACCACTTTTCAGATCAGCAAACAGATTAAATACAGTATAGGCGTCTTTCCCGGTCAAAGCCTCCGCATTGATCAGTCTGTTGATGGTATTGGTATTCTGTAAACGGCTGAGTGTTCCTGACTGAACGCTTCTGATCATGTTGACAGGATCAATGCCGGTCTGGCTGATGAGCTTCTTGTTAATTAACCATGACGGAGTAGCAAACAATTGTGCATTCAGGAAATTCATTGCTTCCTTCTGTTTGCCGTAGGGGACGTTCTGATAAACAGAACCTGCTTCTTCTACCGTCTTAGGGGTATTGTAAACTCCGCCCACGTTCTTTACAACGTGTCCCATATAACGGGAGTATTGATTTACTACCTCAGAATAAAGGCTTCTTGCATTGTCATACCCTTCGTTGGGTTCTCTTGTCCACTGTATCAGGTTTGGCAAAATACGTTTCAGGTTCTTAATTCCGTAAGAACTTGCCACCATTGCGTTATCTCCGAGATCTTCACTCTGACAACGGGGATCATTGGGATCTGATTCGGTACCAAACCAGAGACGCTTGTTCTTCAGTTGGCTGATCACCCATTTGTTTAATCCGCTTGCCTCTTCTGCAGTTGTCTTATATTCAGGGAACCAGCGGTATCCCCACTCGATAGCCCATTTATCGTAATCGCCGATACGGGGAAATAATCCCTTTTCGCCAATCTTGTCTTCGGGCTGAGCCACATAGTTAAAACGGGCGTAGTCCATGATGGAAGGAGTATGTCCGTTTGCTTCCACCCACTGTTTATCGCGCAGTTTCTCAACCGGAACAGTAGAGGAAGAACCGAAGTTATGACGAAGCCCTAAGGTATGACCAACTTCATGTGATGAAACAAAACGGATCAGCTGTCCCATCAGTTCGTCATCAAATTTCATCTTTTGTGCACGCGGATCAACTGCGGCTGTCTGAATAAGATACCAGTTTCTTAACAGGCTCATCACGTTGTGGTACCAGTTGATATGCGTCTCCAGGATCTCTCCTGTGCGCGGATCGTGTATATGCGGGCCGCTTGCGTTTGGAATGTCTGATGGTTTATAGACAATGGCACTGTGCCGCGCATCATCAATACTCCAGTCTTTATCTTTCGGGGCCTCTTTTGCTATAATAGCATTTTTAAAGCCTGCTTTTTCAAAAGCTACCTGCCAGTCGTTTACACCCTGTACCAGGTAAGGAACCCATTTCTTGGGTGTAGCCGGATCGATATAAAAAATGATCGGCTTTTTAGGTTCTACCAGTTCTCCCCTTTTGTATCTTTCGATATCTTCATCTTTCGGTTCAAGCCGCCACCTGGTGATCATCGAAACTCTTTTTACTCCCTGCGGATTTGAATCAAAATCAACATACCCGGTAGCAAAATATCCCACACGCGGATCAAAATGACGGGCCTGCATGGGCTTCGAAGGGAGTAAAACCATTGAACTGTTAAGTTCATATGTTAAGGGGCCTCCGGGAGATCCGCCCATCATTCCCATTTGAGGACTTGGAGTTCTTGTATACGTTTTAACAGTACGTATTTCAATATTCATCGGAAATGAACGTATCTCCTGGATATAACTGCGGTCGGGCTGCAGTCCTCCGAGTGAAAGCATCTTTTTCACTTCAGCGTGAAAAAAGAAAACATCATTATCGCCATTGAGGTAATCGGTCACATCAATAACCGAACCTTTAGATTTTTTCACCGAATCCTGTGCATATGCTTTAACATCGAACGCTGCTACAATAGGCTGCAAATTGGAATTTAACACCGATGAGTACATACCTGTAGTATCCTGAGAACGTTCTGAAAACGACACACTTCTCAAAAAAATACGGTTTGACGGCCCCTTTTCGAAGCGAACGACATTATCATTGATCTGATCGCCTGCATATCCCAGCATAGAAGCACGTACGTCGGCCGCACTTTTGCTGATCCTGCTTACAATAAGGATGTCCCTGTTAAGGAGAGAATCAGCGATCTCAAAGTAAAATCGCTCATCCACCTTATGAAGCTTAAATAATCCGGTGTCTGTTTTTGCCTTGGCTGTAATAACTTCCTTATAAGGCTTGGGACCCTGTGCCGGAGGACGGTTAATGTTCGAAGCTGCATTTGACCCTGACTGAGCAGTTGCCGGCTTCGCAGCGGGTTTTTTCTTTTTAAAGAGGGCGCAACCGTAACTTGTTGTAAGAACAACAAGGAGAAGGAGACTAATTTTTCGCATTGATTTGTAAGTGAATAACAATGTTGTTTGAAAATAAATTTGGTCGTGCAACTTATAAAAAAAGATTGATAACAGCCTGTCTAAAAAGCACAAAAGTACTGGACAATCATGCTCATGCACTCAAACGGAACCATCCTGCCGGAGCGGGTATTCTGCCGATAGCTGTGACGACAATTAATTTCGCACACAGGGTGTTCGGAACTGAACACCCTTCAAGCACAAAAAGCAAACAAAATACTGTATATCAGACACTTTAAACAATGGCACAGTTTATAGTCATGGTTATACAACAGCACATTTTTTTAATACAGTGGACAGAACATTACCAAAAAAGAAGTGGAATAGTAAAAAGATCACAACCATCGCTGGAATTACAGCCCTTGTGGTCCTGATTACAGGTAGTATTTACTTTACTTCAGGAAAGAGCAAACTGAATGTTGATTCAGAACGGATCACCGTAAGTGAAATCAGCAAAGGGAAATTCCAGGAGTTTATCCCGGTTAACGGGATCGTGATGCCCCTGACTACTATATACCTGGATGCAGCTGAAGGCGGAAGAGTGGAAGAGAAATATGTAGAAGATGGCGCGATGATGAAAAAAGGAGAACCTGTTATGCGGCTCTCCAATACCGATCTCGAGCTTAGCCTGGCTAACCAGGAAACTGCGGTTTTCGACGTATTGACACAGATGCAGAATACCCGGAATAATGCCCAGCAGAATACGGTGAGCAAGCTGAATCAGCTGGCGGATGTAGACAACGGGCTGCAGGAAGCTGAAAGGAAATATGTGATGAACAAAAAGCTTTTCGAACAAAGGATTATTGGTTCCCAGGAATTTAAATCCTCAGAAAATGAGTATAAATATCAGGTAAGGAAGAAAAAATTGTCAGAACGCATTTTAAGCCAGGACTCAGTATCGGTTAGACAGCAACTTAAGCAGATGAATGAATCTTATGACCGGATGAGTAATGCACTGCAACTGATGAAGAAGAAAGTGGGAGACCTCATTGTCAGGGCCCCGGTTGACGGCCAGCTGACCTCAATGGACGCTGAGATTGGTCAGAATAAAAATAAAGGTGAGAGGCTGGGACAAATTGACGTATTAAGCGGATTTAAGGTCCGTGCAGACATTGATGAACATTATATCACGCGGATCTTCCCTGGTTTGACAGGCGACTTCCAGCTGGGAGAAAAACAATACAAACTGCACATTAAAAAAGTGTTTACTCAGGTTACAAACGGCCGCTTCCAGGTGGACATGGAATTCGTAGGAAAGGCTCCCGGCAATATCCGACGCGGACAAACATTGCAGGTCCGCCTTGCTCTGGGTGATGAAACAACCGCCCTGTTACTTGCCAGAGGCGGTTTCTACCAGCAGACGGGCGGAAACTGGATCTTTAAAGTAAGCAACGATGGAAAAACGGCGTTCAAGGTGGATATACAGCTTGGCAGGCAAAACCCTGATTACTACGAAATACTGAATGGACTGAAGCCTGGAGATAAGGTAATTACGTCGAGCTATGAGACTTTTGGGGATGTGCAGGAGTTAATCCTGAAGCGATGAATAGCTATCAGCAGTCAGCTGTCAGCAGTCGGCTTCCTGATAATCTGCTGATTCGTTAATAGCCATTAGCTTCGGCAAGCTTTCCAATATAACTGAAGATCATTTTTTTGATCAGAATTGTTTCTTCAGAGAGTTCTTTAAATATTGATTCGGAAATATAATGAAGGTCACGACTTAAAATAAGCTGGTAATGCAGTTCAGAGGCCGATCCTGCTGCGATCATCAGGAAACGCTTAAAATCAGGAATAGAGTTACGACCACAACCTTCAGCTATATTAGTGGGAATAGAAGAGGCTGACCGCCTTGCCTGAGATGTTAAACCATATAACTCTTCTTTGGGGAAAGTCTTTGTAATAGAATAGATCTTAATGGTTAGCAGATGGCTCTTTTGCCAGATTGATAATTTTTGAAAATCTCTCATTGAGAATAGATTATAAATTAAAATAGTTAAATAAAAAGCTGACTGCTGATAGCTGACAGCTGATAGCCAAATATCCAATGATCAAAATCACCAGTCTTGAGAAATTCTACCGCACGGAAGAGGTAGAAACAGTGGCACTTAACGGAGTATCGATTGATGTAGCTAAGGGAGAGTTTGTCTCGATAATGGGACCATCCGGCTGCGGGAAATCGACCTTACTGAACATCCTTGGATTGCTTGACGATCCTGATGGGGGAAGCTATCTTTTTAACGGGATCGAGGTAGCAAAATTCAATGAAAGAAAAAGGTCAGACCTGAGAAAACACAATATTGGTTTTGTATTTCAAAGCTTTAATCTTATTGATGAACTGACAGTTTACGAGAATGTTGAGTTGCCTCTGATATATACGAAAACGCCTGCGGCAGAGCGGAAACGAAAAGTGGAGGCGGTACTCGATAAGGTACAAATCATGCATCGGCGTAATCACTTTCCGCAGCAACTTTCGGGAGGGCAGCAGCAGCGTGTTGCAGTAGCCAGAGCGGTAGTAAATAGTCCGAAGCTGATTCTCGCCGATGAGCCGACAGGTAACCTCGACTCCAGCAACGGGAATGAAGTGATGCAATTGCTTACTGAGCTGAACGAGCAGGGCACCACGATCGTCATGGTAACCCACTCAGAGCATGATTCGAGATACAGCCACCGCATCATCCGCATGCTCGACGGCCAGGTTGTGACCGAAAATATTATGGTATAAAGTTCAGTATCGGGCCTGAATAATGGAATTGCCTGATATGGTTCAGCGCCAGTTCTCAACCAACATTTAAATGAGGAACGTGCCGGTAACAAAAATGCCAATTGCTGATAATACGCCCAG
>NZ_QEAS01000010.1:74435-76814 GCF_003130405.1 Pararcticibacter amylolyticus
GATTAAGAATTATATCAAAATTGCGCTGAGGAATCTTTGGAGACACAAAGGTTATTCCTTTCTGAATATCCTCGGTCTCGCCGTAGGGATGACAGCATTCTTCCTGATCTTTCTGTATGTGAGCCTTGAATTGAGCTATGATAGTTTTCATTCGAAATCTGACAGGATCTACAGACTGGTTTCTGATATCAAAACGCCCACGGAAACTTTGCGGGCAAGTGGCCCTGCCTGGGCTGTTCCTTCTCATTTAAAAGCAGATTTTCCTGAAGTCGAATCATTTGTAAGGTTCACAGGGGATAATATGCTGGTACGGAAAGACGATATAAAAGTTCAGCAGGATATCGTTTATGCAGATTCGTCTCTCTTCGGAGTGTTCGATTTTAGCCTGGTAAAAGGTAATCCGGAAACCGTGCTGAAAGATCAATTGAGCGTGGTGCTGACTGAATCCACGGCAAAAAAATATTTCGGCGATAAAGACGCACTCGGGCAAACACTGCTGATCACTTCGGATGCGCTACCCGCACGGGTTACGGGGATCATGAAAGATATACCCGTCAATTCGCAGATAAAATTTGACATGGCGATCTCTATGAGCACGCTGACAGGAAGGTTTAATCGTGAACTGGATAATCAATGGGGCAATTATGGGTTGGAAGTATATCTGCTGCTTAAACCGGGAACTGATCCGAAAGCACTCGAAAGAAAGCTGCCGGATTTCCTCAGCAGAAGAAACGGACAGGAGATGAAGGAACATCAGATGTACCCTACTCTCATCCTGGAGCCGCTGAATTATGCGTACCTGTATTCAACAAGAAACGGCAACAGCAGAGGAAACATTAAGAATGTCTATATATTCTCCGTTATCGGAATCTTCATCCTGGCCATTGCCTGTATAAATTTCATTAATCTGAGTACTGCACGTTCTGTAGAACGCGCAAAAGAAGTAGGGATCAGAAAGGTAGTAGGAGCTGCGAAGTCCCAGTTGTCAAGTCAGTTTATTGGCGAGTCAATGATCATCTGTATGTTCGCGTTTCTGCTCTCGCTGATACTCTCGGCGATTATGCTGCCCCAGTTTAACCAACTGGCTGGTAAAACAGTCAGCGAGGGAATGTTCTCGAATGTCTTCAATATCTTAATACTCTTTATTGTCTCTCTTGTCATTGGCCTGCTTGCCGGCATTTATCCGGCACTGGTACTGTCGTCATTCAAGCCGGTATCTGTCCTGAAGGGAAGATTCTCTGCTGGTACTAAAGGCATTCTTCTTCGCAAAGGCCTGGTAGTATCGCAATTTACGATATCTATAGCCCTCATCATTGCGACGGTCATTGTCTATCAGCAACTTGATTATATGCGAAGCCGTGATCTGGGATTCAACAAAGACCAGATGATCATCATTGATACGCAGGGCGACAAGGGAAAAGAAGCCTTCAAGGAATCCTTGCTCAATATTCCGGGTGTGAAGTCAGCTGCTTTGTCCTCCAGTGTCCCCGGAACAGGCAATCCCGGTGCATACTCAGAGCTGGAGAATATTAAGGGGGATCTTCAGGTCTCTAACCTGGATCTTTATTTTGTTGACTTCGACTACATCTCCCAATTCCAGCTTAAAATGGCAGCCGGACGACCGTTTTCTAAAGAATATGCTACGGATACGACACAGGCCATCATTATCAACGAAGCAGTAGTAAAGCTGTTAGGATATGCTTCCCCAAGGGATGTCATTGGGAAAAGGTTCAAACAATGGGGTCGTGAGGGAAAGATCATAGGCGTTATTAAAAACTTTAACTATAGAGGGCTGCAGCAGGAAATCAAACCTCTGACTATGCGTATTGATCCACGGGGCAGCAGCCTCGTATCAGTCAAGTTATCAGGCACTAATTTAAAAGCTACTCTGAAAGCTATCGAAGGTAAGTGGAATCAGGTTTATATGGATAAACCATTCAGCTACTTTTTTCTTGATGAACATTTCAGTAAACTTTACAGGAGTGAAGAACTATTTGGCAAGCTTTTCTTCAATTTTGCAGTGCTAGCCATCCTCATTTCCTGCCTTGGTTTATTAGGCCTTGCTTCTTACAGCACCATCCAGAGAACAAAAGAGATCGGCATCCGGAAAGTGATGGGAGCCAGTGTAACCGGCATCATCAGGCTGCTGTCGGCCGACTTTCTTCGCCTTGTAGTCATTGCCTTCATTATCTCTTCTCCCCTGTCGGGATTCCTGATGTACGGCTGGCTTAAGGATTTTGCGTACAGAATTAATATTTCATGGACTGTATTTGCCATCGCCGGAGCAGGAGCCGTTTTCATTGCAATCGCAACTGTCAGCCTGCAAGCTATCCGCGCAGCTACAACAAGTCCGGTGAAGAGCTTGAGAACGGAGTAGTT
>NZ_QEAS01000010.1:76853-76958 GCF_003130405.1 Pararcticibacter amylolyticus
GCAAGAAGCCATAAGAAAACAAAACACCTATTCACCAACAAATTACAATATCGCTAAAAGAGATCAGTTGAATATACAAAGAAAAAAATAAGCAATAAAACAGGA
>NZ_QEAS01000010.1:76996-79376 GCF_003130405.1 Pararcticibacter amylolyticus
CATATAAATCATGAAAACATATCTGAGAACAGCCTGGCGGAACTTAGCCGCTAACAGAACTTATTCAATCGTTAACATTGCGGGATTGGGAGTAAGTCTTGCGGCGTCAATACTCCTGTTGCTCTGGGTTCAGGATGAGCTGAGCTTTGATATGTTTCATAGCAAGGCTGACCGGATCTACAGGGTTTCAGCGGCGTTCAGGCAAAACGGGAAGGAAGAAGTTTGGACCTCGACTCCTGCTCCACTGGCAACAGCCGGAAAACTTCAGGTACCCGAAATAGCAGATGCATGCAGAGTCTCCGGGGCCTGGCAACTTCAGAGATTCCGTTATAAAGATAAAAAGTTCTTTTCTATTGATTGCGGATTAGCAGATACCTCCTTCTTTTCGATGTTTGACTTTCAAATAATCCAGGGAGATAAAAGAAACCTGTTCCCGGATAAACAATCGGTCGTCATGTCGGAGACAACTGCTGAAAAGTTTTTTGGCAAAGAAAATCCTATTGGCAAGACAATCATTGCGAATGATAACGAACAAATGCATGTGACAGGTGTCATGAAGGATATTCCGGAAAACTCAAGTATCCGGTACAGCATGGTTCTTCCCTTTAATCGCCTGGAAAGTAATTATGACGGAAATGATTACTGGAAGAGTTTAAATGAAGACTGGGGTAATTATAACTATGACACATATTTCCTGTTCAAAAAACAGGAAAGCGCGAATTCTGCCGCCATTAAGCTGACAAGAATTCATCAGAAGGCACAGCCGGAGGATTTTACCAAAAACCTCACTTATATCCTTTTGCCTCTAAAAAAGGTTCATTTGTACGACGCTCAGGGAAAGGAACAGGGGATGGCCACTGTCAGGATATTTTTCCTGGTAGCTGTTATTATTTTGTTTATTGCCTGTATAAATTACGTTAATCTCGTCACTGCAAGAGCCGTAAAACGGGCAAAAGAAATAAGCGTGAGGAAAATTGCGGGCGCGGGTAACCGGCATTTGTTTCTTCAGTTTATGTGCGAGACTTTACTGCTGATCCTTGTATCCCTGGTGGTAGCCACCATGATCATTTATATCACGATCCCTCTATATAATAAAATCTCAGCAAAACAGATACAATTCAGCTTCTTCAACGGAGGAGTTCTTTTAACCTACCTTTCCACCCTGCTGATTACCCTGATACTTGCCGGCATTTATCCAGCTGTCAACTTACTGTCTCTTGACCCATTAGAATCTCTCAAAGGAAAAGTTCTGCGTGCAGGGAAAAGCATAACACTTAGAAAAGTACTTGTAGTAGTACAATTCACTCTTTCAGTGATATTGGTGATCTCAACGATCATATTAAGCAGACAGCTAAGATACATCCGGGAGAAGAATCTCGGATATGACAAAGAGAACGTCATCGCCCTGAAATTTCATAAAATGGCTGATCATTATGACGCTGTAAGATCAAACCTTTTGAGCCAACCCGGAATAGTGGATGTCACCTATGCCGGAGATGATATTATGAATTTATACAGTTCCAGCGGGGATGCAGAATGGGATGGAAAGACCGCTCTCCAGCAAACATTCATGATTAACCAACTCGCTGTCGACCGGAACTTTATAAAAGTTATGAATATTCAGTTAAAAGACGGTCCCGGATTTAGCGGTACCCCGGCTGACAGCAGTCATTTCATATTAAATGAAACTGCTATAAAAGAAATGGGGATAAAGGATCCTATTGGAAAGCGATTTAAATTCCACGATGTTGAAGGAAATATTGCCGGCGTTGTAAAAGATTTCCATTTTCAGAACCTGCACAACCAGATTAAGCCGATGATCTTGTTTTACAGAACATGGAAAGAGGCAATGTATGTCAGGACGACTGCCAGAGATGCTTCCCGCGCCATCAATGAATTGAAGAGCGTATGGAAACAGTATAACGGAGATATCCCATTTGAATACAAGTTCCTGGACGATTCATTTAATGAAACATACAGGTCAGACATCCGGGTCGGTTTGATGTTCAACATCTTTGCATGCATCACGATCCTGATCTCCTGCCTTGGTCTGTTCGGACTGATCACTTACACAGCAGAAAGCAAAGTGAAGGAGATCGGGATAAGAAAAACGCTGGGAGCCGGAATTTCAGATATCGTAAAAATGCTCTCGACCGACCTGATTAAGCTTGTACTGGTCTCCTGTGCCATATCATTTCCCCTTGCATGGTGGGCATTAAATAAATTACTCGACGATTATGCTTACAAAACAAATATCGACGCCACACCCTTCCTGCTCGCCGCCTTTCTAACGCTGCTGATTGCACAAATTACCATTGGATTTAAAGCAGTTAAGGCTTCTCTGGCGAACCCGGTAAGAAGCCTGAGGACGGAGTAGTTA
>NZ_QEAS01000010.1:79436-88586 GCF_003130405.1 Pararcticibacter amylolyticus
ACGAACCGGAAGCTGATAGCTGATGGCTAAAAAAAGAAAGATGAACTATTTTAAGACATCGTGGAGAAATATCAAAAAACATAAAGGATTCTCCGCCATTAACGCCGGAGGGCTTACCCTCGGCATGACCAGTTGTCTTCTGTTGCTGCTATACGTATGGCATCACTGGAACTACGATAAGCAGTTTACAAACCGCGATAATATCTATATCCTGCAGAATAACCAGGAGGGCGACAATAAGATCTTTACGTTTGCAGCAACTCCCAAAACGATTGCAGGGGCTATTGATTCTGAAGTTCCGGGTGTAAAGAGAACAGCACGGATATTTAGCTATATGGCCGACGGGCTGATAAGCCGCGGGGAGACCGGCCTGAAAAAAACGGGATCTTTTGCCGACGCCTCCTTTTTCGAAATGTTTAATTTCAATTTCATCAAAGGATCCCCTTCTAAAGCGTTGGCGCAGCCTGATGGTATAGTGATCACCGATGAGCTTGCCGCCAGCCTTTTCGGAAAAGAGGATCCTATGGGAAAGATCCTGAAGAGAAACGATAAAACCCCGCTGGTTGTGACAGGTGTGGTGGAGAAATCTCCCCTGAACTCTTCTTTCCGGTATGATTATTTTCTTCCATGGCAGCTGCTCGAGAGTGAACAGGAGTGGATTAAGAACGCGGGCTGGGGAAGTAATTTTTGCCAGACTTATGTTCAGCTGAAGGATAACAAGTACTACCCTTCTGCAAACAAGCTGATTAAGAAAATGATCAATGCTCACCAGGATGGGTACAAAGGAGAGGCATTTATGTTCCCTTTTTCGAAAATGCATTTGTGGTCGAAATTTGAGAACGGCAAGTCGGTTGGCGGCATGATCGACCAGATCCGCCAGTTCCTCATCCTGGCTGTTTGTATTATGCTGATCGCCTGTATTAACTTCATGAACCTTTCCACGGCAAGATCGGAGGAAAGAGCAAGGGAGGTAGGGATCCGCAAGGCAATAGGATCTTCCAGAAAATCGCTCATCGCCCAGTTTATCAACGAGTCTTTAATCCTGTCGGCTTTTGCTATGATAGCTGCAATAGTCCTCCTGGCGGTATGCCTCCCTTTCTTCAACCGCTTACTCGGGATCCAATTGTCAACGCCCTGGTCTGAGTGGCATTTCTGGCTTTTCCTCGCATGCATTACCATTTTAACAGGGATCATTTCAGGAAGCTATCCGGCATTTTACTTGTCTTCTTTCCGCCCGGTAAAGGTATTGAAGGGCAGTATAAAAGGTGGAAAAGGAGCTCTTTCTGTACGAAAGATTTTAGTGATCATCCAGTTTGGTTTCGCGGTTTTTCTGATCACGGCGATCTTATGCATCTACAAACAGATCAGTTTTATCAAAGATCTGCCCACCGGCTTTGAGAAAGGAAATCTCGTAGAAGTCCCGGTAGAGGGCAACCTCGGCAAAAACCTGAACATCTTCATTGATGAGGCAATGAAATCGGGTGCCATCATTTCGGGAACAGGCCTTTCACAGAGTATCAACCAGGCGGGAAATAACACCTGGGGCTTTGATTGGCCGGGAAAGCTCCCAGGGCAGCAAATCCTTATTGATGTCCTTCGTGCCGGCGATAATTTTTCAAAGACGACAGGCGTGACGTTGATTGAGGGCCGTGAACTTTCAGGCGCTAATCCAGCTGACAGCAGCTCCAATATCATGATCAATGAAACTGCTGCAAAAGTCATGAAGTTAAAGACTCCGATTGGAAGTGTCATTAAATGGGGAGGATCACCTGTTACCATTGTGGGAGTTTTTAAGGACTTTATATGGGGGTCTCCTTACCAGAAGGTAGCGCCGATGGTTATAAACTACGGAGGAAAGAACAGCACTGTTATTGCTCTGAAGCTTAACCCGGCCAGGAATATAAGCTCTTCTATTGCCGGAATTGAACGAATCCTCAAGTCGATAAACCCGGCATATCCGCCGGTCATTCACTTCTCGGATGACGATTTTGAAAAGAAATTTGAGAACGAAAAAACCCTGGGCCTGCTGGCTAATTTGTTCGGAGGCTTAGCGATCATCATTTCCTGTCTCGGGTTGTTTGGCCTCGCTGCTTATGCTGCAGAATTAAGAACGAAAGAGATCGGAATCAGAAAGGTGCTGGGAGCAAGTGTAAGAGGAATTACCACCCTCCTCTCAAAAGATTTTCTTCAATTAGTGCTTATCTCCATTGCGATTGCTGTTCCCCTGTCATGGTGGGCCCTGAACAACTGGCTTGAGAACTATGAGTATCATATAAGCCTCAACTGGAGCATTTTTGTGTTCGCAGGAGTTATCACGATCGGCATCGCCCTGATCACCGTCAGCTTCCAGGCATTAAGAGCCGCACTGGCTAATCCGGTGAAAAGTTTAAGAACAGAATGAAACGTATTAAAGAAATTCGTAATCCGCGCACCTCACTTTATGGCTTGTCAGAATACCTGAAAATTGCCGGCAGGATACTTCTTCGTAACAAACTGATCTCGGGGATCAACCTGATTAGCTTATCGACCGGAATTTGTACAGTCCTGCTGATCACAGCCTTTATCAGCAATGAGTACAACTTTGATACTTTTCATGAAAAAGGCAGCCGGATATTCCGGGCCGGGTTTGATTACATGAGCCAGGGAAAACTGGATGGACAAGGCGTTTCGGAGTTTTCAGCATCGTTTGGCCCTGATGCCAAAGCCGAACTCCCGGGAATTGAGGAATTTTGCAGATTAACGAATTCGGACGAATCGTACATCAACTACAAAAATCAGAGCCTCAAAGTGAAAGGGATGGTTTATGCCGACTCAACCTTCTTTAAGCTATTTTCTTTTAAACTTTTACGGGGCACCCCTTCTTCTGTCCTCAGGGAACCGGGGAACATTGTGCTGACAGCAACAACAGCAACAAAGATATTCGGCAATATTGACAAGGCAGTAGGGAAAATAGTGAAGTTGGATGACAAGAAAACAGTTATTGTCACAGGTGTCGTTGAAGACATCCCGGCAAATACCGATATTCGTTACGAGTCATTGATATCATTCTCCACCTTAAACACTGACTCCACTATTTTTCTTGGATGGCGGGGCGGATACAGGTATACGACCTGGCTTTTGTTAGACAAAGCGGCAAATAAAGAGGATCTTGAAAAAGCACTTCCCGCTTTCATGTGGCGGCATCTGAACAAGCAGGATGCTGCGTTTGGTGACAAGACTGAGGCCGGGCTGCAGCCGCTTTCGGAGATTCACCTGAATCACAATTCCGACTCAGCTGTTTTAAAGAGGAATATCAGGATATTTTGCACAATTGCCCTTCTCATACTTGTGATCTCCTGTGTAAACTATATCAATTTCAGCATGGCCCAGTCGGTTACCCGGTTTAAAGAAATCGGGATAAGACGGGTGCTGGGAGCAGAAAATATGCAACTCAGGATAAGATGGTTTACGGAGGCACTCCTGACCACCGGAATCGCGTTCGTCATCGCCGCCGCCCTTATATTTTCTTTATCTCCCTTATTCCGGCAATTTACAGGCAATCATTTCTCCGTGCCGGCCATATTTAATAACAGCGTCCTGCTTTTAGCCAGCGCTATTTTGTTTGTCCTGCTTGCTGCCGGGACTGGCTTCTATCTGAGTTTCTATCATTCAGGGGCAAATATCCTGAGCAATCCGGTATTCCCGCTTTCTGGTATAGGAAACAGGTTTCGCGGGCGGTGGCTCATCATGCTTCAGTTCATCGTTTCTATTACGCTTATCTCCTGCACATTTGTTATGTACATGCAGATACGCTTTGTTAAGACCCGCCCTACGGGTTTTGACCGGGAGAAAGTTCTTATCGTCCCGCTTACAGGGCACAAAACGAATGAGGTATCGGCTGTAATTAAACATTCTATATCGAACTTGAGTAATGTGAGTTCCGTATCGGCCATTTCGGAGGTTCCTGTAGAAGGTATCACCAGAAATGGGTTTACTCCTGAAGGCCAAACACAGGCGATGATGATCCATCAACTGGATGCTGATGAAGACTTCCTGAAGACATTCCAGCTCCATCTGCTTTCAGGACATTACTTCCGGCAGGGCACGAATATGGACCAAGATGGGTATATTATCAACGAGACACTGGCTAAAACACTCGGATGGAAAGACCCGGTTGGTAAAACGATAAACCGGGATGGCAGCCACAAGATTATCGGAGTTGTGAAAGACTTCCACTTTGCATCTCTCCGTGAAAGGATCGGACCACTGATCATCACCAACCAGCCATGGCAGGGGTACGATTACCTGGTCGTAAGATATACGTCCAACCCCTCTTTGTTGATTTCTGAAATAGAGTCGATCTGGAAGAATAACAGCCCGCTCCCATTTGAATATTGGTTTCTCGACTCACAGTTTGACTGGATGTACAAAGGTGAACAGCGTTTCATGACGATGCTCGCGGCTTTTTCTGCGATATCCATTGCGCTTTCATTATCAGGAGTTTTCGGACTGGTAAGCCTGAGCATCCAAAGAAGGCTGAAGGAAATCAGCATCCGGAAAGTGCTGGGTGCATCGGTTACGGAAATTGTCAAATTGACTTCCTCTTCTTTACTTCTCCTGGTTCTTATTGCTTCACTTATTGCCTTTCCTGCGGGCAGTTATCTGATGAGTGTCTGGCTGCAGGATTTCGCTTACAGGATTTCCGTTTCCTGGTGGATGATCGCCTCCGGCGGTTTTGTTGTGCTGCTTGTTACGTTCCTCACAGTAAGTACCCGGGTAATAAAAGCGGCATTCATAAATCCGGCTGAAATACTGAGAAATGAATAAATAATTATTTTAACTTCTGTTTCCCCTGCTCAGATACGTTCCGGGTGACACGCCAGAGAATTGCTTAAAATCTTTGAGAAAATGATTGTGGTCAGAATATCCATGCCTGACAGCAATCTCCATCAGGCTATATGATTCAGGAGACATAAAGTCTATATAAGCATGAAGGAATCTCTGTAAGGAAATGTATTTTTTAGGTGATATACCCATATAACTCTTAAAGTTCCGTTCGAGCCATTTATAGCTCATTCCAGATCCAAGCTGTTTGATCACTTGCTGTACGGTGATCGCCCCCTTCTTTTCATTTATATAGTCAATTGTCTCGTTCAGCAAGATGGGATATTCGAAGTTCGTAAGCATAGACGAAACAAGTGACTCTATAGCAGAAATCCGGGAGCGGAAGCCTGCTGCTTCGTAAACTTTGTCAATGAACATAAACGACTCGCATCCATTCAATTCCGTCAGACTCAGGACGGGTTTATTCCTGAAGACACCTGGCGAGATGCCAAAGAGTTTATAGAATGCGAAAGGTTTGAATCTCACAACGATGAGTTCCTCAACATCGTATGGATAGTCAACGTAGATGTTCTTCATTACACCACTGCATACCCAGGCTGCTTCAACCTCAAAGGAGTCGGTTCCGTTTATGCATATCCTGAAAAAGTCATCCTTTCGCGGCGCAAAAATGAGAGCAGGAAAACCATCGTTAAACAGGAGTTGTGGCCCCTTTTGCTGATGGCAGGAAAAAACATAGAAAGCTTCAATATACTTTTCTGCCCCCGAGGAAGGAGTTAAATTCAAATGCCCGGGGCCTTCGATGTTTTTCAGAGTAATGAATTTAAAAAAATTAATAGGCATGATATCCGGTCACCATTCTAACAAACACGCAGATGTCTAAAATTTACTATGATATCCCATTGCACAACTTTAGCTTTGTCAAGCCTCCGCCGGAGGATTAACATGCAATATACGAATAATGTCAATAAACAACGATAGCGAGTTAGCCGGAATCAGGAAGATCAGTGAGATTGTGGCCCTCACGGTAAGGGAAATGAAGGCTTATGCCAGTGCGGGAATGAGCACAAAGGAACTGGACGACTACGGAAAGACCTTGCTTGAAAAGTATCACGCACGTTCGGCCCCCCTGCTCACTTATAAGTTTCCGGGCTGTACCTGCATTAGTCTGAATGGAGAAATAGCGCACGGGATCCCTTCAGACTCAAAGGTGCTTAGAGAGGGGGATCTCATCAACATTGATGTGTCGGCAGAACTCGACGGCTTTTGGGCCGATAATGGCGCTTCATTTGTGATCGGCGAGGACATAAACAATCATTTTCCTCTGATAAACGCCTCCAGAGCGATACTAAAAAAAGCAATCAGCAATATCCGGGGCGGGGTCAGAGTTTCAGACATCGGGGGATTAATTGAGTCGGAAGCAAAGAAATCCGGATACAGGGTTATAAAGAATCTTACAGGCCATGGCATTGGCAGAAGTTTGCATGAAGCCCCGGAGGTTGCCAATTACCGGGACAACTTTAACAAACAGCGATTCGCCAAAAATCAGGTTGTCGCTGTAGAAACGTTCATCTCTACTTTATCTACGATTGCGGATACGACTGAAGACGGATGGACACTGACCGGAAATAAGGGAGGCTTCGTAGCCCAGTTCGAACACACCATTTTGGTAACATCCGGATTACCGGTCATCCTGACGGAAAGTAACGGAATATTTGAATAAAGGCATGACAACAGACGTGTTTTGTCAAATTGTACCATATTTAAGAAAGAAAACGGCAATAAGACAAGTAGCCGCTATCGGGTGAAACACGTCAGGATCATTATATTTGCTTCGCCGAATATCCGGTTTTAAGCAATTTCTAAAATGATCCGATTTCTTTTGCTGGTGATCAGCATCAGCTTTTCTGCACTGACCTTTGCTCAGCAAAAACAGTTTACAATGGACGATGCAGTCCTTGGCCTGGGGACCAATCTTGCACGGGAAGATATTAAACAATTAAACTGGATACCCGGTGAAAATGCCTTCACACGGACGGTTAAGACATCCAAAGATGAAGCGATCGTGAGGTTTATGGTACCATCTATGGCGGCAGATACCTTGCTCAGACTCAGTGAAGTTCAAAATACAGCAGGAAAAAAATATCCGTTGCGGTCAATGCCTGCACTGGAGTGGCTAAGTACGAATGTCGCTTCCTTCTCAATCGGCAACCATTATTTCCTTTGCCAAAGAAGCAAAACAGGAATGGAAGTGAAGGAATGGATGCAACTGCCTGATGAGGCTGAAAATATTCACATAGAAAATACTACCAGGAGGTTTGCTTATACGAAAGCAAACAACCTTTTCATGGTTGACGCCGAAGGCCGGACACATACTGTAACAAAAGACGCAGACCCGGGGATACTGAATGGAAAATCGGTACACAGGGATGAATTTGGCATAGACGGCGGAATTTTCTTTTCACCTAGAGGAAATTACCTCGCTTTTTACCGCATGGATCAAAGAATGGTAGAGAATTATCCGCTGATCAACTGGAATGTCACCCCGGCCTCTGTTCATTTCACAAAATACCCGTTTGCCGGAAGGACATCACACGAAGTGACTCTCGGGGTTTACAATCCGTCGGACGGGAAGATCGTCTTCCTGGAAACCGGCACTCCAAAAGATCACTATCTCACCTGTGTAACATGGAGTCCCGATGAGAAGTTTATTTTTGTGGCTATCCTCAACCGGGAACAAAATCATTTATGGTTAAACCAGTATAATGCACAAACCGGGGCTTTTGTAAAGACTCTTTTTGAAGAAACAGACGCAAAATATGTTCATCCGCAGCACTCCCTCACGTTTATTCCGGGAAAAAGCGATCAGTTTATCTGGTGGAGCCAGCGCGACGGCTTTATGCACCTTTACCGGTATAATACCAGTGGCAAACTGCTGAACCAAATCACCAAAGGACCCTGGGTGGTTACGGAGATTGCGGGGAAGTCGGAGAAAAAGAAAACGTTGCTCATCACAACAACCAAAGACTCTCCTCTTGACCGGCACATTTATTCGGTGAATTGGGAAAATGGAAAGATGCAGAGAGTGGACACCGATCCGGGGACGCACTTGGCTGCCGTAAACAATAATGGCGATTACATCATCGACCGCTGGTCAAACGGAACAGCCCCAAGAGTGATCGACGTGATTTCTGCTTCTGGTTCGTGGAAGAAAAATCTTCTTACGGCAAAAGATCCCCTGGCAGGATATCAGCGTCCGAAAATAGAAAACGTTACTGTTAAAGCAGAAGATGGAACGCCCCTGTACGGCAAACTTATTTACCCTGTTAATTTTGACCAGGACAGGAAGTACCCGGTTATTGTATACTTGTATAACGGGCCTAACGTTCAGATCATCAGCAATACTTTTCCGGCCAGCGGGAATCTATGGTACGAATATATGGCGCAGCACGGCTATATTATTTTCACGATGGACGGGCGCGGCAGCAGCAACCGGGGAACTAAATTTGAGCAGGCAACTTTCAGGAATCTGGGAACAGTTGAAATGGAAGATCAGCTAAAAGGGGTTGATTATCTGAAATCTCTACCCTTTGTGGATGCTGCCAGGATTGGAGTTCATGGCTGGAGCTACGGTGGATTTATGACGACATCCCTTATGCTTCGTCACCCTGGTGTGTTTAAGTGTGCGGTTGCCGGCGGTCCCGTAATGGACTGGAAAATGTACGAAGTGATGTATACAGAGCGGTATATGGATACTCCGCAGGAAAACCCCGAAGGCTATGAAAACGCGAACCTTCTGACAAAAGTGAAGAACTTGAAAGGCAAATTACTTCTGATACATGGAACTATCGACAGTACTGTCGTTTGGCAGCACTCTATTAATTTCCTGAAAGAATGTGTAGACAACCGTGTGCAGGTTGATTACTTTGTTTATCCTGGCTATGAGCATAATGTAAGGGGAAGAGACAGGGTGCACCTGATGCAAAAGATAACGGATTATTTTGATCAAAATCTGTAATAATAATCAGCTGTTGGCTATTAGCTTTTAGTTATTAGCTCCTGTATAGTTTGATAGCAGGTTTCACATGCTTCTGCTGTTGGTTATTGAGTTCTGTAAATTGTATAGGACTTTTTTGATAGCAGGTGAACCTGTTATCTGCTGGCTTGCTACTGCTTTAAACGATCGATATCTCCGGACGTTTAGCAAGAGTTTATGTTTGTACGAAAACGAACAGAAGCTGTTCATCAGAGAACAGAAACACCCACGCCAATCAAATCAAAACAGTGACTACCAGCAACATACCCCATTGGCATATATTATGTAACACC
>NZ_QEAS01000010.1:88687-107509 GCF_003130405.1 Pararcticibacter amylolyticus
AAATTGCCGATATGATAAAAAACTACCTCCTCATTGCCCTCAGGAACATCCGTAAAAGGAAAACGTTTACTACCATTCATGTTCTTGGATTGAGCATCGCCTTCGCTGCGTCTATGCTGTTGTTTTCCACTGCTTTGTTTGAGATGTCTTTTGATTCCTTTCATCAAAATAAGGATCATGTTTTCCAGGTATACAGAGAGCAGTTTACGTCACGGGGAATAGAGAAAGATGCCCCGATGCCTGTACCTTTTGTTCCGGCGGTAAAAGCAGAGGTCAGCGGGGTTGAAGATGCTGCCAGATACGGTAACGGCGGCGGACTGGTAAGGGCAGGGGCTAAACAGCTGGAAACATCTGTGATCTATACGGATAAATCTTTTTTCAGCATGTTCTCCTTCCCTCTTCTAAGTGGGAACAGTAAAGATGTGTTCAAGGGCCCGGGGGATATTGTTGTTACCAGAGCCTTTGCGCAAAAGATTTTCGGCACAGAAGACGTTACCGGGAAATCGCTGGAACTCAACCTGAATAATAAGTGGGAAAACTTTATCATTTCGGGAGTGATCTCTGATCCACCCTCTAATTCAACACTTAAGTTCGACATCCTCTCTCCCTTTGAAAACTTTCCGGCTTACCGGGCTGATGAGAACGACTGGACAAGCCACAATCATACTGTATTTATTCAACTAAAAGAACAAACGAAACCGGAAGATTTTTACAGGAGCAGCAAACAGTTTATTAATAAGCATTTTGCTGAAAACATCAGGTCCATGAAGCGCGACGGGGGGAAACCCGGACAAGACGGCCAATATATGAGATTAGGGCTCATTCCATTGGACCAGCTTCACTTCAGTAAAATAAACAACATGGGGAATTCGGTAAACGCATTTTTTCCGTGGATGCTGATTCTTCTGAGCTGCGTGATCCTTTTCGTTGCGGGCAGCAACTTTGTAAACCTGTCACTGGCCACGTCCTTCAGCAGGGCAAGGGAGATCGGCGTAAGAAAGACATTTGGTGCCATGAAAAGGCAACTTGTTGTTCAGTTCTGGAGCGAAGCGCTGCTCATCTGTCTTGCCTCACTCCTGCTGGGAGGAATCCTTCTTTTTGCTTTCCTGGAAAAATATGCTGCAATTACCGGGAACAAATTGCCTTTGGAAATATTGTTATCGCCCAGGTCTGTCATTCTCTTTGTCGTTCTTTTTGCGATCACGACACTTTTATCCGGAGGTTATCCTTCGTGGATAATGTCAAACTTCAATACCATTAACACGCTTCAGGGAAAATTCTCCTTAGGTTCTAAGAATACATTGAGAAATACACTTACTGTAATTCAGTTCTTTATAGCCATTGTACTGATCACTTCAACTCTAATTATCATCAGGCAAATGGATTATGTCAGAAACCAGCCTCTCGGTTTCAACAAGCACCAGGTGATCAGTATTCCGATAGGGCCTAATATCGAACCGGAAAGTGCCTTGCAGCAAATGCGGGTAAAGCTTGCATCTGTACGCAATGTCCAAAATGTAACGGGCACAGACATAAATCTCGGGCGGGGAAGAGACGGCTCCTCCTCTACTTCTATCCTGGGTTTTGATTATAAAAACCGTGAAATTAAGACCAACTGGCTGAGAATAGATTACGGCTACCTGATAACCCTAGATATTCCGCTGGTTAAGGGACGCGATTTTTCCAGGGACTTTGCGACAGATACCGCCGCTGCCCTTATTAACGAGAAAATGGCTGCTTTAATGGGAGATAAAGACCCTGTAGGTAAGATCCTGCCTGTCGATGAAGGCCGGGGGCTGAAAGTTATCGGAGTGGTCAAAGATTTTCATTTCAAAAACCTCCATCAGGAAATCAAGCCTCTCACCATGATGATCCGTCCCAAAGAATGGCCGGTATCGTATATTTTTGTAAAGGTCAGTCCCGGAAACCTGCCTGCTTCCATGAAGCTTGTTCAGGATGCGTGGAAAGAAGTCAATCCCCGCTATACCACAGAGCCATCATTCCTGGATGAAAATACAAATGCGGAATATAAAAAGGAGGAGAGGCTTTCGAATATCTTTACTGTCGGCTCAGGGCTTGCGATATTTATTTCCTGCATGGGACTGTTTGCGTCTGCGTTGCTGAGTATGAATCAGCGCACAAAAGAAATTGGGATCAGAAAAGTGCTTGGCGCCAATATCGGCGGCATTGTGGCTTTGCTGTCGAAAGATTTCGCAAAGCTGATTATGATATCGTTTTTAATTGCAGCACCTCTCTCCTGGTTTATGATGAGTAAATGGCTGGAAGACTTCGCCTATCATATTACAATATCCTTGTGGACTTTACTTGCCGGAGGATTCGTCGTGCTGGCCGTCGCCCTGCTGACAGTAAGTTTCCATGCAGTAAAAGCAGCACTTGCCAACCCTGTAAAGAGCCTGAGGACAGAGTAATATCACCGGATGAATTGATAACCCACAATAACCGTTAAAATGAAAAGATTGGTAATATTTTTTATTGCAGCAGCACAAATGCTGGCTACACAGGCAAGGCAGGATAATGCCGGAGAGCCCTACCTTTCCAAATCGTTCAATGCATCTGAGGTGAAGACACTGCGATCAGAAACTTCCGGGGGATACATCATGGTAACAGGAACAAATGAAAAAGAATCTAAAGTGGAAGTCTTTGTCCGCGGCAACGGTGTGAACAGGAACCTTTCAAAGGAGGAAATTCAGGAGAGGCTTGCTGACAATTACAACATTGACGTGTCGCTGAATGGAAATGAACTGAAGGCCGTCGCAAACAGCAGGGGAAACACCAACTGGAAAAAGGCTCTGAGTATCTCATTTAAGATTTATGTCCCTTTCAATGTATCTTCGAAGCTGAATACCAGCGGGGGAAGCATTACGCTGACAAACCTGAAGGGTGACCACGATTTTAAGACAAGTGGCGGCAGCCTGAAGATTGATCAGCTCAATGGCATTATCACCGGGCGTACTTCAGGCGGGAGTATTCAGGCCATGAACAGCAAAGGCTCAATTGATATGAAAACGAGTGGCGGGAGTATCGATGCCTTTAACTGCAATGGCAAGATATCCCTTTCTACTTCAGGAGGTTCATTAAAGCTGAACCAGCTAAAAGGCAATATTGACACGAGAACCAGCGGAGGAAGCATCAAGGGCAGCGACATATCCGGTGATTTATATTCCCATACATCGGGAGGAAGTATCCAGCTGGATCAACTGGCCTGCAGCCTCGATGCGGCCACCAGCGCAGGAAGTGTGCATGCATCTTTTGTTGATCCCGGAAAGACTGTTAAGGTGAGCGTAAGTGCCGGGAGTGCTGTACTGGGTTTACCAAAAGACAAGGGATTTAACCTCGACCTGAGCGGCGGCCGCGTAAACACGGGAACGCTCAAAGACTTCAACGGGATCGTCGATAATGAACGTGTAAAAGGCAGTCTTAAAGGAGGCGGAACGGATGTTTACGTACGCACCTCGGCAGGCCGCGTATCGATAGAATGGCTATAAAGAAGAATGCATTTTAAAATGCACAAACTCTTGTGTATTTTAAAATGCATTCTTCTTCTACTTAGAAATTTGGCTTCAGCACATATTTATTGTAGAAGCGGAAGATATGCTCTACTGCCTCCTCTGCCGTATCAACCACACGATAAAGATTAAGATCTTCCTCACTGATATTCCGGGCGTCGAGCATGTGATTTTCTACCCAGTCAAGCAAACCACCCCAATATTCACGGCCTACCAGGACGATGGGAAAACGTGCAATCTTTCCGGTCTGAATTAGTGTGATCGCTTCAAACATTTCATCCATTGTCCCGAACCCGCCCGGTAACACGATAAATCCCTGGGAATATTTCATGAACATCACCTTCCTGACAAAGAAGTAATTAAACTCCATTATTTTGTCGCGGTCGATGTACTTATTATGAAACTGTTCGAAGGGCAGCTCAATATTTAATCCAACAGATTTGCCGCCATTCTCATAGGCTCCTTTATTAGCCGCCTCCATTATACCCGGCCCTCCTCCTGAGATGACACCGTAACCATGCTCTGTCAGAAGCCTCGCTGTTTCTTCAGCAATCTTATAATATTTGTTGTCCTGGGGAGTTCTTGCAGATCCGAAAATCGAAACGCAGGGTCCTATTTTAGCCAGCTTTTCAAATCCTTCCACAAACTCCGCCATAATCTTAAAGATCTGCCAGGAGTCTGTCACTTTAATTTCCTGCCAGTCTTTATTCTCAAATGCATTTCTTATTTTTTCGTCACTTGTCATATTATCGCCTGTTCTTGATCATTGAAGTCCCCTCATGCACTTTCGTTCCTACTCTGCATTTCAGTAACTGTTCCTGATCCATTCATTAATAATTTTTATTTGATGTTGTTTGTTTACGGGTAAATGTAAAAAAATTTCACCCGATAAAAAGAACTCCACCTGCATCTGTATTTTTGCAAAATGAATTTTTCTTCCCGCTTGCTGGAAAACGCTGTAAATGAATTTGCGAAACTTCCTGGTGTTGGCCAAAAAACTGCTTTACGCCTGGTCCTTCATCTTCTAAACCAGAACAAGGAAGAAGTAGAAGCTTTTAGCGGCGCACTGACACGTCTTAAGAACGAAATACGTTACTGTAAAGAATGCAGTAATATATCGGACTCGGAGACCTGCGAAATATGTGCTTCGAATAAAAGGGATGGATCACTTGTCTGCATTGTAGAGGATACCCGCGATGTAATGGCAATAGAAAACACCCACCAGTTTAACGGGGTTTATCATGTACTGGGCGGCCTTATCTCTCCCATGGATGGGATTGGCCCGTCCGATTTGAATATCGACAGGCTCGTTCAGCGCGTTCAGACAGGAGAAATACAGGAAGTGATACTGGCACTCAGCGCTACAATGGAAGGAGACACCACGATCTTTTATATTTACAAAAAACTAAAAGACCTGCCGGTTAAAATCTCCACGATCGCCCGCGGAATAGCCTTTGGCGGGGAGATTGAATACGCAGATGAAATTACCCTGGCCAGGTCAATCGCCACCAGGGTGCCATATACTGGTTAAAACATCTTACTTTTGTGCCTCTCAGATGGAACTAAAAAACAAAACAGTCATTATAACAGGCGCATCTTCAGGTATCGGGAAAGCCTGCGCTGAAGAATTTGCCCGGCTCGGTGCTAACCTTGTACTTGGAGCACGTCAGTACGTAACGCTCTGCGAAATCACCCAGGATCTGGAAAAACGGTATGGAATAAAGGCAATAGCTGTTAAATGTGACGTTTCCCTGGAAGAAGATTGCGCGCATCTTATCCGGCAGGCATCCATGACCTTCCGCCGGATTGACGTGCTGATCAATAATGCAGGCATCAGCATGAGGGCACTTTTTAAAGACCTTGATCTGAAAGTGATCAGGAATCTGATGGATGTGAACTTTTGGGGCACGGTATACTGTACAAAATACGCACTTCCGGAGCTTCTGAAGAGCAAGGGCTCCGTTGTCGGAATTTCTTCCATTGCTGGATACAGGGGCTTGCCCGGAAGGACCGGTTATTCGGCTTCCAAATTTGCAATGAATGGCTTCATGGAAGCGCTGCGGGTTGAAAACATGAAAACAGGTTTACACGTTATGGTTGCCGCTCCCGGCTTCACGGCTTCCAATATCCGGAATACGGCTCTGGCCAAAGACGGAAGCCAGCAGGGCGAAAGCAGCATGGACGAAGGGAAGATGATGCCGGCAGAAGAGGTTGCAGCCATAATTGCAAAAGGAGTGACCGCCAGGAAAAGAACGATCATTATGACGGGACAGGGAAAACTTGCGGTGATGATGAATAAAATTCTGCCGTCATGGGTGGATAAAAAGGTATATCAGCTATTTACGAAAGAAAAAGATCCCCTGATAAAATAATGAGACCTCTTCAACTTGCAAACAAGTGGATCCTTGTGACCGGCGCATCTTCGGGCCTAGGCAGGGAAATGGCAAGACTTCTTGCAAAGCAGTTTAAGGCGAACCTTATTCTGACTGCCCGCCGGAGGGATAAACTGGAAGAGCTTAAAGAAGAGCTTCTTGCCACCGGCGTCGAGATCCGTGTCCTGGTAGCAGACCTTGCTAAAGAAGAAGATATCGCCAGGATAGTGGAGGAAAGCACGGGGAGCAGAGAACTTTATGGAGCCATATTGAATGCAGGGGTGACCTATTTCGGAAGACATGCCGATCTGCCCTGGGACAAATTCATGACCATCCTGCAAACCAACGTATTAAGTGTAGTCAGCCTGACAAACCACCTCGTTAATTACTTCGAAGCCAACGGAAAAGAAGGAGCCATCATGATCGTATCCAGCATGGCTGCTCTCTTTCCCGTTCCCTATCAGGCAGCCTATTCGGGTACCAAAGGTTTTATCCTGAACTTTATATCAGCACTTTCGCATGAGCTTAAGAATCCCGGCTTGTCGCTTACCGTATATGCGCCGGCGGGCATCGCAACCGAGATGACGGGAGATGAAAGATTCGAAAATTTAAAAGGGTGGCTGATGCCGGCAGAACAAGCAGCCAGAGAAGGTATTTATGCCTTCCGGCATCGTAAGTATACGTATGTCCCCGGATTCTTCAATCGTGCCGGAGCCATCTTCATGAGATTTTTGCCTTCGCGTTTTATTGCCGCGAAAATGGGCAGAGTATACCGTGCTGCGCTGTTAAAATCGGAACAAAAAAGCTAAAAACCGGAGTAATTCCGGCTCTGCGATTTAATGCAAAGGCCTTCGCTTGATGAGTCCTCCGTTAGTTTCTGTGATCACATTCATCACCATGAAGGCCTTACGGTCTATCAGTTTAACTACGTCCTTTACTTTTGAGACTTCCAGGCGGGTTACTACAGTGAAGATAATATCTATCTCCTTATCGCTGTAAAGATTTCCCCCATATCCTCTTTCCCCCTTGTAAACGGTAACTCCCCTTTTCAGATTGGTAGTAATCGCTTCTTTAATCTCTTTGCTTTTAGATGAGATAATCGTTACGCCGGTGTACTCCTCTATACCCTGGATGATAAAGTCTACGGTCTTTGACGCAGACAGATAAGTCAAAATTGAATACAAAGCCGACTCTATCCCCAGAATAAAAGCTGCGCAGATGAATATAGCGACATTGATGATCATGATAATGTCGCCTATGGAGAAAACACTCTTCCTGTTAATGTATACGGCAATGATCTCCGTGCCGTCCAATACACAACCTCCCCTCATCGCAAATCCAATCCCGGCACCGAGAAAGAAACCTCCAAATATGGAAATGAGAAGCTTATCATGGGTAATAACAGGAAAGTCGAATAAGAAAATGACCGTGGAAAGTCCCACTACCGCAAATAAGGTGAAGACAGCAAACGATTTGCCTATCTGACGGAGGCCAAGAAAAATAAAAGGTGCATTAAATACAAGAAGCCAGACAGATACCGGAACGCCCGTTATATGATTGGCAAGAAGAGAAATCCCGGTCACTCCGCCATCAATAAACTGGTTGGGCACCAGGAATCCTTTAAGACCAAAAGCGGCAAGTAAAACTCCGGTAACGACAAATAAAACCTTAGCAAGTCGTTGTTTTAGCGATAAAACGTACTTTTTTCGTCTGTTAATCATATAAATAAAAGTGCACTATGAGGATACCGGGGGATGAATATTCTTCCTTTTACCGGGAAGGCCAAATATAATATGTGGTACCCGTTCTAATATAGAGAAAAATCTTCAGATAACAGCCGATGAGAATATTTAAAGCGGATGGGCTTTGTTGTTGCCGGGATATCAGCCGGGCTTAAATTAAATTTTGAACTACCGAAAGATATATTCATATTTGCTTTAGATCAATGAAACAATTCGGTTTACATATTTGGTGGTGGCACTTCGATATTTCGTAGTGGCAATCCATATGTGTATACTTTTTAAAAATAAACAGGGTTGCCCGCAAGGCAACCTTTTTTTTTGCCGGGCGGGCAGAAAAACAAACTGGTAATGAAACAGATTTTAAACCATTTATTCGAACACAAAAGCTTCAACTCACAGGAAGCCAGGACTATTCTTACCAATATCAGTAGTGGAAAATACAATGCATCGCAGATGGCGGCATTTATGACTGCCTATTGTATGCGAAGTATAACAGTTGACGAGCTGGAAGGCTTTAGAGATGCTATGCTCGACCTCTGCCTTAGCCCCCGCCTGGATCAGTATGCGCTGATAGACTTGTGCGGTACAGGCGGAGACGGCAAGGATACATTTAATATTTCCACCCTCGCTTCCTTTGTGGTAGCCGGAGCCGGCTACCTTGTAGCGAAACATGGCAACTATGGCGTTTCGTCGGGATGTGGTTCCTCCAATGTGATGGAATTCTTAGGTTATCAATTCAGTAACAGCCCCGCCCATCTGCAAAAGAGCGTTGAAAAAGCCGGAATATGTTTTCTGCACGCCCCACTCTTCCACCCTGCGATGAAGAATGTGGCTCCCATACGAAAAGAACTGGGAGTAAAAACATTTTTCAATATGCTGGGACCTATGATCAATCCGGCAAAGCCTAAATACCAGGTAGTAGGAGTCTTTAGCCTGGAACTAGCCCGGCTATACGCCTACCTCTATCAGAAAACGGATAAACAATACACTATTTTACATGGACTGGACGGCTACGACGAAATCTCGATGACGGGCGGTTTTAAAACATTTTCCAAGAACGGTGAATTTGTTTATACCCCCGAACAACTCGGCTTTGAAAGGATCCAGCCCCTACAGATCGGGGGAGGGTCCACAATAAAAGAGTCGGCAGACATTTTCATGAATGTTTTGACCGGCAAAGGCACCACCGCTCAGAATGACGTGGTACTATCTAATGCTGCTATTGGAATCAAAACAATTACGCCGCAGAAATCTTTTGCTGATTGTTACTATGAAGCTGAAGCATCGTTAATGAACAAACGAGCGCTGTTTAGCTTTAATACACTTTTAGACATTGGAAATGAGTGAGTATAAACTAAAAGTATGCGGCATGAAGGACCCCGGGAATATCCTGGAAGTTGCCAGCCTGAACCCGGCCTATATGGGTTTCATATTTTATCCTCCTTCCAAACGTTTTGCCCGAGAGCTCGATCAAGCAGTTTTGCAGCAGCTTCCTCCTGAGATTAAAAAGACCGGCGTTTTTGTAAATGCCTCACAGCAGGAAATAGAAGATAAAATAAAGGCATTCCGCCTGGATGCGGTCCAGCTGCATGGCGCTGAAACGCCTGATATATGCAAGGCCCTGAGAACTGGCGGAATAGAAATAATAAAGGCTTTTGGAATAGACGAACATTTTGATTTTCATATATTAGAAGGCTATGAGGATTGCACAGACTATTTCCTTTTCGACACAAAAACGAAGGGGCACGGCGGGTCTGGAAAAGCATTCGACTGGGGATTACTCAGGAAAAATGTATCCGGAAAGAAATACTTCCTTAGCGGTGGAATAGATTTGCCCGACATTCGGGAAATACAACAGCTTGGAGATCCCTCTTTGTACGCCCTTGACCTCAACAGCAGATTCGAAACCGAACCCGGTTTGAAAGATCCGGAAAAACTCAGACTATTTTTTAAACATATTAATAATAATGCCGCAAATGCGGCGACGGAGGACATATGAGCTATCATGTAAATGAAAACGGATATTTTGGAAGTTTCGGGGGAGCCTATATTCCTGAGATGCTGTATCCTAACATTGAAGAACTGAAAAGAGTATACAGTCAAATGATCAGTGACCCGGCTTTCACGGCGGAGTATACACAATTACTTAGGGACTACGTAGGCAGGCCGTCGCCGCTTTATCTTGCGGAACGTCTCTCACAGAAATATGGTGCATCGATCTACCTGAAGCGTGAAGATCTGAACCATACCGGCGCACACAAGATCAATAACACGGTCGGCCAGATCCTTCTTGCTGAACGGCTGGGAAAGAAAAGGATCATAGCAGAAACCGGAGCAGGGCAGCACGGAGTTGCAACGGCTACGGTGTGTGCCTTAAAAGGGCTTGAATGTGTGGTATACATGGGAGAAGTAGATATCGAACGGCAGGCTCCAAACGTTGCGCGGATGAAAATGATGGGGGCAACAGTAATCCCGGCTACTTCCGGAAGCAAAACCCTGAAAGATGCCACGAACGAAGCTTTACGTGACTGGATCAATAATCCGGCCGACACCCACTACATTATCGGATCAGTTGTAGGCCCTCATCCCTACCCGGATATGGTGGCACGCTTTCAGTCGATCATCTCAGAAGAGACGAAATGGCAGCTAAAAGAAAAGACCGGGAGTACCGAACCCGACTATGTACTGGCCTGTGTTGGCGGAGGGAGTAATGCAATGGGCATGTTCTATCACTTTCTCGACGATGCAAACGTCAGACTGATTGCGGTTGAAGCGGCCGGTAAGGGCGTCGATTCGGGTGAAACAGCCGCCACAACCCTGCTGGGAAAAGAAGGTGTACTCCACGGAAGCCGCTCTATTGTGATGCAGACGGAAGACGGGCAGGTAGTAGAACCTTATTCTATATCGGCCGGACTGGATTACCCGGGTATAGGTCCGCAACATGCTCATCTGTATGCGTCCAAACGGGCACAATACGTGAGTATCACGGATGATGAAGCCATGGAGGCAGCTTTGCTGCTTACACAGCTGGAAGGGATCATTCCGGCTATCGAAAGTGCTCACGCTTTTGCCTATCTCGACAAAATGCAGTTTAAAGGGGGCGAAACGGTGGTGGTATGCCTGTCAGGCCGGGGCGACAAGGATTTGAATACGTACATGAAATATTTTGGACTTTAACCCAATGAACAGAATTTCCCAACTCTTTAACCAGAAAAAAACATCTGTCCTCTCTATATTTTTTACAGCCGGTTATCCGGGGCTGCACAGCACTGTCGACATAGCAGAAGCTCTTGAAAAAGCGGGAGCCGATTTTCTTGAGATCGGCATTCCTTATTCGGATCCCCTTGCCGACGGGCCGGTTATTCAAAACAGCTCCCAAAAGGCAATTGCGAATGGAATGACTGTCAAACTGCTTTTTGAACAGCTGAAAGATCTTCGCAAAAGAGTCTCGGTCCCGGTGCTGTTAATGGGATATGTAAATCCCGTACTGCAATATGGCGTGGAGCGTTTCTGCGCTTCCTGTGCTGAAGTTGGTGTCGATGGCGTAATAGTTCCGGATCTTCCGATGTATGAATATGAAGAAATGTACCGCACTTGTTTTGAGAAAAACCATGTTAGTAATATCTTCCTGATTACTCCGCATACTTCCGAAGAACGGATAAAAAAGATCGACGAACTGAGCAACGGGTTTATTTATCTGCTTTCGTCATCGTCTACTACAGGGAAGAGCCTCTCTGTATCAGCCACAACAGAAGACTATTTTGCCCGGATTAAAAATATGAACCTTCAAAACCCCACCATGATAGGCTTTGGGATCTCGGATCACACCAGCTTCAGTAAAGCATCAGAATACGCTAATGGAGCAATTGTGGGAAGTGCTTTCGTCAGACTTCTGGATAGTGAGAACTATATGGAGAAGATCCCGGAGTTTGTAAAGGGGATAAAGGGAGAGATTTCCGTCTCCTGATTGCCACTCCCCGGATCAGGATGTTAGGTATTTAAAAATAAAGCGGTTATCTTTGTAAAAATGTTTCTTATGGCAACGTTAGAAGTGAGGGTTCCTAAAACAAAAGTAAAAATGGTCATAGAAGTTCTTACTGCCATGGGAGTTACAGTCAAACATAAAAACTCCTCATTGACGACAGAAGAAGAACACATTATAAGTGCACTTCAGCAAGCAGACCTATTAAATGAGGGTAAGCTTGAGACTACTGATGCAAGAAAATTTCTGGATGAACTTCGTTGAGATTTCTGTCATTGCGCAAAAGCAAATTAAAGATTTAAGGAAGCGATATCATTCTATCCCTGATGACATTTTAAAGTTGATTGATTCGCTGTGTAAAGATCCAGCTAATGCTGTTAGTTTAGGCAAGAACCTTTATAAAAAAAGATTTGCAATTCAGAGTAAAGGAAAAGGCAAGAGTGGATCAGGAAGAGCAATCTACGTTTTATACCACAGCAGTCCTGACCAACGTATAGTTATTCTTGAAGTCTTTGATAAATCAAATAAAGAAAACATCTCGGCTGAAAGACTTGAAGAATTGAAAAAGCTATCTAAAGGACACTGATCAAATGTAATACCTGGATCCGTCGGTTTTCACTTTTCCGGCGTCAAGAAGATTTCTGAGAGCGGCCAGCCGCTCTTTTTCATTTCCTGTATGGAGGGAGCTAATAAGCTCTTCCAGTGTCAAATGCTGAGATGAGAGCTGCTGGATCACCTCATAGGTGATCACCTCAAAGGTATCGCTGTTCCCTGCTTCACGTTTTTCCTCCAGGCAGACATCGCAGACACCACATTTTGGAGCATCCGGTTCATCGAAATATGCTAAAAGCATCTGGCTCCGGCATTTTTTTGTTTCTGTATATTCAATTACCGCTTTTACCTGGGTCGTCATGATCTGTTTACGTTCAGCGATGTATTTTGTATCAATAAAGAGATGTCCGGAATCGGCTCTGGGCTTCAGAAACTGGATCTGGGGCTTATCTGTCTGTTTGAGATAACTCAGAACATCCAGTTCTTCCAGTTTTTGCAGGATCTGCACGACTTCAACAGTTGTTTTTCCGCTTCTCCTGGCAATGTCGTGCTCTCTTACAGGAACATATTGTTCAAAAATGCCGCCATAAGAGCGCAGCAGCAGTTTAACAAACGGATCATATACAGCATGTTCGATCTGAAACCTGTAGAGGTCCTCTGCCGCTACGGCGATCTTTACCCGTGAAGGAAGATATACGCTTTCCGTAACCGTAATATATTCATCATGCTCAAGAAACTTTAAAGCCGCCAGGGTTTTTACAGCGTCGAGCTTAAAACGGGAACAGAATTCACCGATGTCGAATTCCAGGATGAGCCCCTCTCCTGCCCCGTACGCAAGCTGGTAGTAGTTTCCAAGAGAATGATAAACAAACTTAATTTCATCTATCGCCGGAAAGCTCAATTCCAGTCTTTTCTCAAGCAGCGCCTTGTCGGATGCATTAGAAAGAAGGACGGCATAAGACTTTTTTTCATCACGACCAGCCCGCCCGGCTTCCTGGTAGTAAGCTTCAAGGCTTTCAGGAGGGCCCAGGTGTGCGACAAAGCGGACATCGGGCTTATCGATCCCCATTCCAAACGCATTCGTCGCAACGATGATACTTATTTCGTTCTTTTTCCATGCTTCCTGCTTTTTGCTCCTCAGCGGCGTATCAAGTCCTGCATGATAAAAGTCGGCAGTATAGCCCTCGTTACGGAGCAGCCGGGCAACCTCCTGGGTTTCCCGCCGGTTCCTTACATACACAATTCCTGTACCCTTTATATTTGCTGCTATTGAGAACAATTTCCGGTATTTATTCTCGTCGGCAGCCACCACGTAACAGAGGTTCTTGCGTTCAAAACTCTTACGGAATACATTCTTCTCCCTGAATAAAAGTTTATCCTGTATATCTTCCACTACCCTTTCTGTTGCTGTAGCAGTCAGCGCCAGCACGGGAACGGCAGGATGAAGCTCCCGGAGTTTCGCCAGTTGCAGATAAGGCGGTCTGAAATCATAGCCCCATTGCGAAATACAATGTGCTTCATCTATCGCTATCAGGCTGACATTCATATAGCTGATCCGTTCCCTCACTAATTCAGAGAGTAAACGTTCGGGTGATACATACAGGAATTTTATATTCCCGTAAATACAATTGTCCAGCAGGATGTCGACTTCCCTTTTTCCCATTCCCGAAACAATAGCAACAGCCTCAATACCCCGTGACTTCAGGTTTTCAACCTGGTCTTTCATCAGGGCGATCAAAGGCGAAACCACAATGCAGATTCCTTCGGCTACCATTGCAGGCACCTGAAAACAAATGGATTTGCCGCCACCGGTCGGAAGCAGAGCCAGGGTATCTTTCCGGTTGAGCACAGAATGAATGATCTCTTCCTGAAGAGGCCTGAAAGAATCGTAATTCCAGTATTTATTGAGTACCTGATAGATCGTCATTTTATCCAGAAGATCACAAAGATGCTGATTTTTCAGAAATAAGAATTCGTAGCAGAGCATTTACAGGCACTTTACCGCGAAAGCCTGCCGTTTAAAGAAGAATTTAGTAAGTTTGCCCAACACTTTGATTTAAAATGAAGAAATTATATATTATTCTATCTGTAGTTATCTCTTCATACGCAACTGCCCAGCAAAAAGCCCCCTGGAATGTTGAGAAACCTTTAGGCCCAACAAAAACGGTTTCCATAACCACCGATGAAGGCACCTGGATGAATATCGATGTGAGCCCTGACGGCAAGGAAATTATTTTCGACCTTCTGGGTGATATTTATAAAATGCCCGTTACTGGTGGTACGGCTACCCTTCTCTCGGGAGGAATGTCTTTTGATGTACAACCACGGTTCAGTCCGAACGGGAAATATATTTCCTACACCAGCGACAGGGATGGCGGGGATAATATCTGGGTGATGAATGCCGATGGCACCAACAAACGGCCTGTAACAAAAGAAACCTTCCGCCTGCTCAACAATGCGGTATGGACTCCGGATAATCAGTACATCATAGCGAGAAAGCATTTTACCGCGAGCCGCTCGCTCGGTGCAGGAGAGATGTGGATGTACCATATCTCCGGAGGTGAAGGTGTTCAGCTCACAAAGAGAAAGAATGACCAGCAGGATGCAGGGGAACCTGCTTTGTCTCCTGATGGAAAATATCTATACTACAGTGAGGATGTAAGTCCGGGTCCTTTCTTCCAGTATAATAAAGACCCTAACGGCGAAATTTATGAGATTAAACGGCAAAACAGGGAGACAGGTGAAACGGAAACTGTTGCCGGAGGCCCCGGAGGGGCAGTAAGACCGCAGCCATCACCAGATGGGCGGATGCTGGCCTTTGTAAAAAGGGTAAGGCTAAAGTCAGTTCTCTACATCCAGGATTTATCAACGGGAGAAGAATGGCCGGTCTATGATGATCTGTCAAGAGATCAGCAGGAGACCTGGGCGGTATTCGGTGTGTATCCGGGATTTGCTTGGACACCAGACAGCAAGAATATTATCTTCTATGCGAAGGGGAAGATCAGAAACCTGGATATTAACTCTCAGGTTGTAACCGAGATTCCATTCGAGGCAACAACCAACCAGCTCATTACAGAGGCTCTTCATTTTAATCAGGCAGTATTTCAGGACGAGTTCGACGTAAAGATGATCAGGCAGCTTACCACATCTCCTGACGGAAAAATGATCGCCTTCAACGCTGCCGGGTATGTTTATACCAAGACGCTTCCCGACGGGCAGCCGCACCGCATTACGGAAGGAACCGATTTTGAGTTCGAGCCCGAATTCAGTCCCGACGGCAAGTCATTAGTCTATATAAGCTGGAACGATGAAACAAAGGGCACAATTAATAAGGTCGATATCAAATCGGGGCGTGTCACTCCCCTTACTATAGAGAAAGGCTTCTATTATTCTCCTAAATTTTCGAACAAAGGCGACAAAATTGTCTATCGAAAAGGTACAGGAAATTATTCACTTGGATTTAATTTTGGGAAAAACCCTGGTATATACATTATTTCTGCTAATGGCGGCGCTGCTCAAAAGATTTCAGACACGGGAATAAGACCGACGTTTAACACCACGGATACAAGGATCTATTTCCAATCAACTGAAGCCGGAAAGAAGGCGTTCAAAAGCATGGATCTGAATGGTGGCAATATAAGAACGCACTATGTGTCAACCTATGCCACCCAGTTTGTTCCGAGCCCTGATGGTAAATGGCTTGCTTTTACTGAATTATTCAATGCCTATGTGACACCGCTGGTAAACACGGCTAATGCAATAGAACTTTCATCTACGAATAAATCGCTGCCGGTATCAAAAATAACAAAAGACGCCGGCATTTACATCCACTGGAGCAGAGACAGCCAGCGCCTGCACTGGACATTAGGCTCCCAATACTTCAGCAGGGCCATTAAAGATTCGTTTTCATTTATTGAAGGGGCTTCAGAAAATCAGGCTTCCACTGACAGTGCAGGAGTGGACATCGGATTGAAATTACCTTCTGATGTACCCTCCGGAAAAATCGCTTTCACGAATGCCCGGATCATCACAATGAAAGGAAACGAGGTGATCGAAAAGGGAACCATTGTTATTGAAAAGAACAAGATTTTGGCTGTAGGGCCTGCTGCACAAGTTAAGATTCCGGATGATGCAAAAGTGATCCCCGCTGATAATCAGACTATCATGCCGGGAATGATAGACGTTCACGCACATCTTCCTACCAGCCCTGACGGAGTATCACCGCAACAGGACTGGAGCTATTTCGCGAACCTGGCTTACGGTGTCACCACGTCACATGATCCTTCAAGTAACACCGAGATGGTGTTCAGCCAGTCGGAAATGGTGAAAGCGGGGCGAATGACCGGGCCAAGGATCTTCTCTACCGGAACTATTCTTTATGGCGCCGACGGGGACTTTAAAGCGGTGATCAATAGCCTGGACGACGCACGCTCTCATTTAAGAAGGCTTAAAGCCGTGGGAGCTTTTTCAGTAAAGTCTTACAACCAGCCCAGGCGCGAACAGCGTCAGCAAATTATCCAGGCTGCGAGAGAACTAAAAATGGAAGTTGTACCAGAAGGCGGATCTACCTATTTCCATAATATATCGATGATCGTGGACGGCCATACAGGAATAGAACACAACATTCCGGTTGTGCCGGTGTACAAAGATGTAAAAGCCCTTTGGAATGCCAGCAAGTCGGGCTATACCCCTACTCTGATTGTAAGCTACGGCACTCAATCCGGAGAAAATTTCTGGTACGACCGGACAAACGTCTGGGAAAAGGAGCGGCTTTTATCATTCGTTCCCAGGGCAATCATTGACAGCCGTTCGCGCAGAAGAAACACTTCTGAATTTGGCGACTACGGGCATATCGAAGTGTCAAAGGCTGTAAAGCAAATCGCTGACGGAGGTACAAAAGTGAACCTGGGTGGCCACGGGCAATTACAGGGACTTGGAGCTCACTGGGAACTATGGATGCTGGCGCAGGGAGGAATGAGCCCCCTTCAGGCGATACGTTGTGCTACAATAAACGGCGCCGAATATCTTGGTATGAGCCGCGAGCTCGGATCTCTTGAGCCCGGTAAACTTGCAGACCTGATTGTTCTGGACGCTAATCCGCTGGATGACATCAGAAATACCGAAAGTATTAAATATGTAATGTCCAACGGCAGATTATTTGACTCGTCCACAATGAATGAAGAAGGCAACATCAGCAAGCCAAGAGCGAAGTTCTGGTGGCAGACCAGTAAAGGAGAAACTGTCGGAATTCCGGGCAACAGTGAAACGTTCATCTTCACGAGCCCTGAATGTGACTGATAAACAGGATTTACATTTCTGCTTTTTTTATCGGGAATTCATTATATTTTTGTAAAAAACACACCGCAACATACAAATCCCCTGTACGGGGGGCAGGAATTATCGGATATAACATCCTGCATTGTATGTTTTCATTAAAGAACTCTTACAAAACAATGAAATTTACACCATTTGTTCTTTCCGCAGCACTTCTTCTGACTGCGCAAGCTTCTTTTTCACAGGATAATCTGGTAAACTCATTAAAATCTAACGCGAGCGAAAACAGCAGGGATGGTTTTAAGTTCACTGATGTCATTAACCTTGAGAATACATCTGTAAAAAACCAGGGATCTTCCGGTACATGCTGGAGTTATTCAACCAACTCATTTCTTGAGTCTGAAATGATAAAACTGGGTAAAAAGCCCATTGAGCTTTCGCAGATCTACTCCGCACGATGCACTTATGTTGAAAAAGCTAAAAATTATGTCAGGATGCATGGTGCCGTAAGCCTGGGAGACGGCGGTTCATCACATGATGTCATCAATATGTACAGGAAATACGGAGCACTGCCGCAAAGTGTTTATTCTGGTCTGAATTATGGAACGAATAAAAACAAGTTCGCAGAAATGGCTGCAATGACTCAGGCGATGCTTGAAGCTGTTGTAAAGAACCCTAACGGCCAGCTCACCCCAAACTGGCTCACGGCATATACCGCTGCAATAGATGCTTACCTGGGAAAGGTTCCTGAATCTTTCACCTATAATGGCAAAATTTATACTCCCCAGAGTTTTGCAAAAGACCTTGTTGGTATAAACCCCGATGAGTATATGGAATTTTCCTCATTCACAGATCAGCCTTACTATAAGAAAACACCTCTTCTGTTCCCTGATAACTGGTCGTTTGATCAGGTTTATAATGTGCAGATAAATGAGCTGACTGATATCATCGATAATGCCCTGAAAAGTGGCTATACTATCGCCTGGGCTACGGATGTCAGTGAGAAGGGCTTCAGCTGGAAAAATGGCGTTGCCTATGTACCTCAGACAGAATTTGACGACATGACGGATCAGCAAAAGGCTGATATGTTTAAAGGGCCTAAACCAGAAAAGGCCATCACTCCCGAGTTAAGGCAACAGGCGATCGATAACTACAATACCACCGACGATCACGGAATGCACATAGTCGGCCTGGCTAAAGATCAGGATGGTAAAGAGTATTATATTGTGAAGAACTCATGGGGCACAGCGAACGACTACAAAGGCTATCTCTATGTTACCAAAAACTTTGTAAAGTATAAAACCACCTGCATTCTGCTTAATAAAAAAGGAGTTCCTTCCGATATCAAGAAGAAGGTTGGAGCATAGCAGTTG
>NZ_QEAS01000010.1:107556-108422 GCF_003130405.1 Pararcticibacter amylolyticus
TTGGGATGTATTTCTAACTTTGAACTCTCAACTTTTAACTTTCTGCTTAATAGTCTATGCCAAATAATATTCCTCCTGTAAAAGCTGAAAATCCTGCTGAAGCGTTTAACCGCATGCTTGTTGTTCTGAACACCTTACGAGAACAATGCCCCTGGGATAAAAAACAAACGATGGAAAGTCTCAGGCATCTTACGATAGAAGAGACTTATGAACTTTCGGATGCTATTCTTGAAGGAGATATGCAGGAGATCAAAAAGGAGATTGGCGACATTATGCTGCATCTTGCATTCTACGCTAAAATCGCATCTGAGACCGGGGAATTCGATATTACCGATGTATTGAACGGATTGTGTGATAAGCTGATCATCCGGCATCCTCATATTTACGGAGACGTCAAGGCGGAAGATGAAGAGACTGTAAAACAAAACTGGGAACAAATTAAGCTCAAAGAAGGCAATAAGTCTGTCCTTTCAGGCGTACCTGTCTCTCTTCCTTCACTGGTGAAGGCATCAAGAATTCAGGAAAAGGTTAGAGGAGTTGGCTTCGACTGGGAAAACCGGCACCAGGTTTGGGACAAGGTGGAAGAGGAAATGCAGGAGTTCAAAAACGAGTTCAATACCGTTGACTCCTCCGTTGACCCGGAAAAAGCGGAAGGTGAGTTTGGAGATCTTCTTTTCTCCCTTGTCAACTACGCCCGCTTCATCGATATTAACCCTGAAAATGCACTCGAAAAAACAAACAGGAAATTCATCCGTCGCTTCCAGTACCTTGAAGGAAGGGCGTCCGAACTGGGCAAAAATCTCAGAGATATGACACTGGCTGAAATGGACGTCCTCTGGAACGAGGCGAAAACCAAGGAATGAAGG
>NZ_QEAS01000010.1:108482-108614 GCF_003130405.1 Pararcticibacter amylolyticus
ACGTAAAGCCCGAACCGCCGTATCTCAAACGTTATCAATATTAAAGTTATCCCAATAAACCGTCAACACAACCAATATTAACGCCAACACCTTTCAGACAGCTCTACGTGCCGGATCTTATCCATGCCGGTT
>NZ_QEAS01000010.1:108732-113343 GCF_003130405.1 Pararcticibacter amylolyticus
TATTTGCTGATTTTTTTCCTTTTCTTTGTAGCGTAATAGTCTCCTTCTGCGTATCTAAAAGTACATACAGGCTTTTATACCTGTTTTCTTTTTATATTTATTTAAAAGACAGAAGGATAACTGATTGTTAGAGACTGATATCAACAGGGCATAAACAGGCAAAGGGGCCGATTAATGTATAAGAAAACCGGTATTTCCGAGCAGGAACTCGTCCTGAAATGCAAATCAGGGGAGTTAAAGTTCCAGGAAAAGCTTTACAAGCATTTCTATGGCTATGCAATGGGTGTTGGTTTGAGATATCTTTCTGATCGTGAGGATGTACTGGAAGTGGTGAACGATTCATTTATTAAAGTTTTTAAAGCTATAGAGTTCTTCAATGACACGCAACCGTTTAAAGCGTGGCTTCGTAGGATTGTTATTAATACAGCGATAGATCACAGGCGTAAAAACCTGAAATTTCTAAACAATGTGGACATTGATGAAGCGGTGTATGTAGGCAGAGCCGCTGAAGCTATAGAAAACCTGTCTGTTAAGGATATTCTTCATTTAATGGACGACCTGCCGGAACTACACAGAGTGGTATTTAATCTTTATGAGATAGATGGATACAATCATGACGAAATCAGCAGTATGCTCAGTATTCCGGTAAGCTCTTCAAGGGTTTATCTGAGCAGAGCAAAAGAAAAACTTAGGAAATACTGGAATCAACAGGAGGGCAATTATGTACGACCAGTTTGATAAAAAGCTTTCTGACAGGATAAAACTCGTATTCGACAATTACGAAGACGATTCGGCCAATGCCGGATGGCAGGAACTTAGAAAGAGCTTTCCGGGAAGAAAAGAACGCCCGAAATTACTGTATTGGATCAGCTCGGCGGCCGCAGTAATTTTGTTATGCGCCGGAATCTGGATGTTCATGGAATCGGGTGAAAACACCGGAGCAATGACAGGATACCATAAAAATGCTTTAAGCCCCGGCAAAACTACCGGGACAGAACAGACAAGAACCAAAGACGAAAATAATAACAATACTGCACCGGTAGCAGCACTCGCAACATCATCAAATACGCCAGACAGGACTATAAAGAGAACCGAACCCACGCGCCTTGCTGTTTCTTCTGTTCCGCCACAAACAAACGTTGAAAGGAAAACGGAAGAATTCTACACTGTTACACCAGCGGAGGAAGCTTCTCAAAATACAGATGCTAATCGTGTAGTTAGCAGTCTTACTACTCAAAAAGACACAACTGAATCTTTCCGGTCTCCGGTCTACGCCCGGAAACAACCCGCTGAAACTTCTCCTTCTGCTTTACTTCTTCAGAACGAACCTGTTTTATCGACTGCCGAAAAATTAGCCAGGCTACAGGATCTGCCCAATGACAGAAAACCGGAAGCAAAAAAAGGAAGCAAAGTTTCTGTGGGCGTCTTTGCCGGAAGCTTCTTTAATTACTCTGAAGGAAGCAAAACAAGTGTAAATACCGGGGTCGGACTGTTGTCTGAACTGGCGGTCAGTAAAAAACTGAAAATATCTACAGGAGTTACTCTAGCCCAGAACACCCTGAAGTTCGATAATGCACCAGCGCAAAAGGAAACTATTACCATGTCAGCTCCGGTCGCTTTTGATGAGAAACAGGAGCTCACCACTAATTTTACAACCAGAACATCGGCCAGGACTTATTCGGTAGATGGCTACGATGCGTCCCTGCTGGGACTGGATATCCCGGTAAATATTAAGTATATGTTCCTGGAGAATAAGAGGGATCTGTACGTAGCTGCCGGCCTCAGCTCTAATATCTTTATAGACGAATCGTATACCTACAAATATTCTAATAACTCATACCTGGTTGGAGATTCAAAAACCGAGGAAGAGACGACCACTAAGGCTTCCAGCTTCGATTTTGCCAGGATGCTGAATCTCTCGGTAGGTTTTGGATACCCTGTAGGTAAACAAAGTAAACTCTCTTTTGAACCCTTTGTTAAATACCCGCTGGCAGGACTCGGGAGTCAGGACATCCGTTTTGGAGCAGCTGGTATAAATCTTAAGCTTAATTTCAGCACACGGTAATATTATTTAAAGCTTATTGCCTTCACAGGAGCAATTCTTGACACCATAGTTGATGGAATGACCAGGATGAGCAGACAAATGATTAATGTACCGGCATTAAGAAGAATAATGTCAGCGACATTCAATTCTACGGGCACAAACGAAATATAATAGGAAGCCTGGTCCAGCTGAAAGAAATGAGTTTTAGCCTGGAATACCCCCAGGCCTATCCCCAATACATTCCCGAGCAGCATCCCAACCCCTATCAGGTAAGCAGCATTCGCCAGGAAGATCTTCTGAATGCTCCAGTTGGTACTCCCCAGAGCTTTTAATATCCCGATCATATTTGTGCGTTCAAGGATCATGATCAGCAAAGCTGAAACCATGTTAATGACGGCAACAGCAAGCATCAGTACCAGGATTACCTGGGCATTGATATCCAGGAGCGACAACCACTGGAAGATCGTCTGATAAAATTCCTTTATCGACATCGATCTGAGCTTAACAGGAAGTTTATAATAAATCTCCGTTGCTACCTCGTCCAGCTTGTTAAAGTCGTTGACCCTTAGTTCGTATCCGCCTACCTCTTTATCCGACCAGTTATTAAGCCGCCTGATCAAAGAAATATCACCGATGACATAGGTTTTATCTACTTCTTCAATCCCAAGATCATATATCCCGCAAATAACGAACTTCCGCTTCCTCAGGGGTTCCTGAACAAAATACATCAGGAGGTCATCCCCCACTTTCAGATGAAGGCGTTCGGCTATATGCCGGGAAATGATAATCTGACTGCGTGCTTTCAGGCTGTCAGAAAAGTCGATCACCCGTCCGGCTACCAGTATCTTTTTGAAGTAGTCCCATTGATACGTCTTATCCACGCCTTTCAGTACCACTCCCTCAATTTCATCATTCGCATTGATGATCCCCGGCTTATAAGCATAAGGTTCAGCATACTGTATCCCGGGGAACGACTTAATCATCTTTAGGGTATCGGCAGCTACCGAAAAGGGGGAGTTTTCGAAAGACCCGTTCAGATCATATTTCAGCACCACAATATCCCCTGAGAACCCCCGGGCTTTCTCCCTGATCTCGGCCTTAAATCCCCGCATTACAGCTATAGAAAGGATCATCACAGCCAGGCTGAGCATGATACCGACAATGGCGATCCGCACACTAAGCTTCGAAAATGTCCGCTTTGATTTTAATGTTATTCTTCTTGCTATAAATGCTGAGAAATTCAAGCTCTGTCTTTTTTTTGTACTTTAGCAAATATGCAAATTCTACCATTTGTTTTATGAGTACTAAATTCGTTTTATTCAAAACAGGCCCATGGCAGATACTATCCCGGCATCTATTATCCGGCTTTCTCCTTGTAACCCTTTTTATGCCCTCACAGGCTCAGGAAATTCCAGGTTCAACGGTACAGGAAAAGAGCAATGAAGAGATCATTACAGGGGCAGATCAAACCGAAAAATATATCCCTTATTTGAAAGGTAAAAGGGTTGGGATGGTTGTCAACCAGACTTCCGTGATTAAATCCACGCACGGCGTCGACAGCCTTCGCAAAAGAAAGGTCAATATTGTAAAGATATTCGGCCCCGAACACGGATTCAGAGGCCATGCAAGTGCAGGGGCGAAAGTCGGCAACGATACTGACCCCGAAACAGGTATCCCCGTCATTTCGCTATATGGAAAGAATTATAAACCCTCGGCAGAGGACCTGAAGGGTATTGACGTGATGATCTTTGACATCCAGGATGTAGGCGCACGTTTTTACACTTATATATCAACTCTCCATTACGTGATGGAAGCCTGTGCTGAAAACAAAAAAGAGCTTATTATACTTGACAGGCCAAATCCCAACGGCTTTTACGTTGACGGGCCTGTCCTCGAAAAGCAATTTCAGTCATTTATCGGCATGCATCCCGTTCCAGTATTGCATGGAATGACCATTGCAGAATATGCGAAGATGATAAACGGGGAAAGGTGGCTAAAAAACAGGATCACATGCAGGTTGAAAATTGTGAAGATGCAACATTACACGCACGATATGCCTTATACGCTGCCCGTTAAACCATCTCCAAATTTAAACACAGCTCAGTCTGTCCTGCTCTATCCTTCTCTCTGCCTTTTTGAAGGCACTATTATCAGTCAGGGGCGGGGCACTCAGTTTCCTTTTCAGGTTTTAGGAAGCCCAAAGCTGGTGGGCAAATATAGTTTCAACTTTACACCTGTCAGCATCAAGGGCATGAGTGAGACACCCTTGCATATGGACCAGGCATGTTACGGCATCGATCTACGCACTTATGACACAGATATCTTCAGAAGAACGGGAAAGATAAACCTGCAATGGTTACTGGAACTCTATAATGCTTATCCTGAGAAAGAAAAGTTTTTTGATTTCAAACAGAGTAAGCAGATCGGTAATTTTGACAAGCTCGCAGGTACCGAAAAGCTGAGACAACAGATCGTTGCTGGCAAACAGGAAGAGGAGATCCGCAAAAGCTGGGAACCCGCTTTATCAGAATATAAGAAAAAGAGAGAGAAATACTTGATTTACGAGT
>NZ_QEAS01000010.1:113571-122289 GCF_003130405.1 Pararcticibacter amylolyticus
ATGAAAATAATCTTTATGGGTACGCCTGAATTTGCAGTGGCATCTCTGGATGCATTGCTTCAGGCAGGCTTAAATATTGTAGCGGTAGTGACCGCACAGGATAAACCGGCGGGAAGAGGACAAAAGATCAGTGAATCAGCAGTAAAAAAATATGCTGTTGAAAAAAGCATCCCGGTCTTACAACCTGTGAAACTGAAGGATCCGGAATTTATAGCACAGCTACGCTCTTTCAGTGCAGACCTGCAAGTGGTGGTTGCGTTCCGCATGTTACCTGAAGTGGTGTGGAACATGCCGCCGAAAGGCACCATTAATCTTCATGCCTCTCTTCTGCCCGATTACCGCGGAGCTGCTCCCATCAACTGGGCTGTTATCAATGGAGAAAAACAAACGGGGGTTACGACTTTCTTTCTGCAGCATGAGATCGATACAGGAGATATCCTGTTTTCGGACACCGTTGAGATCGGGAAAAACGAGACCGCTGGTGAACTGCATGATAAATTAATGACTACAGGCGCCCTCTTACTCGTAAAAACGGTGCAGGCAATCGAGAAAGGCGAATATGAAGAAACACCTCAGCGCGAACTCATTTCTTCGGAGCCGAAACATGCACCAAAGATCTTCAAAGAGGATTGTCAGATCAACTGGGATGAAGATGTTTTAAAGGTATACAACCTGATCAGAGGTCTCAGTCCTTACCCATCTGCTTACAGTTCATTGAATGGCAAAACCATAAAAATATACCAGGCAGATATACTCGACGAAGTCCCGGATACTGTTCCGGGAGAATACATCAGCGATGGCAAAACATATCTTAGGTTTGCATGCAGGAACGGCTATATCGACGTAAAAGAACTGCAAATAGAGGGCAAGAAAAAGATGTATATAGATGAATTCCTCAGAGGATACAGGCTTTAACAAACACCTCCCTGTCAATCTTTAAACAACAATAAAGCATCAGAGCCCGCATCTCATGGTTCTGATGCCTCATCAATTTCTACCCCCAGCTGCTTCAGTAAAAGAGAGGCATTAAATGTCTTGCAAGCCCCGTGTTTTATTTTATAATCAAAGAGCATTTCTGTACCGTTGAGATGGATATCAAAATAGAAGTTCCTGATGTAGTCAGGATATTTCACTTCCAGCTCTGATATCAGCAGATCGTGAGTGGCAACTATCCCCACAGCTCCCTCTGAGATGAGCTTCTCTATGATTGCTTTGGAACCACGGTATTTATCAGCAGAATTAGTCCCCCGAAGCATCTCATCTATCAGGAAATACAATTTCTCTTTCCTTTCCGTTGCATTCAGCAGCATCTGGAGCCGGTTGAGTTCAGCTCTGAAAGTAGAAATACTCTCGTTTAAAGAATCTTTAATCCTCATATAGGTAAAGATCTTCATGTTGGTGATCTGCATCTCCTGTGCACAAACCGGCGCTCCCGCAAGAGCCATGACGGCATTTATTCCGAGCGTCCGGAGAAAGGTACTCTTCCCCGCCATATTGGAACCGGTGATGATATCTATTTTATTTTGATTCTCCAGGCCGAAATCATTGGTAACCCGGCTTTGTTCATTTATCAGGGGATGGCCGATGGACTTCGCCGCTAACGTATAATGTTCATCATTCCTGATCTCAGGGAATGCCCACTCCGGGTAATTTATATGAACCCCGGAAATACTCAGCAGGGCCTCCATGCTTGCCAGCACATCGAACGCCTTCATCACCAGGCCGGCATTATCTGTTTTCCAGCGTTCAAGTGCAACAAGCTGACGGACATCCCATGCTAACAAGAGGCTAAATATCGGCCCGATGAACATATTCAGGCGATAACTAAGCCGGTTCAGCAGAACAGAAAGGCGTCTTACCTCCGCAGAAAGTTTAACCCGTGCATCAGTTTTCAAGTCATCCTGAAGCCGGGTACAGAACGGGGATACCCACGCCTCCTCTTCTATCATTTTAAAGCCTTCAGCATATTTCGAAAGAGTCCCTCCTGCTTTGCCAATCAGCATGTCAGTCCTGTTGATCTCCTTCAGATGAGAGAGAACGAGAAATGCGTTTATTAATACAGGAATAAAAAAAGCAATTAGTACAGGCGTATACAGGACAGATCCTAATACAAGACAAAGATGTATCAGTGGCAGATACCGGACATACAAAGCAAGCCATTTCTTTCTTGAGACCAAAGCTGTTTGAAAATATCTCAGCAAGCCTGAAATTTCATTTTTTGCCGAATCTGAATTAGCAAATAAAAGTGTCGCCTGGAATTTCATCTTCCAGTCAATCTTTCCTGCGATCTCCTTTACGGCCTGCTGTCTCCGGAGGATTTCCTCATTTGGGGCGGCAGAAAGAAGCCATTCGGCCAGGCGGCTGCACCCCGAAAAAGTAGAACAACGGTTAATGAGATTGAACAAAGATGCCTTGCCCAGGATATCCAGGTCTGATGCGTAAGGGTGTTCGTCTCCCGCAAATTCAGAACCATCACTGTAAATGTTCTTACCGGCTTGTATGCTATCGGTCTCATTCTCATTTACCTTTTTAAGCGCAATAAAAAACTGTTTGATCTTTTCAAACTTGCTCTGCCTGCTCACCATCCATACGAACAGAACAACGACAGCAAAGAAAACCAGTTCTGTCAGCCAGATCTTCTCAAATCCGAAGGTCTGCCAGAAAACAAATCCGCCCCCCAGGAGTGTTACTAAACGAAGGAGGGAATATTGATTGACAAGACGCGTATACCTTGCAATTTCTTCATCAGATGTACGTATCATCCCTTCATAAAAGGACATTACTTTTTCTTTCATGGGACGTAAATATACAAATTAGTGCCAGCGATTACCCGTTCCCGGCCTGTTATCCCGGTTTTCTCTTTAAAACTCTTTCCACAAGACGGATGAGAGACCGATAAATTTATCTAAGTTTGCCTCATAATTACTATACACGATGCTGAAACCAGACGGATTTCGGCAACAGCAAAGACATGATTTCTCCCAAACGGGCACGCATTGCCACTACTATTTTCTTCTTTATTTCCGGATTCGGATTCTCCACCTGGGCATCGCGGATTCCCGCTATGCAGCAAAGGCTTGACTTAAGTGATGCTGCATTGGGCTCCGTCTTATTTGCGCTTCCACTTGGATTGATGCTGACACTCCCGGTAACCGGCTATCTTCTTCAGAGGTTCAGCAGCAGGACCATCATGTTTTCCGGGGCAGTACTTTTCAATCTGATGCTGTGCATGATCGGCTTCAGCACATCCTCCTGGCAACTGATCGTTGCTCTTTTCTTTTTTGGATCCTCCCGGAATCTGATGAATATCTCCCTGAATGCCCAATCCGTCGGAGTACAGTCATTATACGACAGGTCCATTATTACCACGTTTCATGGCGTATGGAGCATTGCCGGCTTTGCAGGTGCAGCAGCAGGATCACTGATGGTATCTGCCGATATTTCGCCTTCAGTTCACCTCCTTATCGCAGGAGGCCTCATGATAGTGCTCGGCTGTTACGCTGTCCGCGACACTTTACCCCAGCCTCCGTCAGCAAAAGACGAAAAAAAGAGCTTTATCCTCCCCGACCGCTCTCTTCTTAAATTCGGGCTTATTTCCTTTGTTTCTATGGCCTGTGAAGGTACGATGTACGACTGGAGCGGTATCTATTTCCAGAAAGCCGTTCATGCATCCAAAGACGTCGTTACACTGGGTTACGTTGTATACATGATCGCAATGGCTACCGGAAGGTTTATAGGAGACAGGCTTGTCGGAAGATTTGGTGTGATGAATATGCTTAAGTTCAGTGGTGTTTTAATATGTACCGGGCTGGCTCTTGCGGCCTTATTTCCATTTCCGGTGACCGCTGGTATCGGTTTTATGTTTACCGGGCTCGGCGTGTCCTGCGTGGTTCCGCTTGTATTCAGCATTGCCGGAAAATCAAAGGCGATGGGAACAGGACCTGCAATCGCAGCCATCTCTACTGTCGGGTATTTTGGCTTCCTCGTGGTACCTCCCCTGATCGGATATATTTCCCATACCGCGGGTTTGAGGTGGGCTTTCGGCTTAATGGCAATGCTTGGAGCTTCCATGTCGCTGCTCGTGATGAAAATAAACAAAGAAAATGCTTAATTTTTACTTCATAAAGCATTTTCAGGCCAACCTATTCATTTTTGTTTTGTTGAGTAGTTAATCTCAAAGAAAATATGAAAGAAATTCCTATGACAGTGAAGCGTTCAATAGAACTGCTTGGACTGTTTCTGGTCGGTGCTCTCCTCGTGCTCGGCAGTAATATTATCATGCCATTGATCATGGCATTCTTCATCAGTATTGTCCTTCTTCCGCCGTACAGGTTTTTCAGGAAGAAAAGGTTCCCCAATGTTCTGGCAATACTGCTGCCTATTTTGATTATGCTGACAGTGGTAGCTGCTATCGGATGGTTCTTTTCCGCACAGGCAGCAAGGTTAATTGCCGACTTCCCCCAGATCCAGAAAAACGTCAGCCTGCATTTAAACTCACTCAGCAGGTGGATCGACCAAATCAGCCATTTTTCCCCTACCGAGCAGATAAAATTTGTGAATGAACAGAGTGCCAAGCTGCTCAACTACGCTGCAGCACTCCTGGGCGGAGCTGCAGGGTCCGTCTCATCAGCTTTTATATTCATGGGGCTGCTTCCTATCTACGTTTTCCTGATGCTGAATTATAAGAACCTTCTTCTGCGTTTCATTTTCATGTGGTTTCCCGCAGAACAGCATGACAAAGTAGAAGAAGTTCTGAGTGAAAGTGAGTCGATTATAAAAAGCTATCTCATTGGGCTTCTGATCCAGGTGACTTATATGACAGTCTTCCTTGGTGGGATACTGTTATTGTTTGGCATTAAGCATGCCCTGCTGATCGGAGTGCTTTTTGCCCTTCTCAACCTCATTCCATATATCGGGGCATTGATTGGAAATATTTTGGGTGTACTTCTAACACTAAGCTCATCACAGTCGCTTACTCCGGTCCTTATTGTCCTGTGTACAATCGCTTTCGTTCAGTTTCTTGATAATAACATTCTGATGCCGCGTATCGTAGGATCGAAAGTCCGCATCAATGCCCTTGGTGCCATCGTCGGCGTACTTGTCGGCGGAGCTATAGCCGGTATTTCGGGAATGTTTCTTTCCCTGCCTGTTATTGCTGTGATAAAAATTATTTTCGACCGCTCGGAAATGTTTAAACCCTGGGGTGTTCTGCTGGGCGACGAAAATCCGAATGAGAGCCCCATGAGAAAACGGATGCTGCGCTCAAAAAGCGATCTTGTTCGTGAAAAGCTGGAGGCTGAGAATGATATCGAAACAACCGATAAATCTGAGGAAGTTCAGGAACGGAAAGATCCTTAACCGGGAAAATAATGCAGGCAGTGTCTGTCAGGCTTTTAGTACTTCCTTTTTACTTCAGGGATTATAAATCCCTGAGCTCCTTTTAGGGCAGACTTGTCTTTCAGAGGCTTCAGAAGATATTCGAGGCCATTTAACCTGATTTCGTACATAGTCTGAAGTATCATCCCCAGCTTTCCCTGGGGAAAGCCCTTTTGCGAAAACCAAACCAGATAATACTCCGGAAGATTGCAGATCAGGGTTCCTTTATATTTGCCGAAAGGCATTTCCATAGTTACAAGCTGCTCCAGTATCTCGGGATTCATATTTCCAAAGGTAGGGGTTTTGATTTAGTATTAAGATATCGGCACCGGATGTAAGGACTAAAAACCTGGGGGTAAATATTATAATATTGACAAAGGTTATTGTCACATGGAAAATGCACCGTAATGGCTTCCCGGTCTTTACTTGAGAAACGATGTCCAGTTTCTCCTCAAACGGTTTTTTCCCCATAAAAATAAAACCCCAAAAGTTGCTGTCCAACTTTTGGGGTTCACTTCAGGCTGATTCAGCCTCTTTCCTATTTTCGGTTTTGCAATCTCTATTCCGATCTATAATTTACTAAAGTACATCGACTTGAGCTTCTGATCGTGCCCGTATACGTCATCATAAAACCGCACTTTTCCATTCGGGTCAGCTGAAGCGGTGAGATAAACCAGATAAACAGGCATCTTCTTTTTAAGAGGAACATATTTTTCCTTGCGTGTCTGCACCTGATCCATGATCTTCGATTTATCCCATCCTGAATCACGCAGAAGGTAAACAGCCAGATCTATCGGGCGCTCAACGCGTACACACCCGTGGCTGAAGTCACGTTTAGACATACTAAACAGCTCGGTAGAAGGGGTATCGTGAAGATAAATGTTCATAGAATTCGGGAAGATAAATTTCACATCCCCCAAATCGTTCTTTGGGCCCGGCTTTCTTCTGACGGTATATGGAAAACTACCGGTTCCCGCAGCTGACCAGTCAACCGAAGACGGATCAACCGGATTACCGCTCTTGTCTATCACCTCCATATCCATCGACTCAAGATATCCAGGGTTGGAGGCAACTTTAGGAGCTATTTCATTTTTAAGGATACCCGGCGGAATGTTCCAATATGGAGACAATACAACATGTTCCATCAGGTCGCTGAAAATAGGAGTTGAATTAAGCTCCTTCCCAACGATCACCTTCATATTGATTTCCTCTTTTCCTTTTTCATATACGCGGAGCCTGAATTCCGGGATATTAACGATCAGGTAGTTCGGCTCGAAACTCTGAGGGATCCATCTCCATCGCTCCATATTGATGATCACCTGGCGGATACGGTCATCAACAGGAATATTCATAAAAGCCACTGTCGGCTTATTGAGCGTACCTGTTGCTGTGAGGCCATTCTCCTCCTGGAATTTCTTCAAAGCAGCAGAAAGTTCGGGGGTAAACGCATTATCCTGACCTTTGTTGAGACTGTCCGGAGCAATAAAAGCGGCAAGCCTTTTCTTCAGCAAGGGTACCACTGGTGAACTCTGACCAGGCTTCAAAGAGGCTCCTGCCGGAATCTTTGGCCATCCTCCTTCTGCCTTGATCTTACGGTAATTAGCAAGGGCTTTTTTCAAATTCGCATATTCGGGATGCATGGGCTTAAACTGAGCATACGGAAGATTACTTTCCCGCTCTCCTAATACAGACTGGAGGGCTATATGCAACTTCATCCTGTTTCTTTTCACATCCCAGTCTGCCTTGCTTTGCTCCCTGGGTTCAAGCAGCCCGCGGTAATAGTCGGAAGCCCAGTTGAGGTATGTGGCAGAAAGCGCCGCGTCGATTTCCTTCTCCAGTTCATCTCTTTTCTCAAGATCGCGTTTTATACCTTTTAATTCCTTCAGCAAGGCATCAAAATCCACAACGTTATAATTAGCCGGATCCAGGCCCTCCTCCCCTGCTCTTTTAACAACCCCGAGCATCTGCTCCGCCTGTGGCACCAGTTCATGATCTTTAAACCACCCAAGCTTATACTCCCTTTCTTTATAGAACTGCATTGCCCAATACAGATCATCTTTAAAGACCGGCTTTGAATTCATATACTGAGTCACATACGCGCTGTCCAGAACAGGCTGTTCTCCTGACTTCCTTTTACTACACTGACTGAACAGAAAAATAATTGCAGTCGCCATAATAAAAAAAGGCGTCTGCTTAACGAGCGAATTAAATGATAATCGTACAGTTTGATAAGTCATAAATAGATCCTCAATGTGTGTTTCTTATTAATTAAGTTCATTAAGTATAAAAACTGTGCCATTCGGAGAAAAGCAATAAGAAGACATTGGGAAGGAGCATAAAGATAAAACAAATGTCGCCTGGCTGGGGATAAGATGCACCTGGAAGCGCTGAAGGAAAAGATCCGGAAAGAGTAGATTTTTTTAACTTAGCATATGTTTATCTCACTCCTTGAAACACCCGTCGGCGTTCTCTCTATAGAAGCAGATGATGAATATGTCAGTGCCGTTATGTGCCATGATGAGCCGCGCGGGGATTTACCTGAAGAATGTCCTAATACCTTAACCACCCTGGCAGCAGACCAGCTCAGGGAGTATTTTATGAGTAAAAGAAGTTTATTTGACTTTCCCTTTAAACAAAAAGGAACAGAATTTCAGCAGAAAGTATGGACGGAACTTCTTAATATCCCTCCTGGTTATCCTATCAGTTATGCTGCCCTTTCCCGTCGTATGAGAAATCCGCTTGCCATAAGGGCGATCGCGGCAGCCAACGGTAAGAATAATATGATGATCGTGGTTCCATGCCATCGTGTGATAGGCAGCTCGGGCGAACTCGTTGGCTACGCAGGAGGGCTCTGGCGAAAAAAATGGCTTCTTGAACACGAAGCCAAAATGATGCAGATCGGACAGACTACACTGCTATAGCTCCGTCGGATCTGCTTACAATTTCTTTTTTTCTTCTTCCTCCAATGATCATTATAACAGATCCGGCAAGCAAAAGTGACCAGCCTACCCACCTGTAATGTACTAAACCGGCGGCGGCTCTCGCCAGCTTTTTAAAAGGAATAAAACTAAACGAATCATTCACTTTAAAATGTACCGCTACAAGCGTCAATAAAACAAGAAAAAGAGCTGTCCAGCCCGAAAACCTGACGAGGCCAGCTTTCCCTGTAAGTGAACCTATGATTCCCAGTGCAGCTACAAGATAAACCACAGAGGCAAGCCCCGAATGCAGGTCCCAGTAATTCCAGTTTCCGATAATAGGTAAATGCACCATAGGACTAAGCCCTCCCGCAACTATCAGCAGGGCCCCCGTAAGACCGATATAATTCTTTGAGTTCATGAT
>NZ_QEAS01000010.1:122448-155031 GCF_003130405.1 Pararcticibacter amylolyticus
TTCCCTTCCTTAATTTCCATTTTTTCAGCGAAATGCGCACAATAGTCACGCAAGTCTTCCACAATATTCTTCTCTCCTGTAGCACGGAGGAAGCTATCTCCCATAGTCTGAAGAGTTTCATAAAAGAAGCGCTTCATCTCATCAACAGGCATATCTTTTGTCCAAAGATCGATGCGTAAAGAATTTTTATAATTGTGGTCCCACAGAGAAAGGATCATTGCTTTTACCGGCAGTTGCTCCCTGTTCTCAGAATCAGATGATTCCCAGGTGATCTGCTCCGGTACATTGTTATCATCCAGCTCTACTGTCAGTTTTATTTCCGCTTTCTTCATTTGTCTTTATTTACACTCTTTTTATTTACTACTAATTTAATACGCTTGCTTTTCCGAGGATCAGTAAAACAGCCACCGCAAAGATGACAAATAACATCTCAACTATCCAAATCCGTTTAAGATCACGAAGAAATGTCCTGAACAGGATGTCGGATACAGAGCACACGAGTATAAGCAAGATCATCATAGTGAAACTTACACCGCTCTCTTTGGAAAAAACAAGGGGATAGACCAGCAAAACCATAAGGGCTGCCGAAACAAAATTTAAAGGAGTAAGCCGGGCTTTCATCCTCTCCTTCCGTTTTTTGATGCCCCCGTGCGACCACTTTTAGGCCCGGCGTTCCTTGTGTTACTTTTTCCCGCCGGTGGTTTCCCCGCCTGGGATTTCACTTGCTTCTTTGCCGGAGATTTTGAGTTGCCCCCCTTCTGGTTCGAATATTTCTTTTCGTGGAAAGCCCCTTTAAACTCAGGGTTTTCTTTACGTTTTTGCGTATCAATCTCACGGGCTATATCCTGGCGTTCATTGAAAGGAGTTTCTTCAACAAACACATCTTCCGGCAAGCTCTTTTCCGGGATCTGCTGCCTGATCAGCTTCTCAATTTTACGGAGGTAGTATACTTCTGCCGGATTACAAAACGTAATCGCATCGCCGGTATTAAAGGCCCGCCCCGTCCGTCCGATCCTGTGAACATAATCCTCAATAACAATCGGCACATCGAAGTTGATGACATGGCTGACATTACTAACATCAATACCCCTGGCCGCGACATCTGTGGCCACCAGTATTCTCACAGTTCCTTCCTTAAAAGCATTGATCGAATTGATGCGCGTGTTTTGCCCCTTGTTCGCATGGATCACCTTTACCTGGTCTTCTCCATACCTCCTTTCAAGGAATCTGTGGATATCATCTGCAACGCCTTTCGTTTTACAGAAGATGATCAGCTTATTCAGTTCATCGTCTTTTTGAAGAAGATGCTGCAAAAGGTTGATCTTAGTCTTGAGGTTTGGAACAAGATATACCGATTGCTGAACCGTTTGAGCCGGCGTGGCCTGTGGGTCTACTTCCACTACGGTTGGAAATTTCAGAAAATCACCCGCTATCTTATGCACCAGCTCACTCATTGTGGCCGAAAACAACAAATTCTGACGTTTGCGCGGCACAACTTCGAGGATACGGTGAATTGAACCAATAAAGCCCATGTCCATCATCTTATCGGCCTCATCAATCACCAGGAATTGCAGAGATTTTACCGGAATATGCCCTTCCAGATATAAATCCAGGAAGCGGCCGGGTGTCGCCACCAGGATATCAAGCCCTTTTTCCAGCTCAGCTTTCTGCGTTTTAGGCCCTAGTCCACCATAAATAACGAGTGTTCTCAGGTCTGTATACGCGGCAAACAAACGGATATTCTCCTCGATTTGCATAGCCAGCTCACGGGTAGGTGCCAGTATCAGGGCCCGGACATCCTTTCCCTGTGCGTACTTTAGTTTCATGAGCATCGGAAGAACGTACGCTGCTGTTTTACCAGTACCAGTCTGGGCAATACCCATAATATCCTGACCCGCAAGAATCGGAGTAATCGCCTTTTGCTGTATCGGAGTGGGCTCAGTAAACCCCGCATCAGCCACAGCATTCAGTATCTGGCGGTTCAATTTAAAATCTTCAAAAGAAGGCATAGCTGCAAAGATAGTGTTTTACAGGCCAATCACCGAGCTTCTGCCTCTTATTAAGGTAACCTGTCAGATAGTGGCTACAGAACCGCCATCTACGCGAAGGTTCGTTCCGGTGATAAAAGAGGCCTGTTCTGAGGCCAGAAAAGCTACAGCTGCGCCGACTTCCTCAATCGTACCGGGCCTGCCCAGCTCAATTCCGGGCCTGTTTTGTTCAAGGAATTCTCTCTGAGCATTTTCCATCGTAATCCCCTTCGCCCGCGCCTGCCCGCTTAACATATCCTCCACCAGCGGCGTATAAATAAAGGCAGGCGAAACGGTATTGATCAGAATATTATCCCTGCCATAAAGCTTCGATAGTCCTTTACTCAAGTTGATAATCGCAGCCTTTGTCAGATTATAAGGAATCATGTCCGGATAAGGCTGAAGTCCGTTTTCTGAAGACAAATTGATGATCCTTCCCCATCCCTTTGCCTTCATCCCCGGGATAACTGCTTTAATCACCCGAATCATCGAAACCACGTTGAGGTCGTACAGACTCAGGTAATCTTCCGCATCAAATTCCTCGAAAGGCACCATTTGACCGATTCCTCCGACGTTGTTTACCAGGATATCTATACCGCCGGAATGAGAAGTTACCGTTTCGATCAGGTTATCTATATCTTCCTGACTGGTAACATCAGCCTGAACGGCTTTTAATTTATTTCCCGTTTCAGCGGATATTTCGCCGATTGTTTTCTCCATTTCATCGAGGTCCCGGGAACAGATGAACACGAGTGCTCCTGCTTCTGAAAGAGCTTTGGCTATCCCTTTCCCTATTCCCTTACTGCCGCCTGTCACCAAAGCTGTCTTATTACTCAGATCGATTTTCATCCTGTTAAATTTAAGTTTAAAAGCTAACCACTACAATAATAACACAATAGCACTCCGGGGAGTTACTTCACGAAAAGAAAAGACACAATGATGATAAATCATTAAATTCGCACAATTTAACTGGTATGTCTTCCATTCTTATAAAAGCAGCAACGGTAGTAAATGAAGGCCGTATTTTCGAATCCGATGTATTCATCAAAGACGGACGTATTGATCGCATAGCTCCTCATATCGACATTCGCGCCGATAAAGAGATTAATGCAGAAGGAAAGTATCTCTTACCCGGCTGTATCGACGACCAGGTACATTTCCGCGAACCCGGACTCACGCACAAGGCCGAAATCTATACAGAAAGCCGGGCAGCTGTAGCCGGAGGGATTACATCCTTCATGGAAATGCCCAATACTGTACCAAATACTGTAACGCAGGAATTGCTTGAACAGAAGTATGCTATTGCAGCCCGGCGGTCGCTGGCCAACTATTCCTTCTTCATTGGCGCGACCAATGACAACCTGGAAGAAGTGCTTAAAACCAATCCCGAAGATGTTTGCGGAATTAAAATCTTCATGGGATCGTCTACCGGCAATATGCTGGTGGACAATGAAAGAACGCTGGAGGGAATTTTTGCGAAAGCTCCTATGCTCATTGCCACGCATTGTGAAGATGAGGCAACTATCAGGGCTAATATGGAAGCTTTCAAAAACCAGTACGGCGACAACCTGGAGCCCTTCATGCATCCTTTAATAAGAAATACGGAAGCCTGCTACAAATCCTCATCGTTCGCAGTAGAGCTCGCAAAACGTTATAATACACGCTTGCATATCCTCCACATTTCAACGACTAAAGAAACAGATCTTTTTTCTAACACAATCAATCTCGCAGACAAAAGAATTACCGCGGAGGCCTGTATTCATCACCTGTGGTTTTCTGATGAAGATTACGCAGAAAAAGGTAACTGGATAAAATGGAACCCGGCGGTTAAAACGGCGGACGACCGTCATGGTATATTTCAAGCTGTACTCGACGGAAAAATCGACGTTATAGCAACAGACCATGCGCCGCATACCATTGAAGAAAAGTCTCAGCCCTATATAAAAGCTCCTTCCGGGGGACCGCTCGTACAGCATGCTCTTCCGGCTATGCTTCAGTTTTATCACCAGGGAAAAATCAGCCTGGAGAAAATTGCAGAAAAGATGGCTCACAATCCGGCAATCTGCTTCCGTATCCAGGACCGTGGTTTTATACGGGAAGGTTATTTCGCAGATCTCGTTCTGGCTGATCTGAACAGCAGCTCTGCCGTTGAAAGATCTAATATCCTTTCAAAATGCGGATGGAGCCCATTTGAAGGCTACAGCTTTAATTCAACCATCACTCACACCATTGTCTCCGGCCATCTGGCATACGATAAGGGGCAGTTCTTTGAACAGAAAATGGGAGAAAGGCTAAAGTTTGTGCCGGTGAGTTAAGATAGAAATTAAAAACTGTCAGTGCAGTATTTTAAACACCAGTTCTTTCAACAGGTCGGCATCATTGGTGTTCCCCGTTGATTCAACTCCCTTAGTCTTCAGGTCATACTCTCTGAGGTAACTTATTATCTCAAAAGTTTTAGAAATATTGAAGCTTTTTGCAGCCTGGTCATAATCCTTCACAAAGAACGGGTTTACTCCCAATTCTTTGGCGAGGTTCTGCGGAGTTTTATCTGCAACATAATGATATTTCAGGATCTTTGTAAACCAGGTATTCATAGCCCCAAGAACCAGTTGAATGGGATTAGCTTTAGGGTTTGAACCAAAATAACTGATAATCTGATTCGCCTTTATAACATTACGCTTGGCGAGTGCATCCTGAAGCTCGAATACATTATATTCCTTACTGATCCCGATATTATTCTGAACATCCTCAACAGAGATTTCATTCCCTTTCTGAATGTTCAGCATCAGCTTTTCCAGTTCGTTTGAAACTTTTGACAAGTCATTACCAAGATATTCAGCTATGAGGGCTGAAGCACGCGGATTAATCCGGTAAGCCTTTTCTCTCACGAAGTCTTCTATCCAGGCAGGAACTTTATTTTCGTAGATGGTAGCAGATTCAAAAACGACCCCACTTTTTTCAATTGCTTTATATGTCTTTTTCCGCTTGTCGAATTTCCCGTGTTTATAACAAAACACCAGAATAGTACTGGCCAGCGGTTTTTCAAGATAAGTAAGAAACGGATCTCCCCCTTTTTTGTCGTCACCATCCTTTCCCCACTTCATATCCTGAGCTTCTTTTATCATCACCAATTGAAACTCACTCATCATGGGAAAGCGTTTCGCTGCATTCAGCACCGTCATCACATCTGTATCCCTGCCGTAGAGTACCGTTTGATTAAACCCCTTCTCTGCTTCGGAAAGAAGATTCCCTTCTATATAATTACTGAAAAGATCAATATAATAGGGCTCTTCGCCGTGAAGAAGATACACCGGTTTAAACTTACGGGCCTTGAGGTCATTCAATAAAGCAGCAGCAGTCATTTGTGAGGGCTAAGATAAGAAAAAATGAAGAGTGGGCGGGTTAGTAAACTTCATCATTGTGTGCCTATATCAAGCAGCACTATATCCTGGTGACCTTCGGGATCTGAATTGTATTCAATCGTAAAAATGATTCTACAGTCATACCCGCAATAACAAGCCAGGTAAACCGCCAGTTTGCCACTTAATTTATGAGTTCGTAGTTCCGGAGAATATGGATCTTCCAACAATTAACTTAAAGCGTTTTTAGTCCCTTTTTCCAAAAGAGGGTTTCTCTAAGAAAATTTCTTATATGACCGTTGAAAAGCTTGTAAAAACAAGTTTTCTTTTCACCGTAGAGCTATAATAAATCTAACTTATTAAACGCCTCTTCCAACGTCAAAGAAGTAAGCTTTCCTGAACGATATTCTTTTAATGTTTTTTTGAGCATCCCCGGCTATCTCTTCACGCCGTTCTTCAATCTGGCGTTTCTGCAAAATATCAAGAAGCATCTTGCGGGAAATAGCATCAAGGCTCATTACCGCATCTAGTGTTGATTGAAGATCTGCCATAGAACAAACAATTGACTTATTACAAATATAACTATATACTTCTTTCAGTATACAACAGTTTACCGGAAAGTAATTTAACGTACTCCTTTTAGTAATTTCTCTTTATCTATGGAATAACTTAATTTGCATCATCATTCACCTAAACTTGAATGTTCATGTTAATGAAACAGATTGTTCGCAAAATTGCCGGCATCCAGGTAATCCTGATGCTTTCCTCCGTATTTGTCTTCGGGCAAGCCTACCAGATTCATACTAAACGAATAGACTCGCTGGCTGACGCTGGTCTGCCCAAATCGGCCTTAAAAGAAGTGGATAAACTTGAATTGCTTGCGAGAAAAGGAAACAGGCACTCCGATATCATACGCACAGCTATTTACAGGATTAAATTGCTGCAATATATGGAGGAAAGCGCAATCGTTAACATTATAAAGGCATTAAGAGAAGATGTACAAAAGTCAGAATTTCCGGTTAGGCCTGTTCTCCAGTCCCTGCTGGCCGAGATGTACTGGAAATACTATACCGAAAACAAGTGGCAGTTTATGCAACGCTCCCGGCTTGAAAAACCGGATCCCGATATTAACCGCTGGGATCTAAAAACCATTGTGAAAGAGTGCAGCCGTTTATACGCTCTTTCTCTTCGCGACACTACAACCTTGCAGAAAACACCTGTATCTATAATAGAAAATGCTTTAACCGGAGACACCGCAACACGTCATTTGCGACCAACGTTATATGACCTGCTGGTCCACCGCGCGCTTAATTTCTACCTTAACGAAGAACCTGCATTACCTGAACCACGGCTTCCCTTCACGCTTAGAGACCGTCGTCTTTTCGATAATGCAGGCTTATTCGTAAGACTGAACATCCAGACCTCCGATACTACCTCCACTTATTTCAAAGGGATCAGGTACTTGCAGCAAGCCTCCCGGTTTCATTTAAATGAAGTCCATCGCGAAGTGCTGGCCGATATCGACCTCCGCCGGTTAAAATTTCTTTATAACAATTCTCCCTTACCAGACAAAGACTCGCTCTACCAAAATGCCTTGCTTCGAACAGCAAATGATATCTCAGATAAGCCTTTAGGAACTGACGCTCTTGTTCTGGCAGGACAATATTACCAGGAAAAAGACAGCCTTAGAACAGCACACGATCTTTTTAAAAAAGCGTCCGCTTCATTTCCGGGAAGCCCAGGAGCAGAAAACGCATTAAAACTATTAGCGCAACTGGAAACCCCCGAAATTCAGGTGACAGCAGAGGAAACAAACGTCCCCGGCAGGCCGTTTCCGGCACTGTTGGAATACCGGAATATAGATCAGGTAAAAATTCAGATCTATAAGCTGACATCAACTCAGTTTGACCGGTATACTCGATCCTTCGGTACTGCATTCGGCATATATCAAAACGACACCAGATTCCATGTTGCCAGCTCAGCTGTTTTAGACGTCCTTTCTAAGTGTTCTAAAGTACAGGAATTCACGCTCAACCTCCCCGGCCAGGAGGATTACAGGATGCACTCTGCCGAATTCAAAGTAGACTCGCTAAAGCCCGGCATTTATGTTCTTCTTGCAGGAAGATCGGAAGTACAGGACACTTCGTTCACCCAGCTCTTAGATTTCCGCATCAGCCGCCTCGCTTTCGTAAACAGGAAAAATCCTGATTCCAGGGTTGAGATCCAGGTGACAGACAGGGAAAGCGGAGCTCCTCTCCCAGATGTCGGGGTATTGCTTTACCGGCACGATTATGAAAAGAAATCCAAGCCTTTACCCTCAGGTTATATTCATAAAGGGATTACAGATAAAAATGGAAGATTAAAAACAAGCCAGCTTTCTGTTTCGTCTTTTGACCTCCAGCTAAACTTCGGAACCGATACACTAACGGAAAAACAAGGGGGATGGCTAAGATCCAGAGAGGTCGATAAAAAGCTTAAAGAAAAAACAATCCTGTTCACTGACAGGCAAATATACCGTCCGGGACAAACCATCCATTTCAAAGGCATTGAATTACGGAACCTGAACGACAAAACAGATATTATTCCCGAAAAAAAGACTACAGTAACGTTTAAAGACGGCAGCAACAAAGAAATCAGCTCGCTTCTTCTAACGTCGAACGAATACGGTTCGTTCAGCGGCGAATTCGTTGTTCCCCAACATATCCTGAATGGAGATATAAGTATCCGTACTCCCGACGGAAGCATAACCGTTAAAGTAGAAGAATATAAGCGACCGTCTTTCAACATCGAATTTTTACCTGTAAAAGGCAGCTTCCGGCTGAACGACACAGTAATTATCCGGGGCAGAGTAAAAGCCTTTTCAGGATATGGCCTGTCCCAGGCACGGCTCGTGTATAGGATAACCCGCACGCTGGATTTTGATCATGATGCTGCGACAGCAATTTACGGATCGTCAGGACGATACATTTACAGCAACCCTTTAGAAATAGAGACAGACACAGTCTTTACCGATAACCAGGGAAACTATTCCATCCCGTTTAAAGCCATAGCCGATGAAAAAATAAAGGGAGAGGCATTTTTCCGTTATCAAATCAGCGCAGATGTTACCGATGCTACAGGAGAAACACACTCAGCTACCGGAGATGTTATTGTCGGGTCTCGCAGCTATAGACTATCTGCTGCCTTTCCATCAATCCTATTTTCAGGAGACACCGCAAAACTGCATGTTGATCTGACTACTCCCAACGGCGAAAAACTAAAAGGAACTATTAACACAGAAATCTATTCATTACAACAGCCAACACACCTGTTAAAACAGAAACTCTGGAGCATTCCCGACCAGCAACTCATGGATAGGGAAGAATACAAGAGGCTGTTCCCGGAGTATCCGTGGAAAAATGAAGATAATCCGGCCCAATGGCTTCAAAAAGAGAAAGTGCTCCATACAGAGAGTCTGTCAGATACATCAGCAGCTACAGTAATTACGCTGCCTGGAATGACTGGAAAATCTTCAGGCACATATAAAATGATTGTGAAGGCAAGAACTACCACAGGAGACACAGCTTCCTCAATACTATACTTCAAGTACTTGAATAACCAATCGCCTCATACTATCTATACAGATGCTATAATCCCTGTTATAACAGCGGCAGAGCCCGGACAAGAAGCCGAATTCCTTGTTGGCAACGCAAGTCACACTTTTATATTAATGGAAGTACTTGACAAAACAGAGATCATTTCTTCAAAATGGATAGATGTACAAACACAAGAGAAGATCAGAATTCCGTTTTTTAATGCTAAAAACCTGACGGTTCAATTTCTTTCTGTTTTCCAAAACAGGCTTTACACCAGCAGTCATCGCATCTTTGTGAAAAGCCCGGAGAAAGCTCTTAACATAAAACTACTTACCTTCAGAGAGCAGCTTGAAACCGGCCAGAAAGAACAATGGAAACTACAGATCACAAACTACAAAAATCAGGGAAAAGCAGCCGAACTATTAGCTGGCATGTACGATGCTTCTCTCGACAATATTGCCTACCCGCAAAACTGGTCAATCCCATCAAGTGATTCTTTTTCTAACGCCTTCTCCTGGAACAGTTTCCGGTTCGTTAACAATACCATTAGCAGTCCTCTATCCTTCACCTATAAGGACTATGCATTAAGCTTCAGAAATTACGAAAACATTGATCTGCTGGGCTATAGTTATTTTGGTGGGTATAATGAAGGATTTGAAGAATACAGGCAGTTTCTTCGCGACAGGGAAAAAATGAGAGAGCGAGACAAAAGGCTGGAAGAAGAATACGTTAAAAATGCGGCGTTTATTAAGCAGGGAAATATCATAAAAGGCCTGATACTGGACGCCAGCGATAACCATCCCCTGGCAGGTGTCTCCGTATCAATAAAAGACAGTAAGATATCTACTGTAAGCAATTCCAAAGGAGAGTTTAAAATGAAAGTGCCGGTTGGGGGAATAATCGTCATTTCCAGCACCGGATATTTCAAACTTCAACGAAAATTAACATCACCCGGAAAACTGAAACTCCTTCTCAAGTCAAAAGATGAAACACAGAGAGAAGCAGTCATCACAGGACAAAGCAAACATAGAAAGTCAACGATCACAGGAGCTATATCTACTTTCAGAATACGCGGAATGGGAATGACGCAACCCACAATAGTACAAGACAATACAGTTCACAATTTCGCATCACTTGAGATTTCAGACCCGGGTGTTAAGTCAATTGAAGGCGATCCGAATGCTGAAATGCGGCTGGATGAACCGACTGTTCCTGCTTCAAAGGCAGGCCAGGTACCGGCAATAAAACTTCGTAAGAATTTCAATGAAACGGCCTTCTTTTATCCTCAACTTCGTACCGATGAAAAAGGAGAGGTTGCAATCGGATTTACCACACCTGAAGCGATGACCCGATGGAAGTTCAGAGCCCTGGCCCATACCCGCGAGTTTGCATATGGCTATATCGAACAAGACGTAATTACACAAAAGCAATTAATGGTAGGTGCTAACATGCCACGGTTTTTCAGGGAAGGAGATACGATCAGCATTTCTGCAAGAGTCGCCAACCTCACCAGCCACAACGTAACAGCAAACATAGGTCTGAGCCTTTTTAATGCTGTAACCATGCGACCTATATCACTGCTTGCCGATCCCGGACAAGAAAAACAATCCCTTATTGTAAAGGCACGTACCAACGAAGCGGTATCTTTTAAGTTAGCTATTCCATCAGATCTTGAAGCGCTAACTTACCGGCTCACAGCGTCAACAGAAAGCCATTCAGACGGAGAAGAAAACACCGTACCCGTGTTGTCTGACCGGATGCTGGTAAACGAATCACTACCTATGATGGTTCGTCCAGGTCAGACGTCCGTCTTCAGACTCGATAAATTACTCAACAACAACAGCTCCACCTTAGTCAGCAAATCGATTACACTTGAATATACCGAAAATCCGGTTTGGTATGCGGTACAGGCAATGCCCTATCTGATAGAATTTCCCTATGATTGCTCAGAGCAGACATTCAGCAGGTACTTTGCCAACAGTCTCTCTGCTTCAATCATTCAATCTTTACCTGCAATAGCCCAAACTTTCAAACAATGGAAAGCATCTGGCAGTAAGGCTTTACAGTCCAATCTTGAGAAAAACCCCGAACTAAAAAACCTTCTGCTCGAAGAAAGTCCCTGGCTGCGGAATGCAGCGAGCGAGAGTGAACAGAAAAAGCGCATAGCACTCCTTTTTGACCTTAATAAATTAAGTCACGAGCAAATACAAACGATTGATAAGCTATCCAAAATGCAGCTTGCAGACGGAGGCTTTCCCTGGTTCAGCGGCAGCAGATCCGACCGTTATATCAGTCAGCATATATTGGCTGGTATTGGTCAGCTTTATCAGCTTAAAGCTGCTACAGGAAATGATGTCAAACTTAAGAACATTAAACGAAAATTGCTGGCATACCTGGATACCAGAATCGAAGAAAGTCAGCTGCAAACTACAAGAAATAATAAGAATAGCAATTCTGACCCACTTTCTTCTATTGAGATCCATGCATGGTACACCCGCAGCTTTTTCAATGATGTGGCACTAAACAATAAACTCCGTGGGATCAGCAAACTCTATCTCGCTAAAGCTGAGAAGGATTGGACATCGGAGGACATTTATGAACAGGCAATGATCGCCCTTACAATGCTCCATTACGACAGGCCTCAGGTCGCACAAAAAATTATCCGCTCCCTAAAGGAAAGAGCACAGCATTCACAGGAGATGGGAATGTACTGGACTCAGAACCGGTCCGGCCGGTTTTGGAGCCAATCAACAGTCGAAACCCAATCCCTGTTAATCTCCCTCTTTACTGAAGCAGGAGGTCACGAAAAAGCTGTCCAGGAAATGAAGATATGGCTTTTGAGAAATAAACAAACAAATAACTGGCAAACCACGAAGGCCACAGCAGCTGCCTGCCATGCTCTGTTGTTACAGGGAGACACAATTCTCAGCAGAACCAGCGGTACTACCATCAGAATAAATAATGAATCTCTTGCCAACCTGAAGCCAGATATTCAGAGAGAAAGCGGATCTGGCTATATTAAGACTAACTGGACTGGCAGTGAAATTAAACCGGAGATTGGAAACATTAAGGTGACGAACAATGGGAATGTCGTCAGTTGGGGGGCGCTCCACTGGCAGTATACAGAGAAGATGAATAAGATCACCCCTTCTTCTTCCAGCATGAGCATTGAACGAAAGTATTTCGTTGTCAAAAAAGAGAAGACGGGAGAAGTGCTCAGTCCAGTCGATGCCTTGCACACACCTAAAACCGGAGACCTGCTAAGGGTAGTTATCTATCTGAAGGCGGATCAGGATTATGAATATATCCATTTAAAGGATATGCGCCCCTCGGGGACGGACCCTGTTGATGTTCTTTCCTCATTTAAATACCAGGATGGACTTCCGTATTATCAGGTTACCAGGGATGTCGCAACCAACTTCTTCATCGATCACCTGAACAAAGGATCCTACGTGTTCGAATACTCGCTCAGAGTTGCTCAGCCAGGCAATTATTCAACCGGAATCTGCTCTATTCAGTGTATGTATGCTCCAGAATTTAATGCACACAGCGAAGGGAGGAGGATGATAACAGAGAGGTAAGTGAAAACTTCCTTCTCTGTTTATATTTACCGGGTAACAATCACAGCCTCATACCACCAGCCTTTCTTTATCCTTTTTCTCCAGCCTCCTGTATCTTAGTATTACGATGGCCGATATTGCCAGTAATACAGCAACCACCCAGTATACCCATACCGGTACAGGTACCGGGTCTCCGGCGGCGTAAGAATGTAACCCAGACAAATAATAATTTACGCCGAATGAAGTCATGATGATAGAAGAAAATGCCCAGAGAGAGGCAAGATTATAAACCAGCGCATTTTTTAAAACCGGAATGAGGCGCAGGTGGAGCACGAACGCATATACGACTACCGAAATAAGGGCCCAGGTTTCCTTAGGATCCCATGCCCAGTAACGCCCCCAGCTCTCGTTAGCCCAAACGCCGCCAAGGAAAGTACCAATTGCAAGAAGAAACAAGCCGATAGTGATGGCCATCTCGTTTACAATACTCAATTCCTGGATGCTGAGCCACCATTTTGTGCCTGGTGCAATGGGTTTAAAGATCAGCAGCAATATAGTCAGAAGAGCGATGATCGCTGCCAGCGCGAGAGGCGCATAGGAACTGACTATAATCGCTACATGGATCTTTAGCCAGTACGAATGCAGCACCGGCATAAGGTTGGTAATTTCGGGATTAAGCCAGTCCAGAAAACCAACAAACAGCAGAGTCCCCGAAAACAGCAGTCCCAGTGGTATCGTAAACCTTGATTTACCGGAAAAAAGAAGACCAAATAAAAGGATTCCCCAGGCAACGAAAACCAGCATTTCAAAACCATCAGACCAGGGTGGATGCTTAGCGATATACCATCTTAGCCCAAGGTGGAAAGTGAACACCAGAAGCCCCAGCCAGCTCAGGACTTTTCCAGTGATCCAGGCTCTTTCAAGATGCTTAGATTCTTTGAATAATAACGTGATCGCCAGCACCAGCTGAATGGCGCCAAGAAGCCAGAAAATTCCGAACAGCCGGTTTCCCAGGTTCAGTTTATTATACAAAATCTCTCCCTTGATCAGACTTTCTGAAGGATACACTTTACTGCCTGCTTTTTTCTGGAATAAATGGATATAGTCAAGCGTTTCATCAGCCTGCTTCCAGTCACCTGTTTCCATTCCCTTCTGCAACCCTGCCAGATACAGAGAAGTGATATTTTCAACAAAGCGCGCATCATCTTCGGCGAAGCCCTTCTGAGATTCCTGACTGGTAAACCATGTATTGTTTTTATCCTGCTTATTGGGAAAGATCCGGAGAAAATCGCCGGTTAATAATGCATAAAAAATATTAAAGCGTTCGTCTGTTTTCAGCAGTTCCTTATGCCCCTCATTTCGTTCTGCAGGCTTCAGTTTATTGGCTTCTTCAACGAGATCATGCAGAAGATAATCACCGTCTTTATTCACAAAGTCGCGAAAACTGAGTCTTTCAGAAGGTTTTTTCTGCAAGGCGAGAAAGGCGAGATGAGATTTTTCCTTATCAATCCTGATGACAGGTAAACGGCTGAATAACACCGGGTCTATCTGTACAGCCAGAAGAAACTGTTCGGAAGATAGCCTTACGTTACCTGAATCTGCCGGCAGCTCAACATAAGATCGTCCGCTGATCTTGCGAATAATTTCATTTGCGAGTGTATTAAGCGGCTTCATACGGCCATCCAGGTCCTGTACAATCAATTTACCATACTCCGCAGCCTTTTCCCGGGGAACTACCGGAATCTTAAGTGGTGCCTGAGCCATGACAGAACCCAGTAAGCTAAAGAAAACAATAAAGGCAAGAGCTGCCTTCCGGCGCACGGAACTAAGTTTTTTATTCAGCAGACTGAACCTGCTTCCTTTAGCGAAGAATGTGAATATCATTCCCACCGCCAGTAAGGTATAACCGAGGTACGTCAGGTACGTTCCGGGCCTGTCTCTGTTTATCGATAATACTGTGCCCTTTTCATCCGTATCATACGATGACTGATAAAAGCGGAAGCCCCTGTAATCCAAAACATTGTTCATGAACACACGATACGGGAATACGGTAGCCCCGTCCATCACTTTCAGTTCACTGGCGTAGCTCTCGGGACTTTGGCTTCCCGGATAGCGCACCAGCTGAAAATCATCCAGAAAAAGTGAAAAAGGCAGGGTTTCAGCCCTCGGCCCGTACGTAACCGCAAATTCTTTTCCGTTGTAGGTAAAGGGATGCCAGGCCGGCTTCATAGTTACCATCCTAATATAAGCCTCTGAAACAGCACTCCCCTGATCGTCAGCGATCTTTAACTTCACCACATCGGGCAGATTTTTTGCCAGCTTCTCATCCTTTTCCGGCCGGTACTTTAACCCGGACTTTTCGTGAACTGCTTTCACGAGAAATGCACCTCCCTCCCATTGATAGAGAGACCGCAACTTCAGAGGCCTTAATTCACCGGCATGAAGCATATCGATTTTCTGCGACGCCATTTCCATGGACTGCAGATGCACGGAACTGTTGATCATCCAGGTACTATCCTTTTTAAAAATCTTCACAGGTGCCTTTGTCTCCGCACTGGTTCCGAGCAAAAGATTGCCCATTGATAATGATTGCCCCGCCTTTATCAGATGATCTTCCCGTCCCTCTCCAAGAGCCACTGCCAGATCAAGATACGTATCTTTTCCAGTGGTAATTTCCTCTCTCGCCCCCTTTACATATTCTTCGAATGTCACGCTGAACGAGTTGCTTTCCCATTCTGCATGATATGTTTCGGATTTAAAATTATGATGGATAAGCGTGACCGGTATATCAAAACGCTTAGCCTGCGCCCCGTGCTGCCTGAACTGCAGGTAACGGCTATTGGTATAAAACACGTTTTCTTTTTCTCCCTCACGTATATGGATCACTCCCTCTTCGCTGAGGTAGCGGGTCACGCCTGCACCCAGGATTATCATGACGAAGGCGACATGAAACAGGCCTACCGGCCACCGGTTTGCGTGGAACAACTTATACTGCCTGATATGTGCCAGGAAATTCACCGAAAGCCAGAGCATGATCAGCTCAAACCACCATGCCTCATACACCAGTGCCCTCGCTACAGCTGTACCATGATCATTTTCAATGAAAGTTGCTACCGCGCATGAGACAGCAAAAGCAATAAGTAAAACAAGAGAAATACGGGTAGAAAAAATAAATTTTGAATAAGACATGAAGCTAGAGTAAAACACCAATGAATTTATTCTTCATAGTGGGCCTGAAAATCAACATCACATAGGCCCAATTCTGCCCCTTCTTCAGTGTCCCATTATTTTGGATCGTTTCAAAAGTGTCTGAATGAAAAAATTGGCTGTATCCCCCTTGCAGGGAAATCGCCTGGTTAAAAATATACCCTGCACTAAGGTCAAGCTCTGTGCCCAGATGACGTTTCATCCGTTCGCCCGTTGAATTATACGCATTCGCCTGCGAGAAAAAGCCATGCCCATCCAGCTGCGTAAAGAACCTCGAATTGAAATCAAGTCTCGCCTTAACGAAATAGTCCTGTAAACCTACACTGTTTTCGTGAGCACCGCCCACGTAAAACAAGTCCATATATCCATTATGTGCATGATTCGTTCCATACAAAGGAGAGAACGAGCGGTTCACAGAAGCCGTATTATTGCCGGAAGTTCCGCTGAGTATCTCAGCTCCTCCTGCAATACGAAGCGTCCTGGAAACGGCACTGTCAATGTTCAATTGCTGTGTAATCAGGGCACTCGCGTCGTATGCCCTCATTTTACGCCCCTGCGGGTCCTTTCCCAGCTGATAATAATAAAAACCCGATAACAACGTGTTTCTGACCTTGTATTTCAAAGTTGGAAGTCCGATTGTCTGCCGGTAATAGGTATGCTTTTCAGCCACTGCACCGGAAGCATCGTTCCTGGTAAATTGTCTGCCATCGTTCCACAGCAGCAATGAATATTCAAACGGCCCGGCTGTATTACCTAACCGTGCGAACTGTGCTGCTTTGTACTGATTAGCCACAGTAAATACATTTCCGCTAAGCTTCTGACCGTCCTGGTTAAACCCTCCGCCTAACTGAAAGTTAAGTTTGTCTTTTTCATATTTTACCTGGATAAAATCGTGGGAACGTCCCTGCAGTGCCCAGTCGAGGTTTCCCAGAAAGCGGGCGTTATCAAAGTTTAGTTCCTGGCGCCCAATCCTGATCTTCCAGTTGTTTCCCAAACCGGTTTCCAGCCATGCCTCATACAGCGATAAAAAGTCGTCACTGATTTTAGCCTGAGAGGTGCTTCCCCAGGTACGGATGTCCTGAACACTTGCATAAAAGGTAAAAGCATCCTGCTTATACCCCGCCTGCAACCTCAGCCGGTGTGCTACAAATGCAGCAGGGTCTGCATCTTTACTGATCAGCTTTCCATAGCCATTCCTGAATTCTGCACGGGGTATGAACTGTCCATCGATATTAAACTGGGAATAAGCGGGGGAGATATAGCAAGCAAAGACAAATACCCAGCCAGCGTATAAAGACTTCCTCATACGGTTTTCAGATTTTAAGATACCCGTGTTAATTAAGCATATTTACCTTCATTTTCGACTCACGGGCTTTACCTTCTTTCAACCACTGAGGTACCACCTTCTCAAGGAATTCTGCCTTTTCCATCTTCTCTTTCTCCAGGTTCACACCAATATAAGCCTGGAGCTCTGACTTACTGCTCAGATTTGGCATTTTTACCGGCTTATTATGCCCCAGGGATGCCAGCACCCTTGCCAGTTCTACCCTTACATCCTGGATAATTGTTAATCCGGAAGCAAGTATGCGGCTCGACTCAAGAGGAGCATGAAACCCTGCGCCATGAGATGCTGCAATATAATCCCAGCGCCACTGGGCATGCCTGATACCCTTTAGGATATTCGTCATTTGTGCCTCCTTTGCCCCCAGTTTCCATGCCTGTTCTGCCTCCAGATGAGCCATTGCTACATGACGCTGAAGCTGGGAAATACTCTGTTTTACTTTGGTCTGGCGCTCGTACACATCGTTGACAAGGTCGGAAACCTTTTCCCGGTGACATACAAAGCACGAGTTCTCCACATTGGCAAGTGGCGAACCTATATGATGATCCGTAAATTTCTGTCCACCCTCCGTCCCGTAAGGCATGTGGCAATCTGCACATGATACTCCGCGTTTCGCATGGATGCCGAACGAATAGATCTCATAATCGGGGTGCTGAGCCTTCAGCATCTTTGCCTTACTGAGGGGATGAACCCAGTCGGCAAAATCAATCTTGTCATAGTATGCTTCCATCGCCTCTACGCTCTGCCCATCCTTCCATGGGAAAGTAACATATTGTGCTTTTGGCGCTCCGGGTCTTTTTTTATCGAAGTAATATTCCACATGACACTGCGCACAAACCAGCGAGCGCATCTCCTGGTGAGAAGCCTTGTTTATATCCTTCCCCATTGCCTGAAAAGCCTCTACCAATGCCGGCCGGGTAATCGTAAGATTCATAGTTTTGGGGTCATGGCAATCAGCACACCCGATCGGGTTAATAATCTGACTGCCGAAGTCTGAGAGCTTGTGACTGTAAAACTCCGTTACGCCAAGTTCTTTCATGAGCCTGGGAACATCCGGACTTTTACATGTCCAGCAGGTGCTGGGCATCACCCCTGCCCCCGGCTCTTTAGGAGCTCCTATGCGTACAGACGCCAGTACATCACGGACGGCATGGTTATGCCCTCGGGGCTGATTATATCCCTTACTGAAAGCATACCCGGCCCATAGGATAATAGTTTCAGGGTTTTCTTCCAATGCATCCCTGAAACCGCTGGTATTGTATTTACTTTTAAAAGAGGTGTCCTGAGTCTTCTGGTATGATTGATATTGCCTGGGGTAGTTCATTCCCCAAAGGGTGTCCCGCGGTTCAATTCCTTCTATCTGTACTTTAGGATGATACGCAAATCTCGCTTCTGCTCTCCTGTCCATGATGGAATAGACCAGCATGGACAAAAGGAACACAATAACTACTGTAGCAATAAAAAGGATCCAGTTCTTCATGATATTATTTCTTTTGGGCGTCTTTTTGTTTTTCTTCGTTCATTGATTCTTTCAGCCAATCAGGGACGACAGTCATTTCCGAGGTTCTGTATATTCTGATGGGTTCTATTTGTAAGCCGACTGAGGAAAGGCCTTTTACCTTTCCATGAGGCACATCACGGTGGCATTCCCAGCAGGTCCGGTCTGTTCTTTTTCCAAAGTGGTCATCTACAAACCCGGCCATTTTCGCGTCTGTTACCTGGTCCTGATGACATCTGATACAATTATCCTGAATGACTTCCAGTGAAGCATGCTTCGCCTTGATCACCTGTGGTTCAGCACGAAGCGTAAAAATTGACGCGTGATACAAGCCATCTTTAGCCTTAAAATAATATTTGCTGAAAACATTGTTATGAGGCACGTGACAGTCATTACAATGGGCTACCTCCCGGTGTGAACTGTGGTTCCAGGTAATATACTGAGGATTCATCAGGTGGCAATTCACACAAGCCTGGGGATCGTCAGACAGGTAGGAAGCTGCATTACTTAAACGCAGTACATAAAAACCCAGACCGATAAAAGCGCCAACAGCAACTATAGCGTATTTTCTCCACCGATGCGGCGGGATTAAGTTATGCTTAAATAGAAAGCGTTTAAGTTTCCTGAATTTAGCCATAAATTGGTTTTACCATACTTGCCTGCAACATTATAAGCGTATCTTATGATGTTATACGGCTAATAACAAGCCATCTCGCCCGATCCCTCCGATGACATTCAACAAACAAAACATAACAAAGTTTACAGATTATTGACACTTTCTACTATTTAGAATAGTTCTTCACACTTCATTTTTTCAGAAGGAAAATGTAATTTTCAGAAGTGATAATAATCTAAGCAGTATGATAAGCAACCATGAAATAGATTACCGCATTTTCGGAGAAGAAATGCAATATGTAGAAGTAGAGCTCGATCCAAACGAAACAGCAGTAGCAGAGCCCGGTGCCTTTATGATGATGGATGACGGAATCCAAATGCAAACCATCTTCGGAGACGGCAGCCAGCAGACAGGTGGGATCTTAGGAAAGCTCTTCAGTGCAGGAAAGCGGCTTCTGACAGGGGAGAACCTGTTTATGACTGCATTCACGAATGTCGGCTATGGAAAGAAAAGCGTGAGCTTCGCATCTCCTTATCCCGGCAAGATCATTCCGCTTGATCTTTATCACCTGGGAGGTCGTGTAATATGCCAGAAAGATGCATTTTTATGTGCAGCGAAAGGTGTGAGTGTAAGCATTGAATTTCAACGTAAACTTGGAACTGGTTTGTTCGGAGGAGAAGGATTCATTATGCAAAAGCTTGAAGGCGACGGAATGGCCTTCATGCATGCAGGCGGCCATGTCCTTGAAAAGCAACTACAACCGGGAGAACTGTTAAAAGTAGATACGGGCTGCCTAGTTGGATTCACCCATGGCGTAGATTATGACATTCAGTTTGTCGGCGGTATCCGGAATACCATCTTTGGCGGAGAAGGAGTTTTCTTTGCCACCCTGCGCGGCCCGGGCAAGGTATGGATCCAAACGTTACCAGTAAGCAGACTGGCTGCCAGGATCCTTCAGTATGGAACAGGCCCCAGGAAAGAAGAAGGCAGTATCTTAGGGGGCTTGGGGAATCTCCTGGATGGCGACGGACGTTAAGACCTAATGTTCCCCTAACTCAATAAAAATCCAGGGTCATCTTTTAAAACACCTTATTTAAAAGATGACCCTGATAATAGCAAACCCTTAAACTGTCATACAAGGACTACCGGACAACTCAGCTTTTTTTCCGATTTTTGCACGGATGTTTGAGCCGGTACAATTGAATCTACCTCCCTATCCGTTCAGGATAAAGCATGATGCAGGAGTTCATTATATTTTTGATGACATAAGAAAAAAATACTTGGTATTAACCCCTGAAGAGTGGGTCAGACAACATTTTGTGCAGTTCATGATAGCACAAAAGGGATATCCAAAATCTCTTATCAGGCTGGAAGGGGGATTAAAACTGAATACCCTTCAGAAACGTACCGATATTGTTGCTTTCAACTCGAAGGGAGAAAAAGTGTTGATGATTGAATGTAAAGCGCCGTCAATCCCGATCACCCAGAAAGTCTTTGATCAGATTGCCCGGTATAATATTGTTCACCGGATCCCCCTTCTCGCCGTCAGCAATGGGCTGTGTCATTACTATTGCAAAGTAGATTTTGAGAGAAAAAGCTACCAGTTTCTGGAAGCCTTGCCGGAATACCTGAAGGACTTATAACTACAGATTTCTTACCCTGATCTTTTCAAGGCTTGCCTGGTACTTTTTAAATACCGGATCGGCAGAGCTTATCTTCATATCACCCATGACAGTTTTTACATCTTCGGTGTGTAAACTGTCAGGCAAAGCGAATACCCCACCAAAACAAGGGATCTCGCCAGCAAGCTTTCCTTTGTTAAAATCAACGAAAGTACCACCATAATCCCATCCAAAGCCATATAAAGAGACCGGCGTATCTCCGTTAAGTTTCACGATATCATTCAGGGACGTCCCGATCTTTATCCCGTTAACAAAATGATAGGGCGACGAGGGGCGGGATATTTCCAAAAACTCAATATTAGTATAGGGGGCCTGGTTTTCTTTCCAGTGAACCACGATTTCCCTATCACTCCCCTTCCATAGCGTTGTGACAAAGCCGTCAAAATCCCCTTCAAGGAAAAGGGAATCCATTGATACATTTTCCTTACCCGCTTTTTCCTCAAGAGAAGTCAGATCATTATCCAGCTCTATCCCGCCTATACCCCAGCAAGTTATTTCATCTTCACCCTCCTGGTTATCTGCGATAGAAAAGATCTTTCCTCCCGTTTTCTTATGTTTATCGGAACTATTACAGGCCAGAAAGAATACCGCCAGGAAAAGCAAAAGAGCGTTACGCATAAGCTTGCATTTGTATATAAATAAATTGCGGCGTTCTATTGTTTTGCAGTTACCCGAAAACTTCCGAGCATCACCTCCATTTTCTTAACAATATTATCTGACGATTCTACCACTTTCTTTTTCTTGAACGCATCAAATGCATCCTTATAGATGTTCGACTGACTTACCCATTCAAGTCTTCCTTCAAGACAAGGGTTGCCTTTTGAGATATCCCCATTATTAAAACTGGTGATCAGTCCATTATCTTCATCCGTATAGAAATTGTTAAAGGTAAGAGGCATGTGACCGTTTCGCCTCACAAGATCAGGTAAAGACAACCCAACCCTGATACTATCGCCGGTCATATAAGGTGCATCAGAGGCACCGGTCTCAATATATTTTATTTTATTGAATGGCCTGGACCTTTCCTTAAAATAAATATTTATCTGTTTCGGTTTCCCCTCCCACAAACTCAGATACTTTCCTGAGATATTATTCTCATGTTCAACGAGCGCTTTTTTGCCAAACTTTTTCTCCAGGTCAGCATAGCTGTCGCTCACTTTCACTTCTCCTATACCATCACAGGAAACAAGGACTTTAGGATCAACTTCGTTTTTTTCAGCAACCTTCTCCTGTTTAACAGAAGGTTGCTGACAGGCCATAAGGCATAACAGGAAGGCAGACAGAATTATTTTTCTCATTTATTTTAACATTTTAAGGCTTTCTTCAAGGATAGTGATCTTTGCTTCGGCATCGGCCTGTTTCTTCCGTTCATTTTCAACAATCTCAGGCTTAGCATTTTGTACAAACCTTTCATTCGAAAGTTTTATGGTAACAGATTTAAGAAATCCGTGCAGGTACTCAAGTTCTTTTGTAATCCGTTCACGTTCCGCCTCCGCATCAATATTCCCTTCCAGGCTTACAAAAAACTCATCACGGCCGGCAATGAAGCTGGATGCTCCGCTCACTTTATCGTTGGAGAATGTCACGTCACTTACGTTGGCAAGCTTATTAATAATTCCAAGATAGTCGTCGTACTTTATCGGCGAATTAGATTTAATGACCAAAGGCAGGGACTCTTTCGGAGAGATCTGTTTACTGTTCCGGATATTTCTTATCTCCGAGATCACTTGTTTTACGATCTCCATTTCTCCCAAAAGCACAGCATCTGCCTCTCCTGCAACCGGATAAGGAGCAACGATGCAGCAATCCATTTCCTCTCTTTTCCCAAACACTTCATCATGCCAGAGCTCTTCCGTCAGGAAAGGCATGACAGGGTGAAGAAGCTTGAGTATCCTTTCGAAGAAGCCTTTCGTGGCGTCAAAAGTTGCCTGATCGATAGGCTGCTGATAAGCCGGCTTGATCATTTCCAGGTACCAGGAGCAGAAATCATCCCATACCAGTTTGTATACCGACATCAGAGCCTCCGACAAACGATACTGCTGGTAATCGTTTTCTATACTGGTCAAAGCCTCATTAAACCTGCATTCAAACCATTTAACAGAGGCTTCATTACATGCTTCGGTCACAAGCTCAGGATCAACAGTCCAGCCCTTTACCAGGCGAAATGCATTCCAGATCTTATTGGCAAAGTTTCTTCCCTGCTCACAATATGACTCGTCGAACATCAGATCATTGCCCGCTGGGGAACACAAAAGCATCCCTACACGGACACCATCTGCTCCAAATTTGCTGATCAGTTCTATTGGGTCAGGGGAATTTCCCAGGGACTTTGACATCTTTCTGCCAATTTTATCTCTCACTATCCCTGTGAGATATACATTCTTAAAGGGGGCAGTTCCCCGGAATTCGTGACCTGCCATGATCATCCGTGCAACCCAGAAGAAAAGGATTTCGGGAGCGGTAACAAGATCGTTGGTAGGATAATAATAGTTAATATCAGCATTCCCTTTTTGTTCAGGATGGCCGCAGACAGAAGGATCAAACACCGACATCGGCCACAACCATGAAGAGAACCAGGTATCTACCACATCCTCGTCCTGGGTGATCTCTGTAAAGTTCTTTCCTGCATTTCTGAATTCAATTGCAGCCTCTTCCCTGTCCTTCGCCACAACCCATTCCCCTTTTTCATTATACCATGCAGGAATCCTTTGTCCCCACCACAATTGACGGCTGATACACCAGTCTTTCACATTCTCCATCCAATGGCGGTAGGTATTAATGAACTTATCGGGGATAAGCTTTACGTCTCCCTCTAATACATACTGAAGGGCCGGCTTTGCCATCTCCTCCATCTTTACAAACCATTGCAGCGATAACTTCGGTTCTATCGCTGCATCTGTGCGTTCTGAAAAGCCTATCTGAGATTTATAATCCTCTACTTTTTCAAGCTGGCCTGCGTCTTCAAGTAAGCGTGCGATCTTCTTCCGGGCAGAGAAACGCTCTTCACCGATCAGGATCTCCGCCTTCTCATTCAGAGAACCATCGTCATTGAGAATATCGATCACAGGCAGGTTGTGCTTCAATCCCAGTTCATAGTCGTTGAGATCATGCGCCGGAGTTACCTTTAAGCACCCGGTACCGAAATCCATCTCTACATACTCATCCTCAATAACCGGAATTTCACGGTTAATAAGCGGCACAAGGACTTTCTTCCCTTTCAGGTAGTGATACCGCTCATCGTTCGGATTAATACATACGGCGGTATCTGCCATTATTGTCTCAGGCCTGGTAGTGGCAATAACAATATGACCATCCCCTTCTGCTATTTTATATTTTATGTAATATAATTTCTGGTTTACCTCTTTCCTGATCACTTCTTCATCCGAAACAGCAGTCATCCCTTTCGGATCCCAGTTTACCATTCGGACGCCCCGGTAGATCAGCCCTTTTTTATAAAGGTGAATAAAGGTATCTCTCACAGCCACCGAAAGGTCTTCATCCATCGTAAAACGGGTACGGTCCCAGTCGCACGAGGCCCCCAGTTTCTCAAGCTGCTTCAGAATAATACCGCCGTATTTCTCCTTCCAGTCCCAGGCATGTTTCAGAAAACCTTCTCTCGTAAGGTCTTTCTTCTCAATACCCTGCTCTTTAAGCATAGCCACAACCTTGGCTTCCGTGGCGATGGAGGCATGATCCGTGCCGGGTACCCAGCAGGCATTTTTCCCCTGCATTCTCGCCCTTCTCACCAATACATCCTGAATAGTGTTATTAAGCATATGTCCCATGTGAAGCACACCGGTGACGTTCGGAGGAGGAATCACGATGGTATACGGCTCGCGCCCGTCGGGTTCCGAATGGAAAAACTTCTTATTCAGCCAGTAGCTGTACCACTTATCCTCTGCTTCTTTAGGATTATATGTTTTGGAAATACTCATATTTTCTGGATGTATCAAATGATCAGCAAACTTAGATAAATTGCCCCTATGTGCCAAATACTGATACCAGCTTTATGTACGCAAACAAAACGCAACGGTATCTCTTTTATTACACTATCGGATTAAGGTTATGTCAGATTAGTTAAAAGAGTACTCTGTATTACATTTCTACATGCTCTGACCGGATGGCATGCCCCAGAAACACGGCAGCCTTTTCTTCAAAATTAAGGCAGGATTCTGTCGTAAGGAACCGTGTAGTGCCTCCCTCTGAACAAAAGGTTTCTATCTCGGGATGGCGGAACAGGTAATCCTTTAAACTATCAGCAACAAGCCCTCCCTGCGAAATGATACGGATATGCGAAGGAAGATATTTTTGAATCTTATTGATCAGCAGCGGATAATGCGTACAGGCGAGAACAATGGTATCTATATCCTGACATTTTCCAAGAAGGCTATCCAGGTTCTTCCGGATGAAATAATCGGCGCCCGGCGATTCAGCCTCGTTATTCTCTACCAGAGGGACCCACATGGGACATGCTTCCTGAAACACCTCTACGTCAGGAAAGAATTTGGCAATTTCAAGTACGTAGGATTCTGAAGAAACCGTGCCCGGAGTAGCAAGAATACCGACTTTTCGTGTCTGCGTATACTCTCCGACAACTTCCGCAGTGGGCCGGATTACACCCAGAACCCGCCTGAGTTCGTCTAACCGGGGCAGATCATTTTGCTGTATGCTGCGCAAAGCTTTAGCCGACGCCGTGTTACAGGCCAGGATAACCAGCCGGCATCCCATTCCAAACAACTGGTTGACACATTCAAGCGTATAATGATACACGGTTTCAAAAGAACGTGTACCATAAGGCACTCGCGCATTATCACCCAGATAAATATAATCATACTGGGGTAAGAGAGCAGAAATCTCTTTAAAGACCGTAAGTCCGCCGTAACCCGAATCAAAGATCCCTATGGGCGCCCTTTCCTGTATCATCCTCCAAGTCCTCCTACCATTCCGAAAACAATAATGCCAAGCACGATCAGCGTGATCACAACGTAAAGATAGTCTTTCTCTATAGCGAAGGCGATAGCAGAAAAGAAAATGCGCACGATGGGTGTGGCCAGCAGGATCACAACGCCCAGTTGTATAATCGCAGCACCGCTAAAAGACATGACTCCCTCCAGGATACCCGGAAAATGCCTGAGGTTCTCCGGCGCCCCTCTGAACACTTTGTAATCCGGAACTTCTGCACCATGCCGGGTCAGATAAACCACACCTCCTATAAAAGCAACGATACTGGCGGTAACCACTCCTGTCCTGAGAAGTTTTCCTACCAGCGCAGCCACATCCCTGTCGGTACTGAAAGAATTGAAAAAATTTCTCATAATTTACCGGTCAAACCATTATAAATCATTTCCAGGGCCAGAAAAGTAATAATTACACTAAACAGGAGCCTCAGTCTCTTTGTACTGGCACCTACCAGGATCTTAGATCCCGTAAAAGCTCCGCCTAACACCCCGATAACAACCGGCATGGCAAGGGCCGGGTCAATATATCCTCTTTGCAGATACACAACAGCACTGGCAGCCGCCGTTACTCCAATCATAAAATTGCTAGTCGTGGTACTTACCTTAAACGGAATCCTCATCACCGTATCCATGGCCAGCACCTTCAGGGCCCCCGAGCCTATTCCCAGCAGTCCGGAAATAATCCCTGCAAGGGTCATCAGTGAATATCCGCCCAGCACTCTTTGTACTTTATACTCAACTATTCCTTCTTTCGAGGGATAACTGCTGTTTAATTTCAGTTTCCTGGCCAGCATGCTTCGTTCCACTGTTTCTGCCTCCTCATGCTTCTTCCTCAGCGACATCGCAGCAGAAAATAAAAGGACTGTACCAAATAAAATAGCAACAACGTGGGTTGCGGTGTATACCGCAATCACAGCACCAATAATTGCACCGGTTGTAGTGGCAATTTCCAGAAACATTCCGATCCTGATGTTGGTGATCCCTTCTTTAATATAAGCAGCTGCCGAACCGGACGACGTGGCAATAGACGCCACCAGTGCACAACCAATCGCATACCGGATATCGACATGAAAGATCAGGGTGAGAAGGGGAATAAGTACCACACCTCCTCCCAGGCCGGTCAACGAACCAAGTAAACCGGCGGCGTATGCTCCTACAAGCAAGATGAGGGTAAATAATAATACAGACATATCAGGCAGCTGCAAACTTAGAGAAAAACTTTAAGAAATAAGGCCCCTTGCCGGGGCCTTATTTAAGGTTAACCATTCACCGCACCCAGTTTCCTGAGCAGGTTCCGGTTCTCTCTTCTATGTAGCAACTTATAGAAAATACTGTAAATAACGGGCAGAATAAGGAGTGTAAGGATCGTGGATGTGACAAGCCCCCCTATTACGACGATGGCAAGGGGCTTCTGAGTCTCCGAGCCGACTCCCGTAGATACCGCTGCAGGAATTAATCCGATAGCAGCCATAAGGGCGGTCATCACCACCGGCCTCACACGTGATATTACCCCCTTGAATATGGCTTCATCAAGCGGCATGTGCTCCATGAGGTTCTTTCTGAAGACCGAAATCAGGATAACCCCATTCTGGATACAGACGCCAAACAGCGCTATAAAGCCGATGCCCGCAGAAATGCTGAAATTCATCCCGGTTATATGCAGGGCCAGGATACCGCCGATGAGTGCAAACGGCACGTTCAGGATCACCAGCATGGCGTCCTTCACATTGTTAAACGTCACGAACAGGATCAGGAAAATGACCAGCAAACAAACCGGAACTACACGAGCGAGGGTATTGGAAGCACGTATCTGGTTCTCAAACTGGCCGTTCCAGGTGAACGAGTATCCCTGGTCGAGCTTCACGGCCCCATTTACTTTTTTCTGAGCCTCGGCGATCGTACTTCCAAGATCTCTTTCTCTTACAGAAAACTTAACCGCTATATACCGGGTATTGTTATCCCTATAAATAAATGCCGGCCCTGTAAGTTTCTTGATCTCCGAAATCTCCTTTATAGCCACACGTCCTCCTTTGAGGGTAGGAACCATCAGGTTCTCGATCTTTTCCTGGGCGTCTCTGAACGGCTGCTGATAACGAACCATAATATCGAAACGCCTCTCTCCCTGATACAGCTGGGAAGCAGCTTTCCCCCCAATAGCCATTTCAATAACAGAATTTGCATCGGCAGTACTGACTCCATACATCGCCATCTTACGCTGATCGAGCTCTATCCTGAACTCAGGCTGTCCCAGGTTCCGCAACACTCCCAGGTCTTCAATGCCCCTTACTTTTTTGAGCACGGCCATTACAGCGTCTGCTTTTTTGTCGAGAACATCAAAGTCAGGACCAAAAATCTTTACCGCCATGGAGGCATTTACCCCCGCAACCGCTTCATCCACATTATCCCTTATAGGCTGCGAGTAGTTATAAACAATCCCGGGCAGCTTCTTAAGCTGTCCATCCATTTGATCAATCAGTTCGTCTTCAGACAAGCCCTTTCTCCATTGGTCTTTTTTCTTAAGATCAACCTGGATCTGCACGTTATAAAAACCTTTCGGATCCGTCCCATCGTTGGTTCGTCCCACCTGGGCAAGTGTTTGCTTTACTTCAGGGAACTTATCCAGGATCTGCATCATTTTCTGGTTGATGTTTTCGGCCTGCGAAAGTGAAATACTCATAGGAAGTTCGGCCTCTACCCATAAAGCGCCCTCATTAAGATCCGGCAGGAACTCTGTACCAAGGAACTTTGCAGAAACAAATGTGAGCACCATAAAACTAAATGCCAGCAGCAGGCTGAACTTCTGATTATGGTAGGTGAAGGAAAACAGCCTGGTTACCCCATTCTCGAAGAAAAGAACAATTCTGTTATGCTTCTCCCTGACATTCTTGCTCAAAAGGATACTCGACAGGGCTGGAACGAGCGTAAGGGTAAACAGCAATGCTCCCAGCAATGCAAAACCAAGCGTATACGCCAGAGGTGAAAACATTTTTCCCTCTACCTTCTGGAATGAAAAGATCGGGATCAGACATGTGATGATGATGAGCTTGGAAAAGAAAATAGCCTTTCCCATTTCCGTCCCCACATTTTTAAAAAGCCCCATCTTGGCCAGCCCGTTAAACTTCTCCATTCCAACCTCCTTAGCACGGTGATCAAGTGCCACGAATAGCCCTTCCACCATTACCACCGCACCATCAATAATAATCCCGAAGTCGACTGCCCCCATCGAAAGCAGGTTGGCACTCATTCCTTTCATCCTCATACAGATGAAGGCGAAAAGAAGCGAAAGAGGAATAATGATTGCTACTGTGACCGTAGTACGCCAATCGGCCATAAACAGGAACACGATCACTGTCACCAGTATAATCCCTTCCAGGAGGTTGTGAATGACAGTTTCTGTACAGAAGTCCATCAGGTCGGTACGATCGTAAAAAGTATTAATTTTCACCCCTTTAGGAAGGATAGACGTATTCAGCTCCTGCACTTTATCCCTGATCCTGTTTAGCACCTCTGCCGGGTTCTCTCCCTTTCGCATCACAATGATCCCTTCCACTACATCCTTTTCGTTATCACGGCTTACCTGTCCCAGCCGCGGAAGGCCGCTTTCGTGGATGGTGGCTATATCTTTAGCAAGAATAGGCACATCGTTCACGTTTTTAATGATGATATTCTCAATACCTTCTATATTATTGATCACCCCGATACCCCTGACCACATAAGCCTGATCGTTCTTGTTAATGACGTCCCCTCCCACATTAATATTAGAGCGGTTAATAGCGTTATAAACATCCAGGGAACTTAATCCGTATTTCTGAAGCAGTGCAGGATTGACGCTAACCTCGTAAGTCTTTTCCTCGCCGCCGAAACTGTTCACATCCGCCACACCCGGCACCGACTTAAACTGCCGGTCGAGTATCCAGTCCTGTATTGCCGTGAGTTCGTGAACAGACTTCGTTTTACTTTCCAGCGTATACCGGTAGATCTCTCCGGTTGGCCCATATGGAGGCTCTACCTCGGGTTTCACACCTTCAGGCAGATCTGCATTGGCCAGCCGGCTGAGCACCTGCTGTCGGGCGAAAGCGTCGTCTACATCATCGTCAAATATGATCCTGATATAAGAAAGCCCAAAAGCGGAAGTGGTACGCAGATTAGCCTTTTTCTGTACAGAATTAAGTACCGTCTCCATCGGGATGGTAATAAACTTCTCTATTTCTTCCGCACTCCTTCCCGGCCATTGGGCGATAATAATGATCTGCGTATTCGTAACGTCAGGAAACGTTTCAATCGGGGTATTGCTGTAACTCCAGACACCGAGAACCGCGAGTATCCCGGTCAGGAAAAACACCAGATACCGGTGTCTTAAAGAAAAATGTATGATATTTTTAATAACCTTGTTCATGTTACTTCCCCCTCTTTTATTCAGACAATGCGTTATAGAGCAGGATCTGATTTTTAGAAATCACACGTTCACCAGGTTTTAGTCCAGATCCTATATAAGTGATGTTTCCGACAGACTTGATCACATTGATCTCCCGGATATGCAGATCGCACTGACCATTATACACAATCACGTAGTTCTTGCTGCTGTCAAAAATGACCGCATCAGAAGGTATAGCAACAGAACTGGAAGGCTCGTTGTTGGTAATCAGAACATTGGTAAACATTTCCGGTTTAAGCAACAGTCCAGGATTAGGCAGAACGACCTTAACCTTCATTACCTTATTCTCAGGATCCAGCACAGAACTCACTTCATCCACCTTCCCTTCAAACTCTTTACCAGGATAAGCCAGAGTAGTTACTTTGGCAGCATATCCCGTTTTCACTTTTGCAATATCACTCTCAAAAACATTTGCCCATACCCACACATCCTTCATATCAGAAATGGTGAACAGGCTTGCACCATTGTCCTGGCGTATATAACTTCCGGCGCTGATATTTTTCTCTACAACAAAGCCACTTTCCGGGGCTTTTATGATATACGTACCATTTGCGCCAGTACTCCCGCGGCCGTTGATAGCAATCTGCTCCCTGATCTTCCGGGTTGCCGAGAGCGCCTTGTTGTAATTTTCTTTAGCTTCCGTATAATCCCGTTCACTCGAAATGCCGTTCTTGTACAGATATTCCGCCTGCTGAAGCTGTCGCTTTGCCACTGCCAGATCCGACCGGGTAGTTTCCAGGTCTGTATAATTTCCCGCGACATCCGCACTTCTGATCACAGCAAGAGTCTGCCCGCGGGCCACCTTGTCGCCAAGCGAAACTCTCACCTCCATCACCTGCCCGCTGGCAAAAGGGAACACTTTCACAACGCGGTTGTCATTAAAAGATACCTCACCCGACAAACTCAGTTCATCTTTCACATTTGCAATCTTTACCGTATCAATTTTAATAAGCTTTGAAAGGGAATCACTGACACAAACCTTGCTTTTCGCCTGTGAATCTTCGCTTTTCTTTTCTTTACATGCCGATATAAGGAATATACCGGCGATAACCAGGGTGATTATTTGTCTCTTCATTTTTTATATATGGTACTGTACTGACTAAGGATTTACAACTGTTGAGCCAGCTGCATAATTGAGTTCCGCAGCTGCCTTTTGCAGGTTATATTGTTGTTCTATTATTTTAAGGCGGGTGTCTTTATACGAATCGAAGAAATCAACAAATTCGATCAGGCTTATCTGGCGCTGCTGGTAACTCTTCAGCATTGCCTTAAACAGCTGGTCGTAATTCCTGTAAAAATCTGCCGGTTGTTCTGCAAGCATCTGAGCTGAAAGATTATAATGCCCTACAGCTTCCACCACACTGTTTTTCAATTCAGCTTCGGTATTTTTAAGCGACGCTTCCCCGCTCTTTATATCAAACCTGGCAGCTTTAATATTTCCCTGGTTCCTGTTGAAAAGAGGAATGGGAAGTCCGATCTGTAATCCGAAATAATGAGGAGCGTAGCTGTTTATCCGGTCGTAGACGATTCCCGCCGAAACATCCGGTATTGCGAGTGATTTCTGATAAGCCAGGTTATCTTTTGCCCGTTGTTCATCCAGCGCACTCATCATATAGTCGGCCCGTTGTGTCAAAGCTTTCGCAATCAGGCTGTCGGTTTGCGGCAAAACATTGGGATGTATTTCCTCTTCCCGTGGCACAATAAACGAATGGGGATCAACGGCGAGAAGAGTTTTAAGTTCAGTTTCAAGGGACAGCAGTTGCTGATTATTTGCGGTAAGCTCTGCCTGAAGTCCAAAAAGCAGGGCTTTTATCCTGACTGCCTCCTTAAAGGAGGTATTCCCGCTTTTATACGACTTTTGCTCTGCATCTGCGAGTGTATTCAGGGCAGCAATTTCGGTATTGTACAACTGGCTTTGCGCATTCAGGCGGGTGGCTTCGCTGAAGTCTATACGGAGGTTATACCTCAGATTACGCATCAGGTCCTCGAAGCTTGCCTGTTGAATTTTTGCATCATCCTTTGCAAGCTGTACCTCCTTCCCTCTTTTGCCCGCGGTTTTAAACACCTGGCTCAGCACCAGATATACCTGCCCGTTGCCGTTTTCGTGATTGAAGAATTTATGGGTATTATCATAAAGATTCTGTTCGGTGTTAAGCGTTGGATTGTCCCATAACGCAGCCTGTCGTACCAGCGCATCTGCAGCGTTTACATTGTACTTCTGAGCGATAAGACTGAGATTATTTTGGAGGAACAGCTTCTCAGCTTCACCGAAACTCAATTTCAATGAGTCGGTTTGGGCAGAGGCCTTGTTTGACTGATTTAGA
>NZ_QEAS01000010.1:155062-161101 GCF_003130405.1 Pararcticibacter amylolyticus
CTTTCACCTTACTCATATTTGCGTGTTTGAACGGCAAAAGTTAAAATCAGAGATGAAGTTCAGGTGAAGATGAAAAAACAATGCAAACAGGGAAAGTATGCTCTTTCCCTGAATTTTTATTTTAGGTTTTTATCAATTAACACCTGGATGATGCCATCCACCATTCCGACCCTCGGAACATAGATCTGGCGGATAGCAGCCCACTTCATCACAGTGAGATAGATCTCGCAGGCGGGAATAATTACGTCAGCACGGTCGTGATTAAGCCCCAGCACACTAATCCTTTCTTTTAAAGAGTGAGAGCGAAGATGCAGATAGATATCATTTAATTTGTTTATGTTCAAAGGCTTGCCATCTTTCTCTTCCGACAACCTGAACAGCTTATTAATATTGCCTCCCGTTCCGATACCCGAAAGATGCTTATAATTCTTCGTATGCTCTTTAATCCAGTCCTTCATCTGCTCCCAGGTTTCCGGTTCATCTGCATTATCCAGCATCCTGACCGTACCAATAGGAAATGAACGTGCCGCCTCAATCTTTCCCTCCGTAAAAACAGAAAGCTCCGTACTTCCTCCGCCTACATCAATATAGAGGTAGGTCTTGTTGTGCTCCAGATTTTCGGCGATATGGGTAGAATAAATAATATTTGCTTCCTTCTGCCCTTCCACTATTTCAAGGTTGATGCCGGCTTCAACCCTGATCCTGCCTACAAGATCAGCGCCGTTACTGGCTTCCCGCATAGCAGAGGTAGCACATGCCATATAATCAGATACTTTGTATACATCCATCAGTTGCCTGAAAGCAGTCATTGTCTTCACCAGGTCTTCCGTTTTTGACGGAGATATCTTTTTATCGAGGAATGCATCGTCCCCGAGCCGCAAAGGAACCCTGACAAGTGTGTTTTTCTTAAAAGTGATTTCCTGCCCTTTCTGAATAATATCTGCTATCAGCAAACGCACCGCGTTGGATCCGATATCTATTGCTCCGTATCTCAATTAAATTGTTTATTTTTTAAGTATGTATAAATGTCAATTTGTGCCCGGTATTTCTTCCCCCGTCCCGCTTTTTTATACCGGTTATGGGTATGCCGGGTGATCTCTCTCGCTTTAGTGTTATCCTGAAGCTGAATGGATATGATATCCCTGATTTCCTGTTTTACAAGTGGATCCAGAACAGGAAAACCAACTTCCACCCTCCTGTCGAGGTTTCTTGTCATAAAATCTGCTGAAGATAGGAAGATCTTTTCTTCTCCGCCGTTGGTAAATATCCATACCCTTGCGTGCTCCAGGTATTTATCGACTATACTGATCACTTTAATAGTATCGCTAAGCCCCGGGATCCCTGGCACAAGGCAGCACATCCCTCTCACGATCATCTGGATATTCACTCCCCCCGCTCCCGCCTCATAGATCTTTTCAATCATTTCTTCGTCTGCAAGACTGTTCATCTTCAGGATGATCCCTGCGGGTTTCCCTTCCTTCTGATTTCGTATTTCAGTGTCGATCATCGCATAGACCTTTCTGCGTGTTTCAAGGGGAGAAACGATCAGGTACTTGTAGTCATTAAAGAAAATCTTCTTTTCAAGTCCCCGGAACAGTTTTTTCAGCTCTTTGGTGATTCCCTTATGAGTGGTAAAGATACTATGATCTCCGTAGATCTTTGCCGTTTTCTCATTATAGTTCCCGGTTGCCAGGTTCGCATAATAAACTGGCTTCCCCTTTTCCATGCGGGTGATCAGACAGATTTTCGAATGGACCTTATAATCAAGTATGCCATAGTTAACAGCAACCCCTTCTTCTTCCAGGCGATTTGTCCAGTAGATATTATTCTGTTCATCGAACCGGGCCTTTAGTTCTACCAGGCAGTTTACTTTCTTCCCGTTCTTAACAGCATTAATTAACGCATTAATGATCCTCGAGTTCTGGGCAAGCCGGTAGAGCGTAATGCTTATTTCAGTGACTTTCGGATCAATAGCCGCTTCACGTAAAAAGTGAATAATATAGTCAAACGACTGGTAGGGCAGATTGATCAGGTAATCCCTGCGGGCGATCTGGCTGAAGATACTCTTACTGAGATCAAGATTCTGCACCCGTAGTGCCGGCGGACGCTCATATTCAAGTTCCCTGCGCCCTACATTCGGAAAATCAATAAAGTCCTTAAAGTTATGATACCTGTTGCCCGGGATCAGGCTGTCATTGCCGAGGTTCAGCTTTTCAACAAGATAAGCCACCATATCTTCCGGCATAGCATTGTCGTACAACAACCGCTGCGGTTTCCCCTTCTTTCGCTTTTGAAGGCTCTTTGTCAGGGTCTCGATAAACTTTTCGCTGACACTTCTGTCAAGTTCGAGCTCTGCATCCCTGGTCAGCTGAATAGAATATGCTTCAAGCCTTGGATAATCGAAAATAAAATAGATCTCCTCCAGGCAGTACCGGATGATATCATCCAGGAGGATAATGAACCTCAGGTCGTTGGTTTCAGGTAATACAATAAAACGCTCCAGGCTGTCCAGAGGGATCTCCATCAGGCTGTAGCGGAATTTTTCTTTATTGCTGAGACGCACGAAAAAATAGATCGCCCTGTCCTTCAGTTCAGGAAAAGGCTTATCATCACTCAGCATAAGCGGAACAAGTGTAGAAAGCAGCTTTTCCCTGAAATACCACCTGAGGAACTCGCCTCTCTTAACGTTCAGCTGATGTTCGTTAATAATGAAGATCTTTTCGGTTGCCAGCTCACGGATGATCTCATTTTCATAAAGGTCATCAAATTTCCGTTCCAGCTTCACAACTATCTCCCTGATAGTTTTCAGCGTCTTTTTAGGATTATACCCTAACAGTTCTTTTGCTTTTGTATTGATATTGGCAAGGCGGCCCAGTGTCGGAACCCTTACCCGGTAAAACTCATCGAGATTTGAAGAAAAAATAGCAAGGAACCGTAACCGTTCGATCAAAGGAACACTTTTGTCAGCTGCTTCCTGGAGAACTCTTTCATTAAAGTACAACCAGCTGATCTCACGATTAATAAGCGGTAATTTCTGCTTTGACATGTGCATAACTGAGCGGCCCGGCCCCTGTCCGGAGGCACAAAGCTGCTGATATTACTGTTAACTTAATATTAAATAATGTTATCAATTAACTTTCTGTAGTCAATTTAATCATCTTTATTCTTATAAGTTACGAAAAGATTAAATTGTTTAACCCTGCCTCACACAAACACCATAAAAATTCGGTTTTAGATGCCGATTGCTTAATTTCGCGGTTTAAGGAAATTAGTATGCCATCATTCGATATAGTAAGTAAGATAGACGGACAGACTTTGGACAATGCTATTAACAATGCAAAGAAGGAGATCCTGAACCGCTATGATTTTAATGATTCCAAAAGCACCGTCGAACTGGATAAGAAAACCAATGAAATCACCATTGTAACAGAAAACGATATGCGGCTGAAAGCGATCCAGGATTCCATTATATCCAGGATGGTGAAGCAAAACCTCGACCCCAAATCCCTTGATATGGGAAAAGAGCAGTATGCATCCGGAAATATGCTTCGTAAGGAAATTAAAATTAAAGAAGGAATCGACAAGGAAACATCCAAAAAGATCGTAAAGAAAATAAAAGACAGCGGACTGAAGGTGCAAGCCTCTATTATGGATGACCAGGTACGCATTCAGGGTAAAAAGATCGACGACCTGCAATCAGTTATTTCCCTTCTCCGTTCAGACGATTTCGGTCAGCCCCTTCAGTACATTAATATGAGAAATTAACCCAACAGCGCTCCTTAAATTTATGATCAGCATTTCAACAGATAAGACACTTCTGGATGTCACGATGATCCATCGTTACCTTAGCAGGGATTCCTACTGGGCTAAAAATATTCCGCTGGATATTGTAGAGCGTTCGATAGAGAACTCTCTTTGTTTTGGACTGTACAAAGACAGTTTACAGGCAGGATTTGCAAGGGTCATAACCGACTACGCCACTTTTGCCTACCTGGCAGATGTCTTTATTTTACCTGAACACCGGAAGCAGGGCCTATCCAAACAGCTCCTGGCATATATCAGGGATTTCCCGGATCTGAAAGGACTTCGGAGATGGATGCTGGCTACAGCCGACGCACAGGGACTTTATCAGCAGTACGGCTTTACTGAACTATCAAAGCCGGAGCGCATGATGGAGATCAGCGTCCCGAATATCTACGGTTAACCAACCGGAGCACCTGTACAGATACCCAAACTTTTCCTCCTCCTGCTTGTTACTTTGGCAAACAGCGGAAAACCTCTGCATCCCACTATTATTACATCACATTATCTTATGAAACTAAAAACAGTATTTGAACACAACCAGGAAATCCCGCGTCCCTACACCTGCCTGGGAGCAAACATCAGCTTCCCCTTTGAATTTGAAAGCCTTCCATCAGGAACAGAAAGCTTAGTACTCATCTTTGAAGATGTGGATGCCACTCCAAAGCCGTGGACCCACTGGATGGTCTTCAACATTCCGCCTTCAAGTATCAAAACAGAGGAGGGCACAATTCCTTCCGGTGCGACAGAAGGCCTGGCAAATAACCATACGTTTGGATATGAAGGCCCCTGCCCCAGATATTTTCAGGGGACTCACCATTACTGGATAAGGCTCTATGCGCTGGATATACGGCTTGACCTGCAGCCTGCTTCCGAACGCGAAGAAGTCGAGAAAGCAATGAACGGGCACATACTGGATCAGACAGAACTGTCCGGTTTATGTACCCGGCCTGAGGATCTTGAATAAACCCGGCGTCAATGCCCCGGCCTCCCGCCGGGCAAGCTTTGGTAAGCTGCATCAACAGACTGACCGATATGAGGCGCATCACTTTTTAACATACACATTTGTCATTTTTTCCCATCCTGAAAGCCCGTATCTTTATGGTATAAACCAGGAAGATATGAAAACAATCATCGTAGCAACCGACTTTTCAAAAGATGCCAGCAATGCCCTTGAGTATGCGGCATCCCTCGCCAAGTGCATCGACGCAAAACTGATTTTATATAATTCATTTATGCTTCCTGCACATGCAGCCAATACCCTGATGCCAGCTTCAGGAGTAGAAAAAATGATGGCTTCCAATGAAGCTTCCCTCGACTATGCTGCTGTAAAGATCTCCTGCACGTATGGTGTAAAAACAGAATATGCAAGCACGATCGGAAATGTAGAAGAGGAACTGGACATACTGGTAGAAAAACACCAGGCAGACCTGGTGGTGATGGGAATGAGAGGAAATTCTCTCGACCAGAAGATCTTTGGCAACACTACCACTTCCGTTATCCGTCACGCAAAGTATCCGGTTCTGGTCATTCCTCAGTCAGTCACCTTCAACGGAATCCATAAGATCCTGTTTGCTTGCGACAATAACTGTAAATTCTCCCTGCAAACTCTGAAGATGCTCAATGAAGTTGCCTTGCAATTAAAGGCAGAAGTACAGGTGCTCCATGTTGAGAAGACAAAGAAACTCTCACCCGAGCAGGTCCTTGCAGATGCCGGTCAGCATACCGACGTAGAATTCCATCTTGAAGGTATAGATCATACTTACCGCGATATTGACGGTTGCGGAGTCATTAAAGGGATTGAACAGGGCATTGATGAATTCGAAGCAGACCTGCTTGTAATGGTACCACAAAGATACGGATTCTGGAACTCCATGCTTCATAAAAGCAAGACCTGCGAAATGGCAGCCAGAAGCAGGGTACCCCTGCTGTCCATTCCAAATTAAGAATACCACCGGGACAACTATAAATAATAAAAGGCTTCTCAAAGGAAGCCTTTTATTTTATCAGCAGAACAATACCAGCCAGTCCTTATTCTTCTTCAATGATGAACCCAATGCCTCTTACTACTTCTTTTACTGCCTGAGCCGGCACACCCTCTTCCGCTTCCACTTTGAGGATCTTGGAAGGATTATTCGTATCCACTTCCCAATTAAGAACCCCTTCCAGCTGATTCAACGCCGGGGTTACTTTTGCCACACATCCCGAACAATTAATATTCGTTTTAAACTTATACGT
>NZ_QEAS01000010.1:161139-161249 GCF_003130405.1 Pararcticibacter amylolyticus
CTTCGTTATTAGATAACAGATACTGATATCAGCCCCTCCATTTAAGGCCCAACTCAACAGCCCACAATCCCCTCAAAATTTGAACTTTAAACTCCCAACTTTCGGCTTCC
>NZ_QEAS01000010.1:161303-185973 GCF_003130405.1 Pararcticibacter amylolyticus
CCCCTCGTGAGCCTCAACCTCAGACTGTTACTCACCACACTCACACTGCTTAACGCCATAGCAGCACCGGCGATCATCGGGTTGAGCAGGAATCCGTTAACAGGATAAAACAAACCCGCCGCCAAAGGGATCCCGATCACATTATAAATAAAAGCCCAGAAGAGATTTTGTTTAATAACAGACGTCGTTTTACGGGAAAGACAAATAGCTGCCGGTATTTTAAGAAGATCTGAAGACATCAGGGTGATCTTTGCCACGTCCATCGCAATATCAGTTCCTTTCCCCATTGCAATACTTACATCAGCAAGAGCCAGTGCATGGCTGTCATTAATACCGTCACCCACCATGGCCACTTTCTTTCCCTGAGCCTGAAGAGCCTTTACGAAAGAAGCTTTGTCATCGGGAAGCACTTCTGCACGATACTCAGCGATGCCTGCCTTTTCTGCCATTACAGCGGCCGTTTGCTCATTATCTCCAGTCAGCATATACACTTCTATTCCTGCTTTCTTCAACTGTCTCACAGCCTCAGCAGAAGACGGTTTTATATTATCCGAAATAGCAATCGCAGCAAGAGCCCGCTCCTCATCGGCAAACCAGATGACGGTATATGCTTCCTTAAGCCAGTTGCGCGCTACATCCTCCAGGAACACACTTACATTGACAGCATTCTCTGTGAGCATCTTTCTGCTTCCCGCATAATAAGAGCGGCCCGAAAAAGAGCCTTCCACACCTTTTCCCGTCAGGCTCCGGAAAGAATCAGAAGATACCTGCCCTACCCCTTTTACTTTCAGATACGCAGTCACCGCCTCGGCCAACGGGTGCTCAGAACTCGCTTCCAAACTATGCAGCAAGGGCGCGAGCTGATCGCGGTCAGCATCCGGAAGCCAGGTAACAGCAATCACTTCAGGCCGCCCTTCCGTGATGGTACCGGTCTTATCAAGCACAACCGCATTAATATCTTTTGCCAGTTCAAGACTTTCAGCATCCTTTATCAGGATTCCGTTTTCAGCTCCTTTTCCCACTCCAACCATAATAGCTGTTGGAGTAGCGAGGCCAAGCGCACACGGACAGGCGATGACGAGCACCGTTACCATAGCAAGTAAACCCTGGGTAAACCCGTTCTCCCCTCCCAGCAGTATCCAGCAAATAAAACTGAGAAGCGCAATGCCCATCACTACCGGGACAAATATCCCTGCGATTTTATCAACAAGCTTCTGAACGGGCGCCTTGCTTCCCTGGGCATTCTGAACCATCTGAATAATATGGGCCAGTAAGGTATCTTTCCCGACTTTCTTCGCCGTAAACTGGAAACTCCCCTTTTGGTTGATCGTTCCAGCCAGCACTTCGGAGCCTTTTTCCTTTATTACCGGGATGGGTTCGCCTGAGATCATGCTTTCATCGACATAAGAACTACCCGAAACAAGCTCACCATCCACCGGGATCTTATCCCCGGGTTTTATCAGCAGCAGATCTCCGGTCCTCACTTCCGAAAGCGGGATAATTTCCTGCTCTCCCGCATGACCGATTCGGATGACCTCTTTCGGCTGAAGCCCCATTAATTTTCTAATCGCTGCCGATGTATTCGCTTTCGCGTTATCTTCCAGCAGCCTTCCCAGGAGAATGAAGGTAACTACTACAGAAGCTGCTTCAAAATACACATGGGCATCCAGTCCCCTTGACGTCCAGAAACCCGGATAGAGCGTATTGAACGCACTGAATAAATAAGCAATGCCGGTACTCAGGGCAACCAACGTATCCATATTTGCAGTTCCATGCTGTGCCTGCTTCCACGCATTTCTGAAAAAACGCCTTCCGAAAACCAGTACAACAGGTGAAGCCAGCAGCCACATAATATAATTACCATAGGGCATATGCATAAAAAACATACCGATCACCACAAGTGGCAGGGAGAAGAACACCGACCAGGCCACCTCAGCTTTAAGCTTCGCATGCTCATCTGCCCGCTTTTGTTCAAGATCGTCTGCAACTGTATCATTTTTTTCGATGATGATATCATAGCCGACAGACTGAACCGCTGCCTTCAGTAATTCAGGAGCCGTTTCTGCCGGATCAAATTCTACAGTAGCCGTATTATTAGCGAAATTCACTCCTGCATACAGAACTCCTTTCTGCGCTTTCAGAATAGTTTCGGCACTGCTTGCACAGGAAGCACAGCTTAAACCAGTTACAGGATAATTTTCTTTTACAGTACTCATCTTATTCGTATTTGTTGACAGGTACAAATATCCGTCGGGCAACTGCTTATTTTGTTACACAATTCCTGAAAAGGTTTATATAATCCTGCATTTTTGCCGATCGCCTTTCCCCCCACATAAATATCCTGTAAACCTTTATGAATAATTGAAGTTTATATCCCATACAGATCTATGAAAAAGGCACACACAGACGAAGAAATTATCGCCGCAGCAGAGACAAAGAAGAGCGCGGCCCCGGACAGTACCGATGATAAAGTGGATATTGCTGTCGACCTGGACGACGATAACGGGATTGCACATACCTATGTAGTTACCTTCCTCCGGAAAGCAGAAGGCTGGACAGTCTTCCAGGTAAACGAACTAAGTTCTCTTTAGTCGTTGATTTTCACTGAAATCCGGGAAAGCTTTTGTATCTTTATATAACAATACCTTAACAAAAGGTGTTATAATAAGAACTACAAAGCCAGGATAACGGAGGAAAGATCATGAATTGGACATTTGCCATCCAGCAGAAAATAAAAGCAGCTGCAATATTATTCGGAATTATGTTAATGATTGTCATTTTTTCATTCCTTGAAAGGAAGAATATGGCAGACATCAACAAGTCGGTTACATCTATCTACAATGACAGGCTGGTTCCTGCAACCGACATTTTCTATCTTTCAGAACATTTGTACGGCAAGCGCTTTTTGCTGGAACAATTCCTGCTGACCAATAAGAGCAACCTGGGAGAAGTTCAGGCACAACTGGATAAGCATAACCAGGAAATCAGCGAGCTGATCACAAGATTTGAGAAAACGTATCTCGTGGACGAAGAATCCCGTTATCTGAAAAATCTGAAAAACACGGTATTGAGTTACAACCGCCTTGAAGCTGATATCCTTACGTTAAGCAACAGGGAATCGAAAAAAGCCGCATTAGCTTTATACGAATCCAAAGGAAGGAATAACCTTCAGGATGGAATACGGCAACTTGCACTGTTAACAAGAGTGCAAACGAACGTAGGAAGCCAGCTGATTAAAGATTCCAACGGCAAAGTAGCTTCATCTTCCATGATATCAAACCTCCAGATCATCCTTTCTATCGTAACAGGCCTGGTGGTCATCTCTCTTGTATTTGCCTCCAGGATAAGCAGCAAACCAGAGCAAAATTACCATTTAAATTAAGGAGTTTTTTAACTAAGAAGTTTTCGATTTACAGACCCTGCATCTTTACAGCCACTGCATCTGCCTGTGAAAAACATATTGGTATAAAATAAAAAAAGCTCCCGATGGGCGAGAGCTCAAACTAACCAATTATAAACCTAAATTATATGAAAGGAGCTGTAGGAGAAGGAATCGAACCTTCAAGGAGAAGTTAGCCCGTTTCCGGGTTTCCCATATTCTCCGCCACCGGGACAAGGAGGTGTGTCTGCCTGTTTCACCACCCTACAGTATTTAACGTTGTCTTTTAAAGAACTTGTTGATACAAAGATAAGGCGAGAATTTTTATTTTGCAAATATTTTAACAAAAAAAGTTAAAAATTATTATTCCGTCAGACTTTACAGTAGTTTAATACGGAATTAACAATCCCAGAGTCTGTATTCCACCTACTCGCCTTCACTTTTATGTGATCACTATTCTTCATTTATCTATTAGCAAACAACTTAGTTTACAGGCGCGTCTATACATCTAAAAGAATTTCGTAGGTATCAGCAAACATCCCTTTGAAACTGGATCTACCGTTTGCGCTCCAATAAAGCCAAATGATGCACCAGGATATTCTTCAAGGATTAAAGGGACGATGTAAGGCAAGTTATGAGGATATTATAAACGTCGCCCTTATTAATAATATGCGAATATTTAAAATCACTCTTGCTATCCTTCTGTGCATAGAACTTTATGCGAACACTTGTTCTTCATGATACTCAGCTCTCAGGATATAGTGATATGAGTTACAGGCGAATGAAATTTGTAAATTAGTGTAAATAAATGAGAACTGGCATCCCTGCATGGCTGCTTTTGAATAAATTTAAGCGGATAACCAGGTGATAAAAATATCAAGGAATCAGATATCCCGGCATCTCAGCCGCGATTTGTTTGTCCGTATGATGGGAAGGCGTAATACGACAGTCCCGTATTTCTTCAACTGTCAACCGAACAGGACGTACTTCTTCTATGGGGTCCAGCCCAAACGCTCACCCTTAGAAATATTTCTTTTGTTACTTTTACGTGCTATAATACAAATATAACAAAATGCATTTTACTAAACTTTTCCCAAACTAGCCAATATCGAATTTATCACAAATTGAAATTTTAGGAAAATAAAAAAAGCTCCCGATGGGCGAGAGCTCAAACTAACCAATTATAAACCTAAATTATATGAAAGGAGCTGTAGGGGAAGGAATCGAACCTTCAAGGAGTGGTTAGGCCGTTTCCGGATTTCCCATATTCTCCGCCACCGAGACAAGGAGGTGTGTCTGCCAATTTCACCACCCTACAGTATTTAACGTTGTCTTTTAAAGAACTTGTTGATACAAAGATAAGGCAGTGTGGCATAATTTGCAAATATTATAAATAAAAAAGTTTATTTTTATTACAATAACAACAAACAGACATTATATTAATAATTTATTAAAAACACATCAAAAAAAACATTCCCGATTAACAAATTATTAATCACAGGTCAATTAAAAAATCACGAAATAAAAGGGATTTCTCACCCAACATAGGCAATTACTTTATGGAGACAGGAGATTCGCAGGAAAAGGTGTCACAATACAAAGGAGCTTTGGCCTCCTATTTAAAAAGCCTGCAGTATGAGGAAGACGGTTTCACTTACTATATGATTGCTAATCTATACGACCAGACGCTGAAGGATAAAAAGAAAGCTGCAACCTATTTCAAAAAGTTCATCAGCTCTGCGTCAGCAAGCAAAGCCACAAACAACAAACAGTATCTGGACTATGCCCGTGTCAGGCTTGACGAGATCAGCAAAAGCAGTAAATAACTATCTCCTGAATAACTTTGCCACGTACTTTCCGATAATATCAAACTCCAGGTTCACGGTAATGCCTGGTTTGATATGCCGGAAATTGGTATGCTCAAACGTATAAGGAATAATAGCCACTAAGAAGCGGTCATCCTGCGAATTCACCACTGTCAGACTTACACCATTAACAGTAATGGAACCCTTTTCTACAGTAATATTACCCACTGAAGGATCATACTGAAAGGTAAACATCCAGCTTCCGTCCATTTCTTTCAGGTCAGCGCAGACAGCAGTCTGATCCACATGCCCCTGTACGATATGGCCGTCGAGCCTGCCGTTCATCAGCATGCATCTTTCCAGGTTCACTAAATCACCTTCTTTCAGGCTGCCCAGGTTGGATTTCGACAGAGTTTCTTCGATGGCAGTCACAGTGTGACTGTGATCATTCAATGCCACAACTGTGAGGCAAACCCCGTTGTGAGCGACGGACTGATCAATTTTAAGTTCGCCCGACACCGGCGACGAAATAGAAATATGCAGGTTTCCACCTTCCTTTCTCAGCGCACTTACCACTCCTGCTGCTTCAATAATACCAGTAAACATGACGCAAAGCTACGGAGAAAAGACCAATTTATTCCATTACAAACCAGGTATACCCTTCAGCTTCCAGGGTAAAGGTAAGATCTATAGTATAGTCTCTGTTTAACTTATAAACTACAGGACGTCCTTCCTTTTCACGTACCGAAGCAGTCTCAGACAGACCCGAATAGTATAAAGGAATTTTAACCGTCCGTTCAACCTTTTCTTTCGTAGGATTAAACATCATTATCAGCCCCTTTTCTTTCAAAGAAGGATTAACATGCAGAAAGCCATCCCAATCCCGGCCATCAGCTCTGCGCAAATGAATAATATCCGAGTTAAGAATTTGCCTGTATTTTTTATACCAGCTGATCACGCTGGCTACCATTTGCTTTGTTTCCTCCGTATCGTATAATCTTGGTCCACGGTAGCATGCCTGAATGCCCGCACCGTAGTACTGAACCATTAGTTGCTCATAGTCCTTAAGATGTTCTGATAACGGTTCAATCACCGATTCCGGTCCGCCGCCCCCATACTCCGTAAGAGGTACAAATCCCCATCCCATAGAGGGGGTCTTCTCCCAGGTACCGTCGAATATATTCTGCCGGTTAAGGATCTTCTGGTTCTCCCGCGGAAGTTTGAAGTTCACTTCCTTATACCCCATAGCGATTTTATGACTTCCGTCGAGAAAGTACCAGTCGGGCGAATTGATATAGACACCCCGTTCATTGAGCCAGTGATAAAGTTCCTTCTGAATGTTCATCTGCCGCCATTGCGAGTCATCCACATTCTTATGCCCGGGATGGGTGGTAGAAGCACATAAGTCCCCGGGGTAAGGGCCATCATTCTCCCAAATATCAAAGCCCGTCTTTATGAAAAAGTTTTTAATGTTATCCCGGTACCAGAGTCCCCACCGGCTCCCGAAACAGGGCGCTTTCTCAAAAAAGGCATGCGCATTAGGTTTGCCCGTTTTCGGATCGATCACATCGTCCTCCGGACTGATGCTTCTCGAACTGAACAAAGAATAACAGCCGATCCTGATGCCCTTTCCGTGTGCGTAATCAGCAATGGCTTTCCACCTCTGCAAATTAACACGACTAGTATCCTCCATCCTCAGGTGACTGCCAAAACTGATGATCAGTGCTTCATACCCCGTTGCAGCACATTGGTCAATCGCCGTCATCACCTGTTCATCGTTTCTGCTCACCAGGTGCATAAAGATCGGGTTAGCCGTCACCCATGGCGCGACTACCCGGTACATCTTCCGCACAGCAAGTCCCCTCATTTCCCGGTCGTACCCATCCATTAGTAATTCATGAGTACGTACCGAGTTGAGGGTATCGCCGGGAAGCATGTCTATGCCGGTAACCTCTGCCGGATATACTTCAAGCTTGCAGGGATTTTTTAACCAGTAGCTCACCTGCGATGTATATGTGGAGTCGGTTGTCCAATGTGTTGTCTGATCGCTGTAAGGATAGCTCATGGCGTTATTGAACGCATAATTCGATTCGATATAAAGCCCCTTCGGCGTCGTTATTGGCCCGTCCTTACCAATAGCGCTTTCTTCCTCAGCCATTGCAAGAACTTCGCTGACGAGCCTCTCAATTTTCAGGACCCTTTTGCCGCGGTTTACCAAAGAAACAGATTTGACAATAAGGGGAATGCCATCGTAGAGTTCGTATTTAACGGTGACCTGGAGTCCTCTTAGCGCATCATCCTCCGGGCTGAAGAAGAACGAAACTGCAGTGCCCCTTCCCCCGGTCCTGTTCATTGCCCAAAACCGACTGGAGTCCCATTTAATAAAAGGTTCAACCGGTTTTACAGAATAGCCCGTATAACAAAAATCCCCGGCTCCGGCCGTAAAGTGACCGGCCCAGTCTTTCATCAGGTATGCTTTCTCCTTTTGCCCGTGCAAACCTCCCACCGCATACTCCTTTCCATTAATGCGGATACGCGCTTCCTCGCTTACTGCCCTGATCAGCTGCCTTCCCGTTCTCAGGTTCCTGTAGTCGGTACAGGCCAGATTAGGGGTAATCCTGAATGTCCGTTTTACCAGGCCGTTATACAGTATAAGGTCCCTTCCATCGGCACTTTTAAACACACCAGACTTAACATCAACAGGTTTCACCAGCCAGTCATTTTGTACCACGTTATTCAAGCTGTCGTTCCAAACCGGCAGTACCTGACTAAACCCCATGGCCGAAACACTGATAAAGATTATCAGTAAAAATCCCCTTTTCAGAATATTCATTTTTTTAGATCAGAATTAGCACATATTCTCTTGTTTCAGCAATCCTCCTGATGAAACAGGACATTTATATGAGCTATGAACTTATAATTGGTATACGTCGAAAGACAAAATTGGCCTCCTTCAAATTCTGCACCGTACAGCCAACCTGACACCTAATAACTGTACTGCATGTATTCAAAAGAGGCACTATAAAATTAAAATAACTTCATCCAATAATATAGGACAATTGGCAAATTATACGGCATTCCATTACAGCTTACCAGCTTTCCGTCCCCGGCGGAAAATAAAAAGAGCTCCTGTAATTTGAATTAGGCTTAAGCCATATTTTCTGATTGCCATAATCCATTATCACATTAAATCGCCTGATCACGTCGATCCCCACAATCCCCAGGTATCCGTCTTTGGGTTCTGCCTGCTCGTTGAGCGTCATGGTCACGGCCATCTTTCCAAAACTAAAACCACTGTAGTCCATATTCTTTATTACCAGGATCAATTCAGGAGCAGGCATAACACCGTACCCTTTTCTTTCCATAGCTTTGCCTGCTTTCGCAGCCAGGTTATGAAATTTTGCAAAGGGCGCGCTAATGGTAAGTGTCCCTCCGTTTCCGGTATCAAACATCGCCCTGCCGGTAACCGTTTCTCCATTATTCATCGTGATACTGATGGGGAACCGCGGGATCTGTACTCCTTTATAAAAACCGAAGGAGATCCCCTTAAATCCGGCGGTATCGGTTTCGGCAATACTGTTATAAAAGCTGATCTGTCTTTTTTCAAAATCAAGCTTTGTGACATATTTCATGAGAACCTCATAACCGACAATCCCATCCAGCTTTGTCCCGATCGCTTTAGAGATACCTGAGAGATCAGAAAGAACAAGCCCGATATCATTTATATTCAGCCTGCCGATCCTCAGGTCCTGGTGAAGGGCCATAAATAAAGTTTGCGAGCCGCCGAAGCCCCCTACCTGCACCCGCTGCAGATCCTGGAGGCTGATCCCTGCCCTGACAGCAGCCATCGAATCGATATTCGCCCCGGTACATCCGCTGTCGAATACAAACCGCAGAGAGTCATTGCTGCCTACTCCCACTTTTATAAAAATATGTTTACTGGCACCGAATTCAAAAGGGACAATAGCAACCTGGGAAAATCCTTTTCCGCAAAGCAGAACGAGGGAAATGAAGATAATGAGATGTCTTTTCATGAAAAAGAGTATGTGCGTGTATATGTGTGTTACAAAGCCGGAATAGCAAAACGCAAATTGCATCAGGAGGCGCAGAACATTATCTGCGCCTTCCTGCATGCGTAGCAACATCAAACAGCGATGATATTTGTACTATTAGCAGATCATTAATATTTTTTTGCCAGTTTAAACGCCTGGTACGCATTGACTACCCCGCCGGTAATGCATTTGCCTTTCAGCGGTTCAGCAGGTATAACCGATTTCATGATGATCTCTTTCAGCTGCGGAGCTGTCAGCCTGGGGTAATATGCCTTCAGCATCACGGCCAGTCCGGCGACAACCGGAGCAGCCTGGCTCGTTCCCATCTCCGTACCATACCCGGAACGCGGTTCTGTCGAATACATCTCAACGCCCGGAGCGAATACATGCACGGTGTTCTTTCCATAATTAGAAAAAGAAGCAGCAAGCGGATTCTCATTTTTCCAGCCACTGGCCGCCACTTCAATCCAGTTGGCAGGATCAGGAACCGGCTTTTCTTTACCGCTATCCTCAGGCCCTTCGGCCCTCTCTTTCATGGCTTTGTCCAGATCCATGCCCTGGTTTCCTGCGGCATGTACAATGAGTACATCTTTTGACAGTGCATAGTTTACGGCCTCAAGCAGTTTGCCGGAAAGGAGCGACTGCTTCTGTCCCAGGCTCATGTTGATCACCTTTGCTCCATTGTCAACCGCATACCGGATGGATTGCACGAGGGAGCTATTGCTCTTCGAGCCCTCCTGCCCTGCCATCACCAGCTGCATCTCTGCGTCTTTAGGGCCTGCAGGATCAATCCCGGCAATACCGCGGACCGGCATAATCCGCGCGACAGAAGCCATGCCATTGATCCCTTTTCCATTATTACGTTCTGCGGCCAGGATACCCGCAATGTGGGTACCGTGAAAAGAGGCAGGACCGCTGGTTTTCATGTCGTAATCCTGGTTGAGATAATAATCAAGGTGCATCTGGTACTGGTAGACGAGACGGCCGAGGAAATACTTCCTGTATTCCAGGTAGTTCTGCCCGATGTTCTTCATTCCATATACCATGTCTTTCATGGCATTCAGTTCCGCTTCATTCTTAGGAATAAAATCGCGGAAGTCCTGCTGTGTGGGTTCTGCTTTACCGATCCTGCGGATCACTTCTTCAAGCGCCGCTTTATCGTTCTGCGCCGCTTTCAATTTTTCTCTTTCCGGGCGAAGGAGCAGGTCAAGTTTCTGCTGCAGATCAGCAAAGTCGCTGCCTGCAGACCTCGCTGCGGCAATTTGCTGTACAAGCTGCCTGATGTCATATTCCGGATCCCCCTCAGTCATGGTACCAAAAAAGTTCCAGCCATGAATATCGTCCACGAAGCCATTGCTGTCATCGTCCTTATTATTCGCAGGTATTTCCCGGGGATTCGTCCAGATTACGTTCTTAAGATCTTCATGTTCAATATCGATGCCGCCGTCAATGACAGCCACGCATACCTGAGGAAGCTTTTTCTTTTTGATGATCTCCTTATAGGTCTTCTCCATGCTGACGCCGAAGACTCCGTCAGCTTTCAGGTCTTTCAGCTGCCAGTCCGGCCCCGGTTTTTCTTTCTGCTGAGAAATAGCAGCAGATGTAAGGAAACAGCACCCAAGCAGAATAATGAGTTTATTCGGGTTCATTTGTTATACGTTAATTTGCCTTTTCAAGACAAACTTCGTATTTAAAAACGGATTAACTTTCCTTCACTTTCCCCACCCTTCTTTCCATCCCCTTTCTTTAAACAGAAAACCGTTTTTAAAGAGAAACCTCCTCTAAAGAGAAAACCTCTTTCCCAGAACAAAAGGCATCTCCCCATCACTTCCCGCTATCCCATCTGCCCGCACCCTCCGGCTGCCCCTTTTCTCCCTGGCCCTCATCTTTTCCGCCCCTTTAGCCATCTTTTCCAGCAACTCATTCCCTGCATAGCACAAGCCCGGGTGACGCCCCCCGGCCTCTTTCCTGGCTTTCAGAGGCTCCTCCAGCGAAAGAGGCTCCGTTGTCCTGAAAGCCGCCAGAATCGCAGCAGGGCTGAACGAAGGCGTGTTGACCAGGCCGCCCCCTGCACCCGTATCACTAATCCCCAGGCAGTCCAGCGAGGCCGTCACCAGCACCATACACCCCTGGGGGATCGTCCCATCCATTTCAAAGTCCAGTGCCTCCATATCCTTCCAGTCCGTCACCGTCACATCCTTTACCGCCACATACTCATAGAACTCACTGCGGAAATTCAGGGCCGTGACCAGGAAGCGCAGCCGGTAGCTGTCGGTCGCCTCTTTTACCGCAGAAGGGATCTTCAGCCCGCTAAGCTTGCCCCATCCGTCCATCTGCACGCGGACCTTTCCCCCGCTGGTCAGCGACACCGAAGGCCTCACCTTCAGCGCTTCCCGGAGCGGACTGCCCGCATTGAACTCGAAACCTTCCAGGCAGCTCAGATCGCCGTCGTGAAGGTCGCGGGCACCCCGCAGGGCTGTTTTACTCCTTAAGATACTCTGGTAGACGGCGCTGTTGAAGCGGTTCACCATGGCCCCGTCATGCCGGTTGCGGAACACCGAGCGCAGGACCAGGCGGATAGCGGCTGCCGCTGTGCTGGCCACCCCGAACTCCCCGGCACTGGCCTGGCTGGCCGGGGTTTGCTTTTTCTTTCGTTTGGGAAGGCCCTGCACCACCGTACTGTTCCGGAACCTGCGGAACACTACGGTTCCCGCCGTTCCGTGCAGGGCACCATTTCTTTCTAATATTGCCATATAGTTTGTCTTTTGTGGCTGCAGAAGCGTCGGAGGCCCGGGAGGATCACGTTCTCTGATGGAGGTTCCTGGAGGGTCAGGGGCGCCGGTGCTGCCGGCTTTGAGAGTAAAGTTGGGATATTCAAAGGTAGGGATCAAGCGCTGATTGTGATTTAGATGAATTCTGAATAAAGCCGAAGGTCTACAGGCTATGCGCCGTACAGAGGCCGCCTTTGTTACGAAAAAGGCGGCTTCTATGCGGTACATAAGAGGGAGATGAGAGGCAACATTTATGATCTGACCGGGAAGTGATCGGAGGATGAGCTGAATATGAGTATCGAATGGTAAGAACCTATTCCCACGCCCCCTTGTATGTAAGACTTCCATCACACAGGCCGACATCCTTAGTTGGAACCTTTAAGTACTCCTAACTAGTTTGGCAATGACAGATGATTGCGATAGCAATTTTGAGACTTTTGTCCCCATTACCAGTTCATCGTTATAGTAAATTCGTCATACAGTTCAATGGATCAGAACTGTATGGGAAATGCCGCCCCCCGAAGAGCTGGCTTGAACCGAAGTATGAATATACTTTCAAAAAAGAACTTAGCTATGGCAAGAACCTGGTATGCCTATAATGGAATAGGCCTCGCTCGCGATTCGGGCAGTTATATTTACTCACCTGTACCTCCTTTGTGTACAGCAGGATGGGATTTATGTGCAGTGTACGCAGAATATTCAGGATCACTCCCGGCGTCAATCTCAAATAATTTAAGACTGTATATTGCTGCCGGGCGTGTTACCGGACTGCCACAGCCGCAAACACCTCCCGGGTCAAAGAAATTCGTTTATATGAAGCCTTAACACAGGTATCCCCAGTGATTTTTTTTCGCTGGGATACATTCATCTTTATGGGTGCTAAGTTTATTCTGCATTCATACTGAAGAACAGAACATCTGAATGAATTTATTTTTCTTTTACGCATTACCAAACGATCTGTTCCGGCGATGCAGAAACTAACAAAAATGACAACACAGCCGACCGGTATGCCACGAATTACAAAAAGAAGTTCCTCTTCGAGGTTACCGGGTTAGGATATTGTTCAGTGCAAACACATTCAGCACCATTTTATGAGATTTAACAGGATGGCTGCCGATGAGGGCTGCAAAGACCTTTAAATATTTAATTTATAACTTCCCTATTTCGTCGTCAGAAAGTCCAAGGATATCTGAGATCATTTCATTGCTAAAGCCACTATCCTTCATCTTCAAAGCAGCAGATCTCTTTTCGGCTTCTGCTTTGACACGTTCAGCTTCTGCTTTGGCACGTTCCTCTGCCAGCAACCGCTCAATCCTCGCTCTTTCCTTCAAAGCTCCTTTCTTTTCGCCCTGTTTTTCAGCCCTTTCCAGCAACAGTTGTTCAATTCCCATAGTGTTTGCCCTTTCTGTTAGTTCTTCAACTTCTCTCTCAAAAATAGCACTAAATTCTTCATTATCAATCCCCATCCCTGTTACCCGGAAATATAATACCCTTTCCCTTTAAAAGAACCGGCAATCCCCCTTGTCTTCAGAGTATTATAAGCTTTTTCGACCGTCTTTTTTGAAAGTTCAAGTTCTACGCAACAGTTATGCAATGAAGGAAGTACTTCATTTTTCCTGATCCTTCCAGCGTGCACACGCACCGTAATGGCATCGGCCAGCTGAAGGTACTTGGGAACCGGGGACGCAGAATCAATCAATATGTCGTTTAACCAGTTCATGACGCTATATTTATATTGGGAAACTCTATACTATTTATTGTCCCCGTTTGGTTTAATCACTTTTAGCAATTCCAATTCAAAGATCAGGTTGCTGTTTCGGGGGAGTTTGCCATTATTAGTATGTTCCCCGTAGGCCAGGTTTGCCGGCACATATAATACCCACTTCGACCCTTCAGGCATCAGTTGCAAAGCCTCCTGCCAGCCTTTGATCAGTGTTTCAACCGGCAGTTCCAGGGGGATCCCCCCTTCGTGCGAGCTTTCAAAGATCTTTCCATTCACCAGCATACCGGCATAATAGACACTCACTTTATCGTTCAGGCCCGGCCTTATGCCATTGCCCTGAAGGAGAATTTTGTACTGAAGCCCCGAAGGCAGGCTGACCACCCCTTCTTTCTTCCTGTTTTCCTCCATAAAGGCCGCGTTTTCTTCTGCTGAGGGATTCTTCATATCCTTTTGTGCCCGCCTTCTTTGTTTAGCTGTCCTGACCATTCTCGGATCTACCAGCAAGCCTCCCTTCACTTCACTGAAGATCAGCTTATCTACCCTCCGCTGCTCCCCCTTCAGATCAAAGCCGAGCCGCTGAAGGGATTTACGGACTACCTGAAGATCACTTTCTTCCGACAGTTTGATATCCAGCCGCAGGTCAGGATCTGCACCGCTCTCATCGAACACGTAAGGGTTCTTTGGGTTGCGGTTCAGGTAATAGCTAACCGCTGATATGGGAGGACCATCAACTGAGGCTTCTTTTCGGGGAGCGGCTACTGGTTTGCCCTTCACCAGTACCCATACTTTTTCTGTCAGGTTCTCCCAGCGAACCTTCAGCCCCAGCAACCGATCAAGGTCGGCTATAGCTGCCCGGGCAATGGCCGCCTGGTCCTGCCCCTTATCTGGATACTGCGCTTCAAAGCAGATGGCATTCCGACGGCACCAGTCACCATAATAACCGGTTTTAAGCTGTGGGGTGAAGTTTGCGTTTTCGGGCATATAGCGCGTGGGATCGTTTACGTCCCAGACGATCTCGTTAGGCGCTATCGAAACTCCGTCCGGCTTCACCAGCTTCGTTCCCCGACTTGCCTGCATTAGGTACATATTATAGATAGTGAAAATGGGATAATTAATATTAAAGATGCGCACCGTCTTTTTGACCGAATCCCTGGCCAGGCCCATCATTCCATAGGTTCCTCCTGCACTTCTACCCTGGTCTTCCAGGTAATCGCAGATGGCTGAGTATTCCAGTGAAGTCGATCTTACATCTATCTGGTTTGGATCAGGTTTAAACAAAGGGGCATTTTGCAGGTCCAGGCGATAGTAATCATCCTTTAGGGGCCAGTCAGGGATGTCGCCGGTGAGAACCTTCCGGATGTTCTCCTGGTCAACATATTCGGGCTCTGTAATCCCGATTACCTTTCCTTTGTATACCCATACTTCATGGGGGATAACGGTGTGGGAAAAACACGCATGGAACTGTTTGTCTTCCACCACCGTTGGGATTGTCAGATCCCGGGTATAATGGTTCTTTGGCCAGAAGCTGTCGACTACTTCCCGGGTTTCGTAGGTTACAGGAAGGACCTTAACCTGATTGCCAAACTCCTTCTGAAGAGCCTCCATCTTAGGAAGGGCCGCTACACAGCCGGAGCAAGTAGTCGACCAGAAGTCGATGATCAGGAGTTTATCTTTAAACTCAGAAGTATGGGCGCTCGATTGAGGGCCATGAATGATTGCAGGGATAGAAAAACCGGGAAGCTGGTCACCTTTACTCAGCGTCTGCCCCTGAAGGAAAAAGCCGTAAAGAAGACTTGCCACGAACGGCAATGATTGGAAACACCTTTTTATCTCGAATGTGGTCATGTTTTTATCTGATTTCTTTGAGAATATACATTTTAAGCTCACGAACTTCTTCTTTCAGGTCCAAGCCATAGTAGTTTAGCGATTTCCGCAAAGCTGGCAGATCATTATACGAAATGGCGCCAAGCTCCATATCGACCGTTCCGCTATACCCGGTCTCATCAACAAAAGGTGGCATACCTCCTGCCTTCTCGATCTGAATACCCAGAAATTCCAGTCCTGCATTATTAAACCGGCCATCTTCTCCGCTCATGACCGGGCCCTGTCCCCGCGTTTTAAACTTCTCTTCGTTATTTGTTCTGACCAGCAACAGGGCCTTCACTTTTCTTTTTTCCTCCCCCCAGCGAAGGCTGAAGTGTCTCATGATTTCTTGTTTCACATATTCCCCCCCGCCGGCGGATCGAAAAGCAGACATCGGCATCATCAGCTCATAACACCAACCGTTTTTACGCATCCATTGATCCTTATCTCCATAAACCGGCCTGTACATATAGACGGAGGGATCTTTAGCCTCAATGATGATCGAACTGGGAAGCGGATCAGGAAGACCGTTGACAGCAAAGCCGAAGGTCAGCATCTCTATAATGGAGGCATTATAAATGCTTTGACGGACCATCCCGGTTTCTTCATCGTAGAAGGTGCCCATATTAAATCCATATTGACGTTTTATGGGCATTACACCTTCCCGGTAACCAGTAAAACCGGAATAACGCAGGAACATGTTCTTATTGCTCTTCTGCCCTTCGCTCAGCTTGAAGACGGGATTCTGGTAATCGAAATCAAAAAGGGGCTTTTGATAAGCAAAGCTGGAAGTGTCGGCTTGCGCCTGTACTTTATCCGCCCATAAAGAAAACATAAACACACTCAAAGCGGAAAGTATAACAGGGATATAACTTGTTCTTAGGATCATAAAAATCATAATATATATTGTTAAGAGCTGCAAGCGCTGAAATGGTATACAAAAAATTCTGAGACATTTGACCCATACTGTAACATACCATCCTTTATAAAATTAGCAACAGATTCTCGCTATGTCAGAATCTTGCATGGGAAAAGCCGAAAGCCCGAAAGTGTAGGCATAAATTAAAGTCTTATATACTTTTAAACAACACAACTATGGCAAAAGCTTGGTATGCCTATAATGGAATAGGCCTTGCCCGGGATCCGGGCAGTTATCTTTATTCCCCGGTTCCTCCACTATGTGTATCGGGATTTAACGTATGTGCGATATATGCAGATTACAATGGGACAAACCCATCTGCAATTTCAAACAATTTAAAATTATATATTGGAGCCGGACTTCTCACCGGACTTTCTCAACCGCAGGTTCCACTTGGAACAAAAAAATATGTCTACATGAAACCATAAATACAGAAATGGAATAATGAAAGAATTACGTTATTCCATTTCTTTTCATACATATTACTTATCTCGGATTCTGTTCCATACCGGCCAGAGTGATCACCTCCCTGGGTATCAGAAGCGTATAACGGAGATCTCCGGCTGAAAGACTATATGTATAAGTCTGCCTGGTTGCCGGAAGGTTCAGCCTTCTCAGGTCTGTCCACCTCAGACCTCTCATCAGTAATTCCTTCCTTCGTTCCTGCAGCACCTGGTTAAGTGCGTCCTGAGAACTCGTTGCTGTCTTATCACTATAAGGAACGGTATTGGTATAACGTGCCCGCAGCAGGGTGTTCAGGTCGTTCATGGCCCCCGTTGTATTTCCGGAACGGGCATAACATTCCGCCCGGATAAGAAGGACTTCGTCGACCGCAAGACCGCAAAACATGTTCCCTCCGGTCACAGGTTCATAATTCCCCGTGAAACGATAAGTTCCGTCAGATGCCGCTTTCAAAAACACCTGTTTTCTTAAATCCCCCGCCTCATAGAGATTGACAATTTCAGGATTGATCCTGGTTAATGGATTGCTGGATGAGCCTGGAGCCAATAGCGGCGAGGTGGCCATTACAGCCTGAAAGAGGATCTCCCAATTGGTGAACCTTGGACTAAAGGGGGTACTGGAAGTCGTGCTTGCGGTATTCAAATCTTTCAGATAGCTTTTTATTTGCAAAGAAGCGTTGGCATTCGTCAGCGCATTCTGAAAATCGCCGGTCGTCAGATATACCCGTGCCAGCATCGCAAGTGCGGCAACTTTTGAGGGTCGCGAGGACACCACAGCTGTATCCGGCAATAAGCCTGCAGCCTCCTTCAGATCTTCGGTGATCCGGTCGTACACCTGCTGTACCGTCCCCCGTCCATATTTATCATTCATATCTGAAGTTACCCGAAGTGGTATTCCGGGGTCAGTTCCGGCTGTTGCAGCTGAATAGGGTTTGGTATACTGCTGGGCAAGCATCCAGAATATATAGGAACGATAAAAAAGGGCAGACCCGCGTAGATTGTTAAGCGCAGCAACATCGGTAGTACCCTGCAAATCCCCAATAGCTTCCAAAATGAGATTCGCCTGATAAACAATCCAGTAAGGGGTTTGCCACTGCGGATCTGCCAGCTGACGCTGCGCCGATGGTACCCAGCTGAACACTTCTTTATCCTCCTGCGTCATTTGATCCAGGCGGGTGGTGAGAAGATAATAATCGTCTGAAGATGCCTGGAGATCGCTCGGATACCCGGTATTCATAACTGAATAATTGTCCAGTAAAAGCTGACAATCCTCTGCGCTCTCTATATAGGATTGCTGCGTACTTGGTTTTACATCCAGGTAATCCTGGCACGCACTCAGGAAAAAAGAACAGCTTAGAAATACAATTGCTGATTTATATAGTTTCATATCAATCCTCCTTTAAAAACTGGTTGAAAATCCAAAACTGTAGGTACGGGGCTGGGGATAGTCGAACGTGTCGGGATCTAAGCCAAGCTTATTTGCCCGCCAGATAATCCCGAGATTATTCACATTCATAAATATCCGGGGAGTTTTGAGATAAGCCTTCTTTCCTATGTTTTTGAAAGTATAGTTCAATTGAACCTCCTGAAGCCGGATATGGTCAGCCTTATAGACATTGATATCGGCCTGCTGATAGAAGGAGTCGCGGTTACTCATTCCGGAATCATAAACCATCGAAGGAACATTCGTGAAAGCTTCATCTCCCCGCTGCTTCCACCGGTTAGCAAATTCAGCACCAGCCTGGACATCATAGCGCAGTAAATAGTAATAATTAGCGATATCGAAGTTTGAGCGTTGCGCGAAGTAATGAAATTTATACTGGATACCAACCGCCAGCATCAATGAACCATAAGTAAATGTATTCCGGAAAGACCCGTAATATATCGGCACTGCCGATCCCATGTAACGCAGTTCTGAAATGGGCGCATCATGCAACATATTGATGACTGAATTGTCAGTACCGGTCACCGTTACCGTCTGCCCATTCAAAAACACTCTTGGATATCCCGTTTCCGGATCCAACCCGGCCCACTTCCATGCGAAAAGCCTGTTAATATCATAGCCTTCTGTGAAAAAATTGGCAACACCCGGGCCGACAGCATTGTTAGCCGTTTGGGGTGCAGTCGTATACAATTTTTTAACCTTCGTCCGGTTATAACTAAAATACAGACTACTTGTCCATTGCATTTTTTCCGTCCGGAGGTTCACAGAATTCAGGTTTGCATCAATACCATATCCGTGGAGATCCCCAGTATTAAATGTTAACCGGTTTTTACCAAGGCTTGGGTCTACCAGGTTAGAAGTGATTAAATCCTTAGTTTGCTTATCATAATATTCTATCGATCCTGAAAACCGGTTGTCCCGAAAAGCAAAATCAAGCCCGGCGTTAAACATTCCCGTACGTTCGGGGCGTAGCTTACCATTGGTAATAACATCGGTTGTAAGCGTTGCATAATATAGCTGATTTGTCCCCTTATATGGATTGTAATTATTGATATAAGGGTTGGCGGTTACCCGGGGGTTCGTATTTCCGTTGTATCCATATGTAGTCCGTATCTTCAATGACGGTAACCATGATAGTTTATAGAAAGGTTCATTATTAATGATCCAGGCCGCACCAAGTGAATAAAAAGGATTCCCTTTTTTGTTGGTATTTAAGCCAAATGCGCTCGACGCATCCTTCCTGGCACTTCCCGAAAGAGAATATCGTTGCAGGAAAGTATACGCTACATTCGAAAATAAATCATACGTCCGGGTGATTGTTTCATAGTATCCTTTTGCGAGAATAGGTATTTGAGAGGCAGGTGTATAATTCTCGTCTGCGAAAAGGTAAGGAAAAACCGTGTTAAACTGGAGGACTGCATTATCTTGTTTCAGCCTGTCTTCATCGTAACCATAATAAAAGTCGCTCCAGTTCCTGCCCTTGTATTGGTCAATATCAAAACCAGCGACAGCATTAATCGCGTGCTTTTCGTTCCAGCTTTTGTTAAATGTAAACAGCCCCCGTAGGATTTGCTTTTCTGAATTAGCGCTATTAGGAACATATAGTCCCCCCACAGGAATAGGCCTGTCAAACGTACCGGGATCTGTAAAACGGTTGATCCTTTCTCGCATAAAGTATGAATCTTTACTATCGAAATTGATATAACTATTCCATCCCCGGTTGTATCCATAAGTAAGGCCGGCTGTTAGTGCATCGTTAATATGGTAATTCGCGGTTGCATTTAAGTTCAGGGAATAAAAACTGGTTTTATTGTAACCAGCCTTATAATCCTCCAGCGGAAACCAGCGCATGGAAAGGATCTTATTCCCATAGGTATTTTCTAATAGGTCAACGAAGGAGGGCCGGTATAAATTAGTGACCTCGACTGGATTTCCATTATCGTCCGCAAGCCTGGAATAAGGGTAAAAAGGCTTCTGAATACTATTTAAACTCAACGTATTGTTTAGAGACTGAGTTTTTGAATTGGAGTTCAGCAAACTCGTGTTAACATCAAGAGTCAGGTTCTTTAAAAGCCTTACATTCGTGTTATATGAAAGGGCCAGGCTGTTCGCTCCAGACCCATCGGTATTCGCAACAGAGTTTACGTAACCGGCAGAGACACGGTAAGCAAGTGCAGATGTGCCTCCGTCAATGGCTAGATTATATCGCTGATTAACTGCATTTCTTAACAGATATTGGGAATAATCATTACGCAGATCATTTCTTCGGAGGGCATCTATCTGAGCCGCAGAATCTGCCCGGAGGGCGGCTTTCTCATTATCACTTAACTGCTGAGTTCGCATCATTCTGGTATAATTAAGAATTTCAGCTACCGGCGATAAAGTAGGCTGTGCATTTGTAAGATTTGGCTCGCCTACAACGTCCGGATACCGGTACTGGTAGGAATAGATCTGGGCATCAACATAGTCGGATATACTCATCCGTTTTTTATAAAACATATCCAACTTATCTGTGATATCGGCATTTCCACTGAAAGTAAAGCGTGCAGGCCGGTTAACTGCCCCTTGTTTCGTCTTTATGACAAGCACCCCATTAGCCGCACGTGCCCCCCAGATAGAAGCCGCTGCCGCATCTCTCAGAACGTTGATGCTTTCTACGTCATCAGGGTTTAGCATTTCAATATCTCTGGGGTTTTCTCTGGGAATGCCGTCAATTACCACTAAGGGGTAGCCGCTTGTATTCATATCTGTATTCGTTCCTGGAGATGCTTTGGTGAGGGTATTTTTTCCCCGGATAGTTAACCTCGACAACAACGGCGGATTAGTATTAGGATTTTGGGCACTCGAATTAACCCTATACAGGTCATTTCTGAAATCCATGCCGGTCGTTATACCTTCCAGCCTTTTAAGCAGGTTCGGATTAGTATTGTGTTGTAACTGTTCCTTTGTAATCACCTCAAAAGACCCGGTTGCCCGTTCTTTAGGAATATCCTGGTATCCCGTGCTCACAACTGTAACTTCTCCCAACTGGCTCTGCCCAGGCAGCATCTTAATAACAATTTGCTCGCCTGGATTTCTCCCTGCCAGTGAGATTTCCCGGGTCTGATAGCCAACATAGGTAATGATGATTGTGCCCCGGGGAGTTCCATACCTTTCAAAATATCCGTCCCCTCTTGAAACAGAAGCTTTGGTTGCCCCTTTTAATTTAATGGTAGCGCCAGACAGCGGTTCACCTCTTTCGTCGAGAACACGACCATGGTAAAGCGTGGAATCGCCCTGAAAAAAAGAGCTGATCTTTTCAAGTACTGTTTTGCTTTTTTCCTTGATAATGATGGTCTTTCCATCAATCTCATAATCCAGTGGCTGGGTTCCCAATACTTTTGACAAGGCTTCTTCGAGAGGAATATTCTTTAGATTCACACTTACCCGCTCCGTGTTCATCACTTTCGCATCAGACCATACCACGCTAAAACCGGTCTGTTTTCCTATTTCTTTAAACAATCTGGACAGGGTAATGTTATTTTCTCTGATGGTCACTTTCTGGGCAACAGCGGCGGCGCTTACCTGTATTAATGAACCAATTAATATCACTGCTATAAGTTTCATAATCAGCAAGAACTTATATATGCGGCAATGGTATCTCCATAAAACTCCGGTAAAAATTTTATACATTTGAATTTCTGCTTTAGATTAAAAAATGGATTCTCAGTCTTTTGATGATCTGATCAGATTCTGATCAGGAATGTTCGCAGCATTCCTGGTCTTCTTTCCGGTCAGGATAATATCCAATGTTATGGACCCCTTTCCTTTGATTTCATTGTAATTGATTTAACTGTTATTGTTTGGTTGATATTCGTCAGCCGCTTATTTCACGACATAAACACTCTGATCTTTGATTCTGAACTTCACATTGCCCGCCTTTGTCAGCATACGCAACATCTCTGAGAGACTGTCAAAACGGGAAATCCTTCCTCCGAAGGTTTTCACTTTCATCTCATCAGTTTCAAAATATACGTCAACATTATACCATCTCGATACCTTGTTCATGATGCTTTCGAGAGGTTCGTCGTTGAAAATAAAGACCCCTTCTTTCCAGGAAAGGGCTTCTGTCGGATCTACCCGGATGATTGTGGGAGCTTGAAGCGCATTACTCACCCGCCCCTGTTCCTTCGGCTTTAAAATACTTCGCCCGTTAATAAGTACCGAGCCATCCAATAAAGTAGTGACAGTCTCCTCCCCCGAATAACTGCTTATATTAAAGCTTGTACCAAGGACTTTTAGCTCCTGCTTGCTGCCTTTCACAATAAAGGGCCGCCTGGCATCTTTTGCGACCTCAAAGTAGGCTTCTCCATTCAACACGACTTCTCTGGTTTTTCCGGCTGGAAACGCGACCGGATAAACCAATGTCGTTTGAGCGTTCAGCCAGACACGGGTGCCGTCTGATAAGACAACCTGATATTGCCCTCCTCTGGGAACCTCAAGCTGATTATATGCCGGTAAATCCCTGCCTACTCCTCCCGATCCTTCATACTTAAGGATTGCCTCCTTCGATTTAACAATATTGGAACCGGGCTGCTGAGCGATATGCCCGGCTCCTGTTTTATTGAGGTAGACTTGAGTTCCATCTGCAAGGGTCAGTACTGCCTTGTCAGACCCTGAAGGAATATCTTTTGTATATTCAACCGCTGTGGTTAAAGGTTTGAACCATGAAATATAAATATAGATGACTGATGCAGCCAGTAACAGAACTGCAGCGTATGGCAACCACCTGCCTGTTTTATTCTTGCTAACAGGAGGGGCAGGCAGCCGCTGCCAGATCTCAGCACGAATGGCTTCATAGTCCTGTTCCTCCAGAACCGGCTGGCTTTCGGCGACTTTATTGTAAAGGGCTTCGAATAGTATTTTCTCATGGTGAGAAGCTGTCCCATCCGTGTACTTCCGTAATAGTTCCGCTGCCTTTTCTTCTTCCATACCGGTTAAACCCGTTTTGTGATTTGTATATAGGAGCGGTAAACCGCCTGTAAGTATACACCAGAAGAATAATTTATTTTAAATTTCTAATGCTGGCTCAGCCAGAAAGCCAGAATAACAGCAGGAACTGTAGTGAGCTTTGAACGAAGCAGCTTCAATGTTCTGTAAATGGTCGTCTTCACAGTATGTTCCGTGACACCCAGATCCTCTGCTATTTCCCTGTGCGAAAGTCCCTCAACCCGGCTTTTGAGGAAGATCTCCTGCATTCTCGGAGGTAAATTGGCAATCTCTTTTTCAATCAGCCTCGAGAATTCGTTGAAGGCCAGCGCCTCGTCTGTCACGTTCATTCCTTCCTGATAATTTTCGGCAATAGCTTTCACAAACTTGTCGTGCAGCTTGCTCCTGCTCAAAAATTTAAGTATCTGGTTCCTTACCGACACATACAGATAGGTTTTAATGGAAGTGTAGATCTGAAGGTCGGATGAACGGTTCCAGATGGTCGTGAAAATATCCTGCACGACATCCATTGCTTCGTCCCGGTCCTGCAGCATCCTGGCGGCATGAATATAGAGTACATGCCAGTACCGGTTATAAATCTCTGTATAGGCAGCGTGGTCACCGTTTCTCAGCATAAGCGTCAGCTCTGCATCTGAGATCCCTTCATAAGATAATACCATAAATTTTGCCGGCTATTCTTTTAAGCTAAGCGCTTCTCTTTTGTTCAGCGCATACTGAATCGCTGCGTTCTTGTTTTCAGCCATTACATATACTTGCCAGAAGTCTTCTTCTCTTTCCACTTCACCTCTCCCTGCCTTCGCACATTCATCTATCCCTGTAAGCTGAATGATCCCGGATGGCCGAAGTTCACCGTCCCTGAGGCAAACAAGAAAAGGTATCCGTAACGGATCAGAAAAGAACCGGGGGTTCATCTTTTTCGTGGTTACATTCAGTTTCTTGTTTTTAGCAAATCTCTTCCTGAACTCCTCTACTTGCTCCCTGGTTTCGAATATCCCCTCTATATCGTCTACATGGGCGTATTCGCCATAATACACCACAAACACGTCAATTTCACTCATGGCCGGTTATAAAACTCTTGAACGTTAATCTAACAAATTAAAATTCCATGTCGGAATTTATCGTTATGATGATTTTAAATAATTTTAATCTAAGCGATCTTATTCTGAACTCTACAATATCGTATTGAGACGATTTACAAATAGTACCTAAGTGGTCGAAGGCTCTTTATTAAACAACGCATAAAATATCAAAAAACTCAACTTTT
>NZ_QEAS01000010.1:185993-206197 GCF_003130405.1 Pararcticibacter amylolyticus
TTGTCTAAATAAAATGTAAATTTACATATCGGAAAACAATTGTGTCAGGGGAGTAAATATAGTGCTTTTTGTGAATTTCCGTATTTTTATTTTCCATTGAAAACTAACTGTCTGACCGGGTTAACACTACAGAGAATAATTTTTTATGTAAAAGAAATATATCCTTGCCAAATACCTGTTACAATTATAGACACATCACATGAAAAATGACCTTTTCATAAGGACTTTGGTTGGAGACCACTATTCAGACAAAGCGTTGAGAGATGAATTTAATGCCTTAATTAAAGAAAAGACATTTAAAAACCGCCAGATCATTCTGAAGCCAGGAGAGGTAGCCAAATACATGTGGCTGATCATTACCGGGTGGACAATGAGTTATGTGGATAAAGCGGATAAGAAGATCCCGTATGTCTTTCATGGGCCGGGAGAGCTTATTATAGAAGTTAAAAGCTTCTTCCGGAAAGCCCCCTCTGACGTAGCTATCCAGGCGATAGAAAAAACAACGCTGTTTTGTATCAGCTATGATGATCTTTTTATGCTTCTGAAGAAATATCCTTATCTCTATGAATCGTTAATTGATAGATTAGAAGATTTAGAAGTGTCGGTACAGGAAAGGTTGATACAGTATCTCTCCCTTTCTGCTGAGGAACGATATGCCGCCCTCCTTGAAGAACGTCCGGAGATTGTTTTAAAAGCGCCGGTGGAATATGTAGCTGCCTACCTGGGGTTCTCAAGAAAAACACTGAACAGGATCAGGGACTCTCATCGCAAAAGCAGGAGAAGATCCCCGTGATACCAATACGGGACCGGCTTATTACTCATTCAGAATGATCTCCTTTAAACGGGTATAGAGGTTGTACTTCGTAAAATAAATTAATTTATTGTTGTCTCTTCCAGCCTTAGGTGCAGGGTGTTTGATGATCTCTTTTATCTGGTCAACAAGATCCGGGGCATCCAGGTCTATCATGCGGTAATATTTTTCATTGTACACCTCTTCAATATTAGGTGCGCCGTTATAGATGGGCACCGTATTGCAGAGTGAGCAATCAAAGAATTTCTCGGTGACGTAATTCTTCTCGTTGGAGTTCTCAATCCCGATGGAGTATTCGTAAGGGAGAAGGCCCGTAAGCTTATAATCCAGTTCCCCTTTATACCGGTCATCCTGGATGCTGAATCCCCGGCCAAATATATCAATGTCCAGGTCGGAACTTAATATCCGCCTCAGGAGCCGCAAACGCTTCCCGTAATTTCCCACTTCGAACCTGAGGGATGACACGATCATAGAGATCTTCCTCTCTTTATGCTGATCTTCCGTATTCCTGAAAAAACTTCGGTCTACGGGATCCTGGTAAAACATCAGGGAAGGCGACTCTATAACATGTTTGCTAAGCTTATATCGATGCAGGTTTTCAAATAAGGCCTGATCGTGAACGATCAGGTGATCACTGTATTTCAAAAACGGATTATTATGGTGCACATCGCTGAATGATGGCTCCTGAACGACGGTGATGATCTTCGCTTTGCCTTTCAGCTTTTCATTTGTCCTGTTAAAGACGACTGCGTAATCATAATCGTCGGCGGTGGTGAAGGCCAGATCATCGTCATCGGCTCCATAATTAGCGATGACCCTTTTCAGAAGATTAACGGACCTGTCGTAATCGGCAAAAAATTTAATTTTCATGTTTTTTCGGTTTATCAGGGATTATTATATCCAAAATTACAGTACCTCTTTTACACTTCCTTATTAGGGGTAATTATGGGTCAAATGACCCTGTTTCAGGGTAGCAGCTGTTTTTATTTTTATACAAAAATCAATTTAAAATCATGGAAAGTAACGAACCTCTTATTTCGTGCATCTGCATAACAAACAGGAGGCCCCTCCTGCTGCAACGCGCGATAGCCTGTTTTGAAAGCCAAACGTACCCAAACCGGGAGCTGGTTGTGTCCTATCCGGCTGATGATGAACAGACCAGGGACTTAATGGAAAAGATCGCACAGATCTCCGACATCAACCTGGTACTGATCGAAAGGGCGGAAACAGAACGGCTGGGGATGGCGCGCAACAATGCGATTAGGTATGCTAATGGAAAGTATGTGTGTATGTGGGACGACGACGACTGGTACCACCAGGACCGGATCCGCTTACAGTATGAAACATTGAAGGATAGTCCGTTTAAGGCTTGTATCCTTTTTAACATCCTCCTCTTTGACGCTCTTAGCGCGGAAGCCTTCCTCTCTCCCTTCCATCTGTGGGAAGGAACGCTGCTGTCGGAAAAAGAGGTCCTGATGGACCAGATGTACCTGGATGTGAATAAAGGCGAAGATACTGCCGTTGTATTTAACCTGCACAAGAACAACCTGCTTTATCACCTGAATGACCAGTCATTCCTCTATGTTTATATCTACCATGGGGAGAACACCTGGCAGGAGAGCCATTTCAACTCTTATTTTATTCAGTCACAACCCCTCGGCAAAGACGTCAGCAAACAGGTGGTGGACCTTACGAACCTTGAGCCCTACAGGTTGTCGTAACAGAAAAAGGGGTTAACCCCTTTTTCTTGTAGCCCAGATAGGATATGGGCTGCCCTCCCTGGAAAAATCGTTAAAGAAAGTTTCATCCGGAATGATCTCCGAGCCATATTGTTTGCGGATCAGGCTAAACACGCTCTGATCGTGCCGGTGCGCAATGAATCTCCTGTCCTGCAGTTTTTCATTTAGTTCGTCAGTGAACAAACTGTCTTTGTCCTCCAGCACATGGAACCAGGTCTCCGCGAGAAAAGATGTATGTCCGCACTTTCTAAGAAAGAAAACGGTTGCCATTAATTGTTCCGACTCTATTACTTCCGCAGGGCTGCTGAAATAAGAAAAGACCTCCTGCTTGGTATATTCTACTTCCCGGTGAGGCAACCTAAAAGCAAGAGAACCTGTCGGTGAGGCACAGATCATCTCGATATATTCCCGAAACCGCTTCTTAGCGTCCTGGTTGATCTCGCATCCGGCATCGCAATACACCAATACATCTCCTTCATGTATGGTATTGAGCATGCGCTTCACCAGGTAGGGCTTCCAGATCCAGTAGCCTCCGCCCCGGTGATAATTTAATATGTGATTGAATTCCCAGCGGAACTCAGGTTCAAGATCGTCCGGACCGAATGCGCGGACCTCGTGAAAAAAACCAGACAAGGAGGCCATTTCGGTCAACCTTTGGATCTGGTTCCGGTAGAGTTCATCTCCATAAGTCATAAAATAGGTTTTCATATCTGCGATTGTTAAAGATCGTGCGGGGATAATGCAAGAATCACCTCAATTTCTTCCTGGTAGAATATTTTCCGGTTCTCAAAAAAAAGTAACTGGTACAAGCTCATCAGCCTCCCGTTTCCCTCTATGACGGTATACGGGCCGGCAACATCTTTAGCCAGCAACGTGATACCCGCCATCTCCACGTGCCCGCCTTTTCTGAAGCTATCCATAATCTGAACGATGCGGGGATTGAGATCAGGATGCTGTGAAACCAGCACAGCACCATACGAAAGGCGGTAAGTGTTGTTGGTCACCTTCGCCAGATCCGGAACCGGCAGCGTACGAAGCAGGTCAAATTCCCGGCGGCTAACATCGAGATTTGCCAGGAAATAAGCGGCATCTTCCGGTATACATTTCACGAGGGACACATGGTGGGTCTTCAGGGTTCCCTCTATCGCTGTTTTTTGCTCTTCCCTGTTATCGCTCCGCAGAAGCGTAAGCCTGTTTTCCAGAGTTTGAATCTCTGCGGATTTCCCTTTCCTTTCAACCTCAATTTCACCCAGGGCCCAACGCTGCATCATCTCATGCTCATCGGATTTACGGATAATTTTCATTTTAGGTTTCTTTTGCTAAACCGAAGTTAGATAAAAAGCAATGACCTAAAATACCTGTGCAGATTTGGGGACATTTGACCCTAAATCATAATGGCAAATGAGACAATCTCAATTGGGACATTTGACCCTGTTGTCCTTCCCTGGCCAGCACTAATTTTACTCTCAGCAAGGGGGAGCCGAAAACCCTGAAAAGAGTAGGGCTAAATAATAAACTGATGATTATGAACGAAGGTCAAAATGCCAAAAGCTATTATGCGTATATATTTGGCAATCCCTGCGATCCGATGAGCTACTACAAAACCAGTATAAAACCGGAGTTCGGTGTAGGAAATATTTTGTGTGCTATTTATGCGACAGGAGCGGGAACCCATCCGGATAAATTTTCAGAAGAACTTGAGGGATATATCGCTGACGCATTAATGTCAGGTATATCACAGCCTCAAACAGGTGAAACTGTCGTATTCATGAGATATTAAACATTAAGAGCATGAGTTTTCCACTGGTTTCCTGTATTATGCCGACTGCTAACAGGCAGAAGTATATTCCCCTGGCAATAAACAACTTTCTACAGCAGGATTATCCGAACAGAGAATTAGTAATCATCGATGACGGTTTGGAGCCGGCAAAAGCACTTATTCCGGATAACCCGGCTATCAGGTATTACTATTCCGCGCCTCTCGGCTCCATTGGAGCGAAACGGAACTATGCATGTGAAATTTCAAAGGGAGAGATCATCGTTCATTGGGACGACGACGACTGGTATGCGGCTGATTGGATCAGCAAAGAGGTTAGTGCTCTGATACAATCAGGAGCCGATATAACGGGACTAAACAAGGTGGCTTTTTACTCTCCGGTTTTAAACAAAAGGTGGCTGTACGAAGATACCGACACAGAACGTCCCTGGATATGTGGTGCCACCATGGCGTATCCAAAAAACTTTTGGTCCACTCATCCCTTTGTAGATCTGCAGGTTGGTGAAGACTATGATTTTGTCTGGAATTCCGGAGCAAAAACTTTTGCGCATGACTATTTTGAGGGTTTTATTGCTTTACTGCATCAGAATAATACCAGTATTAAGCCTGTTGAAAATCCCAAACACAAGAAACATGCAATAGGATGGGTTGAGCCATCAGAAAACGTAAAGGTATGAGTTATCCGTATGTAAGTTGTATTATGCCGACAGCAAACCGCCCATTACATGTTCCTTTTGCTGTGAACTATTTTCTGAATCAGGATTTCAGAGATACCGAACTCATTATTATCGATGACGGCACCGAATCAGTGGCCCATCTTATTCCGGACCACCGACGGATCAAATACTTTTATAGAGGACCGCAGCGCAGCAGCATAGGACAGAAAAGAAACTACGCTTGCTCAATGGCTATAGGCGAACTCATTGTTCACTGGGACGATGATGATTATTACGCTCAAAACTGGATTACAAAAGAAATAGAAGCGATTGAAACTTCAGGCGCTGATATTTGCGGATTAAATGATGTTCTCTTTTTTTCACCGATTAGAAATAAGTTCTGGCGGGTTCATAATCCAAGTACGACGGAGCCGTGGATCGCAGGAGCTACCATGATTTACAAAAGATCCTTCTGGATAAAGTACCCATTCAAAGACCTTCAGATCGGAGAAGACTATGATTTTGCCTGGAATTCAGGAGGAAGTGTATTCGCACATGATTATACCGATGGTTTCATTGCGATCCTTCATAATAAAAATACCACATTAAAACCGTTTGAGAGCCCCGGAGATAAATTGCACGCCTCTCCCTGGATGAATGTAGAGTTTACAGGAAATAAAGCAACAAGTGATTTAACTAAATGAAAGTATTATGCCTTGGTACAAATTTATAGATAACGATCTCGATATCTGCGATCCCGACAGCTACCTTCTAACAGAAGAACCCCGCAATTGCGTAGACGGACAGTACTTACACGCTATTTTCGCAGACCCAATCGCAGATGATCCTCTAAAACGTCCTGATTTAGATAGTACGCCGGGTTTGCTTTTTTACATTATCAGAGCTCTGGCGAAACACGAAGGACAGCCGAAATCGCTTTCTCCGCCTGTTCCGCTTGAAGTTAGGATGTCGGATACTCCCGCCAGGCGAAAGACAGTTGATGAAAAAACAGAAGATTAAGATTCAAATATTAAAGACATCTATTAATGTCTTTTAAGAAATTTTGCTTAACCGGCCGGTACAGGCAAATTGGTTTGATAGTAGCAGGAGGCCGGGTTGACTGCAGCATTCGAACTCTATCTACTAACAAAACAGTCCCATAGCGGGCAAAAAGGGGATGCTGAAAACCTTGAAAAGAGTAAGCAGAAATTAAAGTTTTGTTCTTTTTGATTTATAAAAAGATCGATAGTCATGGCAAGAGCATGGTATTCTTACACAGGCGGGGATGTTAATCAGCCCAACAACTATTTGTACAGTTCAGCAAAACCAAATTGTAGAACGGGATTTAGTTTATGTTCAATTTATTCAGCATACGCAGGCACTCGCCCAGCTACAGTATCTGATAATATAAAGGATTATATTGCAGCTGGCTTGACTACTGGCGTACCTCAACCTACCACTGGTACTTCTTATGTTTACATGAAACCATAATTCATATGTGGTTAACCGGGGGCTGTTGCTCCCGGTTGTTTATAATCTATCTTCATCTTGAAGCGCCTTAAATATTGCAGCGTCAATACCCAAGAACAACTGGATTCTTATTTTTCATATTATCCCACTCTAAAAACCTGTACCTCTGTTTCTAACGGGGAGAAAACATACATAATAGCCGTTAAAACCTAAATCCAGAGATAAAATCAGCGATTGCCTTTTACATTATTAAAGCTTTATTTATTGAGGCATTTGACCGCATCCAACAAAAACAAATAGCTCTAATTTTATTATTGATTTGCAAACGTTTCACATGTATACTAGAAATGATTGCAACTGATAAGCAGGCGAAATGGAAACGTCACTTCCGGTATCTAGCTGGCTGCAGCAGTTTTGACCTCCTATTATTCCAATAACCTGCATTGAAGAAAGGGAAATGTCGAAAACCCTGAAAAGAGTAGGCATTAAAAATTAAAGTTTTTGATCTTTTTTAATGTATAAAAAGATCGATAGTTATGACAAGAGCATGGTATTCTTACATCGGTGGAGATGTAAGTTGGATCGGATCCTATCTTTACTCTCCTTCTAGACCAAATTGCAGGACAGGATTCAACTTATGCGCGATTTATGCTGTTTACAACGGTACCCGCCCAGCTTCTATATCTGAAAATTTAAAGGATTATATTGCAACTGGTTTAAGTACTGGTGTGCCAGAGCCTAGTACGCCTACTGGTACTACTTCTTATGTTTACATGAAACCATAATTCATATTTAGTTCGCCGGGAGCAAATGCTCCCGGTATTTATACTCTATCTTCATCGCAAAGCACCTTGAATATTGTAAGTCCTTACTCAAGAACAACTACATTTTTATTTTTTTATACTGTTCACTACCCGATCAATACTTTTGTTTCTAACCGGGAGAAATCATACATAATAGCCATTAAAACCTAAATCCAGAGATAAGATGGGTGGCGGCCTTTATTTATTGAGGCATTTGACCGCATCCAACAAAAACAAATAGCTCTAATTTTATTATTGATTTGCAAACGTTTTACATGTATACTAGAAATGATTGCAACTGATAAGCAGGTGAAATGGAAACGTCTGTTCGTGTATCCAGCTGACTGCAGCAGTTTTGAACTCCCATTATTCCAATAACCTGCATTGAAGAAAGGGAAATGCCGAAAGCCCAAAAAGAGTAGGCACTAATAATTAAAGTTTTTGATCTTTTTTGATGTACAAAAAGATAAATCGTTATGGCAAGAGCATGGTATTCATACCTGGGAGGAAATCCAGAAGTGCCCGGCAGTTATCGGTATGTGGCTTTTAGACCAAATTGCAGGACAGGATTCAACTTATGCGCAATTTATGCTATTTACGGCGGAACCCGCCCAGCTTCTATATCTGACAATTTAAAGGATTATATCGCAGCTGGTTTAAGTTCGGGTGTACCAGAGCCTAGTACGCCTGCTGGTACTACTTCTTATGTTTACATGAAACCGTAGGCCTCACATCGTTAACCAGGAGCAATTGCTTCTGGTTAACTTATAACACGATTTACTTTTAAAAAGGTTGATGGAGTATTCAATATCTGGTTGACTTCAGCAATCCGAAACTTGAATTTCCATCCGAGATACTATATCAGAAAGGGGGAAGTCGAAAACCCAGAAAAGAGTAGGCGTTAATAATTAAAGTTTTTGATCTTTTTTGATTTATAAAAAAGACGTGAAATTATGGCAAGATGTTGGTATACCTATGTAGGGGGAGATTTTGAGCAACCCTCCAGCTATTTGCGTACGTGTCATAGGCCAAACTGTAGGACAGGATTCAACTTATGCGCAATTTATGCACCAAGTTGTGGAGTTCACCCCGATGAAATATCAGAAAACATAAAGCAATACATAGCAGCGGCCTTGGCAACGGGTGTTCCACAGCCTCAATTTCCCCCACCTGCATATGTTTATATGAAACCATAATTAAATGCGATACACCGGCGGCAAGCCTCCCGGTGTATCGCACTCAGAATAATTCATTTGAATTTATCCTTCAGAAAACTACACCGAGAAAATCCGCCTCCCACCTACAACACCCAATTCCCTCCCTAAAGTACCCTAAAAACTCCCCTTCCCTATCTCACAACTCCCTAACTTTGTCCTCCATGAACAAGCGCCCGCAACTTCACTTTCACAACATTCCTCAGGCAGCCGAGACATTGGCAGCCTATCACTCGGCGCTTATTTCAAAAGTGATCATGGCCCAGTATTCTTCCGAATCATTTTGATCCTTGCCCGGGGCAGCACCATTACATCAATTTCAAACTAACTATACATCTAATACGATATGCCTGTTTATTATACCCAGGGAGAAATCCCGCTAAAACGGCACACTATCTTCAGAAAACCCAATGGGGGGCTGTTTGCAGAAGAGCTGGTATCCACTGAAGGCTTTTCCAGTATGTATTCACTGATCTACCACTGCCATCCTCCCACGCTTGTCAAATCTGTCGGCGATTCCTGGTCTGTGGCGCCTGAAATAGCTACAGAAAACAGGCTGAGACATACAAGCCTGATTGGATTCAACACTCCACCTGAAGATGATTATCTTCAAAGCCGGAAACCGGTGCTGGTCAATTCGGATCTGGCGATTTCACTTGCGGCACCCAGGTTGTCTATGGAAGATTATTTTTTCAAAAACAGCCAGGCGGACGAGATCATTTTCATCCATGAAGGGAAGGGAATCCTTAAAACAGGTTATGGCAACATCCCCTTCCAGTACGGCGATTACCTGGTAGTTCCCAGGGGCACCATTTACCAGCTCCAATTTCAGAATACGGACAACCGACTGTTCATTATTGAAAGCTACAGCCCGGTAAGAAGTCCAAAGCGCTACCGGAACGAATGGGGGCAGCTGCAGGAACACGCTCCCTATTGCGAACGGGATATCAGGAAACCGGAAAGCATGCAGACCTTTGATGAAGAGGGAGAATTTAAAGTACTGATAAAAAAGGAGAACCGCATTTACCCTTATATCCTCGGTACGCATCCTTTTGATTTTATCGGCTGGGACGGCTATCACTATCCGTGGGCATTGTCTATCTACGATTTTGAACCGATAACAGGTCGCCTCCACATGCCGCCGCCGGTACACCAAACATTCGAAGCACACAACTTCGTCGTCTGCTCTTTTGTACCACGAAAGTATGATTACCATCCTATGGCCATCCCGGCCCCATATAATCACAGCAATGTCGACAGTGACGAAGTCCTGTACTACGTCGACGGGGACTTTATGAGCCGGAAGAATGTAGCACGCGGCCAAATTACGCTTCACCCGGCGGGGATCCCCCACGGACCGCATCCCGGTACAGTGGAAAAAGCGATAGGCAAAGAGAAAACTGAAGAACTGGCGGTGATGATTGATCCCTTCAGGCCTCTTATGTTAACGAAATATGCCCTGAGCATAGAAGACCGGGATTACTACAAAAGCTGGTTAAATGATAGCCTCTAAGGGCTCTATTAAAAATTAACAGATTATCATCCATTAAACAAACTACTCATACCCATGACAAATGAATCCTTAACATTTGCGGAAAAGATCTCTAAGGCGGCCGACTTTCTGCCGATCCTTGGAACAGATTACATTGAACTCTATGTTGGCAATGCCAAACAGGCAGCTCACTACTATAAAACGGCTTTTGGCTTCCGTTCCCTCGCCTATTCGGGCCCGGAAACGGGACAACGCGACCGTGCCTCCTATGTTCTTCAGCAGGGAAAGATCAGGCTGGTGCTTACGACCGCCCTGCGCTCAGGACATCCAATCAGCGGACATGTTCGCAGACACGGTGACGGCGTAAAGGTGATCGCGTTGTGGGTACTCGACGCCGTGCAGGCATTTGAAGAGACGGTTAAGCGCGGGGCCACTCCCTATATGCAGCCCCTCACCACATCAGACGAATGGGGGGAACTCACCATGTCGGGCATCGTCACCTATGGTGAAACGGTACATATGTTTATAGACCGGAAACAATACCGCGGAATCTTTATGCCGGGTTATACTCCCTGGAAATGTGATTATAATCCGGAAGAAGCCGGCTTGCTTTATATCGATCACTGCGTGGGAAATGTTGGCTGGAACAGGATGAATGAAGTGGTAAAATGGTATGAAGAGGTGATGGGATTTGTCAATATCCTTTCCTTCGATGATAAACAGATCAACACGGAATACTCTGCACTGATGAGCAAAGTGATGAGCAATGGTAATGGCTATGTTAAATTCCCCGTGAATGAACCGGCCGAAGGCAAGAAGAAATCACAGATTGAAGAATACCTGGAGTTTTACGAGGGGGAAGGAGTTCAGCACATTGCCGTAGCTACCAGCAATATCGTCAAAACGGTCAGGCAGATGAGGGCTCACGGAGTCGAATTCCTGAGTGCTCCGCCCAATGCCTATTACGACATGATCCCAAACCGTATCGGGGAAATAGATGAGGAACTGGAGCAACTGAAAGAATTAGGGATCCTGATTGACCGGGATGAAGAAGGTTATCTTCTCCAGATTTTTACCAAACCGGTAGAAGACCGGCCGACATTATTTTTCGAAATTATTCAGAGAAAAGGAGCCAAAAGCTTCGGTGCCGGAAACTTTAAAGCACTGTTTGAATCGCTTGAGCGGGAGCAAATGCTGCGGGGAAATCTCTGAAAGGAAGAACTGATGCGATTATGAAACTGGTTTCCTATAAACACAAAGAAAAAGAGAGCCTTGGAATCATCGTGAATGGCTCTCTCTATGATCTTCATGGCTGCGATCCGCTGATACCCCAAACTATGTTCCAATTCCTTAACAACAGCGGACCGGTCATGATGCCGCTTGCGGGGAAGGTGCAAAAAGCCATTACCGCAAGCGGGATGGAAGCATACCGGGTGGATCAGTTTAACCTGATGGCACCAGTGCCGCGGCCTTCTTCTTGTCGCGACGCGTATGCTTTCCGTCAGCATGTCGCCTCAGCCCGCCGGAACCGCGGGCTTGGCATGCTTCCTGAGTTCGACCAATACCCGGTATTCTATTTTACGAACCATCACTCTGTAACAGGTCCCGGACCGGTTGAGTGTATGCCCGACCATTTTGAGCAACTCGACTTCGAGCTGGAAGTGGCGGTGGTGATCGGTAAGGCAGGGAAGAATATCAGGGCTGAAGAAGCCGACGACTATATTGCCGGGTACATGATCATGAATGATCTGAGTGCGAGAACGCTGCAAATGGAAGAAATGCTGCTGAGCCTGGGGCCGGCAAAGGGCAAGGATTTCGCTACGGCTACAGGCCCCTGGCTGGTCACTCCGGACGAGCTTGAGCCTTACCTCATAGCGCCGCAGGAGGGGCACACCGGTCGGTCGTACGCACTTGATATGGTCTGCCGGGTGAATGGTCATGAGGTGTCCAGGGGTAATACCCGCGATATGAACTGGACCTTCGCAGAAATTATTGAGAGGTGTGCTTATGGGACGGAGATCTTTCCCGGCGATATCATTGGTTCGGGGACCGTTGGAACAGGTTGTTTCCTGGAGCTGAACGGAACAGCAAAGCTGAAAGATCCGGCTTATCAGCCGGTTTGGCTTAAAGAAGGTGATGTAGTGGAAATGGAAATCACCGGGCTGGGGATCCTGCAAAATACCATTACACGATCGGGTTCTGATTTTTCAATATTGAAAAGAAAGAAGGCTCCATGCGAAGTATCCTGACCGATGAGCTTTCTCCCCTGGAACTGCAGCTTTGCCTGCAGTCTGCCATTGCACCCAGGCCCATTTGTCTGGCTTCAACCATCGATAGTGACGGCAATGTGAATCTCAGCCCTTTCAGCTTCTTTAACTTATTCAGCACGAATCCGCCTTTATGTATTTTTTCGCCGTCCAGGCGGATGCGCGACAATTCCACAAAACACACACTGGAAAATCTTTTTGAGATACCTGAATGCGTGGTTAACCTGGTCTCCTATGAAATGGCAGCTCAAACTTCCCTCGCGAGCTGCGACTTCCCAAGGGGTGTGAACGAATTTGTGAAAGCAGGCTTCACGCCCCTTCCTTCCCTGCTGGTTAAACCGCCGCGTGTGGCCGGGTCGCCAGTCCAACTGGAATGCGGGATAACACAGATCATTCCGCTTGGCCAGGGGCCGGGAGCCGGGAACCTGGTACTGGCAGAAATAAAAATGATCCATATCCGGGAGGAGCTGATCCAAAGTGACGGAACTATCGACCAGGTAAAAATGGGGCTGATTGCCAGGATGGGAGGCGACCTGTATTGCAGGGTGACGGAAGAGAACGTATTCCGGCTGCCAAAACCACTTCATCATGCTGCGATTGGAATAGACTCACTGCCGTTATGGATACGCACCTGCGGACATTTCAATGGAAATGAACTCGCAAGACTGTCGAACGCCGGCAGTCTGCCGGGGGAGGAAGAACTGGAGAACTTCAGAAAATTATACCCAGCGGGCTCACAAATGAGAGACGCTATGATCCTGCATGCGAAGGAACTCCTGGCCGGGAATGAAAATGAAGCAGCTTTAAAAGTGCTGCTCTGCTGTCCTGCACCGTGAGGACTCAAAGCCGTCTCTTCTAAACTCAACCGGCGAATAGCCGGTCATTTTCCTGAATAAGCGGCAGAAGTAAGACGGATCAGCAAAGCCAAGATTGAAGGAAATCTCTTTAACGCTCAACCCCGTAGTAAGAAGCAGGGCCTTACTCTCGATGAGAATACGGTCGCGGATCAGCTCGTATACTGTTTTCCCTAATGCCTCGGTACTGGCTTTATTCAGTTTGCGAATATCTGCATGAAGCGCCCTGCAATAAAAGTGATGATCTTTATGTTCCCGGTAATGCTGCTCGATTAAAACCTTCAGCTGTCTGACGAGCTCGGACTGCCCTGTGTGCGGCCTGGTTTGCTGTTGTTTGTGCAGCCTGTTGGCCTGCAGAAGCATAATAGTGATGTAATACTCCAGGATCCGGCTTTTCTGGTAATGCCTCAGCTCACCGGAAAGCAGCAGAGCCAGGGCCTCAAAAGATTCCATGGTGTAATGATCCAGATCGACATACGGAGCGTCGTTGAAGTAATCCAGGATGCCTGACTGTTCCTGATTAGCATTATGGTTCAGGAAGCTCCTGAAATAATTTTCTTCGAACAATACTACCCAGGCCCTGTCCGGATATTTCTCCACCTGGTGAACCTGGCCCTGCTGTACAAAGAATACCCGCCCCGGCATTAGTTCGTATTTCCTGAAGTCGATAAAATGGACGCCTGCGCCTTCGGTTACCCAGAAAATCATATAAAAATCATGACGATGGGGCTGAAGCGAAGGGGCGTGAAAAAAATGGTCCATATGAAACACCTGAATAGGGCCGTCCCCCAAAATAGGCTGAAATGGTAGTGGATGCTGGTTAGTCATAAGTTATCCTTCAGCAAATCAACATAAAGTTAACATTATCTTCTCTTTCATAGGTACTGGTTTGAGACCATATAAGTTCAAAAATAACATCGTAAGGGGAAAAGAGATAGCACTGCTGTACAGAAGTATGGTACTTCAGGATCACCCGATACGGGTATGTGAAAAACGCTCCGGAATCCGGAGCGCCCACCTCATTTCCTGACGGAAACGTGCCCTTGCAAGACAATATTAAACCAGCATTAACTGTAATGCTTCATATAAACATATTTTTTTGCTCCTGCCGGTACCTGCGGTTGTGGCAAGCCCGTTTCCAGTCCATCTGCTATGTAAAAGATCAGGTTATCGGACAGAGATGGTAAACCACTGTGATAATCTGCATAGATGCTGCAGATATTATACCCCTCCCTGCATCCCGGCCTGCAGGGAGAATACACGTAACTTGAAGCTTCAAATGGATCACCTTCTATATAATAATACCAGGCTCTTGACATTTCATTGAGGGTTGACAGATTTATACTTTGCCGGGGTTTGAGTTTACGGCGGTTAATAAAAGAAGAAATCATGACCGGCAGTCTACCGGTCATGACAGAGATATTACGAATAGGATAACTCGAGAAGTACGGAACCCGGAAATGAATTTCTCCCCGGACTGCTATCCGTAAGGACCCTTCCTTCAAGGCCAAGGAGGGAGGCCAGAAACAGAAGGTTTTCTGCACTGTACATGTGTTCCTGAGAAATGAATTCCCTGATTCGCGTACTTCCTGATGAACTGATAATTAACTGTACGGGGACATCCGCAGTGAAACTGTACGGGTCCCAGCGGATGGGTCCGCCCGGCCAGGCGTACTTAATTACTTCATCGCCCGAGTTATCAAGCTCTTCCATCCGAATCCCTGGGGCAGACAGGCGATCCATCAGCAACGCCACATTCTGGGTTTCGACGAATATACGCCCCCCCGGATTCAATATGCTCTTTAAATTAATGATCAGATTATATGCATCGTGCATGCTCAGATTACTGAATCCGTGATATAAACAAAGAATGCAATCAAACATCGTTTTCCCCCTGCATTCCGATATAGCGCCGGGCAAGTCCCCCAGTATATATTGTGCAGGTTCGGAAAAGCCGCCTTCGATGGCCAGAGGCTTCATCTCTTTGCTGTTATCGATTGCCCATGCATCGATGCCCCATTTCTGGGCTTCGATGGCGTGCAGAGCCTGCCCTGCAAAAAGCTCAAGCAAAGAACTGCAGGGATGCTCCGGCGGAAACTGCTTCAGCAGAAAGTCTACCTGTGCGCTAAAGTCGCGGTCATTGGTGATCTGTGAATAGTAATAAGCCGAGTCCCTGTAAATCGTATGTTCCATTGGTTGTTTTGCTCTGATTGATAAGGCTAAATTAGGGACAGGGAAGACCCGCCGGGAGGGTCAAATGTCCCAATAAAAAAATGGAATATTAAGCGCGGAAATGGTAATTGGGGTCATCTGACCCTATCCTTCAGATGCCATAGCTTCTAAATTAGTATCAATAAATCCGTTTGTTATGATACTTACCATTTTGACCTACATTATCATCGGCCTGTTTGTTTTACTCTGGGCCCATACGGGAATACCCAAATTATTTAACATTGCCCGTTTCAGAAAGACATTGAAAACGCAATATATGCCTGCGTGGTTAAAGCCCATGTTCGCATGGTTGATCCCGCTTTCGGAAACCGCGGCCACGATCCTGCTTCTACTGCCATCTACCGCACTGATCGGCATGTATTTATCCCTGGCACTGATAGGTGTGTTCACGATTTATGTAGGTGGGATATATTTTAACATGTACGACAAGTATCCTTGCCCCTGCGGCGGTATTTTTACCAAAATGGGATGGAAAAAGCATTTCAAGGTAAATATTATGCTTACCCTTACCGCGGCGATCGGGATACTTTTGATGGAACTTGGATATTGAGTCCTTTTAACTTCCGGGAAGCACTAATTCGGGCACCTCTGCCTCTGCAAACAGCGGGGCTGCGGTAGCGTTTCTTATTTCTTCAACACTGACTCCGGGCGCCCGTTCAAGCAGCTCAAAGCCTCCGCCTTCCATTATCCCGATTACTGCAAGTTCCGTCACGATCTTCTTCACACACCCTTTCCCGGTCAGGGGAAGGGTGCACGATCTTAAAAGTTTGGATTTGCCTGACTTGTCGGTATGCTGCATGGCGACTATAATATTTTTTGCTGAAGCAACAAGGTCCATTGCCCCTCCCATTCCTTTAACCCTTTTGCCGGGCACCTTCCAATTGGCGATATCCCCATTTTCTGAAACCTCCATTGCACCGAGAATGGTCAGATCGATATGCCCTCCCCTGATCATGGCAAAACTATCCGCCGAGCTGAAGAGTGAAGCCCCCGGCAGCATGGAAATGGTTTGCTTTCCCGCATTGATGAGATCTGCATCCAGCTCCTCTTCATAGGGTGATGGCCCGATACCTAAAAGGCCGTTCTCTGACTGGAGCATTACATGAATGCCATTCGGAATGTAGTTGGCGACAAGCGTGGGAATCCCGATTCCCAGGTTGACGTACCACCCGTCTCTGAGTTCCTGCGCAATGCGCATGGCTATCTGGTCTTTATTCAGCATAAGGAAGCTTTTGTACGGATAATCCGTTGTTCTACCGGTTTTTCATATTGAGCGCCCCGGAAAATATGCTGCACATAAATTCCGGGAGTATGCACATGGCCCGGATCCAGTTCACCGGTCTCCACCAGTATCTCCACCTCGGCGATCGTGATCTTCCCGGCAGCGGCCATCATCGGATTAAAGTTGCGTGCAGTCCCTTTGTAAACAAGGTTACCTGAACGATCTCCTTTCCAGGCCTTGATAAAGGCATAGTCCGCCCTGAGCCAGCTTTCGAGCAAATACTCTTTCCCGTCAAAGACCCTGGTTTCTTTTCCCTGCGCCACCTCAGTTCCCGCGCCCGCAGGTGTGAAAAACGCCGGAATACCGGCCCCGCCTGCCCTGATACGTTCGGCAAGTGTGCCCTGGGGTATCAGCTCGACTTCCAGCTCGCCCAGCAGCATTTGTCTTTCAAATTCCTGGTTTTCGCCTACATAGGAAGATATCATCTTTTTCACCTGCTTGTTCTTCAGCAGCAAACCTATTCCGAACTCGTCGGTACCGGCGTTGTTGGAGATACAAGTCAGCTCCCTGACCCCTTTCTTTAACAAAGCTGTAATACTGTTTTCGGGAATGCCGCAGAGGCCGAAACCGCCCAGCATCAAAACTGCGCCGTGGGGTACAGAAGCAACCGCTTCTTCAGCCCCTCCAATTACTTTATTAATCATTTCAGTAGTCTGTTTGCAGATTTTCGATGATCATGGCGCTTGCTCCCCCGCCGCCATTGCAGATAGCTGCCAGACCATATCTGCCCTTACAAGCACGCAGAACAGATATGAGCGTACACAAAATCCGGGCACCGGAGGCTCCAAGAGGATGTCCGATGGACACTGCGCCTCCAAATAAATTAAGCTTGCTTACCGGAATCTGCATCTCCATACAAAACACCAGCGGAACGATGGCAAAAGCTTCGTTTATCTCGAAAACATCAATGTCGGCTGTTGTTAAACCGGCGCGGCCGAGCGCTTTCCTGGCGGCATGAGCGGGACTGCTGATAAAATGTTCCGGCTCCTGTTCTGCCTCGGCATAGGCCAGGATCCGGGCCAGAGGGCGCAGGCCTTTTCCGGTAGCGTAATCGGGGGAAGCGAGGACGAGGGCGGCTGCACCATCGCTGAGAGGACTTGAACTGGCGGCTGTGAGGCAACCGTCCTTAGAGAAAGCAGGGCGCAGCCTTCGCAATTTCTCAAAGTTCATCCTCCGGAACTCTTCATCCTCATGTACAGTCCTGCTCTCTCCTTTACCGGATTCTACTTTCACCGGTATGATTTCCTCCGTAAACATCCCACTCTCCCAGGCGTTCGAACACCGCTGATAAGAGTGCTCCGTATAATCATCTGCATCTTTCCGGCTGATGTCATACCGGACTGCCATCTGATCTCCATAGACTCCCATGCTTTCCTGGCTGAATGCATCTGTCAGCCCATCTCTGCTTATTCCGTCAACCAGGCTTTTATTACCGTATCCAAGTCCACGCCTGACTCCCGGAATATAAAAAGGGACTTGCGACATACTCTCCATCCCTCCGGCCAGCCCGGCGGAAATTTCACCCAGCCGGATATCCTGGGAGATCATACTTACAGCCTTCATGCCCGAAGAACACACTTTATTTACGGTAGTGGCACAGATACCAGCAGGGAGTCCGGCAAACATAGCAGCCTGCCGGGCCGGATTCTGTCCAAGGTTAGCTGACAGCACGTTTCCCATGACTACAGCCCCGAACCCCGACAGCTTATTCCGGGATTTTTTCACAGCTCCGCTAATAGCAAAAGCACCTAATTCGACCGCGCTCAACGCGGATAAAGCACCTCCGTAACTCCCAAGCGGAGTGCGGCATGCAGATAGAATCCATACATCATTCATATATTATCAGGTACTTTCTGTTGCAGCAATTAAAAACTGCGTTTCCATAGTATGAAAACGCAGATTAATCAAAAATTCAGAACGCTAAGACTTATCGATGTCAGTCTTAACTGGTTAATTTAGATTTTCAAATATAGAACCTTCGTTCCTGCCACGATAGCACGGCCGCTCTAAAGTATGGTACTATTGGCCAGGTCAAACCTCCTTCTGTTATTTGTGTTACATACTAAAGTTTGAAAAAGGGAAAATTCGCCATATAGATTATAATCCGTAATTTTGGCACAATATTTATGTTAAAACAAAACTTACAACAGAAGCTCCTTCAAAAGCTGTCTCCTCAGCAGATTCAGTTCATTAAACTATTGCAGGTTCCTACAGTAGCCTTAGATGCCCGTATTAAGGAAGAGCTGGAGGAAAATCCTGCTCTGGAAGATCTTAGCCTGGCAAATCTGAACGAACCGGCCGATCAGTATCCCGATAAGGATCCCGATGAAACTACTTACGACAACGAGGAAAGCAGCGAAGAGCCTGACGAATTTAACATAGAAGATTATCTGCAGGAAGATAACGTGAACGATTACGGTTCGAGGTACGACCAGAACGGGGATGATGAAGAAGACCGGAAAGAAATTCCTATTGCTGTTCAGAGTTCGTTCTACGAAAATCTGCAGGAGCAGTTAGATCTCATTCCTCTGCCGGATAAAGACTTCCAGATCGGCCAGCAAATCATTGGCAGCCTTGACGATGACGGCTATCTGCGCCGTTCGATCACCTCTTTAATAGATGACCTGGCCTTCTCACAAAATATCTCCGCTGAAGAAGAAGAAGTGGAAGAAATGCTGAAGGTTATTCAGACATTTGAACCGGCAGGTGTAGGCGCCCGCGATCTGCAGGAGTGCCTGCTGATACAGTTAAGAAAGAAAGATCTGAACAACCCGGTTATTGTGAAAGCCATAAGGGTTGTTGAGCATTACCTGGAAGAGTTCACAAGGAAACACTATGATAAGCTTGAAAAATCGCTGAACGTGAGTTCTGAAGAACTGAGAGATATAGTGAATGAAATCCTGAAACTGAATCCCAAACCTGGTGATTCGAGCGAGGTCAACACCAAACAGCTTCAGGTCATTCCCGATTTTCATATCTCCAATAACGACGGAACGCTTGTGCTGACCCTTAATGCGCAGAACGCGCCCGAACTGAAAGTAAGCCGTTCTTACCAGGAAATGTTCGAGCACTACGACAAGGCTGCACAGAAAGATAAGAAGCTAAAAGAGGCTGTACAGTTTGTAAAACAGAAACTGGATTCGGCAAAGTGGTTTATCGACGCCATCAAGCAAAGACAGCAGACACTGCTTAAAACGATGAATGCTATTATGCATTATCAATACGACTACTTCCTGACAGGCGACGAACGTAACCTTCGGCCTATGATCCTGAAGGACATAGCCGACAAGATAGGCATGGACATCTCCACTGTTTCCCGCGTTGCCAACTCCAAATATGTACAGACCGAATTCGGTACTTTCCTTCTGAAATCCTTCTTCTCGGAAGCCATCCAAACCGAAAGCGGTGAGGAAGTATCCAACAAAGAAGTCAAGAAAATCCTCGAAGAGTGTATCGGCAAAGAAGATAAACGCCATCCGCTTGCAGACGAAAAACTGGCTGAAATCCTTAAAGAAAAGGGCTATAACATCGCCCGCCGCACAGTTGCCAAATACCGCGAAGCGATGAACATACCAGTGGCGAGACTGAGGAAAGAACTGTAGGGGGG
>NZ_QEAS01000010.1:206243-206404 GCF_003130405.1 Pararcticibacter amylolyticus
TGGGGATAGCAAGTAAGTAATTATCACTCATTAGCGACTAGCCTGCGTTGCCCCTGAAACTGACAGCTGATTACAAGAAACTGATAATCAATAAAGCGCCATAAGCTAATAACCGATCACTCAATTGCAATTACTCCAACTATTGGCCTTACAAGAAACTG
>NZ_QEAS01000010.1:206483-256947 GCF_003130405.1 Pararcticibacter amylolyticus
TATTTCTCCCTTAAGGGAGAAATACTGTAAAGATGGTATTCCCCTGGAGCGAGCGTTGCGGTATAAGTTCCTCCGCTTACGCTGATGGTCTGATTGCTGAAGTTGTCTCTCCAGGTACCGGAGGCGGGGAATGGAATAGTTGCCTGCTGCTGTACAACATCAAAATTACCCGCCACTACTACATTTTCAGAGGCGCTCTTCAGCACGATGTATTTTACGGCACCGCTTAATTGATATTGAAAATCGGTTGTTGAGAATACCGGATTATAGCGCTTGAACTTAATGATTTTGGAGAACAGGTTATACAAAGCTTTCCGGGCTGTGTTGGTTCTGTATTCCCAATGCAGAGGTTTCTCTCCTGTGCGGCCGCTTTGTTCGATCGAAATATCATAGCCGGTTTCACCGAACTGCCACAGCATTTTAGGGCCGGGGATGGAGAACAGGAAAACCGATGCAAGCTCCTGCCGCTTTAAGGCCGTGGTCAGATCCTTGACATTATAAGTACCGGAGGAGTTGCCATACTGAAGATTTTTGAACATCAGCCGCTCTTCGTCATGACTTTCCATGTAGGTTACCAGGTTGTAAGGAGTTGTAAAATTATGACGGTCATAGAAAGCCCTGGAGAAATCTGAATTGCCGACATAGCCCATCGTCGCTTCGTTGAAATTATAATTGAGGTTGTTCCAAAGCATCATGCCCTCATCCGACAGTTCCTTCTCCTCCCTGTCATCGGCAAAATGTTCGAGGATAACGTAGAAATTGGGATCGAGAGAATGCATGAAGCTGTTATATTCTTTCCATATCGCGATGCGGCCCGCATCGTAGGCACTCCAGGCTCCGACAGCCGACTCGGCCGTGCCGCTGTTCTTTTGTGTAAATCCTTTGGACAGGTCAAACCTGAAGCCGTCTGCCTTATATTCCTTCATCCAGAACTCCAGCACCTTCTTCACGAAATATTTCGTCGCCGGGCTCTCGTGATTGAAGTCGTACCCCACATTGTAGGGATGCGTAGGCGTGGCATTGAACCAGGGGCTGCTGGCCGCTGGTTTCCCTGCCGGCTGATCAAAATAAAGCTGTACCATGGGCGATTGTCCGAATGAATGGTTTAACACCATATCAAAGATGACGGCAATTCCGCGCGCATGGCATTCGTCAATCAGTTGTTTCAGTGCGTTCTTCGTCCCGTAGTACTTGTCGGGGGCAAAATAAAATGAAGGATTATAGCCCCAGCTGGAATTCCCTTCGAACTCGGTTACCGGCATGAGTTCGATCGCATTCACTCCCAGGTTAGAAAGATAGTTTAAGGTATCCTTCAGGGTGGTATAGTTCCGGGCAGCAAGAAAATCGCGCAGGTGCAGCTCATAGATCACCAGGTCCTTTTTCTCCGGCCTCGTGAACTGAGATGTTTTCCATGAATATGCGGGCTGATTGCCCTGCATAATACTGACGATGCCATTGGTCTTTCCGGAAGGATAAGCTTTCAAAGAAGGATACGTACCGGCGGGGATAAAAGAATCGTTCTGAGGGTCCAGTACCTTCTCCGAATATGGATCTGCAATTTTCAGGCTCCCGTCTACCCAAAACTGATAGGCATATTCCTTGTCAGCATCAAGGTTGTCTGCCTGAACCCACCAGCGGTTGCCGTCAGGCGTGCGGTTCATAAAATAAGCGGCTTCCGCCTTCCAGTCATTGAAATCCCCCAGAAGATAGACATACTGTTTTCCCGGTGCGTAGAGGCTGACAATAGCGGAGCGGCCGTTGTTGATGAACGTAACTCCATCTTTTGCCCCCGCAGGGAGTTCAGCTTCGCGAACAGTGCTATTGACAGTAAAGGAGAATGAGGCTTCAGCCGTAGTCCCCCCACCGGAAGCGGTCACTTTTACCTCCTGCGTTCCCGAACCGGAAACAGTGATTTTCCCTGCTATTTTCGCAGCATTGGATACCCGGGCAAAGCTGTTTCCATTGAGACTGAGTGTGAGGTCCGCGCTTTGGGAAGCTGCTGCTGTAACAATGAGCTCCGAACCGGCTAGACGTACCTGTACGGCAGGTGCCGCAGTGTACAGAGGTTCAAATTCAGGGGTGAGAAAACGAACGGCCAGCTTGTTACTCTCCGTAACCGGCAGATAAATATCACTGTTATCTTTATTTCGTGCAACCTTGCTCCCATCCGCATTCTTAAAAAGCATCACAAGCTTCAGGATCTTTTCGCCGGCAGGAACATTGAAAAAGCTCCTCGGACTAATGCCTATTTTATAGAGGTTATCCCCCACGGGGGTCATTTCCGAAGCAGGATCTGCACTGTTAAAAGATGGGCTCTTCACATATTTCCAGTCACCGGGCCCTGTGCTTTTATCCGTTATAACGCCAGCATAGAGGTACACTTTAGCGGAGGTCCCCTTCAATTCTCCATTCCCTTTCGAAGCGTCGAATGTGATCGTCACGGCATCCTCGCCATTCGGAAAATAAGGAGCCCAGGTAAGAAGTCCGGACTCTGCTTCCTCTATGCCTGTATCCGGATCACTTGTATCAACGGCATCTTTCTTCCGGCAGGAAGTAACTAAAAACAAAGGGAGCAGAAAGAAAACAAATATCTTTTTCATAGCGATCGGAATAAGTGAGCAAGCCGCAGCCAATGCCTGCAAGCAAGCTCAGGGGGTTTTGTGAATCAGAAAATTACAGACCTTGTTTATTGCCGCTGCAAGAAATTCAGCCTTCCTTCTTTATATGATCTTTTACATTCAGCACGGAGATGGCGCCCAGGATCATGAGAACACCGGCCATCACAATCGCATAGATCGCCTGACCTGCAAACAGATGCTTGACGATCATTCCACCAAAAAATCCGTTGACGATTTGAGGAAACGTAATAAAGAAATTAAAGATCCCCATATACACCCCCATTTTTCTTGCGGGAATAGAGCCGGATAAAATCGCATACGGCATAGCCAGGATACTTCCCCAGGCCAGCCCAATCCCAATCATCGAAAAGATGAGCAATTGAGGATTGCTGATGAAATAGATGGAAAGCAGGCCCATTCCACCTGCAACTAAAGAAAATGCATGGGCCATTTTACGGCTGGTAAGCCTTGCTATAGACGGAAGCATCAAAGCGTACAGGGCCGACACTCCGTTGTAAATACCAAACAGGATTCCCACCCAGTTTCCGGCGTCTGCGAAGCGGACCGACGAGGTATCACCGGGAGCAACATGATAAATATGCTGTGCAATAGCAGGGGTAGAAAACACCCACATGGAAAACAAGGCAAACCAGGAAAAGAACTGCACCAGTCCCAGTTGCTTCATGGTAAGAGGCATCTTCGAAAAATCCGTAAAGATCGAAAGCAGGCCTTTCGCTTCTTCATCAGGCTGCTCCTCGTCTGCATGAAACTTCGCCCGTTCTTCTGGAGAATATTCTTTCGTGGTGACCACTGTCCACAGCAGGGCAGATGCAAGTACTACAGCTCCCGCATAAAATGAATAGATGACATTATCCGGAACATGTCCGGGCGCCGCCGTTTTGGATACGCCGAAGTACTCAGAAAAGATATAAGGCAGCCAGGAACCCAGTACAGCACCGGCACCGATCAGGAAAGTCTGAACAGAAAAGCCAACGCTTCTCTGGCTTTCAGGAAGATTATCCGCCACAAGGGCCCGGAAGGGTTCCATGGCCACATTAAATGACGCGTCCATAATCATCAGCAGCCCTGCACCCACCATGATGGGGGGAAGCAGACTGGCGAGCACAGCAGAATTCGGCATAAAAATGAGGGCCAGCGCTGCCAGCAATGCGCCGGTAAGAAAGTAGGGTCGTCGTCTTCCGAGGCGGGTCCAGGTACGGTCGCTGTAATGTCCGATGATCGGCTGCACGATCATTCCTGTAATAGGAGCCGCAAGCCAGAAAAGAGACAGATGTTCTACATCTGCACCAAATGTCTGAAGGATGCGGGAAGCATTGCCATTTTGAAGTGCAAAACCAAACTGGATGCCGAAAAAGCCAAAACTCATATTCCATATCTGCCAGAATGAAAGCCTGGGTTTTTCAATAGTACTGTTCATATAATCGGTGTTTACTGGTTATCGTATTAAAATTTGTAAATCGCGGCACCGCTGGCGGAGACCGCGACCGGAATGCCTGTCGTGAAATCCTCTACCGTAAAAGAACTGCCGGACAATACTTCCTTTACCTTCAGCGCTTTACCATCCGACCGCTTTATGCCGGAGAGAATCGTATCCGGAAGAACGATGTGGGTTTTCAATACTTTCGCCCTGTCGAAATTCGCCACGACCAGCACCCGTTCCTTTGCAGTGTAACGAAGATAAACATACATTCTTCTGTTCAGATCTTTCCCTCCTGAAAGTTCAAGAAACTTACCTTTCGCAAGGGCTTCATCTGTGGCACAGAAAGTAAGAAGGGTTGAATAAAATGCTCTCAGCTTTCGCTGATCTGCCGACAGCCGGCCACCATCGAATGCTCCTCCGTTCACCCATTTCTGGTGTTCGGGCACTCCCCAGTAGTCAAATATCGTCGTCCGGTTGTCCTCTCCTCCAAACCCTTCTTTTCCCTTACCCGGTTCGCCCGACTCCTGACCGAAATACACCATGACGGGCCCTCCGGATAAAGTAGCCGAAACGACCATTCCGGGCACTGCATACCATGGATTTCCTGCAAAGCCCGCAGAAGCAATCCTTTCTTCATCATGGTTTTCCAGAAAACGCAGCATTCGGGAAGGAAAGTCCCTGCTCTCCACCTGAGAGACATAGCTGATGTCTTTCACATCCGCTTTCGCCTCATTCCGGATCAGCCTCTTTAAACCATCATAAAGACCCACCTTGTCGTAGAGGTAATCAAACCTGCCTTTTGTCAGATAGGTCTTGTATTCCTTCGGATTATAAGCCTCTGCAATAAAGACCAGTTCCGGCTTTCGCTTCTTTACCTGCGGGATTACCCAGTTCCAAAACTCCACAGGAACCATCTCCGCTACATCGCACCTGAAGCCATCCACATTTTTCGATGCCCAGAACACCAGGATATCCCTCATCTTATTCCATACCGGAGGAACCGGGTTAAAGTGCTTTTTCTCCCCGTGCTGGTAATCTATACCATAGTTCAGCTTAATAGTCTCCGACCAGTCACCCAGCCCGGGCTGATCAGAGAACACATTGTTACCGGTCGCCCTGGCAGGATTTTCATCGAACTTGCCATCCTTCAGCGGACTTTTAAAGTTATCTCCTCCTGCGTTAGTGCCTTTGGGCACGACAAACGGCTTTCCGGGGATATAGTAAAAGTCATTCTTTGGATCAAAAGCCTTCGACTGATCGTCATCTGCTCCAAAATCATGAACACCGGCAGGTTTAGCATCCGAGTGATAGGTACGGGCAACATGGTTGGGAACAAAGTCTATGATCACCTTCAGCCCCTTTTCATGGGTCCTTTTAACCAGTGATTCGAATTCGCCCATCCGGTTCTTTACATCAACTGCCAGATCAGGATCAACATCGTAGTAATCCTTTATGGCGTAAGGAGAGCCCGCCCGGCCTTTTACAATATCCGGATCATCGGGGCGGATACCTGAGGCCGAATAATCGGTCATGGTAGCATGCTCAATCACGCCGGTATACCAGACATGCGAAATCCCCATCTTTTTCAGTTCATCCAGGGCTTTATCCGATATGTCGTTGAACTTACCCACCCCATTCTCTTCCTTCGAACCATAGTATTTGTTCGTTTCGTTCTGGTTGCCGAACAATCGTACCATCATCTGGTAGATGACGATCTTGCCGCTATGTCCCGGAGCTGATGATTTCATATTCTTTCTTCCTGAGCCTGCGCCTCCGCAGGCACTCAAAAATAGTGCAACGACGGCCAAAACGAGCGGATATTTTTTTACTGCCATACCTAATACTTGCTGGTTTATACCTGGTATTTTCCGTATTCAGCGAACACCTCTTTTCCCCCGGCCACTTCAAAGGCATTTCCAAAAACGTATACTGTAACATTTTTTTTGGACTGGTTACTTAAAACAACCGAGTCCCTGTTGATCTTCACATTCAGGATACTTTCCCGGAACAGGATGTTAAAGGAGAACGACGTCCATTGTCCCGGCAGGAAGGGTCTGAAATGAAGAGCATCGTTCTTTACTCTCATCCCTGCGAAACCCTCTACTACGCTCATCCAGGTGCCGGCCATGGATGTAATATGCAGCCCGTCTTCGGTGTCATTGTTATAATCATCCAGGTCGAGCCTTGAGGTGCGAAGGTAAAAGTCATACGCACGCTTCTCGTCCCCAAGCTTTGCCGCTAATATCGAGTGCACGCAGGGGGAGAGAGAGCTTTCATGAACGGTACGAGGTTCATAGAAGTCGAAATTTCTCCGGATAGTTGCCTCGTCGTACCGGTCTTCAAAGAAATAGAGTCCCTGTAATACGTCGGCCTGCTTGATAAAGACCGAACGCAGTATCCTGTCCCAGCTCCACTTCTGGTTCAATGGCCTGTCTGCCTGGTCAAGATCTTTCACCAGCACCTGCTCCTTATCCAGGAATCCATCCTGCTGAAGGAAGACGCCGTACTCCGCACTTTCCGGAAAATACATGTTCGCGGTAATATGCCGCCAGGCCGGGATTTCTTCTGACTCATCGAAAGCCATTTTCGAAATAAGCTCTTCATACCGTTCAGGAGAGGCCCGCTTCACATATTCCAGGGCTTCTACCGCATAATCCATACACCAGCTGGCGATAGTGTTGGTGTACCAGTTGTTGTTTACATTATTTTCATACTCATTGGGGCCGGTAACTCCCAGCATCACATACTTATGCTTCTCTTCGCTCCAGTTTACCCTCTGGCTCCAGAAACGTGCAATTCCCACCAGCACTTCCAATCCGTAAGCCGCCAGATAGTCTTTATCTCCTGTATACCGGATGTAATTCCAGATCGCATAGGCGATTGCCCCGTTACGATGAATCTCTTCAAAAGTGATCTCCCATTCATTATGACACTCCTCCCCATTCATCGTCACCATAGGATACAGGGCCGCTCCGTTCTTAAATCCCAGTTTAGCCGCATTTTCAATCGCTTTTTCCAGGTGCTTATACCGGTATATCAGGAGGTTACGGGTAACCTCAGGCGGAGCTGTTGCCAGGTAAAAGGGCACACAGTAGGCTTCAGTATCCCAGTAGGTAGAACCTCCGTATTTCTCGCCTGTGAATCCCTTCGGACCGATATTCAGCCGGGCATCCTCTCCTGTATACGTCTGGTTCAGCTGGAAAATATTAAAACGGATACCCTGCTGTGCAGCAGCATCCCCCTCTATCACAATATCACTTTCCTGCCATTTCAGTTCCCAGGCTGCAGCCTGTTCCTGCAGCATCTTATCAAAACCTTTGGAATATATCCGGTCCAGTGTTTTCTTACATTCGGATACCAGCACTTCCGAAGGATAATTCTCTGAAGAAAGGTTTGCCGCGTACTTGCAGACCGTTATGGTCTCTCCCTCACTGACGTGGACCGTTACTTCACTTGCTGCATATTTCTCTCCTGTAAGAGGACGGATTTGATATTCCGGTTCGCCCCTATCGGAGCTGATGCTGAATTTCATTCCGGTACAAACTTCGAAGCCCGTTTTCTTTGTACGCATCAGCACAATTCCCAGGTGGTCATCTGCCTCTTTATGAACTTCATCCCAGAATTTCTCATCGTAGTTGGAGTCCTGGTTTTTCACATCTCCGTTAACAGCGGGGGTAATCTTGATGCCGGCACTGAAATTCATTGGAGTTAGCGAATAGGAGATGGCCCCTGTTTCGTCGTCAACAATACTGCAAAAACGCTTTGATAGCACTTTTAGCTGCTTACCTCCGCTCAGTTCAGCCACAAAAGACCGCTCCAGGTAACCTTCCTTCATGTGCAGCACGCGGCGGAACTCCCTCACGGTGCAGCTATTCAGATCAAGTATCTCCTCCCCTATCCGGATCCCTGTCTCAATCCAGTTGGCTGCATTCAGAACCTTTGCAAAATATTCGGGATAGCCGTTTTTCCACCAGCCCACACGGGTTTTATCGGGATAATAAACGCCGGCTACATAGTTACCCTGCAAGGATTCACCTGTATATGTTTCCTCAAAGTTGGCACGCTGCCCCATTCTTCCGTTACCCAGGCTGAAGATGCTTTCAGATATCTTATTCAGGTGAGGATCAAAACCTTCCTCTATTATCTTCCACTCGTCAACTTTTATATAATTCTTCATCAGACGCAAACTTTTGGATACCGAACAGGACGCACGGTTCTCATGGAACCCATCCCCGCTCTTTATCCTGTTATTAATTCTCTAAACGCTTTATAAATGATATAACAGATCTGTACTCAACTCGTAAAGACCCTTCACTACCAGGTCTGCATCATGAAGTATTTCGGGAGACCCAACCCCTACCACTTTCATGCCTCCTGCTTTTGCAGCCTCAATCCCGGCCACTGCATCTTCAAACACCACACATTGATGAGGCGCGGTATTTAACGCTTCAGCTCCCTTTAAGAATACCTGCGGATCAGGCTTAGAGGCAGTGACACTGTTCCCATCCACAATGGCATCGAAAAGAGACAGCAGCCCTGTTCTCTCCAGGATGAGACCTGAGTTTTTACTAGCCGATCCCAGCGCCGTTTTCATACCTGCCGCCCGCACCTCTTCTAAAAACTCTCTCGCTCCCGGCAATACCTCTTCAGGCTGCATACTGCTGATCATGTCTACATACCAGCTGTTCTTACGGGCAGCCAGTTCGGCTCTCTCTTCTTCTGTTTTTGTTATCCCGGCCCATTCGAGGATCAGCTCAAGTGACCTGACCCGGCTTACTCCCTTTAATTTTTCATTTTCCTCTTCCGTGAAGTCGAAGCCTAGTTCATTTGCAAGACGCTTCCATGCACGGTAATGGTAGACGGCGGTATCAACAATTACACCGTCAAGATCAAATAAACATGCTTTTATATCCGACATACTATTTTTTTAACTCGAGTACCCATGTGGTTTTTGCCGGCACCGTCAACTGGGTGAACGAAGGCAGGCTTTCCCCGGAGACGATGTTTACAGCAGCATTAAAGCCAGCCGTACGCTCGTTGAACCTCGCTATTTTCAGCGTTTCTTCTTTATCACCGGTATTCATGATGACCATTACGGTCTTATCTGTATTGTACCTGAAATACACATATACCCCGTTTTCAGGGACGTACTGCATCAGCTTTCCTGTTTGCAGCACTTCATTATTTTTACGGTAATTGGCCAGCGTGCGGACATAGTTGAATGCATCGTTCTCACGTTCGGTCCTGCCGTCCGGCCTGAACTTATTTACCTTATCTCCCGGCCAGCCTCCTTTGAAATCCTCCCGCACAAGTCCATCCGGATTAGAAAAATTTTTCATCAGGATCTCCGTACCATAATACATCTGCGGAATCCCGCGGGTGGTGAGCAGCCAGGCGATCCCGGACTTATATTTATTCAGGTCTTCTCCAACTACCGAATAAAAACGGCTCAGATCATGGTTGTCAAGGAACATCACATTCCTTGTTGCATCCTGGTACACAAAATCACTGGCCGTAGTGGTATACAAACGGGTTACACCTTCGTCCCAGCCGAACTTCCCGTTGAGGGTCTCATTGATCGCCCAGAGACTTTGAAAGTCAGTCACACCCGGCAGCCCGGTATCAAAGCCCCGGTTAACGGTATTCCCCTGGGTGAAGAACACCTGGTTGGGCACTCCATGCACCCAGGTTTCGGCAAAGAATGTGAAGCGGGGATACTCCCTTTTTATTTCCTTTGCCCACTCAGCCATAAATACAGGATCGTTATAAGCGTAGGTATCCAGCCTGAAGCCGTCAAGCCCGGCAAATTCGATCCACCAGATATGACTTTGTGTGAAATATTTCTTTACATAGGGATTCGCCTGGTTCATATCAGGCATATGGACATCAAACCAGCCATCGGTCATCTGTTTCTTCTCTGATTCTGCAGCATAAGGATCAAAAAGAACCTGGTCGCGGAAAGACGACTTGGTATAGGAAGGCCATTGATGGATCCAGTCTTTTGAGGGCAAATCTTTTATCGTCCAGTGCTCACTTCCAAGGTGGTTATGCACCAGGTCCTTTATCATTTTCATTCCCCTGGCATGGCATTCATCTACCAGCTTCCTGTAAAGCTCGTTAGTGCCGAAGCGGGGATCAATCTGATAGTTCTCCGTATTGGCATAGCCATGATAGGAGGTTTTCGGCTGATCGTTTTCAAGCACAGGATTAAGCCAGAGCGCCGTCACCCCCAGGTCTTTCAGGTAATCGAGATGATCGATGATGCCCTGAATGTCTCCTCCGTGACGGTAATACATCGAATCGCGGTTCAGCGCAGTTTCCTTCATCCCCTTTATCACATCGTTCTTCTTGTCGCCATTGGCAAAGCGGTCGGGCATGATGAGATAGATGAAATCTTTGCTGGTTACGCCCTGGATCCTGTTGGGGGAAGTATCGCGGGCTTTGAGGGTATAATTATAAGAAAGTCTTTTCTGCCCTTTTTTGTTAAAACTGATAGAAAATGTTCCGGGAGCTACGTCAGGTGAAAGCTCTAAATCAAGAAACAGATAATTAGGGTTCTCAACTTTATTGACTCCCTTAAGTGTCACTCCCGGATAGCTGATACTCGCTTCCCTGTCAGCAATATTTTTTCCATGGACGATTAGTTGAAGTTCCGGATTTTTCATCCCTGCCCACCAGAATGCAGGCTCCACCCGTTCAAGAGCAGGAATTTGCCCGGATACAGCGGCACTTATAAAAAGATAAAATACTGCCAGTAAAAATTTAGATCGCATAACAGTTTTAAGTTATAAGTTGTACGTTATAAGTACAGAGTGCAGAATGTTCTTTTCATCCTGAAGATTACGTTTCCATACGTTATAGCTATCCGGTTACTGCACGATATCAACCGGGCAGTAACCGGAAGATCTTATTAAACTTTCTTTAATTTATAGAGATAATAACCGGGGTTACTCAGGTCTAAAGTAATCTGGTAAGATCCCGGCTCTGTAATCTTTAAGTTACCCCCTCCGGCCTTTAAGAGTCCTTCCTCTGCTCCTGCTCCATAATTCAGATCCCAGCTACTGTTGGCTCTGAATTTCATTTCTCCGGCAGAAAGGGTTAGTGTGGCCTTCCATACCCTGGCAGCGGCATCATAAGTAAGCGGTTTATCAACGTCCCAACTTCCGGCAGCATCCCCAATAACTCCCCAGGTCACTTTAAGGGCCGACCATTTAAGGGTGCCGGTATTAGCTTTCAGATAATAATACCCGGCTCCGGAAATCTGCAGGTTGCCGCCATCTGTGCTAAGGGTGCCTGTGGTCGCACCTGCTCCATAATTGGTATGGCTCCAGTCCCGGGCACTTGTGAATTTAAATTCGCTTGAAGCATCGGGGAAATTAATATACCCCTCATACTCAGTATTGCTTTGCGGAGAAGACACTTTAAGGGCAGTCGGAGGATCCCATCCCTGGTAGCTACCTGCCACATACAGGGATGGATACTCAGGTACATCCCGGTACGGCGTGGCTGTAATGTTCAGCACATTTGAATAGGCAGGGGTGGTATTTGAAGCTAAAGTCGATTTTAAGCGAAGTTCGATATTAGCAGGTGTCCCCGGAGCGAGCTCAAGCTTTGTCAGCATTGCATTGAATGCTGATACGGTAAATACTTTGCTTGTGCCGTTTACATCGGTAATTACAGGAGACGCAAAGTTCTGTCCTTTTATATCTGCCTCGATGGTATATTTAACGATGTCCGACTTATACTGATCGGCTGACCAGGTAAGAGCATAAGCGTCCCATGAAAATGTAACTGCATTTTCGGTAGCGTCATCCTGACTTAGTACCAGGGTAGAAACAGAAGATTTTAACGCCGGAGGATCTCCCGCACGGACAGTGATCCTTTCTTCATCCTTTTTACAGGAAGCCAGAATCAGCAATACGGCCCCCAGCAGTACTATTTTGTTATACAGAGTTTTCATACGAAATAGTTTTATCAATATTTTATAGCATTTCCGGTTAAGTTTTCATACACACCTGGATGGAGACACCCGGGCATGCATGAAAAATCAGCTTTACGTTACTCAATAGCCCGGGTTCTGGGTAAGATTGGTGTTAGCAATTACATCACTGACCGGTAAAGGATATAGCGTCTTATAAGCCTCAAGACCTTTTCCCGCAGCTATACCTCCTTTAAACGGCCATAAGTAGGTGTCGGACGTATATTTACTATATCTGATGAGATCTGTGCGTCTGAATCCTTCCCAATACAGTTCTCTTCCTCTTTCATTAAGGATATCGTCAACAGTATAAGAACTGAGATTTCCCGAAGCATCACCGTAAGCCCTCTGACGAAGCAGATTAAGGTAGCCCAATGCAGTAGCCGTGCTTCCGGAACCGCCTCTGGCGACTGCTTCGGCATAGACAAGATACATTTCAGCAAGGCGGAACAAAGGAAAATCGGTTGAACAGTAAGTGCCTCCAACTGATGGAGGAGTAGTGCCAGTTGAAGTCAGGTTGGTAAACTTGGTAACTGCCAATCCCTGTTTGAAAATGGAAATATCTGTGATATTGGGGTTATCTCCCCAGAACATAGCCCTCTTATCTTTGGTGTTCTTGTAGTCGCCAAATAAGTTCGGAAGGTTCGGACGGCTGCGGTTGCCACCCCATCCCCCGTTCGGGATACCGAAACCAACCGGGCCCATGTCTCCGTTTACTGCAGCGTTGATGAGATAAGTAGTTCCTCCGTAATTCTGCGTTTTAACACCATCATAATTAATAGAAAGGATCACTTCAGGATTGTTCTTATCGTTATCGCCTTTAAACAGATTTGCGTAAACAGGGTGCAGGGAATAATGTCCTGAGGAAATCACCTTCCCGGCATATTGTGCAGCCTCGTTATATTTATTTGTCCCGGTATAAACTCCTGCGTTCAGATACAGCCTTGCCAACAATGCCCAGTCAGCAGCTTTCGTCACACGGCCATATTCATTCGTCTCCTTCAGCAAAGGCTCGATGGCCAATAATTCAGATTCTACATATTCGAACAGTTTTGCACGGGTGATCTGTTGAGGCGATTCTTTGCCCACTTTGTTTTCCTCTGTTATAAAAGGAGGATTTCCGAAAAAATCCATCAGCACCCAGTATTGAAATGCCCGGATAAAACGGGCTTCCGCTGCAAAATATTTAATCTCCTGCGCATCATTCCCGGTTATCCCTCTTGATGCAACTTTTGCATCGGTACTTTCCCTTAAGAATTCATTTACCACGGAGATCTGATACATACTGCGTGCATACATTCCGAGGATCAATACATTTGATGGCACATAGCTATTGTAATCTAAGCCCTGAATACCACCACCGGCGTCTCCTATCCAGGCACAGGCAGCTTCATCTGTCGGCAACTCCTGTAAGTTCCAGTATCCTCTGAGAAAATCCGCAAATCCCGGATCCTGACCGGAAACATCACTGGTCCCCGTCCCGATGTTACTGGGGGTAGCGTAACTTCCGTATACTTTAGCAACGCCGCTTTGATATCCGCTGAAATCCGCATAGGCCTTATCGGCTGTAATATCGTTTGTAGGCGTAAGATCCAAATCCTTTTTACAGGAACTGAAGGCCAGCGACAACACAGTTGCCATCGCCAATATTTTATAGTTATAATTGTTCATCTTATTTCCTTTCAATATTTAGAAACCAACATTCAATCCCAGCACATAGGTCCTTGGTCTTGGATAAAACTTGTAATCTATGCCGTTATAATTCTCGGGATCAACACCTTTGTAATCTGAAACCACAAACACGTTCTGCACATTCGCTGATATTGTCAGGTTCATCTTGCTGTTTCTGACGATATTTCCTGCGGCATAAGCCAGACCGAGATTATCCATTTTGAGGAATGAGGCGTTCTTTACATAATAATCTGAATAATACTGATTGGCGGAGAAGCCGGTATTAAGAAAATCTTTTACCACATTATTTACTACCCCCGAAGTGGCGTCCAGAATGACTGTTCTGGAAGAAAGATTTGAGCTCACGTTGTCATAGATGTAATTTCCAATGCTTGACCTTAGTACAGTACTAAGCGTCCATTTGTGGATTGACAGAGACGTCGAAAAACCAAGGGTGAACTTTGGAAGCGGCGACTTATAAAAATATTTATCCGCCTCTGTAATTGTTCCGTCGCCGTCCAGATCAGCATAAACCCCACTTAAAGGTTTTCCACTTTCGTCGTACACCTGCTTCCACACATAATAAGAGAAAGGAGGACGGTCAAGCGCATGCGCCTGGATCTTATTGCCGGTAGAACCGGTGATATCTCCTACAGCAACCATATAGTCGGGATCATAAGAAGCCGTAAGATTGGTGACTTTTGTTTTGTTATAAGTAAAGTTAAAGCCTACATCCCATGTAAGATCATTCTTAAGCACTGGCTTGGCATTGATAGCCAGCTCTATACCGTCCGCTTCCATGTTTCCGACATTCGTCAGCAGCTGGTTGCTGAAGTTAGATCCGATAGGAATAGGAATGACACTGAGCAGATCCTTTGTTTTCTTTCTGTAAACATCGATACTACCATTGATACGCCCGTTAAGGAATCCGTAATCAATACCAGCGTTATAGGTGGTTGTAGTTTCCCACTTAATATCCCCGTCATAAGCAACGGGCGCATTCATGTAGTAAAACGTGTCGCCGATCTGATACATCGCCTCATTATTACTTACTGAATAGTTAGGCAGGTAAGAGTAGTTGGCGATACCTTCCTGCTGCCCGGTCACACCGTAACTGAGGCGTAATTTTAAATCGGATAATGTACTGCTGCCTTTCAGGAAGCTTTCTTCATTCATCCTCCAGGTAAATGCCGCCGAAGGAAATATCCCCCAGCGGTTGTCTTTGCTGAACCGTGAAGAACCGTCGGTACGAACAGTTCCTGATAAAATATACCGGTTATTTAAGGTGTATATTAAACGTCCGTAATAGGATAATAACCTGTTTTCAGGAATATCATATGGGAATTTCGGAGTACTCTTAACTGTCGTGGTATCTGCCTCGTAACTCGGGAAATTATAGTTCTTGGTCCGGTTAGCATAATAGCCATATCCCGCTGTTGCGTTAATATTGCTGTTGATGGACGAGATATCTTTCGTATAATTCAGATATGCTTCCACTACATAGTTGGATATAGTCGACTTATACCGGTTATAATTTCCCCTGGTGCTAAAGCTTATAGCGGCATCAGCCGGGATAAACGTAGAACCCTGTCCTTTCGACACATCATAACCTGCGTTCAGGTTGGCATGCAGTTCGGGCAGAAAATGAAACGAATAATCCAGCTGCAGATTGCCGAAGCTTCGCATGGTGTGAGCATTGTCATCTTTCATCCTTATAGCAGAAACAGGATTGCGCGGAGCATTTGGATTTAAGGTTCCGTCGGGCCTGGTCCATTCAAAGTATCCGCCATAAGGGCTTTGGGGATCAGTTACAGCCTGGGTAGGATTAAACTGTATAGCACCGGAAATTGCATCCTGATTAGCAAATTGTGAAATTGCCAGCGAGTTCTTCATGTTGAAATCTACCTTCAGGTGATTATCCAGTAAACGGGGACTCAGGCTGAGAGCAGCAGTTCCTCTTTCTAATTTGTCGGTAATAAGCGTACCATTCTGATTAAGATATCCAAAGGAAACCCGGTATGGCGTGATCTTCGATGTTCCCGATATACTTAAATTATTGTCGGTTGATACTGCGTTGCGAAAGATCTCATCCTGCCAGTTCGTATTTGCGGTACCCAATAGTTTCTTTAAATCTTCAGAACCATTCGCATTTACGTACTCCCTTACCTGATCCGCTGTTAAAACGTCCACTTTCTTAGCCACCGTAGAAACCGAATTCTGACTGCTGAAGTTTATTGCAGGAGCTCCGCTTTTCCCTTTTTTCGTGGTGATCAAAATCACTCCATTCGAAGCACGTGATCCGTAAATAGCGGTCGCATTCGCATCTTTCAGAACGGTGAAAGTCTCAATATCATTCGGATTGAGCAATGCCAGCGGGTTTCCAATACCAGGTAAGGTATTTTTCCCTGACGCATCTTTGAAATTGGAAAAAGGCACCCCATCTACAACGATCAGGGGATCATTGCTGGCATTCAGTGAAGCGCCTCCCCTGATACGGATTGTGCTGGGACTACCTGGCTGACCACCGTTAGTTGTCACCTGCACGCCTGCTACCTTACCTACTATAAGCTGCTCAGGCGTGGCGATATTACCTTTTTGAAAATCCTTTGAACTTACCGTCGAGATAGATCCGGTAAGATCTTTCTTCTGCTGGGTACCATAACCAATCACGACAACCTCTGTCAGGTTTTGCGTGTTGGGGACCAGCTTTACATTCATTTTTCTTTCGCCGTTCACCGTAACAGGTGTTTCTGAAACCTGGTACCCAATGAAACTGACAGAAAGAACATAACTACCATTCGGAACAGCGTTCAGCTTAAACACCCCGCTGGCATCAGTAGAGGTTCCCCTGTTAATACTCTTAATACTAACGGAAGCCCCAGGCAATGGCTCGCCTTTTTCATCCAGTACCTGCCCGCTGATACTTCCGGTCTGCGAAAACCCGCAAACTGAAAAGAGGACGAGGCTGAGCAAAAGAAGCAAGCTCTTCATGTAATCTTTTTTCATTGAATTTTATTTTAAGTTTAACATCCCGGTTAGTACATAATTGGAATGGGATAAAGATAATCGGGAACGTTCCCGAAGCAAAGCAAAACGAGTAAAAGTTTTCCACATTTTATTGTAAGCGAGGGAGCATTATCTAAGTGTACTTGTTACACATCGAACCAAAACCAATATAAAATATTGATTAACAATGATTTAGTAACGATGCTACACCTAGAACAGTATGTCATCTAAAGGGCGTTAATCTCCGGGAACGATACCGATAATGCCTTGTAAAAATGTTGAAAACTAATAAAATAGTAGTTTTAGCAAACTCCGGATTCTTCCCGGAATGGAGGAATTTGCCTAAGCTGTAATATAAGTGAAGATGAATTTTCAGATCACGATCCCAGGGTAGATTGCCTTATAACAAGCTCCGATTCAAGCACCACATGCTCAATGATATCATCATTATTTTCTGAATTCAACCGGCGGAAAAGGATATTCGCAGCCTCCATTCCCATATCGTAAGCAGGTTGCGTGATAGTAGACAGGGCTGGATTCAAAAGGGAAGCTATTTCAAGGCTTGAAAAACAAATAATCCTGATGTCATTCCCTATTTTAAGGTTCATATTGTGGCAAACATAATAGCTGGCAATTGCGAGCCTTTCTACAGAGGCGAAAACTCCATCAGGCCGGATAGCGCTGAAAACCCTCCCGAGAATATCAAGGTTCTTCCCGAGTTCATTGCTGCAGTCGATCACGAGGTTTTCCACAAACGGGAGGCCTGCAGCTTCAAGAGCGTCTTTATACCCTTGCATACGCATCTTTCCGATCGACAGGTTCTTGTTCACCACCAGGTAAACGATCCTGCTGCATCCCCGGTCAATCAGATGTTTTGTAGCTGAAAAACTACTCTCATAATCGTTTGTTGACACCTTGGAAGCTTTTACATCATCATAGGTCCTGTCGAAGAAAACAAGCGGGATGCTCTTTTTTCTCAGTTTATGCATGTAGCTGTGATCATTGGCTTCACCTGTAACGGACATAATGATCCCCTCTACCCTGCCGTTATGCAGCTGCGACATAAAAGAAACTTCACGCTCAAAGTCATCGTTTGTAAGATAAATCTGCAAATGATATCCATTGTCCCGGGCGACGCGCTCCACGCCGTTGATCGCCCTTGAAAAGAAATTGTTGGCGATCTCCGGTACTATTACTGCTATTGTGCGGCTCTTCTTGTCACGGAGATTGCTGGCCATGTGATTAGGCTGGTAATTCAGCTCACGGGCCATTGCCAGGATCTTCTCTTTAGTCTCCTTGTTAATATCACTATGTCCGCGGAAGGCCCTGGATACTGTAGAAGTCGAAAGATTGAGTCTTTCGGCCAGTTGCTTGATATTAATGGAATCCATATAGAGTAATTATCACGATGACACGAAAACAATTCAAATATAGACGCTTTTCTTAAAGTTCTTGTTACGAAACGTAAAACTCTATTGTTTAGAGAAGCCCCTACTTCACTGCTTTAATGACCTCTTTGATATCTTTCTGGCCGCTCATGTACTTGCTCAGTGCTCCTTTATCAGAGTAAATAAACATGGCCGGGAATTTATCGGGATAAAACTTCTGTACAAACTCGGGGCGGTAGTCATGGAGCACTGTCACATTCGGTTTTCCGTAAAGATTTTTGCCATATGTTGACATAAACTTCATTATAGCAGGCTTGGTATCCATAGATACCAGGTAAATAGCGACGTGCTTAAATTCTTCATACTTCTTTCCGATCCCTTCAATTTCGTGCTGACAGTGATTACAGGTGACGTCGAACAGGATAAAAACAACCTTTCGGTTCTTCACAAGGTCTTTCTTTGAGAAGTCGCGGTTGTCGAGTCTCTGAAAAGTAAACTCGGGGATAAAGGGAGCGGGCTTAGTTTGAGCTCTCGCCCCGGATAGTATGGCTACGAACGCAAGTAACAGGGATATCTTTGAAAAAAGCTGTAGTTTCATCTCTTATTAATCATTAGTGAACACAAAATGTTTAGTATGCAATTTTAAGTAATTTTAATCGGAGTGGTGATGCCCTACCCACAAGAAATGATTAGTGGCAGCAGGACAACAGCTTCCGGTACTGGTGCCCCGGCTTTAAGTCAGAAGCAAAGGAAACTTGTGTTAAGGGCAATACCGGCAGCTATGTACGCTCGGCATTTAGGATAGACAATCTTTTTTGCTATTTTTCCATAAGCACTACCCCAATTTCAATTACTTAACAAAAAACCCGACGACAATTTGCTTATGAAGAAGTAATTTTACTATTACTCTATTAAAATCAGCCTTACTATTACCATATTAGCGTAACAGATTATTATTTATGAAAATTTTTAAGCTTATTTTACAGGGTTTCCTCATTATCCTGTTTCCGGCACATGTTCTTCACGCACAAACCAAACTTACATATCAAAAACCGCCTGCTGAAATTCTTGAGCTGCTGAATGCTCCTGCTACTCCCCTGGTCAGCATCAATGGCAAAGGCGATAAAATATTATTGCTTGAGCGTTCTGATTACCCTTCCATTGCACAAGTTGCCCAACCAATTTTAAGGATAGGAGGCTTAAGGATCAACCCGGCTACCAACGGATCTGCTAACAGCAGCGGATATACGAATATAAAAGTAAAAACGCTGAAAGATGGAAAAGAACTCCAGGTGAAGGGCTTGCCTTCAAATGCGCAAATAGGAAATATCACATGGAGTCCTGACGAATCTTGTATCGCATTTACCCAGGAAACAGAAAACTCCATTGAGTTATGGATAATAGAGCTCAACACACTGACCGCGAAAAGACTAAGCAAAGAATCTTTAAATGATGCGTATGGAAATACCTTCAAATGGGCATCAGACAGCAAAAGCATTGTGGCTCAGTTCGTTCCTTCCTCAAGGGGTGGAAAACCTGCAGAGAACACAGTACCTGAAGGTCCAGTAGTCCAGGAGAACTTAGGTAAAACTGCGGCAGCCAGGACCTATCAGGACCTTCTGAAGAATCCTTATGATGAAAAACTTTTTGACTACTATCTCACCGCTCAATTAAAACGAATTGATCTCCAGGGGAATGCTGCTAATATCAGTTCTCCCGCGATCTTCAGGAGGTTCGATTTTTCGCCTGACGGAACGTATATCCTGACACAAACCATCCAAAAGCCCTACTCTTACCTCGTGCCGGCATCAATGTTTCCTTACAGGATCAGCATTCTCGATGCAAACGGAACTCTGGTAAAAGATCTGTATGACGCGCCCCTGGCCGACAACAGGCCGAGGGGATTTGATGCAGTGGACAAAGGCCCGCGCGGACATTTCTGGCGTGCTGATCAAAATGCCACTTTATACTGGACTGAAGCACAGGATGAAGGAGATCCCAATAAGGATGCCCCTGTAAGGGATATTGTTTATACCCTTTCGGCCCCCTTTACGGCTGCACCTTCTGAACTGGCAAAATGCACCTATCGTTTCCAGGGTATAAACTGGGGAGCTGAAAATATTGCCATTATTAACGAGCGCTGGTGGAAAACCAGGAGAGAAAAAAAGACGCTGATCGATCCGGCAAAGCGGAGCGTGATAAAAGTCATCGCGGACCGCTCTTATGAACAATCCTACACGGATCCGGGAGATTTCATTACAACAAAAAACGCTTCGAGGAGAACGGTCCTTCTGCTGGCAAAAGAAGGCAGCAATCCTGTAGCTTTTACCATTAGTACAGGCGCTTCACCACTTGGCGACCGCCCCTTCCTTCTTCGGTGGAACCTGGTGAGCGGCAAAGCCGATACACTGTTCCGCTCAAAAGCTCCTTACTATGAATTGCCGGTATATTTTAACAATACAGGGAATCTGATCATCAGCCGTGAATCTAAGGACGCCGCTCCGAATTATTTCTTAGTCAACCTTAAAAACCGGTCGGCAAAAGCCATAACTGCTTTTCCCGATCCCTATCCTTCCCTGGGAGGAGTACAGAAACAACAACTCAAATATAAACGCGCAGATGGCATCGACCTGTCGGCCACCCTATACCTGCCTAAAGGATACAAGAAAGCGGATGGCCCTCTCCCGGTGCTCATGTGGGCATACCCGCGGGAGTTTAAAACAGTGGATGCAGCGTCGCAGGTAAAAGGTTCCCCCTACCGGTATACCAGAATAAGCTGGGGATCTCCTGTCTATTGGGTAACAAGAGGGTACGCGGTGCTGGATAATGCCGATATGCCGATCGTGGGAGAAGGCAAAAATGAACCCAATGATACATTTGTACAGCAGGTGCAGGCAAACGCAAAAGCGGCAGTAGACTACCTGGTGAGCACAGGAGTAGCAGACAGGAACAGGATCGGGGTCGGCGGCCATTCCTATGGCGCCTTCATGACTGCCAACCTCCTGGCCCACACCAATCTCTTTGCAGCCGGGATCGCCAGGAGCGGCGCATATAACCGTACACTCACGCCTTTCGGATTCCAGCAGGAAGAAAGGACCTACTGGCAGGCACCGGATGTTTACTTCAAAATGTCGCCCTTCAGTTATGCCGATAAGATCAAAACTCCGATCCTGCTGATCCACGGCGAGGCAGACGACAATTCCGGCACGTTCCCGATCCAGTCTGAACGGCTTTACAATGCATTAAAAGGGCATGGCGCAACCACGAGACTTGTGTTTTTACCGAATGAAGCACATCATTATTATGCAAAGGAGTCGGTAATGCATATGCTTTGGGAGATGGATGAGTGGCTGGAGAAGTATGTAAAGGGAAGGAAATGATACGTTCAGGAGACATAATAAAAAGCGCCGGCAGCTGCCGGCGCTTTTTATTATGTCTTATAGATTAACTCCACTTTGAGACTATTCTGCAAGCGATCCAAACGTCCCTGTGAAATATATTCCGGGACGATCCACACTGGTAAATTGACCTAACAGGCCACCGAGTTCAGGAGCCTCGTAATAATCTATTTTGAACCTGTCAAGACTTACAACATCTGTTATGCTCTTTACATAGCCCTTAATTAAATTTGCATTTGCTCCAGACCCCGTCGTTCCGAGAGGCTGTGCTGCAAACTTGAAGACTCCATCGTCTGTTTTAGAAAACTTATATGGAAACCTGGCTGTATATAATGAATTATTGCTCACGAAATAAATGTCAAGATTCATCGTGCCTGCCGGAATGTTCATACTGAAATCTGCAAAATAAAGAATGAGCCGGTATGGACTCCCTATCATAGCGGCATCAGATGTTGCCCATAATCCCGAAAATGCAGTCGACCAGCCGGGTATAGACGCATATCTGGTCGGAGACGGAACAGATATAACAGACGGAAACTCATTACCAAGCAAATAATGAAGCGGTATTATAGGTAACGCAGCATCATTAACCTCTGTTCTGCTCCCCCCCGTGGAAAAGAAGAACGCCTTTTTTTGTTCATCCCAAATGAACTCATCAATAAGGATATTACCTACTTTCAAAGCGTTCCGGAACCTTATTCCGTTTAAGGTGTAGGAGAATTCAGAGCCGACATTCTCAGCCTTCTTTTTTGCATTTACATATGTTGCAACCAAAGTCCTTGTACCTTCATTAACAGACAGCTGAAGAGCAGAAGACGGATCTGGCTGTAATTGAAGGAACCGGCTGCTGCTGAGGAACTCAGAAATACTTTTCATTGATGCTTCAAGGCTCTTCCCTTCATACTGCTGCCGTTCAGCCGCGGATGCTTTAACAAGGGTCAGTTCGTCTCCAAATCTATTGCCCTGTAACCGGATAGTATCGCCATTTGAATACAAAAATGAATATTGACGATCAGAACCTTTCGAGGGGTCTTCAAACTGGATCAGGTCAAGATGAGAGCCTTCTTCCAGGCTTAAGGTCGCGTTAATCCCTTGTGTTATTTCAAATTTATAACCGCTTTCGGAAGGAACAGATGCTGTGGTCTCATTAATATCTGCATATAAAGACAGCTTTCCGCCAGCTGGATTCAATTTTAAAAACAGAGAATAAAACCCTCCATCCTTTAATTTCAAAATCGCCTTCCATCCGTCCGCAGAAGCACCTGTAGCCTCCTGCAACTCCGCCAGTTTTTCCAGGGGATCCTTGAACGACTTTTCTATTGAATACTCCAGATCATCATCTTTGTTACACGATATCAGAATGAACGGCACGATTAATAAAAATAGTAATGCTTTTTTCATCACAATTTGATTGTTAATTTCTAATCATTGTAAATAAAAGGCAGGTAGCTGCAATTGCTACCTGCTTTAAACGATTTATTCTAAATTGCCCGTGAAATAGAAGCCGGCATTGTCTATGCTTGCAATCTTTCCCAAAATGCGCTTATCCGGGTCACTATAATACTCCATCGAAAATCTATCGTTATTGATATAATTCAGCAGAGGTGCCATGGCATTCTTAATCAGATCTGCATTCCCGTTAGCCCCTGTATACCTGAACTTAAACACTCCGTCACTGGTTTTTGTATAGCTATAGCTAAACCGTGCCAGGTAAGCCTGGTTATTTTGATATATGTAGGCGTCCATATCCATTAACCGCTCCTCCGTATTGAATACAAAATCGATATCGGCCAGAGTTAGTGGCGAGCTAAGAAGAGCATAAACATTTGCTGCTGCCTGCTGGCGCCTGGTAATAAATTCAGGAGACATTCCTGATATCGTACCGGCAGGCACCGCAACTGTTGTGAAGTTTGTTCCCAGCAACAAATGCATCGGGAACACCGGAGTTTCAGAAGCCTGGATTTCCAGTCGCTTATTGTCGTGTGTCAGGATGTAAAGCCCTGGCTTGTCATCATCCCAGTAGACATCGGTAAAAGCATTTCCGCCATATCTCATAGTGTCCTGAAGATGAATCCCGGTAAGAGTAAAACTAAAGAAGGAGCTTGTCGCTTTAATACCGCCTTCCTCAGCGTTCAAAATTGAGAAGGTCTTCATTGCAGCATTGACGGAGGTTTGAACTTTTTTGCCGTCTCCGAATTCGGTAAAAAGAAAAGGCTCCCCGGCAACATACGCAACTGTTTCATCAATGGCTTTTTTAAAATCCCCGGCCTTGTAAGAATCAGCCTGCGCTTTTGATGCCTTTACGAGGATCAGTTTGCTGCCCGACAGATTCCCCTTCAGTTCTATACTATCTCCTTTAACAGATGAAAACGCAAATTCAAAATCCGAAAACACGCCCCATCCTCTTGTTCCTCCATATACACTGGGATCGGGATCCGCAAGAATATGGATGTAGGAATAAGTATCGAAATAAAGGGAAGGAACCATTGCGGCTTTAAGCCTGTAAGTACTCCCATACGCGGCACCAGCTGTTGAGCTTGCAATGTCTGCAAACATGCTTACGCGGTCATTTTCCTCAAAATCTATATAGAAATTATATCCACCGCCACCCGCAGGATAAAGAGTCGCCACCCATCCGTTTTCAGAAGATACAAGCTCGCTCTTATACTGTTGCAGCGCTTTCTCAACGCGCACTTCCGGTTTCTCTCCAAATGCCAGATCAACATCATCCTTTTTGCACGCCGTCAGGCCGAAAGCTATTGCCATACAAAACCACAGCAGTCTTTTCATTATCTTGTGTTTTAAGCTTCCCATAATTATTAATTATTAATAGCAGCAAATACTTTTGCCTGCAAACTATAGAAATCCATATTCCATGATTCTTTATAGTAGCGTACAATCACTTGTTCCTTTTGCTTTATTGCCGCTTTGGCAGATGCAGATTGTATACTGTTAACAATTGCATTAAACCCTTCGCGCCCTTCTGTCAGCATTAAGGAAATCATTTCCACAAAATCTTCATCCACCCCGGCCCTTGAATAAGAGGTAATAAACCCTAGTTCACGCGATTGCGCATCAGTATAACTTGTCCAGGTAGCCGTGTAACCGGATGGTGTTATAGACCGGTAGTCGTCTGAATACCGGATCGTCTGATGAAGAATATGTGCAAACTCATGATGAATGGTATGCAGCATTCTTTTAACTTCAGCTTTATCCGTCTTTTCAAAATCATTCAGAACAAACAAAACGATCTTTCTGCCTCCTTCAGCCTGGCCGAGGGTGATGGTTCCATTGCTGTTCCATTCTGCACTTCCCACCAGTACATATTGCTTCGGACAGTAGGTCTTAATAAAAGCCTCTCCCGCCTCTGCGACATAGGGCTCTATCCAGACCTTTTTAACAGTCTCCATTACAGGGATCACTACGTCTTCCCTGGGAGGCGTCATATTCTTTGTCACCTCCAGTTCATAGGGATCCCAGCGGTATTTTACTTCGATATTGTAGGGGACAGTAAAATTATCATTCAACCATTTATCAAGTTCTCCCTTCACCCATGTATCCCCTTCAAGCCCTTCGGGAGCAGCTACTTTTTCCTCCTTCTGGCATGCAAGGGTGCCTGTCAGTAATAGCAGGAGCATTAATGATTTTATATTCGCAAACTTCATAACGTCAATTATTTACCTTGGATTCAATTCTAAACCAGCAGATTGCGCCTCAGCAGGCAATTGCAAAACCCTTCTTGGATCATTCGGTCCGACCACTATTTCCTCTTCCCCGACAGGACGATGTACTACCGTTAGCTTATGTCTGAGAATATCGAACCACCTGAGCCCCTCGAACAGAAATTCTGCTCTCTTAAGATCGAGTACTGTCTTTATAATCCCTTCTTTTGGATCAATGGTATTGTAATAAGAATAAATGGCATCCAGGTCAATATTATCCGAGGGGATATACCCTACTATCCGGACACTTAAAAATGTATTAATATCATCAACTGCAGATCCATAATTACCACTCGCAGCAAAAGCCTCTGCCCTGTTAAGCAACACTTCTTCTGCTGAAAACAAAGGAACCATATTATAGGGGAAGCCGATATTTGAGTTTATTCCATCTCTCACAAAATGTTCCCGAAACTTCGGAATGAAAATGTTCGATGGGTCTCCCCTGGTATATAAATAAGATGTATACGCAAGCTGCTGACCGGATACGTTACTGCTAAGAATACCAGGATATAACTGCTGCGTTAAACCAAAACGGTAGGTCGGATAAGACCGTCCCCAGATGGAAGGCATTTCTGTCAGGAGCAGATTTGAGCTTTCGGTGGCTTTCGTATACCGTGCTTCGAGCTCATTAAAAGAACCAGATAAATTACGGTATTCCTGTGAATTCAGCTGACGCAGCATTCCGGCCGGATTCGTACCTAAAAATACTTCATTTGCATGAGCGATGACCTTAGGATAGTCTCTCTTAAAAAGATAAAACCGGGATGCGAAGGCATGTGCAGCAGAGGTAGTAAAGTGATATTTCTGAACCTTATAAGATGTATTCACAATTAAAGGAAGTCCTTCGGTCAGATCCTTTTCTATTTGCTCGTAGACGAATGCTACAGTTTTACGTTCATATTTAGCTATTACCACATCTTCCGGCTTCGTTACGTAGGGTATCCCGGGATCAACAGCAGCTGTAGCTGGATCGTACACCTTAGAAAACAGGGTAACCAGCATAAAGTGTGCGTACGCTCTTGCTACCAGGGCCTCTCCCTTTGAAGATTTATAATCCTGGGGCTTATCAGCCTTATCGATAGCTTCCAAAGCATGATTTGCCGCAGCAATAGCCGCATAGCAAGCCCTCCAGTAGAACGCTGGTGAATCCCGGTCATTGTACCGTACGTCCCTGAAAAACCAGGGATCGCTGTTTACAGATTCAGATTGGGAAACAATCCCCTTATCAGCAGCATTATCAGACATTGCTTCCGTAAAAGGAATATAATTTGCCTGAGGATAAGCCGTTGCCAGCAATTCTGCAACCTTTTCCGGGCTGTTTAATTCGGTCCTTTGATCCGGCAATTGTTCCAGATACTTTTTACAGCTGCTAAAACCAGTCGCAGCTATAAGAACCGTTAGTATGATCTTTATATTTTTCATTGTTTAGCTATCTTTTTTAAATGCCCACTTTTAATGACAATGTAAACTGGCGGGGGATCGGCAAAGCGACACCTCCGGAACCAAAAAACTCAGGATCCATTCCATTCAGTTTTTTATCTGAGTAAATCAGCCAGACATTGTTGGCAATGCCGCTCAGGGCAACGCTGTTCAATCCAATAGTTTTCAGCACCTTTGAAGGAAAGTTATATGATAATACCACTTGCTTGAGACGAACATACCCTCCATCTGCAACACGTACAGAAGAGTAGTTGTAACTGTTGTACGGATATATGCCATAAAGACCAGCCATCGTCCGTGTATCTATAATGGAAGGAATATTAGTCCCCCCCTCGTCACCCGGAAGAACCCAGCGGTTTATAAATTCTTTGGGCATAGCATCAAGATCTGTAAAACTGGTATTTACATCCTGATAACTATTATTAAACATTGGAGACAATCTGATCTTATTTCCGGCACTATAGGTAAAAAGAGCAGATAAACTTAAATTTTTCCAGGACAGCGAATTATAAAATCCTCCGCTGATAGTAGGATCTACAGAGCCTTCGTATTTAAGATAAGAAGTTTCATCATCCTGCAGATATACATCGCTGCTTTTCTCCCCGTTCTCATTTATAAATTGAGGCAAGCCGTTTTCAGGATTCAGACCCTGAAAATCCAGAGAGAAAAGCCCCCTGTAGGGATGACCTTCCATTGGACCGCCATCGGGTTCAATTAAAGACCATATGTTCTCTGAAACACGAAGATTGGTAATCTTATTCTTATTATAAGCAAAGGTCAGATTTGTTCTCCATTTCAGATCAGTATTTTGTATCACACCGGCACCCAGTGTAAGCTCAATACCATGAGACCTCATATCCGCGTAATTAGCATTCTTCTGATACTCACCTCCGATCGCTGAAGTTCTGATAGGACTAATCAGATCAAATCCATCCCTGCGGTAACCATCTACAGTCAGCGTGAAGCGTTCATTCAGAAACCCAAGGTCAATACCAACATTCAGGTCATACGATTTTTCCCAGGTTAATTCCGAATTTTCAAGATTATCTATGGTGATCCGTGATTCAACTTCACTGAGATATGGGCGTAAGGTACTTCCGCTTCTCAGCACCAGGCTCGAATTAGTGGCATTACCCATACTGGCTGTTAAACCATAACTGGCCCTAAGTGTGGCTCTGTTTATTACGGATTGTTTCTTCATAAAATCTTCCGTGTCTGCATTCCATGCCCCGCTAACATTCCAGGTTGGAAGCCAGCGTGCTGTCCGGGCCCGGCCCAAAAGATTCGATCCGTCGTATCTCACGGTTCCATTGAAGTTATACTTTCCTTTATATGAATATGCCCCGTTTACAGCATATGCGATAAACCGGTCATAATTCCACTCCATTCCGTAATAATTAAAATTCCCCTCTACATCACGTTTAATTACTCTTGGATCTATATAAGGAACTCCACCTTTGTCGAACTGATAACCATAGCCATTATTAAATTTATTCTGCCTGTCAGCGTATCTGATCTCATGAGTAGCTAAAGCATGAAGAATATGATCTTTACGGATGGTCTTATCCCATTCCAGCTGGTGGCGAAAATTATAGCTGATAAGGTAATCGTCGTTCGTGTTATAAAATCCCCCATAGGGAAGAATTACAACCGGCTCCGCATCAGGATTATCAGGGTCCCTGTATAAAAATCTGTTACGTTCTCTAACTGTTGCATCGCCGGCAGCCCGGTAGGCTTCAGACATATTCGCCTTCTCCTTTACCTTATGTTCGCGATTCGTTTTAGCATACCTGAGAGCTCCCAACGCAGTATATTTCAGCGAGGGTATAATTTTGTAAGTCCCCTCACCCTGAAGCTTCAGATCTATCATGGAAAGATCCAGCGTATTATTGTCAAGCTCATTTATAATATTGAAGGGAGCAAAATTTCTTCTGAAATATTCAAGATCACCATTTCCGTCATAAGCAGTCAGCGTACGGCTGGTGTTAAGCGCATAACTAAACGGATTTATATCAAAATCACGGTCGTAACGGCCTTCTACGGGATTACTGTTCCTTCCTACTGTTCCGGGAGCTTGCTGGTCCCGGATCGATCCTTGCGTTATAAAACCGAGGGAAATTTTCTTTGAAAGATCAAAATTGGCCCTCATGTTTCCCGTATATCTTTTTACATTATCCCCAATCGTCCATCCATTATCATGAAGATAACTTGTAGATACATACAACTGCGATTTCTCACTTCCTGAAGACACACTGAAGGAATGTTCCTGCAGCAAAGAATTCCGAAACAAAACATCAAACCAGTCAGTATTGGCCTGGGCATACCTGGTGAGAAAAGTATTCCTCGCCTCCGCAGTTTTAGGCAAGCCAAACTGCCCGTTACTTTGCTCATACTGATTATACAGATCATTCAGCTTGGTAAAGATCCCTCCATCAGCCTTTCTGGATGTTTCAGATGCCAGCAACCACCCTTTGTTCTCCATCTCCATGTACACCGCCATTTGATCTGCCGAGTTCATGATATTAAAATTGTCATACGAAGGCTTGAGGTAAGTAGAGAAGTTACCGGTATACGCAACCACTGGTTTTCCTATCTTTCCTTTCTTTGTAGTTACTACAATGACACCATTCATGGCTCTGGCACCATAGAGAGAGGTAGCTGAGGCATCTTTTAATATCTGGAAGCTCTCTATATCTTCTGCATTCAACCCCGCCACGGAAGATCCGATCAAAGTTGTTGCATCACCAGTAGAAAGCTGCTCATTGGAGACATTCACCACATCCTCCAAAATCACACCGTCCACAACCCACAGAGGTTTGTTATCGCCGGTAATGGAAGTGGCTCCCCGGATTCGAATTTTGGGCGCAGCACCAAAGGTTCCCGATACGTTCTGAACCGACACACCCGCTGCCCGTCCCTGAAGCATTCTGCTGACATCTGTAATACCTTCCTGCTTTACATCACTTCCTTTTAGGGTGACTGCAGATCCGGTAAAAAGTTTCCTGGGTATAGACTGATATCCATTCACCACTACCTCTTCCAAAGCATTCACATCCTCTTCCAATGTCACGTTAATCGCCGTTCTCCCGTTAACAGGCACTTCCTGGCTTTTAAAGCCTATCATCGAAAAAACAAGAGTAGCTCCTTCTTTAACCCGGAGGGAATATTCGCCGTTCATTCCTGTTGCCGTACCATTCTTTGTGCCTTTTTCAAGCACATAAATACCCGGTGTAGCATCGGTTCCGGCTTTGGTCCTGACATGTACAGTACCTTTTACTACTATATCATCTCCCTGCTTTTTCACGGCCGATGAAGCCACGGCCTTCTTCAGGATCACTTTATTATCAATGATCTTATAAGTTATCCCATTAGATAAAAGTTGATTCAGCGCTTTATCCAGTGGCGCCGTATTTTTATCCGCTTCTATTATGCTTTCCTTATTGATCTGCGCCGCGTCATATACAAAACTCACCTGGTATTGCTTTTCCAGGCTTTTTATAAAATCACCCAGCTTCTGTCCCACCGGAGTGCCATGCTGGCTATTCACTTCAGCTCTTAAGCTGAAAACCGAAAAGACCATGGCTGTTGCCAGCAGCAGAAGCAGCAACATCCGCTTTTTCTTTTTGTAAACGTTTTCGTTCATAGTAATCCTGTTTGTTGAATAGAAAATTATAGAGATTGATTAATTGCTTTGTACTACCAGCACGCTATCTTGCTTGCTGATCTGCAGAGGATAGGTTTCCTGGAGAATCTCCAGTATTTCCTCCAGCTTATTGTCTTTGAAGTTTGCATTAAACTTATTGAAAGAAGACAACGAATCCTTGTATCTGAATTTTACTCCATAGCATTTCTCAAGGATTTTAAAAACCTCGGGAAGAGGAGTATCGACGAATTTCAATTCATGAGTAAGCCAGGCATATTCAGTTCCGGCTTTGTCAGTAAACCGGCTGATCCGGCCTGTTTCTGATGAGTAAATAAGTCCGTCGCCCGCAGTAAGAACCGAAGAACTGTTTCCGTCAGGTGCTTCAAATTTGATTTTCCCGCTTCTTACTGCCAGCTCAATTTGCTTATGCTCGTTTTTTACATTAAAAGAGGTTCCCAGTACTGTGACTTTCGATGATTCCACGGCGACAACAAACTCCTGGTTGGCCTTCTTTACAATATCAAAAAAAGCCGCACCCCTTACCAGGAAAACCGATCTCGTGCCTGCCTTCATTTTTTCCGGGTACCGCACCGTAGTGCCTTTAGACAAATAAATTTTCGAGCCATCGGGCAATAAAACGGAATCAATGGCAGTACCGGTCGTCTTTGTGATATAATGAACTTCGGTAAATGTTGAGTACCCCCAGTAACCGGCAATAAAGAGAACTGCGACAGCAGCAGCTGCGTACCATATTTTCCATCTCCCGCTTCCCCTGTTTTTGCTGCTGTACCCCAGCCGGTTTGACAAGCGTTCAAGAGCATCTTCGGTGTTTAATGCATCCAGATGCTTCACCTCGGGTGAAATATTCCATACTCTCTCGATTTCAAGATAGAACTCGTCATTCTCTATTGAGGCAGATCTGAAACGACTAACCTCTTTCTCCAGTTCCTGATCAGACGGATCGTTTAGGTATTGGACAATATTGATTATAAAAGCCGTATTTTCCCTCATCCTTACATACTTTCCCACAGAGACAAATAACAGCGAGCTTTACCCCTAGTTGTTTTCAAAAAAAAATTAAATTCTTTAAAAACACCCAAAAACAACAGGTTATTTCAATAAAACTGATTTAAAAAAGACAAACAATACAAAAAAACAACTTATCAACACATCTCTCCCAAGCCAAAAGCAGTCAAAACAACAAACACTGAAAGCAACTTAAGTCTATATTCACCACTCCTCTCACCTTTCCCTTCTAAAAGACGAAACCTGAGAATCTTCAAAGCATTTGAAACATGATTTTCAACCGTTCTTTCTGAGATATTCAACAGGGCAGCAATCTCCCGGTATTTAAGACCTTCGAATCTGCTCATCTTAAAAACCCGTTTACATTGCTCGGGCAATTTCTCAATTTCCAGAAAAATAATCTTCTTAATTTCCTGTTCCTCGTGTAAATCATCGAAACTCTCATCCGCCATTGTACCGGCAATTTTTAAATGATGCAACTCGATGTTCTTTTGCCGGTTAACATAATTTATAGACATATTGATAACCGAACGATACAGATAAGGCCTCACCACATTAACTCCTTCCAGCAAAGACGGCTGTTCCCAAATCCTCACAAATACATCCTGAACGATTCCCTCTGCGATAAATGTGTCTTTTACATATTTAACAGATGCAAGAGCCAGGTTCTGAAAATAGCTCGAGTACAATAGTGTAAAGATCCCGTAGTCATAACTACGAAGTCCCGACAAAATTTGCTCGTCTGTAAATCCACTTAGTCCCTGTTTGCTCAATGCGGTTTAGAAAATGTTTTCCAACTACTAATATATGAACACTGGCGGTAAATTCCCTTTTTTTTAACAAAAACTTATCCTGCAGGCAACAACATGATTGAGGCAATACAAAATCCCCACGCGGCCCGTCAAAAACACCAAAGCTCCTCAGCCACAAATTATTTACACCCCTTTCTTGCTATAGTAAACAATGTTGCTTAACATTGCTTCAACCATTCAGGTAAAACTAAACTAATAAATAAACCAGGCAATGAAGATAGGCGTTCCAAAAGAGTCCAAACTTCACGAAAAAAGAGTAGCCCTTACTCCGGACATAGCAAAACAACTTATAGCAAAGGGATTCGAAATAACCATTGAAGCAGGAGCCGGCGAAGGATCATTTTTCTCCGACGAATGCTACCGGCAGGCAGGTGCAAAAACTGCATTGACGGAAGAAGTTTTTGACGCGGATATAGTACTAAAAGTCGATGCCCCCACACAGGAAGAGGCGAACCTGATGAAAGAAGGATCCGCCTGCATATCCATGCTATATGCTTATACCAGGCCGGAGCTGATAGAAACTTTTATTAACAGGAAGATCACTTCTTTTGCCATGGATGCCGTTCCGCGTATATCGCGGGCTCAAAAGATGGATGCACTCAGTTCCCAGGCAAATATTGCAGGCTACAAAGCGGTCATCCTCGCTGCCGACCAGCTCGGCAGAATATTCCCCCTCATGATGACGGCCGCAGGAACAGTAACACCGGCAAAAGTGCTTATTTTCGGAGCCGGAGTTGCGGGCTTACAGGCTGTTGCCACAGCTAAACGCCTTGGCGCTGTAGTGGAAGTGTCAGATGTAAGGCCGGAAACGAAAGAACAGGTGGAATCTCTTGGAGGCAAGTTTCTGACTGTAGACGGCGCAGGCGACGTAAAAATACAGGGAGGATATGCCCGGGATGTTTCTCCCGAATTTCTTCAGAAGCAAAAAGAACTGATCGCTAACAAAATCAAAGAAGCCGACATTGTGATCACTACAGCTTTAGTAATGGGTAAAAAGTCACCGGTACTGGTAACCGCAGAAATGGTCAGGTCAATGAAAAACGGATCTGTCATAGTAGATCTTGCGGTTGAATCCGGCGGAAACTGTGAACTCAGTGAATACAATAAAACAGTCAATAAGCATGGCGTGACTATCATAGGCGAAGCTAACCTCCCTGCACTTGTACCGGTAAACTCCAGCCAGCTTTACGCTGTTAATATTTCAACACTTTTACTTCATCTGGCCACAAGCGAAGGCTTTAATCTCGATCCGGAAGAGGAAATAACAAAAGGCACCCTGATCACCAGGGAAGGAGAGCTCGTCCATGAGTTCACAAAATCCATCCTGGACAAACATACAAATCTGGTGTAGACACAAAGCGGGGCAGCATCGTCGTCCGCCCCGCTTTGCACTTATTCTTCGCAACAACCACCTTTATCCTAAATTTCTTAATCTATATCAAGAGTTTTTCAAAAAGCCTTTTCTTGTTTTGTATAAGCAAAAACGAAGACTCATGTTTAATCTAAAGATCATCAACTCTACCACGAGACCCGGAAGAAAAGGTCCGGTAATTGCCGCATGGATTGCGGAGACCGCTAAAAAACATCCTGAATTTAATATCGAGCTCCTGGACCTTGGAGAGATCAACCTGCCCATGATGGATGAACCCTCGCATCCAAGGCTTCAGAAATATGAACACCAGCATACTAAAGACTGGAGTGCTAAGATTAATGAAGCGGATGCTTTTATAATGGTTACGGCCGAATACAACTTTGCTTTCCCCGCTCCGTTAAAAAATGCACTGGACTACCTTGCACATGAGTGGGCCTACAAACCCGTCGGCATTGTCAGCTATGGAGGAGCCTCCGGAGGTACGCGTTCAGCACAAATGCTAAAGCAGGTGCTGACTACCTTAAAGATGGTTCCCCTGGTTGAAACGGTAGCTCTTCCTTTTTATAATCAGTTCCTGACACAGGACGACCAGTTTAATCCAAATGAGATCACGGCAAAAGCTGCCGAAGACATGCTGAATGAACTTGTACGCTGGGCGGAAGCACTAAAGCCTCTCAGAGGGAAATAATAGAATCTCAGGCGATTAGTTGCAGCAGAAGACGATAATTACATATACCTCATTATAAGAAAAGGGAGACTCGCGCCTCCCTCTCTCTTTTTGATTTAATATTTGTTTTAAAGAATGTAGAATACTTTAGCTCCTTCCAGAGATCCGGATGCCTGTTTATTTTCGTGATGATAGGTTTCCTTCAGCATTTGTTTGATATCCCGTTCGATAGTCTGCGATATTGTACTTGTCGGAGTATCGGTGGGTTTGTTCTCAAACGGATCCTGCAGATGAATTGCCATTTTCTGAATCAGGAAGAAAGAGCAGGAAATCGCAATTACCAGCGGAACTTCGACGATACCAAAGAACTCGATCAGCCCGAAGGGAAGCAGCATGATGAACATAATAAGGGAGAAATGAATATATACACTGTAGGTAGCTGGGAAAATCGTGTTCTTAATCCTCTCACAACCACCCATCTCATTCGAGAAACGAGTCAGGGTTTTATCCATTTCCACCTGCTGATACTCATTGATCCAGCCAAGCTTGAAGGCATTTCTTAAATCTTCTCCATGGAGTTCAAGTAAGGCCATCGGCACATTGCTATAGCGGCTAACATAGTCAAGTTCCTTGCCTGAGATATATTTCTCAAGTCCGTGCAGGGGGTCCTGCTTTCTGAGATGCCTGCTCAAGCTGTAACACCACGCAATCTGCCTTTTGGCCATACGCTCACAAAACGCTCTTTCTTCGGCACTCCCCATGTGGGTATCCACAAATGTGAGCAATTGCCTGGTCAGTGTCCTTGAATCGTTCACAATAGCTCCCCAGATCGTCCGGGCCTCCCACCAGCGATCATAAGCCTGGTTCGACTTAAATGCCAGCAGCAGCGAAATAACGGTACCGAGAATAGTAGGAACTGCAATAGGTATTGAGATCCGCGTAAAATGAAAACTATTATATAAAACGGCTATGGCCACTGCATAGATGGTAACAAATAGGATCTCCTTTTTGATCTTACCTGCTATATAACTAATTGGAATATTCTCTTTTAATAACATATACTTCTTTTTCTTAGGTTAAACTTCTGCGAATACGTTTCCGTTAACAACGGACTTTCTTTCCTGCGCCACTCCTCCTTTTGTAGCTCTCCCTGCTACATCTATTACCGGAACGCCGCTTTTTTGAAGCAGCACAGAGGGATCAATACTGTATTTGTGAATCTTCTTCACAGAGCAGCTCAGAGGATTGAGGATGTAGTTTACATCGTTTCTCTCTATAAAATTCCTTAACATACTAAGGGTACTGCCATAAAAGAATTCGATCTTTATTGATTTCACTGAAGGGCAGATCAATTTAATTTCCCTGCATCTTCTGTAAAAATCATCACTTACGAGTTCAAACTCGCTGCTTCTTCTTGATAAAAGAAGCAATTCAGTCTCCGAATCAGAGAGCTTAAACATGTGAGTGAAAACTACGGTCAGATCTTTACCTTCAAAACGGGCACAAAGTGACGGAATACAATCTAAAGCTGAGACACTAAAATCTGTCGGGATTAATACTGTTTGCATAGTTAAAAATTTAAAAATCCAACTCAATTATCTATATCACAATATTACCGCCGACTTATTAAAAGAATTTAAGACACCTATTAGAATATTATTAGAAGTTATTAAAGAAATTTAAAGAAAAACTCACCAAAAGAACACACAACACCCGATACTTATTAAAAAACAAGCACACTAAAACAAATTACATTAGAAAGTTATTAGAAACAACAAAAAAGCTTCAGAAATTACACGCTACATGGAAGCAAAATCTGCATTTCAGTACCCATCTTTTCTTCCGACCGGATCCCTATAGATCCCTTATGCAGCCTGATAATATTGAGCGTTAGAGGCAGGCCAATTCCATACCCCTCAAACTCGCTGGTATTGGAAGCCCTGAAGAAAGGTTCAAAGACATGCTGCTGCTCTTGTTTAGGAATACCGATACCCTGATCTGTAACAGAGATGATCACCATGTTGCTATCGGCTATAATTTTAATCCTGACAGGCTGATTATTAGAATATTTACAGCCATTCATCACGATATTGCTCACAGCCAGATGAAGCAGGTTCACATTCCCGTCAATACACAGTCGGGATTCATCTTCCGGTAATGCCGAATAATCTATATCAATAATACTGTCGGGCTCTATCTTCTTCACCGAATCAACCACCTGCCAAATCAATTCATCTACCCTGATCTTTTGCCAGTTCTGTTTTTTCCCGTCAAAGCCCGACTGGGCCAGGCCGAGGAGGCTGGTCAGGATATGTTCAAGCTTTCCGGCTTCCGCCAGTACGGCCTGAGCAGATTTTTCAGCTTCCTTTGATAATCCGGGCCGGCTGAGGAGGTATTCTGTCTCACTTGTGATAATAGCCAGGGGCGTTCGCAGTTCGTGAGAGGCATTGCTGACAAAATTATTCTGTGTTTCGAAGGCCGTTTCAAGGCGGGTTAGCATGTTGTTAAAGGTATGTGCCAGTTCTGCTATTTCATCCTTTCCTTTTACCTCATCCAGCCTCGAATGCAGGTTGTTGGCTGTAATAGACTTTACACTGCTGATAATGGCCCCCACAGGCTTAATGGTATAGTGAGAGAAAACCTTTCCGGCAATAAAAGCCAGGATAATAGAAACAAAAAAGCTAATAGCCAGCACCTTCTTCAAATCGGCAAGTTCTTTAAATCCATAAGGATCAGACGCCGCAACAATCACGATGTACTGGCCATAGGCCGTGTTGAAAAGCGCCCCCGCATAAAACCGGTTCCGGTCACTGAACCGGTCCTTTCCCCTGCTCAGGATATTGGAATAAAACTTCTCCGGCAGATCCAGGGGCCTCCTGAACCCTTCCTTCTCAGAAGGATCAAGCTTTATGATGTAATCTTTTTCATCCTCCAGTTTCTCCAGGTAGCGCGTCCGGATCTCATGGTAGGTTTCCGGGCTCGAATTAGGATAAATATTGATCCGGGCAGCGAGATTAACACGCGATTCAAGCCTCTCAAAAAAGTCTTCGAAATTAAACTCCGATACAAAATAAAATATAGAAGCATTCAGAAGGATAAGGCCAATAGTTGAAATGGAGAAAAACAGGAGAGTGATCTTAGTTTGAATTTTCATTCACAGGCTCAGCTTTAAATATATATCCCATCCCGAAAACAGTATGAATTAATTTTACAGGGTAACCGTTATCAATCTTCTTCCTCAGATAGTTCACATAAACGTCTACCACATTGGTCCCCATATTAAAATCAATATCCCAAACGTTTTCCAGGATCTGTATCCGCGACAATACCTTGTCCCGGTTTTGCAGAAAATACTCAAGCAGCCTGTATTCTGTAGCAGTGAGGCTCACCGGCTTATCGTCTCTTTTAACAGTCTTCGAATTCCTGTCGAGCTTAAGATCGGCAATTGAAATAATATGATCAGCAGCAGTAGTGCTGCTCTTGCTCCTCCGAACCAGCGACCGGATCCTCGCTTCGAGCTCTGCAAACTTAAATGGCTTGATCAGGTAGTCATCCGCCCCGCTATCCAGGCCCGTAACAATATTCTCTGTACTGCTGAGCGCCGTCAGCATTAAAACCGGCGTGCTGCCGTCCTTCTTTCTTATCTCCTTGCACACCTGAATACCGTTCATGCCCGGAAGCATAATATCCAGGATCACAAGATCGAAATTATGTTTCACGGCCATTTCCAACCCCGTATCCCCATCCCCGGCGACACTTATTTCCATCCCCGCTTCAGTCAGGCCCCTGACTACTACCGACACCAGTCCCGGTTCATCCTCTATTAACAATATCTTCATACGACTTCTCCGAAAATAAAAGCACAGTCCCTATAACCAAAAAAGTTTATGTTAGTTTACCTTTAAATGACTGAAATCACTCTTTTACCCCTTTCCCCCTCACAATAAAGGACATAGTTGTATTTTATTACATTCTTCCGACACAAAATGAACGATTAAACTTTTTTCAACTAAAATAAAAGATATTTTTGTCTTCTATTAAACATATAAGCGATGAGTACAAGTATATTAGACGTGACGATCCTGGAACCCCGCCTGAAGCACCCGACGATTTTTGAAAAATTTGACTCTCTTAACCCGGGGGAAGATTTTATTATTCATAATGACCATGACCCCAAACCTCTTTACTACCAGCTGCTCGCTGAAAGAGGACAAACATTTGTATGGGAATACGTTGAAAACGGACCGGAATGGTGGAAGGTGAGAATAGGAAAACTGGCCGAAGGAGAGAAAGAAACCACAATCGGCGAACTGGTAGCAAAAGACTACAGAAAAGCGCAGGTATTTAAGAAATTCGGAATTGATTTCTGCTGCGGAGGAAAAAAAACACTCTCCGAAGTATGCAATAAGAAAGGAATCGACATCCACCGGGTGGAAGATGAGCTTAAAAATGTAGATCAGCAAAGCCAGAGGACAGGAGATAACTATCAAAACTGGGAGCTTGACTTCATGTGCGACTATATCATAAACACTCATCACAATTATGTGAGAGAAAGCATTCCTTTCCTTAGTGAGATTTCTCAGAAAGTAGCGAGAGTGCACGGCGAACATCATCCTGAATTGGTGAAAGTAGCAGAGGTCTTTGCAGGAATAGCGGCCGACCTGAGCATGCACCTGATGAAAGAAGAAAATATTCTCTTCCCCTATATAAAGGAAATGGTGCTGGCGAAAAAGACCGGCATGCCTCTTCCCCAGGCACAATTCGGACAGGTAGCCAACCCTATCACTGTGATGGAACAGGAACATGAGGGAGCCGGAGAAGATCTCAGCGAGATCCGTGAACTGACCAATAACTACGATGTACCTGCGGATGCCTGTACCTCTTACCGGATACTATTCAAAAAACTGGAAGAATTCGAAGATGACCTGCACCAGCACGTACACATGGAAAATAACATTCTCTTTCCGAAAGCGATAGAACTGGAAAAACAATTTAAATAATCTCCCGGGGGCCTGAGTGATATGAAGCCTGAGAATTTGATTATCGGCAGAGACACCACTATCAAACAACTTCTTGAAGTAAATCAGGAAGCGGTGATCGAAGCACTCGTGAAACTGAACAAGAACTTCAGTAAACTCAGGAACCCCTTTCTCCGGAAACTGCTTGCCAGGCGGGTGTCGGTTGCCGATGCCTGCAGGATAGCAAACTGCAGTATTTCCGACTTTTTTAAAGCTATGAATGCAATAGGTTTTCAACTTCTGGATAATGACCGGGACAACGGAAAACAGGATGCCGGGGCATTCGTACTTCCGGCGCCCGGGCTGATAGTGGATCTTGATGTCAGGCCAATTCTGGATGGCGGCAAAGACCCGCTAAAACTGATCATGCTGAAGATAAATGAACTTGCAGAGGGTGAAGTATTGAGGATCATAAATACATTTGAGCCTTTACCACTGATCAACCTCCTCGGCAATAAAGGATTCGGGGCTCATACTGAAAAGCCAGACCCTGGTGAGGTTCACACATATTTCTTTAAAAATGAGAATCCCCAGCCCGATCACACTCCAAAGACCACGCCTTCTGTTGAGCCGCCTGACACCTCTCTTCCCTCCTTCAATGATCTGCTCCGGCAATACGAAGGGAGGCTGAAGGTAATCGATGTAACCATGTACGAAATGCCCAAGCCGATGATGACGATCCTGGAAAGCCTGGAAACGCTGGAGAACGGACAAGCCTTATTTGTCCATCATAAAAAGGTGCCTGTTTATCTGTTGCCACATCTGCACGACAAAGGTTTTAATTATCTGATACAGCAGGAGGAGGAAACAAAGGTCTCCCTTCTGATATACAGGAAATAAGATATGAGCCGGTCTACCGAAAAATCATATGGCTTGGTAGTCAGCCACTATCTCCTTTCAGCAGTTTTTTTCCTTGCTATGGCAGTTATGCTGCTTTTTTCTGTGAGGGATCTGCAAGGGCATTATTTCCACCCAAAACTACTGGCAATAACCCATATGGCAGCTTTGGGATGGGGAACTCTCATCATATTCGGAGCAGCCTATCAGCTGATTCCCGTTGTCTTCGAAACAGAACTCAGTACTTACCGGCTTCCGTGGGTCAGCCTCATCCTCTTCATCAGCGGCCTGCCCCTCCTGGTATTTTCCTTCTGGAATTTTAATCCCGGGAGCCTGATGCAGACTGGAGGTGTCCTGCTGTTACTATCAGTTATCCTGTTTTGCATAACAGTATTTCGCACAGCAAAAGACAACCCGAAGAAAGCAGGCATACAACAGAAGTTCATTATAACATCCTGCGTGTGGCTGATACTGACAGTGCTCCTGGGCGTTCTGCTGGTTTTCAACTTCAGACACCCTTTCCTGTCAAAAGATCATCTTCATTTTCTCAGGCTGCATGCCCACATGGGCATAGGTGGCTGGTTCCTTCTTTTAATTATAGGGGTCAGTTCACGCCTGATCCCCATGTTTATAGTCTCCCGCGTTCAAAACACTAAGCCGCTTAGCCGAAGCTACTACCTGATCAACCTGTCGCTTGTCCTTTTTGTTATCGATACTTACTTTTTTGGGATAAACCATAAAACATGCCTGATCTTTTTAATCATGCTCGCGGGCATTATCCTGTTCTTCATATATGTAGTTTCCTGCTTCCGGTCCAGGATCAAAAAGCAGATCGAACTGCCCCTTAGCAATACCATACTGTCTTTCGTCCTGATGGCATCGGCGGTGGCACTTCTTCCTCTGATCATTCACCGTCATTTAAAGGGAGATCCGTCTTCGGTTCATTTTACCACCTTGTATGGCTCCCTTTTGTTCATGGGATGGATAAGCGCACTCGTTCTTGGTCAGGCATTTAAAACATTTCCGTTTATAGTATGGACCAGAAAATATGAACAGCTTGCGGGCAAACAAAAGACACCGCTGCCCGCTGATCTGTATAAAAAGAACCTGTTGAAATGCCAGACGGCAGCGTTTATCCTCTTTTGCATTTCGTTCTTTACCGGCTTCGCCGTCAAATCGGAAACGCTGTTATTCGCCGGTTCCGGTTTCCTGATCATAACAGCAGCGGTGTATATCATCAATCTGATCATCGTCTTTTTCCACCGGTCACAAACAATAACAACATGAACAGCTTCAACATCACCGACAGCAGCACATTCACCAGGATGAATGTCATGGAAACTCTCCGGACAATTCCTGATCCGGAATTAAACGTCAATATTATTGACCTGGGGCTTGTATACAATGTAGAGGTGAAAGAACCCGAAAAGGAAATCATTATAACGATGACACTTTCTTCAAAGCATTGTCCCATGGGCGAAGCCATCCTGCAGTCAGTAAAGAACGGAGTGAAACATAATTTCGAAGATTTTTCTGTAGAAGTAAATCTCACATGGGAACCACAGTGGGGCTATGACAACATTACGGAAGAGGGATTAAAACAGCTTAGAGGGCAATAGTGGTGAATGAAAAAAGGGCATATAGTATCTGGGCTGCAGGTGGATTTTTACTGGTATCTTTCTTTGGAGTAATCCTGAGGTTGATGTTTGTCTGGCCGGTGCCGGGTGTCAACTATAGTTTCTTCCTGCACGCCCATTCCCATTTTGCATTTTCCGGCTGGATCTTTCTGGCTCTTAGTGTGCTGATCAGCTGCCAGATTCACGGCTCCATGCTCAGCGCGGGATTCAAAAAGATGTTTATGCTGACACTTATCAGCGCCTTCGGAATGCTGATAAGTTTCTCTGTTCAGGGGTATAAACTGATCTCTATCTCCTTCTCCACCCTCTTCATCTTTACCAATTTCTATTTTACATGGCTCGTTCTGCGGGACAAACAGTTTCATGCAGGGTTCACCCGTGACAGCTTAAAATTACTTAAAGCCTCCCTGTTCTTTTTATGTTTTTCCTGCCTCGGCCCCTTCGCACTTGCTCCGCTCATGAAAATGGGGTTGAAAGGATCAGTCCTTTATCAGGATGCCATCTATTTTTATCTCCACATGCAGATGAACGGATGGATGCTGCTCGCGGCATTAGCTCTGATTGTCAACCGGTACAAGATAGAAGCGGGCAACAGGTCAGCCAGGCGCTGGTTGCAGATCTTTATCTGGAGCACTTTACCGCTATACCTCATTTTTACATTATGGGGTTCACAATCCGTCGTCATAAGAGGCATCGCCCTGGCAGCCACCCTATTGAATGTTTTTGGATGGTTTAGAATATTGATCTCCATAAGAAACAAAAAGCCTCAGCTGCCTGCATTCATTAAGATAGCCCTGATCGCAGTCTCCATAAAATGTGTCTTCCAGGTTGTGATATGCTTCCCTGCTATAGGCAATTGGGCATTTTCGCAAAGGAACCTGATCATCGGCTATATTCACCTGTTGATGCTGGGAGCTATCACCTCTGTGATACTGGACTCATTCACTTTCTCCGGCCTGTTTTCCGGGCCGGATATCCCTAGACTGAATCGTTCATTTGCTTCAGTCGTGATACTGTATGTTACGCTGCTGTTTCTACAGCCAGCCCTGTCTCTTATTTCGATAACGATCCCCTCCTATCAGGTTGTCCTTCTGGTAATTTCAGTTTTGTTCCTGCTTCTCAGTTGTCTTTATTTCAGAAATGCTTTAAGATCCAAAACAATACCAGGAATGAATAAAACCTTCAATGCTATTTAAAATAAAAAATACTACGTTTGCAATTGAATACGATGATACTTTCAAAATCATGTGAATACGCGATACGTGCTGCCGTATACATCGGGCATAAAAGCCATGAAGGTGAAAGGGCAGGAATTCCTGAAATTGCGGAGGCAATAGGTTCCCCGATGCATTTTACCGGCAAGATCCTCCAGACCTTGTCGCGAAAAAAAGTGATCTCCTCTGCAAAAGGTCCGAACGGAGGTTTTTTTATTTTGGATCCGGCAACCTTGTACCTTATCGATATTGTAAGGGCAATTGACGGGAATGAATTATTCAGTTCCTGCGTAATGGGGTTAAAAAATTGCTCTGATACGAAGCCTTGTCCGATGCATGAACAAATCAAACCTATCCGCACGCAATTATTGATCGAATTCAGTAAAAAGTCTATCCAGGAACTTATACAGGACTACGAACAAAAAAAATACTTCCTGAAATAAGCGCTGACTCCGTCCCCAACCAGGATCTTCGGCAGAAAAATTATACTTTTCTCATTTTCTTCTTGGAAAATAAAAAATTCTTCGTAATTTAACGTTAAATAATTACCGCTCTCACTTTTTTATTTCCTGTCTGCAAAATTCAGCATCCTATAACTGGGTTTTGAGAATATTTCTGTCTGCTAATCTCTTGTCATAAGGATCCTTTTATTTAGTGATTCCTGTCATGAAGCACATATTCCTGTTTCAATTTCCAAAAAAATAAGTTTTCTTTGACCCATACGTGCAAGCAGCACTGTTGTTTCACGTCAGTAGCACACACACAATTCAGATAAATAATGAGAAGTTTGATCCAAGCATCATCCCCCCCCCTGGCATTCCATGACATTAAGCAGGGAATAATACTAGCCTTTATCGCCTTTTTTTGTTTTCCTTTAATCTCCCCGGCATCAGTCACCGACTCGCTCCTTAAAAAAGAACAGGTAGGAGCCAGCAATCTTCCCGAAACCATTGCTCCGGTTAAGGCACCGTTTAAAATGCCTGTTTTTAAAAAGCCGGTATTTGCTTCCCTTTCTATATCGATAAGAGAAAAGGGCGCGCAGGAAGGAATGATGAATACCAAAGCGATTCAGGAAACGATCGATGAAGTCAGCAGCCGGGGAGGTGGAACAGTAGTTGTGCCACCGGGAGCCTGGAAAACAGGAAGGATCAGCCTGAAAAGCAATGTTAATTTCCATATAGCTGAAGGCGCTGAACTCCATTTCAGCGGAGAAGTAGAAGACTATCGCCCAGCGGTATTTACAAGAAATGAAGGAGTCGAGGTGATGTCGTTGGGGGCGCTGATCTATGCCAACGGACAGGAAAATATTGCCATTACAGGTAAAGGCAAACTGATAGGGCCGCCGGATGGATCTGTACGAAAGCAGGTGATGAAGTCTGACGTAGTAGAAAATGTCATTAATGCCAACACGCCTGTATCCCAGCGGGTGTATGAGGGCTACAATGGAGGTCCCGTTTTTCTTCCAATGTTCATCTCTCCCATCAATTGTAAAAATGTCTATATAGAAGGAGTATCCCTCGAAAGAACTGCATTCTGGAATATTGTACCTGTATATTGCGATGGAGTAATTATCCGGGGAGTAACTGTTCATTCCGTTGGGATTCCGCGGGGGGATGGCATTGACATCGAATCTTCACGGAATGTCCTGATCGAATATTGTACATTAAGTTCCGGCGATGATTGCTTCACCATTAAGGCAGGCCGCGGAGAAGACGGAATCAGAGTCAATAAACCAACTGAAAACGTGGTAGTCCGCTATTGTCTTGCGCAGGAAGGACATGGCGGCATCACCTGCGGAAGCGAGACGGCCGGGATGATCCGTAATTTGTATGTTCACGACTGCGTCTTTGATGATACCGGAGTAGGCATCCGCTTTAAAACACGCCGGGGCAGAGCTGGCGGCGGAGAAAACATTCATTATGAGAGGATCCGCATGAAATTGAAAGCAACCGCATTTAATTGGGATATGCTGGGCAGCCAGATGTATGTAGGAGAACTTGCCAGCCGCCTGCCTGCAAGAGAAATCAACAACCTCACTCCGGCTTACAGGAACATCACCATCCGCGATATCATCGTTGAAAAAACGCCCCAGTTCCTGAAGATCAATGGAATTCCGGAATCGCCGCTCACCAACGTCCTCATAGAGAATATCGACATCAACTGCGATAACCTGGTCATCGCACGCGATTCAAAAGATATTACAATAAAAAATGCAACTATCCGTAGTGCTGCCGGCACGATGGAAATACTGGACAGCAGAAACATCCTTTTTGAAAAAGTAAATTTTATCGTACCCTCAAAGTTAACTACCCGGATAGAAGGAGATCTTTCCGATAATATCAGGTTTAAAGATTGTAGTCCGGCACGTCCGGCCGGTTGGAAAAGTAACACATGGAGAAAGAAAAATAAATAATACATAATGGCATTCCTGCTGCTATGAGCCAGAGGAATGCCATTAATAAAAAAACTACGAATCCGCTCCTTAATCTTCCATAGCCCTTTATACTCAACACGCCATGTAATTAAGTCCATCCTGCCTGAAAAAAGCCACCAATACTTAATACCTATAACCTACGACTTAAAACTTATTTGGCTTTTTGAATAAAGAACCCTTTCTTTGAGCTAATTTTTATTAAATCTAAATAGCAGCGAACATTACGGTGAAATGTAATGGAAGGTTTTAAAATATGACAAAGAAAAGGAAGAGCGCAGTTAAGTATTGGATAGGAAAGATTCACTTGTGGATGGGCTTAATATCAGGTCTTTTCGTTTTCTTCCTCGGTATTACAGGCTGTATCCTGGCATTTGAAAAAGAAATAGGAGATCTTACACAGCGCTACCGGTTTGTAAAAATAGAAAACAAACCCCGCCTGCTCCCCTCTCAGCTAAAAAACATTGCTGATTTAAAATTGCCGGGTAAGCACGGCCACAGTGTCAGCTATGAGCCAGGTAAAGCAGCTAAGGTGCTCTACTACAATGCTGATCCTGAATACTATTACATTGTCTACATGGATCCTTATAGCGGACAGGTATTGAAAGTAAAGGATATGAACCGCGATTTCTTCAGGATCATCACAATTGGCCATTATTACCTGTGGCTCCCTCCTGCTATAGGACAGCCTGTCCTGGCCACAGCCACCCTTCTTTTTGTACTCCTTCTTATCTCCGGACTGGTGCTCTGGTGGCCTAAAAACAGAGCCAGCTCAAACAAAAGATTCACCATTAAATGGAATGCCCGCTGGCGGAGGGTGAACTATGACCTCCATAATGTACTTGGCTTTTACATTACCTGGATCGTGATTTTCATAGGCTTAACAGGCCTGGTGATGGGCTTTCAATGGTTCTCGAAATCCGTTTACTGGGTATCGTCAGGAGGTAAAAAGCTTAATCTTTTCGAAGAGTCATTTTCCGACACCACGCGCACCTTGCCGGTTGCCGCTGGCGCTCCAATTGACCGTCTATGGCTGAAAGCCCTTAATGAAAACCCGGATCATAAAGGCAGCATCGAAGTTCATATACCCGATAGTCCAAAAGCGGCACTTGAACTCGCCTTAAATCCCGACACTGAAACTTACTGGAAAGCAGATTATCGCTATTACGATCAGTACACCCTCAAAGAAATCGACGTCAAACATGTTTTCGGACGGTATAGCAAGGCAAGTGTAGCAGACAAGATCATCCGCATGAACTACGATATTCACATAGGCGCTATTGGTGGCCTTCCAACAAAGATCCTTGCATTTATCGGCAGTCTCATTGCTGCCAGCCTCCCTCTTACAGGCTTCATCATCTGGTGGGGACGGAGAAATAAAACGAAAGGGAAAAAGATGAAGCAGCGGAAATCTGGAAGAAGTGGCAATCTTGCAGAACAAGCGGAGACTGTCGGAGCTCGCGTACACAATACAGAAAGGAAGCCGGGCAGCGATGCCCCTGTATCAGGAACTACTAGTATCAAGCGGCAGGAATAACATTATCAGACGCCCGATATTACAGGTGCAGGTTAGGGAATAACGGACCACAATAAAATGAAGAGATAGCTCCCTTACGCAACTCCATTTAAGAATACCGGACGATGCCTGCGCAACCAAATAACTGGCTTATATCTCCTGCAGGATAGGCTTTGTGAAAACAACACATAAAACTGCTAGTACACGAAAGCGAAATGAGCAGGAATATCACCTGTAGTCACTGAATATTTTCTTTTGCCGGTACTGTCAAAACAATAAAGTTCTCCGGGAGAGACATAATCCTTCGCATCCGTAACGAAAATATCCTTGGTATGAGGATTAACGGCAATACCGTAAGGACGCATGATCTTTGCTTCCGTTCCGTCTGTGATAAATTGCTTGCCATTAAGTTGCTCATCCCTGACATCAAGCATACCGTAAGTAACCGTGTATTTTCCTGTATGATAGCTGAACTCCGTACTGTAGAAATAAGCAGTATCATCGTCTATCGCAAGATTACTGACGGCAATATCAAAGGACTTTTTAATGCTTTCAGTCCGGGTATCAATTACAAAAAGCTTTGAGGGAATATCATAGTAATCTCCTCTCGATGTCACATACAAATCCCCGTATTTGTCTGCCTTAATGCGGTGGAGATTGATGGCGACGTCGATATTCTTAAGCACTTTGAAACTGGCAATATCGATCACAGATACCGTTCGTTCATAGTTGGACGGGTTGTACCCTCCTGAGTTAGCCACATAGATCTTTTCGCCGGCAACAGCCATTTCCTCCGGCTGCCTTCCCACTTCAACACGCCTTTCTTCTCTCAGCGTCGCCGTGTCGATTTGAGCGACAATGCCGTTCGCAGCATTTGGATTACCAACTTCTCCGAGGTAGGCACTCACGTAAACTTTGCCATTATGAAACGTAATATACCGGCAGTTGAGAATATTGATCTGTGCAATCTTTTTACTGGTATTGACGTCCATCACTTCTACCTTGTCCGACCCATTGACGACCACGTAGAGCTTCGAACCGTACACAGCAATATCATTCGCAACATCTCCCAGCCCCTTCACCACAGTCGGATTAGCCTCATTATAAATATTTCTTCTGTACAATCCCTTCCTGAAATCAAGGTAATCAACAGAGGCCTTATTCATATTCGAAACCCCTTCATTCACCAGGTAGAAACCCTTCGCGACACTGGAAGGGTCGGCTGTCAGCTCCTCGCTTTCTTCCTTCAATGGTTTAGGATCTTTACGGCATGCCCCCACAAAGGACATCAGAGCGCAAAGAATGATTAACAGACGGTATTTGTACTTCATAATTAGTAAGTATAGCTTAAAGTGAAACGATATGACCTGCCCGGCATCGGAAAATTAGCCACCACATCGAAATCCTGATTAAAGAGATTAAGGATCTCGCCTGTGATACGATATCGCTGATACCTTTTACTACGTTCATACCGCAGCGCGATATCGTGTGTATACCAGGGCTGCACATGATTTGCAGGAATATTAGCCGATTGATTATACCGCTCCCCGGTATAGATATAACTGTAATTTAATCCCAAATGCCTCCATTCACATCCGGCGGTAAGTGTGCCGCTGTGGATTGGCACGTAGGGTATTTGATTCTTGTAATTCAGCTCCGGATTGGTCACATCCTCAGCCCTCTGGTAAGTATAGGTGATTCCGGCATTTCCCGAAATCTGATCAGAGAATTTCCAGCCTGTCTGGGTGTTCAGGTCAAATCCGGAAATATGCACCCTGCCCAAATTTCTCATTTCCCATCTGAACAAGCTCGCAGACGGAGTAGCAACGATCTTGTCACGAACAACGTTATAATAACCATCAGCCTGCACACTGATCTGGCTTAAAAGAGCCCCTTCATCCAACAGCGCAATATAAGTAAACCCTAAATCATACTGAGTTGCATATTCCGGCTTCAAAAATGTACTGCCTATATTAGTGTAATAAAGATCGTTGAAAGTGGGCATCCTGAAAATATTCTTATAAAAGGCGCGCAGACGAAAATCACTATCGTGAAACGGCTTCCAGGAAGCCATCACTGTTGGCGTCAGTTCGCTTTTTTTTCCGGCGGAGAAATATTGCTCAACATGATCATCAACCAAAGTAGCAAGCAAATTTCCCTGGATCTCTATATCACTGTATTTAATCTCCGTTGCCAGTGCTGCAAGCAGCGAATGACGAGTGGGATAGGGAAACCGTTCCAAATTAGCATCAAGGGAATTCCGCTGATAATCAGCCGAAAACGCTACGCCCCAGTTAGATGTAAGGCTATAACGGTTGGCTACCGAAATATAGAATTCCTGCTGCTTAAAAACATTATTAAGCAGCAGTCCCTCATCCTTCACATATTCAGGATCAAGAAACCGGGTGTAATCGTTAGTATATTTAGCAGAAGCTATCAGCCGGTATCTTCCCCGTTCTTTCCGGAATGAAGTTTGAAGAAAGAGATTCCTGTCCCATTGCCGCTGGCTAAAATCATACACATTACTGACAATAGATCCCGGGACGCCCTGTTGATCCTTATAAAAATAAAACCTTGAAGTAACCTGGCTCGAATCAGCAAGAAGAGCCGACACACTCGCCTCAAACCTGCCTGATTCTATGTCGGCATTGCGCCTCACAATTGTCGTATCATACTCACCGTTCCTGTCCCGGAACTTATATCTGCCATTCGCCCGCTTATATTCAGTACTTAATGTGAAATAGAAATTTTCCCCGCCTTTCTTCTGTAGCAATAAAGAAGGATTGATAAGACCGAACGAGCCGCCTTTTAAAGAAGTCTTCATCCGGAAAGTCCTGCCCTCTTCAAATTTAGGAAGAGCAGTATTCAGATAAAGGGAACTGCCAGAAGCAAAACCTCTCGCAGGCTGCAGTATCGTGCTTTTCTGCCCGTTATACAATTCAATCTCCTCCATATTATCCAGGGAAAGCTTACCCAGATCAACCTGTCCGTTCTGTGCATTGCTCAACTGTACGCCGTCGTAGAACACAGCGGTATGATTTGTACCCATGCTCCTCACATTAATGGTCTTGAGCCCACCCACACCTCCATAATCTTTTAGTTGAACTCCTGAAAAAAAACGCACAGCATCCGCAACAGAAAGACTATTCAAACGCTGCAACGCTTCCCCGGAAAGGATCTGTAAAGGCGTCTGGGATGTTTGTTCCTTATTAATCTTAACTTGTCTGATCTTTACTTCATTAAGCCAGTTATCTCGTCCCGCAGTATCAGCCGTGAAGTGTTCCTGAGCACATAAGGGCAAGCTTAAAAAAAGCAATGCAATGCCGGAAAATATTCCTAAACTCAATTTCACTCCGTTCATCAGCTAAGTATAAGTGTCATTCTTCAACCCCAATCCACGAAGGTCGAGAAATGAGTTGCTAAGGCAGGTCTTCTGACTCACTCCCGGTATTCAGCCTTCCCGTTTGCTATCCTTTGGTAAGATAAAACAGTGGCAATGATTAGAATACCGTTGCAGAGCACACAGCTGCGGGACAGTAACGGACTTTCACCGTTTTCCCTTTTATTCCTTAATAAACTATTAAAGAAACCATTAGCGGGGCAAATATAAGGAATTCCGGGTAAAGAGA
>NZ_QEAS01000010.1:257046-257310 GCF_003130405.1 Pararcticibacter amylolyticus
AATGAGCAATAGTTTATGACTTAATCAGAAACTAGCTGCAGATTCACCGGCAGGCCAGGTTAGTAATAAGAACTCATCCGCCAGCTTTCTTCTATCATTCCCCCCTCCAGCCTCGCCTGCCCGGCAATCCCTGCGTTTCTGACATAAAAAAAGCCCGTCAGTTTATCACTAACGGGCTCTTGTAAAGGTTGGCACCGACCTACTCTCCCACGTGTTACCGCAGTACCATCGGCTCTGGCGGGCTTAACTTCTCTGTTCGGAATG
>NZ_QEAS01000087.1 GCF_003130405.1 Pararcticibacter amylolyticus
CCCAGTTCGTTGTATTCGTACTGGGCCGGTACGGCCCGGGATACGGTTACTCCGTCACTGCCGGTGATGCTTTGCCTTTGCTGCCGCTTGCGCCCCATGTGGTCGTAGCTGTACTGCGAGGTCTGGCTGTACTGAAGGCCGGTGGTATTGTAGTGCTTTTGGGTGCTTTGAACCAGCTGACCGGTGAAGCTGTAACGGTTCTCGGTGATCTCGTATTTGCCGGGGGCGGTACTGCCGCCCTGGCTGTGCTGGCGGATAGTCTTCACTTCTCTTCCGTCCAGATCGTAGTGGCTGACGGTGAGCTGGTACATACTGCTGCCGGTGACATTGACCAGGCTGCCGGTCTGAAGGCCGGTGGGCTGCTGGTAGATCGTGTCAACGCTGGCAGGCGGGGCGGCAAAAACGCTGGTATTGGGGTTGATGCCGGACAGGGAAAGGTAGTCGTAGCGGTCGTAATAGTTTACGGCATAGACTTTCCCGATGGTCTGCGGATAGCTCTGGTTGCTGTAGCCGTAGTTGCTGCTGCCGCCCTGGTAGCTCTCCCACAGGGTGCCGGTCTGGGCATTGACGGCTGCCTGAACGGTCTGCTGGTTTCCTGAAAGGGTGACTTCCCCGCTCATTACGACCCGGCCCATGGCGTCGTACTTAGTGAACAGCCAGATCCCGGCGCTGCGCTGGAGGGCATCCTGGCTGAGCACCACCTGGTCCAGCTTGTTGTAGACCAGGTATTCCCAGCCTTTGCCGGGGACTTTCTTTTCTTTCAGCCGCTTGCGGCTGTCGTAGTGGTAGCCGTACACGAAGTT
>NZ_QEAS01000088.1 GCF_003130405.1 Pararcticibacter amylolyticus
CTGCTTTTCGGGCTTCTTCTTTTTCCCGTGAAGCCTCCCCATCTTCTCCAGGAGATCCTTGCCTTTGTGCACCACCGGCCATGCCGCCCCATCTCCTCCCTGTTGGCGGAGATCATTCGCTTTTGAAACCCTGCCGGCCCCGTACCCCTTCTCCGCATCATCCCCTGAAGGAAAAGCCGCCAGTATCGCAGCCGGGCAGAACCCCTCCGTATTCATATTCTCCCAGTACCCCTCCGCCTCATTCTGCATTTGATAAGAAAAAGACGCCGCCAGCAGCAGAAAACACCCTTTAGGCACCTCCCCCTCAAAAACCAGTTCCTGAGCCGGCACCCTTTGAGCTCCCGGTTTAGCGATCAGTACCTCCTTTACCCCAATAAACTCATAGAACTCCTCCCGGAAATTAAAGCCGGTCAGCACAAACTTGATCTGGTAGCGCCCGCCCTGACGGTTTTGAGCAAAAGCGCCCGCCCGGATGCCCTGCTTCACATCGATCTCCGGGACCCTTACCCGGACCTGCCCCTTTTCATTCAGACCCACCTCCGGCTTCACCAGCAGCGCTTTGGAAAAAGGACTCTTCACATTAAACTCGAACCCTTCCAGCAAGTCCAGCTGAGCGTCATGGATATCCCGCTCACCCCTCTGCTTAGAAGAAGCCCGGATGGCGCGGTAAACCACGGAGTTGAAGCGGTTGACCACTCCTTTATCATGGCGGTTTTGATGAACAGGCGAAAAAGCCTGGCGGATCGCTTTGGCCGACGTGCTGGCCAGCCCGAACTCGCAGGCACTCTCCTTACTGGCA
>NZ_QEAS01000089.1 GCF_003130405.1 Pararcticibacter amylolyticus
TGCGAGCTTTTGCTGCTGTTGCTTAATTATCTTGTTCTGTTTAATCAAATGAAGAGTGAGTTCTTCAACTTTTTGAAGGAGTTTAAGTTGCATATCTGAAACAGAAATGCCCTCCTTTTTCATGCTCTCCGCAGAAGGTATTTCCGGAAGGTGTTTATTCTTTTTAATGTAATTCTCCACATCTTCTAAAGATGCTAAGTTGTAGTTATTGTCGAACACGTAATCGGGAGCGGGCACGCTCAAATCAACTTTGATCTCTTCTGCATGTATCTTTCCCTTGACAGTTAATCTTGAATCAGGAGATAAGGTTCCAATACCCACGTTGCCATTCAGAATGGCGTGATTCCCTGAGCCTTTTACTAAAAGATTGCCACTCGTTGTGAAGTCAACATTAAGCGTTGGATCAAGTCTAAAGTCGTCGATAGGAGTACCTGCAGGATTCTCATTGATCTTAATGTGGTTCAATCCTGAGACTTGGTCTACGCGTTCCTGAAGATATGTAATCTTCACAGTGTAGGCCATATAGCTGGCCAGTTCCAGATAAAGCGGAATAGATTTGTTAACATATCCTCCCATTTCTGTATTTAGGTTAGTAGCAGTACCAAAACTCATCCGGGCAGCGTTGGCGATACCGTGAACTTCTGCTAGCTTGAGGGCTGGATCTCCTGTATGTGCTCCCTGATCATATCCGACCTCAATGATATATTTTTGGTAACCTGTTTGATAAGACGAACAAAACAGCTCTAT
>NZ_QEAS01000090.1 GCF_003130405.1 Pararcticibacter amylolyticus
CGGGCTCATGAAATAAAGGTCGAGACGGCGAATTGGCCGGATTATGTTTTTACTCCGCAATTTCAAAGACGTCCCCTTGCTGAGTTAGAACGCTTTGTTCTGGAGAACAATCATTTACCAGAAATCCCTTCTGCCCGCGAAGTAAATGATAACGGCATAAGTCTGGGCGAAATGAATGCAAAACTCCTGAAAAAAATAGAAGAGCTGACACTATATCTTATCGACCAGAACAAAACCATCCAGGAGCAGGGCCGCAGGCTGGACATTCTTACAAAGAAGATGAATAAAATGAAGGGGAAAGAATAAGTTGAGGACCCAAAACGTAAAAGGGCTTTATAATACCCGCTTCAAAAAGCTATATCTCACAAGAATCAAATCATTCAACGACATGAAAGGTATCTTATACAACAATAATCCATCAACCATATAACATGATGCTTAAATCAGGAATTATAAAAAATCGCTTTCTGTTAGTCGCCGCGATTAGCTGCGCTGCCTTCTTTGATACTCTGGCCCAAACCAACAAAATAGAAGCTCAGGGAAATGTTGGAATCGGAACATTAAACCCATCTGCCCCTCTTGAAGTGGCAGGTAATTATAATGAATTTACACAAATCAGGAATGCCATTGTCCTCAGAAATAATGGGGTGACTCCCAACAGTTCGAATAGTATTGTATTTGTGGGCAACAATACAAAATTATGGGAAATGACAAATGATTTAGGGGCACAGGGCTCGAATGATTT
>NZ_QEAS01000091.1 GCF_003130405.1 Pararcticibacter amylolyticus
ATATTAGAAAGAAATGGTGCCCTGCACGGAACGGCGGGAACTGTGGTGTTCCGCAGGTTCCGCAACAGTACGGTGGTGCAGGGCCTTCCCAAACGAAAGAAAAAGCAAACCCCGGCCAGCCAGGCGAGTGCCGGGGAGTTCGGGGTGGCCAGCACAGCGGCAGCTGCTATCCGCCTGGTCCTGCGCTCGGTGTTCCGCAACCGGCATGACGGGGCCATGGTGAACCGCTTCAACAGTGCTGTTTACCAGAGTATTTTAAGAAGTAAAACCGCCCTGCGCGGGGCGAGGGACCTGCACGACGGCGATCTGAGCTGCCTGGAAGGATTCGAGTTCAATGCGAACAGCCCGCTGCGGGAGGCGCTGAAGGTGAGGCCCTCGGTCTCGCTGACCAGCGGGGGAAAGGTGCGGGTGCAGATGGATGGATGGGGCAAGCTTAGCGGGTTGAAAATTCCTTCTGCGGTAATAGAGGCGTCAGACAGCTACCGGCTGAGGTTCCTGGTCACGGCCCTGAACTTCCGCAGTGAATTTTATGAATACGTGGCGGTGAAGGATGTGACGGTGACGGACTGGAAGGATATGGAGGCGCTGGACTTTGAAATGGAAGGGATGATCCCCGAAGGGTGTATGGTACTGGTGACGGCTTCACTGGACTGCCTGGGCGTTAGTGATACGGGTGCAGGGGGCGGCCTGGTCAATACTCCTTCGTTCAGCCCTGC
>NZ_QEAS01000092.1 GCF_003130405.1 Pararcticibacter amylolyticus
TGTCCATTCCTAAAAAAGCTATACACAAATTAAAAAGTGTATGGAAAGTAAAAGAAGGAAAGCGAAGTCAGAGAGAGAGGGAAAGCATACGCCCTTTGACAAGCGGGAAATTAAGAAAATCGTAGAGGAGATCGAAAGTGGGGTACCACGTCGGGAGATACTGAGTCGGTACGGTATGCATGAATCGACTTTAACGAATTGGATGAACCGTTATGGGTCCAAGGAGTATTATGCAGAACGGAGCCGGCAGTATAGCTCCTCAGAGAAACGAACAGTACTTCGGGCAGTAGCATCAGGAATGTCGGTTGGGGAAGCATGTGTAGCCTTTGGGATCAAATGCAGGACGGTAGTAGACCGTTGGGTGAGGCAACAAAAAGCAGAAAATGCCGAACTTAGCCGTCAAACAGCAACAGTGAAAAAATCAGAAGAGAAGAAACCAAAAGAAGTTTCGGCGGGCCATCTCAGAGAGTTGGAGGAACAATTGGCAGAAGCACAGTTAAAGATCCGGGCCTTGGAGACGATGATCGATATAGCGGAAGAACAGCTAAAAATCGATATCCGAAAAAAGTCTGGAGCCAAACAGTCACCAAAATGAAACAGGAGGAACCCCGAATGGGAATCAAGCAACTGTGCAGACTGTTTGGCAAAACACGTCATGCCTGGTATGACCATCAGTGGCGCTATCAGGATACCGGATTAAAAGAGGAGATCAT
>NZ_QEAS01000093.1 GCF_003130405.1 Pararcticibacter amylolyticus
CTGTTTCAGATATGCAACTTAAACTCCTTCAAAAAGTTGAAGAACTCACTCTTCATTTGATTAAACAGAACAAGATAATTAAGCAACAGCAGCAAAAGCTCGCAGATCACACAAAACAAGCAGATGAGATAAAACGTCTGGAACAACGAATCGAACAATTAGAAGCGAAAGAACATCCGACCCGGTGAACGGGCCCGGAACCATTCTTTTTCGCCAATAACCTGATTCAGGAGCATTGGTTGTAATTATTACAAAAAGGAATAATATATTTTATAGTAAACTTCGGCATTGATTGATTGTGCGCGCCCAATTCGGGTTACTGTAGTCATCCTCATATTATTCATTATCGTGGAGATAAGTCTGTGCACTGCGACATGATCGCAGTGCACAGACTTATTTTCGTCAAGCATTCGTGAGCAAGAACACTTCAAGATCAATAAAATGAACAATTTAAGAAAAGTAAAAAGATAATCATACTATCCAACCGGCTATTGGAGTACTCTTTCACGGTCAACTCTCAAGCCAACACAGCCACATTGCAGTCTGGAACTAATTCGTTAACTTCGTTCACTGATTTCCCAAACTCCATTGTAATCACAACAGAAAAGGGATTTGAGTACCTGAATCTGCAAACACAAAAAATGAGTTCCATTAAAACGAATCATATTATGAG